>SCSG01000012.1 GCA_004322135.1 Burkholderiaceae bacterium | reverse complement strand
AATTTTGTGCCCCGCAAGACCGGCGACGTCCTTGATGCCGCTGTCGGGCTTGACCACGATGCCCGCCGCCTGGGTATAGCGCTCCTGGTTGTACACGATGGTCATTGGCAGCCCCTGCGCAATCGCGGTTGTCAACGGGGGAACACCTATGCCGCACATGAGGTTCAGACTGTTCGACGCCAGCGCGCTCATCGCCGCCGGGCCCGAGCTGAACATCTTGTAGCTGATATTCGCCGGCATGTGCTTTTCGAATAGCTGGTCGCCCATCGACACCAAATATGGATCGGCCCCGGCATTCTCGTAGCCAATGACCACGTCGGGCTTGGACGCCGCCGACGCCGGCCCCATCGGGGCTAGTCCGGTGCCGACCACGAGTACGAGCCCGGCAAGTTTCACCCATCGAGATTTCATCATGATTTTCTCCTATTGATTTCAAATTTCCTGTTTCATGTGTTTCCGTGCCACGGCATCACGGCGCTTTCAATTTTGCGAATGATCAACTCCATGCCGCTTCCGATGAGCCCGATGATGGCGATACCTACGATCACCCGCAATTCCGGGTATTTTCTTGCATTGCTCTTTCTCTGATTTACCATGACTTAATTCAGCGATGAACGCCAGTCGCCGCCCGAGATCGCGCGCATTCCATTTATCTGAAAATCGATGGGCGACATTGACCATGACATTCATATTCGTTCTCATTCGCTCCTCGATGGATTGGTGAATATGCATTAAATTAACCACATGTCGCAATAATTGATAGAAATTTCGAAATGATGGAGTTCCCGTTCAGATGTCTATTTCATTCTCATCAAACAAAATACGACCTTCTTTTCCACCTTTGAGTTTTACAACCTCACCGGTCATATGTGCTGAAAGCCTATTGGATGCCAAAAATGTAACTATTCCTGCCACGTCTTGCACAGAGCCAACACGACGCAACGATGCTGTTTGCAAAACCCGCCGCATCTGAGACTTGTCCTGTTTTATCTCAGCAATCATTTGGGTATCGATAAAGCCCGGCGCTACCGCATTGATCCTGCCTCGCGGCGCGATCCTCACCAATTCGTCCTTGAGCGTGGGCAGAAGGCCACTCGTGATGGCCGCCTTTGAGGCAGCATAGTCGGAATGGCCAATGTCACCCCAAATACCCGACATAGAGCCCAGCATGACAGCCGACGGATCGAGCAGCTTATGTTTCTCAATAGACTTGAAGAACTCACGGAAACATAGAAAATAAGCTGTCAGATTCGCCTGCAGTGTTTTATTCCATTCGATCAAAGACATATCTCTTAAGGGTATGCGTTTGACTCGATAAATACCTGCATTGGCGATCAATATTGTTATTGGGCCAAGCTCACCTTGCACAGTATTCCACATGCGTTCGACCTGATCTTCCTGAGTCAAATCCGCCTGCACAAGCACAGATTTGATTTTTGCAAGCCCTGACTCAGCTTTTAATTCCAAAGCAGCGCTAATATTATGATGGTAATGTAAACCTAGGCTTACCCCTTCAGCAGCAAGAAAGCGCGCTATTTCTGACCCTATGCCACCGGACGCTCCGGTTATCAATGCAACAGATCCGCTCATGCCCGTATTCATAATATTTGACCTTCCAGTACCTATATAAACTCGAGGCGAGACAGAGAAACTTCACCATCGGATCAATAATGTCAAATGCAATCTAGTTTCTCAACCAGGGGGTTGTACTTCAGAGTTGAGACCACCCTAGGAAAAGATCAATCAAGCTCGAACATTGGAAATTGCGAAGTGCTTCTTAACGTACACCGGTACAATCCATTCGGTTTCTAGTCCCGGCTCCATAACGAACGCGTCTCCGGCGCGTACCGTGCGCTGCAATCCGTCCGTCATGTTCGTGATCGTGGCCTCACCTTCGAGGATGCAACAGAACTCGGCGATGCCATCCATCTTGGCCTTGAACTTGCCGGCTTGGCAGTCCCAAATTCCGAACCTGGATCCGGTTGCAGAATCGTTCGCATAGAGCCAGACTTTTTGAGTTGGGTTGCCCGAGAGGATGTTGGCCGAATCGTCCTTGATGGTCGGTTCGACAGCAGGCTTTCCAAAGAAAACGAATTGGGGAAGGTGTGGCATGGAAGTGTTTCTCCGGTGTGACTGCCCGGCTCCCGGTGCAGGGAGTCCGCGCATGAAAACAATCAGCTTTGCAGGTAGACGATGTGGGTCTGCGTGTATTCGTAGAGCCCGTGTTTGCCGTCCGCGCCGCCGATGCCGGACTTGCGCGTGCCGGCATGAAAGCCCTGCATGGCCTCGAAGTTGTGGCGGTTGATGTAGGTCTCGCCGAACTTCAACTCATTGCAGGCCCGCATCGCCACGCCGACGTCACGCGTGTAAATCGACGATGTCAGACCGTATTCACTGTCGTTGGCCTTTTCGATCGCTTCATCCATGTCGCCGACGGTGTGGACGGGAATCACTGGCCCGAACACTTCGCTCTGAATAATCTCGCTGTCCTGTGCGACGTCGGTGATGACAGTAGGTTGGTAGTAGTTGCCCTTGCCCAGATCAGCGATTTCGCCACCTGTGGTGATAGTGCCACCAGCAGCTTTGGCACGCATTACCATACCGGCGACTTTCTCCAAGCCAGCCTTGTTGATCAGGGGGCCATACTCAAGGCTGAGATCTTCCATCGGGTTGCCGAAGCGGCTGGCGGCCATGTTAGAAGTAAGCTTGGCGACGAACTCGTCTTCAACCTTGCGATGTACGTACACACGTTCGGCACAGTTGCAGACTTGTCCGGCGTTGATGACCCGCGACGCGACGATAGCCTTGACGGCCAGATCAATGTCTGCATCGGGCATCACGATCGCAGGCGCCTTGCCACCAAGCTCCAGGTTCACCTTGGTGATATTCTTTGCCGCAGCGGCCATGATGCGCGAGCCAGTGCCCACCGAACCGGTGAAACTCAGCAGGCCAACGTTGGGACTGTCGCACAGCGCTGACCCGGTGGTGGCGCCTCTTCCAAACACCATGTTGACAACGCCAGCGGGCATCGAGGTCTGCGCTAGCAATTCCATGAACATGGCGGCGTTGTTCGGCGTTTCCTCGGACGGTTTCAGCACGATGGTATTGCCGGTAACCAGCGCCGGAGCCAGCTTTCGTGCAATTAGGAAGAGCGGAAAGTTCCAGGGCAGGATGCCGACGACAACACCGATCGCCTGGCGAAACAGAAAAATGTTTTCACCCGGGTTATCGGAAGTAATGATTTCACCTTCGATCCGGCGCGCCCATTCAGCCATGTAGTCCAGATAGTCGGCAGTGAATTGGACTTCGATTTCGGCCAGGCTCAGCGTTTTGCCTTGCTCGGCCACGATGGTCTTTGCCAGCGCAGAAGCGTTCTCGCGCACCTTTGCCGAGATCTGGCGCAAGTAGCCTGCCCGCTCGATGGCCGGACGAACCTCCCACGCACGCTGAACCTTCTGGGCGGCGGCAATTGCGTCGCCCACTTGAGGCGGTTGCGTGTCGGGCGCTTCCGCGAGCACTTCGCCAGTGGCCGGATTGAGAACGGGGACAAATTCCGCGCTCATCGAGTCGACGAATTTGCCATTGATGAAGTTCTTGTGTCGGGTAACCACGTCATCTCCTTTGTATGTCACTACAGGTTGGAAGTCGGCGCCTGCTGGCGCGCGGGTCGGATTTGAGTTCCTCCCCCGAGACTTGAGAGATTGAGCGGCGGAGCGCGGTCAGCCATGGCTGACCTCCAGCCGGTCCTGCAGGCGCATCCACCAGACCGCGGTGCCCATGCCCATCATTTGTACGCTTCGGAACGGCATGCGGCGCACTGAACTGATGGGGAAAGGCAGTGATTCGGGTCGTGCGCCCAGCACGCGCTCGGCTAGCACCCTACCCATCACATGCGACATCGCGACGCCCCGGCCGTTGTAGCCAAGACCCGCAATGAGGCCCTTCTTCGGCTCATGCAAATGTGGCAACCGGTCTTCCGTGAGTGCAATGCAGCCGCCCCAGCGGTACTTCCATTGCACGTTCGCCAACCGGGGAAAGATGCGTGTGGCGTCGCGCACCAGCCAGTCGAAACCAATGATCTCGCCACTTGGTAACTGTCGCCCCATTCCGCCGAAGACCATCTGATTCCCCGGCTCACGGCGCGCATACATGATGACGCGCCGAGTGTCCGAGATGGTCTGGCCGTCTGGCAGGATGGCACCGATTTGCGCCTCACTCAGAGGGTCGGTGGCAATTTGGATTGACACCAGGGGCATGACGGTGCGTGACAGCCCGGAGAGAAGGCCATCGCTGTAGCCGTTGGTGGCCAGGATCACCCATTCCGACCGAATGCGCCCGCCCTGGGTGTGGACCGTCCAGGGGCCGCCCGACTGCTCCAGTCGCAGCGCGGCGGTCCGTCCGAAGATCTGCGCCCCGGCCTCCAAGGATGCGCGGGCCAGCCCACGCACCAGCGACATCGGCTGCACCGCGCCGCCCTTGGGCGCCAGAATGCCGCTCTGGTAGGCGGGAGAGCCGGACAGGCGCAACAGCTCGGGTCCGGTGACTTGCGTCATGCCGGCCCCAAACCGGTTCCAGTTCTGGGCATTGCGCCAGGATACTTCGCGCACCTTCTGGCAATGGTCCACACGCAACCAGCCGTGCTGGCGTGCGTCGCAGTCGATGTTGTAGCGGCGGATGAGGGCAAAGAGTTCATCCGCTGAGTTAAGGGACACATCGGTCAGCCGCTCGAAATAGGTGGGGCCGAGCAACTTTTGCAGTTGATCAGGCCCATTGAACGGCAGCATCGGGTTGACTTGACCACCCGTTCGTCCGGATGCACCCCAGCCCACATCGCCTGCATCAATGACCACAACCCTACTCCCGGCTTCGGCCAGTGCAAGCGCGGCGCGCAGGCCAGTGAAGCCGGCGCCCACGATCGTCACGTCACACGAGATGTCTTCCACCAACGATGGGCTGGCATCCATCGCAGCTGCGGTTTTGGCCCACAAGGAATTGGGAAAACGGTCGAGAGCTTCAGCCATAATGTTTTAATAAGTTCTGTATTTCAGTAGCTTGCTTTCATTATGAAGAACTTTTTAATAAAATTGATAGGTATTAACCCTTATTTCTCGCCATAGTCGATGGCCACAGGGTAGTCGGTCGAAATTTCTGTGACCGCCTGAATAGTGGGCGCAAACTGGCAAGCTGCGAAGCAGCCAAATGGCGATCGTGATCCGGGTGACGGCTGATGAAGCCCCGTCAATTGGCGCTGCGTTGGCGTACCGTCGGATTTACTTGGCTTCGGCCCGGGCGAAGTGCCGGGGTGTTGGAACTGGCGGCCACCAATCGCCAAAACCGATTGACGTTGAGCAGACCGCAGCGCAGGTGGTGGAAAGGCATTGCGCGCAATGACGGGACAAGCCAGTGAACGGTAAACACGGCCGCCCGTCAGACTGGCCGAACCCAGCAGTACATGGCAATGGCAAAAGCCGTACGCCTGTGAGGCGGCCTCAGCTCAGGGATTCGGTTCGGCGGCGCGCCGTGTTCAGATTGGAGTCGACTGACATTTGCGGCTTCGGCTCATGACCGAGCTGGAATGAGATCCTCTGGGTGACCGCCAATAGCGTCGGAGCATGGGCTTCAATTTCTTGTACGCTCGCGCCTTCGGACACCATCCACAGCGACACCGCTGCAGTGACTTCTTCGTGGGCATTCCAGATCGGCGCTGCAATGCCGACGATATGAGCAAACTCTTCCTGCGCGCTTTGCGCGTAGCCCCGCGTCCTGACGATGGCGAGCTCAGAGAGCAGCTGCGCCGGGCCGCGCACTGTGTTTTCCGTGAATCGTTCGAAACGCAACCTGGCCATCAGATTCTCACGCTGCTTTTCCGGCATGTAGGCCAGAAATACCTTCCCCGCCGCCGTGCAGTGCAGCGGCGCGTGATCCCCGGCCCGGGAAGCGTGCCGCACCGCCTTCGAATCCAGGGTTCGCAGATAGAGGACTGAATCGTCGTAGCGCACCGACAGCGCAACATTGGCTCTAGTCATTTCACACAGCTGCTCCAACTCGCGCGCAGCGACGACTTCGAGGTCGGACCGGCGCCATGCTGCATGCGCCCAGTTGTTAAGGCGCGCTCCCAGTTTGTACGTCTTGCCGCGTTCCTCGTACGCAACCAAGTTCTCGCCGATCAGCACTGACAGAATGCGGTGGGTAGAGCTCTTAACGAACTGCGTTCGCGCCACGATTTCGGTGAACCCTAGGGGACGCTGAGCCTCCGCCAGCACGTCCAGTAAGCGCGCCGTCTTGGTGATGATCGAACTTTGATTGGCGGATGCCATTAGGAACAAGCTCCTCTACAGGGCACTGCGGCCGAGTATTTGTATCGACTGAATCTGACGCCGCCTCAGGCAAGAGGCTCACGCGGCCAATGAGATTCCAAATTGCATCTCGGATTATGAATGTAGAACATACAGGACACTCCGCTCAAGACAGGCTGCTCCGGGTTAGAAGCTTCTGAAAACGTGAGTTGAAGTGCAACTTCGAGACAATCAAAGGCTCAAATATTGAACCCTGGATATTTTGATGTCACGCATTCGCTGCGCGAGGCGGCAATCGCAATTGTCGATGAACCGCAGAGAGTGTTGACGGCCTGTTTGCTTCGTAACCGCGCATTGCCAAAACCCAACCTACCGATGCTAACGTCAGGCATGGAGCGAGCATGTCGGGTAGCCTTATCTGAGCAACCAGTCTGCTTGAGCCAGTCCCCGCCGCCATTTGCCGTCGCGTAAATCCCGCGTTGAAAACGACATCTGATCGCCGCTCGAACCGCTCCCCCGCCCGATCAAAACCGCCCTTGATGCGGATTTCTCTCGCCTGTGCCGATGCAGCTTCCCCTTGGATTGCAAACGGCATTGCAATGTTTATTGCCATTCTGCAATATTGTTTGCATAATGCAATCAAACCATCAGGGAGCGCGGCATGGAAAACACCGAAGACGAGCACGAGGCGACCTGGACCTCGGACAATCCCGATGCGCCTGCGCACAGGGATGCGGATATATGCGGGACGACACTCGCGTGACCAATAGGTACGCACCCCACGTCACGCGCGTCGGCATCGTGATCGGTGGCGCCTACAGGCCGCGCAGACCAGCCATGACGCGCACCGAAGAGCGGCTGCAGGCGTCCCTGCTGGATCCACGCACGGCGCAACCTCGGACCTTGCTGCACAAGGCGCTGGGGGCGTTCTGGAGGTGGCTGTGAACGACCGGCGCCATCCTCCTGTCGAGGCAACCCTGGGAAGCGAGACGCTGCCTGCGCTGATGTCCTTCAAGGACCACGTCAATGCGTTGCAAGCCCAGTGGGCCCCGCCGCCTGGCTTCAACCACATTCAGCGGAGCACATCCCCTATGGGAAAACGTGAAACGCAGACTGTACAGGCCCCGCTGGAAGCCCCTACCGAAGAGAAGCTGATGCGCCGGCGTAGCGAGCCGATCTATTTCAATGGCGATGCGTCCCCGGAGCCAAGACCGTGATCCACGAAACCCTTAACGTGCAAGGTGCCGCCGACCTGATGCAGGTGCACCCGGAAACCGTCAAAGAGCTGATTGCCTCTTGCGCACTTCCGGCCGCGCGCGTGGGCCGGGCCTACGTGCTGCTGCGTCGGGACGTGATGGGCCACATCGAGCGCGAAGTAGCCAACCAGACCGCCAGGCGCCTGGGTCGACCCAAGCCCAAGCGCGCCCACCGGCGCACGTCACCAGAGTTGCTCGGCTAAGTCGCTCCCACGCAGGTTCGCATATCGCATCATCATGCGGTGGCTTTTGTGGCCTGTAATTTTCATGATCTGCGTCTCCGATAGCTTGGTCTTCTCGAACAGGCGGCTGGTCGCCTCGTGGCGTAGATCGTGAAATCGCAAATCGGCGCACCCTGCCTGACCGAAGATGCCGGCGTACAGCTTCGAGATATAGTCCGAGGCCTTCACCAACGCCTTCTGGCTGGTATCCCCATCCCACCACGGGAAGATGAGGGACTGTGGATCTCGCTTGCCCAAAAACTTCAAGCGCTCGCGCAACGCTGCTAGCGCCACCGTTGACAGAGGGACCTGTCGCTTGTCGCCGTTCTTGGTCTTGTCCAGGAACACGGTGCGCTTGGCCAGATCGACCTGGCCCACGGTCAGGGTATACATTTCGCGCATGCGCATGGCCGACTCCAGGCCCAGCGTAAACATGCAGCGCAGCGCCTTGGGGTCGGGCAGCCGGTAGGGCCGTTGCGCCCTCGCCAGCACACCCGCATCAATCACTTCCAGTATCCTCTTATCCTCGCCGGGCTCAATGCGCCTGTCACGCTCAACATCCACGCGTGTCTGGCCGGCTTTGGCGGCATCCGTCTTGGTGTATTGCGCATAGCCATCGGGCAAAGTGCGCAGCGCATGGTCGGGCATGACCAGATAGCCCCTGCGCATGCCCCAATCCGTGCAGCGCGCCAGCGCGCCAACGCGCGCGCGAATCGTGGCCGGCGCCAGGCGTTCAACGCGCTTCATTTCCGCAATCCAGTCGTCCACCCATCCCGCGTTGATGCGCAAGAGTGCCGTGCTGCCGCGCGTTTTCAACGTGACTTCCAAAGCACCCAGGTCCTTGTGCGAAGGGTGCGCCTCCTGCATGTACGCGCGCGCCAACGTCTCGATCGTGGTGATGCTGGACTTCGGCTGGTACTCCGTGGGCACGATGCCACGGTCCAGCAGCAACTCGAGCCGGGCCGCGAATGCATCGCCCTCGGCCTCAGTGTCAAAGGTCAAGTACAGCGGCTTTTCCAGTACGCCGGCGCGCTTGAAAACATATTCCCAACCGTTCGCCCGCCGCCTCTTTCCCGCCATCGTTGCCTCCTTGTCTTTCCGCCACTCTACGCCGTTTCAGGGATCTGGGCGGTTGGCAAGGGGCTTTTTTTGGTTGGCAAAGGCGGTTCTAGGCTGTGGTTTTGGATGCAGAACGGACACAAAAAAAGCACTTAGATTTCTCTAAGTGCCTGTTTTTATTGGAGTTTTTGTGGTGGGTGCTGACGGGTTCGAACCGCCGACCTACGCCTTGTAAGGGCGCCGCTCTACCAGCTGAGCTAAGCACCCCACCTCAACGGTTTGCCTAGTTCAGCGCATCTTTCAATGCCTTGCCGGGACGGAACTTTGGCACCTTGGCTGCCTTGATTTTAATCGCAGCGCCGGTGCGCGGGTTGCGCCCGCTGCGCGCAGCGCGTTTACCCACCGCAAACGT
>SCSG01000011.1 GCA_004322135.1 Burkholderiaceae bacterium | reverse complement strand
GCCGAGCTTATAAACGCCGGGCAACCCATCTGAAGTGCCGGTGTCGAGATTGCCTGTCGATGGCTGGTTCAGGGTGTACTGCAATTCGCCGATCCATAGCGTGCCGTTGCGCAAGTTGAACTTCGTGCCGGATCGATCAACTTGCTGGGAGTCCTGGCTGGCATTGGCTCCTGTGGAATTTCCATCGAATACGCCGGCCAACACGGCTAAATTGTCAGTGAACCTGTAGTGCACTCGCGCGCCCAGCGCTGACAAGGGATAGGCGGGCCCGCCCGAGGGCATGTCGTACGATGGCACGGTGGGCCAGCCGAACATGGTATTGACGAATAACGCAAGGCTTGGGCTATTCATGAACTCCTGGTCGATGCTTTGTTGGCCCAGGCGGATATCCATTCGGCCGCTCATCAGCGTCTGCTGGTACCATAATTCCCACAAACGGGTGGCATCGTCCGCTTCAATACCGCTGGATGTCTGGATGCTGCCGACGTTGTACTGGCTCAGATTACGCCCATGAATCTGCAAAACGCTGACGTTGAATGTCCCCCCATCCAACCCGAAGGCCTTTTGTGTATCGACCACCACGTTTGCCGTGGTCAGGCCGTCGTAGGTGCCCCCGCGCTTGATGCCCCCGCTAAGGTTATTCAGGTATTCGCTGGTTTCTGAAAGGTTGAGGGTGATGCCGTATTTGCCAAGGGCGGGGCGCAGTCCCCACATATCGCCAAGCATAGTCTGGCGTGTCCAGAAGCCGGCCCACTGGTCCTTTCCTTGGGCCTGGATCGTACGATCTGGTTCATGCGATGCGGTGACGCTTTGATTGTTTGCTTTGGCATTCAGACCATCGGCCAAATAGGGCGCCTGAGCTGGCTCGGTAATATCGCCGCCGATCGTCTGGGCAAGCACCGGGCTGGAAAATATACCGACGCACACACACGCTAAGACCCTCCGGCGCCAGGTCCGGGCCCGCAAGAATGGCCGCCGGCGACACTCTTTGTTGTCCATTTGGTTGGCTATCATTTATTTGATTTCCGGCATCCGCATTTTCGTTACTAGGGCATGGTGTAAGGCTGTTTATATAGGGCATCAATCAAAAGAAGAAAATAATTGAAAATGAGATTGATTCCTAACATCGTTGTTGAAAAGAATACATCTGAATCGCTTACACACGCCTTAATGAGACAGAGTGATCCGTTGGTCAAAAGAACAAGGCGGCTGACCTTCCGACATTGCAGAAAACAGGCGTACCGTACGCAACGGAAATGAAAAGCTTGGCGCTGTCTTTTGGTGCTGTGCGCTCGCCTGCAATAGGCACGCATTCCAAACAAGAAAGAGGGTTGTATGGGTGGGATCAGGACACTTTCTGGCACGATGCCATCAGCTGCCTGCAAGGGCGCCGAACTGCCTTGGGCGCCTTGGTCAGGCAAGCACAGCAGTGAATTGCTTGACGCGGACGGCCGGGTGCTGGGTCGGGCGTTTATTCAAGTGCGCGGCGCACAGGTCAAACGCGTCTTTTAAGAGCGGCTACCGCTTTCCTGCTGCGAAATCATGGTCTTTCCGTGGACG
>SCSG01000010.1 GCA_004322135.1 Burkholderiaceae bacterium | reverse complement strand
GATTGCCCCGGCTCTCATAACCTTAACTTCTCGAACCGCCCGGTGCGGACCCGCATGCCGGGTGGTGTGGCAGGGGTGCAGCCTATAAAGGCTGCCCCCTATGCCGATTCTAAAGCAGCGTTTTTTAAGGAAATTTCTATGCCTGCGAGCCCGATCCTATCTTCTGAAGCCATGGACTTGCCCCTTTTGCCATTGCGCGATGTGGTGGTATTTCCGCATATGGTCATTCCTTTATTCGTGGGCAGGCCCCGTTCCATCAAAGCACTGGAAATGGCCATGGAGTCGGGAAACAATATTATGCTGGTGGCCCAGAAATCCGCCAGTAAAGACGATCCGACGCCTGAAGACCTTTACGACATTGGCTGCGCTGCCAGCATTTTACAAATGCTTAAATTGCCCGACGGCACTGTCAAGGTGCTGGTCGAGGGGCTGCAGCGTGCCCACGTCACCAGCGTAACCGAGGCTGAAACCCATTTCATCGCCAATGTTTCCCCTGTTGAGCCGGATGGTCAGCAGGGCGCCGAGTCCGAGGCGCTGCGCCGGACGGTTGTTGCCCAGTTCGAGCAGTATGTCAAGCTGAACAAGAAGATTCCGCAAGAGATCCTTACTTCGCTCAGCGGGATTGACGATGCTGGGCGGCTGGCCGATACGATTGCGGCGCATCTTCCGCTGAAACTCGAGCAAAAACAGAAGATGCTCGAAATCACTGGCACATCCGAGCGACTCGAAAACTTGCTGTCGCAGCTGGAGTCCGAAATCGATATCCTTCAGGTCGAAAAGCGGATTCGCGGGCGCGTCAAGAAGCAGATGGAAAAAAGTCAGCGCGATTACTATTTGAACGAGCAGGTCAAGGCAATCCAGAAAGAACTTGGTGAGGGCGAAGAAGGTGCCGACATCGAGGATCTCGAGAAAAAGATTGTTGCGGCCCAATTGCCCAAAGAGGCCAAGAAAAAGGCCGAGTCCGAGCTGAAGAAGCTCAAGCTCATGTCGCCGATGTCTGCCGAGGCGACAGTAGTACGCAATTACATCGACACGCTTATTGGGCTGCCATGGCGCAAGAAAAGTCGCGTGAGCACGTCCATTGAAAGTGCCGATGAAGTACTCAACGCCGATCACTACGGCCTGGAAAAAGTCAAAGAGCGCATTATCGAGTACTTGGCTGTACAGCAGCGCGTTGACAAGCTGAAAGCGCCTATTCTGTGCCTGGTCGGACCTCCGGGGGTCGGCAAGACTTCGCTTGGCCAGTCCATTGCACGTGCCACGAACCGCAAGTTCGTGCGCATGGCGTTGGGTGGTGTGCGCGACGAAGCCGAGATACGGGGTCACAGGCGTACCTACATCGGGTCCATGCCGGGCAAGATCCTTCAGAATATGGCGAAAGTGGGCGTTCGCAACCCACTGTTCCTGCTCGACGAAATCGACAAAATGGGTGCTGACTTCAGGGGCGACCCGTCATCGGCACTGCTGGAGGTGCTTGATCCGGAACAGAACCACACTTTCCAGGACCATTATGTCGAGGTGGATTTCGATCTTTCCGACGTCATGTTCGTCGCCACCAGCAATACGCTGAACATTCCGCCCGCCTTGCTCGATCGCATGGAGGTCATACGCCTTTCGGGCTACACCGAAGACGAGAAAGTGCACATCGCATTTGATCATTTGTTGCCCAAGCTGATGAAGAACAATGGCGTACGCGAAGGTGAGATGAAGATCGAAGAATCGGCGATTCGCGACATTGTGCGGTATTACACGCGCGAGGCGGGAGTTCGTGCGCTTGAACGTGAAATGAGCAAGATCTGCCGCAAGGTGGTCAAGAAGACGCTTCAGGCCAACCCGTCGTCACGTGGCACCCGCGCGCGTGGGACCGCCGTCGAGGCGTCTGTGGCAGAGCTCATTACAGCGGAAAATCTTGCTGATTATCTGGGCGTTCGCCGCTACAACTTCGGTATGGCGGAAAAAGAGAACAAGGTTGGCCAAGTCACTGGCCTGGCTTGGACTGAGGTGGGGGGTGATCTGCTTACCATCGAAGTTGCCGACATGCCAGGCAAGGGCGTGGTTCTTCGTACCGGCTCGTTGGGCGACGTCATGAAAGAGTCCGTCGAGGCTGCCCGTACTGTGGTCCGCGCCAGGTCGCAGCGCTGGGGCATTGCCAACAGTTCGTTTGAGAAAAGGGACTTGCACGTGCACTTTCCTGAAGGAGCCACGCCTAAAGACGGTCCGTCGGCTGGTATTGCCATTACGACGGCCATGGTGTCCGCGCTTACCGGAATCCCGGTGCGTGCCGACGTTGCCATGACTGGCGAGATCACGCTGCGTGGAGAGATCCTGCCAATTGGCGGCCTCAAGGAAAAGCTGCTTGCCGCGCATCGTGGTGGAATAAAGGTGGTGATGATTCCCGAGGAAAACGTCAAGGATCTTGCCGAGATCCCCGACAACGTGAAGAACCACGTCGAGATCATCCCTGTACGCTGGATCGACAGGGTACTGGAAGTGGCCTTGCAGCACATGCCCACCCCTTTGTCGGACGAGGAAGTCGCACGCCTGGCAGCCGAATCGGTGGCGAACGCCAAAAAGGCAGTGGATGAGCCGTCAGGCGGCGTCATGAAGCACTAAAAGGCGCACCGCGCTGCCCAACATATGCTAAAGGCGGCGCGGTGAAGTAGCTGACCAGCCTAACGCAGCGGGGTAGTGCGGATGAGCCCGACAGCGATCCCTTCCACGGAGAAATCGTCGTTGGGCGTGACGGTTATGGGCGCAAAGTCAGGATTCTCGGGCAGCAGCTGGATGTGGCTGCCCGATTTGGAAAACCGCTTGACGGTAACGTTTTCGCCGATACGTGCCACAACGATTTGGCCGTTGTGTGCCTCGGGTGCTTTTTTTACGGCAAGGAGGTCGCCGTCGAGAATGCCCGCATCACGCATGCTGAGACCCCGGACCCGAAGCAGATAATCAGGTGCTTGTTTGAATAGGGCGGGTTCGACACTGATTTCGCGTTCGACGTGTTCGGCGGCCAGAATGGGGCTGCCCGCAGCGACGCGGCCAATAATCGGCAACAGAAGCTGTTCGAGCAGGCCAGAGGGCGCGGGTGCAGTGGGTTCGGACACCAGGCGAATGCCGCGTGAAGCACCTGCTGTGAGCTCGATGGCGCCTTTGCGTGCCAGTGCCCTGAGGTGGTCTTCGGCGGCATTGGCCGACTTGAACCCCAATGCGCGTGAAATTTCAACACGAGTTGGTGGAAACCCAGTGCGCCGGATTTCGGCACGGATGAGATCCAGGATTTGCTGCTGACGGTCGGTAAGCTTGGTGGCCATGGCAGGTTGCTGTATTTTTGTACAGTCTTAATTGTGCGGGAAGCAGCATGAAAAAGCAAGCTTTACCGCCCTTACCAGTCGCACTGACGCCGCCCGTGATTACGGGTGGCTTTTGCGTAAATGGTCAGGCGATAATTTTGGCGATGGCTTCGGCGACGTAATCGACGTTGCGGCTATTTAGCGCAGCGACGCAGATGCGCCCGCTGCTGACCGCGTAGACGCCATAATCATTGCGCAGTCGTTCTACCTGCGCCGTGCTCAGACCCGTGTACGAGAACATGCCGCGCTGGGCGGTGATGAAGTCGAAGTTCTGCTTCGCACCGTGTGATTTGAGCTTTTCGACCAGTTGTTTGCGCATGGTGTGGATGCGATCGCGCATGCCAGCAAGCTCTTCCGTCCAGGAGGCATAGAGTTCGGGCGTATTCAGCACCGAAGCGACAATCATGCCGCCGTGAGTGGGAGGGTTGGAATAGTTGGTGCGGATGACGCGCTTGATCTGGCTCAGTACCCGGGCTTTTTCGTCCTGGCTGGCGGTGATCAGAGTCAGCGCGCCAACGCGTTCGCCGTAGAGCGAGAACGATTTGGAAAACGACGAACTGATGAGCGTGGTAAGGCCCAGGCTGGCAAACATGCGCACCACGGCTGCGTCCTTTTCAAGCCCGTCGCCCAGCCCCTGGTAGGCAATGTCGATAAAAGGCACGACGTTTGCTTCCTTCACGGCCTGAGCAATCTGGGCCCACTGTTCGATGCTGGGATCCACGCCGGTCGGGTTGTGGCAGCATGCGTGCAGGACCACGACGCTTTGTTCGGGCATGGCCTTTAGGGCGGCAAGCATGCCGGGGAAGTCTATGCCATGTGTCTGGGCATTGTAGTAAGGGTAGGTCTCGACTTTGAAGGACGCGCGCTCGAACAGGGCGCGGTGATTTTCCCAACTGGGATTGCTGATGTACGCCTTGGAATCTGGCAGCAGCCGTCTGAGGAAATCTGCCCCAATTTTGAGTGCGCCCGTGCCGCCCAATGCCTGAACGGTGAGGACTCGTCCTTCGGCGATCAGCGGCGAGTCGGCGCCCAGCAACAGGACCTGGGCGCCCCGGTTGTAGCTGGCAAGCCCGTCTATCGGGAGGTAGCCGCGTGCGGCGGCAGCTTCAATGCGCGCAACTTCGGCCTTACGCACCGCTTTGAGCAGCGGAATGCGCCCTTCGTCATTGTAGTAGACGCCCACGCCCAAGTTGACTTTTTGGGTGCGTGTATCGGTATTGTATTGTTCGTTCAGGCCAAGGATGGGGTCACGCGGGGCGAGTTCTACTGATGCGAAAAGGGAGGTCATTTAGAAGGGGGTGTTGAAGAGGAGAGGGAGGTTATGAAAAATTGACAATAGTGTGATAATAAGGGGTTTACCCTGAGGTTGTCTAGCAATGACTGCTCATGTTCCTGGTTTTATCGAGTACCCCAACAGCCCGTTTCAGCTGTACCAACCGTATCCGCCCGCCGGTGATCAGCCGCAGGCGATTGACCAGTTGGTCGAGGGAATCGACGACGGACTCATGTACCAGACCCTGCTGGGTGTCACGGGTTCAGGCAAGACGTTCACCATGGCCAACGTCATTGCCCGAACAGGCCGGCCGGCCATCGTGCTGGCACCAAACAAGACACTTGCCGCACAGTTATACGCCGAATTTCGAGAGTTTTTTCCCAAGAATGCGGTGGAATATTTCGTTTCGTATTATGACTATTATCAGCCGGAGGCCTACGTCCCTGCTCGTGATCTGTTCATCGAAAAGGATTCTTCCATAAACGAGCATATCGAGCAGATGCGCCTGTCGGCGACAAAAAGCCTGCTGGAGCGAAATGACACCGTCATTGTAGGATCCGTTTCGTGCATTTACGGCATCGGCAATCCGGGCGACTACCACGCCATGGTTCTGACGCTGCGTACAGGCGACCACATCCCGCGTCAGGAGTTGCTGGCGCGCCTCGTGGCGATGCAATACGAGCGTAACGACGTCGAGTTCGTACGGGGCACGTTTCGGGCCCGTGGCGAAACCATCGACGTGTTTCCGGCCGAGCACGCGGAACTGGCGCTGCGGCTGAGCCTTTTTGACGACGAAGTCGAGTCGCTGGAGCTGTTCGACCCGCTGACAGGCAGGATCAGGCAGAAGATCCCGAGGTTTACCGTGTTTCCCCGCTCGCACTACGTGACACCGCGCGAGACGGTGCTGCGCGCGATCGAAACTATCAAGCTGGAGCTGCGTGAGCGCCTGGATTTTTTTGTGAAGGAAAACAGGCTGGTCGAAGCTCAGAGGCTCGAGCAGCGCACGCACTTCGACCTGGAAATGCTGCAGGAGTTGGGTTTTTGCAAGGGCATTGAAAACTATTCCCGTCACTTGTCCGGTGCGGCACCGGGTGATCCGCCGCCTACGCTCATCGATTACTTGCCGGCCAATGCGTTGATGTTCATTGACGAGAGCCACGTCACGGTAGGCCAACTGGGCGCCATGTACAAAGGTGACCATTCGCGCAAGGAGACGCTTGTGACGTTTGGCTTTCGGCTGCCGTCCGCGCTGGACAACAGGCCCTTGAAGCTCGAAGAATTCGAGCGGCGCATGCCTCAGACGGTCTTTGTTTCGGCTACTCCATCGACTTACGAGAAGGAGCACTCGGATAATGTCGTCGAGCAGGTGGTAAGGCCGACTGGGTTGGTTGACCCTGAAATCGAGGTTCGGCCGGCCACCACCCAGGTTGATGATTTGCTGGGTGAGGCCAAGCTGCGCGCCCAGGCAGGCGAGCGGGTGCTAGTGACGACGCTGACCAAACGCATGGCCGAGGACCTGACCGATTACCTGACTGAGTGTGGCTTGAAGGTGCGTTATCTGCATTCGGATATCGATACGGTAGAGCGCGTCGAGATTATTCGTGACCTGCGCTTGGGCGTGTTTGATGTGCTGGTCGGCATCAATTTGCTGCGCGAGGGGCTGGATATTCCCGAAGTATCGCTGGTTGCTATCCTGGATGCCGACAAAGAAGGATTCCTGCGCTCCGAGCGCAGCCTGATTCAGACGATAGGTAGGGCGGCACGCAATCTGAATGGGCGGGCAATACTTTACGCGGACCGTATCACCGATTCGATGCAGCGGGCCATTGGCGAGACTGAGAGGCGCCGGACCAAGCAGCTGGCCTTCAACACGCGCAACGGGATTACTGCGCGTGGGGTGAGCAAGGCTGTGAGGGACATGATAGATGGCGTCATGGCGCCAGTCGCAAGTGCTTCGATGGTGGACGAAATCCCATTGTCGGTGCTGGCTGACGACAGGTCTCTGGCCAAAGAGATCAAACGGCTGGAAAAGCTCATGACCGATCACGCCAAAAACCTGGAATTCGAGCAGGCGGCGGCAGCGCGGGATGCCCTGAATCAGTTGAAGCAGCGGGCGTTGATGGTATAGGCCGGTGCCACCGTCGGCTACGCGTCGTGGAAACGTTGTCAAAAGGCAACAAAATGGCCTGCTTGTCACGCGCTGACCTTTCTGGATTTCCGCGGATAATCCGTCCGCTCGGTGTGCAAGCGTATTTTCATCAGGCGTTTTATCGCGTGTTTGCCCGTCGTTTTATAACCACGATTTCCGTGTTGCGGTGCATGAATAATGTCGCTTTCAGCGCAGTTTGGCGAGTTGGCAGGGCGTGCGGACGCGGTTTTTCGGCGGAACGAGCTGATGGCGTGTCGGGGTTCAACGCGCGTCGACGCCGGCCCGATATCTTGCTGAAAACTTACGAAATCTATTGCCTTATTGCGGGTTTTCCCGCACAATTTCATCCATGATGACTAAGGTACTTTTCGTTTGCATGGGTAATATCTGCCGCTCGCCAAGCGCAGAGGGGGTGTTCCGCCGTCTTATCGACGAAGCGGGGCTTTCCGGCGTGGTTGATGTCGATTCAGCCGCCACTCATAACTTCCATATTGGCGAATCGCCCGACGCTCGGGCGCAGGCGGCCGCGCGCAAGCGTGGCTATGACATTTCGGCTTGCGTAGCACGGCAAATCAAGGCTGACGACTTCCGTGACTTCGACTTTATTCTGGCCATGGATTGGGAAAACCTTTCGGCGTTGCAGCAGCAATGCCCCAAGGTATATCAGCACAAACTCATGTTGCTGATGCGTTTTGCCAACGAGTTCGAAGAGGCTACGGTGCCCGATCCATACTATGGCGGACCCGAAGGGTTTTCCAAGGTGCTCGACTACCTCGAAGACTCGTGTCAGGGTGTACTCGAAGTGGTACGCAAACGTGCGACGCAGTATCAGGCTGCCTAGCGGCATTGGTTTTCCCTGCGTATTGCTGCATTGCAGAAAAAACTGGGCTTCGTGCTCAGTTTTTTTGTATCCATACCATAGTAAATCAGTCGGGTATTTGTTATACTTGACTTAATTAGTCGGGTATCAGGATGTCTGATAGGGTTACTCCGAATTTTTGATTGGCGAGGGGTTCACCATGCGTTTAACTACCAAAGGGCGTTTTGCTGTAACAGCCATGATAGATCTGGCATTAAAGCAACAAAGTGGCCCAGTCACGTTGGCTGCCATCAGTCAGCGCGAGAGCATTTCCTTGTCGTACCTAGAGCAGTTGTTTGGCAAGCTGCGCCGCCACGAACTGGTTGAAAGTGTACGTGGCCCGGGCGGCGGCTATTCGCTTGCGCGTCTGGCACGCAATATTACGGTGGCCGACATTATTTTTGCCGTCGATGAGCCGCTGGATGCCACAAGTTGTGGCGGCAAAGAAAATTGCAATGTGGGACGCAGCGGCGAGTCCGGAAAATGCATGACACACGACCTCTGGACGACGCTCAATCACAAGATGGTCGAATATCTCGATTCGGTTTCGTTGCAGGATCTGGTTGATAAGCAGCGCATGCGCCTGCTTGCCGAAGCCACGCAGGCTCAGATAGCACGGGTCAAGCAGGACGGGGTTAAAATAGCCTCACCTGTATCTGCGTAATGGTACGCAGCGTGCATAGGTTGCCCGGTTTCACCGGGTAAGACTATTGGAGCTGGGCAGATGTCGCGTCCTGTTTATTTGGATAACTCGGCAACCACACCCGTTGATCCGCGGGTCGTAGATAAAATGGTGCCGTGGCTGTACGAGCAATTCGGCAATCCGGCATCGCGTACGCATTCGTATGGCTGGGACGCCGAAGAAGCGGTCGAATTGGCGCGTGGCGAAGTGGCGGCACTGGTCAACGCCGACGCGCGTGAAGTCATTTGGACGTCCGGCGCCACAGAATCCGACAACCTTGCCATCAAAGGTGCCGCCCATTTTTACAGCGGCAAGGGCAAGCACATCATCACGCTCAAAACTGAGCACAAGGCCGTGCTTGACACCTGCCACGAGCTAGAGCGTCAAGGTTTCGAAGTCACCTACCTGGACGTAGAGGAAAACGGTCTGCTGGACATCGCCAAGTTCGAGGCGGCCTTGCGACCCGATACTATTCTGGCGTCCGTCATGATGGTCAACAACGAGATCGGCGTCATTCAGGATGTGGCGAGCATTGGCAAGATCTGCCGTGACCGGGGCGTTGTATTCCATGTTGATGCGGCACAGGCGACCGGCAAGGTGGCCATCGACCTGCAGACGCTGGACGTCGATCTCATGTCCTTTTCGGCACACAAAACGTATGGTCCGAAAGGGATAGGTGCGCTTTATATTCGGCGCAAACCCCGTATCCGCATCGAGGCGCAGATGCACGGTGGCGGTCACGAGCGTGGCTTTCGCTCGGGCACTTTGGCTACTCATCAGATCGTCGGCATGGGCGAGGCGTTTCGTCTTGCACGGCTCGAAATGGTGGAAGAAAATAAGCGCATCCGGGTTTTGCGCGATCATCTTCGTGCCGGCCTGGCGCGAATTCCCCAGAGCCATTTCAATGGCGACATGGATCAACGCATTGCACATAATGTGAACGTCAGCTTCGACTTCATCGAGGGTGAATCCCTGATTATGGGCCTCAAGGAACTGGCGGTGTCCAGTGGGTCGGCGTGCACGTCAGCCAGCCTCGAGCCGTCTTACGTATTGCGCGCGCTGGGCGTTGGCGACGAGCTGGCGCACAGCTCTCTGCGGCTTACTCTGGGACGGTTTACGACCAGCTCCGAAATTGATCTTGCCATCGAAGCAATTACCCGTTGTGTGGCGAAACTGCGTGATATGTCTCCGCTTTGGGAGATGATTCAGGAAGGTATCGACCTCGACTCCGTGCAATGGGCCACGCATTGATTGGGGTTTGAGTCTATGGTGTATAGCGACAAGGTATTGGACCATTACGAAAACCCGCGCAACGTAGGTACCTTCGACAAAAATGACCAAATGGTCGGCACCGGGATGGTCGGCACGCCGGCCAGTGGCGATGTCATCAGGCTGCAGATTAAAGTCGGTAAAAGCGGTACCATTGAGGATGCCTGCTTCAAGACTTATGGCAGTGGTTCGACCATCGCTTCCAGTTCGCTCGTAACCGAATGGGTCAAGGGTAAAACGCTGGACGAAGCGCTGGATATTCGCAGCACTCACATCGCTCAGGAACTTGCTTTGCCGCCGGTAAAGATTCATTGCTCCATTTTGGCGGAAGACGCCATCAAAGCAGCCGTGCAAAATTACCGGGACAAACACGAGGACTAACATCATGGAAATTACGCTTACACAAGACGCCGCCAATCACATCAATCAGTATCTTGCAAAACGCGGCAAGGGTGTGGGCTTGCGGTTGGGCGTGCATAGCTCGGGATGCTCCGGCATGGCCTACAAGCTTGAGTACGTCGATCAGCCGCTTGCCGACGATCAGGTCTTCGAGCAGCTTGGGGTCAAAGTGTATGTCGATTCCCAAAGCCTGCCGTATCTTGATGGTGTGCAGGTCGATTATGGGCGCCAGGGGCTGAATGAAGGATTCAAGTTTTCCAACCCCAACGAGAAGGCCACGTGCGGGTGCGGCGAATCGTTTACGGTCTGACGACCCCACAGGTGCAGCCTGGTCTTTTTGGGGGGCGGGGAAGCTGGTCAAAGTTGTGAGCAGTGGTGGGAACGCCAACGCTGCATGCCGTCTCTAATAAGGCATGATCACAACGCGGAGAAACCATGGAACCGGTAGCAGCAGATTCAGTTGCAAATACGTTGGGCACTGACTGGGGCGTGGCCGCCACAGAGGCACCACTGGTGCAGTCAGCAGGGCGGCAAGAGGCCAAGCCCCAGTCTGCGGGCGGACGGGCACTGCCGGATGTTCAGTCAACCATCGACCACCGTGGGCTGCGTGTCGATGCGGTCGGAATTAAAGACATACGGTATCCCATAAACGTGCGCTCGGGCGGAAACACTACACCGACCGTGGCAACCCTGACCATGACGGTCGGGCTGCCGGCCACCAGCAAAGGGACTCACATGTCCCGTTTCGTTGAAATACTGGAAGAACAGTCGCAGGCTCTTAGTCTGGAGGACTTTCGGACGTTCATCCCAGCCATGCTGCGTAAGCTCGATGCCCGTAGCGGTGAGGTTGAGATGCGCTTTCCCTATTTCATCAGAAAGGCTGCGCCGGTGTCGGGCGTGCAAAGCCTGCTCGACTACGAAGTCAGCTGGACAGGTCGATGTGATGGCAACCCCGACAACGTTGCGCTACGCATGAAAGTCAGTGTGCCGGCGACTAGCCTGTGTCCGTGCTCAAAAGAAATTTCCGCGTACGGGGCTCACAACCAGCGGTCGTGCATCAGCATTGATACCGAAGTCAGTGAAGCCATTCCTATTCAGGATCTTGTGCGCATGGCTGAACGCGGCGCGTCTTGCGAGGTGTATGGCCTGCTCAAGCGTCAGGACGAAAAATTCGTGACCGAGCGGGCGTACGACAACCCCAAGTTCGTAGAGGATCTTGTGCGCGATGTTGCGCTGGCGCTCGACGTGGATCCGCGCGTCAAGGCGTTCGTTGTCGAGGCGGAGAATTTTGAATCCATACACAACCATTCGGCGTTTGCGCGAATTTCACGTGGCCGGATGAGTTCTTAAACTAGAGCGCCGCCCTCAACAGGGCGGCCTTGTTAAGGAAATTCGAATGAGCACTTATGATGCGACGCTGAAATCAAAGCGTGATGTTGCGCAGGGTACGACTTTTTTCAGCTTTTCCCGGCCCAAGGGGTTTGAGTTCAAGTCAGGACAGGCCATAGATCTGATTCTTCCGGACGGCAACGGTCCGGTGACAGACAGTGATCGTCACGCTTTTTCCATAGTCAGCGCACCGTTTCAGGATGAACTATGTGTCACGACGCGGATGCGTGATAGTGCGTACAAGCGCAGGCTCAAGGCCCTTGGCATCGGCGGCGCTGTCAAGATCGATGGTCCGTTTGGTTCATTGACGTTGCATAACAAGGCGTCGCGCGCGGGCGTATTCATCGCTGGCGGAATCGGCATAACGCCATTCATGAGCATTCTGAGCCGCGCCGCGCACGAGAAGCTGTCGCATCGGTTGTTGTTGATCTACTCCAACCGCAGGCCGGAAGACACCGCTTTCCTGCCTGAATTGCATAAGTTCGAGCAGCAGAACCCACATTTCACGCTGCTCGCCACAATGACCGAAATGGTTAAATCCGCGCAACCATGGACGGGCGAGACGTCTTTCGTCGACGCGGACATGATCAAGCGTGCAACGCGCGATTTGTCTGATCCAATATTTTATCTGGTCGGGCCTCCGGCAATGGTCGAGGCCATGAAGGGCGTGCTGGACCACGCTGGTGTTGACGAAGACGACATCCGGACCGAGGAATTTTACGGATATTAATAGTGCAGGCCCGTGGCCCGCTTCCCTGGTAAGCGGCGGGTAGCACGTCGCGATTGCCAGGTCATCCACGACACGCCGCGGCGAACAGATCCCAATTGAAAGTTTGTTGAATTCCCGGGATGCCGTTCGCGGCGTGTTTTTTTATTGCGTTGTCGCTTGCTCAGTCTTCGTGACGCAGGTGCGGAAACAGGATGACGTCGCGGATGCTGGGACTGTCGGTTAGCAGCATGATCAGACGGTCGATACCTATACCGCATCCACCCGTTGGTGGCATGCCATATTCAAGCGCCCGGACGTAGTCTGCATCGTAATACATGGCTTCCTCGTCACCGGCGTCCTTGGCCTTTACTTGGGCCAGGAAGCGTGCAGCCTGGTCTTCAGGGTCGTTCAGCTCGGAAAAACCATTGGCGATTTCGCGGCCGGTGGCAAATAGTTCGAAGCGTTCCGTGATGCCGGGCTGCGTGTCTGAGGCACGCGCCAGTGGCGAGACTTCAACGGGGTAGTCGATGATGAACGTGGGGTTCCACAATTGCGTTTCGGCAGTTTCTTCGAACAGGGCCAGTTGTAGTGCCCCCGTGCCAGCGTGGGCGAGCGTTGGGCTTGCGGTGTCGACGTGATGTTTTTTCAACTCGGCACGAAGGAAGGCTTCGTCGTCGAGTTGTTCGGACGTGTATTGAGGAGCGTACTTGAGAATGGCCTGTGTGATCGTCAGGCGGTCGAATGGCCGGCTTAGATCGACCGTCCGTTCCTGGTAGGTCAGGACGGCGCTTCCCGTGGCCGTAATGGCAGCGTTACGGATCAGTGATTCGGTGAATTCCATGAGCCACTGGTAGTCGGTGTAGGCCGCGTAGAACTCCATCATCGTGAATTCGGGGTTGTGCCGCGGGCTGACGCCTTCGTTGCGGAAATTGCGGTTCAATTCGAATACGCGCTCGAAGCCGCCGACGATAAGGCGTTTGAGGTACAGCTCTGGGGCGATGCGCAGGAACATTTGCATGTCCAGTGCATTGTGGTGCGTGACGAACGGCTTGGCCGTTGCCCCGCCCGGAATTGGGTGCAGCATGGGCGTTTCGACTTCAAGGAAGCCTGCGTCAAGCATGAACTTGCGAATGCCGCCGATGGTTTTGCTGCGTGCAATGAACGTCTTGCGCGTTTCCTCGGTCATCATGAGGTCGACGTAGCGCTGGCGGTAGCGCAGCTCCTGATCGGCGATGCCATGAAATTTGTCGGGTAGCGGGCGCAAGGATTTAGAGAGCAGCCGCAGCGTATCTGCGTGTACCGAGAGCTCGCCCCGATTGGTTTTGAATACCTTGCCTTGCACCGCCACAATGTCACCGATGTCCCATGTCTTGAACCGGCTGTACTGGTCTTCGCCCACGCTGTTCTTGTCCAGATAGATCTGGATGCGTCCGCTGCCGTCCTGCAGGGTTGCAAAGCTGGCTTTGCCCATGACCCGTTTGAGCATCATTCGACCGGCCACTTTGACCGGCTTGTCCAGTTCCGCAAGGGCTTCTTTTTCGAGGCCATCGTAGGCGGCGTGCAGCTTGGCGGAGGTGCTGTCGGGCCTGAAGTCGTTGGGATAGGCAACCCCTTCTGCGCGCAGTCTGGCCAGTTTGCCGCGACGTTCGGCAATCAGGTGGTTTTCGTCCAGGGTTGGCGTGGGGGTGGTAGGTTCAGTCATGGCTGGTGAGTCGATAGTTGCTGCGTTGAATAGTGCGGTTGAAGTACGAACGGCGTGGTGGCCCTTGGTAGCGCTAAGTAGTCTAGACGCCTTGTTTCAGACTGGCCTGGATGAAGGCATCAAGGTCGCCATCCAGCACTTTCTGGGTATTGGATGTTTCCACGTGGGTGCGCAAGTCCTTGATGCGGCTTTGATCCAGCACATAGGAGCGGATCTGGTGGCCCCAGCCCACGTCGGTCTTGGCGTCTTCCATCTTTTGCTGTTCGGCCCTGCGCGTGCGCAATTCGAACTCGTACAGCCTTGATTTGAGCATCTGCATGGCTTCAGCACGGTTGCGATGCTGCGAACGGTCATTTTGGCACTGTACGACAATACCGGTCGGAATATGGGTGATACGTACTGCCGAGTCTGTCTTGTTGATGTGCTGGCCACCCGCGCCGCTCGCTCGGTAGGTATCAATGCGCAAGTCAGCCGGGTTGATGTCGACTTCTATCGAGTCGTCGACTTCGGGGTAGACGAAAACGCTGGCAAACGAGGTGTGACGCCCATTGGCTGAATCGAAAGGACTCTTGCGAACCAGGCGATGCACGCCAGTTTCGGTGCGCAGGAAGCCGAAGGCGTAATCGCCCTCGATCTTGATGGTGGCTGATTTGATGCCTGCGACTTCGCCTGGTGACTCGTCCAGGACCTCAGCCTTGAATTCTTTGTGTTCGCAATACCGAAGGTACTGGCGCAACAGCATGGACGCCCAGTCCTGCGCTTCGGTTCCGCCAGCGCCTGACTGGATATCCAGGAAGCAGTTCAACGGGTCGGCCGGATTATTGAACATGCGGCGAAATTCAAGCTCTTCGAGCCGCTTGCCTATTTTTTCGCAATCCTGCTCAATCGCCCGTAGGGTGTCGTCGTCGTGGTCTTCGACAGCAAGCTCAAAGAGCTCTTGCGCTTCGGCCAGGCCACGAGCGATGTCGGAAAGTGTGTTGACGACGGTTTCGAGGCTTTTTTTCTCGCGCCCTAGATCTTTGGCACGTTTCGGGTCATTCCAGACCGTAGCACTTTCGAGTTCGGCATTGACTACTTGCAGGCGTTCGTACTTGGCATCGAAGTCAAAGATACCCCCGTAAAGCCGATTGGCGCGCGGCGTAGTCTTCCAGATGCGCGGCAAGGTGGTTTTGTTGTTCAGCTTCCATGGTGTCCCTGACAGTACGAATTTTATCGATGAAGTTGACTAGTTTACCGTAGGTTGGCCGTCGTTCGGGGGTCAGTGTGAAGGCAGAATGCACGGTTTTGTCGTCTATTGGGCTGATTTTCCAAGGTGGATGCGATGATTATCGATTGATTTTTCGATAGCTATAATCAACTGACTTGATAGAATCAATTAAATGTACATATGGTGCAATGCAACGTATACTGGTTGCATATTCAGGTTTCGACT
>SCSG01000009.1 GCA_004322135.1 Burkholderiaceae bacterium | reverse complement strand
AATTTCCACTGCTTGCTCCTGGGTCAACATAGTCGGCGGCCAAAAAACCACCATATTCGCCCAAGTGGGTCAGTTTTACTCCGGCGCAGGGGGTCAGTATTACATCGGCGCTAACAAATAGTGACATCATCACGCGTAAGGCCGGCTTTTTTCAGTGTGGCCAGCAAGGAATAATAAACCGTATCGGCATAAGAGATTACCGTGATGGTCCGGCCCCTGAGCTGGGCCGGGGTATCGACCGGGTCTTTTTCCAGCGAGGCGATGAACGTCAGCGTGCCGGCCCCCAACAACGCCACTGCCTTCACAGGCACGCCGTTGGCGCGAACGATGACGGATGTGTCGCCCATGCCGCCGCCGATGAGTGCGTTGCCCGCGCCTATCTGCTTGGCGACTTCGACGCCACCCCTGGTACTAAGAAATGAGACATCCAGGCCCACTTCCCTGAAATACCCTTCTTCCTGCGCGATAAGCCACGGCGCGAAGCCCGGCGTCGTCTTTGGCGCGGGTAACAGGTAAGTGATGGATTCCAGCCCGACGGTCGCCGCCGAAGCCGTTACCGAAATCATTGCCAACGCTATGCCTGCTCCAAACACGAGATTCAAGATCAGTTTTTTCATCGCGATCTCCAGAATGATTAAAACTTGCCTCAGGCCGCCGCCTTGACCAACGCTTCAACTTTCGGCCAGGGGTCCGTGGCGGAATTCCTGAACGGTGCCCAATCAGCCTCCGCCATTCGGGAGAGAATAGCTTTCTGTGTGGAGTCACGCGCGCGCATGCGGCTCCACCATTGGACCACGGCCGGATAACGCGCCCAGAGGCCCGACAGTCCTAGTAGTTCGAGCCGCAGCACATACGGAATGGCGGCAGCTTCGGCATTTGAGTAAGTATCTCCGACGATATAGGGACCATTTTTCAACCCTGCGTCAATGGCCTTCAGGAATTTCAGCATGTCCTGCAACGCATCCCCAACGAACCCGGAATCCAGCCCGTTCTCAATGACGTCCCGCTTGTACGTGGCGCGGTTCCGGATAGGCGTGTCGGCAAAGTGAGCCTCGCGCTCAGCCAGGGACATCTTCAACAGTCCGGGGCGAAAGGCGATCGCGAAGGTCAAGACGATGCAGGCGTTATGCACGTAATCATCGACGAGCTTATTCAGCAGCCGTACTTCCGCGCGCCTGAGCGGATCGACTGGCATCAGCGGTACTTGCGGAAAAACGTCGTCCAGGTAATACAAGATGATCGTCGATTCCCTGATCGCACGGCCATCGTGCACGAGCGTCGGCACTACACCGTTGGGGTTCAGCTTCAGGTAGTCTGGATGGTACTGGTCGCCATTGAGCTTCATCAGATGCTCTTGCACCGGTATTTGCTTTTCAATGATCGACAACCTGACCTTCTGCGCGCAGACAGAATTTATTTTGTGATAAAGCTCAAGCATGAGAGTTTCCGTTCAAGTGATTAAATTGCCGCCGACTCGACACCTCAAGGTCCAGCAACCGGCTAAAACGGGACGTGGGAAAAGCCGATCGAGGAACCCGCGCGAGGACAGGCTGCTGCACGGCGGCTACGTACGGATTCACAATTCCACCGTCCAGGCGTTATAGGTATAGAGCCAGTCGGCATTACCCCCTGCCTTCAACCATTTATTGTCATAAGATTGTTGCTGCACGTCGTTCGCGCGCGGCTTGCGGATTCGCTCATACGCGCTCAAGACATCGTTCACGCCGAATTTCCCCGCGGCGTCCAGTGCCCTGGCGAGGACGACGGCATCCTCAATTGCCATTGCCGCGCCTTGCGCCATGAAGGGGGGCATGGCGTGGCAGGCATCGCCAAGCAATACCACGCGGCCTGAGCGCCATTGGGGCAAGGGGGCGCGATAGTACAGCGCCGTCTTTGTCATTTCCGTACAGGCATCAATGTACGCACGGGCCTCCGGATGAAAACCGGCGAATGCACGTTTTACTTCCTCAACGTCACCGGGCGCTGTCCACGATTCATTTCGCCAGTCAGGCTCCGGAGTCGTTGCGAACACGAAAATCTCGCGCCCCCTGCTGAGCGGAAAGGTGGCGAGCTGGATTTCACGCGTAGGCCCCCACCACTTCACGAATGCGTCCATGTCACGAAGCGATGCGCGAGTGCGATCGAAAACACCGCGGTGTGACACGATGCCGGTGTATTTCGAACTCTCTGGTCCGAACAGCGCGGTGCGCGTGGCGGAATGAATTCCGTCCGCACCGATCCATACATCAAAATTATTTTGTCGGCCGTTCGTGAATTTTACGACAGCCGAATCGGCCGATGTTTCGACGTGTGCCACCTTATGATCGAGGCGGATCGAATCCATCGGCATCCGCGCCAGCAGTGCATCGAGAAGATCACCGCGATGCAGCGTGAACTGCGGGGCGCCGTACTTGCGTACGGCCATCTCGGCCAGCTCCAGCCTTGACGTTTCTTCGCCCGTGTCCCATGCACGACTGATACGAAACGTGGGTCGTGCGGCAGCATCAAACAAGGCGGGCAACGCACCAAGCCCCTCGAGTGCGCGAACGGCGTTGGAAGTCAGGTTGATGTCGGCACCCACCCGGCGATACGCTGGCGCCTGCTCGAAAATCGTGACGTCATGACCAAACTGGCACAGCGCGATTCCGGCGGACAGTCCTCCAACACCGCCACCGCCAATTCCTATTCTGAGAGACATACTCAACACTCCCGCGTTTTATACGAAATCCTCATCGACCCGATCCATCCAGGCACGCAAGCGACCCCTGACGGGCATCCCGTCTGGCGACCACTATTGACGGCGACTGGATCAGGGTTAATGATAGGCAGGGTGCTGTCCCGCGTCTAATGCATTATCGGCAACTACATTATGAATAATTTCGATATTCGTCGAATCGACCTCAACCTTCTGGTCGTCTTCGAAGTGCTGATGAAGGAACGGCACGTCGGCCGCGCAGCCGACCGACTCAACCTCAGTCAATCCGCAGTTAGCCACGCCTTGGGCAGGTTGCGCGAGCAGGTCGGCGATCCGCTATTCGTCCGCCATCCACGTGGCATCGAGCCGACACCGCGCGGCCTTGTACTGTGGGAGGGTGTTTCCGACGTTCTTGAACGTGCACGCACAGTACTTGCGCCCGAACAGCCATTCAGCCCGCGGCGGGCGCGCCGCTTCACCATCGGGCAAACTGACGGCGCTGCCGCCATTCTCGTCCGGTTGATTGAACAACTGCGCAGCGACGCACCAAACGTGGAACTGTACGTGCGCCGAATGGGCGCCGCCGAGGTAATCCCAGCCATCGACCGCCAGGACGTGGACGCGGCTTTTGCCGTAATGCCACCGGCGCGCATGCCCCCGCGCATCGCGCAGTTGCCGGCACACAAGCTCAACTATGTATGTATCGCGCGGAACAACCACCCTGCAGTGCGCAGACCGCCAAAGACACCCGAGAAGTTTGCGGCGCTCAATCATTTAGCCATTTCACCGTATGGCGCGCCGACCAGCCGCGTCGACCAATTGCTGGCGGATGTCGGCATACGCCGCAACACGGTGCTGACCATTCCGCACTTTCTCGCCGCACCGTTGATCGTTGCCAAAACGGACCTGGTGGCGGTCATCGACGAATCCACGTACAGTCTGTTCTCCGGCTACGGAAACCTGCGCACCATAAAGATGCCGGCAGCTCTGGAGTCGATTACCATCGACTTGTTGATGAGTTCCGCAAGAATGCAAGAGCCAGCCATGGCATGGCTACGCGGCCAATGCCTCGCCGCCGCACAAAGCTAAACCTATTTCCTGTCGGTCAAGAACTTGCCTTCGGGCGCCTTGACGTTTTTCTGCCGGCGCGTATTGCCGTCCAGGCCGCCATCAACCGCCCATTCGGCGAAGCGCGACGGCGACGGTTCGAATTCGCGTGCAACCCAGTTTTCGTCAAGCTGGTCTTCGTCGGCGTAGTATTCGATGAGCCCCCCGGCGGGGTTCTGAAAATACCAGAAATAAGCCGACGAAATGGGATGGCGTCCGGGGCCAAGCTGGGTTTTCCAGCCACAGCGGTCTATGTGCAGACCACCGCCAAACACCTCGTGAATATCGCGTACGGCGAACGCCACGTGGTTCAGGCCCACTTTGGCATCTGGCGTTTGCAACAGGAACAGGTCGTGGTGGCCGCCGTCGGCGTCACACCGCAGGAACACGCCTCGGCCCGGGTAGCGGTCGGACGGCACGAAGCCGAAATTTTCCACGTAGAACGCCTCGGCCTCAGCAACATTCTTGACGAAGAAGACAACGTGGCCCACTTCGATGGGTTGGGCACGTTCATAAATGGGTGCGCGCGCATTGCGGCGTGGCTTTTCAGCCCAGGTGTTCATCTGCCCGCATTCCAGAACCAGATCTTTCTTGCGCGTTACCTGGAATCGCACGGAAAGGCCAATTGGATCAATACAGGACAGCCTGCCGTCGGCATAGTCATACCCGGGCAATTGCGATGCGCGCAGTGCAAGATGATCCAGCGTCTGCGGGCTGGAAACCCCCCAAACCACTTCACGCAGCGTCGGCCCCGGTTCTATCGGCGCTGGCAGATCAGGTGTATTACTCTTGACCACATTGACAAGGCAGCCATTCAACGTGGAATAAACCTGTTTGTCGGCACTTTCGGAAACTGGCTTCAGACCCCAATCCAGAAAAAACCGCCTGCATAGCTCGAAATCGTCCGCGCCATAAGTGATTTCGTCGATACCCATTACGTTCATAACTGCTCCTCCGGGCTTACCCGCCCAACCGCGACGCCCATCGCGCCCCGCTTAGTTTGCCCACGGCAAGGGCTTTTCGTTCATGCCCCAATAAACGGCTTTCTGTTCCATATACTGCAAAATGCCCAGGCGCCCTTTCTCGCGGCCCAAGCCACTGTCGCGCCAGCCGCCAAAGGGTGTGGAAATGGAAAACTGCTTGTATGTGTTGATCCACACGTTGCCGGCTTTCAGCGCCCTGGCCAGATGCCAGGCCTTTTTGTAGTCGCGGGTCCAGATGCCGGCGGCCAGCGCGTACACACTGTCATTGGCCTGCGCAATCAGATCGTCCATGCCGTCAAACGGCATGGCCACAAGCACCGGTCCGAAAATTTCTTCCTGGCAGATGGTGTCGCTATTTTTAAGTCCTTCGATAATGGTAGGCAGATAGAAGCTGCCCTTGTCATACAGCGTCCCCTTGGGGCGAGATCCACCCGCACGCAACTGGCCACCTTCGTCCAGGCCAATCTTTACATAGTGCTCGACCGATGCCCGATGGCTTTGGCTGATAAGCGGGCCCATTTGCGTCGCGGTGTCGCTTGGATCGCCCACACGCAGGCTTTGCGCGCCCTTGACCAGACGGTCCATGAATTCTTTATAGATGGAACGGGCCACGAACAAGCGTGAACCGGCGATGCACGACTCGCCGGACGAGCTGAAAATCCCGTACATGACACCCGCCACGGCGTGATCCAGATCGGCGTCTTCAAGCACGACTGTTGGCGACTTGCCGCCCAGCTCCAACGAGACCGACATAAGTTTTTCGGCCGCGATCTGCGCAATATGCCGGCCAACCGAGGTTCCGCCCGTAAACGATACCCGACGTATCAGCGGGTGCCGGGTGATAGCGTCACCAATAACCGAGCCCTTACCCGGCAATACGCTGATATTGCCCTTGGGCAACCCGGCCTCATCGCAAATGCGAGCCAGTTCCAGCCCCATCAGCGGCGTGATTTCAGCCGGCTTGACGACTACCGCGTTGCCTCCAGCCAGCGCCGGAGCGATTTTTTGCGCTTCGCTCGCAATAGGTGAATTCCAGGGCGTAATCGCTGCCACCACACCCATCGCTTCGTAGATGCTCATCGTCATGTAGTCGCCACGCGGCGGAGTGATCGTTTCTTCCAAAGTTTCGCAGGCCGAAGCAAAGAACTGGAACGTACCAGCGGCGCTGGCCACCAGCGCACGCGTTTCGTTAATGGGTTTGCCGTTGTCCCGGCGTTGCAATTGGGCAAGCTCTTCGGACCTCTCGCGGATGAGCTGGGCAATACGGTAGAGCACCGCTGCACGCTCGTGCGGCTTGCGCTGCGCCCAGCCGCTTTCCAGATAGGCCTTGTGCGCACCCTGTATGGCCTCTTCGACATCCCCGACGCTGGCCGCATTGAGGGTAGCCACAACTTCACCGGTGGCCGGGTAGCAGGTGTCGTACTGCACACCGCCGCCCAGGCGCCAGTTTCCCGCAATGCAGATAGGCCGAAGTTCAGTGGTAGTCATGATGATCCTTTACGCGTGCTAAATAGCGATGGGAAGCACAAGGTTTTGCAGCGCGCGCACAACGCTGTAAACCGTCAATGCCGAGGTTTTCGGGTTGCTGGCCAGCGTCTTGCCTTTGACGGTAACCGCCATGAAGCCAAATGCGCCCTGTGCCTCGTAATAGTGAATATTCTGTTTCACTGCCGGGTCGGCATATAACTCGACTCGGGTTTCGTCCAGGCCTATGCCGGCCAATGAAAGTGTTGCCGCCACATTGGCATTCTTGGGAAAAAGACGCGCCGCATCGCGGGCCGATCCCGAGAAAAACCGTGTACTTTCTTTCAGGTTCTTGAGGTCGAGTGTTTCTTCGGCGGGTGTGCCCAGCCAGCCCAAGGGCGGCTTGCGGCCCGTATAGACGACCGAGGACAACCCCGCTATCTTCGCCGCGGCCAGTGCGTCGATTCCGGCAATGGCACCCGAAAGCAGATGCACCTGTGTATGCCCCTTGCTGGCTGCAGCTTCAAGTCGCTCGGCCAGGCCAGGTGCGGAAAGAGCACCGGTAGACACGACGAGGCACGGGATACCACCGGACAGCGCCGGCAGCACATGCGCTTCGATGGCGCTATGCCCGGCGCATTCGACCACGAGATCAGGCCTGTCGGATCCCGCCGGTACTGACGACAACGCCTTGGCGGGGGACGTCGGCATCAGATCGTTCAACTCGGCCTGTACGTCCTGACGACGCGACTCGCGCACAATGATTTGCGCGATTTTCAATCGGGGTTCATTTTGAAGTGAGCCGAACACGGCCCGCCCAATGGCACCGAACCCAACCATGGCAATACGTTGCTGCGACATCACCCCCCCCTTACGATTCAAGTGCGACGGGTTCGGTCTTGTTCACCGGCGGCCCGGCAAACGCCGTCTTGAACTCGCCAATCGACAGCATGTCCACTTCGAGCATGAACGGCCCTTCATGAGTCACCGCCTGACTCAGCGCATCCTTAATGTGCGCAAGGCTTGAGACGCGGGTGTGGCCCATCCCCATGGCCTGGCACAATTGCGCGTAGTCCGGCGTGTGCAATTCGACGTAATGGCGCCGCCCACCATAAATGGCGTCTTGAATATTCTTGATGACACCATAACTCTTGTCATTCATCAGCACGATGACCATATCGGCCTTTTCCTGAACGGCTGTGGCCAGCTCGCCCAGATTGAGGATGAAGCCGCCATCGCCCGCCAGACAGAACGTTTTTTTACCCGACGCGTTCTGGGCCGCGCCCACTGCCGCACCAATGCCCATGGCCAGGCCCTGGCCTATGCCGCCGCCCAGTGCGTGCACTCCAGCTCGTGGATCGAACAGATACAGATAGCGGTTGCCCCAGGTACTGTTGGACACCGTGACATCGCGCACCCAATTGAAATTCCGGCCCACGGCTTCCTGAAGCGCACTGACAAGCGTCGCGTAAGGACCCAGGCCATCGACGAGACCAGCCACTGCCGCCTTGCGGGCACCCTGCAGATCGCCCAGGAACTTGCCGTCGATACTCATCCTGCCTTCAAGCCTGTCGGCCAGCCCTTCGAGCGCGAGTCGCGCATCGCCGTACACAAAGCTTTGCGTTTCGTAGCAGCGACCTTCGCTTGCCGGGTCGACATCGATCCGGTACAAGGGGTGAGGTAACTTGAGCTGGTACTTCAGCGTCTCGTTGCCGCGCAACCGCGAGCCCACCACGAGCATGGCATCGCAGGTCTGATAGAACGCTTCAACAGGTTTGTGCAGATTAAAGGCGCCCAGCGTCTGGGGGTCGGTCTCGGGCACTACGCCTCGCCCTTGTGTACTGGTTACTACACCAAACCCGATTTTCATCAGACGGCGAACCGCGGCGCCCGCATGACGCGCGCCGCCGCCCAGCCACAACATGGGGCGACGAGCCGCCACAAGCTGCTCGGCCAGGCGATCCAGCGCCTCCTGTGCCGGCTGGAAAACTGGTATGGCGTGAGGTGTCAGATCGGCTGGCATGGCGATGAGCGCGGCCTGAATATCAATAGGAATCTCGACACTGACGGGTCCCGTGGGCGCCGTCAGCGCCACCTGTACCGCGCGCTTGAGCGTGCCGATGGCGGTCTGCGCACTATGTACGCGAAAGGCCGCTTTGGACACCGCCCGCAACATCGCAAGCTGATCGGGCGCCTCGTGGATATACGACAGATTCTGGTCAAGATATTGGCTTTCGATCTGGCCCGTGATGTGCAGCAACGGCGTGCCGGCCGTCAGCGCCTCGACCATGGCCCCTGATGCGTTGCCAGCCGCCGTTCCAGTGCTGGTAAGGCAAACACCTAGTTTGCCTGTCGTACGCGCATAGGAATCGGCCATGCTGGTACCACCAGCCTCCCCACGCGCCGACACAAAACGCACCACGCCGCGTTCGCCGAAAGCATCCAGAATGGGCATGTTGTGGATGGAGATCACGCCAAACGCGGTTCTTACGCCGCAATTCTCAAGAAACGCGGCAATCGCCGCACCGACCGTAACTTCAACATTTTTTTCATGCATGGCGGGATACTCCTCCAGAGACATCAATATGAGCACCCGTGGTGTAGGACGACAACGGGGACGCCAGAAACACTATGGCTGCGGCAGCCTCTTCGGGGCGACCGATACGCCCCAGCTGAATTTTCTTTCGTTGCGCCAGCGCGAGCGACCATTCTTCCCAGGTCTGCTCACGTTCTTCGCGCGCTTCGTAGCGACGGCGCCATTGACCGGAATCGATGAGACCGACCAGAATCCCATTGACACGCACACCCTTGACGCTAAATTCCGTTGCCATGGAACGCACCAGATTCATCACTCCAGCGCGCGCTGCCGACGTGGCCACCATATTCGGTTCGGGCTGGGCCGCCAGCAACGAGTTGACGCACACCACGGCCGCGTCCTCGTTCTGCTCCATGTCGGGCAGAAAGGCACGGGTGGGGTTGATGACCGAAAAAAACTTGAGCTTGAGTTCGGCCTCCCAGTCAGCGTCGCTGGTGTTGTCGAAAGTGGAAACCCGCCCCTGCCCTGCGTTGTTGACCAACATCGAAGCCTTGCCCAGTTTCTCGCGCACCACTTGCGCAAACCGTTGTACATCGTCGGCCCGCAGCACATCACATACTTCGGCCACCAGGCCACTACCCGGAAACTCAGCCCGAAGTCGTGCATGTGCCGCGCCGAGCCTTTCGGCGTTGCGCCCGCAAAAGGCGACTGCCGCGCCTTCGCGCAGCAACAGCTTCACGGTGGCCAAGCCGATACCGGACGAGCCTCCGGTGACGACAGCCACCTTACCTTTAAGATTTATCATGATTTCCTCTCGTGCATCCGTGAAATATCCAGACTCGGCATCGCAACCACGTGGTCGAACAGTTGGGAAAGCTCATGAGCCGTTGCGCAGGCAGCTTCAGCCAGGTTCTGGATCAGGCCCTCGTCGCTGGCACGAAAGCTGGGCAACGTAACGCCAAGCGCGCTGACTACGGCGCCACCTTCACCACGAACAGGCACAGCCAATGTCGCGATACTGGGCTCGAAATAGCCCGATTCATAAATATAGTCGCGTGCTTTGTCGGCCTGAATGCGCCGATACAGTTCGGCAACCGTCTCGGGAGTTTTATCCGTAGCGGCCTGCAGCCGTTCTTCGGGGTAGACCTCTTGCAACTGGGCGAACGTAAGTTCGCCCAACAGCACCCGCCCCAGTACCGTTGCATGAGCGGGCAGACGCGTGCCAAGCTGCACAGTGTTCGAATATGGCGAGGACACAACAGAGCGCACGACGTAGACCACCGAGCGCCCATCGCGCACAACGAGATTGCAGGTGCAGTTGATCCGATCGCGCAACTTCTCCAGAACAGGCTTGCCCAACTCGGCCAGCTCTTTGGAGGCCAGACATTCGAATCCCAGCCGTAGCACACCCAGTCCCAGGCAATAGTCACGCCCTCCCGAATCGCGCTCGACAAAGCCCAACCGCTCCAGCGTGGCAAGCAACCGGAACACGGTCGAACGCGGGATGGCTAGACGGCGAGCCAGCTCGGGCGCGGATAGAATTGGTTCCTTGCGGCTGAACGCGCACAGAATGCGTAGACCTCGGTCCAGGCCCGGAACCACGTACTTCTCGGTCGCGTCGATCTTAAGAACGTTATCCATGAATGCTAACCCGCCCCTTCACCCAGACGCTCAACGGCATCACCCAGCGCAGTGGCAACCCGCTCGGGCTGTTCGATGTAGCAGGCATGTCCCGCGCCCTGGACAAGCGCAAAGGGCAAACCTGCACGGTGCGCAAAATCGGCCGACTGCTCAGGTGTGGTCACAACGTCGTGGTCGCCGCAAAGCACTTGACCGCGCGACGCATCAAGCGCATACCGCGCAATATCCTCTGAACAAAGCATTTCCACAGCCTGACGGTAACCGCCGGTGTTCAGACGCAACGCGTTACGTGTAATGCTTGCGCGTTGTTCGAGAGTTGCATCGGCCGTCAGCAACCTGTCGGGCAGCGTGCGCGCCATGGCGTCAATGCCCTTCTCTTCCAGCATCTGAAGACGCTTCGCGCGCACAGACACGGCAAGATGCTTTTTACCCTCGTACTGATAGCCCAGCGCAGGGCTGATCAGAACAATATGCGCGGCCCGCTGCCCGGCCAGGCTGCCGTATGCGGCAGCCATTAGAGCCCCCAGCGAATGACCTACCACCATGCAACGTTCGACACCCAGCGCAGACAATAGAGCGTCCAGCCGCCCCGCATAGTCCGATGCCTGCGGCACCGGCGGCAACAAAGGCGACGAGGCCCCGTAGCCCGGCGCATCCCAGGCAATGACCCTCGCGTTCTGGCCAAGGAACCCGGCGCACCGAGTCCACGAGGCCGAGCCGGAACTGATGCCATGCAGCAGCAGCACCGCTAGCGGGCCCTGCCCGCACTCGCGAAACCCGACGACGCCCGCATCCGTATTGATGCGCTGCTCCGGGAAGTCAGATTCCAGATCGCCAAAACGGATGCCATCCGGTGCCGAATGTGCCACGTCACCCATCTTATTTGTTGCGCTTGATTTTCGACAGCGGATGATCGGGAGGATAGCTGGGCAGTTGGGGCTTGTTGGAACCCAGCAATACGCACATGATTACTTCCTCGTCGCCCACGTTGACCGATCCCCGATAGACACCAGGGGGAACCGAAACCAGATCACGATCAGACATGAGCGTCTCGTAACGTTCGCCGTCCTTTTCAAGGATGAGCTTAAGCTTGCCGCGAATGACGAAGAACACTTCCTCGACATCGTAATGAATGTGCTGAGGTGCCACGCCGCCCGCCGGAATAACCATGGTCGAAAACGTAAAGTGCTCGGCGGGGACCGTATTGGCGTCGCTGGCCACACCCGTTGCGCCCGTGCCGACATAGCGCATTTGTGCGCGGCGATACAGAGGGTCAAGGTCGGCCTGGAACTTGAGCGCGTCCCAATCGTACTTGCGTGTTGAATAACGTGCGATACGCCGCTCCATCCACTCGTTGAAGCTGGCGCCCTCGGGTTGTACCCAGGAAGGTTTTTCGCTGACTGCTTGCTCGCTCATTAGAATCACCTATAAGGTTAATACATGACAAAGCCGCCATTGACGGCCAATACTTGGCCTGTCACAAAGCGTGAAAGGCCGGACAACAAAAAGGTGACAGCGCCACTGACGTCTTCAGGGAGCTGCGCACGGTGAATGGCGCGTTGGTTCTCATAGAGCTCGTGCCGTGCCTGTGGTACGTACTCGGTTGCCTCGACCAGTGTCAGGCCGGGCGCAACGGCGTTGACCGTGATGTTGTCGCCACCCAGTTCACGTGCCATGGAACGCGTCATGGCCATGATGGCGCCCTTGCTGGCCACGTACGCCAGCAAATTTGGGGCTCCCCACATGGGAGTGTCGGAAGCCAAGTTAACGATGCTGCCCTTTCCGGATGCGCGCAGCGCGGCAAGGCACGCCCTGCTCATCAACCAGTTGCCGCGCACGTTGACACGCATGACTTGATCCCATACGTCAATGTCAAGCTGCTCCATCGACTTGCCGCCCGAGTGTGTCATGGCGGCGTTATTGACCAGACCGTCCAGCCCGCCCAGCAACGCCGCCGCCTGCGCAGCACACTGCGCGACCGAGTCGGGATCGCTCTGGTCAAAGACCAGGGCGTGGGCGATAAAGCCTTGCTCGCTTAGCGTCGCCGCCGCCTTCCTGACCTGTGCATCGAGAATGTCGGCCAACACAACCGCACCCCCAGCCTGCGCGATGCGGGTCGCAAACTCGAAGCCCAGCCCGCGCGATGCGCCGGTAACCAGGACCCTGCGGTCCCGCAGAATACCCGTGTCCGAGTGCGATGCCGTGGAACTCATATGTCGCCTTTCGTGTTAAATGGTTGTGACTGTGGCGCGCGGGATGTAATGCAGACAACGGCGTTCAGCCCAGACCACCGCGGCATACGCAACGATGCCGATTATCGTCAGGCCGACGATAGACACAAACACACCAGCCGTATTGCCCTGCCCCTCGGCATCAACCAGCAAAAAGCCCAGCCCGAGATTGCCGCCCACCAACTCACCGACAGTCACGCCAACCACTGCCAGCGTCGCGCCGATGCGCAGCCCGGAGAACAGCGCAGGCAGCGACGATGGAAACTCGACCAGCCGGAATATCTGCCAGCGCGACGCATTGAGTGTGCGCACCAGGTTGACCATGTCCGGATCGACAGTGCGAATGGCCGACAGGACGTTGATCATGATTGGGAAAAACACGATCAGGATTGCGACCAGAATTTTGGGGTAAACCGTATAGCCCAGCCACATAACGAATAAAGGAGCAAAAGCCACTTTTGGCGCAATCTGCAGTGCCAGGATATAGGGCGAGAGCACTGACTCGGCCATGGGCGACAGACCCAGCACCACCCCGACGAAGACACCCATCAGCGAACCCAACGCAAAACCGACTATGACTTCCATAGCGGTAATCCAGAAGTGCTCCATGAAGTTGCCCGTATTCCACATATGCACGGCTTCGCTGACCGTGGTGGTGAACTTGGGCAATACAAACTCGGGCGTGCCAAACCAGCCGGGTAGCCACTGCCAGGCAGCGAGGAACACAATTAAAACGGCGATGCTGCTCACTGCGGTGAGTAATTGACGCTTGGACACGCTAAGTCCTCCTGTTTTGATCAGGACCGACCCCCGCAGCCGTCCCGCCTTGTGGGCAGGGGCCGAAGCCCCCGCTGCCAGGCCGAGCTCAACGGTGGAGGAATCCGAGTTCACTTTCCGTTCCCGACAAACTGGTTGGTGTACAGATCGTCAAGCGGCGTGGCTTTGCTGACGATGCCTTCAGAAACGTAGAAGTCCTGGACTTTGGAAAGGCGGGCGGCATTCATCTCGCCGGGCACCTTCTGGTTTGCGTACACATACTTGTTATAAAGGTCGAAAACCTGACGGATTTGCGCCTCCTGGCCTTTGTGTGAAGGAACGGCCTTGATGTAGGCCGTTACTGCGGCATCGGGGTTTTTCATGATCAACTCCATGCCCTTGAGCGTGGCGGTGACGATCTTCTGGATGAGCTGCGGATTGTTCTTGATGAGGTCGTCTGAGGCCAGAATGGCCTGTGCCATGCTGTCAAAGCCTTCGGACGGGCTCATGATGTCCACCTTGGCGCCACTTTCGCGGGCACTGACAACCCACTCGGGTACGCCGGCCATGACACTTGCCTTGCCCGCCGCAAACAGCTGCCACACGCCGGCCGGGCCCGCCGCTTGAATGTCGGCGTCGTTACGCGTCAGGCCCGCTTTTTTCATCGTGCCCAGCAGCGAATAATATGTGGTGTCGGTATAGGCCATGACCGTAATGGTCCTGCCCTTGAGTTGCGCCGGCTTGGTGACGGGATCCTTGGCGTGAGATGCGATCAGCGTCAGTGAACCGGCACCCAGCACGGCAACCGACTTGACCGGTATGCCGTTGGCACGAACGATGATGGGGGTATCGCCAATGGCGCCACCAATAGGTGCATTGCCCGCGCCGACCTGCTTGGCAACGTCAACGCCACCCTTGCCGGTGACGAATGTGACGTCCAGACCGGCGTCCCTGAAATATCCTTCTTCCTGCGCAATAAGCCACGGGGCAAAGGCCGGCAACGATTTGGGCGCGGGCAACAGATAAGTAATTGGTTCCAGCTTGGTCTTGGCGTCTGCAGCCGAGGCAGAGGTCGTTGCCAGCGAAACACATGCGCCCAGCATAAGGGCAGTGATTAGTTTTTTCATTGTGCTCTCCAGGTTTATTGAGCCATATACTTTGTGGATAAAAACTGCGATGACTTTTGCCGTGCCGCCGCGTATTTTTCTTGCACGGCGCGGTGTTTCTTCTTAATGCAGTACAGCGTTTTCTTCTTTGCCGATTCTCAGCAAATCCATCAGACGGCCCTGAAGGGGGCCAATTTCCGGCAACTTGCGGCGTTCAAGAGGGTTCTCGCGCAGTGGCAAGTCAATCACGATCTCTTCGATAATGGTGCCGGGCCGCTCGCTCATGACGAGCAGCCGATCGGACAAGGCGATGCCTTCCACCAGGTCATGTGTGATGAAAAGAGCTGTTCTTTTCCTTTCGTAAAGCATCTTGGCCAGATCTTGCTGCAGAATCATTTTTGTCTGGGCGTCCAGAGCTGAAAAGGGTTCGTCCAGAAGCATGACCTGAGGATCGACCGCCAGGGTTCGAGCCAGTGCGGCACGCTGACGCATGCCGCCCGAAAGCTGATAGGGATAATGTTTTTCGAAGCCGTGCAAATGACACTGCGCCATCAACTCGTTGGCAATGCGCCTGCGCTCGGTGCGATCAACACCGGAAATTTCAAGACCAAGCGCAACGTTGTCTTCGATGGTGCGCCATTGCATGAGCAAGTCTTTTTGCAGCATGAACGCGATTTCACGCACGGGTTTGGTGACCTCGTTTCCACTTACGAAGACCTTGCCTGTTGTAGGTGCATAAAGACCCGATCCCATATTAAGCAGCGTGCTCTTGCCGCAGCCTGACGGCCCGATCAGCGAAACAACTTCACCTTTTTCGATTTTCAGGGATATATTGGTAACCGCAGCGCGCAGCTCGTTGGTCTGCTTGTCGAGGAAGGACTTTCCTACGTCCCTGAATTCAATCTCAACCATGATGGCCTGGCTCCTTGAAAGGACTGCATTGGCGTGCATTCACACAAAACTCAGGGTTAGTTTGTTTTATATATGAACTAACGTTTTGTGAACTAAACAAACTTTAAAGCCACACCCGTAATAAGAGAATTAGGGAAATCCCTTCATTTCCCAATTTTTTTTTGGCTGGAAGCGCGTCATCAACCCGCCGCGCATCCGCAGGGTTGGCCACTGTCTGCCATCTCCTGCGCGCCCTGCTCGCCCATAGGAC
>SCSG01000008.1 GCA_004322135.1 Burkholderiaceae bacterium | reverse complement strand
GTATTGCATAGCAGCCTTAATTAAAAAATAATTTTAAATAATTAAAGCTATGTCCGAAACATTAAAGGAGCAGGAGCATGCACGATTTAAAGTTGAACAAGGTTATTTATAAAACAGAGGGTAAGCTTGCCCGGATCGTTTTGAATCGTCCCGAGGCATTGAATGCCTTCTCGCCCGAGCTGGTTGCCGAGCTTGACGCGGTGTCCCAATTGGTCGAAAACGATAGAGACATCCGCGTCGTGGCAATCAGCGGAGAAGGGCGTGCCTTTTCGGCGGGAATCGACCTGAAAGCGTTGTCGCGTGGCGAAATTGATTATCCCTACCTTGTTCAATGGGAGCGCTTTCTCCACCGTCTGGAGACTATGGATAAGGTCGTCGTCTGCCTGCTCCACGGATATTGGATTGGCGGTGGCATGCAACTACCTCTGGCCTGTGATATTCGTGTTGCCACGCCTAGTGCCATTACTGGTATTCCTGCGGCCCTGGAAGGGTTGATTCCCAGTTTGGGGCCATGGCGGCTTGCGCGGTTTGTCGGAGCCGGCCGGGCTCGCAAACTTACATTGCTTGGAAACCGTATTAATAGCACGGAAGCGGGCGAAATGGGTCTGGTCGACCATTTTGTCAGCGACGAAAATCCGAAAGAAGAGTTCGAGGAGGTGCTTAAACAATATCTTGCCACGACCGGCACGGCAGCGCTTGCAAGCAAGCAATTAATGTGCCGGGCCTTCGACCCAAGCTTTACGGATGCCTTCAAATATTATATGGAATTGCAAGGCAAAGTAATGGAAAGCGACGACCTTAAAGAAGCCCAGAAAGCCTTCAAGGAAAATCGAGAGCCAGTCTGGAAATAAGACAGCATTATTAAACTCATCACGATAAAAGAGAAACTGGTTCACAAAATATTCGTGATGCCGCTGTATGGATCGCCTGATATGGCCCAAGCATATTCGTGTTGACTTGGCAGGTCGCACGTTCTGGGAAGGGCTATTGAAAGGCGGCGATATTTATGTCCCGATAAATAGAAAACATGTGGCCCGATATTAAACTGGGCCGCAAGAGGCCGCCAATATGGGCAATGATGTCACAGACTGGGTTCATGGGTGGGCTAATGAAGATGCCGGGCGTGTGGCCATACGCTTTGAAGGGCACACCATCACCTATCTGCAGCTGGCGCACCGAATTGACTTTCTTGCAGACCGCCTGCTTGAGTGCGGGTGTGCACCCGGAGATAGAATTGCCTATTTGGGGGAGAATCATCCCGACGTTATTGCCCTGACTTTTGCCTGTATTCGGATTGGAGCCGTATTCTTTCCATTGAATTGGCGTTTGGCGCCAATGGAAATAAAGGCGCTGTTTCTGGATTCTTCTCCTGCCATCGTGTTCTACGATTCCAAATTCAGCAGCACAGCCGAGTACGCCATTGCCACCGACGGCGCGGGGGCAAGCGCCAACATGGCCGCCACGCAACTCAGGTATGGCGACGATGTCTGGTTTCAATGTGATTGGCCAAAGGTAAGCAAAAGGCGTTCTGATTCACCCCGCGTGGTTGCGGCTGATGCCGTGCTGTTGATGTACACGTCCGGCACGACGGGGGCGCCAAAAGGTGCCCTGCATACCCGCGCGGGCGTCGAGTGGACGGCGTTGAATGTCATTGACGGATACGCGCTGACCGGTGACGACCGGGTGTTGGCCTATTTGCCGCTATTTCACGTTGGCGGCTTGTTGATGCTTGTCCTGCCGGCATTGAAGGTGGGGGCACAGGTTATTTTGCATCGGCGCTTTAATGTCGAACTCACTATTTCGGACATCTCTGAACAGCGGGTCACCATGCTGCTTGGGGTGGCCACCACGCTGCAGGCCATGGTGACTCATCCGAGCTGGGCCGCGTGTGACACGTCGTCTTTGCGCCTTGTCATGACAGGCGCGTCCATTATTCCCAAAGAATTGCTGACGGTATTTTTCGATAGGGGGGTTGTAGCGTCACAGGTGTTTGGTGCGACGGAAATGGGAATCGGGACGTGCTTGCACCCGCTGGATGCACGCCGCAAGTTGGGCTCGGTGGGCCGGGCCGCCAGGCACAGCGAGGTAGTTATCGTCAACAGCAGCGGACTTCCTGTCGCAGAGGGGGAAGTGGGCGAATTCATGGTGCGGGGGCCTGGATTGATGGCCCATTATTGGGATAAATCCGGCACTAAACGCAGCGGTATCGAGAACGGCTGGTACCGCACGGGTGACCTAGGAAGTTATGATTCGGACGGCTTCTTTTTTTTGCTGAGCCGCATTAAGGAAATGATTGTTTCGGGTGGCGAAAATATATATCCGGCTGAAATTGAAAATGTCCTTTGCAATGGTTGTGATATTGCAGAAGTAGCGGTAGTAGGGCGGCCCGACCCGCGGTGGGGAGAGGTGCCTGTTGCGGTCGCAGTAAAAGGGGTGGGTTTTGAACTCTCGATCGATCAAATCAGGGATTTTCTTCGATTAAATCTTTCTTCTTATAAACACCCTAAGGAAATAATCTTTGTTGATGCTTTGCCGCGCAACTCCATGGGCAAAGTTTTGCGCTCGGAACTTAGAAAATTTGTTTCGACTTACGAAGGTAGCGACTCCCTCAAGATCAAAACTCTATAAGGAAGTGTTATGTATATAAGTTCACGTTTCTTCGGCGTTTCTGTTTTCTTCCTGTCAATGATGGCGGCAAGCTTGCCGGCGCAATCTGAAATTGTAATTGGGGCGGTGCTGTCTGAAACAGGGCCAGGCGCATCGCTGGGTATACCGTATAAAAATGCCCTGGCGATTCAGGACATGAAAATTGGCAATGAAAAGGTCCGGATCGTTTTCCTGAACGATAATAGCGACCCGACGGAGGCCGTAAAAGATGTGCGTAAATTGGTCAGCGATCAGAAGGTTGACGCGATTATCGGGCCAACCAATACGCCCCAATCGTTGGCTGTTGCGCAGTTTGCCAACGAGCTTAAAACTCCCATTTTTGCGCTGGCTCCAATTGAAATTCCGGAAAACAGGAAAGAGTGGGTTTATGTTGTCCCGCAAACTGTCGGATTAATGATCGATGGCGTCGTCCAGGACATGCAGAAGCGTGGAGTCAAGACCGCGGCATATATCGGCTTCTCGGATGCCTGGGGTGAACTCGTCTGGAAGTCGTTTAAAAATTCGGCTGACAAGGCGGGTATCCGACTTGTGGCGAACGAGCGCTATGCGCGTACGGACACCTCGGTTACCGCACAGATCGCGCGAATTATCGCCGCCAAGCCCGACGCGGTTCTTGGGGGAGGGTCCGGTACGCCAGGGGCCTTGCCGCACATCGAACTGGGGCAGCGTGGATACAAAGGGTTGGAGTATGACAATCACGGCAGCGTCAATCAGGACTATCTGCGTGTTGGCGGCAAGTATGTGGAAGGTGTCATAGCTCCCACCGGACCGTTGGTGGTGGACAAACAGTTGCCGGCCAATTACCCCTTGAAGCAGACGGGCGCGGATTTCATGCGTCGTTACGAAGCGCGCTATGGCGTGGGCACGGCCAACCCCTTCGCGGGCTATTCCAACGATGCGTTCTTGTTGATTAAAGTTGCGGCGACCCACGCCTTGAAATCAGCCAAGCCCGGCACGCTGAAGTTTCGTATGGCACTGAAAGACAATCTTGACAAAATCACGAAGCTCGACGGGACGGAAGCCACCTATACTATTACGCCCAGCAATCATTATGGTGCTCAAGACAACGCGCGCGTCATGGTTCAGGTTGTGAACGGAAAGTGGTCCCTGATTTCTGAATGACTGGCAATGCAGCCTAAGGAGATACAGTGAAAGTCAGTGAGGCGATAGCAGATGCTCTGGCCATCGAGGCGGGCGGGCCGATATTTGGCCTGATGGGCGATGCCAACATGGCGGTGTGGGATGTCCTGTGTGCGGACGGTCGCACCCGGATGGTGTCGGCACGCTGCGATGGGGCGGCTGTTCTGATGGCCGATGGCTATGCCAGGGCGACTGGGCGCATTGGTGTGGCCACGGTCACGTGTGGCCCGGGTTTGGCGAACTGCGCCAATGCGCTTGTCACGGCTTCAAGGGGCGCCTCGCCTTTGGTCGTTTATACCGGCGAGTACACCAAGGCCGACGGGGGCCTTGGCCTGGTGCAGTCATTCGATCAAAGCCGGTTTGCCCAGGCCTGCGAGGTTGAATATCGCAGGCTGGATCGCCTGGAAAATCTTGCCGAAGATATCGCCGAGGGCTTTTTCACGGCGCGAACCAAAAAAAGGCCCGTGATCCTTAGCGTACCCGCTCCCTTTTGGGACGAAGAGCTCCCATGGGAGTGGGAATATCAGCCCTCGGCCAGCTTTATCCCCAAGCACTATGCGGTACCCGGGCCTCTGGCACTGCGAGAATTGGCCGACAAGTTGCAGGCTGCGGAACGCCCCGTCATTATTGCGGGGCGCGGTGCAGTGTCCGCGAATGCCCGACACGATATCGAGCTTCTTGCCGAGCATACGGGCAGCCTTCTTGCCACGTCCTTATTGGCGAAGGGGTTCTTTGACGGGCATCCCTACGACATTGGCGTGTCCGGGCTGTTCAGTAGCTGCCCTACTGAGCGCCTTATGGCCCAGGCCGATTTTGTGCTGGGTATTGGGGCCTCACTGAATTTTTTCACGTGTGAAGGCGGCACGCTCTTTTCGCAGGCGCAGGTCGCCCGGATCGATGTCAAACCGCTGCCTGTAGAAATCGGCGCCACGCCGGGCCTTTACGTGCAGGGTGACGCCCTCGAAACCACTCGCGCGCTGTTACGGGTTCTGTTGGAAACCGGCAAGAAAAAAGAAGGGTTCAGAAGCGCCGCTACGCGCCAGATTTTGAATGAGCCCACGCCTCAAAGCCCCAACGCCACTGACGGCCTGGATCCGCGGGAACTGATGCGGTCATTGTCCCGCAGCCTTCCGCTGAACACGCAGGTAATCAGTGGGGGTGGCCACTTCTGGTCCTGGCCGGTTGCGCACCTGGCCCTGCCCGCTGGGGGAAGGTATCAGCACACGATTGAATTCGGTAGCATTGGGCTGGCTGTGGCGCATGGCATTGGCGCGGCGGTTGGCAATCCCCAGCGCACGACGCTGGTCATTGAAGGGGACGGCAGCTTTCTGCAGGGCATCCAAGAGCTGCATGCGGCGGCCGAGTTACGCATACCCGTCATTTTCCTTGTCATGAATGATTCCGGCTATGGCGCGGAAGTGCGCAAAATGCAATGGAAGCATCGCAATCCGCGTGACGCGATGTGGACGTCTCCCGACTACGTGTCGGTGGCGCGCGGCCTCGGGGGCGATGGCGTTTTACTGGAACGCGAGTCGGATGTTGCACAGGCGCTTAAGCTGGCCATTGAATTCAAGGGCCCCTTTGTCATTGATGCGCGCATTTCTCCGTCGCTTGTCAGTGACAGTGAATCCAGGCTTTATCTTGGCCTTGAAAACAGCGCTCCGCTTTTGCGTCCATTGCAGGCGCGTGACAAGGGGTAACGGGTGCGATTCGAGAACACCTTCGACGTGGTGGGTGAGCCGGTCGACGTCATCGAGGTTTTCGACGACTTGCCGCTTGTGGCGGGCTTTCTGCCGGGTGCAAAGGTTGGCCCGGTAAACGATGATGGCCGTTATCCGGGATCCTTGACGGTATCGTTTGGGCCAAAGCGCATTACGTTTACGGGGTTGGTCTCCCAGAGCGTCGACAAAGAAGGACTGAAGGGCGTTATCTCTGGCAATGCCAATGCCGACATTCGTGGCGCCAAGATGGCGGTAACGTTGAACTACAGCCTTGCCAACGTCCAGGGAGCGGGCGGCGCAACGACAAGAGTTCAATTTGTTTCTGATGCCCAGCTTACGGGTGTCCTGGCCGAGTTCGCCAAAACTGGCGGCGTGGTGGTTACGAATGCCATTCTGGCCGAGTTTGCACGGCGACTGAGCGCGCATCTGGCGAACCCCGCCAGGCAGGCACAAGCTGGCTCGACAGCCGCTGCCGCAGAACCCAACACGTTGTCGCTTTCCCTGATTGCGCTGGGGGTGCTCCGGTCAAGTGGGCGCCAGGTGTGTGCTCGTCTGGCAACCGTGGTAAGCCGAGTCCGGTCCGTATTGTTTAAATAGCATGACATGTTCACTCGTCATCCGGCGCCGCCTTGTTGTAATGCTTCATGACGTTTGCGCCACTGCGCTTTCGGCTGGCTTAAGCAAAGAAGGGCTGTGCCATAGCATCTGCATGGAGAATTTCCGGTGACTCGCATTGACGCTGCAACATGCATTGAGGATCTGCGGCATATGGCCGAACGTCGCGTTCCCCGCATGTTCTACGACTATGTCGAGTCAGGTTCATGGACCGAGCGCACCCTGCGCTGCAACGTCGATGATCTTCAACGCCTGAAATTCAAGCAGAGGGTGGCGGTCGACTTTGAGAACCGCAGCATAAAAAGCACGGTACTGGGGACCGATGTGGCGATGCCTGTTGCACTGGCGCCTACGGGTACGACCGGCATGATCCATGCTGACGGAGAAATACTGGCGGCACGCGCGGCCGCGCAATTTGGCGTGCCTTTCACGTTGTCGACGATGAGCATTTGTTCTATTGAGGACGTTGCCGAGCACACTTCCCACCCCTTTTGGTTTCAACTGTACGTCATGCGTGACCGTGATTTCATGCGCAACCTGATAGGTCGTGCGAAACGTGCTCAGTGTTCGGCGTTGGTGGTCACCCTTGATCTGCAAATCATGGGGCAACGGCACAAGGACATCAAGAACGGCCTGAGCGTGCCGATCAAGCCTTCGGCGGCCAACGTCCTTAACCTCTTGTCAAAGCCCCACTGGTGCCTGGGCATGTCGCGCACGTCCCGCCGAGCGTTTGGAAATGTCGTTGGCCACGTCAAGGGCATTGATGGCATAGCGTCATTGGCAGCGTGGGCGGCTGAACAATTCGATCCGACGCTTACCTGGCATGATCTGGAATGGATAAAGGAAAGTTGGGGCGGTAAGCTGATCGTAAAAGGCATCATGGATGCCGACGACGCACGGCGTGCCGTTGAATGCGGTGCCGATGCAATCATTGTTTCGAACCATGGTGGCAGGCAGCTCGATGGAGCCCCATCATCCATCGCGGTACTGCCACATATCGTCAAGGCCGTTGGCGCTGACGTTGAAGTATGGCTCGATGGTGGCATGCGGTCCGGGCAGGACGTATTGCGCGCGCTGGCCCTGGGGGCCAAGTGCACCTTCATTGGCAGGGCCTTCCTGTATGGCCTCGGGGCTGGTGGCGAGGCGGGTGTTCGCCGCACGCTGGACATCATCGCCAACGAGCTTAGCGCAACCATGGCATTTTGTGGCCGCACGCGCATGTGCGACGTCGATCGGTCGATGTTGATCAATCCCCAGATTTTTGACGAATTGCACGAGGTTTATTGATGTGGGTTGGCACTGGCCGTTCATTCGAAATGGCGAGTGCTTTGTGGAAGTGCATACAGCCCGTCTGCGTGACTCGTCGGCAAGTGGATCAAGCATTACCCTCAATATTTACAAGGGATCAAAAAGATGACCAGCATATGGAAGCAGCCGGCGAGTGTTGAAATCCTTTCCGAAATGCATAGGAACACCGTCGTCGAATACTTGGGAATCGAGTTTCTTGAAGTAGGCGATGATTTCATTCGTGGACGTATTGCGGTAGATCATAGAACCGTTCAGCCCATGGGTGTGCTGCAAGGCGGCGTATCTGTAGTATTGGCAGAAGCCCTGGGCTCAGTTGGCGCGGCGTTGTCCGTACCTTCCGGCGTGCAGATTGTGGGGCTGGACATTAACGCGAATCATCTGCGTGGCGTCAATAGCGGCTGGGTAACGGGTGAAGCCCGGCCATTGCACCTGGGCAGGACAACGCACGTGTGGGAAATAAAGTTGCGTGACGAGCGGGATCGCCTGGTTTGCGTCGCGCGCCTTACCGTCGTTGTCATGCAGGCTGCCGGATAATCAAAACCGTTTCATTGTCAGGTCGCTGTGTTCAATACAAAGCTCGCGGAACAAGTGCACCGTGTGCATTTTGATGTCTTGCCGAAACACCAGCCCGTACCCCTGGGCGATCGAGATGTGCTGCACTTGCAGCGTCTCCAAAACCCGTTGTTCCCTGTCTCGCTGGGTAACGGTGAATTCGGGCACGATGGCGGTTCCGACTCCCATGGCTACCACCCGTTTGATGAACTCGGTGTCGTTCGACTCCATGAGAATGGGTGGATACTCCCCGCTGGACAGGAATAGCTTGTCGCTGGTCGTGCGGCTGCCGGCGTTCGGACGGTAACGTATGAAGGGGAAACGGCGCAGTTCCGCGGCGGAAACGGTTATTCGTCCACTGAGCGCGTGTGTGCTGGAAACAATCGCCACGTGCTTGGTTTTACCCAGAACGGTGAACCCCAGATCCTCCATATTGTCGGCGGCCGGTACAAAGGCCACGTCGACCAGGCCCGAGACTAATTGACGTGCGCCCTCTACGCCCGTTTCGGTGGCGGTGACCACCAGCGACACCTTGGGGTACCGCTCCATAAATGTCTGCAGCAGGTCGCCGTACAAATACACAATACCCAATGTACTGGCAGCGACGCGCAGGGTGCCGGTAATTTCGTCGGGCGCTTTGGGCGAAAAGCGCTGGCGTAAGTCTTCGATCTCTGCGGTGACCCGTTCGGCCACCGCCAGCACCTCCCGCCCTGCCGGCAGCAGCACAATGTCGGGCCGACTGCGAATGAGCACGCTTTCTCCCAGCTCTTCTTCGAGGCTTTTAAGCTGGTGGCTGATTGCCGGCTGCGTTACGTGCAGCGCTTCTGCTGCCCCCTGTATGGAGCCGGTTTTGGCGATGGCCTTGATAATTCGAAGCTGTTGTAGGTTCATGGGCGATGAAGTAAGCAATGTCCATTAGTTGCCGGGTACCGGCGCAGTGTCGGCGGCGGGTTGGCGGTGCTTGGCTTTGGCAAGGCACGGCTACCCGGGCGGCAGTATGGTTTGTCGCGATGCCTCGAAAAACCATCAGTCTGTAGCTCTTGGCGTTTGGCCAAAGCCTAGTATAGTCGCCGGCGCAAAGGGTCGATCCACCTGCTGGTCGAAGGTGGTTTCGAGCCTTAGGCCTTCGGGTCGTGGATGCCTACTCGGGGTTGCCAGCCCCGACGGATAAGCCGTTCCCAAATCTGGTCTTTCTCATCCGGGGATAATCTCACCCACGTCGCTTTTTCTTGTGTCGTTCGGCCGCATGCATAGCACTCTTCGGCGTAAAACGTGTTGCATGACCCGACGCACGGGGTGTTTCGGGTGCCGCGCGTTGCGTCGATCTCTGCACGGCTCAGTTTGGGTTCGGACATTACTTTTCACCTGATACGACCGTTTTCGGGCGCGTGCGCTATCGCGCGGCACCCAGGTAAGCTTCGCGTAGATGTTCGTCGGCCAGGAGACTGGACGAAGAGCCGCTACGCACAATGGTGCCGCTGGCCAGTACATAAGCACGGTCGGCAATTTCGAGCGCCTGGGCGGCGTTTTGTTCGACGAGCAGTATGGTCAGACCCTGCTCATTCAGTTCGCGAAGCAGGTTGAAGATTTCTTCGACAATTAGGGGTGCCAGGCCCATGCTGGGTTCGTCCAGCAGCAGCATTTTGGGGCGGCTCATGAGGGCGCGTGCGATGGCGAGCATTTGCTGCTCGCCGCCCGACAGCGTGCCGGCGATCTGTCCTGATCGCTCGCGTAGCCGCGGGAATCTGTCGAACATGCGATCCATGTCCTGTTCGATGGCGTTGCGATCGCTTCGGATGTAAGCACCCAGCATCAGATTTTCCAGCACCGTCAGACCGGCGAGGATGGCTCGTCCCTCGACCACCTGGGCAATTCCCTGACGTACGATCTGATGGGAGGGCAGGCCTGATATGTTTTGTCCGTTGAAGCGGATGGTTCCGCTGGTAGGAGTCAGAACGCCTGAGACGCTTAAAAGGGTGGTGCTTTTACCGGCGCCATTGGCCCCGATCAATGCAACAATTTCTCCTTTGTCGATATATATGGAAATCCCCTTTATGGCCTGGATGTTCCCGTATTGCGTGATCAGGTGGTGAATGCCGAGCAGCTCCTTGGCCTTTGAAGACTCGCCGTCTTTGGATGATGCATCCGTTGCGGATGCACCGGTTGCGTGCGGCACGGCGTCGTGGTTGGTTGGCCCGATGGGGCTGGCGGACGTTGTGCCGCGACCGTTAAACAACTGTGCTGCTCGCATTGCGGGTCGTCTCCTGTTTGTCGTGTTTGCTGGTTCCCAGATAGGCGGCGATTACGTCGGGATTGTCCTGAACCTGCGCCGGCGTGCCGCCGGCAATACGTTTGCCGTAGTTCAATACCGTGATGCGGTCGCAAAGTCCCATCACCAGCTCCATGTCGTGCTCGACAAGGAGTATGGTTTTTCCGAGATGCCGGCAGAGTTGGCGCAATACATTTCCCAGCGCACTGGCTTCCGTGGCGTTCATGCCCGCAGCGGGCTCGTCGAGCAACAGGATTTTTGGCTGGCTGGCCAGTGCGCGAGCTATTTCAAGGCGCCGTTGGTCGCCGTAGGAAAGTGAACTGGCGGGTTGCTGGGCATATTCAGCCAGTCCCAGCAGGTTCAGCAGCTCGAAGGCCTGCTCCGCAGTCGATCGCTCGTTGTGGTTAAACCATCTCCGCTTCTGTCCACGGGGCGGTATGTGGGCGCCCAGCATCACGTTTTCCAGGGCGCTAAGGTTGCCGAACAGGCGGATATTCTGGAAAGTTCTGGCGATGCCGTTGCGCACCATCTGTTGAGGGTGGAGGTTGTCGATTGGACGGCCATCCAGATAAATGGACCCCGAATCCACGGAATAGAAGCCGGCAATCGTATTGAACAAAGTGGTTTTGCCCGCACCGTTCGGTCCGATGAGGCCATGAATTTCGCCTTCCCGTACGTCAAGTGACACGTCGCTTAAGGCCGTGATGCCGCCAAAGCGTTTGCTGACGTCCTTGACCTCCAGCAGCGGGCTCACGTTGGATTGGGTTGAGTAGCCTGCCTCGGGTATTGCCGCGGCTTTTGAATCCATGGCAGGCTCCTGGTCAAAGTTTTTATTTGCTGACGTGGGGCTGGCATTTTTCCCGCGCCGTGGGTCTATTGCCGGTGAAAACCGCCATCCAAGCAGCTCGCGCGTAATGATTCCATTGGGACGCAGTATTAAAAACACCACCAGAACAGCACCATTGAGCAGTAGCCGCCATTCTGACAAAAAGCGCATGAGTTCAGGCAGGGTGCCCAGCACGACCGTGGCCGCCAGCGCCCCGAAGAAGGTTTCGAAGCCGCCCACCATGACGATGGTAAGCCAGTCGATGAGTGCGGAAAGGCCAAAATCGTCGGCAGTAACGAACTGAACGTAATGAGCCTGGAACCCACCCGCCAGCCCGGCGATAAACGCGCCAGCGGTGAAGGTCAGGATGCGAATGTGCGTAATATTGATACCCAGCGCCATCGCAGCAATGGGGTCGTGGCGCACCGCCCAGATAGCCCTGCCAATTCGGCCCCTGGCCATGAAGAACAGCAGGATGCTTATTATCGTGACGGCCAGCAGAAGCTGCCAGGTCTGGGTGTACTTGGGAATGCCTGCAAGACCGAATGCGCCGCCCGTCGGCTCAAAATTCGTAAAGAATATGCGAACGACCTCGCCCAGGCCCAGCGTGGCAACGGCCAGATATACGCCCTTTAGCCTCAGGGCAGGGTAGCTTACGATAAAGCCAAACAGGGCAACGCCGATTGAGCTTACCAGCAGGGCCGGAAAAAATGACCAGTGAAGCTGCATGGTGAGCCATGCGCTGCCATAAGCGCCCACGGCCATAAACCCGCCTTGGGCCAGCGACAGTTGCCCACTGGCGAACGGTAACCATAATGAAATAGCCATCATGGCCATGATGCACAACTGCGGCAAAACGGAATCGACTGCGGCAAATCCCGGCACCACACCCAGGAAATACACGACATAAATCAACATCGCGGTTACCGCCAGGCTGCGATTCACGCGCACATTGCGTACCACGGCAATGCTGGCAAACAGCTGTAATCCGACCAGAGCGAAAAACCACGATAAAGGCTGGCCGAGTTCTTCTTTGCCCAGCCCATAGCGCAACGCTCCCAACACAATATAGGGCGCGCACCAGATCGCCAGACCCGCCCAAGCCAGTGAGCCAGGGATCCAGCTGGGCTTGGGCGCGTGGCTTTGGGTTGGCTTTCGTCCCAGCCGAAAAAGCGGCGTGTCGATGGATTTCATCGCTAAACCTTTTGCACGGTGGGAGTGCCGAAAAGGCCGAGCGGGCGGATGAGGAGAATGACAATGATGACGCCGAACGAGACCGCGTCACGCCACGATGAGGCGACGTAGCTGACTGTCATGGTTTCGGCCACGCCGATGATCAGGCTTGCGCATACCGCTCCAAGGATGCTGCCCAGTCCCCCGAAAATTACGGCAGCCAGGGCTTTGATGGCAATCGGTATGCCGATGAACGGCCCGATGTTGTTGAAATAGATGCCAACCAGTACGCCTGCAAAGCCGGCCAGGGCAGAAGACGTTCCAAACACGAACGCGACGACGAATTTGCGGTTAACCCCCAGTAGTCCGGCCGTGCGGGGGTTTTCGGCTACAGCGCGTATGGCCAGGCCAAGTTTGGTGCATCGAACCAGGTAGGCCAGCGCGGCCATCAGCACGATTGCCAGGCCCATGATGAACAGGTTCACATAATCAAACTGGATGGCACCAAGCCGTACGTGTCCCGCAAGCACTGCCGGGGTGGGGTAAGCTTGTGGGCGGGTGGAGAAAATCATGGCGATAGCCTGCTGTAGCACAACGGCGGCCCCAATAGTGCAAACCAGCGGGATGTGGGGGTCGATCGAAGCGGGTAGTGGCCGCAGTGCGTAACGCTCGATGAGCAGGCCCACGATACAGGCGCACAGCGCTCCGGCCAGCAGTGCGGCGGCCAGGCCCAGACCCAGTTGCAGGCAAACCAGCCCGGCAAATGCACCCACCACAAAAATTTCACCTTGAGCCAGGTTGATGACCCCCAGGACGCCGAAAACCAAGGTCAGGCCAATGGCAACCAGCGCGTAGGCGCTACCAAGGATGAGTCCGTTACCCAGTTGCTGGAGGAAAAACTCAGTAGCACTCATTGCTATGAACTCCTGTTGAAATTGAATTATCGAAATGCGGTGGTCGAATCACGCGTGATGACAAACGCGATAGCGGCTGGCACCGGCCACAATTTCGGTACTTGATCGCCGGTGGTGGAGCCCGAGCAGGCCGAGGCGTTGGTTGTTACGCTGGCCTGCTCGGGTTTCAGGGGGCTTTAACGGCGCCATCGGGCCGTTTATGTGCCATCCCTTCAGGACTTAGTCCGCCTTCCACGCCCCGTCTTTTACTTGAATAATGACCGATGGCTTGACGGCCACCCGTTCCTTATCAAAGCTGATGTCGCCGATTAGCCCAGGAAAATCAGTGGTAAGGGCCAAGTCCTTGCTGACTGCCTCGCGCTCGGGCTGGATTTTTGCCGGGTCGCCCGTAACGTGTGCCTGCTTCATGGCGTGCAGAATCATTTGTACGCTTTCGTAGGTACTTGCTTCCCAGGGGTCCACCGTGGTGTGCCCGGAAAACTTCTTGTAGCCCTCAAGAAATTTGAGGTTCTGCGGGGTTTGCGCGCCATAGTAGTACGGAACCACGGCGTAAGTGCCGTTGGCCGCGGCGCCCGCGATTTTTATGTAATCTTGCGAAACGGTTGAGGTACCGCCAAGGATTGCGCCGTTATAGCCTTGACGCCGTAATTCGCGCGCCACGTTGGCCGCATCTTCGGCGTGCGCCGCCACCGCAACCACGTTGGGCTTGTCGCGCAAGGCTTTGGCCACCACGTCGCTGTAGTTCAGCTGGCCCGACAGGAACGTCGTGACGCTTTGCAGCTTCCAACCCACGCTGGGTGCCAGGGATTCGTACAGGCCGCCTATGATTTTGTCCGCTGATTCCTTGTTGTCATAAATAACGGCAATACTCTCGATCGAGGGCATCGTTTTCTTGATGTACTTCAACATGACGGGGATGTTCACATCTTCGGACGGGTTGTTGCGAAATGCCTTGTCGGTGTCCTTGGTAAGGTTGGGGGCTGTCGCCGTGGGCGAAATCATCAATACGCCGTGCTGCTTGACTATCGGCACTCCGGCAAGGAAGAACCCGCTGGTAATTGGCCCAACCAGCGCAAGCACCTTTTCCTGGGTGACCAGACGGTTCAGCCCATTCAAAAACGTAGTGGGTTTGCTGGCATCATCTTCCAGGGCCAGCACTACCTTGTTGCCGTTAATGCCGCCGGCATCGTTTACTTGTTTGACGGCGTATTCGGCGGCCGATTTCATCGATGTCCCGTAGGTGGCAAGTGGCCCGGTCTGTGACAGCAACAAGCCTATTTTCAGATCGGCAGCGCTGGCGCTGCCGGCGATCGCCGAAAACGACAGGGCTACTGCAACGCCTGCACATTGCAATGCATGCTTTAACATTTTGATGTCTCCTGGTTCTGGTTGTTATGGTGCGCCGCGGCGCTTTCACCGTGGCCTTGGCTTCAAACGCAGCAGCCACGTGTTTTCATCGCTGCGCGCAAGTAGGACTTGCGCAAGAGCCCGGCACTGACAGGTGCACACCTTCAGCCCCGCTGTGAAGCCGGGGCCATGCACTACCCGCAGCGCCAAAGCTTACTTGGTTGTCGTGCTTAAAGATATCTTCTGGCTGCGCTCCTCCAGATCTTCAAGGGTGTCCAGGTTGTTGAAGCTGGGTACTACCCCTTTGACCATGTGACGCAGGTTTTCGTGACCATCGGGGTCTTCCGACATCATGACGCGACGGTAGCACAGCTCGGGGAAGTCGTGGATGGCCATTTGCATGACGGGCTCTTTTGACGTGACGACATGCGCATGGTTGACCCAGGCCGGTGATATCGTGACATCGCCCGCTTTCCAGTAGACGCGGGTTTCTTCGCGATCGATACCTTCATCGTCGTTGCATGTGTAGCCTTCGCCCTCGATCCAGTAATAAATTGCGACGTAATTGTGGCGGTGAAAGGCCAGCTTTTCGCCTGGCAAAATTGGCTGGAACGACACGCTGATGCCCGGCGACATCCCTGCGGAACCGGTCAGGTCGTTGTGCACAAGCGTGACACCGCGACGCTGGTCGCCGTGGCGGCGATTTTCTTTGGTAAAAAAGCCCATGGCTTTACGGATGTCTTCGCCGGCCCATTTGCCAGGACGCAGATCGGGCTGAATCAAGCGACCCACCATGGAGTCGATGTCCAGTACTTCACACCAGTCATAACCGTTTTTGTTGGTCCATTTCATAGCTGTTTCCTTTCCTTCCTGATTTCGGATTTAGTGCTGCGGATGAATTTTTGGCGTAGCTTTGACGCGGCCTGTGTCAGGCAGGGTTAGATTAGGCCAGGAGTGAGCGCAGGTCGAATGCTGGTTTTTCATTTTTTCGATTAGAAAAACTTATCGTCGCGGGAGAAGCGCCGGGCGTGCATCCGTTGATTGATTTTTTGGCCGGACCGGCTCTGTATTAACCAGATTCTATTTGGCATATTGTGTATTGGGCTTTGCGGTTGGCATAGGTCACAATGGACAGCGTTAGTTCAATACCCAAAAGGGCGACTTATGAAGAAGCAGATATTGATGGCGACTCTGGCACTTGCGACGCTGGCCGCAGGGCCCGCCGTGCACGCTGCTGACATCGGGGTGAGCATCGGAATCGGCATGCCTGGGTTTCTGGTGGGGCCACCCGTTTATTACGCGCCGCTCCCACCACCGCCTGTCGTAGTGGTGCCGCGGCCAGTTTACGTACCCGAGGGGCCATACTATTACTACGATAAGCGTGCCTATAAGCATGCCGAAAAGCGCTGGAGGAAGCAGCAAGAGCGCTACCAGAAAGAATATCGCCGCGCTTACTATGGTGATGATGATGATGATGACGACTGACCGTTCGCCGGCGTCCTGAGTTTGCGCTTTATGTTTAGGGGGGCTGCGCAGACTCAGGCGGGTTTTGCTTCGTGATCATCAGCGTTTCTTCCATCCGGGCAGGCCACAGGATTTGATCCAGCGCGTTTCGCCGCCCAGCACATGCTCCGGCCCAGGAAGGTTATGATTTATGCTTGTTCCTCTCGGATGCCATTTCGCTGAAGTGGCTTGCCATAAATCACATGACCCGTACCGATCGAATGGTTGTCGACACCACGCCTCCAGCCTCCAGCCTGCGTCCGTTTCACCTTGCCTTCCCTGTGCGGGACCTTGCCGAAGCCCGCGCCTTTTATGGTGGACTATTGGGCTGCCCCGAAGGGCGCTCGTCGGATCGCTGGGTGGATTTCAACTTCTTTGGTCACCAGATCGTTGCCCATCTTTCGCCCGACGAATGCGCCAACGCCAGCCAGCGTACCAGTGCGGTAGACGACGACAACGTACCCATACGTCATTTCGGTGTCGTGCTGGACATGGCCGGCTGGCAGGCGCTGGCCGACACGCTTCGGGCTGCCGGCACCAAATTCATCATCGAGCCGCATATCCGCTTCAAAGATCAGCCGGGCGAGCAGGCGACGTTGTTCTTCCTTGACCCATCGGGCAATGCCCTGGAATTCAAAGCCTTTAAAAATCTGGATTCGCTGTTTGCGAAATGAGTGCTCGCTAAGTGCTCGCCGACATTGCCTTGCTGTGCCCATGCGGGTGTCGGGTACGAACAGCAGGGTCAGAATTTAAGGCAGTAAAATTCATACCAGTATAAAAAATAGTCTTGTTCCAGTATTAAAGCCTTTTTAAACTGGCTGCTCGGCGTCTCTGCGCTTGGGTGGTGATCCCTTGCGGCTTGGGACGATCAATCTCCTGCAACCCAACGGCTTTGTTAACAGGGATACGCCATGGATCAGAACACTTTAGTTGGCCGGCAGTTCGGCAGCACTGCCAGGAATTATTTGACCAGCGCCGTTCACTCGCGGGGCGTGGATCTGCAGCGCCTGACGGATCTTGCAAAGCGGTTGCAGCCAAGTCGGATTCTGGATCTGGGCTGTGGTGGCGGTCACGCCAGTTACGCCGTCGCCGCAGCCGGCGTTGGCCGGGTGGTGGCGTACGATTTGTCCGAGGAAATGCTGGGTATCGTCAAAGACGAGGCCGTCAGGCGCGACCTGAATAATTTAACGGTGCAACAAGGCTCGGTGGACGCGCTGCCCTTTGCCGACGCGTCGTTTGAACTGGTTGTAAGCCGCTACTCGGCGCATCACTGGTTGCGGATTGACGCGTCAATCCGGGAAGCCGCCCGTGTGTTGGCTCCGGGAGGCACGCTTGTCGTCATCGACGCTATTGCGCCGGAAACACCGCTGTACGACACTGCATTGCAAACCATAGAATTGCTTCGGGATGCTTCGCATGTGCGCGACTATCGCGTGTCGGAATGGCGGGCAATGCTGGCTACGGCAGGCCTTGCCGTCGATAACAGCGACACCTGGAAGCTGCCACTTGATTTCGACGCCTGGATTAAACGCATAGGCACTCCCGCAGCACGTGTGGCGGCGTTGCGGGTCACCATGGAAGCGCTTCCGCAGGAAGCCCGCGACTATCTTGCCGTTCGGACGGACTGCTCTTTTTCACTGGATACTGCGTGGATAGAGGCCCGCCGGGCCGCTGCAACCACGTAGCTGTGGCCGCCGCGCGTTGTGGGGTGGCTGACAGGCATGGGACAGGCTTGCCGGTTACCCGGCCGGGATGTTGATAGTGGCGACATATGCCTGCAAAGGCGGCTGTTTGCGAGTGAGTGCAAATTTTTGTGTTCTGCTTTGAAGAGTGGTTCGTCCGGAACTATCATGCAAGGAGTGGTCTAACGAGACGACTTGCATGGAATTTGGAGGTGGAACGTGAAAATATTGATGGTGCTGACTTCGCACAGCAAGCTGGGTGTGACGGGGCGCAAAACAGGCTTCTGGCTGGAAGAGTTTGCCTCGCCGTACTATGTATTCAAGGATGCTGGCGCACAGGTTGCACTTGCTTCACCGCTGGGCGGCCAGCCGCCGGTGGATCCGGCCAGCGACGAGCCCGCCGGGCAAACTGATTCCGTCCGCCGTTTCAAGGCTGACGCCGAAGCACAGAAGGCCCTTGCCAATACCCAGAAGCTTTCCGAAGTGTCCGCAGAGGATTACGATGCCGTGTTTTATCCAGGCGGTCATGGGCCGTTGTGGGATCTGGCCGAGAACGCCTTTTCCATTGGATTGATCCGGTCAACCTATAACGGCGGCAGGCCTGTTGCGCTCGTTTGTCATGCGCCCGGTGTCTTGCGTCATGTAAAAGGGGCGGATGACGATTTGCTCGTCAAGGGCAAGCGCGTTACCGGGTTCTCCGACACCGAGGAAGAGGCCGCAGGCCTTACCGGTGTCGTGCCGTTTCTGGTTGAAGATATGCTCAAAAAAAGCGGTGGCCATTACACCAAGGCCGCTGATTGGAAATCGCATGTCGTGGTGGACGGACTGTTGATTACAGGGCAGAACCCGGCCTCGTCCGAGGCAACGGCACAGGCCCTGCTGAAGCGACTCGGGTAAGCGGCGGCGCCGTCACAATGGGCCCGTGGCGTGTGCCGATCAAGCGTGAAGCATTCGGCTTAGCGTTTCCACGGTGGCCTGTGGGTTGCTGCGTGGAATGCAGGCCATGACATACCGATCAGGGCGCACCAGCAGCCAGCTTTCCCGCGCGCTGGCACAGTTACGCTCGAAGTCTGCGTGCATGTCGCGTACGGTTGTCGTGCCTGCTGTGCCCGGCACTATGTTGTAGTGGCGTGGCGTGATGCAAATGCGCCTGAGGCCCAGACGTGCTTCGAATGGAAGTTCAGGCAGGCCGCTGAAGGCGTTGGGTGGGTCGGGATGGAAGGCGATCAGTGCAAATCCCTTGCCCAGAATTTCATCCAGACGGTGCCTGCTGCGCCCGTCGGCTTCGACTTCAGGTTGCGGTAGCATGCGGCCAACCCGCGTGGTGCGCAGGTTGGCTCCGTCGGCCACGATAAAGCCTTTGGAAAAGCGTGGCTTGGGTTTGTAGCGCATCTGGGTAATGTAGTCGTTGGCGGGCGGCACCCACTTCAATGCGCGAAAACCCGCCTGAATCAGACGAGCTTTGAGCATGGTGTCGGGCATCATGACGCGTCCCAGCTTGATGGCCATGTTGATCAGTTCCCACGCGTGCTCGGGACGCTCGTCCGCATAGCTTTCCAGCACCGCCGGCCCAAGCTGTCCATGTATGACAGAGGCCAGTTTCCACGCCAGGTTGGAGGCATCACGCAGTCCACTGTTCAGTCCCTGGCCGGCAAAGGGTGGTGTCAGGTGTGCGGCGTCGCCCAGCAGGAACACGGCGCGTTTCTTCCACTCAGTCGCCATCAGGGCGTGGAAGGGGTAAACCTGTTTGCGCACGATTTCGATTCCGTCATCAGGGCCGTGGTCGCGCAGCAACTGGCTGACGAATGCCGCATCGGTAACTTGCTCGTCGGTTTCTCCGTCAAGCAACATGAATTCGAATCGGCGTGTGCCGTTGGGCCCCGGAAGATTGATGCCAGGGCGGCGCGGGTCACAGTACACGCGCGTTTCGCGGAAGTTGTCGCGTGTGCCTTTAAGGTCGAGAATCAGCCATTTTTTTTCGTAGGTGTGGCCCTTCATGTCGATGTGGAGCAGGTGCCGGATAGGACTGCGCCCACCGTCGCATGCGGCGACGTAACGGCTGTGGTGCTTGTGGCGCGACCCGTCTTGCGCCTGGACTTCCAGCGTTACGCCAGTGTCGCTTTGTTCAATGCCCACGACTTCCTGTCCAAAGTGGATGCGCAGGCCAGGGTATTGCCCCAGCGAGTCTGCCAGAAGTGCTTCGAGTTCGGGCTGGGCGAATGCGCTGCGCCGTGGATGGCCGTATTCCGCGGCACTGGGCGACACCGAGGCGAAGGGCTTGCGGTCCGGTCCCAGGTAGATTGAGCCGTAGTCCATGGCGCAGATGTTGCGCACGCGGTCGGCAAGGCCGGCTATTTGCAGCGAGCGCAGCGATTCATCGTCGATGGACACGGCCCGCGGGGCCTTGACAGTGGTCAGGTGGCGTTCGAACAGGGTTACCGGGATGTTATACGCGCACAGAAGGTTGGCCAGCATCAGGCCCACGGGCCCGGCGCCGACGATAGTTACTGGCGTTATGTCTTCCGTGGGCATGGGGTGTGTTGCAGTGGACAAAATGAGTAATAGTCTTGGAATTCCCGTATTTTAACGGTCGTCAAATAAATAGCAAAAAGAGCAACTATGACTTTGTGGTCGTCGACGAGGGTGAAGTCAATCTTGTACAGAATGAAGATGCCGTCATCAGAGACCTCGGCCCCCAGACCTGCGAATCGATTCGGTCTGCAGGTCTGGTCAAGCGCGACGAGGGTAAGGCGTGGGCTCTACTTGATCGGAGAGTTATATCGAGCGGTGCTACAACATCAGTGCCCGCATGCGCTCCCCCAGCTGCCGTGCGTATTCTTGTGAATCGATATTGGTAAACCCAAGCAATAGGCCGGGCCTAGTTGGCGCCACCGACCAACCTGACAATGCTTGCGCGTACATGCCATGCTCGCGCATTCTTGCGGCCAGTTCCTTGTCGGACCCGTCGTCAACCAGCCGCAGAACCAGATGCATGCCGCCGGGCTGTGGCTGGATAAACATATGCTTCCCTAGCGCCTGGGCAAGTCCAGCGGCGGTTGCTTCGCGGCGCTGTGCGTAAAGGTTTCTCATTCGATGAATGTGTCGCGTGAAGTGCCCGTTATTGATGAACGACGCCAGCACTGCCTGACCGATTTCGGGAATGCCCGCCGGAGACATTTTTCTGGCTTGCGCGAACCGCTCTACTTGCGAGTCGGGCACAACCAGATAGGCTAGACGCAGTCCCGGGTACATCACCTTGCTGAACGTGCCGGCATACAATACACGACCGTGCCGATCGAGGCTTTTCAAGGCGGGTAGAGGTCGGCCGGTATATCGGTATTCGCCGTCGTAGTCGTCTTCGACGACCCAGGCGTTGCTGCGCGCAGCCCAGTCGAGCAACGCCATGCGCCTGGGTAGCGAAAGTGACAGGCATAGCGGACATTGATGCGCGGGGGTCACCACGGCCATCCGCGCGTCGGCCGCCGTTTGTAGACCACGCGAAACGACGAGGCCGTCATCGTCCACCGGCACGGGGACGAGCTTGATTCCCATTCGGCTTAACAACAGGCTGGTGGTGGGATACCCAGGGTCTTCCACCCAGACTCGGTCAGCCGGCTCAAGAAGTGCACGGACCACCAGTTGCAACGTGTCGTGATATCCGGAAGTGATGATTACTTGATGCGACGTGCAACTGATCCCGCGCGCCACCTGAAGATAGGCAGCGATAGCGTTACGCAATGCGTACAAGCCTAGAGGAAATGGGTAGTCCATGTCGGCTGGCTGCATGGCCCGGAGGTGCCTCGCTCCCAGCCGTGTCCAGGTCTTTCGCGGGAAGGCATCCAGTGCTGGCAGCCCCATTTGGAACGGCAGGGCTTTCGCTGAATACAGGTTCGAGTCGTCGTACTGATTTGCGGTTGTTGGCGCAGGTCTCGCTGTAGATGGCAGCGGTAACAGGAGTCCCGGCGTGACAATGGTGCCCGCTTGTCCGCGAGACTGCGTGTAGCCTTCCGAGGCCAGTAGGTCGTAGGCTGCAACCACGGTTCCTCTTGCCAGCCCGAGTTCCTTGGCCAGAACACGTGCTGAAGTAATGCGGTCACCAGGTTTGAGCAGCCCTTCCGCAATAGCACTTTGCAGGCGTATATAAATCTGCCGATATATTGGCACGTCCTTGGACGGGTCAACCGTCAGCAACTTGTCGAAGTTCGAAATAGGCATGGACCTGTCTGAATATCAATTCTTGGACCTTTTCATTATGTCATCACCTACCTAGCATGGCCAGTAGTGAAGTTAATTTCGTCGCCATGGACTAATAGGAGCCAATATGAGCCAAACTTACAAAATTCCGACTATCCCCGATGACACTGGTGGTGTCGACAAAGCGAACCTGCAGTTGCTGGGCAGGCACCTCGCTGCCGAGAACGTCCAAGACATGGAAGGCACTATGGCGACGTTGGCGGAGGACTGTGTTTTCATCGATCAAGCCCTGGGTATCAAGTATGACGGCAAGGAAGGTGCCCGGCGCTACTACAGCATGTGGTGGAATGCCTTTGGCATCATCACACAGAGCGATCATCGCCACTTTACGTCTGAAGGGCTCGTTATTTCAGAAGGGCGTTACCAGGGCGTCCACCGCGGCGAGTTTCTTGGCATTGCGCCAACCAACCGCAAGATGGAACTGAAGTTGGCAACCATCATTACGTTCAGTAACGGTCTGATGGCCGGTGAAAGGTTTTATTGGAACCTTGCGTCGTTGCTTACCCAGCTCGGCGTTGACCGCATCCCCAAGAATGTTGAGAAGCTTGGGGCAAACTTATGAAAGTTCTGATTGCTGGGGCTACAGGAGTTCTTGGCCCACCAACAGTCAGGTTGCTGCTTGCCAAGGGGCATGAAGTAATTGCCCTATTTCGCAGCGAGAGGTCGGAGCGGTTGCTGAAGTCGCTGGGTGCACAGCCTGTCAAGGCTGATGTGTTGGACGCGGCGGGTCTTATACGCTTGGCCCAGAGTACCGCGCGTGGTGTGGAAGCTGTTTTGAACCTGGCAACGGTAATACCTCGTGATGCGACGGTGCCCGGTGCCTGGTTGCCCAACGACAAAGTACGCGTCGAAGGCACGCGTAATCTAATCGATGTGGCGCGTAAGGCGGGGGCAACACGCCTTGTGCAACAGAGCATCACCCGCATTTACCGCGACAACGGCGATGCCTGGATTGATGAATCAGCGCCGCTTGCCACCAAGCAGCCCGTGCATCTGGACTCCACCATCAAGATGGAGAGCTTGGTGCAGGCCGTCCAAGACCTTCAGACAGTTATCTTGCGTGGCGGGCAGTTCTACGGCGCCGGCACTTTCAGCACAGAGGCGCTTTTTGACAAAGCGCGTTCGGGAACCCTACGTCTGGACGGCGATGGGTCGCATTTTATTTCTCCCATTCAGACTGAGGATATGGCTCAGGCCGTCGTCCTTGCCTTAACGGTGCCTGCCGATACCGGAATACTGAATGTTGTCGATGACAAGCCGTTGACGCAAAGAGATTTTTTTGCGAGTGTCGCCGCATTGGCCAACCCGAACTGCAAATTGGTAGCGGGCGACAGTGCGGTGCACATGCCTTCTCGGCGTTGCAGTAACAAGAAAATCAAGGCAATGGGTTTTGCACCGAAGTATCCAAGTCACAAAGAAGGACTGGAAGATGCCTATGCCCGACAGAAGTAGATTTTGCTGCTATGTAGTTGACGTATAACGATAAGAGGAGACAAAGTTATGTATCGCGTTCTGATTAGTGTCCTGACTCTGGCGGTTAGCGCTGCGGCTTTTGCCGCAGGTCAACCCAACACCACTACCGTTTCGATTGGCCTCATTCCCATCGGCGATGTCTCACCAGTCTATATCGGCATCAAGCATGGGTTCTTCAAACAGGAAGGGCTGGATTTGAAGCCCACTTTTGCCGCGGGTGGCGCTGCAATCGTGCCGGGTGTAGTTAGCGGCAGTATCGATATTGGCTACTCCAACACTGTTTCGTTAATTACCGCGGCTGAAAAAGGTTTGCCGTTAAAGATCATTGCTCCAGGATCTCAGGTGGGCGCAACGCAGGCCCAGGATCACTGCTTCATCTACGTCAAAGGGTCAAGTGCCATCAAGACGGTTCAAGACTTGGCTGGTAAAACCATAGCGGTCAACGCTATTAAGAATTTGTCAGATGTCACTATAGACGCAACGCTGGCGGCGGTGGGTGTAAACCCATCAACGGTAAAGTACGTTGAAATGCCTTTCCCCGACATGGAGGTTGCACTGCAAAGTGGCCGCGTTGATGCCACTGGTCCTTGTGAGCCGTTTGTAACTTTGGCTAGTGACGCCGGGCAGCGGCGTATCGTGGGCTTTATGGTGGGCACGATGCCTAATCTTCAATTCTCGGCCTATTTTGTCAGCCAACGTTACGCGCAGAAGAATCCAGGCATTGTAAAAGGCTTCCAGAAGGCTATGGCAAAGTCGCTGGCCTATGCCCAAGACCATCCTGACGAACTGCGTACTGTAATTCTTGGATACACGAAAATTTCCGCAGACGTGGCCAAAAGGATGATTCTTCCTGTTTGGACAGATACAAAGGTCAATAGGGACTCTCTTCAGCGCCTATCCGATCTCAGTGTGAAGTACGGAATCATTCCTCGCGCACCTGACCTCGACAAGCTCTTCGACAATGGCTAATAACAGTGGAAGCGCGGTGGTCGAGCCCCCGCGTTTTGAGCCTGTCGGACGTCGGCAGGCTCGGGTAGCGCTCCTCATGAATTCCATTTTGACACGCTTGCACCGCGCGCTTTTGCCAGGTGCTACGTTGCTGGCCCTGCTCGCGATTCTTCAATTCCTAACCTATAGCGGCGTGCTGTCTGCGCGTGCATTTCCGCTGGTAACCGACGTGTTCGCTGCGTTGATTCACGAAGCCAGCACTGCTGAATTCTGGCTTGCCGTGGGGCATACGCTAAGCGGTTGGGCCATAGGCTTGTTGATCGCAATTGTTCTCGCCGTCCCGCTGGGCATTGTGCTCGGTTCAAGTCGGATGCTCTATCGCGGGTCCCGGACCATTATCGAATTTCTCCGTCCTGTGCCTTCGGTTGCCCTGATTCCGCTTGCCGTGCTGGTGTTGGGTATAGGCCTGGAAAGTAAAGTCTTCCTGGTGGTATTCGCCTCATTCTGGCCCATGCTTATTCAAACCATCTACGGCGTTCAGGATACTGACCCCATCGCCACCGAAACGGCGCGCACCTTCGGGCTTGGTTGCTTCGAGACCTTCTGGCGCGTAATTTTGCCGGGAACTGCACCGTTTATTGCGACGGGCTTCAGAATCTCGTCCGCGACGGCGCTAATTCTTGCGGTTACCGCAGAACTGGTCATCGGTTCGCCCGGCTTGGGCGCGACGATCGAGCTTGCGCGTTCCAGCGGCGATATCGCCACTGCTTATGCCATGATCATGGCTACCGGGATCTTGGGGTGGCTGCTGAACAGCGGATCGATGTATTTTCAAAGGCGTGTCCTTCACTGGCACCCGTCGCAACGAGCGGGGGGTGGATCATGAGATCGCGTTATTCTGCGCTGGTCCTGGAACTGGCGGTGCCCGTTGTGGCAGTGGCGTTATGGTGGCAATTATCGAAAAACAGCACCAGCGTGTATTTTCCGCCGTTGTCGGACATCTTGGTTGCTTTCGAGCATAACTGGATATTCGGGCGTGTTGGTAGCGACGTCGTGCCCAGTCTCGCCCGGCTGGGCGCCGGGTTTGGCATCGCCGTCGTGCTGGGAATTGGCGCGGGGCTGGTTCTGGGCTTGAGTTCGACGATTCAGCGCGCAACGAGTCCCATCGTCGAATTTATGCGCGCTATTCCAGCGCCAGCCATGATTCCGTTCGGAATTATTGTCCTTGGGGTGGGCGATCTCATGAAGATTGCCATTATCGTCCTTGTTTGCTTGTGGCCAATTCTTCTCACTACGATTGATGGTGTGCGCGCGGTCGAGCCCTTGGTCCTGGATACGGTAACTATTTATCGCACAGACGCTGCCGACCGGCTATGGCGCGTAATCATCCCTTCGGCGAGTCCCCAAATTTTCGCCGGGCTGCGCACGAGCATTTCACTTGCCCTGATTGTCATGGTGATTAGCGAAATGATAGCCAGCACAAACGGCATAGGCTATTTTGTGCTTCAGTCGCAACGGACCTTTAGTCTCCCCGACATGTGGTCGGGAGTGATACTGCTTGGAATTCTGGGTTATGCATTGAATGCACTTCTTTATGCCATCGAGTTGGTCGTTTTGCGTTGGCATCGCGGCGCTCATCTCGCGGCGCACTAGCGCCTGCTAAAGGTTCTCTATGGATATGCTCAAAATAGACGCCCTCAGCAAGGTGTACAACCTGGCGGGGAATGCCGTCACCGCCATCGACCAGATCTCGTTCGGAGTCAAAGAGGGCGAGCTGGTCTGCGTGGTGGGCCCTTCAGGCTGCGGCAAGACGACTTTGGTTCGATGCTTGGCCGGACTTTTGCTACCCAGCAAAGGCAGTCTGGCCCTGCGCGGCAAGCCCATTGTCGGCCCACCGAAAGAGCTGGCGGTGGTCTTTCAGGAATATAGTCGTTCGCTCATGCCGTGGATGTCTGTTCGTGACAATATTGCCCTGCCGCTGCGCCACAAGCACCTGCCGGCGCAGAAGGAAGCTGCATTGATTGGTAATGCGCTCGAATCAGTGGGTTTAAGCCATTGTCCTGACAGGTACCCGTGGCAATTGTCCGGTGGCATGCAGCAGCGCGTGGCCATTGCCCGCGCACTTGCCTACGAGCCGCAAATTTTGCTGATGGACGAGCCGTTTGCCTCGGTAGATGCGCAGACGCGAGCAGAACTGGAAGACCTGGTGCTGCGGGTTCGTTCAGAGTTCGGCGTGACGGTGTTATTTGTGACGCACGACATCGACGAGGCTGTTTACCTTGGCGACCGTGTCGTCGTGTTGTCTCCACCGCCCACTACCGTGCAGGAAATTCTTGATATTGACCTACCGCATCCGCGCGACCAGGTGGATACCAAGATGATGCCCAGATTCGTGGAACTTCGAACACATGTCTATGCCGAGATCATGCGGGGCAAGCAGTAGGTATATTCAAAGCATCATGCCACCCGAGATTTCGATACGCTGGCCCGTGATCCAGTTGTTGCCGCTGGAAAGCAGCGCAGCCACTGCGCCGCCGACGTCGTCCGGAAGCCCCGCGCGACCCATTGCAGTAACGCTGGCCACTTGTGCATTGGCCTGCGGGTTGTCCCGCACCGCACCGCCGCCAAAATCCGTCTCGATGGCGCCAGGTGCGATGGTGTTCACGGCAATCCCGCGTGGGCCCAGCTCTTTTGCCATGTAGCGCGTCAATACTTCAATGCCGCCTTTCATTGCGGCATAGGCAGCATGGCCGGGAAACGTGAAGCGAGTCAGGCCTGACGACGTGTTGACGATGCGCCCGCCATCCTTGATCAGAGGCAGGAGTTTTTGCGTCAGGAAGAACGTGCCCTTGAGATGAACGTTGGCTAGCAGGTCGAACTGTTCTTCTGTCGTTTCGGCAAACGGTACGTGAATGCCGCCGCCCGCATTGTTGACGAGGTAATCGAACTGTTGGCATTGCCAGATTTCCACAAGCGCGCGTTTTACGGCGTCCGCAAATGACGTGAAGCTTTTGCTGTCGGCCATGTCGAGTTGAAGCGCTGCAGCACGGCGGCCCTGTTCCTCGATCTGTTGCACGGCCGCATGTGCGTCGGCTTCGTTATTCTTGTAGGTGAGAATGATGTCAGTGCCCGCTTCGGCAAGCTTCTGTGCAGTGCTGCGCCCCAGGCCGCGGCTTGCCCCCGTAACAAGAGCGATTCGGGTGTTTGATTTCGTCATGGTGTTCTCCGTGGTAATGCAGTGAGCCGGCTCATATGACAAGACTTTAATGGTTCTTTCTGGAAGAATAAATTAGCCATAGGTAACCAGACTGTTCTTTCAAAGCATACAGTCCGCCCATGGACATGGACTTGCTTCGCATTTTTGTCTGCGTCGCCGAACTGGAAAGCCTTACTAAAGCGGCCGATTAAGGGAGTGGGTGGACGGAACAGCGGCGCGTGCTTGTCGGGTGTTCAGCGCAATTGCTGCCAATGGCACGGATGCCTGCCAGGCAGCAGGCATGGTGGGGCCGAAGATGATGTGCTTTCGTGTACATCATTGGGCGATGCTACCATGCCTCAGTTTTTCCAGCATGCGGTCAACAGACAACTTCCCGGGGCCCCAGGCGACCACGGCGAGCAGCATCATCGCCCATACCTTGTGGTCGGTGAAGTCCCCCAAATTTATCAGTCCGCTCCAGAAGCCGTGCGGCCAAAGATCCGGGTATGAAATTACGGCGATCAGGTTGTAGACGAATAAAAACAGCGCCGTGGCGCGGCCCGCGATGCCAAGTCCCAGCAGCCACGGAGTGACTAGCTCAATCCAAGTGCCCAGCACAGCCGCAATCCCCGGCGCCAAAAGCGGAACGTGATAGAGGCTTTCAAACAGCATCTGCGTGCCCGCAGGGTCGGCGATCTTGACCACGCCGGCGCGCCAGAATGCGATCGCGACCCAAAGGCGCATCAACAGCAGCGCGAGCGGGCCGATCCACTTTTCCAGCCACCGCGTAGCGCGCGAATGGCAGCTAGCAATGCGGCTGATCAATGCCGTACTTGTCATGGTTGTGGCCCTGTTTCTCGATTACGGGGTGGGGCAGGACGCGCGTTACCAAATGGTGCCCGATAAGCTCATTCATGCATTGAACGGGGTCGAATCTATCATCAAGCGTGGCGGCACCCATGCTTGCCTGTTCAAGAGACTCACCCGTGGCGAGCGCCGTGACGTATGCAAGGGTGGCCGCGTCAACGCTGGTCATCACGACTTCTCCGTCCTCGCGCCAGAGTATGACGTTCTCACCCTGGCCATCCAGATCGAGATCTCCGCGGGGGTCGAGGGCAAAGCGCCAGATCGTGAGCACCCGGTATGGGCTGTTCAGCCAGTGGACACAGGGATGCAAGCCAACGCGAAGGGACTCTCCGGCGCCATCCAGGCCTGCCATGAAACTGTCGAGGGTGAGGACCTGCGAATCAGCTGAGAGAATGGTTTTCTGGCGCAGCCATTCCAGTCGCGCCACGTCAGTCAGGTAGGGAAGGGTGCGGCCCGCTGGGATCGTCTCAAGGTAATCGGCGAAGTGTGCGCCAAGCCCCTGCAGGTTTCCCGAATGTGATGGGTAAAGGCGTCGATAGCGCCGCGCGGCCTGATCAAACCAGTCCTGGCCGACCAGCGCCAATACCGCCGGGTAGCTGGTACGTAGCGTTGCCGTCTGGATTTCATTGCAACTGCGGCGATAGATACGTAGGCGTGCTTCGGGCATCAGACCGTTGCCCGGGATCGAATCCACAGGACCTGGCTCTGCATCGTCAAACAGCGCGGCTAGAAATGCGGTCTGTAATTCACGCAGAGGGGGTTTCGCATTCATCGAGTATCTCCTGCGCATGCGCGGCTTCGTCCATCAATACTTCAAGCTCCGGGATGTCGGCATCCCACTCGATCAACGCCGGTACGCAGCTGAACAGCCGCACGGCTTCAGCATACAAATCCCACACCGCATCATCGACGCGGCGGCTGTGCGAGTCGATCAGCACGGGCACCGGCAAACCCTCCTTGCGCGTGAAGCCGGCCAGATGGATTTCACGTATGGCCGGGCGTGGCAACGCACGCAGGTAGACGAGTGGGTCAAAGCCATGGTTGACGCTATTGACGTAAATATTGTTCACATCACACAGCAAGCCGCATCCGCTGCGTTTGACCGCTTCCGACACGAATTCCCATTCGGTATAGTCGGCTCCGTCGAAACGCAGGTACGTCGAGATGTTTTCCACGAGGATTTCGCGTTTGAGCGCGTTCTGGGTCTCGTCGATATGCGACACCACGCATCGCAACGCTTCCTCGGTATACGGTAGTGGCAAGAGGTCGTTGCTATGGCGCCCACCGACGGCGCCCCAGCACAGGTGCTCGGAAACGAGTTCGGGTTCGTAACGATCCACTAATTCCCGGAGGCGCCGAAGGTGCGCCGTATCCAGTCGGTCGGCAGACCCGAGCGACAGCCCAACGCCATGCAGGCTCAGAGGGTAGTTCGCCCGAATGCGTGCCATGGCGTCCTGAAATGGCCCCCCCGGGGCGAACAGATTTTCGGTGTGCGTTTCAAACCATGCGACAGGCGGTTGATCATGCAGCACGCGCGCAACATGCGGGGCGCGCAGTCCTATGCCGGCGCGGGTCGGCATAGGATGCTCCCTTGTGGGGGACTCTGCCACCACAGGGTGACTGTCAGGAAGTTTTGAGACTGCCACCGATTTTCTCGCAAACCCCCGCAGGCATCAGCACGAACGACGCCGGGTCGTGCGCCGTGGCGTCCTGTCCGGCACACGAGTGGCCGGGAGCCTTGCAGTCATTCTTGTATGCGGCGTTGACACCGAAACATTTTGAATAGTGATGCTCCTTCATCATCTTCATAGTCTTTTGCTGGGCCGCCTTCATCATCTCGGGCGTCATTTTCATGGGCTGGGCCGTGGCCAGGCTTGTGGCTGCCGTAGCGCCTAATGCGGCGGCACAGAGCAGTGCGGATTTCAATAGGTGTGAACCATTCATTGATAGTCTCCAAAAGAGATCAGGCGAACCCTGACGCTTCAAAAGAGGCTGGGGGAGGTGGAAAGGGTTCGCTGCCGCCGGCTTTGTTATTGTCTAATTTGTTACAGAATGACTATGCCAAGCCTGTTCGATTTCGTGGATGGACCGAATCCGTTTCGCGTTTCGCCACCTCAGATAATAAGAGTGAGCTGAGCGTTGGAGTAGAGCATGGGGGGGTGTATCAACGGAATTTGCCCCATTTACCAGGACGAGTGGGTGGATTATTGTGAATGCGCACCCCAGGAGGTTTCATGACTGCGAATCCGAATGAACGCGATAACCTGATATTGGCTGCACAGACGGGAGATGCGGCGGCTATCGATCGATTGCTCGCCGTTTGCCAGGCCGACGTACGTCGCTACGCGCGCAAGCACTGTCAGGACAGCGATGTTGATGACGCCATACAGGAATCGCTTCTGATCATCTCGCGGAAAGTGAAGGGGCTCAAAGCCGCGGTGGCGTTCTCCTCATGGCTTTTTACCGTGGTCAAACGTGAGTGCCGCAAGCTTTCGCGAATGATGTTCCGTTACGAACCGCTTCCCGACGAATTGGCTGAGCAGCGCCTGTTGCAAAAGCCCCAAGATGATCTGAGGATTGATCTGGCCGCCGCGTTGGAATCCCTACCTGCACACTACCTGGAGGTGATTTTGCTGCGCGACTTTGAGGAACTGACTATTGCGGAGATTTCCGGTCAGTTGGGAGAGAACACTGGCGCCATAAAAAGCCGCTTGCACCGTGCGCGCATACTAGTGCGTGAATACATGCTGAACTCGGACTAACTATCATGTACTGCAATACTTCTGTATTAAATCAAATCGCTCGTGGTGTGCTGGCGGTGGCCTGCATAGCGGGTGCCGTTGTACTGACTCCTCGGTTCTGGCCCGCCATTGCGCTGTTCGCTGTGGCCGTATTCCTCATGCGCGGGTGTCCCGCCTGCTGGCTTATGGGACTGGTTGAAGCCATTGAACGCGGTTCTGACCGAAAACGACCACGGCAGACAAGCGAACCCGGCCGTACGCCGTAGCAGGGCAGGGATATATTGGCCCTGGCGTGACCGGCCGACCTTCGCTTTGAATTGAGCGACGGCTATGCCTGGGTCGATCGGTGGCGCACCCTATGGGCGTGACAGTACCTGGCGTCGGGCCATCAGTGCGGCGACCGCAAGAATGCAGAAGCCTGCCGCGGCGCTGAATGTGGCGGCGGGTCCGTAGTGATCCCACAACAGGCCCGCGATGACGCTGGCAAAAAGTGTCGCGATGCCGCAGACAAGGTTGAAAAAACCGAATGCGGTTCCGCGCAGATCATCTGGCGCGGCATTCGCGACCATGGCTGCCAGAAGCCCTTGCGTCAGTCCCAAATGCAGGCCCCAAAGCAGCATGCCCAGGAATATCGCCCACCAGGCGGGTGCAACGGCCAGCAGCACGTCGGCCGCGGCCAGGACCGCCAGGCCGATGACGAGCAGCGCGCGGCGGCTTACGTGGTCGGCGAGCTTGCCAAACGGAAAGGCCGATAACGAAAAGGCCAGATTCATGGCGACCATCACCAGAGGCACCAGCGCCATGGCAATGCCGGTCTGTTGCGCCCGGAGAATCAGAAAGGCTTCGCTGAAACGGGCTAGGGTGATAATGGCGCCGATGGCCACAACCCACCAGTAGGTTCTGGTAAGTCTGCGCAGATTTTCGCGGCGGATCGGGTTCGTGCGCTGTTTTCTGCTCATGGACTCGGGTTCTTTCAACCCGAAGGCCAGCAGCGCAACGCAGGCGACCCCCGGAATCACCGCGATCCAGAATGCCGTCCGGAAGTGGTCGGCCAATAGCAGCATGAGCCCCACCGCCAGGAGCGGCCCCAGCGTTGCCCCCACGGCATCCAGCGCCTGGCGCAGTCCGAACGCGGCGCCGCGAACTTCGGGCGGCGTGAAGTCGGCCACCATGGCATCGCGGGGCGCCCCCCGAACCCCTTTCCCCACGCGATCGAGCATGCGGGCGGCGAAAACGACGCCAAGCGTCGGGGCAAGCGCAAACAGAGGTTTCGTGAAGGCCGACAGTCCATAACCGAATACGGCCAGACCCTTGCGCCTGCCCAGGAAGTCGCTCAGCACACCCGAGAATACTTTGATGATCAGTGCCGTGGATTCGGCCAGGCCCTCGATCAATCCGACTTCCAGTACGGTGGCCCCCAGCGTGGTGACCATGAACATGGGTAGCAGGCTGTGAATCAACTCTGATGAGGTGTCCATCAGAAGGCTGACGAAGCCCAGGACCCAGACGCCTCGCGGGAGGATTGCGCTGTAGTGCGGTTTAGTCGTTTTCAGCACGGCTCGTTCCCGGGCTTTATCAGAGGCATGTTTATTGGGATGGTAAGGGTGATGCACAGCCCACTCTGTGTCGTCTCGTCGGCATCGCTCAGTTCGATGCGGGCCCCGATCTTGCGGACGATGGCTGCGACGATGGAAAGCCCGAGGCCCGAACCCGCCTGACCGGTTCCGAGCACACGGTAGAACGGCTCGAAAATATGGTCCCGTTCTGTTGCGGGGACCCCCGGCCCGGAGTCCGAGATAGAAAGTGCGATGGCGTCCGGCGCCGTAGTCACCGAAAGATCCACTCTGCCACCTTCGGGCGTATAGCGAATGGCGTTATCCGTCAGGTTGCGTATCAGTGTAGTGAGGTTCAGTTCACTCACCGGTACTTCGAGGTTGTCGTCGCCGGTTACGCCGATGTCGATGCGCTTGGCTTCGGCAAGTGGCAGCACGGTTTCCAGCACGTTATGAATGACTTCCTGAATCTTCGTCCGTGTGGGGGTGTGCGCATCGGGCATGGACTGCACTTTTGCAAGCGCGAGCAGTTGGCTGAGCAGATGCTGGTTGCGATCCAGGCCACGGCGCAGGGCCTGCAACCTGTCGCGGGCGGCATCAGACATTTCAGCCCGCCCCAGGCGTTCGGCTTGTAACGACAGTGCCGCTGCGGGTGAGCGCAATTCATGCGCGGCATCTGCGATGAACCGGCGCTGGGTTTCCATGGATTCGGCAACCCGGACGAGCAGCCGATTGATGGCCCGCACGAAAGGCTGTATTTCGCGAGGCAGGTGGTCACTGCCTACAGGGCTCAGATCGGTGTCGGGGCGAGAATCCACTTGCCTGGAGAGTTTCAGGATAGGACGAAACATGCGGCGAACAATATCGGCGATGGCGATCAGCAGAATAGGCACCAGGATGAGAAATGGCGTGACGGTACGCAGTGCGTCTTTAAGCGCGGCGGTGTCGCGCAGATCGGTGTCCTGAGCAACGGCGATGCGCTGATGAGTCGCGATCGTGTGTACCAGCACACGAAAGGTCTGACCCTTGACATCCAGCGTGTGCAGGCCGTCCTGCAGGGACGACGGGATCGGGATGGGGACGCTGGCCGTGTGGAGATCAGCTGAACCCTGCCCCAGGACTTGTACCGAGAGTGAGGAGTCCCGGTCTTCGTCCAGAAGTTCGACATTCCGGATGGCCTGCGGTGCGGATGCCACGACATGGGAGGCCAGGTCGGCCACTTGGTAGAGCATGTCATCCTGTCGTTCGTGGGAGTCATCAAGCGTCGAGAAAAAAGAGAATGCGCCTGCCGCCACAGCAACTATAGTGATCACCGTTGCAAGCACGAATGAAAGCTTGAGCTGAATTGAATCGTTCAGCTGCCTTTTGAGACTCGCCACCCCACACCTCTCACGTTTTGAATCACGTCGTTGCCCAGTTTGCGGCGCAGAGCGTGGATCAGAAAATCTACCATGTTGCTCTCGATCTCGTCGCCCCAGCCATAGATATGGTCTTCCAGCGTTGCGCGCGACAGAATCGCACCGGGCCGGATGAGTAGCGCCTGCAGCAGCGCAAACTCGCGTCCCGAGAGCACCACGGCGGCACCGTCGCAGACGACCGCTTCCCGTGTGGCGGGATCCAGCGAAAGAACGCCGTTGCTGAGCACCGGGCTGGCCTGCCCGCCCTTGCGTCGCAGAACGGCCCGCATTCGGGCAAGCAGCTCTTCCATCTTGAAGGGTTTGAGAATGTAGTCGTCGGCGCCTCCATCCAGGCCACGCAAGCGTTCCGACAGGGCATCACGGGCGGTGATGATCAGTACTGGAGTGTCATCGTGGCGGGCTCGCAGGCTGGAGAGGACTTCCTGACCGTCCTTGCCTGGCAGTCCCAGGTCCAGAAGGATGAGGTCGTATGGCTGTGCCTTCAGGGTAGAGGCCACGGCCAGGCCGTTCTGGATCCAGTCCACCGCGTAGGATTCATCCTTCAGCGTGTCCCGGACGACTTCTCCTATCATGGTGTCGTCTTCAACAAGCAGTACGCGCATGGTGATGGGCCTTTTTGTGGTGTGGGCATTGAAGTTGCTCTGTGTCTCTGATTATGGCCTTAATACCCCTTTGCGGATCAGCCAGCCGAAAAGTGTGTGATAGGCCGATAGGGTCAATCGGTAGACCATAAAGAGTCCGTCAGGCTTCTTCTTGGATGTTCAGCCTTTGTCTGTCTGTTCTGAGGTTGTGTAAGCTTCATAGTGTGCAGAATTCGACTTAGAACAGAATTAGAAAAAACGTTGTCAGATCGCTACCTGAAAACACGGTGGCAAGCGGTAACGAATGTCAATAAGGTCGCTAGCGTAATAGGGATGAGCTGGGCTCATATAATAGGGCCTTGATGTTGTTTACAGGGAGAACAAGCCGGTTTTATATGGCCTGTCTTCCACAGCATACGATCCGCTCATGGGTCTAAACTTGATTCGCACTTGTTATATGGGTCGCCAAACGGCGGCATCGCGTTTCCCCATCAATCTGAAAGCTAATTTAAGGGAACTTTATTATGAGTGGTTGTCAACCGAGCGATGTTCCGAAAGCCGCGTCTACGCAGGGCAGGCAAGGGGGCGGGCCTCTTGATGCAAATTCTGATCTTATTCGGGATCTGGTGTCTGCGAATCATATTCTGTTCGACCAAGGTGTGCTCGACGCCTTCGGCCATGTCACCGTGCGCGATCCGCACGATTCTCAGCACTTCCTGATGTGCCGAAACATGGCGCCCGCGCTGGTTTCGGCTGAAGATATCATGCGGTTCCGGCTGGATGGAACACCGGTCAACGCCGAAGGGCGCAAGGTGTATCTGGAGCGCTTCATTCATGGCGAAATCTACAAGGCACGTCCCGATGTCATGGCCGTCGTGCATAGCCATTCGCCGTCCGTTGTGCCGTTCAGCGTGGTCAGGGCTTCACCGTTGCGGGCAATATGCCATATGGCGGCGTTCATTGGCATGGGCGCTCCCGTGTTCGAAATCCGGGATACCGCTGGCGATGGCAGCAGTCTGCTTGTTACGGACAATCGTCTGGGCGCGGCGCTGGCCCGCACGTTGGCTGATTCCCAGTTGGTGTTGATGCGTGGTCACGGATCAACCGTCGTTGCCGACGGGCTCAAGAAGGTTGTATACCGCGCCGTGTATGCCGAGGTTAACGCCCGGACGCAACTGCAGGCGTCCCGGCTTGGAACGATAACGTTTCTGTCGCCCGCCGAGACGCAAACGGCGATGGAGGCAGTTGAATCGCAGGTCGCGCGTGCATGGGATTTGTGGCAAAAGAAGGCGGAACTTGCGGTGAGTCAGTACAAGTAAGCGGAAGGCACACAAGTCAATCGTACTGGCCGTACCTCAGGGCTTTTTGCTGCTTTCTGCATATTGCGCCGCGGCATTTGTGGCTCAAATGCGTCATAATAGTGGTTTTTCGATCTGTAACTAGAAGGCGTTATGACTCATATCGTTCTATTCGAGAATATTCACCCCAGCGCCCGCGAGGTGTTTGCCGCGGCGGGTTTGAAAGACGTCGTTGCGCATGCCTCTGCGCTGCCGCCCGAGTCCCTGCGTGAGGCGATGAAGGGCGCACAGTTGATCGGCATTCGCTCGCGCACGCACCTGGATGCGGCCTTGCTGGGTGACTTGCCCGATTTGCGCGGCATTGGCTGCTTCTGCATTGGAACGAATCAGGTCGATCTGGACGCCGCCATGATGCGTGGACTTCCCGTGTTCAACGCGCCGTTCTCGAATACTCGCTCGGTCGCCGAAATGGTGTTGGGCCAGACCATATTATTATTGCGTCGTATCCCTGAGAAAAATGATCGTGTGCATCACGGCTTTTGGGATAAAACCGCTGAAGGCTCATTCGAAACCCGTGGCAAGACGCTGGGCATTATCGGGTATGGCAACATTGGTTCGCAGGTAGGCACGCTGGCTGAAGCTGCTGGTATGCGTGTGGTTTTTTACGATGTCGAGGCAAAGCTGCCACTGGGTAATGCGCGCGCGTGTTCTTCGCTTAATCAGTTGCTGGCCCAGTCCGATGTTGTGACGCTGCACGTTCCGGGAGGGAAGGGCACGAAAGACATCATGGATGCAACCACCATTGCCGCCATGAAGAAGGGGTCGATCCTTATCAACGCGTCACGTGGCACGGTAGTGGTCATTGATGCCTTGCACGATGCCCTGCAGTCCGGTCATTTGTCGGGTGCTGCCATTGACGTGTTCCCCACCGAGCCCAAAAGCCGCGAAGAGCCGCTGAAGAGTCCGCTGATTGGCATGCGCAACGTCGTGCTGACGCCACATATCGGCGGCAGCACGCAGGAATCACAGGAAAACATCGGGCGCGAAGTGGCCGAGAAGCTGGTTCGTTTCATTCAAAGCGGTACAACGAAAAGCGCCGTCAACTTCCCGGAAATCCCTTACCAGGAACGTACGGGAACTCACCGCATTCTGCACGTGCATCGCAATTTGCCCGGCGCGCTGGGCACACTTAGCAGCCTGGTTGCCGAGTTCGGGCTGAATATCGTCAGCCAGCAATTGCAGACCAAGGGGCAGGTTGGCTATGTCATCTCCGATGTGGATGGCCCGGTCAACGATAAAGTCATGGCGGCATTGCGCGCCCATCCCATTACGATCCGCTGCGACTTGTTGTAGGACGGCGCTGGGGGGTGTACAGGTGTTGTCTTGAAGGGGCTCTGTGGAAATTCTGCAGAGCCTTTTTCATGGGCGCCACTTGGGGGCGTGCCCGGCAGATATGCATGAGGCCATGTCGTGTGGCGCATCGCATCGCGGCCAGCGCCTCGGGCCGCAACATCGCAATCTATTGATGCGCCGAGACGTTGGCGTTGGCGTTGCGTATAAGCACCTTGAGCGGGTGCTCGCGGTTTGGATCAACCACGAAGTGGCCAGGCAGGACGTCGGCCAGCGTGTAGTTGTCGACATACGAAAGAAAACTCTGCAAGGCTCCGCTGAAAATGGCGGTGAGGCCGCACTGCCCACTTAGCGAGCAGGAGTTGTTTTCGACGAAGCATTCGACCAGCACGAAGTCGTTTTCGGTGTCGCGCAGAACCGCGCCCAGGTTGATCTGTTCAGGCGGCATGGCCAGGCGCATGCCGCCGTTTTTGCCACGCACTGTCTCGAGCCACCCGCGCTGACCAAGCAGATGCGTGATTTTCATGAGATGCGGCTGCGAAATCCCGTACGTCTGCGCGACTTCGGCGATTGTGCACAAGCGGTCGGGATGCTGCGCGACATGCATGAGAAGGCGCAGTGCGTAATCGGTCAGCACGGTCAGCCGCATGACGCAGATTCCATGAATATGCCTGGTGTACCCCAGGCGTCAAGTCGTCCGGTCATTGGGCCTTTGTGGCAGCAGGTGCGACTTTCATCTGAGTTGCAGGCTTGGGTGCCGTCTGGTCGGGCCGGGGGCGGATAAGCATGGGGACAAAGTCCCAAAGATACAGTCCGAAAGCCACGATCCACGCCGCGGCGGCCAGGTGCAGGAAATGCACCGACGCGGGTACCGGCCATAGCGCCGCAACACGGAAGGCGAAGGCAATCAGCACCAGCGCGTAGGCAATGCGCATGCTGCGAGTAGTGACAAGCGGGCGACCCAGGTGGCCAAGTGCAGTGCGCGTTACCATGCCGATGATCAGAACCGAGAAGCCACCCATGGCGATGACGTGCACGTGGACGGCGGAGCGTCCAAACAGGCTGGTGCTTAATCCCGCAACATGGAGTGCGGCAAGAATCAGCCCCAGGCCCAGGAAGGTGTAGCCGACATACAGTATCCAGAGTATTGGTTTGTGCTTGACGGCGTCCGGCTTCCAGGTGATGACCTGCACCAGGCTGATAAGGCCGACAACGGCTAGGGCAACACCCATGAGCGCGGACAGATTGAAAATGCCCAGAATAATGGCCAGCACGCCAAAGGTAAGCTGAACGTGACCGCTGCGTGTTTGCATGGGAAGAGTGAGACCCTGGACGCCACGCATGGCAAAGAACGGAATGACGCGGCGGGCGATGAGCAGTGCGATGATTGCCATGCAGATCAGCCCGAGGTCGAAGCGGTGCATGAGTTCTATGTAATTGCCCCCCAGGGACGCCCGAAGGTAAAGAGCGTCGGCGATGCCCAGGCCCAGAACCAACAACGGCAGACCCACGTTGCGCCAGCTTTTGCCTTTGATGATGACGCGCAGCAACGCCGCCGCGGAAATGACGTAGAACGCAATTTCGCAGATGCATGCTACCCGGAATGCAATGTCGCCTCCCGTAAGGTAGCCGACGCGCGCAATGACCCAAAGTAGCGTAAGCCCGGCAAGAGGCCAGCCCTTCATGGGATTGAATCCCGTCCATGTGGCTGACGCGGTAAGCAGGAACGCTACGGCGATGGTGCCGATGAAGCCCCACAGCATTTCGTGCGCGTGCCATGCGATGCCCGTAAGGGGCGCCGGAATGATTTGAGGCGCGAAGATCCAGATAGCCACGGCGATAAGCGCCCAAGCGCAGCCGGCGATATACAGCGGGCGAAAGCCCAGGCTCAAGAAAGCCTGAAGATTGGGCGCCGCTGCCCGCACGTGCTCGGGCTCCTGGATGTGTTGAATATTAGGCATTGAATACCTCGGTAGGCGCGGTTTCGGGTTTATTGTAAAGCTGGTAGCCATACCAGAGGCTGCGCGCGATGCGGTGCGCGAAGCTGTCGGCCTTGGCGCCGAATGGCTTGTTGGGAAGTGTTTCGATGGTTTGGTGGAAGAGTTTCAGCCACTGCTGGAATAGCTCGGCGCTGAGGTTGGGCAGTGCAATATGTACCGGCATGGGGCTGCCGCCATAGGCACCGGTGCCGCGCAGCATGGATGACCAGAAGTTCACCATGCGCTGCAGGTGCGTATCCCAATTCTTGACGTGTTCGTTGAAAATGGGGCCCAGCAGGTCGTCAGCGCGTACGCGGCGGTAGAAGTCATGAACCATAAACGTTACTTCTTCTTCTGTGCACAGTTGTTCTCGAGTTGCCACAAGAAACTCCAATAAAGCCGGTTAAGTAAAGAAAGCCCCACGCGATGGACGCTGCAGCGTATATGGTCGGGCAAGTGATAGGCCTCGTGCGCCGGTAGCAAATACGTCCGTAATGTCAATAACATGTATTTTATATGTATCTTATAAAAAATGCCCGGGTAGTGTCAACGAATATTCTGTCAGTTGCCGCATGGCCGCAACGGCTGGCAGGGTCTCATGCAAGGCATATCCTGAGGGATCGGCGTACTGTGTTGCTTTGTTGCATTCCCCCTGCTCCTGCTATACATTGCTGGAGTCGGTTCGGCATCACGGCGTGATGCGCCGGGCGCTTCGCTTTCTTGTCAGTCAAGCCGGTCTTGGCGCACACGGGATCCCGCGTGCGGCGTTTTCAATCCCGAAGTCAATACATGTCCCAACTTTCCTCTATTAGCTGTGTAGTTCCTTGTCTCAATGAGGAAGCCAATCTGAATGTCCTGTTGCCGCAGCTTACTGCGGTACTTGCGCCGCTTGCGCCTGCGTTCGAGGTTATTGTGGTAGACGACGGCAGCATGGATGGCACGGCGCTGAGCATGAGTCGCTGGGTTGCCGAGCACCCGGAAATCATCTATGTGCAACTGTCACGTAATTTTGGCAAAGAGGCGGCACTAAGTGCCGGGTTGGACCGGGCCAAGGGGCAGGTGGTGATTTGCCTGGATGCCGACCTGCAGCATCCGCCGACACTTATTCCGGAAATGCTCAAGCGTTGGGAAGACGGCGCGGATATGGTGTATGGGGTGCGCGCCACGCGTGCCGATGAATCAGCGTTCAAGCGTATTGGCGCGAAACTGTTCTATCAGCTCATGCGTGAATCAGGCGGAATCCGGGTACCCGAAAACGCGGGCGACTTTCGGCTGATGGATCGCAAGGTGGTGGATGCCCTGTTGTTGCTGCCCGAGCGCAATCGTTTCATGAAGGGGCTGTTTGCCTGGGTGGGGTTCCGGTCCGAGCCGTTTTATTATTCACCTCCGGAGCGCCTGCATGGTGCCTCGACATTCAAGCCGCTCAAGCTGTTTCAGTTTGCGCTGGACGGGTTGACGGCATTCACGACTTGGCCATTGCGCTTGTTGAGCGTTTGTGGTGTGGGTCTGTCAGTGCTTTCATTTATTTATGGGTCATACGTTATCATCAAGCACTGGATGTATGGCGATGTGGTGCAGGGCTGGGCAACGTTGATTACCATCGTGCTTTTCTTTGCGGGCATCAATCTTATTTCGGTTGGGGTTCTGGGCGAATACATTGCACGCATTTTCGGCGAGGTGAAGAACCGGCCCATTTACATTGTAAGAAAGCAAAAAGGCGCCGGCCTGCAGGGTGATAGCCTCGAATCGGAACGGCAGTAATCGCTTTATCCGCTTCGTGTCGGAACGACTATAACCACTCGCGTACTCATGATGAAATTTCTTATTCGCGTGGCGTCCACGCTGCTGGCGGTTCGCTCCACCTGGCTTGTGGCGTTGGTCACTTTTTTGTGGTTGTCCGCAACCACCTGGACCAGGCCGCTGCTTTTGCCCGATGAAGGGCGGTATGTGGGGGTTGCATGGAACATGTTGGCGGGCCACGAGTTGCTGGTTCCGCTGCTGGACGGCCTGCCATTTTTCCACAAGCCACCACTATTTTATTGGATCACCGCGTTTGCCCTGGATGTGTTTGGTGCCAACTCGTGGGCTGCGCGGTTCAGTTCGGTCGTAACTGCCACGCTGATGGCTGCGTTGTGTTTCTGGTTTTTTAAAACGTACGTGGGGCGTCGGGTAGCGGCGGTCGCCACCATTATTCTGGTGTCGTCGCCTTTTTTGTTTGGCGCTGCGCAGTACGCCAACCTGGATATGACCGTTGCCGGCATGATCGCTGCCACGGTAATTTTTGGCGCCAGCGCGGTATTGCGTCTCGAGAACGGTCAGTCGTATCGGTGGATGTTGCTTCTGGCCTATGCCGTGGCTGGCCTGGGGTTCCTTGCCAAAGGGCTTATCGGCATCGTCCTGCCTGGCGGGATTATCTTTTTCTGGCTCGTGGGACGCCGCCGCTTCGACAGTCTGCGCCGGCTGTTCTGGCCGCCTGCCGTCGCGGCATTCCTCGTGGTGTCGCTTCCCTGGATGGTCTGGATGCAGTGGCGCTATTCGGGGTTTTTCGACTACTACATTGTGTATCAGCACTTCCAGCGGTTCCTGGATTCGGGCTTCAATAACCCGCATCCCTTCTGGTTTTACGTGCCTGTGCTCGTCGGGCTGACCCTGCCCTGGTCCATCCACCTGTGGCGCCTGGCCAGCAGGACGTTTTGGAGTGAGGAGCGGCTTTCCTCCATAAACGGCCTTATGCTGTCCTGGCTCCTGGTCGTGTTGATTTTCTTTTCCATCCCTTCCTCCAAGCTCGTTGGGTACGTGTTGCCGGCTTTGCCCCCGCTTGCCTACTTCATTGCGTTGCCGTTTGTACACCGCTTTGGCGCGAGTGCACAGGCGGGTAGCCAGGTGCCTGATGAGGGTGTCGAGCGGGCCCGCGTGCTACGCACGTTCGCGTTGTACCTGGCGATTTCCCTGGGCATTTGCGTGGTGGCTGTGGTTGCTCTGGTTGTGGCGCCGCAGCCCTCTACCAAAGGGCTGGCGCTGAAAATGCGTGTAGCCTACACTCCGGCTGATCGCGTCGTCATGCTCGATCGCATTCGTTACGATCTGGGTTTTTATTTGCGGACTGCCACGCCGTCGGTGGTGGTGTCGAATTGGAACGACCCTACGGTGAAGACCAGCGATAGCTGGCGCAAAGAGCTTTACGATGCGGCGCAGTTCGACCCTGCGACGGCAGCCTCTTTGCTGGTGAATCCCCAGGATGTGCTGCCCCTGCTGTGCGCCGCCGGCAATACAACTGTCTGGCTGGTAGGAGGCAGTGGCTCGCATGAGGAGTATTCGTTCCTGGCGAACGTAGCGCCATACGCGTCAAGCGGCAAGCTGCGGGCCTGGCGGTTCCCCGGTGGGGTTCAGCCGGCTATTTGTGCTGAAAAGCCCAAAACCGACCTAAAATGAATGTAATGAATGCCATCGCAATCAGGATCAGCGCCAGCAGAATGTCATAGCGCAGCGCGGTTGTGTGCAGCAATACTGCGTAGGCGGATTCGTTGACCGCAAAACCCAGGGCTGACACGGCAAAGAATCGGCGCGCGGCTTTGAACAGGGGCGCGTGCTGGTGTCGGAAGGTTAGCTGGTAGTGGCCCGCAAACGAGACGCAGAATGCAATCAGCCATCCGACAACATTGGCCACCAGCGGGGCAAGACCCTGCCAGCCAACCGCAATGACAACGACCAGCCAGTGGGTGGCCGCTGCCGCGCAGCCTACCGCTATAAACCAGCCCAGTTGCCAGATAATAGTTCGCATGACAAATTTGTTTCCGAAAAGGTCCTAGTGAATACGACGCCCGACAGGCCCAGGCACATCATTGCGTGCGCCGACGATTTTGGTATGAATCCCGATATTGATGTGGGCATACTACGCCTGGCGCAACTTGGGCGCCTTAGCGCCACCAGTTGCCTGGTTGAAGGTCCGCAGTTCAGGCGCGACGCTGCCGCGCTGAAATATTCGCCGCTGCAAACGGGCGTGCATCTGAATTTTACCGAAGAGCTGGATGTGCCCGGGCTGTTCCTGCCAGTATCCACGCTGATAATGCGTGCGTATGCCCGTCGGCTCGACAAGGGCCGGGTGCGTGCGCAGATTGCCCGGCAACTGGATGCTTTTGAAGACGTCATGGGACGTGTGCCCGATTTCGTGGATGGCCATCAGCATGTTCATCAATTGCCGCAAATCCGGGAAGCCGTATTGTCCGAGCTTGCGCAGCGTTATACGGGAAGTCCGTTGTGGTTGCGGTACACGGGGATGCGCGCGCAGCCAACCATTCCCGTCCGGCTGCGTTTCAAGGCGTCAATCATACAGGCATTGGGGGCCGGACGCTTCGCTCGGCAGGCGCGCGCCAGTGGGTTCGCGCTGAATCCGGGCTTTCTCGGGGTGTATGATTTTCACGGTGGCGCGGACGGTTACCGGGCCCTGTTGCAGTCGTGGCTGCGGCACGCGTGCGATGGCGATTTGCTCATGTGCCATCCCGCCGCCCGCGTTAACATGTCGGACGGACTGGGTGCGCAACGGGCCGCCGAATATGAAGTTCTGGCAAGCGAGTCTGTGGGCCGGTGGCTGGAAGAATTCGGCCTTCATATAGCCCAGCCGGGTGCCCGTGCCGCGCCCGCTTCGCTGGCAGCGGTATAGGTTTCTTGTCGAGCCGATTATGGCGTTGCACCGGCGTATGGTCTGGTTGTGGCGTTCGAAATTTTCATTGACGGTCAGGAGCAAACATGTCAGTTTCTGTTTCCATTAGCCAGCTTTCCGAAGGCGTTTCCGTGTCGCCCCAGTTGGCGGTCGAGGACGTTGCCGAGGTGGCAAAGGCGGGCTTCAAAAGCCTTATCATCAATCGCCCTGACTTTGAAGGCGGGCCCAGCCAGCCGGCGTCTGCGGATGTCATGGCGGCAGCGCGCGCTGCGGGGCTGCAAGTTGAATACCAGCCTGTGATCAGCGGTCAGATGACTCCCGAGAACGTGCGGCGCTTCTCGCAGCTGCTCGATGAGCTGCCCGCTCCGGTGCTGGCGTATTGCCGCACAGGCACGCGCTGTGCCAATTTGTACAAGGCCGTGCAAGAACAAAAGAAGGGCTGATCCGCAGATTTGCCTCTGGTATTGTTGCCGGACGACTTATCTTTAATGCTGTTGCAGGATGGGTAGTTATAGTAGTATTAGGTAACGGATAGCGATTCGAAGGCGGTCACTATGTTCAAGAGAATACTTATTCCTACTGATGGCTCAACACTGTCTGTCCAGGCAGCCAACAAGGGTGTGTGTTTTGCGCGCCAGATTGGCGCCGAGGTCGTGGCACTGTACGTAACGCAGCCGTTTGCCGCTACGGTAGGTTTCGACGGCATGGCCGCTGCATACGCCATTACCGACGAAGACTACGACAAAACCGCCGCCGATCAGGCACAGAAATATTTGAAATCGGTGCTCGACCGGGCCGCCACCGCCGAGGTCAAGGCGGTCGGCAGGGCTGTCTCCAACTTCAATGTGGCCGATGGGCTGGTGCAGGCCGCCGAAGAAGAAAAGTGCGACCTGATTTTCATCGGCAGCCATGGCCGCAGCGGCCTGTCACGCCTGCTGTTGGGCAGCGTCACCATCAAGGTGCTTAGCCTGGCCAAAATGGCTGTACTGGTCTATCACGTAAAAGAAGTTGTAGAGTAGGCGCCCGCCCACTCTCGGGCGACACGCGCGCCGTTCCGCTGGCGGGTCGTTGCCCGGTTGGCAAGGCCTGCGTTCAGCTGACGGTCGCCTTGGGTGTCAGGCGTTGCCGGTTTGTCGTGATGGCTTCCAAAACAATTTCTGTCAGGGCAGCGTCGTCGGCGCGCCCGTCCGGGTGCTGCTCCAGGTAGTCCAGCAGCGCAATCCGCATTCTTGGCGCCCAGAATTTCTGTATATGGTTGGCGATGCCTTCGAGGCCTTCCGCCCGGTCAGGCATGGATTCGAAGAAATCGCCGATGCGGTTGGCAAGGCGGAACAGGTGGTTGATGTTCAATTCAGGCCTCCATTATTGCCGAGGAATTCGGGGTGGGCGTACAGGTTGAACCGGTTGTCGCGGGCGAATCCGGCCAGCAACACGTTCAGTTCAGTGGCAAGCTGTATGGCATACGTCGTGGGAGCGGAAACGGCGGCAACAGCGCTTATGCCGGCCGAGGCCGCCTTTTGTACCATTTCGAAGCTGGCCCGGCTTGAGATCGCGGCGATTCCCGCGTCGGTGGGGATGGCATGGCGCAACAAATGGCCGATTAATTTGTCGAGCGCATTGTGGCGCCCCACGTCTTCGCGCACGTGCAGGACCTGGCCCGCATCGCTGGCCCAGCCGGCAGCATGTGTGGCGCCGGTGGCCAGATGCAAGGGCTGCAAGGCGCGTAACTGCCGCATTGCGCGTGAAATGGCCTGGCCCGAGATTTGCCCGGGGCGCGCCGGCAGTGCCGCAAGGTTGCGACGCACCTCGTCCAGACTTTCAATACCACAAAGCCCACAGCCTGTTCGCCCAGCCAGCGCGCGGCGCCTTAGCTTGAGCTGATTCAGACAGGCGTTGGCGATGGATATCTGGATGATCATGCCCTGAGGCGCGTCGACGACGTTCATATCGTAGATGTCGCTGGCTGAACGGATAATGCCTTCGGTATATGAAAACCCGTAGGCCAGGTCTTCCAGGTCGCAGGGCGTGGCCAGCAGGGTGGCGTGGCTGATGCCGTTGTATTCGAGGGCCACGGGGATTTCTTGCGCGATCAGGTCGTCCTCGTGGCGCGGCGGCGTGTGCTCGCCAGTGCGTACGACCTGGCGCGGCTGTGCACCGCCCGTCCGGGCAAGGTCGGCAGACGCAGGGCGACCAGGCGCTGCATGACTGCGGCCTGGGCCGCCTCCGGTCATGCTGGGCGCCCGCGCGCCGCCAGCCGCCGACGCAAGGCGGGTTGCGATGTCAGGCATGCGAGGCTTGATCGCGTTCGCGGTCTTCAAGTAGTTGCTCCTGCTTGTCGCTGAATCGTGTCCAGTGCGCCTGCCACTCTGAGGGTTTCGTAACGCGGCGCGCCTGAACGGCGGTGACCTTGTATTCAGGACAATCTGTCGCCCAGTCGGTGCTGTCGGTGGTAACCACATTGGCGCCCGATTCGGGGAAGTGGAAGGTGGTGTAGATCACACCGGGTTGAACGCGTTCGGTGACGTTCGCACGCAGCACGGTTTCACCCGCACGACTTTGAATGGCGACCCAGTCACCGTGTTTGATGCCGCGATCCAGGGCGTCCTGCGGGTGAATTTCGAGCAGGTCTTCCTTGTGCCATACCACGTTGGCCGTGCGCCGCGTTTGCGTGCCCGCGTTGTATTGGGTAAGGATGCGCCCCGTCGTCAGAAGCAGCGGGAACTTGCGTGTGCTGCGCTCGTCGCTTGGCACATATTTGGTGATCATGAACCGACCCTTGCCGCGCACGAATTCGTCCACGTGCATGACCGGCGTGCCATCGGGGGCGGCGTCGTTGCAGGGCCATTGCAGGCTGCCGAGCTCGTCGATTTTCTTGAACGACACGCCGGAGAACGTGGGGGTCAGCCGCGCGATTTCGTCCATGATTTCGCTTGGGTCTTTGTAGTTCATGGGATAGCCCATTGCGTTGGACAGCGCGCAGGTGACTTCCCAGTCGGCTTTGCCTCCCTGGGGTGCCATGACCCGGCGCACGCGCCCAATGCGACGCTCGCCATTGGTGAACGTCCCGTCTTTTTCGAGGAATGAGGAACCTGGCAGGAAGACGTGTGCGTATTTGGCCGTTTCGTTCAGGAACATGTCCTGAATAATGATGCACTCCATGGATTTGAGTGCTTGGGCCACATGTTGGGTGTTGGGGTCGGACTGGACAATGTCTTCGCCCTGGCAATACAGGCCCATGAACGTGCCGTCGAGTGCGGCGTCGAACATGTTGGGAATGCGCAGGCCCGGCTCTTCCTGGATGGTCACGCCCCAATCCTTTTCGAACGAGGTGCGTGTTGCGACGTCGGACAGGTGGCGATAGCCCGGTAGTTCGTGTGGGAACGAGCCCATGTCGCAGGAACCCTGGACGTTGTTCTGGCCGCGTAGCGGGTTGACGCCCACGCCCTCGAAACCGAGGTTGGCGGTGGCCATGGCCAGGTTGGCGATGCACATGACCGCGGTGGATCCCTGGCTGTGCTCCGTAACACCCAGCCCATAGTAAATGGAACTGCGCCCACCGGTGGCATACAAACGCGATGCGCCGCGTACGTCGGCTGCCGGCACGCCGGTGATGGCTTCGGTGGCTTCGGGCGAGTTTTCGGGCTTCGAAACGAAATCGCGCCATTCCTCGAATGCCTTCTTTTCGCAGCGGGCATCGATGTAGTCTTGCGCGGCCAGGCCTTCGGTGACGATGACGTGGGCCATGGCCGTGAGCAGGGCGGTGTTGGTGCCCGGGCGCACAGGCAGGTGGTAGACGGCCTTGGTGTGCGGGCCGTCGACGAGATCGGTGGCCCGCGGGTCAATGACGATAAGTTTGGCGCCTTCGCGCAGCCGTCGTTTCAGGCGCGACGCGAAGACGGGGTGGGCATCGGTGGGATTGGCGCCCAGCAGCACCACCACGTCGGTTTTCATGACCGAGTCGAAGTCTTGCGTGCCGGCGGATTCGCCAATGGTGGTTTTCAGTCCGTAGCCGGTGGGCGAGTGGCAGACGCGTCCGCAGGTATCGATATTGTTGGTACCGAAGGCGGTGCGCACCAGTTTTTGCACGAGCCAGGTTTCTTCGTTGGTGCAGCGTGAAGACGTGATGGCACCGATTGAATCGCGGCCGTATTTGGCCTGGATGCGCTTGAGTTCGGACGCGGCGTATGAGATGGCCTCTTCCCAGCTGACTTCGCGCCACGGCTCGGACGTCGCTTTGCGGATCATGGGCTTGAGGATGCGATCGTCGTGCGTGGCGTAGCTCCAGGCGAATCGCCCTTTGACGCAGGCGTGCCCGCGGTTGGCCTTGCCGTCCTTCCAGGGCGTCATGCGGATGAGCTTGTCGCCCTTCATTTCGGCCTTGAACGTACAGCCTACGCCGCAGTACGCACAGGTGGTCAGGATGGAGTGCTCGGCCTGGCCTTCGTCGATGATGGTTTTTTCAGTAAGTGCCGAGGTGGGGCAGGCCTGCACGCAGGCGCCGCACGAGACACAGTCGCTTTCCAGGAAGCTGTTGTTTTGCCCGGCCACGATGCGCGACTTGAACCCCATCCCATCGACGGTAAGGGCAAATGTGCCCTGGGTCTCGTCGCAGGCGCGTACGCACCGATTGCACATGATGCAGGTTGTCGGGTCGTAGGTGAAATAGGGGTTGGATTCGTCCTTGGCAAAGTCGAAGTGGTTGGCGCCGTTGGCATAGCGCGATTCGCGCAGGCCGACTACACCGGCCATGTCCTGGAATTCGCAATCGCCGTTGGCGGCACAGGTCATGCAGTTCAGGGGGTGGTCGGACACATACAGTTCCATGACACTGCGGCGCATGGTTTGCAGCTTGGGCGTTTCGGTGCGGACCGACATGCCCTCGCGCACGGGCGTCGTGCACGAAGCGGGGTAGCCGCGTTGGCCTTCGATTTCGACCAGGCACAGCCGGCACGAACCAAAGGCTTCCTGGCTGTCGGTGGCGCACAACTTGGGAATATTGATGCCGGTTTCAGCTGCGGCGCGCATGACGGAACTGCCGGCCGGCACCGTGACGGCAATGCCATCGACGGTGAGGCTGACCATTTCGGTGCTGGTGCTGGCGGGTGTGCCAAAATCAATTTCACGTCTGACGATGGTTTCAAGCATGGCGGGCTCCGGTATCAGGCGGCTTTTTCGGCCAGATGTTTGTTGGGCGGAAGGCCGAAGTCTTCGGGGAAGTGTTCGAGCGCAGACAGGACAGGATAAGGAGTCATCCCACCCAGCGCGCATAGCGAGCCGCCCACCATCGTGTCACACAGTTCGCGCAACAGATCGGCCTGAGACTGTCGTCGTTCATTGCGCCGGATTCTTTCGATGATTTCGGTGCCGCGCACGGATCCGATGCGACAGGGTGTGCATTTGCCGCAGGACTCGACCGCACAGAATTCCATGGCGTATTGCGCCATCTTCGCCATGTCGACGGTTTCGTCGAAGGCTACGACGCCACCGTGGCCGAGCATGGCCGAAGCTTCGATATAGGCTTCGTAATCAAGCGGTACGTCCCATTGTGATTCGGGCAGATAGGCACCCAGCGGGCCACCTACCTGTATGGCGCGCAGCGGCCGACCCGAAGCGCTGCCCCCGCCGAAGTCGAACAGTAGTTCGCGCAAGGTAAGGCCAAAGGCCTTTTCGACCAGGCCGCCTTGCTTGATATTGCCCGCCAGCTGGAACGCCAGCGTGCCTTTGGACCGTCCCATGCCGTAATCGCTGTAGAACTTGGCACCCTTGGCCAGGATGATGGGCACCGAACCCAGGGATATGACGTTGTTCATGGCGGTTGGCTGGCCGAACAGCCCTTTGATGGCCGGTAATGGCGGCTTGGGCCGTACGACGCCGCGCTTGCCTTCGAGGCTGTCGAGCAGCGCGGTTTCTTCGCCGCAGATATAGGCCCCCGCGCCAACGCGCACTTCCATGTCGAACGCCTTGCCGCTGCCGCAAACCGATTGCCCCAGCCAGCCGGCCGTGCGCGCCCTGGTGATGGCTTCGTTCAGTGTCTTGACGGCGTACGGATACTCGGAGCGCACGTAGATGTAGCCGTAGGTGGCACCCACGCCCAGGCCTGCGATGATCATGCCTTCGATGAGTGTATAGGGATCACCTTCCATGAGCATGCGGTCGGAAAAGGTGCCCGAGTCGCCCTCGTCGGCGTTGCACACCACGTATTTTTGGTCGGCGGGTGCTTCAAGCACGGTTTTCCATTTGACCCCGGTGGGGAATGCGGCGCCGCCGCGCCCACGCAACCCCGATTGAGTAACCTGTTCGACGATGGCAGCGGGGGTCAGGCTAAGTGCCTTCTTGAGCCCTTCGAGCCCGCCAAGCTTTTGGAAGGCGTCGATGTCGAGAGGGTCGGACAGCCCGACTCGCGCGAACGTGAGGCGCTCTTGGTTTTTCAGGAACGGAATGTCTTCGGTAACACCGTGGCACAGGGCATGGTTGCCGCCCTGGAGCCATGAAGCGTCGAACAGGCCAGCAACGTCAGTGTCTTGTACGGGCCCGTAGGCAATGCGGCCTTTCGACGTTTCGACTTCGACCAGCGGTTCGAGCCAGAGCAGGCCGCGCGAACCGTTGCGGACGATCTGGATGTTCAGACCACGTTTTGCGGCTTCATGCTCGATGGCTTGCGCCACGTCGTTGGCGCCCACGGCCAGGGCCGCCGTATCTTTGGGAATGTAGATTTTGGTGGCCTGGCTCATGACTGGACTTCCTTTGCGCCGAGCAGCTTGTCGAGCTTTGCCGGAGTCATGCGGGCGTAGGGTTCGCCATCGATCATGACCGCAGGTGATTGGGCGCACAGGCCCAGGCAGTAGACAGGTTCGAGTGTTACCTCGCCATTGGCGCTGGTGCTGTGGAAATCACAGCCAAGCCTGTTCTTTGCGTGGTCGGCCAGGGCGTCGCCGCCCATGGCCTGACAGGACTCGGCACGGCAGACTTCGAGCACCATTTTGCCAGGCGGTGTGGTGCGCAGGTTGGCGTAGAAGCGCACGACGCCGTGAACTTCGGCTCGTGAAAGCTGCAGCGCCTGCGCCAGCGTGGGTACGGCTGTGTCGGGGATATAGCCCAGCGCGTGTTGGACGGCGTGCAAAATGGGAAGCAGGTTGCCCTTTTGTCCCGCGAACTGTTCCAGCGCCTGCCTGGCTACTTGCTGTATGGTGGCTTCGGAAGCGCCTGATTGCGCGGCTTGCATGGGAGTCTCCTGTGGGGTGGGGCATTAATTGTTAGGGTCGCACGTGGTGATCTATATGTTTGATAATTCATATTAATGGCGCTGACCACGTTGGAAAGATACTAGTTCGGACGAATATTTTCAATAGGCAAAAAATAGCATGTTTGCGGGCTGGACCCAATAGGGGAAGCCCCGATTCAATATTGCGGCAGCTGGGTTTATTCTGCAATTCGTTTCATAATAGAATGTTCGTATCACGGATCTTGTTTTGGAGCGGGCTTCGCTGCGGCTGGTAGCGCCGGGTTGCTCGCGAGGCCTTGCCTGCGGGCTTGAAGAGAGGATCATGGCATATCGGTTTCAGACGCGTGTAAATACGGAGTGGGTGCTGGAAAAGTCAACCGGTGCCTCGCTGGTGTTGCGTGACGTGCTGCGTCTGCTTGCGGCAATCGAGTCCGCCGGGCATATTGCCGGCGCTTGCCGTATTTGCAATGTGTCATACCGGCATGCCTGGGGCGTGCTGCACAATGCCGAAAAAGAGCTCGAGCGCCCCCTGCTCGAAACCAGCCGCAAGCAAGGCACCAAGCTGACCCGTTTTGCGCAGCAACTGCTTTGGGCCGGCCGCCGCATCGATACCCGCCTGGCGCCGGTGCTCGAGGGCATGACGGAAGATTTGCAGCGCGAGATCGAAAACCTGCTTCACGTGGAAGACCACTCCAGCCTGCGCATGCATGCTAGTCATGGTTTTGCCGTAGAGGGGCTTTTGCATGTGGCTGGTGAACAGAAAACCAGCTCGATTGAACTGGGGTACCGCACCGCGGTTGAGGCACTTGCATCGCTGAACCGCGGCGACTGTGATCTGGCTGGCTTCCAGGTTCCGGTAGGCGAGTTCGAAGACGCCATCTTGCGGCACTACGAGCCATTGCTCGATCCCGACAAGCATTGCCTGATTTATCTCGCCCAGCGCACAACCGGATTTTTCGTACAGCCGGGCAATCCGCTGGATATCCACTCAGTGGCTGATCTGGCCCGTCCGAACGTGCGTTTTGTGAATCGGCAGGTGGGTTCCGGAACGCGTATGCTGGTTAGTCTCATGCTTCGGCAAAAAGGGATTGATTCGGCCAGGATTCAGGGCTTTGATACCAGCGAGTTCACGAACACCGCCATTGCTGCACATATTGTCGGCGGTATGGCCGATGTGGGCATTGGCGTCCAGACGGCAGCCTGGCGCTGTGGTCTGGACTTCATTCCGCTTGCGCAGGAGCGCTATTTTTTCGCGGTAAGACGCGACAACCTGTTGTCGGCGCAAGTCCAACAGTTTATCGACTTGCTGCTTGGAGACGCCTATCAGGCGTTTGTGCGGCAATTGGTGGGGTACGATACCACCAGCCTGGGGCAGATATTGACGCTGCACGAAGCCTTTGCCGAAGCGTTCGGCAGACGGCTGTCGCGTACGGCATGATTTCAAAAATTCAAACGTGATGACGATACTATTATGAGCAGAGTTATTTTCTTGTCCGATGACCACCGACCGGCAAATTCGCAACACGTTGATCCTGTCATTTTGCCCAAGCCGGGCGAACCTTTGCTGGATACCCGGCGCCGGCCGCTGCGCGATTTGCGCATATCGGTCACTGACAAATGTAATTTTCGCTGTACCTACTGTATGCCGCGCGAGGTGTTCGGCGCGGACTATCAGTTCATGCCGCAGTCGGCACTGCTTACGTTTGAGGAAATAGCGCGGGTGACGCGCGCTGCCGTGCAGCTGGGTGTGGAAAAGATTCGCCTTACCGGTGGTGAACCGTTGCTGCGCAAAAAGCTTGAGCGTCTGGTCGCCATGCTGGCAACGCTTCGCACCCCTGCAGGCAAGCCCGTGGAACTGACACTGACCACCAATGGCACCTTGCTCGCCAAGATGGCAAAGGGCCTGAAGGAGGCTGGTCTGAACCGCGTAACAGTCAGTCTGGATGCGCTTGATGACGATCTGTTTGAACGGATGAGCGACAGCAAAGTCACTGTGGCAACGGTGCTCGAAGGCATTGACGCGTCTGCACGCGTGGGTTTGCCGGTCAAGATAAACATGGTGGTGCGCAAAGGCATGAATGATGCGCAGGTTGTTCCGATGGCGGAGCACTTTCGTCATAGCGGTCATATTCTGCGATTCATCGAGTTCATGGACGTGGGGTCCACGAACGGCTGGAATCTTGCGGAAGTTGTGACCGGCGCAGAGGTCCTGCAGGCCATTGGCCAGCGCTTTCCAGTTGAACCTGTAAAAGCAGGTTATCGCGGTGAAGTTGCCTCGCGCTGGCGTTATGTCGACGGGGCTGGCGAGATCGGCGTCATTACCAGCGTGTCCCAGCCTTTTTGCGGAGACTGCACACGCGCGCGGCTTTCGCCCGACGGCAAGCTTTTCTTGTGCCTGTTTGCCGATCATGGTTACGATCTGCGAGCTTTGATGCGCGCCGAAAACGTGGATGATGAACAACTGGCAGCACGCATGGCGTCAGTGTGGATGGGCCGGGACGATCATTATTCCGAGTTGCGCGGCCACAATACCAAGCCGTTGCACAAGGTTGAAATGAGTTATATCGGCGGGTAATTTCCGGGGTGCTGGATGATAGCTCGCAACTCCCTCAGTGGTGTGGTGCTGTCCGGCGGCCAGGCGCGCCGCATGCAACGCGCTGGGCACGAGTCCGTCGAGAAGGGCTTGCTCGTCTTGCATGGCCGACCTTTGGTGGCATGGTCGCAGCAGTATCTTGACCCCAGGGTCGACACCATATACGTGAGTGCCAATCGTTGTACCGAGGTTTACGCGCGCTTTGGCCAGGTAGTCGTCGACGATCCGGGCCTGGGCACGGACGTGGGGCCGCTGGCGGGGCTGGCCAGTGTGTTGGCCCGGGTGCAAACGTCGTGGGTGCTGTCGCTACCAGTGGATGTGCCGGTCCTCCCCGTTGATTTGCTGGAGCGCCTGGCCGCGCAGGCCGAGGCGGCAGACTCCCCAATAGCCTATGCGTTCAGCGCGCAGGCGCATCCGCTTTGCATGCTGGTTCATCGCAGCACATTGACCAGCCTGCGTGATTACCTGCTGCGGGGCGAACGCAAGGTTCAAATCTGGCAGTCGTTGAACCGCGCGGTACGGGTGGATTTTCCCGTGGATGAGATCAGCTTTCTCAATATCAATGGGCCGGCCGATCTTGTTCGTGCCGAGCAGTGTATTGGTCCGGACGGAGTGGTTTAGGCTGGCGCCGCCACGGGGTCACACCTGCCAGTGGGCGAAGTCGTAATAGGCAACAAGATCTCCGGCGCTTAGCGACGTGTTGGCCGGAATGCGCGCCAGGCCCGTTGCCCAGGGCAGTGAGCTGGTTATGCCCGAGCCTTGCTGGGCGTAGGGGGCAAGGCTGGTTGTGCCGTCGGCGTGGTGGTGCGCCTGTACACGCAGGAATTCGTCGCGGCTTTCGTGGAAGACGGTCTTGCCTTCAAGTTTGCCGTAGCTGATCCCGGGTACAGTGCGCGTGCGCCCCTGCATGGCGCGTATCAGCGGCGACACCAGCACGGTGAACACCACATAGGCCGAGACGGGGTTGCCGGGCAGACATACGACTGGCTTTGACAATGCGCTGGCCAGCGCCACCGGTTTGCCCGGTTTCATGCGTACGCGCCAAAGGTCGACGGTGCCGCCCATTTGCTCTATCGTCCCCTTGACCAGATCCTTTTCCCCAACCGAAGCCCCACCCACCGTCAGAACCAGGTCGCAGTCGTTGAGAAGCTGCGTAAAGGCGCGGTGCAGGGAATTGTGAGTGTCGACGGCGTGGAGCACATGTACGACCTGTGCACCCAGTTTTTCAACCATGGCTGCCAGCATGACGCCGTTGGAGTTGTAGACTTGCGCTGCGCGCAGGGGCTGTCCCGGCTCGGCAAGTTCGTCGCCGTTACTGAGTATGCCGATTTTGGGTCTTGCGTAGACCTTGACCTGAGCAAGGCCTTGCGAGGCCAGCAGTGTAATGTGGGCGCCTTCGATTACGGTGCCCGCCGTCAATATATGGCTGCCCTGTTTGATGTCTTCACCCCGTCTGCGCACCTGCGCACCGAGCTGCGGCGCCTTTTGTATGGTTACCTTGTCGTCGGCTTCTACACAGACTTCCTGCATGATGATTGTGTCGGCTCCCGCCGGAAGCAGGCTGCCCGTGAAAAGGCGTGTGGCCTTGCCGGGTTGCAGTGGGTCGGGGGTTTGTCCCGCAAAGCAGCGCTGCTGTACAGGAAGGGCGACCCCGGCCTGGTAGTCGGCGAAGCGAATGGCGTAGCCATCCATGGCGCTGTTGTCGGCGGGCGGCAGATTGAGTGTTGCGGTAACCGCTTCGGCCAGGATGCGTCCGCGCGCCTCGCGCAGCGAAAGTGTCTCGATGTTTTGCAGCGGTTTGCCAGCCAAGGCGAGACGGGATTGGGCAACGTCGAAATCAAGCAGATCCATGGGGGATACGTCGTAAAAGGTTGAAAGTGATGGTCAGGGCCACCTTGCATGCCATGTGCGGCAAGGCGTGGCGGGCGCATTATGCCTGACTGGCATAGTGCGTGGCGAAATTGCAGGGGCGGTGCGAGCTGTCCAGCTGCTCTACGATGATTTTTTCCCACGCTGTCTTGCAGGCATTGGTTGACCCAGGCATGCAGAAAACCAGAGTGTTGTTCGCTACACCAGCGAAGGCGTCCGACTGCAGCGTGGATGACCCGATTTCCAGCCAGGAAAGATGGCGAAAGAGCTCGCCGAATCCGGAAACTGTGGTGTCCAGCAAAGGCAGGATGGCGGCAGCTGTGCCCTTGCCGTACGCGAAGCCAGTGCCGCCGTTGGTCAGGATAATCTGGATGGTGTCGTCGACGATCCAGTCACTGAGGATTTTGCGGATTTGGTAGATGTTGCCCGAACTGATGCCGCGCTGCACGCAATGGTGGCCGGCTGCACGCACGCTTTCGGCAAGGTAGTCGCCCGACGTGTCGTTCTCGGCCGTGCGCGTGTCGGAGATGGTCAGAATGGCGCAGTTCAGTGCGGTATTGGGTTTGCTTGGGTCCACTTTACTCACGGCTGGCTTCCTGAAGGGGGGGTTCCGAAGGACTGGCTTTCCGCATGCTTTTGTCCGGCTCCTGAGACGCAGTGTTCCAGAGTTCGGTTTTGGTCACGTCGGCCTCGTGCTGCTGAACCCAGAACTCATTGCCACTTGTCAGGGTTTCACGCTTCCAGAAAGGTGCGCGGGTCTTGAGTGCGTCGATGATGAATTCGCAGGCATTGAAAGCATTGCCGCGATGGGCGCAGCCCACTCCCACAAAGACGATTTGGTCTTTATGCCGCAGCCGGCCGACTCGGTGGACCACGATGGGTTCCAGCGTGCCCCAGCGGCTTTGCGCCGTGTCGCAGATGGTCTGGATTTCACGTTCGCACATGCCGGGGTAGTGTTCAAGGAACAGTGTGTCGGTGGCCTGACCCTCGGCGTAGTCGCGCACGTATCCTGTAAAGGTAACGACGGCGCCAGCTTTGCCGGCTGCGCGCTCACGCAGTTGTGCGACCAATGTTGCCGTGTCGAAATCGGCTTCTTGCACGATAACCATGATTAGCCCCCTGTAACGGGCTCGAAAACGGCGACTTCGTCATCCGGGTGGATAAGTGTTTCGGGGCCGACGTGGTATTGATTGATTGCCAGCTTGAGACGCTTTACGGGTTCCAGCTGCGGATAGCGTGCAGCCAGCTGTTCCAGCCATTCAGACCCGCTTAGCGGACCCGTGACTGGCCAGGATTCTTGTCGGGTGCCCACCAGCTCCGCCACCTGGGCGAAGTAGAGGACGTTAATTGCTGTGCCACTCACCGCTTTTGCCTCCGGATTTTTCGCTGAGCCTGATGTCTTCGATGATGATGCCCTTGTCGGCAGCCTTGCACATGTCGTAAATGGTCAGCGCCGCCACACTGCAGGCGGTCATGGCTTCCATTTCGACGCCGGTCTTGTAGTCGGTGCGGCAGGTGGCCTTGATGGTTATGGTGTGTGTGGCATCATCAAGAGAAAATTCGACGCCCGCGAAGCTTAGCGGCAGGCTGTGACACAGGGGAATGAGCTCGGCGCAGCGCTTGGCCGCAAGAACACCGGCCACGCGTGCGGTATTCAGTACCTCACCCTTGCCGTTTTCGTGGGCGGACAGCAGCTTGTAGGCCTGGGAACTCATGCGTACTTTGCCTCGCGCGACGGCGCTGCGCAGGGTGGATGCCTTGTTGCTGACGTCGACCATGCGTATTTGACCGGATTCGTCCAGATGGCTAAGGGTAGGTTCGGCCGTAGCAGGAATGTGGCTCATGGTAGTGTCGGAAAGGTGACTGCGCGCGCCACGCACCATGCAAAGCGCACGCGATTCATTTCCATACTATACGCGATCCAGGCCAGGCCGGCGACAATGCCGCTGGCCTGGAGCGCCAATCGCCTTGCGCTGGCGACTGCGCATCAAGTGCAACGTGTGCTGCCATCAGCCCCGCCGCCGCGGCAAGATGCCCTGCACGCCGCTGGTGCTGTACCGCGCGCCACGAGGCTAGTATTCTTAGGTATTCAGCACCTTTTCGATGTGCTGGTAGTCAATGCTTTTGTCGTACCTGAAGCCGTTGATGAATTCATCGCGGGTGGCGACAACCAGACCGTGATGCGTCTGAACCAGTTTGCGCCCTTCCATTTGGCCGCGTTCGAACAACTGGTCAAACTCGCGGACCTGAAGGCCATGCTCGCGCGCGTAGCGCATCAGGTGGCCAAGAGCGGTATTGCGGTGCTCGTCAATATCCTCCCGGCTGGCACCCAGGACGTCGGCGGCACCGTTGGTGGCGCCTGAAATCACGACCCACTGATCCAGACTGGTGTCGCGGTTGAGGTCGACACCCGCGTAGGCAGTGCCGAAAAAGCTCATCGACAAAATTGCGGCAGATAGTTTAGGTAGTATCACGGCGATCTCCGTATTGAAGAAAGCATCGCTGCCATGCACCGACAGTTTTGTGGCCGGGATGCGGTAGACGCGATGGGATGTTCGGACGCCCGATACGCAGTATCCAGATTAGGCTCTGCGTGGGCCCTGGACTCCGTGCGCTTTATGTGCGCGTGAAGTCAGGGGTTATTCTGAGGGGCAAGTTTTACAGAAGCATGAAGGCGAGGTATGAAAGTGTATCGGAGTATGCGGTTGTTTTTCGTGCTTGCTATTGTGTTAAAAATGTTGGACCCAATTGGGGGTTTTTTGCTGGTTTAATAATTAGCTAATCGCTTGTTCATATAACGGAGTAAAACCATGTCTATCAAAGTTGGCGATAAGGTGCCCGAAGGCACCCTGGCCGAATACATCGAAGTCGAGACTGAAGGTTGCACGCTTGGGCCCAACTCGTTTCAGGTCAGTGACCTTGTCAAAGGGAAAACCATTGCGTTGTTTGCCGTGCCTGGCGCCTTCACTCCGACCTGCTCCGAGAAGCATCTGCCGGGCTTTCTTGAACTGGCCGACAAGTTCAAGGCCAAGGGTGTCGATGAAATCTGGTGCGTGGCTGTGAACGATCCGTTTGTCATGGGGGCGTGGGGTCGCGACCGGAAAGTCGACGGGCGTGTGCGCATGATGGCCGACGGCAGCGCGCAGTGGACCAAGGCGCTGGGCCTGGAGCTTGACCTTAACGCGCGTGGCCTGGGCATTCGTTCGCGGCGCTATTCGGCCTTGATCAAGGATGGTGTCGTCAGACAGCTTAACGCTGAAAAAGACGCTGGCCTGGTTGTGAGTGATGCCGGTACGTTGCTGGGCCAGCTATAGCAGTCGGGCGCGGGCCTTGTGCTTTCAGGCGTGCCAGGACGGGCCGCTTATGGGGTGCAGGCCCAGCCGTTCGAACAGCGCCTGGTCGGCTGTAAATTCGGGATTGCCGGTGGTGAGGAGCTTGTCTCCGTAAAAGATGGAGCCGGCACCTGCCATGAAGCACAGGGCCTGTGTGCTGTCGCTCATGGCCTGGCGTCCGGCCGACAGGCGTACAACCGCCTTGGGCATGGTGATCCGCGCAACGGCAATGGTGCGGACAAACTCCAGTGGATCGATGTCGGGCGTGTCTGCCAACGGCGTGCCGCCCACTTTGACCAGATTGTTGATGGGCACCGATTCGGGGTAGGGGTCCATATTCGCCAATTGGGCGACAAGGCCGGCGCGATCGCGGCGTGATTCCCCCATGCCGACGATGCCGCCACAGCAAACGTGGATGCCGGCATTGCGTACGCGCTCCAGCGTATCAAGCCGATCCTGATAGGTGCGAGTGGTGATGATCCGGGTGTAGAACTCGGGCGACGAATCCAGGTTGTGGTTGTAGTAATCCAGGCCCGCCTGTTTGAGTTGTTCGGCCTGACCATCCTTTAGCATGCCCAGCGTGACGCAGGTTTCCAGCCCCATCGCTTTTACCGCACGCACCATTTCGGCGACTGCATCAATGTGGTGTGCTTTGGGCGAGCGCCAGGCGGCCCCCATGCAAAAACGCTGGGCGCCGCCGGCCTGGGCTTCGCGCGCGGCCGCCAAAACCTCTTCTAGTTCCAGCAGACGCTCTTTTTCGACTTCGGTGTCGTAGCGCGAGGACTGGGGGCAGTAGGAGCAGTCTTCCGGGCAGCCGCCGGTTTTTATGGAGAGCAGGCTGGAAAGCTGGACGGCATTGGCTTCGTGGTGCTGGCGGTGTACGGTTTGCGCTTTATACAGCAGGTCCAGCAAAGGGGTTTCGTACAGTTCGATAATGTCCTGAACCGGCCAGCGGGCCAGGGACGCGGGCTTTTTGCGGCTGATTTCAAGCGCTATGGTTTCGGACATGACGGCAACTCCAATGACTATGTGCGCAGATATTAGGAGGTATCGCTAGCAGGTGCAAACCTGATTTTGTGCTTAAGTTTGCTTAAGATGAATAATTTTGTTGCTATCATCGTTTAATTATTGGTTTTTCGTTTCATTTATTGCGCTTTTTCCGGATGCGGTTTTGAAATGGCAACATGTATCTAAATGAAAAATTAGGGCATCGAGCAAGAGGCTATGCCCTAAGCGCAGAGCCAAGGCTCAGGAGTGTATGGGGTCTGCCGGACGCTCGTGCGGCGGGTGTTTTCTCGGTTGGAATGACGTGGTAAAAAAGATGGTGGGTTCTCTTCTGAAAGGCAAATACATCATGACTACCGGAACCGTCCATTTTCACCGCGTCTTGCGCGCACCTGCCGAGCGTGTCTACCGCGCTTTCCTCGAACCCGATGCAATGGCGAAGTGGCTTCCGCCCTATGGGTTTACTTGCCAGGTTCACCACATGGAAGCCAAAGTTGGCGGTACTTACAAAATGTCCTTCCGTAACTTCGGCGGCGGCAACAGCCACTCGTTCACCGGCGAGTATCTTGAGCTGGTACCGTTCAAAAAGATACGTTATTCGGACCAGTTCGACGACCCGAACCTGCCTAGCCAGATGCACACCACTATTACTTTGAAGCAGGTCTCCTGCGGGGTCGAACTCAATATCGAGCAGGAGGGCATACCCGAGGTTATTCCTGCGGAGATGTGTTATCTGGGCTGGCAGGAGTCGCTTATGCAACTGGCAAAGCTGGTAGAGCCCGAGATTCCCGATTGACCGAAAAAGGCGAACTTCAGTTCGCCTTTTCCATTTAGTAACGCTCAAGCCAATGGGCGTATGGCGCTGGTAGCGTCCATGATGCGCGCTCTACGTCGAGCTCCTTGGCTGCGAAATAAGCCCAATGGGGATTCGCCAGATGGCTTCTTCCCACCATAACAACATCAAGCTGTTCCTCTTTGACGACGCGCTCGGCAATTTCCGGTGTGCCAAATCCCCATGCGGAAGATACTGGTACATCTGCTTCGCGGCGAACGCGTTCAGCAATTGATCCCAAGAAAGCCGGCCCCCAAGGGATAGACGTTTCGGGAATTGTAAAGCCGATACTGACACTGGTTATGTCCATGCCGGCCACTTTAAAGTCGCGCACCAGGCTTATCGATTCGAGCAGCGTTTGCTCATCACGTCCGTCATACTCGAGGACACCAAACCGTACAGTCAGAGGAAATTTTTCTGGCCAAACTTCGCGTGCTGCGGTAATCCCCCCCCTTTTTAACGGTCGTTAAAAGTAGAGGTTAAGCGGCCATGAGGTGTCATCCCAGCGGATGGGGTTTGTCTTTTAGCACATGGTTGTCAATGAACGTCATCACGGTTTCGCCCTTTGGATTTTTAATCCAGTATTTAAGACGCGCTATGCCGTAGTCGCGCCCCACCCTTGGTGTTTTCAGTTCGATGACTTCCGCTGATATATCTAGTACTTCGTCGGGTCGAATGGGTTGGGCAAAGCGCAGCTCGTCTATGCCAGCACCGCAAATAACCGGATCCTCGACAAGAAAGCCTCCCAAAACAGAAAGCGCGTGCACGACAGACAGCGATTGCAAGCCGCTGACGATCAACCCGCCGAACATTGATCCCTTCGCGGTTTCCGGGTCGTTGTGAAACGAAAATGGGTCAAAGACATTAGCAAAGCTCAGCGCACTATTCAGGGAAATTATTGTTTTGCCAATGCGGTATTGATGCCCGAGCTCCAATTCGGAAAGGTAGCCTAGTGGCTCGCTTGGACCTTCGAGAATAACAGGCTTCATCTTGTTCAACGCTCCTTCCTCCTGATGGCTCGCCACCGTGCGGCGCAACTCATTTTAAATATTACGCATATATATATACTGTGTCAACTATAGTAGTGTTGACAGTCGTGATTGCGTAAGGGTAGTATCTGCTACATGCAGTATTAGTTGGGGTTGTGTTGTCATCTGATTTTCGGATGGATGTCTGTGTAAAAAAGCGATTTATATACCGGCCTAGTTTCGGGCCTTGAGGAGACAAGCATGAAGATTTTCAAGCGGATAGTTTCAGTGGCGGCTGCCATGACGATGATGGTCGGTGTAGGCGTCACAAATGCCGAAACAGTAAAAATTGGCCTTATAACCTCCACTTCGGGCCAGGGCACGTTCCTGGGCGAACAGATGGTCCAGGCGGCGCAGCTGTATATGGCACAAAACAAAAGTCGGTTGCCCCCTGGTGTTGATGTCAAACTAATTGTTCGTGACGACGGCGGCCCCAATCCTGATAAGGCGCGCCAACTCGCGCAAGAACTTATCGTGCGCGAGAAAGTCAATTTCTTGACAGGGTTTGTCTGGTCTCCGAACGGCGCCGCGGTTGCGCCGCTGTCCACCGAAGCTAAAGTGCCGACTTTGCTGATGAATGCCGGTGCGTCCGCAAACATCACGTTGTCGCCTTATTTTGTGCGATTCTCGTTTGGTACGTCGACTGCCCCGTACTACTTGGGCAAGTGGGCCGGCGAGCGCTATAAGACGTCGTATATCGCCGTGACAGACTATGGCCCCGGCTTCGACTCCGAGAAATATTTCGAACTGGGCTTTAAGCAAAACGCCGATTCCAAGATATTGGGTCGTGTGCGTATGCCTATTAACACAGCTGACTTTGTGCCTTATCTGCTAAAGGTCAAGGAATTGAAGCCAGATGTGCTTTTCGTGTTTGTGCCCACAGGCCGTATCGGTGTGAACTTCGTTAAGGCATTCAATGACCTGGGCCTAGCCAAGGAAGGCATCAAGCTGATCGGTACGGGTGACATCACTGCCGACGAAGAGCTGCATTCATTGGGTGATGCCGCGCTAGGCCTGCTGACAGTGCATCATTATTCGGGCGCCGGAGACCGGCAAGCGACGAAAGATTTCAATTCCGTCTGGATCGCCGCCTATGGCAAAGACTCCATTCCTAGCTTTGCCGCGCCACAGGCTTGGGACGCCATGGATGCCATATACGAAGCAATCATTGCCCAAAAAGGCAAGGTCACCGCAGAAAAATCTATGGAAATCTTGCGCAACTACAAGTCGGACCATAGCCCGCGCGGCACGATCTCTATCGATCCCAGAACCCGCGATATTCGTCAGAACGAGTACTTGCGCGAAGTGCGCAAGGTGGACGGTAAGCTGGCCAACGTCGAGATCGAAGTCGTCGGTAAGCAGGTCCTGGATCCTTGGGTAGAGCAAAACAGCAAGTAATCGGTGCAACCCGACTGCCTGTCGCGGCGTCGGGATTTATTAGTTTCGAGGCTCAGTTATGTTAGAAATTGTAAATGTGGCGTTCCACGGTACGGCTTTTGGCATGGTGTTGTATGTCATCACCGTGGGGTTGTCCATTACCATGGGATTGATGCGGTTTGCCAATCTGGCCCATGGCATTTTTGCGATGGTTGGTGGCTATGTGCTCATTGTGCTGATGAGCCGCTACGGCGTCCCTTATCCGCTGGCGCTGGCGCTTGCGTTTATCGTGGTTTCCTTGATGGGTTATGTGCTCGAGCGCTTGCTGTATTCGCGCTTTTACGGTGACAGCGAATTGTCGCAGGTGTTGTTGTCGATTGGTCTGATTTTTGTCGCGATTGCACTGGTGCGTATTGCGTTCGGACCTCAGTCACAACGGGCTGAATTGCCGGCGTATCTTCAGGGGCAATGGCATATTTTCGGATATGACTGGATAGCCTATCGAGTTTTCATCATTTTATCCGGCGCGGTACTGATTCTGGCTTTGTGGTTCGGAGTCGAGCGCACGCGGTGGGGTGCGATGGTTCGCGCTTCGGTAGACGACCGGGCGATGGCACAGTCAGTCGGTATCAATACATCAAGAGTATTTCGACTGACGTTCATGCTGGGGAGTGGTTTGGCGGGTTTGGGGGGGGCGCTTGGGGTCGAGTTGCTGGCTGTACAGCCCGGCTACCCTTTCGAATTTCTTGTCATTTTCCTGATGGTTGTGGCGCTGGGCGGTATCGGGTCACTGCGCGGTACGTTCTTTGCCGCCCTGCTGGTCGGGTTAATCGATACGGCGTGTAAATACTGGATTCCAGAGCTAGGCTCATTTTTACTATATGGTCTCGTCATTGTGTTTCTGGGCTTGAAGCCTCAAGGTTTGTTTGGGGAGCAAACGTAAATGGATGGTCAACGCCAAAAATTTTATTTGTCGCGGTCGTCGTTCGAAATCACGGAGCTGATTCCGTGGATCGTTGGCATAGCCGTGTTTTTTTTACTGCCCGATTATCTGGCCCTAGCAGCTCGGATTCTGATTTTTATTATTCTGGTCATGTCGTTGGATCTGCTTGTGGGTTATGCAGGTGTGGTGTCTCTGGGCCACGGCGTTTTCTTCGGAGTTGGCGCATATGCCGCGGGCATAGCTAGTGTATCTTTTGGGATCAATGATCCTCTGGTGCAATTGCTTATCGCTGCTGCGTGCGCGGGTGTGCTGGGTTTGCTTAGTGGCGCTGTCGTGCTACGGGGCAAAGGACTCACGCTTATTATGTTAACGCTTGCAGTGGCGACAATGGTTTACGAAGCGGCCAACCGCGCGACGCACCTGACCGGTGGGGCAGATGGCCTGACCGGTATCGTAATCGCTCCACTGCTGGGCTTGTTCCGTTTCGATATGTTCGGTAAAACAGCCTTCGTTTACAGCTTGGTGATTCTGTTTCTTGTTTGGCTGCTGCTACGGACGCTATGTCGGTCACCGTTTGGCGCTTCGTTGAGTGGCATTCATCAGAACCCGATGCGCATGCACGCTATAGGGACGCCCGTGTTTCGCCAACTGCTGTTTACCTACACCCTGGCAGCCGCTATTGCTGGCATCGCGGGTGCTTTACTGACGCAAACCAGTAGTTTCGTGGGATTGAATACCCTAGGTTTCGAGTTGTCCGGGGAAATATTGGTCATGTTGATTCTCGGTGGCGTTGGGCGCTTATATGGTGCATTTGTTGGGCCGGCGGTCTTTTTGGTGGCTCAGGACTATCTTGCAAAGCAATTTCCCGAGAACTGGTATTTGGGAATTGGCGTGCTGCTTATCGTGGTCATTTTGTACGCCCGTGGCGGCATTTTGGGCTTGCTTGACTCAGTAACAGGAAGGAAAACATGACAGCAGCGCTGGAAACCATAGGTTTATATCGGACCTTTGGCGCCTTGGTGGTCGCCGAGCATATTAATTTTCGTCTGGAAAAAGGCGCAAGACATGCATTGATTGGTCCTAACGGGGCAGGGAAGACAACGTTCATCAACTTGTTGACTGGGCGTTTGCAGCCTTCGTCGGGTCAAGTGCTGTTGAATGGCATCGACGTTACACGCGACAGTCCGGCTGCCCGGGTCAAAGGTGGCATGGGGCGAACGTTTCAGATCAATGCGCTTTTCAATGAACTTACCGTACTTGACAATGTTTGTTTGTCGATAGCCGAGCGTACTGGTGCTTCGCGCCTTATGCTCAAAGCAGCTTATCGGCACGATGACGTCGTGACGGAAGCGATGGCATTACTGGATTCGCTGCATATTAGGGATGTCTGCGATCAGTTCGTGCGTGACTTGCCTTACGGTAAGCAACGTCTAGTTGAAATCGCCATTGCGCTGGGACTTAAGCCTTCGGTGCTTTTGCTCGACGAACCAGCGGCGGGTGTGCCATCGCACGAATCGCATGTGATTTTTGACGTTCTGCAGCAGTTTCCCAAAGACATATCCATTTTGTTTATTGAGCATGATATGGATCTGGTCTTTCGGTTCGCCGAGTGGATTACTGTCTTGGCAGGTGGAGCGACGCTGGTTGAGGGCACACCTGCAGAGATCCGGGAAAATCAAATCGTTCGGAATGTTTATTTAGGGGAATCTTATGTCTGAGTGTCTTAAAATCACCAGCCTGGTGGCAGGCTACGGAACGACGGTAATTCTCGAAGATATTAACCTTGAGATTCCTGAGCAGGGGTCGCTGGCCATATTGGGCCGAAATGGTGTCGGCAAGACGACATTGCTTGCCACGATCATGGGGCATACAACATTGCATAGCGGTTCGATTCTTTTTAACGGCCGGGCGATAGAGAAACTGCCGGTCTACGAACGAGCCCGGCTGGGCATTGGCTATGTACCCCAAACTCGCAACATCTTTCCTTCGCTGACCGTGGAAGAAAACCTTATGGTGGCGGCGTATGGTAGTGGTGACTGGTCGCTGGATAAGGTGTATGATTTCTTCCCACGTTTGCTTGAACGGCGTGGTAATTTTGGCAATCAGCTTTCAGGGGGGGAGCAGCAGATGCTCTCTATTGGCCGCGCGTTGATGGGCAATCCGAAACTGCTAATTCTGGATGAGCCACTTGAAGGTTTGTCGCCCATTATTGTCGACGGCTTGATGGAGTCCATCCGGCGTCTGCTTGAAGACAAGTTGACCGTCGTCCTGGTTGAGCAGTCAGCTCGGCGGGCGCTTCAGTCGACGCAAGACGCAATGGTGCTCGACCGCGGGCGTATTGCCTGGGAGGGGCACAGTAACTACCTTCTAGAGCATCCCGACGAGTTGTCTACCATCCTGCTGGCGGGTGCCTGAAGGGTGTTTGTAAGTTAGCGCGTCGGTGTTTCGGGTGTATCCAGCAGCTTCTTGACCAGGGCTCCCTGGACTTTTCCAACGCCGTCCCGGGGCAGGGCATCGATGAATCGGATCATTCGGGGCACCTTGTATGAAGAAAGCTCTTTCGCGACCAGCTCGCAAAGTTCTTTCTTCAGACTGTCGCTGGCCGTGAAGCCGGGGTTAAGAACGATAAAAGCGCAAACCTGCTCATAACGGATCGGGCATGGGGCAGGTATGACCGCCACCTCTTTGACGCCCGGGTGAGTCGACAGCGCCTGCTCGACCTCGATTGGTGCGACTTTGAAGCCAGCCGTGCTGATCATGTAGTCACTGCGCCCGAGGTAGTGTGCGAAGCCCTGTTCGTCATAGCGGATCATGTCGTCGCAGACCGTCCACCCATCAAGGATATCGCGCTTTTGATAGTCGTGGTGGTTCCAGTAGGTGAGCCCGCTGGGACCGCGAACGGCCATACGGCCAAGTTCGCCGTGAGGCAGGATGCGTAGCCCTTCATCCGTAATTTCGACAGCCTCTACCTGATAGCCGGCTATTGGTTTACCCAGTGCGGCACGCGGTGTGGGCTCACGTAGCGGAGGAATAAGCACCCAGTTGGCAAACGACGTGCTGCCAAAATTATTGAACAGCTCGACGCCGCGATCTTTCCAGAAGTTGAAGATGTCAGCGGAACTGGCGGTTTGCCACATGGCATAGCAGCGTGCCAGCGATTGGCCATTCCAGGCCAGGCCGTCGCGGATCACGTCGGCCATCTTGCCCCAGGTGATCATCAGGGCTGTGAAGGTGGTGACTTTGTATTTTTCGATGCAGCCTAGTAGGTGTTTTGCATCGGAAAAGTTTTCAATGAAGACGACAGTGGCGCCGTTGAGCATCGAATAGATGGTCGAGTGGATGATGCCCAGGGCATGGCCGATGGGTGCCGCTGCCGCCCAGCGTTGTCCTGGCTGTACGCCCGCGCCAATGCCAAATGACAGGCCGGCCGCAATAAACCGTTTGTGCGTGTGATAGCAGCCTTTGGGCCGTCCTGTCGTGCCGCCGGTGTGCCAGATAATTGCAGGCTGATTGGGATCGACGTCTACAGTAGGCAAGGTGTTTTCATGGTGCAGCTCGGACCACGAAGGCAGGCCGGTTTCAGTGCCCTCGTCGGCGAACACGTAGATCGCCTCCAGGCCCAGGGCTTCTTTCTGGTCTTTGATTGAGTCGAGATTCCCCGAGCGCGAGTGAACGAACAGAATGCGGGGGCGGGTATCGTCAATATAGTTAGTGATTTCCGTTGCGCGCGTATTTGCGGGTATCGGTACGACGACGCCTCCTGCTTTCCAGATGGCCAGCATGACGATAATGGCCGCAGGGTCGTTAGGGGTGGAGTAGGCGACTCGATCCCCCTTGCGGATGCCATACCGGATCAGCCCGGTAGCAAGTTTTTGGCTTTCTTGCGCAAGGTAGCCGTATGTATAGCTTCTGCCTGACTCGGCATGAATGGCGGCAATAGCTTCGCAGCGTCCATAGGCCACCTGGGCGTCGGACAGGGCCACGCCGATGTTGTGTGATTGTGTTATTGGCGTTGCCGGCGTGGGTTGGAATTCCGGATATTCGGGCTGGAGCTCTGGGGGTACAAGGTGATCCAGAGGGATCTGCGTGTCGGTTGGGTAATTGTCTTTCATGTTTTTGCGATTTTGATTTCGGTTTACCGTTGTACTTTCGATGTTATGCCGTTACAGTTTTGCCGGTCAGTAAACCTTTGACCTCATCTGTCAGTGTGTCTAATGAGTCGGCTGTACCCAGCACATAGCGGTCGGGGCGCACGACGACGACCTCGCAAGGATTCTGCTTGAACCAGCGCTCAAGTTCCGGCGATTGCAGCTGCGGGGCCATGGCAATATATGCATCCATTTCCGACTGCCACCATGCGGCGCTTCGGCCTAATGCCGCTTCCGATTTCACAACAATCAGAAAGCGGGATCCGACGATATCGTCCAGATATTGCCCATCTAGCCGGGGTTGTACGAAGAGGTTTCCGCCACCTTTGCGAACCAGGGGGCCCTCCTCCAGCAATGGCAACGAAAACAACAGGCTGGCCTGGCTGCCTTTGTCACTGGCTCGCAGCAAGCGGTCCCGTTGGGCGGCGCGTTCGGAGTCGAGTTCGCAAATGACTTTGCCAATACGGATAGCCGCTTCAATGACCTTGATTGCATGGGGTGCGCGTTCGGACTGATAGGTGTCCAGAATGGCGTCGCTGGACTTTTCGCGTATGACGCGGTCTAGTTTCCAAGCCAGATTGGCCGCATCGCGAATGCCGGCGCACATGCCCTGGCCTAGGAAGGGCGGTGTCTGGTGGGCCGCATCGCCCGCGATCAGTACGCGGTCCTTGCGCCATTCATCGGCAACTACTCCGTGGAAAGTATATACAGCAGCGCGGTCTATTGTGTAAGCTTGGTCAGGGATCCACTTAGCTAACAGTTCAACTATCGTTTCCTTTTTTAGCATGGTGGCGTGGTCTTCGCCATCAAGCAGCATGAACTCAAAGCGCTGTCGATCTTTTGAAATAGGCGTTGTGAGGTATGGCCGTTTGGGATCACAGATCTCGATCACATGGTCGGCGGGCAACTGGTATTTCTCGACGTCGACTTTCAGGTCAATGACCAGCCATTGCTCATCAAAATTCAAGCTGGACAGGGTAATCCCGCATAATTCGCGTGTCGGGCTTCTTGCCCCGTCGCAACCGACGACCCAGCGTGCCTTGATGGTTTCATCGGCGCCGCTTTCGTTGACAACGTTCAGTGTTACCAAGTCCTGTCCCAGATGCTGAGCGATGGCGGTCATGCAGACGTTGGTGCGCACTGTGACGCTCGGGAAGCGCGTTGCGGCATCACGTAGGATCCGGTCAAAGTCGGGCTGGTAGAAGTAGACGCTGGTCGGCAGCCCGGAAACGCTGCGCTGGCTTGCGGGAATACGGGCCAGTAGTTCGAGATTGGCATTCAGCAGGTCCAGGCGAGTGTTCCGGATGACCTTGTCCAGGACCTTGTCCAGACAGCCTATCTCCTGAATAGTCCGTAGGCCTGTGTGGTCAATATGGGCGGCGCGTGGTAAAGGAAAAACGTTAGGATCTTTTTCTATGGTGATGACGTCAAGCTGATACGTTCCCAAAAGTGCTGTCAATACGGCTCCAACGGGACCCATCCCAATAACCGCAACATCGTATATTTTTTCCATGATCAATCCTGTTTTTATGTAACCGACATTAAGCTTCCAGCACTGTAATTGCAATGGCCGCCGTATCTGTTCCCGTAAAGCCGCCCGCGTTTTCCGCGACGGCCACTTTCGCGCCCTTGACTTGTCGAGGCCCGGCCTCGCCGCGCAACTGCGACACAAGCTCGTATATTTGGGCGGTGCCGGTAGCGGCGACCGGGTGTCCCCGTGACTCCAGGCCCCCGCTGGGATTCACTGGAATGTGACCGCCCAGGGTAGTTGCACCTTCTTTCACCAAGCTTGCGCCCAGGCCCGGTTCGCAAAGGCCTAGCTCTTCGTAGGCCAGCAGCTCATTAAAGGAAATGGAGTCATGTACCTCGGCGACATGGATGGAGGCAGGGGTAATGTTGGCTTCGGAATACGCTTTGGCTGCCGCCTGGGCAATGGAGGATATTGTGCCGGAACGAGATGCCATCATGATGCTTGAGCCCCGTATCCATACCGGTCGCTGGTTCTTTTGCACAAGACTTTCGCGCGTTACGATGACGGCTGAGGCGCCATCGCCAATGGGAGCGCACATGAGCGCCGTGATGGGTCCGACGATCTGGCGTGAGTTCAACACATCGTCCACAGTTAGCAGGGCGGTGAACTGAGCAAGTGGATTATGAGCGGCATGGCTGCGGTTTTTTACCGCTATTTGCGCCAGCGTGTGTTTATCAAGTCCGTACTTCTCGTGATAAGCGTTCAGGCGGCCAGGGTATACCGCCGAGACGAAAACGCTGGCTTTGGAGGTGTCTATACCGCTGGCTGCGACAAAGTCGATATCGGCGGCGCCGTTAAGGGCCAGATATGCTTTTGTACGGTCGGCGCAGATCAGCTTTTCCGCTCCAAGAACCAAAACTGTGTCGGCGGCGCCGGACCGGATGTACTGGATTGCTAGATGCAGCGCACTGGATGATCCTGCACACGCGTTGTCTATATTGAAAACTGGTAGCGAGTGAAACCCGTTCGCCTCAAGAATCGTTTGTCCCACAATACTGACTTGGCCGGTCGTAATCCCGGCCATGGCGTTGGCAACAAAGGCTGCGTTGATGTCCCCCGACTCCAGACCGGCGTCAGCCAGGGCAATTTGGATGGCTTCGCCCCCCAAAGTCTTCAGCGAGGTATCCTGATGTTTGCCGAAACGGGTCATTCCCACGCCGACTACTGCTACATTCTGTGTATTCATAATTATCCGAATCGCTTAACGAAGTCGATCGCCCCGCTACGGAAGTTGCCGCGCCGCATAGCATCCCAGTGAACAGCATGGTCCAGGCTCATGGCATATTCCAGTGGAAGTTCGCTGCCGCCAAAAATGGATTTCTTCGCTGCGGAAATCCCGATGCGCCCCGCTTTTTTGGCAACGTCACGCGCGAACTTTTCGGCATCGGCTAGCAAGGTGTCGGGAGGGCACAGTCGATCGATCAGGCCGGCGTCGTAAGCTTGTTTGGCAGACACGGGTTTTGCATCCAGGATGAATTGCAAGGCTCGCGAAGGGCCCATCAGGCGTGCAATAAACTGAGTGCCGCCGCCGCCCGAAGGCAGTACGCCAAATAAGTCCATTTCAGGCACGCCAATTTGCAGCCGCTCGTCGTCGGCGGCAAATCGCACGTCGCAGGCCGCTGCCAGTTCAAGGCCACCAGCAAGGGTATGGCCATTCAGTGCGGCCACGATCAATAACGGGCTGCGGCGCAGGGACAGGCACACGTCGCGGAACAAGTCCATGGCCTCGTTGAATTCGTTGACTAGTGCATCGGGTCCGCGCTCGTTCAAGACCGACCCCATCCATGCCGCGTCGCCACCTGCTGAGAAAATACGTAGTTGGCTGCTTAGCACAATGGCGCTGATTTCAGGGGCTGCCTCGGCACTTTGTAATGCCCGTTTTATTTGATTGAGAAAGTCGGGACGCAGGGCATTGACCGGACCGAAATTCATGCGCCACGTTTGCGTGCCGCTCTGGGTGCTGATGATCAGATTCTCTGGGCTATTGGGCATGATTTACCTTTGGTTCAGAGGGTGGAAGCAAAGCTTCTTACGGCGTCATGAAAGGCATCTTTGCTATCGAGAACAATGAGATGGCCACAGTTTTCAAGAACAACGAGTTTGGAGCGGGGGGTGGTGTCTGCGCAGGCCTGGCCTGTCGCAACTGGCGCGACCAAGTCCTTGTCAGCGTGAACGAAAAGAGTAGGAACGGTCAGGCCGTGCACGGCTTCGGCGGGCTCGTAGTGCTGCAGGATGCCAACGGTTTCGATGGCGGTGAAGAGCGATGCGTCGCCAAACATGCGCTCGACCCATCCGATGGTGGCCTCGGACTGGGCGTTATGAAACAGTGCTTCGGCTGATTTGCGGGCAAATCCGGGCCAGTCGCGGCGCATCGCTCTGGGCATTTTGGAGTAGGGTGATGCCTGGGCCGCGGGCAGCCCGACGGCGACGATACCACCAAGCTGTTCCGGGATTGCTTTAGCCAGCTCCACAGCTACTGCAGCGCCGAAGGCAAAACCCGTCACTATGGGCTGCTGCAGTTTCAATTCAGTAAATGCTGCGGCTAGGTCTTGAGCGTGCCGGTCGAAAGTGTATGGGCCGCTCAAATGAGAAGAGCGCCCGAAACCCGCAAGATCAAACGCAATGACCTCGTGATCAGCGCCGAGGGCTTCCTGCGCATAGATCCACATTTTGGAGTTCAGGCACCAGCCGTGTAGCAGCACGATGGGACGGCCTTTGCCACGACGGTCGTAGAACAGCCCGTTGGCGGTTTGCCCCTGCGAGCACTTTGTATTGGAAGAGTTGGACATGGCTTATCAAAATGTTGATTGGATGGATGTCAGATCGGATCTGTTTGTTATTGCACCTACTTGGTAGTATGCTACTTAAAAATAAATTACATGTCAATTGTTTATGTGTTTATTATTATTCATGAGAGGTGACAGAGTGACTAAAGAAGGGCTTCCCAGCGGTTTTCACGATACACTCGTGCTACCATTTGAGCGGTATCTTGACTTGGATAGCTCTGAGTCAAGTGGCCAATGCCATATTGTTTTTGAATTTTAAGGAAGCTTTGTGACTCGATTAGTGTCTCTGGCCCCTGTTCGCAGTCCGAGAACACATGCAAAAAAAGTCAGCCTTTCGCAACAGGCCAAAAAGTTCACCGTCTTGCAGCCTCAAGAGATCACTCTTGGATTGTTCGGCGAGTATGTGGGTGAACACGAGCAAGTCTGGTCTGGCGGCCTCGTCAATTTACTTCAGGATCTGGGCTTTTCAGCAGCTGGAGCCCGAGTAGCGATTAATCGCGTTTGCTTGCGTAAATTACTGACGTCGCAGCGTGAAGGTCGCTATATTTTTTACGCTAGTGCCCCCCGTTTGCTTGCCGTTATCGAAGAGGGGCGACATCACACCTTTTCAGCCAAGTCCGACCCCGCATGGGACGGGAGTTGGACAATTGTCTTGTATCAAGGGGCTGATGCTCATAAAACCGAAGGCCATCGCGCAGACCGGGGACGTTTGGGGCGGTGGCTTACCTTGCGCCACTTTGGTGTCATCCAGGAAGGTATCTGGATAGCTGCGGGAGGCGACAATCGTGAGCTGAATCGTCTAATTTCCCGTTTGGGTATGGAAGGGCAGGTCTTGAGTCTTAATGTTAGTTTTAACGATCATGGCGAAGTTCGAAACGTAGTGCACCGTGCATGGAACCTCGAATTGTTAAGCTCCTTGTATGGCATGTTTCTGGCTAAGTTCGAGCCGGTATATGAAGCGCTCAACCAGAAGGGGGTGTCTCCCCTTGATGCGTTCGTTATTAGGACAAGGTTGATTGACATGTTCCGGAAAATGGCCACGATAGACCCTAATCTACCGGATAGTGTTCTGGAGATCGAATGGCGGCGCAAGGCCGCACTCGATTTGTTCTATGCCATGCATCCCATGTTGGCTGATGGGGCACGTGAGCATTTTGAGCAGTGCGCCATCAGGACAACTCAGCCGATTGACGGGGGTGCTAAAAAAGCAAAGAAGTAAAAGCCACTGCTGTAGATCAAACTAGATGGCATTCAGCCCATGCTTTTGCTACCACGCAGCCAGCCAAGTGATCGTGTCCGCGTGGGTCAATGATGAGGGCACCATACGCGCTTTTGAAAGTGGTGACGATGCCTGCGCAGGCCATTGCTGGCATCACGCCATAGGTTTTTCGTTGGCGCCAAGATTGCTGGCTTAGTGGGTAATGACCAATGAGGGCTCGGCTATGTTATGGTGATCGCGCATTGTCAGGTGACTTCAAGTACTCGCCTCTCGATATCAAGTCCAGCAGCCGTTGCCATGTTCACCAGCGCATCACGTCAGAGATAGCCGGCAAGCGGTGCCCGCATCCTCTCTAGGAAAGACGCATTGTCAAAAGAGGCAGCTGCGCCGGAATCTTCACCAGATTTTAGAGTTTCTTGCAGCGCACGCACCTGGCTTTCGTGGGGCTCAAGCATGCGCAAGCCGGTCCGAATCAGCTCATTGGTCGAGACATAGCGCCCAGAGGCCACTGGGTATTGATGAGTTCTGCGGAAGTGGTCCCCCAAGGAAATAGACGTGTTTCTACCGAGCCTTAAGGAGAAGGCTCTGTGCTTGTCCTCTGGATTCGCGATGTGGATAGATAGTGACTATATCAAGGCTGAAACATACGCCAAGTCAAGGCCGGACAGACTTTTGCTCAAACTCGTTGTGGCATTAGTATGACTTTGCCTTTTCGGACAAGCTCACTCGTATTTTCGGTGCTTTAGAAAAGGTATAAAAATCATAGATCTGGCAAGGACGGTTCGGACCGATTTTATTTCAGTCATCGGCCAGTAGCGGTTTCCAATTTTGGCTTGCCGCCCTAAACGATTATGATCGAACTTTTACTCAGCTACGGGGATGGGCGGCAATGAGCCAGTTCAAGAGGGAATTAACTATAGAGTGGGGCGATTGCGATGACGCGGGCATCGTCTTTTATCCCAACTTCTTTTATTGGTTCGACAGCACGTTTCAGGGTTTGCTGCGTAGCAAGGGCTTGAGCCAGCGCGAGATCCGGTCTCGCTTCAACGCGGTTACGCCGCTGGTCGACGTGGGTGCGAATTTCCGTTCGCCGGTAACCTATGACGATGTCATTACTATCGATGCTACGGTTAGCGAATGGGCCGAGCGCCGTTTGCGAGTTGCTTATACGGTGAAATGCGGCGAGCGTTTGGTTGCGACGGGGTTCGAGTTGCGCGCCTGGGCTCAGGTTGTGGGCGAAGGACGTCTGAAGGGCGCGGCGATACCCGACGAGTTCAAGGCGTTTTTTAGTCAAGAGGACGTGGCGCAGTAGCTACCGCTCCGCATTGAAGAACTCCGGCCAAATGGCCGGAGCATCGAAGCTACCAACCGGGGGAGCCTTCGGCTCCAGGAAAAAACTTCCTCGCTTGGCCTCGCGCCGAAGGACGAGGTGTGCGCTTCGGTTTGTGGTTAAGCGGCTTCGAACGCCGCTTCCATGTTTAAGGGCTCGGCGGCGATGGCCGCCATCAGATGGCTGGACTCCGGCAGCAATTGCGAGAAATAAAAACGTGCAGTGGTTAGCTTGGCCTTGTGCCAGGCGCTGCCTTGCTGGGCGGCTTCCCAGGCAGCAACGGCCGCCTGTGCCCACAGGAAGGCGAAAACCAGGTGGCCTGCCAGTCTTAGGTAGTGGGTGCTGACCGCCAGCGAGGAGCCGGCTTGCGTCTGTTCGCGTTGGCTCAGCAGGGCTGTAGCTTCGTTCACGCTTTGCATGGCGGCGTTCAAAGGCTGGACAAATTCTTGCATATGCGCCTGTTCAGCCTGCAGGGTAAGCCAGGCCTGGACCCGTTCCTGCAGCAGGGCCAGGCGCTGGCCGCCGTCGCCCAGGACTTTACGCAGCAACAGGTCTTGCGCCTGAATGCCGGTGGTGCCTTCGTAAATAGTGGTGATGCGGGCATCGCGCGCTAGTTGTTCGATGCCGGTCTCGGCAATGTAGCCATGTCCGCCATGGATCTGTATGGCTGCGCTGATGGACTGCTGGGCGTTCTCGGTAAGAAAGCCCTTGACCAGGGGCGTCAGGAACTCGACAAGGCTGGCGGTATCGTTGCGTATGTCTGCATCGGGATGCCATTGGGCTACGTCCAGCAATAGAGCGACCCAATGCACGAAGGCGCGTGCGCCTTCGGTCCAGGCTTTTTGAGTAAGCAGCATGCGCTGCACATCCGGGTGTTCAATGATGGCGCAGGGGCCTGGGCCAGAAGCCGAGCGCCCCTGGCGCCGCTCGCGCGCATACTCCAGGGAGTTCTGCAGCGCTTGTTCGCTCAAGCCCACAGCTTGCAGCCCCGAGAGCAGGCGGGCTTCGTTCATCATGGGGAACATGGCGCGCAGCCCTTGGTTGGGCTCGCCTACCAGCCAGCCTTGGGCTTGTTCAAAGCGCATCGAGCAGGTGGGGCTGCCGTGCAGGCCCATTTTGTGTTCGATGCCATCGCAATGCACGGTGTTGTGCGTGCCGTCCGACAGCAGCTTGGGAACCAGGAACAGGCTTAGCCCGCGTGATCCGGCTGGGGCACCGGCCAGGCGGGCCAGTACCAGATGCATGATGTTGGGCGTTAGGTCGTGCTCGGCGCCGCTGGCGAATATTTTGTTGCCGGTAATCAGGAAGTGGCCGTCGTCCGTTGCCGTGGCCCGGGTGCTTAGCAAGCCGATGTCCGATCCTGCCTGGGCTTCAGTCATGCACATGGAGGTGGTGACTTGTCCGTTGGCCAGCGGAGCCAGCCATTGCTTGCGCAGCGCTTCGCTGGCCGAGTTCCTGAGGCAAGAAGCCGCACAATGGTTGACCGCCGCATACATGACAAAAGCATGGCTGCACGAAGACAGCATTTCGCCAACCACGCTGAACACCAGGCGCGGCAAGGCTTGGCCGCCATCGTCGATGTCGGCGCACATGGAAGGCCAGCCCAGTTCGCAGAACTCGTCGTAGGCTTGTACAAAGCCCGGCGGCGCTGCCACCTTGCCGTCGCTCCATAGGCAGCCGATCTTGTCGGCGCCGGGGTTTAGCGGCAGGATTTTTTCCGCGGCAAAGCGGCCCGCTTCCTGGGCGATCTGGTCGAGCAGTTCTGCACTGACTTCGGCATGCTGGGGTAGCGCGGCCAGTGCAGCTGGGGCGCCAAGCAGGTCGTGCAGGACAAAAGCCAGGTCGCGCAAGGGCGGGCTAAAGCTTGGCATGGATTAGGGCCTGTTAACACTTATTAAGGAGATCGCGTTGGGGCTGGAACTGGCCCTAGCGCGGTGCCAGGCGCACGGCGCCGTCCAGACGGATGACTTCGCCGTTCAGGTAGGGGTTGGTGGCGATGTGCCCCACCAGGTCGGCAAACTCTTCAGGCTTGCCCAGACGCTGCGGGAACGGTATGGAGTGGGCCAGTGACTCTTGCACTTCGGGGGACGCTGTGTGAAGCAGGGGTGTAAGAAAAATTCCCGGAGCAATGGCCATGACGCGCACGCCGAATTGCGAAAACTCGCGTGCAAGCTGAATAGTCAGCGACGCCAGCCCACCCTTTGCGGCGGCATATGAGGCTTGCCCGACTTGGCCCTCGTAGGCCGCGACCGAGGTCGTAAAAAGAATCAGCCCGCGCTCGTCGCCCACCGGGTCGGCAGCGATCATTTCGGCGGCGGCCAGGCGTGTCATGTTGAAGCTGCCGAAGAGGTTCAGGTTGACAACCTTGGTGAAGTCCTCAAGGGGCATGGGTCCGTTCTTTCCCACGACGCGCTTGCCGACCGCGCCACCGGCGCAGTTGATGAGAATGCGCGCAGTGCCGTGGGCCTTGCGCGCCGTGGCGATGGCATTTTCGGCACTGGCCGGGTCGGTGACGTCGCAGTGAATGGCTATACCACCGATGCGTTTTGCTACGGCGGCGGCGCGCTCGTCCTGGATGTCCAGCACGGCTACGCGCGCACCCAGTGCGGCCAGGTGTGTGGCGGTGGCTTCGCCCAGCCCTGATGCGCCTCCGGTTACCAGTGCGGCTGTGTTTTTCAGTTCCATGGTGCTTCCTTGAGTGTGTTCGATTTGCTGAATGTTGATTGGGTTGGCGTCATGCGTGATGGAGTGGCGTAACCCGAAGGCCCTAGCAGCATTCGCCCTGCTCGGGCGGCGCCAGTCGCACGTAGCGCCCATATACCGGGTCTTTGTCCAGGCCCAGCAGGCGGATGGCGTTTTCACGCAGGATCAGGGGCTTGACTTCGGGGCGGATGCCTATTTTGTCGAAGTCGGCAAGCCAGCGGTCCGGCGTGATGACGGGAAAGTCAGAGCCGAACAGCATTTTCTCTTTGAGGATTGAGTTCGCGTACTGAATGAGCAGCGGCGAAAAGTATTTGGGCGACCAGCCCGAAAGGTCAATGTAGACCTGAGGCTTGTGCGTTGCCACGGCCAGGGCGTTTTCCTGCCAAGGGAACGATGGGTGCGCAATGATGATGGGCATGTCGGGGAAATCGACCGCCACGTCGTCCAGAAACATGGGGTCTGAATATTTCAGGCGTATGCCGCCGCCGCCACGCATTCTGGCGCCCACTCCGGTTTGTCCGCTGTGGAAAATAGCGGGCAGGCCGGCTTCGGCAATGGCTTCATAAAGCCCGTAGGCCATGCGGTCGTTCGGGTAGAACTCTTGCGCGGATGGGTGAAATTTGAAGCCGCGTATGCCGAAATCCTTGATCAGACGCCGGGCCTCACGCACTCCCATCTTGCCGCGCATGGGGTCGATGCTGGCAAAGGGGATGAGCACATCCTGGTGTTTGGCCGCCTCTTCGGCAACTTCTTCGTTGGTGATGCGCATCTGGCCGTTGGCCCGCTCGGTATCGACCGTGAAAATCACGGCCATCATATGGCGTTCGCGGTAGTAGGCAGCAGTTTCGGCGATGGTGGGCCGAGGCATTTTTTCTTTGAAGTACGCGGCCATGGCGGTATCGAAGGCAATGGCTACCTCGTCGGGCGCGTTGCGCGTGGAAACTGTTGCGTGGGTGTGTGTGTCGATGGCGACAACCCGGTTAAGACCCGTCATGGTGCTCCTTACTGCGCGAGGGTAGACCGCCGGTAACGCGGTCACGCCGAATTCGCTTTGCTGTGATTGCGTTGAATAAGAAAAAGTGTAATTGTCACGGTCGATTTTACGTGCTTGCGCGGCCGTGGCCCTTGCGTTTTTGCCCTTGCTTTTGATGTCGATCCGGGAGATTCTGAATCCGTAGTATTGTTAACTGGTTAACAATACCTGTATATTATATTTTTTTTGAGAATTTTTCTTCCATACGGGTAAGCCCTTGAATAGTTCAACTTTGCGTCCTGAGGGCGGCGTTGTGCGGCAGAATGCCGAGGCGCCCGATACGGCCAGCTCTCAGGCTAGGCCGTTAAGTTATACCGACTTGCAAAACGACTCGCTGGGTTACGCCATCAAGCGCGCTCAAGTGCGCACGTACGAGGCGTTGTTTCGCATATTGGGTCCGAGTGCGCTTTCACCCGCCCGCATGACGGCATTGAGTATTGTCGCCACCAGGCCCGGTGTGAACCAGTCTGAATTGGCGGAGATGCTGAGCATTACGCGCGCAGGTGTTGTGAAGATTGTTGATGCGCTAGGATCTTTGGGCTATGTACGAAGACAGAGCATTCCTGACGACCGCCGCAGTTACGCGCTGCGGGTTACGAACAGTGGCCTGGCCGAGTTGCGCCGGTTGAACGGGCTGATGCAGCGCCACGAAAGGCAGATAGCGGCCCGGATTACCAAGGCCGAGCGCAGGCAGCTTATGGGTCTACTGGAAAAGATTGCTACCGAGTAGACCCATACCGAAAAAAACTAGAGCTTGGGCCCGGGTGTCGCCTGGCCGAATTCGACGTTCTGCAGCACTCCGTTGACCTTCTTTACCTCGCGGTAGTATTCACGCTGCTCCATATTGCGCGTTTCGGGGTCGATGCGAACCGGTCCGCGTGGGCTCTCCCAGCTGATGCCCTTGGCGGCGTTGATGAACGATTCCGCATCGGTCTTGCCATTGCTTTTTTGCAGGACCAGGTCTATGAGGTGCATGCCGTCATATCCCGCTACGGCGTTGAAGCTGGGCCGGGCATTCGGGTATTTTTTCTCGAACGCTTCCACGAATTTCTTGTTTTCGGGGAGTCGTGCGCTTCGGAGTAGTTGAAGGCGGTAATCGCGCCGATGGCGGCATCGCCAATGGCATTCAGCGCGTGTTCGCCGGTAACACCGCCCGTTGCCACTACCTTGATGCCAACGTCTTTCAGCCCGCGCTCGTCAATTGCCTTGAACAGGTTTATGGCGGGCTGTCCGTTGGCAACCATGATGAACACTGCGTCAGCACCCGACTCTTTCACGCGCTGCACGTAGGGCGAATGGTCGATGGAGCTGAAGGGTATGCGCCCCGCGCCGACGATGGTTCCGCCATTTTTTTCGTATTCCTGCCTGAATTCCTTTTCAACGTCGTGGCCGACACTGAAGTCCGACACAAGGGTGTAAACCTTGTTGAGCTTGTTTTTGGAAGCCCACCGGGCCAGTGCCCGCGGACTTTGGATAAGGTCTTCGGAAACACGGATAAGGTACGGTGCGCTTGCGAGTATTTTAGGGAAATCGGGCACCATGGAGACGATTGGCACCTTGGCCCCAGTTGAAATCGGCGTCGACGCAAGAAGGCTGCCCGTAACGGTGTAGCCCGCCAGAACATTGACCTTGTCCCGCAGCACGAGTTCGGTGGTCTGGCGCTTGGCCAGAGCGGGGTCTATGCCGCCATCATCCTTGTACAGGATTTCCACGGGATGCCCGGCTATCATGTTGTTATGTTCTTCCAAGTAGAGCTCAATTCCCTGTTTCTTCTGTGCACCGTCTTCAACGAACGGCCCGGTCAGAGAAATGACGACTCCAATTTTCAGTGGTTCCGGTGCGGCGTACGCCCCCGTGTAAAAGCAAAGCCCCAGACATAGCAGCAACAAGTTGCGAAACGATTTCAAAACAGCCTCCTTTTTGGGCAAAGTTTTTTTGGGTTGAATGGTATTCAACATTTTGTCAGGTAAGCATATACGCAAAATGGTTTTTAAGATAGCGATTCTTCGGCCTCTGGAAGCCGTTGAGCGCTTCGTGGCCAGGGGGATACCCTGACTGCCTTTAATTTTTGCGTGTTGGGGCGTCTGAAATGAGCTGGATGCCGGGCAGGACTTTGGCGGCCAGTTCAGGCTTTTCGAGCGCGTAGTCCAGGTTTTGCCGCGCTATCTCCACGTGTTCCTCGCCCAGAGCCTGGGCGCGCGCGCCCTGGCTGTGCTCAATAGCGTTGACGATGGAGTGGTGGGTAAGGTGCGCAAGCTTCATCCACTGCTGGCCTTCGGCCATGGATGATTGCATGGGCAGGGTGGCGCTGGCCGCGCCAAAGGCCAGGCCGTTGAGCATGTCCATGGTGCGTTCCAGCGCCCGATTGCCGCAGCTTGTAATCAGCACGTAGTGGAAGCGGTCGTTCATATCGGCATAGGCGGCGTAGTCGTCCAGATCCATGCTGGACTTGTTGACGATTTTGTCGCCGTTGTCCAGGCATTCGTGCAGGATACGCAGCGTGCGGCGTGACGCGCCATTCTCGGCCAGCAGCCTTGCAGCGAACCCCTCTATCACGCCGCGCAGCCGGATGGCGTCGGAGACGTCCTGCATGGTGAAGCTGCGCATCTTGTATCCGCCACCCGGAGAAAGCTCGATGAGGCCTTCGTGTTCGAGGTTGACCAGTGCCTGACGCACAGGGGTGCGTGATGCGCCGAGCCGTTCGGCCAGTGGGATCTCGGCCAGGCGCTCGCCGGGGGCGAACGTGCCGTTAAGGATGAGGCCGCGTAGCTGGACAAGGATGCGGGATTGCAGTGAGGACATGTCGGGGTGGAATAAGGTCGGACTTTGCGGGCGTGCGTGCCGGGGACAAGTTTATCTTATGTGCCGCGTGAGTGTGCGATGCCGATCGTGCCGCGAATATGGCGGTGGGGGGCGTGTCAATGCGTTGTTGTCGAAAACTCGCCCGCATGAGTTTTGGTCAAATTGTATGCAATAAATAAATATTAAAATTCTATAATAATCATATAGCTACAATTAAATTTATAAGTTTTATCAGCGTTTTTTTGGAATCCATGCAAATTTCCTCGATATCATAGCTGCTTCATGCGTGGTGGTGTGAAAGCCGTGTCGCCGTGGCACGCTCTGGTTGGCGGGGCAGCTTTGCGCGTTGCATGGGCCCTGAATCGTTAAAATGCGCACCATGTTTGGCCTGTGGCGTTGGTAACGCTGTTTTATCTTTGCGAAGCATCCGGCCTGGCTCGGCCGGATTAAGGGTTAGTTCTTATTGTTGGCATAAAAACAATATCAATACAATTGTATTCAATTCGTGATTCAATCAGGAGCTGTGGGTGCCATGTTAAGCAAGGAACAAAACGATTTCATCACTCGGGTCGGGCCGGGTACTCCTGCGGGCACGTTGTTGCGCCGTTACTGGCAGCCTGCGGCGCTGGCTGATGAACTCGACGGCAAGCGCCCGGTGCACGTGGTCAAGCTGCTGGGTCAGCAATTTGTACTTTTTCGTGATGAACACGGTAATTTGGGCATGCTCGATCGCGACTGCCCGCATCGGGGTGCCGACCTGTCCAGAGGGCGCCTTGAAGATGGCGGGTTGCGTTGTGCCTTTCATGGCTGGCTCTTCGATGTGAAGGGTGCATGTCTGGAAACCCCCGCCGAGCCTGAAGGCAGCAAGTTGTGCAGCCGTGTTCGCCAAAAAGCGTATCCCGTCATTGAGCGCAGCGGCATTATCTTTGCGTATTTGGGCGAAGGCGAACCTCCTGCCTTTCCCGAACTCGACTGTTTTGTGGCTCCGGGTACGCATACGTTCGCGTTCAAGGGCCTTTTCGAGTGCAACTGGCTGCAGGCACTCGAGGTTGGCATGGATCCGGCCCATGCCTCGTACCTGCATCGCTTTTTCGAGGACGAAGATCCATCGGGTAGCTATGGCAAGCAGTTTCGCGGTGCCTCAGCCAATTCCCAGATGCCCATCACCAAGGTGTTGCGCGAATACGGCCGTCCCGATATTTCAGTCGAGACAACCGACTACGGCCTGCGTCTTACGGCCTTGCGCAGGCTGCCGCAAGAGCAAACTCACGTACGCGTCACCAACATCATATTTCCGCAGGCGTTTGTCATTCCCATGAGTGCCGAAATGACCATCTCGCAATGGCATGTCCCGGTCGATGATTACAACAATTACTGGTACGCCATTTTTACGAGCTTCACCGAGCCCGTCAACAAGCAGCAGATGCGTGACCAGCGTCTGGAACTTTACGAACTGCCGGATTACACGTCGCGCAAGAATAAGCGCAACAACTACGGGTATAGCGTTGACGAGCAGCTTACCGAAACCTATACCGGCCTGGGTAGCGACATCAATGTGCATGACCAGTGGGCCTGCGAGTCGCTTGGGCCCATTCAGGATCGCACGCGCGAGCACCTTGGCACCACCGACAAGGGCGTCATGGCGTATCGGCGCATGTTGGTCAAGGCCATCGAAAGCACCCTGGCCGGCGAGCCAGGCGCTCCCATGCTTCTTACCCCTGAGCAGGCGCCCGGCATTACTGGCCCGGCCTCGGTTGATGGCGTCAACACAACCGGGCTCGATCCTGTAGCCTACTGGAAGCAGGCAGATCTTGACCGGCGCCGCACGTCCGATTGGGCCAGCGCGCGCCTGGCTGCCGACGCGGTGCGGCAGGCATGATCAGTTCCTTTGTGGACAGATTCGGGCTGTGGTCCGATGAGCAACAGCGCCTGGGCCGTGAATTGGCGGCCCGCATCGACACCGGCGAAATCGAGACGTTACGGTTTGCGTACCCCGATCAGCATGGCGTATTGCGTGGTAAAACCCTGGTGGCTGCCGAGGCGCGCAAAGTTTTGTGGGACGGCGTGAATCTTACATCCACGCTGCTCCTGAAAGACACATCCCATAAAACGGTATTTCCGGTTTTCAATAGCGGCGGATATCAGCTTGACGGGCTGCGCGGAGGGTCGGATTTCACCGTCGTGGCCGACCCGTCCACGTTCCGGATATTGCCCTGGGCACATAAAACGGGCTGGGTCTTGTGTGATGCGTATTTGGCCGATGGTCAGCCCTGGCCCTTTGCATCGCGCTATATCCTGCAGCAGGCCATCCAGAAGCTGGACAAGCATGGCCTGGATTTTGTTGCCGGACTGGAAGTGGAGTTTCATGTTTTCAAACTCGATGACCCGCACCTTGCGCTGAATGAATCGGGGCAGCCAGGCACGCCGCCCGGCGTGTCACTGCTGACGCATGGGTATCAATACCTCACCGAGTTGCGTTATGACCGGGTCGATGGGCTGATGGAATTGCTGCGCACCCAGCTGCAGGCCCTGGGTTTGCCGCTGTGCTCGCTCGAAATCGAATTCGGCCCCAGCCAGTTCGAACTTACCTTTGGTGTCACGTGCGGCATGGCGCCCGCCGATCTCATGGTCTTGCTGCGCAGTGCTATCAAGCAAGTGTGCCAGCGCAACGGCTACCACGCCACGTTCATGTGCCGCCCGCGCATTCCCAACGTCATGTCCAGCGGCTGGCATCTGCACCAGTCGTTGCGCCGCAAAAGCGATGGCGTCAATGTATTCATACCCGAGGCGGATGGCGGTACAGATCTTTCCGCGACAGGCATGGCGTATCTTGGCGGGCTTAAAGAACACGCTTGCGCGGCGGCATTCTTTGCCAGTCCAACCATTAACGGGTACCGTCGCTATCGCCCGTTTTCGCTGGCACCCGACCGCGCGACGTGGGCACGCGACAATCGTGCAGCCATGCTGCGCGTGCTGGGTGGCCCGGGTCTGGCCGCAACGCGTATTGAAAACCGTGTCGGCGAGCCGGCAGCCAACCCTTATTTTTACATGGCGTCGCAACTTCTTTCAGGCCTGCATGGCATTGAAGCCGGGTTGAACCCAGGGCCATCGGCCGATGCGCCTTACGAGACGCCGGCCGCTCCGTTGCCGCGGTCGCTGCCTGAAGCCTTGCAATGTCTGCGTCAGGATACCTACCTTTGTGAACAGATGGGCCAGCCTTTTATCGACTACATGTGCTTTATCAAAGAGGCGGAGATTGCGCGTTTCAATCTCGAGGTGACCGAGTGGGAACACCGCGAATACTTCGACACGTTCTAGGACGACCCATGCCGATCATTCACTTTACCCTTCATGACGGTAGCGTGCGCGAGATTGATGCCAATAATGGGGCATCCGTCATGGAGACCGCTATCCACAATAATGTGCATGGCATTGATGCCGAGTGTGGTGGCTGCTGTTCGTGCGCCACCTGCCATGTGTACGTGGACGAGGCCTTTCTGCCTCTGCTGCCCGTACCCGACGAGATGGAAAATGATCTGCTCGACGCCGTGGCAAGCCCGCGCCAACCGAACAGCCGCCTAAGCTGCCAGATCACTGTGACGCCCGAACTGGATGGGCTGGCTGTTCAAGTACCCGAAACGCAATCCTGAAAATTTTTGCGTCTGTTGCCTGCAGCAAGCCCAGCAGTATTCACCAACCCGCTGTTTAATCGGAAAAATTATGATAAAGAAAACGTATGTAATGACCGCGCTTGCGCTGGCTTGCATGGGCACGTTGACCATGGCCCATGCCGAAGACAACGGCAAACTGCGCATTGGCCTTATTGCCACCTACACCGGACCCTATGCCGATTATGGCCGACAGTTCGATGCAGGTATTGCCCTGTACCTCAAGGAACATCAAGGCAAGATTGCCGGCAAGGAAGTCGAGATCATTCGCAAGGACACGGCTGGCCCCGCGCCCGATGTGGCCAAGCGGGCTGCACAAGAGCTGGTGGTACGCGATAAGGTCAGCTTTATTACTGGCCTTGATTTCAGCCCCAATGCTTATGCCGTGGCAGCAGTTTCCACGCAAGCCAAGGTGCCGACGATAATCATGAATGCCGCCTCATCGGGCATCACGAAAAGCTCACCGTATATTGCGCGTCTGTCGTTCACGGTGCAGCAAGTTACGGCGCCCATGGCGCAGTGGATGCTGAAGCAGGGTATCAAGGACGTCTATACCGTCGTGGCCGATTATGCCTCGGGCGTTGATGCCGAGACAGCCTTCAAGAAGGCCTTTGAAAAGGGTGGCGGCAAGGTCAGCAACAGCGTTCGCACACCCATGAGCAATCTGGATTTCTCCGCGTACGTGCAGCACATCAAAGACGTCAAGCCTGAAGCGGCGTTCTTTTTCTTCCCTTCGGGAGGCATGCCGCAGGCCTTTCTCAAGGCCTGGCAGGAACGCGGTATGGACAAGGCCGGCATCAAACTGTTCGCCACCGGTGAAGCCACGGACGATAGTTTCCTTGAAGCCACGGGTGACGTTGCGCTGGGGCTGATAACCAGTCACCACTATTCGTACGCGCATCCTTCGGCCAAGAACAAGAAATTCGTGCAGGATTACGTGGCACAGTTTGGCACCAAGATGCGTCCCAATTATTTCGCGGTCACAGCGTATGACGGTATGACGGCCATCGCCGCCGCGTTGAAGAAAACCCACGGCGATACGCAGGGCGACAAGGTCATGCAGGCCTTGAAGGGGATGAAGATTGAAAGCCCGCGCGGCCCAATTGAAATCGACCCGGTGACGCGCGACATCGTGCAGACGGTATATATCCGCAAGACCGAGCGCGTCAACGGCCAGCTTGTCAATGTCGAGTTCGACAAGTTCGACAAGGTCAAGGATCCGGCCAAGGAAGGGATGTAGGTTGATCCGGTTGATGCGAATCGGTGCGGTGTCAGTGTCCGTCACGGCGTCGATGGCATCAGTGTCCGTACGGGCCTCGCCCTTGCACTCGCACCGTAGCTGCAGCGGGTATCATGAAGGCCGGGCGTTGCCGCTGTTGGCATCGCACTATCGTTCTGTCCGGTTGTTGACGATCCGGATCAGCCGGACAGGGCGTTAGATGTACCTGGACACTTATTTATGAAACCCATCGCCATTTTTCAGCATACCGAAGTCGGGGCTCCCGGGTCCGTGATTTCCATACTTGAAGGTCTTGGCATGCGTTGCGAGGTCGTCAGTGTGGTGACGGGCGAGGCCGTGCCCAAAGACGCTCGTGCCTATGCCGGCCTGATTTTCATGGGTGGCTATATGGGGGTTCACGATTCGCTTCCGTGGATCGAGCAGGAATGCACGCTGATGCGGCAGGCCGACAACCATGACATTCCCGTTGCGGGCCATTGCCTGGGCAGTCAACTGCTGGCGTTTGCATTTGGCGCGAATGTTCGCAAGAACGTGCGCACGGAAATCGGCTGGCAACATGTTGTGGTGGAAGGCGGCGAAGTCGGGCGTGACTGGTGGGGCGAAGACGAAGGGGCGTCCATACCAGCGTTTCAGTGGCATAGCGACACGTTCGACCTGCCACGTGGCGCCGTGCGCATAGGCACGGGCGTGAATTGCGAGAATCAGGCTTTTGTATTGCGCGACATGCACCTGGCTATGCAGTCGCATTTCGAGATGACGCCTGAACTTGTCGCCTTGTCTCTGGAGCGCAACGGGGCGCAACTGGAGCGCGAGTTCGCGGAAGGCAACCCTGCTGTAACCTCGATGGAGGAAACGCGGCGCGATGTGCCGGCGCGGACCCGCGCCATGACTCAGGTCTTGGCCCGGCTTTACAGCCGCTGGGTACGGAATTGCAAGACCTAGCGCATCACTTGGCGAACTCGCATTCCTGCCGCGTGCTTTGTCGCTCTGAGCGGGTGCCGTCGCTTTATGCCGTACCTGGTTACGCCATTTTTATGGCTGGAAGGATCTTCCCTGTGCAGGATCCGAAACCCACTCGGTAGCCGTCGCCGTTGCACCAACCCTTAAGGGTCACTTCGTCGCCGTCTTCGAGAAAGCTGCGGGTGTATCCGCTGCCCAGCGATACCGGACTTTTTCCGTTCAGGCTCATTTCCAGCAGGCTGCCAAGCGAGTCGCGCGTGGGGCCGCTGATTGTGCCCGACCCCATCAGGTCTCCGATGTTGGTGTTACAGCCCGAGATGGAGTGGTGTGCCAGTTGTTGTGCCATGGTCCAGTACATGTATTTGAAGTTGGTGTGCGACAGGCGCATGGCTTGGGCTGCATCGGCCGGCTTCAGATAGGCCTCCAACTGGATGTCGAAGGCGTGGCTGCCCGAGTGCCTCAGGTATTGAAGCGGCTCGGGAGCCTGCGCTGGCTGCTGAACCCGGAAGGGCTCCAGCGCAGCCATGGTGACGATCCACGGCGATATGGTGGTGGCAAAGGTTTTGGCGTTGAATGGGCCAAGCGGCACGTATTCCCATGCCTGTATGTCGCGCGCCGACCAATCATTCAGCAGCACCATGCCGAAAATATGGTCTTCGGCGTTTTCGCAGCGAATGGGTGTACCGAGTTTTGACGGCTGGCCAATGATGAAGCCCGTTTCCAGTTCAATATCCAGTTTTCGGCACGCCGAAAATACGGGCCGTTCCTGATTGGGCAATTTGATTTGGCCGTTGGGACGCCGTACCTCGGTGCCGCTCACGACAACCGACGAAGCACGTCCGTTGTAGCCAATGGGGATTTCCTTCCAGTTCGGCATCAACGCGTTGTTGGGGTCGCGGAACAGCGCGCCAACGTTGGTGGCGTGTTCTTCGGACGAATAGAAGTCGGTGTAGCCCGGAATATGCACCGGCAGGTGAAGTGTGGCGTCGGCCTGCTTGTGCAGTGCGCGTGAACGCAGCGCGGCATCGTCACGCAACGTTGTGTGATCTGCCTGCAGCAGCGTTGTGATTTGTGTGCGGGTGGCCGCCCACGCCGCCTTGCCCAGCGCAATGAAGCTATTCAGGGTTGGGCTGGCGAACGTGGCGTGGTTGGCACCCGGCACTTTCAGCAATTTCGCGGCTTGCAGGACCGAAAGATCCAGAATCTGGTTGCCAATGGCGACACCCACACGTGCTTCGCGGTTGGAGGCGTCGCTGAAGATGCCGAAGGGAAGGTTCTGGATGGAGAAATCGCATTGCGCATCGTTGGCGCTTTCGACCCAGCTTTGTGTTGTAGTCATGGATGATCCTTGTTCGGTGATTGGCTGGTAGTTGTATTCAGATGTCGAGCACGATTTTGCCAAAGTGCTGGCCGCTTTCCTGGTATCGGAACGCGTCGGCGATTTGTTCCAGTGCAAAGTGCTTGTCTATGACCGGGCGCAGGGTGTTGGCCTCGATGGCCTTTATCATTTGTTGTTGCTGGGTGCGGTTGCCAACCAGAACGGCTTGCAGGCGCAATTGCCGGGATAACGCCAACCTTATGGACAGCGGACCTTCAATGCCGCTGAGGATACCGATCACTGCAACATGCCCACCGACGCGAGTCGCAAGCATGGATTGAGGCAGTGTGGCCGAGCCACCGACTTCAATCACGTGGTCCACGCCACGGCCGCGGGTGAGCCGCCGCGCGGTCATGCCCCAATCGGGGTCTGTGCGATAGTTGATCAGCTCGTCGGCACCCAGTGCCTTCATGCGGGCAAGCTTTGCGTCGCTGGACGAAGTGGCGATTACGCGCGCCCCTGCCAGTTTGGCAAACTGCAGGGCGAAGATGGATACGCCTCCTGTCCCCTGCAGTAGAACTGTATCACCGGGTTTTAGTTGACCATTGACGATTAACGTACGCCATGCCGTAAGGCCTGCGGTAGTCAGTGTGGCCGCTTCCGCGTGACTGTAGTCCTGCGGCGCATGGGTGAAGGCGGTCGTATGCGCAGTGACTTCTTCGCGGGCGTACCCGTCGATGCCGTCACCCGGCGTTCGCGCGAAGCTGTCGGCGATGGGCTCGCCATCCTGCCAGTCGGGGAAGAAGGTGCTTACGACATGGTCGCCGACCTTGAATTCGCTCACGCCTGCTCCAATGGCAATAACTTCACCGGCACCGTCCGACATAGGGATGCGGGTTTCGTGCGATGCCACTCCCTGGGTGACCACGCCGTAGTCGTGATAATTGAGGGAGCTGGCATGAATTTTTACGCGGATTTCGCCAGGGTCGGGATCGCGTGATCCTGTGGTTGCAACGACAATTTTGTCGAAGCCACCGCCCGGCAGTAACTGAATAGTCTTGATAGTAGTCATGGTTTCGGATTTGAGGTGGGGGGGCGAGAAGCAACATCGCGCCAATCCTGTATAGGTTAACTCAGATGGCCGGTAGATCGCGCGCTCCGCCTGTCCTTAGCCTTGGGTATCGCCTATGTCGTCCGTCTTGGCGGGTCGGCAGACCACAATAGAGCGGGGGGTTCCCCCCACTGACCGCAAGGGTCTTAGCTTGGACGCGACGATTATTGTTTGGTGACCGCTATGTTGGCGTTGCGGATTCGTTCTGCCTGGCCCACAGTAGGCGTGCCGGGGCCGATAGTTTGCGAGCCCGAAGCCGACACGATTTCCCGCTGTTGGCGGTAGCTACCGTCAGTGTCGCCGCAACGGCCGTCAAACTTATGGCCGCTACCGTGCAGGTGCGTGCACCCGCCGTTCAGAATTTCGGAAACAGCTGTTTGTCAGCCAGCCAGCGGGACATCTGCATGCGTTCCTTTCGTGCTGCATTCTTGAAGTCCTCGCGGTGTGCCTTGTTTGGCCACACGTCCCGGCTGGTCGCGGCCATTCGAGTAGTGATGGGCTCGTCTTTGCGCACATTCCAGACCATCATATCTTTGGCCAGGCACAGCGGGCCATGATAGTGCGTGCGGATTGCCTCGGCGACTTCGGGCCCGGTGTCGAAGTCGTTGAAGAAATGAAAGGCCACCGCCAACCTGGGGTTGATCAATTCGAAGACCTTGCCGGCCTCGGCGGGGTCGGAGTGAGCCATGGTGCCAATGCCTTTGGCCGAATGGCTGTCGTAGCCTGAACGATTCACGAGTTGGGTCACCGTGTTGAATGTCTCGTGGATGACCAGGTCGGCGTTCTTGGCGTTGTCGACAAAAAACTGGCTGGGTGTGGTGTCGCCCGAATAGACGAACGATAATCCATTCCAGTCCAGCCTCAGGCTGACGGGGCCGTCATAGATGTGCACGGCTGGGAAGCTCGTGACTTTGACGCCGTTGTGGTCATAGACCACATGGGTTTTGGAGTAGTCGAATTCATGCACGTTGACTTCGGCGCCCACGGCGGGCAGGAGCCCCACGCGTGTGTCGGTATCCCAGGCGTACGATTCCTTCTGCTTTTCGACGAAGTGCTTCATGCCATATTTGGTCACTGGGCCCGAAGGTCCGTATATTTCCAGCGGATGAGTACGCCCGCCGGTCCAGCTGCCCACCCAGATCTGTGCAAAGCCTCCGACATGGTCTGTGTGCAGGTGGGTCGCGAAGTAAGCCGTTACGTCCTGGTATGGAATTTCAAGCGCCCCGAAGTTTGTTTGCGTTCCGTATCCAAAGTCGAACTGGAATTTGTCACCGTTACCCAGTTCAACCAGCCAGCCCGCGTTTGCCTGGGATGGCCTCAGGAAGGGCCGGCCTGTGCCCAATGCAGTGATGCGCATTTCATCGCTGGCCAGAGGTTCGGTGTTCGGAAAGTAATGTTCGCGTTTTTTTGAACTCATGGCTACTCCAGATAGTGCGCCAGCGGAATGAAGATGCCTCGAGTTTAAGTACCCCATATGCTTACGTAAAATACCAATTTTGTAGGCTGTGATACGCTTATTGGATCACGAAGGAGGCGGCAATGATGTCTTCAGTACGCTTCAAGACGCGGCAGCTCGAGTTGGTGATTGCCGTAGCTGAAACACGCAGCCTGCGTCAGGCAGCCGAGCACATTCACATATCTCAGCCAGCGGCGACCAGGCTATTGCACGAACTGGAAAGCGCAATGGACGTCGTGCTCTTTGAACGTTCGCGCCAGGGCATGCAGCCTACGGCTGCAGGGCTTGTCTTGGTCGAACACGCCCGGGTCCTGCTTGCCGCCATGAGGGACGCTTGTACCGACACTCGGGAAGCGTCTACGGGAAAGGTCGGTAACTTGCGGCTTGGGGTATTTGGCGCGGCGGATCCGGAATGCGTTGCCGTGGGTGTCTTGGGGCTTAAGCGTCACTACCCGAAAGTAAAAATCACGATCAAGGAAGCTCAGCTCGAAATGTTGCTTGCGGCGTTGCGGGACGGGGAGCTCGACCTAGTCATCAGTCGTGTCTTGGCGACGGATCCCGACGAAGCCCTGACGCTGGAGGTGCTGTACAACGAGACATTCGTGATTGCTTGTGGGGCTCGCAGCAGCCTGGGGCGCAGGCGCACGGTTTCCGTCGAGGCGTTGTTCGAAAAGACGTGGCTCATCCCGCCTTCTGACACGCTGGCACGTCAGCATGTCGATGCCTACTTCGCCAGCGTCTATGGCAAAAGCCCGCCGAGCGTTATTCAATCGGCTTCGTTGCTCGCCAATCTTTCGCTGCTGAATCGCTCCGATTCCGTCGTGGTGGTGGCATCGCAGCTGGCGGATTTTTTGGTCGGGCAGGGCGTGCTGCGTACGTTGCCGGTAAAGATGAACCGGTTCAGCCGTCCTGTGGCGCTGATCACCTCGCGCGTTGGGGTAGTCAAGCCTCAGTTGGAGTACATGATGCAACTGATGCGCGAACACGTCAGGCAGGCCGAGGGTGTTGCACAGGACGCTTAGCGGGGTAGGTACCTGGCCGCGATCGATCCGCAGCCGGCATATTGCAGATCGATTGCCGCCTGTTTCGCGAGGCGTCGGGACGGGCGATGTTGCGGGGTGCTGAAAGACAAGGGCGATTAAACAACGACCTACTTGAGCAGATGCTCCAGCCACTGTGTGCTGGTGGGAAAGGTGATCAGAGCGGAAAGCGTGATGATGTTGACGATCAGAAATGGTAACGTGCCAATGAATATGGTTTTTAGCGACAGGCTTGGCATGATGGTTTTGACCATGAACATATTCATTCCCACGGGCGGGTGAATCAAGCCGATTTCCATCATCATTACGACGAAAACCCCAAACCAGATCATGTTGATGCCCAGCGGCTGCACAATAACCATGAACACGGGCACGGTCAGCAGCATCATCGATAGCCCTTCCATGAGAGAACCAAGAACGATGTAGATCAGAGCCATAATCAGGATGACTCCGACTGCGGGCAAATGCATTTGCTGGATCTCGTTCACGAGCAGGGATGTCAGCCCAGAGACTGAAACCATATTGGCAAAGACCTTACCGCCGAAGACAATCGTAAAGATCATGCCGGTTGTCTTGGCCGCTTCACACAGCGCGTCGAATGCTGTCTGCAGATTTAGTTTGCGCCGCGCCATGGCAAAAACCAGCGAACCCAGAGCACCGATGCTGCCTGCCTGCGTGGCTGTAAATATGCCGCCGTACAGTCCGCCGATGACGAGCAGAAACAACGCGAGCACGCCCCATACCTTGGACAGTGCCTGAAGCCGTTGCGGCCAGGCGGTACGTTCGCCCGCCGGTCCACGTTCGGGGTGACGGTTCACTGTCCACCAGATTGCGCCCATGAACATCGCGCCCAGCACCGCTCCCGGAACAATGCCGGCAATAAACAGTCGACCGATATCCTGCTGAGTAATGATGCCGTAGACCAGCAGCGGCAGGCTGGGTGGCAGGAGTGCTCCAAGCGTGCCGGCCGAGCTTACGCAGCCGCTGGCCATGCTGTCCGAATAGCCACGGGCACGCATCGGTGGCATGGCGACTTTGGTCATCGTGGCGGCGGTTGCAATGGAGCTGCCTGAAATTGCGGCAAAGCCTGCGCTGGCCAGGACTGTGGCGTAAGCCAGCCCGCCCCTCCGGTGGCCAAGCAGGGAGTTGGCAGCATCATACAGTTCTTCAGCCATGTCGGCCTTGTAGATGAACGTACCCATAAGAATGAACATCGGCAGCACCGACAGGCCGTCGTTGGCGGCAAGGTCGGCGATGGTCTGTCCCATCATCGACATGGCCGGGCCCCAGCCACGCATTAGCCCGAACAGGGCCACCCCCATCGTAAGCATCGAAAAGCCCAGCGGTACGCCGTAGAAGGCCAGCAACAGCACCAGGGCGAAACCGATCAGGGCGATGTTCACGGTGGGCTCTTCATGGGGTGAGCCATTGGCGTGATCAGATGCCGCAGCAAGAGCAGGACTAGCGCCAGTGCGCTGACAGCGCTGAGTGCACTCATGAAATAATCCAATGGCCCCAGTGGAAGTTGCAGCACCATGGTTGCCTGCTGCTCACCGGATAGCTGAATGCCGTCTTTCAGCAGCTGCCATGCCATACCCGTACACGCCAGAAAGCTTGCGCCAAGGACGACCAGGCGCTGTATCCAGAGCGAGACGCCGCTAAGGTGACCGTGCAGGATGCCCACGGAGATATGCTGTTCGCGCAGAGTCACCAGTGGAAACGACGAGAAGATGAGGATGGCCATGGCAAACATGACCATTTCGGAACTGCCGGTAATCGGTGCGGCAAAGAAGTTGCTCATGAATACGTCGACGAACGTCACGATCATGATGAACAGCAGCGCCGCAGAGCACATCAACCGCAGCACCAGCACGCAGACGCCCAGAACCCCGGTTTCCTCGAATCCGTCTCCATCACTCAGATGAAGATCGAGGCCGTCGCTCATTTTTTGTTTTCCGCGGATTGGCTGCGATAGTACGCGAGCGCGGCTTCACCGTTCACATTTTTCTGCTTGGCCGCATTCAGCCATTGTTCCTTGAGAGTGGCCGCTTCACTTTGCAGCTCGGCAACGAATTGCGGTGAAGCGGCATGGTAGATCACCCCGCTTTTTATGGCGGCGGCATGCGCTTTGGCTTCGGCCTGATCGAACGCTGACATGCGTTCGGCAAACGCTTCGCCTGATAACTTCGTGATGATGTCGCGATCCTTCTGAGGAATGGATTCCCATTTTTTACGGTTCATGATGAGGGAGAATGGCGGGGTGGAGAACCCGCCTGGCACAGTCGTTGCATTCTTGACGTAGCGCATTACTTTGTATCCTTCCGCGTCCATGTCCGGGATGCCGATAAAGCCGCTGACCATGCCTCCCGCAACGATTTCACTCATCTTTGTGGCGGGTGTAGAGATGACCCCTGCCTTGGCCATGGCCATCAGCTTTGCGGCAACGCCCGGCGCCGCCCATATCTTTATGCCCTGCAGGTCGTGCTGGGACGCGATGGGGCCTTTCAGGCTATACATGATGGCCTGCGGGAACACGACCATTGCGAGCAGGTGCACGTCCTTGAAGCCGTTATTCGCCTTGAAATACTTGTTATAGGTACGCCATAGCGCGACGGAGTTGGCGCGGGAGCTCGTGCCCAGAAACGGCAATTGCGGCATTTGGACGAGCGGCAGTTGGTGCGGTACAAACCCGTTGTACATGTAGGCGCCATCGATGACCCCGTTGCGTACGGCGTTCCATACCTTGTCGGGTGAAACCACGCTGGCTGATGGAATTTGCACCGTCACGCGTCCGTCAGTGGCCTTGTTGACTTCCTCTGCCCACGGCTTAAGCACCTTGACGTTCATGATGTGTGGCGCGGGCAGAATGGCGTTGATCAGTAGTGTCGTGTTGGCCTGCGCAGATGCCATGCTCAGGGTCATGGCGGCGGCAAGACCTGACAGGCCATGCAACATCCTTGTAATGTGGCGCATTTTCGTCTCCTTTGTGGTTTTAAGTAGTTATTGTCGGCGTGGATTGTCGCGGCCGATCTTTATGGGTACCTCTATCTTTAGGGTGTTGCAGGCATTGATGCTCTTTGGGACGAGTATAGGGCGGGCGTTTCTGCGGCGATAATGCTGTTTTCGGAGTCGGTGATACGCTAATTGAATCACGAGAAAAGCGTGGCGCCTGGAAGTTTCTTCGCAGGCGCCACGCTTTTCGTTATGTATGTATTGGCTGGCTCGGAGTTGTTGGCGCTAGGCCATTGCCGCCTTGACGCGCGCCGGCCGGAACGGAATCTGGCGCATGCGTACGCCAACGGCGTCGAAAATGGCGTTGCTGAGGACAGCCCCGGTGGGGCAGGTGGACGGCTCGCCGGACCCATTGGGCGGATACTCGGCGCGGTTGTTGACCATCACGATTTCGATGCTGTCGGGGATCTCATTGAAACGCAGTATGGGATAACCCACCCAATCGCGGCTGGTTACATGGGCCCGGTCGAACATGATTTCCTCATGCAGGGTCCGGCTTATCGACTGGATGATGTTTCCTTCTATCTGGTTTTTCAAGCCGTCGGGGTTGATGACCAGGCCGCAATCTTGTGCGACAACCACGCGTTTGACCAGCACCTCGCCGGTTTTGCGATTTACCGTGACGTCCGCGATGGTTGCCACGCGGGTGCCGTCCCGGTCAACCCACGCGATGCCACGGCCATGGGCGATATTGCCCTCGCTCTGCTTTTCCGCATGAGAAGGGCGGCTTTTCCACCCGTAGGCTTGCGCGGCGGCGCGCAGGACGTCGATGGCACGCTGGTCCTGGACATGGGCCAGACGAAAGGACAACGGGTCTTGGCCGGCAGCGGCCGCGATTTCATCGATGAATGATTCCATCGCGAATGTGGTTTCGAATTGCGCCGGCGCGCGCAGCCACGATGAAAGCAATGCGACATGCCCCTCGCCGTGGCAGACGACACTGGAGTTGTCGAAGTCGTAGGCGTAGGTTATGGAAGGACGCCCCTGCCCGGTGATGCCGATGTCTGGTCCGTTGACGAGGCGTACGGCAATCAGGTGCGTATTGAATGTTGTGGGAATCCATGATTGGTAGCGATAAGCTACGACGTTACCTTTGTCGTCGAGGGCGCCCAGCAAGTCTTGTGTAATGGCCGGCTCTTTTGGGTCCCAGCCGTGTTCGTCCCAGCGCATCCACTGCACTCGCACGGGGTGCCCGACAGCCTGTGACATGATTGCCGCATCGGCAACGACATGTTCCAGGCCGTTGCGTCCGTATGCTCCCGATGCTTCGAACCATTTCACCTCCACACGGTTCGGGTCCATGCCGAGCAGTTTGGCCATGTCGCGTCGCGTCTGGTGCGGCATCTGCGTTCCCGACCAGAAGGTGGCACGGTCCTTTTTGACGTCGGCGATGGCGCACGACGGGCCGATCGAGCCGTGTGTCTGGAAGGGGGTTTCGTATGTGGCTTTGATCACCTTCTTGGCCGTGCGCAACGCGATGTCTACCGAGCCTTTGGCCGCCACCAGCGTGTTGCCGCCCGTTTCGTTGCGAACGACATTCCAGATTTCCTTTTGTTCGGGCAGTCCATGCCAGTTGGACCATTTGGCCTGGCCGTCGGTAGGCCCCGAAGGGTTGAGTTTCGAACCCAGCTTTTCGGCCGCCTGGATCGCACCCCATTCAGTTTCGGCGACAACGCCCAGAAAGTTGTCCCGGCGCACGATCTGGACGAACCCAGGTATGTCTTTCAGCCCAGCTTCGTCGATGCTGACGAGGTTGGCTTCGACGCCATAGGGGCGCACGACACGGCCATGCAGCATGCCGTCTACCTTGACGTCTTGAACATACGTGAACTGCCCGGTGACTTTGCCCGGGATGTCTTTTCTGTGTACGGGCTGGCCAACCACGGTGTAGGTGGACGGGTCCTTGACTTTGATGTCGGGTGCCACCTTCATGTCGAATTTTGTACCGCTGGCATTGATGTTGACGTTTAGCCGCTTGCCGCTTACCAGTGCGCCGTAGGTGATGGATTGGCTGGGGTCTCCAGCGACGGAAATCACGCCGTTCTTCGCCACGAGCTGATTGATGGGCAATTTGAAGTGCTTCGCGGCGAGGCCCAGCAAGGCCTGGCGGCCGGCTGCGGCGGCGTGGCGGATTTGTGGGCCGGCGTAGCGCACGGTACGGCTGCCAAATGAAGGGCCCTGATCGACGGTTGTGGATGTGGTGCCCATGACGACGCTAAGCTTGTCGATGGGGAAGTCAAGGTCTTCGGCTGCAATTTGCGCCAATGCGATTTCGGTGCCTGTGCCCACATCGACCTTGCCGGTGAACAACGTGGCGGTGTTGTCGGGATGGATGGCAAGCCACGCATATAACTCGGACTCGTTGGGCGGGGCAACCGAGGCGCCGTCGGCACCAAGCGTTTGAGCCATGGCCACGACGGGGTCCAGCAGGCTGAATGCAATTAGCAGCCCGCCCGACGCTTTCATGAAATTGCGGCGGTTTGGCGACGTGGGGCCGGCTTTGCGGGAAAGTTTGAGTGGTGCGTTCATGCTTTCGCTCCTTCTCCGGCGGCGCGTTCGATGGCGCGCACGATACGCATGTGCGTTCCGCAGCGGCACAGATTGCCGTTCATCGCCTGCTTGATTTCGTCGCGGCTGGGTTTGGGATGCTTGTCCAGAAACGCCTGGGCCGTCATGATCATGCCGTTGATACAGTAGCCGCATTGGACGGCCTGTTCGTCGATGAAAGCCTGTTGCAGCCGGCCAGGGTTCTCGATGGTTCCCAGGCCTTCCAGCGTGGTGATCTTGCGGCCTACTGCTGCCACAGCCGGGGTGATGCAAGAGTGGGTGGCTGTGCCATCCAGGATGATCGTGCACGCCCCGCATTCCGACAGGCCGCAGCCGAATTTGGGTCCGTGCAACTTGAGGTTATCGCGCAGCGCGTACAGCAGCATGCTGTCCTGCTCAACGTCTACTGAATGGTCTTTGCCATTTACATTAAGAGTGATGGTCTTTGACATACAGCTCTCCCTCCCGACAGGTGTTTGGACGAAATCTTAGTGATTTCTGAGCTTCGCGAGATGTTTTGCATGTCGCGTGAAGTTCCAATTACGGTACTTCTGTCGCGCGTCGATAGTCAAGGGAGTTTGTATGCATAAAAAACGTGGCCCCGCCTTCTTGCGAAGAGCGGGGCCGGTCCGCAGATTGCCGCAGTCGCGAGCTACGCCTTGCTGGCGAGTTCCTTACGCACGATGGCTGCGCCATCGGCCATGGCCTTCATTTTGCCGAAGGCCACGTCGCGCGGCAGGTACTTCAGACCGCAGTCGGGTGCGATGATGAGGCGGTCAACTGACACATAGGGCAACGCACGGCGAATGCGCTCTGCGACCGTCTCGGGAGATTCGATTTCCCGGGTGGACAGGTCAAGCACACCCAGCAGGATCGATTTGTTCGCGAGGTCTGTCAGCACTGAACAGTCGAGATGGGATTGAGCGGTTTCGATGGAGATCTGGCAGGCTGTGCATCCTGACAGTTCGGACAGGAACGCATACCCGTTGTTCGGGCGCCCATGGATGATGGCGGCGTAGCCGAAGCATACGTGGACCGCTGTGGTTCCCGTGATGCCTTCCAGCGCGCGGTTCAACACCTTCACGCCATATTGGCGCGCCTTTTCGGGCCGTGCCTGCAGATAGGGTTCATCGATTTGGACGACGTCGGCGCCGGCGGCAAACATGTCCTGAATTTCTTCGTTCACGGCTGCGGCGTAGTCAAGCGCCATTTCTTCTTCAGTTTTGTAGAAGTCGTTCTGCGCCTGCTGGGTCATGGTGAAGGGGCCGGGTACTGTGATCTTGATTTGCCTGTCGGTGTTCGCCCGAAGGAATTTCACGTCCCTGACCTGCACGGGGTGCTTGCGGCGAATCTTGCCTGTTACCCTGGGGACAGGGTTCGGGTGTCCGCTGCGGTCCAGGGCCACGCCGGGATTGTCGATGTCCACGCCTTCGAGCGCGGTGGCAAAGCGGTTCGAATAGCTCTCGCGGCGCATTTCGCCGTCGGTGAGGATGTCCAGCCCTGCCCGTTCCTGTTCACGTATGGCTTGCAGTGTGGCGTCATCCTGGGCCTGTTCCAGCCACTCATCGGATACGCGCCAAAGTTCTTTGGCCCGTGTCCTGGGTGGGAAACGTTCACTCAGTCGTTTGCGGTCGATCAACCAGTCTGGTTGAGCGTAGGATCCCACCAGCGTAGTGGGTAAAAGCACGGCCATATCTGCTCCTGTTGGTGAATTAGCCCAGATTATATGCTGCCCGCGCGGTCTTTACGGTACGGCGTTCGGGCTTGCCGCGGCGATCGCGGGGCAGCGGTGGGCGGTACCCGTCGCGGGATGGGGCTTCAGGAAGAGGCCGGGTGATGTGCGCTATCCGAATTCGGCTCGTTTTCGGATTCTTTCTGGAGTTTGCGCAGGATGGCGTTGATGTCCAGCGACTGGATTGAATCGAGCGCCATCTCCCAGCGCCCTTCTTCGCACAGGCCGCTGAGCCCGGCTCGTTCATAGCCCTCTTGTGCTGCGCGCAGGCACGCCGCCTGCACCGCCTTGGCGGTGCCGTGCAGGGCGTCTTGCGTTGTCGGGTGTTCTGCGCGCGGAGCTTTCTCGGACGACATATCAACCTTGCGGCTTGCCCCCCGCGTTCTGGTCACGCACCACGACGCGGATGTCTTCGACTACGCTGGCATTGGCCAGTGTGGTGACGTCGCCAACGTCAGCGCCGTTCGAGATTGCGCCCAGTACCCGGCGCATGATTTTGCCGGAGCGGGTCTTGGGCATGTCCGGCACGACATAGACGTGCCTGGGTCGCGCAATCTTGCCGATGGCATCGTCACACGCCTGGATGACCCGGGCTGCTACCTCTTCTGCCTTGTAGTCGCCCGGGCTGAGCGCTACGTAGACGTCGGGCACTCGTCCCTTGATCTCATCCACGACCGGTACCACCGCTGCCTCGGCTACCTCGGGCACGGTCAGGCATGCGGATTCGATCTCTTTTGTGCCCAGGCGGTGTCCCGAGACATTGATGACGTCGTCGATCCGGCCCAGGATGCGGAAGTACCCATCCTCTGCTTGCATCGCGCCGTCGCCCGACATATAGGGCCAATCCCTCCAGTCCTTGCTTTGCGGATTCTTGCAGTAGCGCTTGTAGTAGGTATCGACAAACCGTTGGTCATTGCCCCAGATGGTCTGCATGATGCCGGGCCAGGGATTGCGGATGCACATGTTGCCGGCTCGGCCGGACCCCTTGGCGACCTCTTCGCCGTCATCGTCGTAAATGATGGGATAGATGCCGGGCAGGGCCGGTCCGGCGCTGCCCGGTTTCATTGCGTCAAGTGCGGGCACGGTGCTGCACAGGAACCCGCCGTTTTCGGTTTGCCACCACGTATCGACGATTACGGCCTGGCCCTTGCCCACTTCGTCGTAGTACCAGCGCCACGCGCTGGGCTCGATAGGTTCGCCAACGGTCGTCATGTGCTTGAATTGGTAATTGCACTTGCTTGGTTCGTCGGGCCCGAGCCGCCTGAGGGCCCGCACTGCGGTGGGCGAAGTGTGGAAGATGTTGACTCCGAGCCGCTCGGCGATGCGCCACGGACGACGCACGTCGGGATACGTGGGGGTGCCTTCATAGATGACGCTGGTGGCTGCCAGCAGTAGCGGCCCGTACACAATGTAGGAGTGCCCGGTAATCCAGCCGATGTCGGCCATGCACCAGTAGGTGTCGGTGGGGTGAATGTCTTCGATGTACCTGGAGGTGCCCGCGACATAGGCGAGGTATCCGCCAGTGCGGTGCTGGCAGCCCTTGGGCTTGCCCGTGGTGCCGCTGGAGTACATGAGGAAGAGTGGCGCTTCGGAATCCATGGGCACGGGTTCGACGTATTTCCCGGCATACTGCTTGAGGACGTCGTTCACAAAGAAGTCGCGGCCCTTGACCATGGGTGTGGGCGAGCTGTACTTGCCCGGGTAGCGCTGCCAGATGAGGACTTTATCTACGTGCTGGCCCATCTCTTCTGCAGTCTGCACCGCGATGTCGGCGTTGACCTTGTGGTCGATAAGCTTGCCCGAGCGCCAGTAGGCATCGGTGGAGATGAGGATGCGGCTGCCCGAGTCCTCAATGCGCGAACCGCAGGAATGGCCCGAGAACCCGCCAAACACCTGAGAGTGGATGACCCCCAGTCGCGCGCACGCGAGCATGGTGATCGGCAGATCGGGCGTCATGGGAAGGTGCAAGGTGACGCGGTCGCCCGCCTTGAGCCCGCAGAAGTCGCGCAGCAGCGCCGCCATTTCATTTACCCGGATATAGAGCTCCTGGTAGGTGAGTACGACAGGAGGGTCTTCTTCGGGCTCGGCAACGAAAATGAATGCCGCCTTGTTGCGGTACTGCGCCAGGTGGCGATCGATGCAGTTGTACGAGGCATTGAGCTTGCCACCGGTAAACCACTTCCAGAAGGGCGGGTTGTTGGTGTCGAGCACCTTGTCATAGGGCGTGGACCAGGTGAGCATGTCCGCGTAGTCTTTGAAGCAGTCGGGGAAATTGTCTTCCCCGAAGCGCGTGCGGATGTTGGGGTCCCGCATGTTCGCTTGATCGATGAAGGCTTTGGAAGGCTGGAAATACTGTTCTTCTTTCCAGTGCACGGCGATTTGCGCTTCGTTGGCTTCGGTGCGGTCTCCGGCCTGAGTTTTATCTGCCATAGCTACTATTATCTCCTTGGCTCAATCGTTAGTTATGGGGTTTTTCAGCGGCGCGGGGCCACTCTGTGCTAAAGCCTATCATGCTCTAACAGGCCCGACATTTCAAGCCGGGGTGGGTGGCAAACCTATCGGCGCCGACGACAAATTTGTATTGCGAGTAACGTACAGGGTATAGGCCTTGATTGCGTGGCACTTCGGCCTGTGCCGCCAGCAGGAACCAGAACATCATGAAGACTCTTCGCTTACCACTGCGGTTCGTCCTTGTTGCGGTCGCGTGCGCGTCGATTTCCGCCTGTGCCGCCAATCCGCCGCAGCAGGCGGACCTGGACTATAGAACCCGGCCACTTTTCACGTCGCAGGGTGCGGATGGTACCGCCGGTCCCTCGGGTCAGCGCCTGACCATACAGGCTGGCGAGGGAGAAACATTGTATCTTCCCTGGTTCATCCGAGACACACAGGACTGGATCAACAGCAACTAATCTCAAACCGGCTCGCCTGCCGTGAGCAACCGGTTCTGGCCCGGAGACAGTCATTCAAAAACGATTTCTGATCTGGGATGAAGTCTTTACCGTGCAGGGTGCGCCATGGCGTAGCTCATTCGCAATTCGGGTTCAATGCTTATGGCTTGTCCTGAATATCGAAGCGCGCAACCTTGTTGCCATCCATCCGGAAAATGTGTATCACTGTCTTGTCCTTCAGTCCATGAGTCTGGCTTAAGCCCCTGGGTTTTGGCGTCGGTCAATTACCTGTGCTGGTTGCACTGAAGGACGGAAGCGCAAGCACGCAGCGCGACCTTGCCCGGTTTGCCAAGATTGAGCAGCCTCCGATGGCGCAAATGCTTGCTCGCATGGAACGGGACGGCTTGATCAAGCGGACACCCAATCCGGCAGACGGCCGGAGCAGTCGGATCGGGCTTACCAAGGCGGCGCAGGAACGCATGCCCGAGGCAATCGTGACACTGTTCCAAGGAAACCGCGAAGCAATGACTGGGTTCACGCAAGCGGAAGAGGCACAATTTGTTGATCTGCTTACGCGGCTGATCGCAAATCTTGATCAAATGGCGAATGCTGGGGCCGGATAGCCCCGATGAGTGCTAACTTGAGGGATATCGCCTGACTGTAAAAGAGGTAGAGCATGTCTCGAGTCGTTCGTTTTCACCGCCTGGGTGGGCCTGAAGTTCTCCAAATCGAAAAACGCGAGATCCCCGCGCCCGGCTCCAACGAGGTGCTAATCAAGGTCGAGGCCATCGGCCTGAATCGTGCTGACGTCATGTTCCGCACGGGGCGCTACCTCGAGAAGGCGACATTGCCTTCACAACTGGGTTTCGAGGCGGCAGGCACAGTCCTGGCCTGCGGGCCCGGTGCGCAATATTTTCAGGTTGGCGATGCGGTGGGCACTTTACCTGGCTTTGACCTGAGCAGGTATGGCGTCTATGCCGACCATATCGTGATACCGGAAGCATATGTATTACGCCGGCCGAAAGATCTATCGAATGTCCAGGCAGCGGCGCTGTGGATGGCCTATCTCACTGCCTACGGTGGTCTCATTGAAGCTGGCCGCGTGCGCTCTGGTGAGTGGGTACTGATTTCGGCCGCTTCCAGCAGCGTCGGATTAGCCGCGATCCAAATCGCCAGACAGGCTGGCGCTCGCCCCATCGCCACCACCTTAACCAGTGCCAATCGCGATGAATTACTGGCGGCGGGAGCGTGCGCAGTTATTGCGACCGAAGATGAACCGTTGGGTGAACGTTTGCAGAAATTAGCGGGCGGAAAGCTGAACTGTGCCTTCGATGCGGTCGGCGGTCCTCAGGTCGTTCAATTAGCCGAAGCAATGGCTGCGGGAGGACGTATCGTGATTCATGGTGCCTTGAGCCCGGATAGCACGCCTTACCCCTTGAAGCTGGCACTTAAGAAAAGCCTGACTTTGCGCGGGTATGTCTATACGGAAGTGACCACAGATGCAGCGGTCCTTGCGCGGGCTCAGCGCTTCATTGTGCAAGGGATCGAGACGGGCACCTTGCAGCCGCACGTCGATAGGACGTTTTCGCTTGCCGACGTCATTGAAGCGCATCAATACCTTGAATCCAATCAGCAGTTTGGAAAAATAGTACTGATTGTCTAAAGTTGACCTTGCACTGCTTCCTTCAGGTTATCCAGCCTGAACGCGTGCACGTATGGTGCACAATGCTATTCAGGAGAAACATATTGCCCGATAAATTGGGCGCAATAATGTGGAGTCTGATAATGCCCGTACAACGTATTGAATTCATAGGCAGCCGGAATACGACGCTGGCTGGCCGTTTGGAACTACCGGAAACCACACCACGCGGTTGGGCGTTGTTTGCCCACTGTTTCACCTGCTCCAGTAACAGCAAGGCGGCTGTCTACATCGCCCGGGCCATGGTCGAGGCGGGTTTCGGCGTGCTGCGATTCGACTTCACCGGGTTGGGGGGTAGCCAGGGCGATTTTGCCAATACCAATTTTTCTTCCAACGTCGACGACCTGGTGGCGGCCGCCGATTGGTTACGGGCCAACCACGGCGCGCCGGAATTGCTGATCGGGCATTCGCTTGGAGGCTCAGCGGTGCTGGCAGCCGCCCACCGCATTGAGGATGCCACCGCTGTGGCCACTATCTCCGCACCCTTTGATCCCGCGCATGTAGTCAATCAGTTTGGTGAACAGAGACAACAGATCCAGGAAGAGGGCGAAGCGACGGTCACGCTAGGCGGCCAATCATTCATTGTGCGAAACAGTTTTCTGGAAGATCTGAACAGCCAGCGCCAGACCGAGCGTATTCACAAGTTGCGGCGTGCGCTTTTGATCTTGCACGCGCCGGGCGACAAGATTGTGGGCATCGATAATGCGACCAGTATCTTCCAGGCTGCGCTGCATCCCAAGTCCTTTGTTTCGCTGGACAACGCCGATCATTTACTGACCCGCGAGTGTGATGCTCGCTACGCCGCCGGCGTCATTGCCGCCTGGGCCGAACGTTACCTGACAGAGGCCGAAGCGGATCGACGGCCCGGCCAGGAAGCCTCAGTCACCAACGCCGAAAATGTCGAAGCCGATGGCAGCGTCTACGTCACCGAGCGCGGCACCGGTAACTTCGCCGTCGCCATCACAGCCGGCCGCCACAGCTGGGTGGGTGACGAGCCGGAAAGCGTTGGCGGCGACGACGCTGGCCCCAATCCGTACCAGATGCTTACTGCTGCGCTCGGCGCCTGCACTGCCATGACCATTCGCATGTACGCGCGGCACAAGGAATGGCCACTGACGAATGTTGCGGTCCGCCTCAAGCATGAAAAAATCTACGCCAAGGACTGCGCCGAGTGTGAAACACGCAGCGGCAAGCTCGACCGTATTGAGCGCTGGATCCGCATTGAAGGTGAGCTCGATGCCGATCAGCGCGCGCGCCTCATGGAAATCGCCGATAAATGCCCGGTACATCGCACGCTGCACTCAGAGGTACAGGTGGTCACGCATTCCGAAGACGCGGGAAGGGTAACTTCGGAATAAAAAAGCAAAGTTTGGAATATAAGTTGGGCCGAGGTCAAGAAGGGCTTTCGCAACGAAGAGCACATTGCCCTGTGGGTCGGAACGCTTGAGCAGCACGTATTCCCTCATGGCGGCACCGTGATGGTAGATAACCAGCAGCTCGCGCCCGCCGATACCCTTGAATCTGCCCGTCAAATAAGCCGGGTATTTCACATGATCCGGAATCTGGTCTGCGTAGTTATGATTTAGCGGTGAGGCCTGCTGTTACGAGAGCCTGTGTATTATCAATCGGGCAGGAGAGGCCGCAGTGATTCTCCAGAGTTTATAATGACGATGTCGTAGTCAAAGTTGTTTGCCTGAAAGAGTCTTTACCCACAAGCAGTTATTCACGCACTCATGAAAACGAAATCGAGCCGCACAAGACGCTTCCTGGTTGCCCTGATGGCAACAGTGAGCCTGCTGTTCATGCAGCTCGCGTCGGCAGCGTATGGGTGTACGGACACGTTCGCGGGCGACGCCGGGTATGCGATGTCTGGTATGCAGACGGAGTGTGCAGGCTGTACACATATTGACGCCGCGCAGCCGGGTCTGTGCGCAGCGCAGGCCAGCACGGCCAGTAACGCGCCGCTTGTCCGCATTGTCAAAGGCCCTCTACTCGCCGTCTCCTTGTGGCACGTCAGTTTTTTTCCTGTTTCCGCCAGCGCACCAACTGCGGCACCCCCAGCCCGCACTCGCCCGGATCTGTCTCGGGTCATCTCACCACCGTTGTCCATCTACGACTGTCGCTTTCAAATCTGACAGTCTGTTCTAGCAGGTAATCGGAAACCCCGCACTCCGCCTACGCTTCGCGCGTACAAGCTGATTGGGGTATTGCCCATATGGAAAGGCGCAGCCCGCGAGAAGGCTGAAGGCCGACATCAGTCGGCACCACTTCCATTTATCTTGTTCGAAAGGAAAACACGTGATGAATACATTCTTGACAGCTCTTTCTCACTCGTGTCAGTCGAATGCGGCAGGGCGCTGGGTGGCCCGCCATCGATTCCTGATCGGTATCGCGGCTGGCGCCCTTATCTCAGTGGGCCTCACAGGAGACTGGAGTCGGCTGACAATGACCAGCCTTCTCACCATCCTTCTTGTCGTCGCGCCGTGCGCGCTCATGATGGGTCTGTGCATGGGGATGGTGAGGCACACTGAGCGAGACAAACCGGGCCTCGACAACGCCCAAACAGATCAATCTCTTGAATCCGCCCAGCCGGTTCAGACTTTCCGCCAAACGCCACGAGCTGCGCTCCCGATAACGTGTACCTCTGGGGAAGATCATGTGTGACGAGATAAAAACGGCCAGAACTGGAGCATCCCAATGACGGGCGGTAGTTTCACGTGCGGTGGCATGATGGGATTCATGTGGGTATTCGGGCTACTGGTACTTGCCCTGCTCATTCTCCTGATCGCGTCGCTTATCAAGTACCTGTTTAAAAGGTAATCGGGGACGAATGAATAGCGCCTTCAGGCTCTTCACGTTATCCGACGACCCACAGTGTGGATATAGAGGCCACTATGACAACAAAACATTGCATTACCCGCCGTACCTTTCTGGGCTACGCCGGAACAAGTATCGCAGGGCTGCTAGCTGGCTTGCCGCAGGCTGAAGCGGCCCCTGCCGCGAAAGGGGAAAGTGCCGTCTTTGACCCCGATATCGCCGTGGAACTCACGGCCAAACCGCGAAGCTTTGCCCTGCGCTCGGGACCTGAAACGCCTGTGTGGTCCTACCAGATGCGTGTGATAAAGGGCGATCCGGCGAGCGTTGGCTCATCCCCTGGTGGTTACCTGGGACCCGTACTTCACGTTCGGCGTGGGCAGAAGCTTCGCGTTGACTTCATCAATCACATCGACCAATCCAGCATCGTCAACTGGCATGGCCTGCACGTGCCAGCCGACATGATGGGGTTGCCACGCTATGAAGTGAAGCCGGGTGGACGATATCGCTACGAATTTGAAGTGCGCGACCGTGCGGGCACCTACTGGTATCACGCGATGGCTGCTGGCCACACGCCTGAGCAGGTCTACTTCGGACTCGCGGGCCTGCTTGTGGTGAGTGACGAAGAAGAACAGGCGCTGGCGCTACCGCGTGGCGAATACGATTTGCCGCTCGTTGTCCAGGACCGAACCTTCGGAGACAACAACCGCCTTCACTACCTGGCCGACACGGGCCCCGAGGCGTCGCCTGCGCACGGCTCATCACCCCAGGCCCCCGAAATGGGAGGTGGCATGATGGTGGGCGGCATGAGTAGCATGATGACCCGCATGATGGGTTTCTTTGGCGACAGCATTCTGGTGAACGGCCAGCCGAACGCCACACTCAAAGTCGCCACCCATGTCTACCGCCTGCGCGTGCTCAACGCGTCAAATGCCCGCACCTATAAACTCGGCTGGGAGGATGGCCGCCCCCTCACGGTGATCGCAACCGGTGGCGGCCTGCTCGAACACCCCGTGCACAAAGACTACGTGATGCTCACTCCCGGCCAGCGCATTGAGCTGTGGGCCGACTTCAGCAAGGATAAAGTGGGCACACAGCTCTCGCTCATGAGTCTCGCCTTCGATGGCATGTCCGGCATGATGGAAAGCGCGATGGGCAATCATAGGATGGGCGGTGGCATGATGGGGCAGATGATGGGCCGCATGATGGATGGTTCATCCCTGGCTGATGGCGCACGCTTTCCGATTCTGAAGGTTGCCGTCACGAATAAGGCAGACAATATGCTTGAGCTGCCGCAGCGTCTTTCCACACCCACGCCGCTGCGGGTCGAAGACGCCGTGAATCGCGACAATCCCCGGACCTTCCGGGTCACCATGGGCCACATGCAGTGGGGCTTTAACGGCCGCAGCTTCCAGATGAATGAGGTCGCGCCCGACGAAATCGTAAAGCTTGGCACGACCGAGGTCTGGGAGTTCGTCAACAACATGATGATGGCGCACGCGATCCACCTGCACGGCCTGCAGTTCCGGGTGCTGGAACGACACAACAGCCCTAAAAGCGCTGGCGTAGTCGATGGCTATGTCGATGCCGGTTGGGAAGATACCGTGCTCTTGATGCCGAACGAGCGCGTGAAGCTACTCATGCATTTTGCGGACTTCACCGGCAACTACGCCTACCAGTGCCACATGCTGGAGCACGCGGCAATGGGCCTCATGCGCAATTACAAGGTCCAGAAGTTGCGAACGCCAGCGTGAGACTCTGAAATGTCTTCCTGGCTTTTCCCCCAGATCCTGCTCGCCGCTGGCGCCGGAATCCTCCTGAACCTGACGCCCTGTGTGCTTCCCGTCATCCCACTCAAGGTTCGTGCGGTCATGAACGAAGTGGGAGAGCACCCAGCCGTACGCGTCGCATCCGCGGTGCTCTTTACGGCGGGGTCCGTGGTGTTTTTCGCAGCACTCGGTCTTGCCACGGCCCTGTTGCAGTGGCAGTGGGGTGTGCTGTTTCAATCACGCACCGTTCTGATCGTGCTCGGCATCGTTTTGGCGACCCTTGCAGCAACGAACTTCCTGGGCCGTGGGTTGCCCCTACCAGGCGTCGTCGTGTCCCTACGAGGCAGAAAATTTCCAGGCAGACCTTACACGCCCCAGTCCGGTGCTCGAACACTTGCTTGCCTCTTACGGCGGTGTCGGGTTGCCGTTTCTTGCTGTGCTTGATCGCGAGGGCCACAAGAAAGAGGGTTTTTCGGGTCTGTTCACGAGCGCGAGCCTTGTGGCGGCACTGAAAGCTATAGAACCACAGGAGAATCTCGAATGAAATACAGTAGCAAACGTAAGGCCGCGACCCTAAGCGTAGTCGTTGCTCTGGCTGCAGTGGCCGTGTTCTTTGGCTGGCGTCAGCTTTCAGCGCCATCCACCGAGTCCGCTTCAATTAGCGCAACGGCAGTGGGCGGCGGCATCATGGACTCATCGGCACATGTCACTGCATCCTTCACCGTTAATGGCAAAGATGGCATCGTAACTCTGCATATCGGTAAGAACTGGCACGTGAATGCGAACCCTGCGTCACTCGACAACCTTATCGCTTCGACGATCCTCATCGAACACGACGGCTCACAGCGTGAGGCACAGGCAACATACCCGCCCGGGAAAAGTAGCGGCATCATAATCGATGGCACGGATGTCCTTGTCTACGAAAACGGCGTGGCTGTCCCGGTGCAGAGTCTGGGTAGTGAGCCAAGCGACCGCGTTCTGGTGCGCGTCCAGGCCTGCAACACGCAAGGTGTCTGCCTCGCACCGGCAACCATTACCGCCTCTAACGGCCAGATTTGAACCTTTTACAGCGACCCATCCACAGGAGCATCACCATGCATCATCTAAAAACGTTGGCTCTCACACTCGCACTGGGCTTCCCTCTCTCAGCTCTGGCCGCAGGCATTCCCGTCAAAATGTACAAGAACCCCAACTGTGGCTGCTGTGATCGGTGGGCCAAATACCTGGAAACCAATGGTTTTACGGTGGAAACCATCAACACGCCGGACCTTGTCTCGGTGAAGGAGAAGCACCACATCTCGGCCAACCTCGCGGGCTGCCATACGGCGCTCGTAGGGGGGTACGTGGTGGAGGGTCTCGTGCCCGCGAAGTACATCAAGCATATGCTGGCTGACCATCTTCCTATCAAAGGTCTCTCCCTACCAGGCATGCCTGTAGGTGCCCCAGGCATGCCTGGTACCGCCGCTGGGCCGCTAAACGTCTACACCTTGGGTACGGGCCTAGCGCCGAAGGTCTTCGCCACCTTCTGAACCGGCTGCTGCAAGCGGGTAGGCAGGTGATGAATCGAGCCTATCCCATAATTCGCCATAACACCTAGGTTCGTACTCGGGCCGGGGAGCCCAAGCATGGGAGCTGGACGGCTTCCCGGGAGAGTGCTTGCGGACGGCTACAGGAAGGAAGCAACTGTGCCGCTCGCTTGTCCGGATGAAACCTGGGGCATGTACCTGAGACAGGTTCTTTCCGCACTTCTCCGGGCGATGAGCAAAATACTCAACAACGTTAGGCATGTGCTTTGTCTATCGCGCTTAATGCCATGCGCCATGCTCATTCTGTCGTGTGCCTGCCAAGAAAGGGAAACGTTAATAGGATGGATGCTTACCCAAGCAAGGTTGTATGGCTGATAAGTTCTATTATCAGCCATACAACTTTTTCATTCTTTTTCCATTGATCTAAATCTGCACCTCGACAATACCCCGAAAACCCAATGGGTTGGTCCCCCCCATGCGCGTTGCTGGATCTAGGCGAATCTGCGATACTTTCATCAGCGCAATAGCTGGTGAGCCTTTTTGGGTAATAGCGCTATCCGCCCTGAAACAGGGTCCGCCAAAAGCGGGGTCAACGGAACCCAGACTACGGGGCCCCTTCATTGGGGCCTTCGTATTTCAAGCTTCAATTGCCGTTGACACTGACAGAGGTCAAGCAACAGCCTCCTTTGAGCAATGCGCTTAATACCGTCCTTCGCGCATGCCCACGGTCCAACCTTGCAAAGAAAAGCGCTCATGGGGTGGAACGGGGGCGGCCTCTGGAGGGGCTTCCCTTCCACCTTGTTGGCATATACAATATGGCATATACATATCGGGGTGTTGCCATGACCGTCTCTACTACCAACTCCAGGCCGCGTGAGGCCAAACTATTTCGGAACAATCGCAGCCAGGCGGTCAGGATTCCCGCTGAATTTGAAATGCCTGGCGATAGGGTTCTCATCCGTCGTGAAGGCGCACGCCTTATCATTGAGCCTGTGACAAAGCCTCGGGACATTGTGGAGCTGCTGGGCCAATGGAGGAAGATCGAACCTCTTGCTCCAGAAGATAGGTTTCCCGACATCTCCGACGCCCCCCCCGCACCGGAGGAAGTTCTGTGAGTGGCTATCTTCTGGACACCAACATCATCAGTACCTTGATGAGCGACCCTGACGGCGCTGCCGCTCGGCACATCGAACGCGTCGGTGCTCAGAAAATCTGTACCAGCATCATCGTGGCGGCGGAACTGCGCTATGGCTGCGCAAAGAAGGGCTCCGCGAAGCTGCTGGCCCGTGTGGAAAGCGTGCTGGAGGTCATTCCGATCCTCCCCTTGGATATCCCTGCTGACACCGAGTATGGTGGCATCCGCGCCGAACTGGAGGCGGCAGGGAAGCCTATCGGCGCAAACGACTTGTTGATCGCGGCCCATGCCTACGCGCTGGGGATGACGTTGGTGACGGCGAACACCAGGGAGTTTGAACGCATACGCGGCCTGTCCGTCGAAAACTGGCTCGAATGAGGTAGGCGATTCGGATGATTTTATTAAATTACTTGGCGGAGCGGACGGGACTCGAACCCGCGACCCCCGGCGTGACAGGCCGGTATTCTAACCAACTGAACTACCGCTCCGCAGCGGTGTAACAACTCAGGCAGGCGGCGATGAAGCGACCTGGCGTCCCCTAGGGGATTCGAACCCCTGTACCCACCGTGAAAGGGTGGTGTCCTAGGCCTCTAGACGAAGGGGACAGGACTTGAACTGGGCGGTACCATCGTTACGAACCTGGCACGCCCCGCTCATTAGTGTTTTGCCATAAATCAAGTGGTGGAGGTAAGCGGGATCGAACCGCTGACCTCTTGCATGCCATGCAAGCGCTCTCCCATCTGAGCTATACCCCCTTAACCGAATCATGCTTTTGCCGTAGGCCCAAAGCCTGATTTTCAATTAGGCCAAAGTGCAGCAAACTTGCGCCAAAAAGCATGTATGGCAAAGAAGCGAAATTATGCACTAAAAATTTGGGGCATGCAAGTTCGCATGCCGCCGGCATTAAAGCCCGGGCGGGCTTTGCACGCGTGAACCGGGCGACTTGTTTGATGGTTTTCTGTTGCCTCAATCTGGTGTATTACAGGTGCGAGCCAGTCGAATATGTGTATGGCGGAACGGGATGGTGGGTGTCGGCTAGCTCGTGACAATTCGAAATCAGCTATTTTTTGCATTATGGGGCGTTCTGATGCAGAATTCAGCTTCAGGATACGCAGGCAGTTGTTCGGGTTCCCTTTTTTACGTCATTTCCGCTTTTTGCATTTGCGTCCTCTTTGCGAAGCGTCAGGTTTGCATGTGTGGGCTGTATCGTGGGCGTTCTGCCTGGCGGCACTTATTCAATTATAAAATTTGAGCCGAGGCGTGCACCTATGCGTTCAGCGTCCAATCAGCAGTCGGGGAGCTCCCTGGCAGACTCAGCGTGGACAGAGTCCGTGTTTCGTAGTTTGGCCGAAAATGCGGTAGTTGGCATTTACATACTCAAAGATAGCAAGTTTTACTACGTCAACAATAAGTTCGCGCAAATGCTGGGCTATGAGCGCCAGGAAATGCTGGCGGGGCTTACCATTTTCGACGTGGTGATTAAAGAGGATCAACATCAGATCCGCGATCGAATCCTCCAGACGCTTAGTGGAAAGCTGGATCAGGTTCATTACGAACGCATGGCGCGATGCAAGGATGGGACGTTTGTTGATGTAGAAGTCTTTGTGGCCCGCATGGAATTGGATGGCGAGATGGTCGTATCAGGTGTGGTACTGGACGTCGCCCGGCGCAGCAAGCTGGAAAAAACGGCGGACTTCACTTCGATGTCATACCGGCACAGCGACGAGGGTGTGGTGGTCACTGACGCCAGTGGTGTCGTTCTTACCATCAATCCTGCGTTTTCTGACATTACCGGTTATCTGCTTGACGACGTGATTGGCCAGCGGCTTGATACTCTGATTTCGCGGGACGGCGCACTGGAGTCAGGACAGCCCGTATGGGAAACTGTTTTGCGAACAGCGCAGTGGCAAGGTGTTGTACAAATTCGGCACAAAAGCGGTGAAACGCATGACAAGCGGCTTTCAATTCGCGCGTCGTATAACCCGAATGGGTCAGTGCGCTGCCATATAGGCTTGTTTTCTGACGAAAATCAGCCAGAAGAGTCGAGCAGAAATATCTGGCATTCAGCCAGCCCCGGCAAGCTGGCAGTTTTGCCCAACCGCAAATTGTTTTGCGAGCGGTTCGAGCAGAAGATACTTGCCTGTGCCAAAGCGGGCGCGAACCTGACTCTCCTGTATTTGGGGTTGGATAGTTTTTACGAGGCCAGCGGTTCGCATCAGCGCGCAGCGGGTGGGGAACTGCATGACCACGTGGCAACGCGTCTGGGTCAATGTGTGCGCCAATCCGATACGGTTGCGCAGCTTAGCGATAACGAGTTCTGCCTGATTATCGACGAGGTGACCAACGAAGAGCAGGTTGATCGTGTCTGCGCGAAAATCGTACAGACTTTGGCGGGCTCGTATGAACTGGGTGGTGGTGAAGGTTATGTGTCGGTTAGCCTGGGAGTGGCGTTTTATCCAACGGACGCATTGTCGCCCGATGGTCTGATTGGCAACGCCAGCCTCGCCATGCGCGCTGCCCGCAAGCTGGGACGTGGGCAGTATTGCTACTTCACGCCTGGCATGCACGAGGATGCCGATGTTCAGCACCAACTGATGCAGGATCTCGTAGGTGCCCAGGACGCCGGCCAGCTTCATTTGTATTATCAGCCTGTCGTTGATTTGCGATCCGGACGCGTCGCTAACGCCGAGGCGCTTATACGCTGGGAGCACCCGGTGCACGGTCTGATCAGTCCGGATTCCTTTATTCCGCATGCGGAAGATTCAGGGTTGATCACCGAGATTGGCAACTGGGTATTTCGTGAAGCAGCCCGGCAGGTGGCTGAATGGCGTGCACAATTCATCCCCGGCTTTTGCGTGGCTGTCAACGTTTCTCCTGCGCAGCTGCGCGACGATGGTTTGTCGGTGGAAAGCTGGCTGGCCACATTGCAGAAGCATGGCTTGCCTAGCGACAGCGTCGTCATAGAGATAACCGAGAGGCTGCTCATGGATGCGGACGTGGGTGCGCTAGATAAATTGCTGGCGCTTCGCGAAGCTGGGGTACGGGTTGCGCTGGACAATTTCGGGACAGGCTATTCGTCGCTGTCGTACCTGAAAAAGCTTCATATGGATTTCATCAAAATAGATCAATCGTTTGTGCGCAATTTGGGCTGGAACCCCGACGACAGGGCCGTGTGCGGCGCGATTGTCATGATGGCGCACAGGCTGGGCCTGAGGGCGATAGCGGAAGGGGTGGAGACACCCGAGCAGTGCCGTTTATTGATGGCAATGGGCTGCGACTACGGTCAGGGTTATCTGTTTTCGAAGCCCTTGCCGCCAGCACAGTTTGTCGAGCTAGTGACGAGTCCGCTTGCGGCTGTAATAACGCCTGCCCAGCCCCATTAGCAGGATCAGGGCCAGCCAGGCCAGTACCGGGGCATTGCCCCAACGGACGTATGGCGTAAGCCCGCGAGTGCCCTGGACCACGGTGTCAAGGACGCCCGTCGTGTTGACGGGTAGCAAGGCCTGAACCAGGCCGCCGGAGTCTATCACAGCGGTTGCGCCCGTATTAGTGGCTCGTATGATCGGTCGCGCGGTTTCCATGGCGCGCAGGCGCGAAATTTGCAGATGCTGGCGCAACGCCCACGAATCCCCAAACCACGCGAGGTTGCTGATGTTGACGAGCAGTGTCGCGCCAGGTCCATGAGCAGGGCTGTCGCCAACGGCCCGGATGATTTCTTCGCCGAAAATATCTTCGTAGCAAATATTGGGAGCCAGTATCTGGCCGTCCAGATTGAACAGGCGCTGGCGCGCTGCGCCGCGGTTGAAATCACCCAACGGAATGTGCATGGCGTTGACGAACCAGTGAAAGCCGGTGGGGATGAATTCGCCGAACGGTACAAGATGGTGCTTGTCGTAGCGCATAGGCATGGTGCCGGTCAGCAGTTGTTCCACGGGGGTGTCGGCGTTCAGCGCAATGGCGCTATTGGTATAGCGGTTGCGGCCATCCTCTCGGGTATGTAGCGGCACACCCATGAGCAGGGTGGCGTGTTGCTCCCGTGCGATGGCCTTCCACAGCGACCATACTTGGGGGGAGTATTCGTCCTGGAACATTGGCATGATCGTCTCGGGCATTACAATGAGCCGGGATTCAGCTCCCGTTTCCTTGAATGGCTGCGCCGCCAGACGCATGTAGGTTTCAATGCCTTTTTGCATGAGCTGCGGATCGAATTTTTCGGACTGTGGTATGTTGCCCTGCACCAGCCGAACTTGCAGTGGCGGGCCGAATGGCGCAGACCAGCTTATCTGCTTCAGGCCAATGCCAGCCAGCGCCAGCACGACCGCCGTGGCCAGGGCGATTTTGCCTGTTTTGGCGCGGGTCCTGACCAGCAGCGTCAGGGCAGCAGCGACATATGCGGCAATCCAGGCCAGCCCATAGACCCCGACCACTGCCGCCCAGCCCGAGAGGGGGCCATCGGCATGAGCGTAGCCCGTACCGAGCCACGGAAAGCCGGTAAACAGCGTGCCGCGCAGCCATTCCGCGCCGGCCCAGCACGAGGCCCAGACGGCGGCGTCAAGCAGTTGCCGGTAGCGCGAAGGCGAAGAGGGGTTGCCGAGCCAGCGGGCCAGCGCGCCAGCCAGTGCAAAGTACAGCCCGCCGCCTGCGGCCAGCACCAGTACGGCGCCCGCCGCCAGTGGCGATGGCAGGCCGCCATACCGGTGCAGGCTGATGAAGATCCAGTACAGGCCGAGGGCGAATTGACCAAACCCGAATAAAAAGCCCGCCCATGCGGATTGCCCGGGCGTGGGCGCGTTAAGGACGTAGCCAGCCAGGCAGGCCAGCGCAGCAATCTGCACAAAAGGCAGTATGGGTGCCGGCAGTGGCCCGGGGGCGAACGATAGCGCGCTGATGGCGCCGAGCAGTGCGAGCAGCACGCTGTTACGCCATGAAAAAAAAGCGTGCTTCAACGTTTACGCCACGTGTTCGGGCAGCGTCGGGGTGTTCTGGCTGTCGTGCTGGACGTGCAGCCAAAGAACGCGCTTGGCGTCGGCGCCGACTACGGTAAGACTCAATCCCTCGTGGTTGAGGGTGTCGCCGCGGCGTGGGATATGGTCGAACTGTGCAGTGAACCAGCCGCCAACCGTGTCATAGTCTTCGTGGGGAAAGTTGGTGTCGAAGGCACTGTTGAATGCCTTGACCTCGGTAATACCCATGACTCGCCAGCTGTCGGTGCCGGTCTGGAAGATAGTTTTCTTTTCGGCCCCTTCATCGTATTCGTCCTTGATGTCGCCTACGATCTGTTCCAGGACGTCTTCCATAGTAACCAGCCCGGCCGTGCCGCCGTGCTCGTCGATGACGATGGCCAAATGGTTGTGGCTGTCGCGAAAGTCGTGCAGCAGAACATTCAGGCGTTTTGTCTCGGGAATGAAAACGGCTGGGCGCACAAGTGGGCGTACATCAATGGCCGGGTTGGTGATGGTGAGCAGCAGGTCTTTGGATAGCAGGATCCCCACAATATTGTCGCGGGTGTCTTCGTATACGGGAAAGCGCGAATGTCCTGTATCGATGATGTCGCGCAACAGTTCCTTGAGGGGCTTGCCGATGTCCAGCATGTCCATGCGCGTGCGTGGAATCATGATGTCGCCCGCGGTTTGGCTGGCAACGTTCAATACCCCCGAAATCATCGAATAGGCATCACCGTCCAGAACGCTGCGGTCGTGCGCGGCCTCGAGTACTGCTTTGATGTCCTCGCGGTCTTCGGGTTCGGGCCGGATTAGCGAGATGATTCTGGCAAGGATGGATTTTGAATGAGGATTCGACGGAAGGTGTCTGGCATCGGGAGGAGGGCTAGGTTCTGGCATTGTCCACAGGACGAGTGACTGGAGGTTTTAGCATACCCTAAATTGGCGTTGACGTTGGCGGAACCACGACGTTCGCCGGACCACCCCCTGTACCGCGGCAGTTGCCAGGCCAGTGCCTGTGCCGCTTACGCCGCCGATTTTGTGTGAGTCCAGTATTGATAGAGTTTTTGCGCTGCGGTATCGAGCGCGAAGCCCAGTGCACCGATGAGCACGATGACGGCCATGAGTTCCGAATAGGCGAGGCGGTCTCGAGTGTCAAGGACAAAGTAGCCCAAGCCTGAGCTTACGCCCAGCATCTCGCAGGGCACCAACAGGATCCAGACGATGCCGATGGATAACCTCAGTCCTGTCAGGATATGCCCCAGTGTTCCAGGCAGGACGACCTTGAAAAGCACTTCACTGCGCGTTGCGCTTAGGCTTTGCGCCAGCATGAGCCACTTCGGGTCAAGCTGGCGTACTCCGGCACTGGTGTTAAGGATGATGGGCCAGATGGCCGCAAAGGTCAGCAGGAAATAGATGGGACCGTCACCAATGCCGAACAGCATGACGGCAATGGGCATCCAGGATAGCGGCGAGATCATGCGCAGGAACTGGAACGCGCTGCTGGTACTGGTTTCAAGCGTGCGCGACAGACCCACGGCCAGGCCGATGGGTACGCCCAGCACCAGCGCGAAGAACAGGCCGACGCCCACCCGCTTCAGGCTGACCAGCGTGTGGAGTGTCAGCTGGTTCTGGGCAATAAGCTCGTACAGGCTTTCGAATGTTTCCCGGGGGCTGAATGAGGTCGCCAGGGAAACATCCTGTTTGAGTACGGAAACTCCCACAGCCCACATCAGTACCAGGCTCAGCAGTCCGGCCAGGCTTAGCGTTATGCGGACTCGCGCGCGGGAGGTTTTCGTGGTGGTATTCATCAGACTTCGACGATTTCGCCTCGGGTGAACGATTCGGGCAGGCCAAACTTCGATCGGGCACCCTGGTCAAGGATTGCCTTTTTCACGAGCCGGTCGTCGACCAGGTCGCCGGCGACGAACTTGGGATCCAGCCCCGGCAGGAAATCATTACGGCCGGAAACGTAAGTCGTCTTGAGCATTTCGACCAGCTTTTCGGTGTAGCTCGGGAAGGGGTAAGGCTGGAAGTCTATTCGATGCTCGTTCCAGTCCGGATGCCTGATGGCCCTTGATTTTGCGTACTCGACGGCCTGTTCGGGTCCTGGAGCCAGCACGCGTGCCAGGGTAGCGTACGCGTGCGGGGTGTATTGCGCCGGATTGTCCTTGGCCAGCATGCGGGCTGCGTCTTCGCGATGATGGTCGATGATCCAGGATTGTGCCTGGACGATGGCGCTGACTACCTTCTGTGACCATTCCGGGCGTTGCTGCAGATCGTTTTCGTGCATCGTTACCACGCAGCAGGCATGGTTCTTCCAGACGTCGCCGGTGAAGCGCCAGATCTTGCCGACTTTCAGGATTTCAGCCAGCGCGTTGAAGGGCTCGGCCACGATATACCCGCTGATTTGTTTGGTGCCCAGCGCGGGCAGCATGTCGCCGGGCGACATGACCACCAGCTTGACTTGCTTGGGGCCGGGCTTGCCTTCGCTGATGGATTCAAGACCCTGACTCTTGAAAATGTATTGCAGCACAATATTATGAATGGAATACCAGAATGGGATGGCGACTGTTGTTCCGCCCAGGTCGGTCAAATGATTGATTTCGGGTAGAACGGTAAAGCTGGAGCCCTCCATGTGGTTCCAGGCGACAACCTTGGCCGGTGCCTTGCTGCCGTAGCGCGCCCACACCGTCATTGGCATCAGCAGGTGAACGACATTGACCTGGCCACTTAAGAACGCTTCCACGATTTGCGCCCAACTGCGAAAGCGGCGTGGCTTTTCAACGTGCAGGCCCAGGTTTTCAAACAGCTTGTTGTGGTGCGCCACCAGTAGTGGTGTGGCGTCGGTGATGGGCAGGTAGCCGATTCTTACGGGGGCGTCGGGTTCGGCGGCATAGGCCTTGTTATAGGTTTGCAATAGCGGCAATGCGCCTGCGGCGGTGAACATGGCCGACAATTTGAGGAAGTGGCGACGAGCGTCCGAGGATGGCGCCGGGGTTTGATTTTTTCCCATTTGGTTCTCTGGTTTGCGTGGGCAGCACTTCACCAGCCAGTGCGTTGTATCGTACTGTGTGGTTGGGCCCGCGTAGGACCCGTTCAGTGTTTGATTTCCGGCGCTGTGTCCGTGTTTGGCCGCAGTGCCGGGTCAGGTCAGGCGAATGCCAGCAGTTCCTCGTTGATCGGGGTCTGCGCGACGTTGTTGGTGTAGTTGCACAACGACGCCAGGCTGACGCCCAGCACGACTTCCACAACGTTGGTCTGGTTGTAGCCAGCAGCCTGGAAGGCCGCGAGCTCGTCGTCGGTAACTTTGCCCCTGTGTTCGATGAGGGCCAGTGTGAACTGGGCCAGAGCATTGAGCTTCGGGTCGCTTAGAGCTTTGGTGTGGCGCAGTGCTTCGACCAGCTCTTCAGACATGGCGAGCTTGTTGCGTGCAATTTTCGTATGCCCCGCTGTGCAGAACCCGCAGCCGTTGCGCACGGCCGAGGTGATCTGAATGACTTCGCGTTCAGCAGGCGACAGGCTGGTGCGCGCGTTGATGCCGCTGACTACCTGATAGGTTTCAAGAGCCGTTGGCGCGTTGGCCAGGACTCCCAGCAAGTTCGGTACGAATCCACTGCTTTTCTTGACGGCCAGCAGGCGGTCTTTGGCTTCGGCAGAAGCGGATTCGATGGTTTGTATAGCAAGGCGACTCATGTGCAGCTTCTTCTATAGGGGTTTACGTTGTTATTTATTCTATAGAGGATTGATTAGACAGAAAACGAATATAAAGATATATGGTTATGCCTTTTTCCTACTGTTGACACGCCGCAGGTTGGTGGAATCCCCGCCTTGTTGCTCTTGGTATGGATTGTTGATTCCCAGTTTTTCCAGGATGAGGATTTCCAGGGATTCCATCTCGGTGGCTTCATGCCGGCGGATGTGATCGTAGCCCACGGCGTGCAGCACGCCGTGCACGGTCAGATGTGCGGCGTGATCCCGCAGGGTTTTGTGCTGTTCCCGAGCCTCGCGCCTGAGCACCGGCATGCACAGCACGATGTCGCCGCCAAGGGAACCATTGGCGTCGATCCCATACTCGAAAGTCAGCACGTTGGTCGCGTAGTCGCGTCCTCGAAATTGCCTGTTCAGTTCGCGGCCTTCTTTGGCTGCAACGAGGCGCAGTGTCAGCGTTGCCGCCCGTATGCCGTGCGACTTTGCCCGAGGGCTTGTGTTGTTGGTGTTGCGGGCGGCGGCCGTGTCGATCGCGCGCTGCACCCAGCGGCGCAGGCGCCACCGGGGCAGCTGAGGTGCGGCAGCCTCATATTGAACCGATAACGAAAGTCTAACTGTCACGATCTCCAGCGTTTTCGTAGGCTTCAACGATACGTGCCACGAGTGGATGGCGAACGACGTCGCGGCTCGTGAAGCGTGTGGCGGCGATGCCCTGAACGGAATCCAGCACTTCCATGGCGTGCACTAGCCCGCTGAGCTGGCCGCGCGGCAGGTCGACTTGGGAGGGATCGCCGTTAATGACGGCTTTGCTGCCGAAGCCAATGCGCGTCAGGAACATTTTCATTTGTTCGGGCGTGGTGTTCTGGGCTTCGTCCAGGATGACGAATGCATGGTTGAGCGTGCGCCCGCGCATATAGGCCAGTGGCGCGATTTCAATTGCCTGTTTGTCGAACAGGCGCTGCACGCGGTCAAAGCCCAGAAGGTCGTACAGGGCGTCATACAACGGGCGCAGGTACGGGTCAACCTTTTGGGCGAGGTCGCCGGGCAGAAAGCCCAATCGCTCACCTGCTTCGACAGCAGGACGGGTAAGCACCAGACGTTGCACGGTTTCGCGCTCCAGCGCGTCAATGGCGCACGCTACGGCCAGCCAGGTCTTGCCGGTGCCCGCCGGGCCGACACCAAAGGTGATGTCGTGTTTCAGAATCTGGTTGAGGTAGTCACGCTGATTCGGTGTGCGTGGGCGCAGGTCACTGCGCTTGGTGCGCAGTACAAGGCCAGCGCTTAGGTCATCTACAGGCGGCAGTTCGGGCAGTACTTCGGCGGGCGCTTCGGGGGTAGCCAGGCTGTGCCCAGCGCCGAGTTCGACCAGACCAAGCTGGATGTCGTCGGTGGTCAGGCTTTTGTGCACGGCACGCCGGTGGAACAGTTCCAGCGCCTTGCCTGCAGCTTGCATCTGCTCGCCGTCGATGGTGACGCGGTTGCCGCGCCGGCTTAGCGTTACGTTCCACCCGGCGGCAATCTGGTGCAGGTTTTCGTCCAGCGGGCCGCACAGGTTGGCCAAATGGGTGTTGTCTCCCTCCAGCGTTACGACAAGAGGCAGTTTATGGCGTGGCGCACGAATCATGCGCGGTCCGTCGTGGCGGTTTCGGAAGTAATGGCTTCGCCCTTCAGGGTGTTGGTGTTGACCTGCAGGATGCGCACGTCGATCATATTTCCGATCAGGCGCGCCGGCGCCGCGAAATTGACGATACGGTTGTTTTCGGTGCGGCCCATTAGTTCATTGGGATCGCGGCGCGAAGGGCCTTCGGCCAGAACGCGCTGGGTGCCGCCCACCATGGAGGTACTGATGGCGTTGGCCTGTTCGTTGACCAGCGTTTGCAGGCGGTGCAGCCGATCGAGCTTTTCTTCCTTGGTGGTGTTGTCTTCGAGGTCGGCCGCCGGAGTACCGGGGCGGCGCGAATAAACGAAAGAGAACGACTGATCGAAGCCGACGTCGCGGATAAGATCCAGTGTCTTTTGGAAATCGCTTTCGGTTTCACCAGGGAAGCCCACGATGAAGTCCGACGACAGCGTCATGTCTGGCCGGACCGCACGCAGGCGACGGATGATGGATTTGTATTCCAGCGAGGTGTAGCCGCGCTTCATGGCTGCCAGGACACGGTCGCTGCCTGCTTGCACGGGCAGATGCAGGAATGGAACCAGCTTGGACAGCGATCCGTGGGCTTCGATGAGCCGCGTTGTCATTTCCTTGGGGTGCGAGGTGGTGTAGCGGATGCGTTCGATGCCGGGGATTTCCTGCACGTATTCAAGCAGCATGGCGAAGTCGGCGATTTCGTCGTGGCTTGTCATGGGGCCCCGATAGGCGTTGACGTTCTGTCCAAGCAGCGTGACTTCCTTGACACCCTGGTCGGCCAGATCGGCGATTTCGACGAGCACGTCGTCAAAGGGCCGCGAGAGCTCTTCGCCGCGCGTATAGGGCACGACGCAGAAGCTGCAGTACTTGCTGCAGCCTTCCATGATGGAAACGAACGCGGTTGGACCGTCGACGCGCGCCGGCGGCATGCGATCGAACTTTTCAATTTCGGGGAAACTGATGTCCACCTGGGATCGGCCGGTGGTTTCACGTTTGCGGATAAGCGTGGGCAACCGGTGTAGTGTTTGTGGCCCGAACACCACATCCACGTAGGGTGCGCGCTTGACGATGGCGGCGCCTTCCTGGCTGGCTACACAGCCGCCGACACCAATGACCAGGTTGGGGTTTGCCAGTTTGAGGTGTTGCACGCGGCCCAGGTCGGAGAATACTTTCTCTTGCGCCTTTTCACGTACCGAACAGGTGTTGAACAGAATGACGTCGGCTTCTTCCGGATTTTGCGTAAGCTCCAGTCCTTGCTCGGCGTGCAGGATGTCGGCCATTTTCTTCGAGTCGTACTCGTTCATCTGACAGCCAAACGTCTTGATATACAGCTTTCGGACGGGTTTGGCCGCGCCAGGCGCCACAGGGCCGGCGGCGGCCGCGTTGGCAACCGCGGTGTCGAGGGCTTGCTGCAGTGTGATGGAACCCGTGGCGGAATTGCTGGATGCGGGGGAAATGCGTTTGACAGGGGTTTCTTGCATGGTGTGTTGCCGTGGCGGGTTTATATCCCGGGGGCGTCAGATTTAAAGCTGGGATTGTACCGTGTTGAGTGCAAGTGGTGCTGGCTGGAGCCAGCCCACCCGGGTGTCGGGAAGGGCTGCCTGTGAGCATTGGCCGTGGACTGATGTAGCGTTCTGTGAACATGCAGCCGGTGTTGCGCGGACTACCGGCTTGCGACCCGCCTTTGCTGCTTGGTGGAGTTTCGCGCCTCCCGCAGTGCTTGCGTGATTTCGACGCGAATGGCGGTGATCTTGGTTGTGACGATATCGCGTGGGTGCTCGTCGTCGATACGCCACTCGCCGATCAGGCGTCCCGGAGATTGGCCGATAAGGAGAATGCGGTCGGCGACGGTCAGGGCCTCGTCGATGTCGTGAGTGACCAGGATGGCCGAGGTGTCGTATTTGGCGGTGATTTGCAGCAGCAGCGTCTGCATGTCGGCGCGCGTGATTTCGTCCAGCGCGCTGAAGGGTTCGTCCAACAGCAGGATTTCGGGCTGGCGTGCCAAACTTCGCGCCAGTGCCGTGCGCTGTGCCATGCCGCCGGACAGCTCGGATGGGTAGCGTTCCTGCGCACCCAGCAGGTCGACGTCGGCAATAGCGGCTTGGACCCGCTGTTGCTTCTCGGCCTTGGTGATGGCCGGCTGGTGTTTGAAATCGAGCCCGAAGCCAACGTTTTCCTGCAGGTTCAGCCAAGGCAGCAGACTGGCATCCTGAAAAACAAAGCCCAGTCGCGGATGGGGTCCGTGCAGGCTTCCTCCGTTGACCTGTATGGTTCCCTGGCTGGCCGCCTGCAGGCCGGCCAGAACGCGCAGCAGTGACGATTTGCCGACGCCGCTGGGACCGAGGATGGCAAGGATTTCCCCTTTGGCCAATTCCAGCGAAAAGTCGCACAGGACTGTATTGGCCGGTTGGTTGGGCCGCGGGTAACGCAGTTCAATGCCATAGGCGCCCAGAACGATGTCGTCGTTGGCGGATGTGGCGGTTTGCATGAGCATGGGGTGTGTATTGATTAGTGGGTGGCAAGAGCCACGTCGGACTGCGTCCCGTTGGCGGCGGCTGAAGCGGCCTGCTCGATGTCGTGGATTTCCTTGCGCAGGTGTTTCAGGGCCGGCGTGACAATTGCCACGAACACGGCTTCGCGCAAGCGACGCTGTGCGGGGTGCAGAGCAAGATAGCCCTTCGCGCCAGCATGCAGGACGGCCGAATTGGCTGCCTTGAGGGTAAGTTCGCTGACCGCGGCGCGCAGTTTCAGCACCGGAAGAATCGGCGTGACGCCTTCTTGGGCCTGGCGCGCCAGCGTTGCCGCCTGTGCCTTCAACAGGGCCAGTTGCGCGGCAATGTCGGGTTCCTGGTCGTCCAGAAACATGTTGACGTGCGCGGTGCTGGTGTTGCTTTCGCGCATGACGTCCAGGCAGCCTTCGGTAATGCCAAGGCCCATTCCCGCCTGTCCCAGGACGAAGCCCGGCTTGATGCGCCTGATGTACTCGGTGAATTGGTTGGGGTGGGCCAGGACGTCATTGTTCGGGACCTGGACGTTGTGGAAACGCAGGTTGAGGGTTTGCGTCCCTTCCAGCCCGGAAAATTGCAGGCAGCCGCGTGTGTCGAACCCCTTGGCGGTGCTTGGCACGGCGAACATAATGTAGCCTTCACCCTCAATGGATGCGGCCACAACGGCCAAATGGCCGTCACCAACATTGGATACCCAGGGCAATGAGCCGTTGACGGTGTAGCCGCTGCCGTCCGTATTGCGCTGCGCGCGCAGCAGTATTTTTTCGATGCCTGCCAGATGCTTGACTGCGTTGGACATGCCCGTGCCGGCAAGCAGTTCGCCACGCGCTACCTGCCTGATGTAGCGGCCACGCACGGCGGCATTGGGCGAGTGGGCCAGATACCATGCGCAGCAGGACTGGCACCATACAAGGAATGCGGTGGAGCCGCAGGCGCGACCCACTTGTGTCGTGATTTCGATCTGTTCGGCAAGCGTGAGCCCTGATCCGCCGTCCTGCGCTGACAGCGCTGCGCCAAACCCACCCAGCGCGCCAAGGTGACGCATGAACTCGCCGGGATAAAGTCCCTCTTGGTCTATGGCCTGTGCCAACGGAGCCAACTCGATTCTGACTTGTTCGGCGACGGCCTGGATGAAGGGTGTGGCGGAATCGGCTTGGCTCACGACTGCGGTCCTTGTGATGCGGGTAAAAAAAAATGGCGCGAAACATGGCGCCTGTCATTGACGTGGTGCTTGGCCAGGTTGCCGTCGTAGCGGAACAAGGTGGCTATATATCGCTATTCATTCTAAATAGCTTGGCTTAAATTCAAAACGAATATAAGGGTATTAAGATATGTGAATTTGGTATATGCAGGCGGGAAGTGACGATATCGGAATTGTCGGTTGCCATCCGGTCGCGCCCGAAACACGCGCTTTTCCCTTATTGTGCATAGGGCTATCAGTTGACAAGGTTGGCCTCCAACCCCATACTTTGACGACTTTGGGAGAGATGGAAAGTGGAAAGTTTTGTGGCTTGTGTGGTGCCGTCGTGGGCGCAAAGGTCTGGGCGGCACGGTGTTTGCGTTCATCGGTTTTGACTGCCCTTGTTTCACCCGCACGAATCCGAAATTCTCTAATGCAAATCGTTTCTTCCCAGCTCGGCATGCGTGTTCCAAACATGGCTTGCACAATTTTTCGAGGCCATCATGTCTGCTGAGTCAAGCACGCCTACCTTTGGCGACGAACTCGTCGATTCCTTTGCCGACGCCGGCGTCGGAGCCGTGTTTTTCACGTCGGGCTCGGACATCATGTTCTATCAGGAAGGTGTGGCCAGGCGCCAGGCCCAAGGCCAGCCCGATCCGCAACTGGTTACCGTCCCACACGAACTGGTGAACCTTGCGGCCGCAATGGGCTATAGCGCGGTTTCAGGCCGCCCGTCTGTTACCGCCGTGCATGTCGACGTGGGCACTTTGAATTACGGGGCCGGGATACACAGCGTCTCGCGCTCAGGCCTGCCGGTCATACTGACAGCGGGCATGCCAGCCACCGCCGACCCCGGATCCATGACGGGTGCGCGGGATGGGGGCCACTTTTGTACGCAGCAGGTGCCTGATCAAAATGGCATTTTGCGGCAGTACATGAAGTGGGATCACCAGCTGCAGTATCGGGATAACCCGTGGAATGTTGCGGGCCGGGCAGTGCAGGTTGCCAGCGCCTATCCACCTGGGCCAGTTTATTTAAGCATTCCACGCGAAGTGTCAATGCTGGCCTCGCGCGAAAGCAGCGCTACACGCGTGCCGTTTGCAGCACGCGGGCCGGTAACGATCGGAGTGCCGCCGGCAAGGCTGGTCAATGAACTTGTGCAGTCCCTTGTGAATGCCAAGAATCCGATGGTGGTTGTTGGCAATGGTGGGCGTGACCCGCGTAGCGTCCCCATCCTGGCGGCATTTGTCGAGCAGTTTGGCCTGGGCGTCATAGATGGTTGCGTTCCCGCCGCGAATTATCAGTGCCTGCCAATGAACCACCCTCTTTATTGGAAGCGGGGCAGCGTCAAGGATGCCGACCTCGTCATTGTGCTTGAGTGTGATGTCCCCTGGCTTGCTGGCCGCGACGATCCACTTGTTGATGCCAGGGTGTTTCTTGTCAGCCCTCGCCCCGTTGCCGATTACCTGGCCTTGCTGGATATCCGCGCTACGGAAAGTGTCATCAGCGATACCGCCACATTTTGTTCTGCTGTGCTGGACGAGCTCCAGAAGAACGCCAGCGTCGATCGGGCAAAATTGTTGCAGCGTTCGGACCGCGTTCGCCAGAACGTGGCGGCGGCGCGCGAATCCGACCGACAACGTGTTCTGGCGCGCAGGTCGGACGACTACATTGATCCCGAGTGGGCTGCCATGGCGGTGGCCGACGCGATGCCTGCCAACGCACTGGTTCTCGACGATACGGTGTATTCGGCACCTGTGCGTCAGTATCTGACTCTGGAAGGGCCGGCGCAGTATTTCCGCAACACGAGCAGCGCAGGTGGCTGGGGCCCAGGTGCCGCGTTTGGCGCGGCACTGGCGCAGCACGAGCGGCCGGTCGCGCTGGTCATTGGCGATGGCTTTTATATGTACGGCGTGCCAACGTGTGCCTTGTGGGCGGCACGGGCACACAAGGCGCCGTTCCTGTCCGTTGTTTTTCAAAACAACAGTTACAACACCGGCACGGAGGAGACGGCAAGGTTCTATCCGGGCGGATTCTCCCAGCGGGGGGGCTTCGTGGGTGGGTATTTTCCGCAGCCCGTCGACTTCGCCCTCGAAGCGCAAAGTGTTGGGGCGTATGGCGAGAATGTTCACAAAAGCAGTGAGCTGGCGCTGGCGATCCAGCGCGCTTTTGCCAGTGTCGCCGAAGGCCGATCGGCAGTGGTTGCGGTGCAATTACCGCGCCTGCTCGAACTGCCGCAGCCTGACGCAAAGGCGTAGCCAGTACTTGCGATGAGTAATGGTTTGTCAGTATTTGCGGCGTTCCAGACTTGAAATTGCTTATTATCAGTATTCGTACACCGGGAGGAGATTAGACATGTTAATTAGAAAGTTGCTGCCCGCTTTTGTTGCGGCGTTGACGCTTGGTATGGCGATGCCGGCACAATCGGCTGATGCGCCGGCTGAGCATGCGCCCGCAAAGATTACTAACCTTACTGTTGGCGTCCTGCCCATTTCGGATACGGTCGCGGTTTACATCGCTGACAAGCAGGGTCTTTTTGCCAAACGGGGCCTAAGCATCAAGGTTGTTCCGGCGCCAGGCGGTGCGGCGGCAACTTCGGGCCTTCTATCGGGGCAAATGCAATTTGCGTTTGGCAGCTATGTGCCGTTTATTCTTGCCGCAGCCAAAGGAGCACCTTTAGTGCTTGCCTCGCCCACAGAAATGACAAGTGGGGTTCCAAGCGGGTTGGTCGTTCTTGCCAATAGCAAGTACAAAAAGACCGCTGAATTGGCTGGTGCAAAAATAGCGGTCAGCGCGCTGGCCAATATTGGTACCGTCGCAATTCGTGAGCAGATCAGCGCAGCTGGGGTGGATGCGGCGTCCATAAAATATGTGGCGCTGCCATTCCCGAATATGCTGGCCGCGCTCGAGCACGGTCAGGTTGATGCCGCGTGGTTGGTCGAACCGTTTTTGACACAGGCATTGGAAATGGGGGCGCGGGTTCTCTTTAACCCGTTTGCCGCACCGATGCCGGACGTCCCCATGGCGGGGTACATGGCAACGAAGAAATATGTGGCTGACAACCCGCAGATTGTCGCGCGATTCAACGAAGCGCTTCAGGAAGGGGCCGATATCGCCAAGAAGAATCCGCAAACGTATCGGGATATGTTGCCCACTTACACCAAGATTCCACCTACTGTTGCGGCCAAAATGCAGCTGAACACATTTTCGTCGCAGGCGCCGCAAGCAGGCATGCAAAAGCTCGCGGATCTTATGGCTAAAAGCAAGCTTCTGGATGGCCACTTCGACGTAGCGCCTCTGTATCAACATTAAAAAAGGCTTGCAAGGAAATGAGCGAGGCTGCAAGGGCCGCGAACTCCGATGCCAATGACGCCAAAACGGGCGTCTTGGGTTTCCTTTCCCGTGGTTGGAAATCCGCGACAACCAGAAGACGCGTTCTGGGTGTTGTGATATTCCTGGTAATCGCCGAGGTTCTTAGCCGCACCGGCGTGCTGGACCCTCGGTTTATCCCACCAGCAAGTGTCGTAATCATCGAGGCCTTCCGTTTGTGTACACAGGCTGAATTTCTATCGCAGATCTGGGCCACAATCGAGGCCTGGCTTGTCGGACTGACGCTTTCGGTCGTGGTGGGCGCCGCCGCCGGGTATGTGCTGGGATCCAGCAAGTTTCTTTATCGATCCACCCGTGCATTGTTCGATGTCATCCGTCCGGTTCCTTCCGTGGCGTTGGTGCCATTCGGCATTCTGCTGTTTCAGCAGGGCTTCGAATTGAAGCTCGTGCTTATCGTGTATACGGCGGCCTGGCCAGTTCTCTATAACGTCGTCACCGCCGTTCAGCAGGTGGATTGGACCCAACGCGAAACGGCCATGGTGTTTGGCATAAAGCGCTATCGGCGTTTCTTCCAGGTGGTGGTACCGTCCACGCTGCCAAATCTGGCTACCGGCATACGGATCGCTTCGCCCATAGCCCTGATTCTTGCAATCAGTGTGGGGATGCTTGGCGGTGCCACGAAGGGGCTGGGCGTGTGGATCCTTGATGTCAGCTCAGGAACCATCCAGACGAATCTGGTGTTTGCGGGCACGTTGATCGTGGGCCTGCTGGGCGCATTGAGCAACGTGGTTCTTGCCGCGGCCGAGCGCCGCATATTGCCATGGCATCCTGCATATCGCCCAAAGGGGGCGAAATGATCATGCGCCAGCTACCTGCAATAGGGGGTCATGTTCTGACCCGCGTCTGGGTTTTTGTCGTCATCATTGCCATCTGGGAGGTGGCTGCCAGAATAATCGGCCAATTCTACTTTCCGCCCTTGTCAAAGATTGCCGCCGCCGCGGTCAAGATGTGGTTCTCTGGCGACCTTTCGACTGTCTGGCTCAGCAGCACGGTAGCAACCGAGATTGTCCCGAGCCTGATACGTTTGGCGGCCGGGTTCGCTATTGCCGCAGCAGTCGGCATTATTCTTGGCTTTGCCATTGGGCGATCGAAGGTGCTGGCCGATTATGTCGACCTGATTGTGCACGTCATGCGCTCGGTTCCCCCGGTCGCGTTGGTGCCCATCTTCATGCTGCTGTTTGGCCTCGGAACGCAAATGCGCGTCCTTCTGATCGCCTTCACTTCAGTGTGGCCAATTCTCCTTAACACTATTGATGGCGCGCGCGAAGTCGAGCCGACGTATCTTGATACGGCCAGGGTCTTTGGCATTAGCCGCTCGCGCAGGCTGCGCTCGGTGATTCTGCCGTCATGCCTGACCCGCATTTTCGATGGGCTGAGGATCAGCTCCGCGCTGGCGCTTGTCGTGATGGTGGTGTCAGAGATGTTTGCGGCCACCAACGGCATTGGGTACAGCCTGGTGTATGCGCAACAATCCTTTCGCTATAACGACATGTGGGCCTACGTAATTCTGCTCGGCATCCTGGGGTGGCTGCTTAATTTGTTGTTGCGAATTCCTGAACGTGTGCTGCTGAGGTGGCAGCCGCAAAACGATTGAATGAGTCTATGAATACAGAACAGCCCGTGCTGCAGGTCATGGGGGTGGGCCACCGTTATGGTACGACGCAGCCCGGCCCCGTAGTCCTTGAACGGCTCGACTTCGATGTGCGTCGAGGTGAATTTGTTTCGCTTGTCGGGCCTTCCGGGTGCGGGAAGAGCACGCTGCTGCGTTGTGTATCCGGCCTGATGTTGCCGAGCCAGGGGTCCGTTCTCCTGTCTGGCAAAGAAATAAAAGGCGTGCCCAGCACGTTGGCGATGGTGTTCCAGGATTACAACCGTTCCCTGTATCCGTGGATGTCGGTCGCGCGTAATGTCGAGTTTCCACTGTTGGACAGCGCGATAAGCGCTGCAGAGCGGCGTTCTCGCGTGTCCGGGTGCCTGGAGGCGGTGGGGCTGGGGAAGGACGGCGGCAAGTATCCCTGGCAGCTGTCGGGCGGGATGCAGCAGCGCGTGGCTATTGCCCGGGCCATTGCGTATCGGCCGGAAATACTATTAATGGACGAACCCTTCGCGTCGCTGGATGCCCAAACCCGGGCAGACCTTGAAGACCTCATGCTGACGATTCAGGGCCAATTTGGCATGACCATCCTGTTCGTCACGCACGACATTGACGAAAGCGTCTATTTGTCTGATCGCGTGGTGGTGCTGTCGGCAACACCTACGGTGGTGCAGGAGCAAATAAACATTAACCTGCCCAAGCCGCGCGACCAAATTTCCACCCGCAGCCTGCCTGAATTTGTCGAGGCTAGAACGAAAATCGCCGGACTCATCAGCAAGGCCAAGGCCCTGGCAGCCCAGCGCTGACTGTGTTTTTCGGCCAATAATAGCGTTGGGCAAGGTCGGCTTGGCCGATCATAACCATAACTGCACATCTCCCGTGGCTCTTTGCGTTGCGCGCACAGACGACTTCCTCAAAATGTGAATAACGGTTATATCAACTGAACATTATCCATATAACCACTCGTTCCTTACTATTGTTGGTGTTCCTTTAGTATTGGCGAGTGGAAGAGGGTAATGCAAATCGAAATCGTAGGAGCCGGCCCAGGTGGCCTGCATTTTGCGGCGCTAATGAAGCGCCACAATCCCAGCCACAAGATTACAGTGTATGAGCGCAATCCGCGGCATGCCACGTGGGGGTTTGGTGTTGTTTTTTCCGATCGTGCTTTGGAGTTTCTCAGAAAGGACGATGAGGCGTTATTCCAGCATTTAAATCCGCATCTGGAAAGCTGGCCGGAAATAACGATTGTTCATAACGACACGAGAATTCCTATCGCGGGCAATGGCTTTGCCTCTATTGGCAGGCTTGAGTTATTGACGCTGCTATATGACTACGTAGAACAGCTGGGCGTAAATATCGTTTTCGATACTGAAATAACCAAGCTCAGCCAACTTGGCGATGCGGATCTGATTGTAGGTGCCAACGGAGCCGCCTCATGGATACGCTCCGAGAACGAGGCGGCCTTTGGCACGACTACTGACTGGCGACCGAACAAGTTCATCTGGTATGGCACGAGCAAGGCGTTTAACAGCCTTACCCTTACTTTTCGCGAAACCGCCGCTGGCGTGTTCTGTGCGCACCACTACCGTTATAAGCCCGACATGAGCACGTTTCTCGTCGAGGTTGAAGAGGCGACCTGGCGGCGTGCGGGGTTCGACTCAATGAGTCCCGAGGATACCATCGCCTATTGCGAAAAAGTGTTTGCAAAAGACCTGGAAGGACATCCTATCGTCAGCAATCATTCGTACTGGCGTAATTTTCCGGTGATATGGAACGAGCGCTGGAGTAGCAGCAATGTGGTGCTGCTCGGAGACGCGCTGCGCACGGCTCACTTCTCAATTGGCTCAGGCACGAGGCTTGCGATGGAAGATGCCATCGCGTTGTTTAAGGCCTTGGTCGAGAAGAACAATGATATCCGGTCCGGTCTACAGCGGTTTCAGGAGTTGCGTCTGCCGCCCATGCGAAAAATCTGGCAGGCCGCTAATACCAGCATTGCCTGGTACGAGAAAATGGACGAACTGGTTCCGAAGTTGTCACCGATCGAGTTTGCGTATAGCTACATGACACGTACTGGCAGAATTGACCATGCCGAAATGCGTAAACAAGATCCGAAGCTCGCAGCGGCGTTTGAAGCGCTGCATCCGGAAATGGTGAATCAGTAGTTGGTGTGCGTCGTGCGCGGGAAAATGAACGACACGTTTGGCTAGAGCAAATTACGCACTATTCACATAGCTTGAGCCGCGTCGTTGATATAGAGATAGTCATTGACAGTAGTGCCGCAGATTAAGGAGATCGAACCATGAGCAAGCGTAAAGTGATCGTTACCGTTGCCCCGACGGGCGGGATGGCCAGCAAGAAGCAAAACCCTGATCTGCCGGTTCAGCCGGCGGAGATCGCCGACGATGTCTACCGTTGTTATAACGCTGGTGCAAGTGTGGTGGCGCTGCATGCGCGCCGCGCCAGCGACAGCGAGGCAACGTGTGATCCGCAAGTGTATCAGCGGATGAATGAGCTTATCCGGGCCAAGTGCGACATTGTCCTCAATAATTCGACTGGCGGTGGGGTCAATGGCGACATGCTTCATCAGCTTAATAATGGATTGTGGGAGATTAAATTTGACGAACGCCTCAAGGGGCTAGAAGCCCCGGGCGCGGAGATGTGTACGCTTGATGCACAAACCATTTGCGCGACCTTTGGCGACAAAGAAATTTTGGTACCCACTACGCCTTCGCGCATTCGTACATTGGCTGAACGAATGATGGCTAAAGGGATAAAGCCAGAATGGGAGGTGTTCAGCCTGGAGGACATCATCAAGGATGTCAGTGGAGCGATCAAGGCGGGGCTGGACAAGGCTCCTTACTTCATCAATATCGTGTTGGGCGTTAGCGCTTTTCAGGGCGCCCTGCCTTATACGCCAAAAATCTTGCAGATGATGGTCGAGCATCTGCCGAAGGACACAGTATTTAACGTTAGCGCTATCGGGCCAGCGCAACTGCCAGCGGCAGTGAATGGTGTGCTGCTGGGCGGGCATGGGCGGGTTGGCCTTGAAGACAATCTGTATTACGAGCAGGGGAAGCTTGCCACGAACGTCATGCTGGTGGAGCGCTTTGTTCGTGTTGTCCGCGAGCTTGGGTTTGAGCCCGCAACTCCGGCCGAAGCCCGTGAAATCATGGGGCTGCGCCAGCTTTAGTTTTTGGCAGCGCGTAATAGCGGCAAATCAGTGGTTGTGCAAGCAGTAGGGCGGGTGGCTGAGCACGTCGTCAGCAAGCGATTTCGCAGTGTGCATATGCTCTTGCGGCGGTTGTGATTGGCCGGCCGCTGGCTTTGCACTTAACGCATAGGGGCGATGTGGGAGTGGCGCGCCTCTTAGCAGCGTACAGCCGCTAGCCACGATGATGCCGATAAAGAAATTTTCTGGAGTCGATATGACCAGCGATAAAAATATCAGGCCCGTGCGCAGAATCGTGACGGGTCGCAATTCGCAAGGGAAATCCATAATTTGTTCCGACGCTGCCTCACCGCATTCGATGACCCTTGCTGGTGTCTCTGATTTCGGGGTAACCGATATCTGGAAAACCTATGAATCGCCAGCCAATAACAATGGCCCCGATGATGCCTGTTCAGGAAAGATTGAATTGGCGCCGCCTAAATCTGGATCGGTCTTTCGCATCGTACAGTTTCCTCCCGATGAAGCGTATGTAGGAAAGTGGGAGCGCAATGCTGCCTTTTCATCCATGGGAGAGTCGGGTGCTGAGGCTATACATGAAAGTGGGGCAAGACATGAAGCAATGCATTGCACGAGTTCAGTGGATTATGCCTTTGTACTTGAAGGCGAAATCTGGGCAATTCTGGACGAAGGTGAGGTTTGCATGTCTGCAGGAGATGTTCTGGTTCAGCGTGGGACGAACCATGCGTGGAGCAACAGAAGTAGCAAGCCGTGCATGGTGGGGTTTGTTTTGATTGATGCGGTTCCTCTTTCGGACTGACAAGGTCTGCTTAGCTTATTAACTACTCAAATTGTTATCGGAGGCAATATGGAATATAAAAAGCTGATACTGGGCATCATGAGTGCTTTGGTCGTTTTTTCGGCACCGGCGATAGCTAACGTGAAAATCGGGTTCACAGGCCCAATGTCCGGCCCCGCGGCTAGCTTGGGTCAGGATCAGTACGACGGTTTCATGCTTGCCGTGGATAAATTTCAGGGAAAATTGGGCGGGCAGGATGCCACCGTCATTAAAGAGGACGATCAGGTCAAGCCAGAGGTGGGGTTGCAAATTGTCAGGAAGTTGCTTGACAAGGACCATGTCGATGCCATTGTCGGGCTTGGGTTCACCAATGTTTTGATGGCAGTATGGCCGCAAATATTAAAGTCCGGCAAGGTTGCAATTGCCACCAATTCGGGGCCCGAAGCGTTGGCGGGTGCCGGTTGCAAGCCGACTTTTTTCTCTGCCGCTTGGGAAAGTGATGGGCCGGCCGAGTCGATGGGGGTTTATGCTGAACAGCATAAATATCACAAGGTTTTCCTGATGGCGCCAAATTATCAGGCTGGCAAGGAAATGTTGGCAGGGTTCAAGCGGTTCTACAAGGGGACGGTGGTGAACGAGGTATACACCCCGCTGAGTCAGACGGACTATTCAACCGAGATTTCGCAGTTGCAGGCTTCGGGAGCCGATGCGGTTTTCGTGTTTTATCCGGGGGGACTGGGTATTAACTTTGTAAAACAGATGAACCAGGCTGGAATGCTCGATAAGCTGCCAGTCTTGTCGGTGTTTACGGTAGATGGAACTACGCTGCCCGCTCTGAAAGGGTTGGCGGCGGGCGTCGTTGCGGGAGCCATGTGGGATGCTTCACTGGATATTCCTGCAAGCAAAGAATTTGTCGCTGCTTTCCAGGCCAAATATAAGCGCACACCTAGTTTGTACGCCGCCACTGGCTATGACGCGGCCAGCATATTGAACGTGGCCATTGCCAAGGTAGGAGATAAAATTGGCGACAGTGCGGCGTTTGCGGCGGCAGTTAAGGCCGCGGGGAGCGAGATCAAATCAGTGCGGGGGCCGTTCAAGTTCAATAATAACAATATGCCGATTGAAAATTTCTACGCGTTCAAGGCCGTGAAAGATGGGAGTGGCGTAACCATGAAGCAGATTGGGACTCCGCTGCCCATGCATAAGGATGCCTATTACAAACAGTGTGCGTTGAAGTAGGCTGGTGCAATAAAAAGGGGTAGCTCATGAGCCTGGCACTAATCGTGTCGCAATTGTTCAATGGCTTGCAATACGGCGTTCTGCTGTTTTTGTTGGCTGCAGGGTTGACACTGGTGTTTGGCATCATGAGTTTTGTCAACCTGGCTCATGGCTCCCTGTACATGCTCGGTGCATATTTTGCCGCAGCCACGTACAACTATACGAATTCATTCTTGTTGGCTGTGTTGGGTGCCGTGGTCGGTTGCCTGGTCGTCGGTGTCATTCTTGAGCGGGTTGCTGTTTCGCGGCTGTATCACCGAGATCATTTGGATCATGTACTGGTGACGTTTGGCCTAGTGCTTTTTTTCAACGAAATGGTGCAAATCATCTGGGGCGCGCAGCCGCTGTTTTTGCCAGTGCCCTCATGGTTGGACAGCACTGTCAGCATTTTTGGCATGTCCTACTCCTCGTATCGTATTGCCATTATCGTGATGGGGTTGCTGGTGGCGTTGGGAGCCCATTGGCTCATCCATAAAACACGACTGGGCATGCTCGTACGTGCAGGATCAGTAAACCCACAAATAATTGGCGCTCTTGGTGTAAATATCAAACTGCTGAATGCCCTGTTATTTGCTTTGGGTGCGGTACTTGCAGGGTTGGCCGGTGCCATAGTCGGGCCCATCTTGTCGGTGCAGTCCGGCATGGGAGAGCCGGTGTTAATTACGACCCTGGTGGTCATCGTTATTGGTGGCATCGGTTCGGTCAGTGGCGCATTTTATGCGGCGCTTGTGGTTGGAGTGGCTGATACCCTGGGGCGCGCTTTGCTACCGACGATATTGAGTGCGTTCATGGCAAGGGATATTGCCAATGCAGCGGGGCCAGCCATTGCTTCAATGCTCATCTACGTCTTGATGGCGGTGGTGCTGGCTATCCGACCGCAAGGTTTGTTCGTCGGGGGAAAAATGTAATGGCGCGTTCAATCATGAAGCTGGACGTGGCTACGCTTGTACCGCTACTGCTGTTTGTGCTGCTTGCACTGGTGCCGCTCTGGGGCTACTTGGCCGGAGAGTCGTTTTATGTTGCCTTTGTCGCGCGCATGATCATCTACGCCATTGCTGCATTGGCGCTCAATCTGGCGCTCGGGTATGGTGGTCTGATCAGCCTGGGTCATGCTTTGTTTTTTGGCCTTGGGGCATACAGCGTGGCGCTTCCCGCCTTTTATGGTGTTGATAGCGGCTGGATACATCTGCTGGTCTGTGTTGTGGCGTGCGGGATTGTAGGCTATCTGACGGGGCTGATCAGCCTGCGCACGTCGGGCATTGGCTTCATCATGATTACACTGGCTTTTTCCCAAATGGGATATTTCTTGTTTGTTAGCCTCAAGCAGTATGGCGGTGATGATGGCACCGGCATTGCAAACACTAGTCATTTTTTTGGCCAGGACCTGGGCAACGTCTACACCGTCTATATGGCGGCATTTATTGTGCTGGTGCTGGCTACGTGGTGGATGGCGCGTTTGCGGGTGGCGCCGTTCGGCATGGCCTTGCGCGCCGCCAAGCAAAACGCGCGGCGCGTGAACGCAGTGGGGTTTCAGGCCAACAGATATTTGCTGACAGCCTATGTGCTGTCGGCGATTTTGTGCGGTATAGCGGGCATGCTACTGGCGAACTTGACGGCCTTTGCTTCACCCAGCTCGCTGTCGTGGATAATATCGGGTGATCTGATGGTGATGGTGGTGTTAGGTGGCATTGGCACAGTTTTTGGTCCTCTGCTTGGCACGCTGGCCTTTATGGGCTTGGAAGAAGCCATGAAGTCGATCACCAGCCACTGGATGGCGATATTTGGTCTGGCCATTGTGGTAATCGGATTGGTGGGTAAATTAGGCCTGATAGGATTGTTGCATTCGTTTAGCCGTTCGCCGGCCGAGAAAGCCGCACGTTTGGCCCAAGAGAAGCCAACGTCATGAATGATCATTTGCTGGAAACGAACAAGTTAACCAAGCGTTATGGTGGGCTTCTGGTTACCGATTCCGTATCTATCGACGTGCGCCCAGGCGAATTGCATGCCATTATCGGCCCCAACGGCGCCGGCAAGACAACGCTCATCAATCAGCTTTCCGGCGAGATGTCCGCTGATTCGGGTGACGTGCAGTTTCTGGGACAGCGCGTTACAGCGCTGCCCATCTATGAGCGTGCCCGCCGCGGCTTGTTGCGGTCCTACCAAATTACGTCCATATTTGAAGACTTCACTGTCCTGGAGAATGCTGTCTTTGCGGCTATGGGGGCCAAAGAACATGCATTCCATTTCTGGAAACCCATGCTTGAGCGCGCAGACCTTGTCGCTGTGGCTCGCGAGGTCCTGGGTGTTACGAACTTGCTCGATCGCGCGGAAACAATGGTTTCCGAGCTGGCTTACGGTGAACGGCGCCAGCTTGAACTGGCCATGGCACTGGCTGCGCGGCCCAAGGTGCTGCTACTGGACGAGCCCATGGCAGGCATGAGTGTGCGAGAGTCGGCCAGCGTGGTACAGCTACTTAAAAAATTGAAAGGTACTTATTCCATTTTGCTGATTGAGCACGATATGGATGCAGTGTTTGCGCTGGCCGACAGGATTACCGTGCTGGTCTATGGTAAAGCGCTATTTTCGGGCACACCGGACGAAATCCGCAACGACCCGGAGGTCAGAGCTGTGTATCTTGGTAACGAGACCAAGGCGCAAGGTTGAGACTATGACAGTATTGCTTGATGTCCGTGATATACACGCCTCGTACGGCCATGCTCAAGCCCTATTCGGTGTGTCGTTCCAGGTCGAGGAAGGCCAGGTGATCACCTTGTTGGGTCGTAATGGCATGGGTCGCTCGACCACTATCAAATGCCTGTTCGGCTTGCTGCCTGTGAGCAAGGGAGAAATCTCGTTTGATGACAAAGTCACCAGTACCTTGCCGTCATATAGCATTGCGCGGCTGGGTCTGGGCCTGGTGCCCGAAGGCCGGCAGATATTTCCCAACCTCTCAGTTGAGGAGAACCTGGTCGCGACCGCGCGGATCACGACTCGCGGTAATGGCAAGGCGCAACTGTGGACTCTACCGCGTGTGTATCAGTTCTTCCCTCGACTTAAAGAGCGCAGCGCAAATCTTGGCTCGCAGCTTTCGGGGGGAGAACAGCAGATGCTGGCTATTGGTCGCGCACTTATGACTAACCCGCGTCTGCTCGTGCTGGACGAGGCCACCGAAGGCCTCGCGCCTTTGCTTCGTGCGGAAATCTGGCAGTCACTTGCCGCACTCAAGGCAGAAGGTCTATCGCAAATTGTCGTCGACAAGAACGTAAGCGCACTTCTGGAATTCGCCGACCGGCACTACGTTCTGGAAAAAGGCCGCGTCGTGTGGAGTGGCAGCTCTGACGACCTGCGCGATGATACGAGCGTCGTGCAACAATATCTGGGCGTTTAAACCGTACCGGAGTGTGCTGCCTGGTTGTTCTGTAGATTTGCATTGGCCGGACAGCACGCTGAATATTGGGATTTTGGCTCTCACGCAAGGGGGCGCATGAAAGACTTGAACCTGCTGTATGTCTTCGAAGCGATGTGGCGTGATCGATCTGTGACGCTGGCGGCCGAAAATCTTGGGGTGACTCAGGCGGCGGTCAGCAGCGCATTGAAGAGAATGCGGCAAGAACACAGCGATAAAATGTTTGCGCAGGTAGGGCGCCGCATGGAACCGACGCCCTATGCCGTAGCGGTTTCGCATCAGCTTCTGACCGCGCTGGCCATGGTGCGCGCGGCTTCCAATACGCCTGCTCCATTCGACCCGGCAACCTCGCGCCGCCAGTTCACCATACGCACGCGCGACGTCGGCGAGGTGGTGTGTTTTCCGAAGATATTTCGCAAAGTGGCACAGGAGGCGCCGACCGTGCGCTTGCGCACGGCTTTCCAGCCTATCGACGACACGCTAGGTGGCCTGGCAAGCGGGCGTCTGGATCTGGCGCTGGGTTTTTTACCGTCGCTGGAAACCTCCATTCATCGCCGGCCTCTCTTTGTGCAGCACTATGTGTGCGTCATGAGGGCACAACATCCGTTGGCGAAGCGCAGGCTGACGCGCGAGATGCTGCGCAATCTGGATCATCTTCTGGTCGAGTATTCGGGCAGCGGTCATTTGGTTATCGAGCGCGCGCTCATCCACGCGGGCGCGCGTAATCGAATCAAGATGCGGCTGCCGCAGTATTTATCCGCGCCGCATCTGATAATTTCGTCCGACCTGGTGTGGTGCGCGCCGGTAGAACTGGCGCGGACGCTGGCTGAGCACTATCCGCTGATCATCAAGCCCATGCCCCTTGAGCTACCCTCTTTTGAAATAGCCTTGTACTGGCATGACCGGTTTCATCAGGACCCCGCGAATATTTGGCTGCGTGAACTGATCATCTCTACCTGTGACGGAACGGCCGGTGCCGTCACCACCCCGGGCTGACCGTAATGCACCAGCACGGCGCTTCGCCGGCACTGAGGCTGTCTGCCGCCGCCCGAGCGTTTGGCACAGCCGTCGCAGTGTGTGTTTAATGCGGCTAGGTATTAATTTCATTAATACATTTCTATTAACGAATTGCCATGGTTCAGAGGTGTTGTCGCCGATAGAATGAATAAAGAGCAAGTTATGCCAGAAAGGAGTAGCGTGGCCGAGCAAAATCAAATCGTTGGGCTTATCGGCATCGGACAACTGGGGGTGCCAGTGGCCACGAACCTGCTGCATGCCGGATTTCGGGTGGCGGGTTATAGGCGGCATAACCTCGAAGAGTTCGTTCGGCTTGGAGGCAAGGCCATGGAGTCGCCGGCCGCGGTGGCCCAAGTGGCCGATATCGTCCTGTTGTGTCTGCCGTCCGAGCAGGCCTCGCAAGAGGTTCTGGAGGGCAGTAACGGATTGCTGGGTGTCCTTGATTCACGGCATATCGTCGTTGAATTGGGCACTTACCGAAAGGCATTCAAGCTGGCGCAGGCCGAGAAAGTTACGGCAACGGGTGCGCGAGTGCTGGAGGCTGAAATAAGCGGCTCGCCGCCCATGGTTGCCGGTCGCAAGGCGGCGGTGTATGTGGGAGGTGATCCCGAAGTGCTGGATGTGTGCCGGCCCATATTGGAAGCCATCACCCCCAACTTGTATCACCTGGGCGAGTACGGTAAGGCCGTATCCATGAAACTTATTGCCAACTATTTGTTGGCCATCCATACTCTGGCGGCCGCCGAAGCCGTGAATATGGGTACCAGGGCCGGGTTCGATCCGCAACTGGTTGCTGAGGTCATACAAAAGGGTGCCGGCGGTTCGGCCATGTTCGGCATTCGTGCACCCTTTATGGCTGCGCGCACATTCTCACCGGCGCCAGGGCCTTTCAACACCCTGGAGAAATACTTGCATCTTGGCCGTGCCATGGCCGATGAACTGGGATGCGCGACGCCGCTGTTTTCAGCAGCATCGCCTTATTTCGAACGTGCGCTTGCCAGCGGCATGGGCGAGGAAGATATTGCGGCGGTGATCAAACTGATCGAAGCCGATTCAAAAAACTGAGCCATCAGGCCACGGGTCGTCGGGTTCAGGTTGCCATTTCAAGCGCGAACGATATCCACGCATTGCGGTGGCGCTGTTTCTTTACTTAAGTTCAAGAAGGCTCTCATGATACGTTCACTTCTGCATGTTGGTATTGTCGTCCCCGATCTGGAAGTGGGGCGCGCGTTCTACGAACTATTCGGGCTCCATGCCGTGGCGTCGGGTCGCGATCTTGTGTTTCGTTGCCCTGGCCGGGATCAGGATCAGATCCGGCTGATGCAAGGCGAAAGGAAAAAACTGGCTTATGCGGCATTTGGCACGAATGAGACCGGCATGGCCGAACTTAAACGGCGCCTGGGGAAAGCGGCTGTGCCGATAGTTGCGGCGCCGTTCGATGTGCCGTTTGGCGGTATTTGGTTTCAGGATCCGCACGCAGACTGGATAAACGTGCAAGTGGCCGAACCTGCGCCGGTTTCATCCGTGCTACCGCCGGAAATCAACGCTCACGGCCGTTACCGCCGGGTCGGGCGCGCCTGTGATCCAAGTACTCGCGGCAAAAAGGCCGTGCCTTTGCGCCTTGGCCATTTAATCAAGTTCACGCCCGACGTCAATGCCTCAGTGGATTTTTACACCAACGTTCTCGGTCTGAGGATGTCTGATCGGTGCATGGATATTCTGGCGTTTTTGCATGGGTCGGCGGGCGGCGATCATCATTTGGTGGCATTTGCGAAAAGTACGCATACTGGCCTGCACCATATCAGTTTCGAAGTGGCCGATCTTGATCAGATCGAGATCGGTGCCCAAACGCTTTTAAGCGCGGGCTACAAGGACGGCTTTGGCCTGGGACGCCACGTTGGAGGCTCCAATTATTTTCACTATATTCGCGATCCCTGGGGCAGTCTGGCCGAGTACTTCTGGGACATTGATGTGATTCCCGAAGACGATAGCGATTGGGTGCCGTTGAACGTGCCTCCGGAAGAGGTGGTCATGGTCTGGGCAAGCACTCCGCCACCGGAGGATTTCGTCGTCAATTTCGAGGAGCCCTGACATGAGCCTTCCTGCCGATGCACAGGCCATGATGGCCAAAATGCTGGGTAAGCCCTTGTTCGTGGCATTGCGGCTGCCCGCCGACCTGTCCGGATTTTCGGGCAATCTTGCTGCCCATCTTAAATGGGCTGCGCAGTGCGAGAAGCGCGGAGAGCTTTTCGCCTCCGGACCGTTCGTAGGAGACGGCGGGCTCCCGGGCGCTTTGGGTGGGATGTCCATTTTTCGGGCCAGTTCCGAATCCGAAGTACGCAAGATTCTTGCCGGCGATCCGTTCATCCGCGCTGGGGTTTATACGGTGGAAATTAAAAAATGGGTACTGATGGAAGGCAGCATGACGCTGTCAGTGCGCTTTTCTGACCAGTCGTATTTGCTTCGTTAGCGGCATAGTGCGGTCCATCGGACGCATTCACCAGATCCAACTTCAAATCAAAAGAGGGCTTTGTTGGCGTAGCTGTCGCATGCCAGTAATGTTTGCGTTTTGATTTCCTGTTTACGTTCGATCCAGAACTGCGTGGTCGCCTTTCGACGAGAGCCCGCTCATGGCTTCTGCGCCAAACCACACGTTCGATTCAAGTGTGCCCGCTAATGTCTTAAGCACTACTTTGCGTCCTTCATGGACAGCGTGGGAGTGGGACCGTGCCAAGCTTTCGTTAAGGGCCCAAGTCACGAACAGGCCTTGAATGGGTGTCCAGCTCATTGTATCGGTGATGTACGCGTGGTCGTGCAGCGTGCAGGCCGGCATGACGGTATAGCCAATACCTTCCCTTGCTAGATCCAGGCACAATCCAAGTGTATCGGTTTCAACTGCGACCTTAAATACCATGCCCTTGCGTTTTAGCATATGTTCAATGTGCGAACTAAGAACGTTGGGGCGGCCAGGTAATACCAGATTCTCTCCATCTAAATAAGAAAGCGGAATAGATTGATTGGGGTGCAGCTTTCTGGCGGCACTGCCCATGAGGATCAAGGGTTCCCTGATTAGCGCGGTTTGATGGAATCCTGTGGGAGGCGACGAATCGAATGGAATTACGCATAAATCCAGAATGCCAGTCAACAGGTGGTCACGGAGGATGTTGCTTACGCCTTCATACACTCTCAGTTTGATTTCGGGGTACTGCGCTACGAGCGTTCTTGCGAAAGGAGACGTGAAAACACGCTGCCATGACGGCGGAACGCCAATAGATAATTGGCCCGCTGCCATTTCTCCTACTTGTTCTTTCAGGATGGCGTGCTGCCGCAATAAGGGGCGAGCCCTGCCGGCAAGTAGCTTACCCGGCTCGGTAAGCGTCACGCCGCTTTGGGCGCGAATAAAGAGCTTTGTGCCCATTTCGCGTTCGAGGGCAGCTATGTGGCGCGATAGTGTGGGTTGTGACAGATGCAGGTCGGCGGCTGCTTTATTGATGCTGCCTAGTTCTGCAATTCGCAGCATGTACTCAAGCAGGCGTAGATCCATGGCTGAGATTTGAGCAGGGTGTGAATAGTCACTATATCATGTGAATATCATCTGGATAGCGCTAATCGCTGGCAAGATTCGATCATGGGCTTATCCAGCCAGTGCGAACTGCTTTATTTGAATCGCGCATGGGATGGCGGCTCCACGAGCGGCCCAACCACTAATGGTTAGGCGTAAATGTCGTGAAGCCGCTTTCTGCCTATTGGCTTACCACAAAGATCTGGGCTACTTCACCAATTTCCATTTCCCGTCTTCAACCTTGACCAATACGACTGCGCGTTCGTCTACGCCCGTGTGGTCGATTTTCGACATGTTGTATACGCCGTGTGTACCCACGACTTCCTTGCCGCTTTCAAGCGCATCACGCAACGCTGCGCGGTATTCCGGAGTGCCTGGTTTGGCCGTTTTGTCTGCCTTGGCTACAGCCTGATCCGCCAGAAGATAAGCATCCCACGAATACGCGGCAAACGCGTTACGAGTGCCGGCGCCATACTTGCTTTCGTAAGCCTTGGTAAATTCCAACGCCACTTTCTTGATGGGATTGGTGTTGGGCAATTGCTCAGCCACCATAACCGGGCCCGTCGGCGCGTACGCGCCTTCCAACGCCTTGCCGCCGACGCGCAGAAAGTCTTTGTTGATGACGCCGTGGTTGAGATAAATGGGGTTTTTGTAGCCTTGCTTGCGTAGGGTCACGACAGGCAGCGCACCTGGCACACCCGAACCACCCAATACGACGGCGTCAGGCTTGGCCGCCATGAGTTTCAGAGTTTGGCCCAATACACTGGTGTCCAGGCGGGCGTAGCGTTCTGAAGCCACCAGGTGGATGTCGGTCGACTTGATGTTGTGTTCCAGCCCCGACAGCACCAAGTCGCCCCATGCGTCCGAGAATCCCAGGTAGCCCACGGTTTTGACGTGGTGCTGCACCATGTGCCGCACCACGGCACCCATCATGATGTTGATGGGTTGCGGTACGGAGAAGGACCACGGGTTTTTGTCGGGCGTAATGGGCGTGGGCGATAACGAAATTTGTGGCGTCTTCAACTCGGCTGCCACTCCGGCGACGGCAATTGCCGTGGGTACGCTACTTGAGCCGATAATTAAATCCACCTTGTCCTGCTCGATAAGCTTGCGAGCCAGTTTGACCGCTGTTGTCGTGTCGGTGGCGTCGTCGACAACGATGTAGTGTACTGGTTCTCCGCCCAAGGTTTTGGGGACGATGCTGAACGTATTTTTATACGGAATGCCTAGGGATGCCCCTGGACCTGTCGCGCCGGTGATGACGCCCACCGTGACATCCGCCTGTGCAGCTAGCGGGAGAGCCGCTGCAATGGCGATGGCGATGGCTGCGAAATGTCTGCTCGTTTTTTTCATTCGTGTCTCCTGTTGTTTCGTCAAGAAAAAGTCAAAAACCCAATTGGCGGGCTACTATCAGCCGCATGATGTCACTCGTGCCGCCGCCTACCAGTGGGAAGTACGAATCGCGCAGAAAACGCTGTGCGGGATACTCGTTCATCAAGCCATAGCCGCCGAAAATGGACATGGCCATCTGGCATACCTCGTTGCAGCCGTCGCCGGCGATAATCTTGGACAGGGCCGCTTCGGTGGTAATGGGCAGGCCCTGGTCGGCCAGTGCCGCCGCGTGGTAGGTGTACAGGCTGGCCTGCTCGAGCTTGGCCAGCATGTCCACGAGCTTGAATTGCACGGTTTGGAACTTGCCTATTGGCCGGCCGAATTGACAGCGTTCGCCTGCGTATTTCAACGCCGCATCGTATGCCGCGCGTCCGTTCCCAAGCGCCAGTGCTGCTGTGAAGATCCGGTCTACGGTCAGCGATTTGTAGGCATTCAGGAACCCTCCTGGGGCGCCGTCGTTGAGACGGCACGTATCGGGGACGAAGACGTTTTCGAAAACCAGCTCGGCAGTGTCGGAGGCATGTGCCGCAAACTTTTCCAGGCGGCGCCCGACCGAAAAGCCTGGAGTTGCAGTATCGACGAGGAATAGATCCAGCCCCTTGAGCCCCTTGGAGGGATCGGTCGTGGCCACCACCGTTATGAAGTCGGCTACCGTGCCATTGCTTGTAAACATCTTCGAGCCGTTGAGGATGTAGCCTCCGTCGGTTTGGGTGGCGCGGGTACGTAGCGATGCGACGTCCGAGCCTGAGTTGGGCTCGGTGATGGCGAATGCACCAATCTTGTCGCCAGCCAATGCTGGCTTGAGGTATTTCTCGTGCAGTGAAGCATGGCCCCATTGAAAGATAGTATGGGTGGCGGTGGAGCCTTGCATGCATACCCCGGCGGCGAACCCCAGTGAGCCACGGGCCAACTCTTCACACAGCACGGTAAAGCAGGTGTAGGGGTATTTGAGTCCACTGCCGCCGATGCTCTCGGGGTACATGGCGCCGTAATAGCCCAACTCGCCCAGCTCTTTGAACAGCTCACGCGAAAACTCGCCCTTTTCGTCCAGGGACTGAGCTTGCGGTATTAGCCGTTCATCGACCCAGCGGGCAATGTAGTTACGAAATTCGTCGGCTTGAGCCCGCATCTCGTCGGTGTTAAATGACGGCTGTGGATCTGGCGATGCCTGTCCTTTCAAGCTGGCCTTGCTGGCGGGTGGCACAGAAGAGGAAGGTGCGATGCTTGGGCGTGATGGGCGAGAGGGACTCATGACTTTACTTGTTCGCTCCATATCGTTTGCGTAGTTCTTTACGCAGTACCTTGCCTGCCCCGCTTTTTGGCAGCTCAGAGGTAAAGAAAATATTTTTTGGGCATTTGTACGCGGAGAGTTGACTGCGCATTCTTTGTATCAATGCCTGTTCGGTGGTTTGAGCGCCTGGCCGTAGCACCACGGCGGCCACTACCCGCTCTACCCATTGCGGGTCCGGTACGCCGAACACGGCCGCTTCAAGGACGTCCTGGTCCTCATAGAAATACGATTCCACCTCGGTGGGGTAAACATTCTCGCCGCCTGTCACCACCATGTCGTTTTTACGGTCCACCAGATATACATAGCCCAGGTCATCCGTGTAGCCGAGATCGCCGGTTCGCAGCCAGTCGCCATCCATGGCACGCGCCGTGGCGGCGGCGTCATTCCAATAGCCGACCATGACGCCCGGAGTGTGCGTTTCGATTTCGCCAACCTGCCCGTCTGGCAACTCGACACCGGCCCCGTCCACGATCCGTACTTCGCGTCCCGGCAGCGCGCGCCCGCAGGAAGACAGCAAACGCTCTTCTTCCGGTTCGCTGGCGCGTACATGGTCGGCGACGGAAAGCGCGGTGACCATGCCGGCTTCGGTCGAACCGTAGCCCTGCACGAATCCACACTGCCTGAAGCAATGCATGGCGCGGCGCAGCAGTTCGGCAGGCATGGATGACGCGGCGTAAAAGATTACCCGCAGATGGCTCAAGTCAGCTGTTTGTGCCTGCGGGTGATTCAGCATGGCGTTGAGCATGGTTGGTACCACGTGCACATTGGTAATCTTTTTTGCCGCCAGTTCACTCAGTAGAGCGCCCGGCTCAAATTCCGGCAGCAATAATGTGGTGCAGCCCGAGGCGAAACACGGAAACAGGTGATACCACATTCCACCCACATGAAACAGTGGCAGTACAGCCAGAGAACGGTCGCTGTCGGTCAGTGCCAAGGACGCCGCGCTGGCGCGGCAGTTGTCCATGAGGCCGCGGTGCGTCAGCATGACTCCTTTAGGTAAACCGGTCGTGCCGCTGGTGTACACCAGGCACAGCACATCGTCGGGCAGGGCGTTTGCCACGTTGCCCGGCAGGCGATCAAGTGAGCCTGCTACGGACGTGCCGACTGGGCCATGCGTCAATGTTTCGTATTCGGTCCAGTCCTGGCGGGCCGGCCCCAAGGATACGAAATGGCAGATACCTTGCAGTCTCGGCCGCAAATGCTCGATCAGTTCCAGATAGGGTTCGTCAACGAACAACACTGTGGGCGCGCTATGCGCAAGCAGCCTCGATAGCTCTTCTTCGGTCAGGCGCCAATTGAGTGGTACAACGATGAAGCCTGTCCTGGATGCCCCGAATATTTCGATGTACTCCGGGCGGTTGCGCGACAGGATGGCAACCCTGTCACCCTTGCGCAGCCCCCAGCGGCCAAGCGCCGCGCACAGATGATCCACGCGGCGGTCGAGTTCGCCAAACGATACCGAGCGACCGCTTGGGGTTTCGAATGCGGGCTTGTTTGGCCGATGCATGGCGTGAAAACGCACTACATCGCCCAGGGTTTGGCCAGCGAGCGCGTTCATGTTCGCGTTACCTTGTCGAGTTTGCGCTCCAGGAAGTCGCGCAGGCGCCGTTTCGCTTCTTCGTCGCCCTGCGCGATTCCGACCATGAGCATTTCGGTGAATAAACCAGTTTGCGGGTCTTGTTCCAGAATGCGCGGAATAGCCTGGATGACTGCGAAATTGGCCAGCGGCGCATTGCGGGCGATGCGTTTGGCGAGTGTGACCGCCTTCGTCAGCCCCTCTCCGGGTTCGACCAGATATTGTGAAAGGCGCAGCAGGGTGTGCGCTTCCTGGGCATCGTAAACGCGCCCTGACAGCATCATGTCGATGACCGTTGCGGCACCGATCAGGCGCGGCAGACGCACTGAACCGCCCGAACCCAGAAATATGCCGCGAGTGCCTTCGGGCAGGGCGTAGTACGCCGTCTTTTCGGCAATTCGGATGTGGGTGGCGGCGGCCAGTTCCAGCCCGCCGCCTATGACAGCGCCGTGCAGGACGGAAATGACCGGTACTTTGCAAAACTGGATGGTATCGTTCAAACGCTGACCGATGGCGGAGGTTTCGAAACTTTCCGCTGTGTTGGTTTCTGTGAGCTCATTCAAGTCCAGCCCTGCGCAGAAATGGTCTCCGGCCCCGTGCATCACTACACCTTGTACCGATGAAGGAATCGAGGAAAAAAACACTTGCAAACCCAGCACCAACTCGTCGCTGAGCGCGTTACGCTTGTTGGCTCGGCTTAACGTAAGGATGGCGATCTGGCCGTCCATGGTTACGTGCAGGCACGGTGGCAGCGGTAGGGGCCACGCGGCGTCGTTACTTTTCTTCGTCATTGCCTTATCTCCCCGTTGTCTTCAGGTCTGGCCCGGTTTGTTTATTGCGTCGGGCTCGACTATTTTTTCGCGTCGCTCATGCGCTTTCTTGAGTTGAATGCTCTGTGTCGCCATGCGGAGCCTGACGCTCTGCGTCGCGCTGCAATCCCAGCAAGCTGACCAGGGCCTCGTCGCGCCAATGTACCCAGTCCTCGACCGGCTGCCGGCTTGAGACTTCGTCTGCCGCCGCCGTCAGGCGCTCCACAATCTGCGGAGTCAGCCCAGGTAGCGTCGCCGGCGTCCACCATTCTTCTATTGCCTTTCCGGCGTGGGCCAGAATTCCTTGCATCCCGCCGCTGCCTCCAGCCAGGTGCAACGTGAGCAGGCTTCCCATCAGGGTCCAGCGTGGGGCCAGTCCGTAGCGCACGGCGGCATCGATATCCTGCGCACTGGCGATGCCTTCAATCAGGCAGGCCACGGCTTCGCGTACCAGGGCGAACTGAAGGCGGTTCGTCATGTGCCCCTTGGCTTCGGCGTTGAGCCGTATGGGCTGCTTGCCCAGGTGGCGCGCGAAGGTCATGGCCCAGTCGATGACTTCCGGCTTCGTATGTTTGCCCCCTACTACCTCAACGAGGGGCATCAGGTGCGACGGATTGAAAGGGTGAAGCACCACCAGCCGCTCGGGGTTCGCACAGGAGGCTTGCATGACTGATGGCGTGATTCCGCCAGTGCTGGACAGAATGATTTTCTCTGGTGCCGCTGCGGCATCGATTTCCGCCAGAACCCGGGCTTTCAGATCCGGTTTTTCGGGAACGTTCTCTTGCACGACATGTGCTTCCAGCGCGGCTTGGGCCGCGGTGGCGACGAAGCGCAATCGGTCCAGAGGCGGTTTGGGGGTATTTGCCTTGCCCAATGCCACCAGGGCGGGCCAGGCTTCATTAATGAAGTGGTGCGTGCGTAGTTCGACGTCCGGCGCAGGATCGTATGCAATGACTTCCAGCCCATGCGCGAGAAAGAGGGCAGACCAACTGGCGCCAACGGATCCGGTGCCTATGACGGCTACGCTGCGAACGTTATCCGGGCTCATGTGCAGGCGAGGTTTGATATTCATGATATGCAGCCGTTACTTAGCGTTGATTTGGTGTTAGTGTAGGCAGTGGATGGCTATCTGAATAATGCTATTGGCCTATACTCGTTAACCAAATTACGGATAAGGGTCTGTCGTGGATTCTCGCCTGCTGGAGTACTATTTGCGCGTCGTCGAACTTGGCAGCATCAATCGTGCCGCCGTGGATCTTGGTCTGTCGCAGCCTGCGCTGTCGCGCCACATTGCCTTGCTCGAGCATGAGATGCAGGCGCAGTTGTTTATCCGGTCACAAGGTGGCGTGCGTCTGACCGAAGCGGGCAAGCTTCTGACCGACCGGACACGCCCCTTATTGCGCCAATTTGCCATCTTGAGGGAACAAGTGGGAGAACGTGCCGCGGGGCAGTTGTCCGTAGGTATTCCGCCCTCCTGGCACCAGATTTTTACGTCTGCCTTCGTACTCAGGCTGCTTGATGAATACTCCCAAATCATGCTGCGCATGCATGAGGGCGTCAGTAATTTGTTGCGTGAGCACCTGCTTGCGGGCTTGCTGGATTTGTGTGTCGTGCCTTTCGATCGGGCGCCTGCGGCGGGTTACAAGCAAACGGCACTGTTGCGCGAGCCATTGGTGCTTGTCGGTAACGCAAAATCCGGCCTGTCATGCAGCGAGCCGGTGCCCATTACCTATCTGGATGGATTAAAACTTATTTTGCCTGCCAGGCCGAACGTGCTGCGTACGCAGATAGAGAACGCGCTCAATCACAAGGCCATGGCTTTTCGTACTATCGTGGAGACCGATACGCTTAGACTTTGTCTTGAGCTGGCTGAGCAAGGACTTGGTCATACGGTCGTTCCTGCCTGCGCACTGCATGAGCATGGCTTGGGCGGCATGATCAGGTGGGCCCCAATCAAGCGTATGAGCCTGACGTGGTCACTGTATGAGAATGAGGCCCGCTCCCATTCCCCAGCCGTACACGAAGGCCGCCGCCTGCTGCTGTCTACCGTGCGTGCCAGTGTTGAGTCTGGCCATTGGTATGGTGTGAAACTGATCGGCGCTTCGCTGCAAGAGTAAAGGCGTTGAGCTAGTAGGCGCGGGGCTGGCGTATGCGGTTCACCAGCCATATTGTGGCGGTTTGAATGGTACGAATGTATGCCGGCTGCGGGCCCGACCTATTTGATCAGATCGCCGCGCTGACCGTGATCTCAACGCGCGCCTTTGGGTGTGCGAGCGCGACGCCGATGGTGGTGCGTGCCGGAGGGTTGGACGAGTCGATCCAGCTTTCCCATACGCTATTCATTTTGCTGAACTCGGCCATATCGGCCAGCCATATCTGCGCCGTCAGCAGCCGGGATTTGTTCGTGCCGGCTTCGGCCAGCAATTCATTGATCCGGGCAAGCACGCCGCGCGTTTGGTCCTCGACTGGAGGACTGCCGGCGGCAAGATCGGGGGAGACTTGTCCGGACAGGTACACCACGCCGTTGTGTACGACAATTTGGCTCATGCGTGCGTTGGGGTGTTTGCGAACGATGTCGTTCATGCTGGCTCCTTGCAGATTTGGGTGGGTGGTTAATGATCCACATGACAACCCTGTTTCAGGCAGTTCCTTGCGGGACCGGGGTTAGTGCTGGAACCATAGCAGAAATTCTGGAGAGTCGCAGCGTGTCCCCGCCTGTATCGGCGGCATCGCGTCAGCCAGACTTGGCGCGCAGCGGGTGGCGCGACGTGGCGAGGCAAAGCCCGGACAGCCCACTGCGTGAGGTGTCCGGGCTTTGCGGGTGCGAATCAGGGTGCGGTGCGTAGCGCCATGTTTTCCCGGTGCCCGCGAGCGGCACAGAATGCGATGAGATGGCGCAGCGATGCCTTCAAGGCCTCCGCGTTGGTCATTCCGTCGAGCAGGACGCGTTGGCGCTCCTTGGCCATTGCGACCAGGCCGCCGACCTTTTCACGCCCTGCGAGTTCGATATGGACGCGTGTCACACGTCGATCGTTCGGGTCTTTGTCGGTCCGCACACACCCGGTCAAGGCCAGGCGTCGGATGAGCCGTGTGAGCGTTGGTAGCGGGATGAGTGTAAGTTCCGCGATCTTGGTCATCGGCATATTGTCGGTATCGTACAGCGTGGCCAGCACGCGCCAGTGAAGTATCGGCAGCCCTGTCCGGATCACGTCTTCGTTGAATTCGGCCGAAACTGCCGCGCTGGCGCGCGCGAGCAGCGCTGCAAGGTACTCGTCGAAGAAGTGTCCGGTGAATATCTCTGCGCTCACTGTCTCGACCAGGTGTTCGTCAGGTCTGGGATAGGCCGGCACAGAGAATGGAAGTGCCTTTCGGCGTGTGCGGCGTTTCTTGATGACGCGCTCTGTAATGTTGGGTTTCTGCATTTCGCTATTGTGCCACGAGTGGTCGCGTGCTTTAGTGGTGTGCGGCCGCGCGCGCGCCGTAGCTCAGGATCTTGTCCAGTGAAAAGCCGACGACGGACATGATGACTATGGGTACGAATACGTCTGCGGTACGGAAGCTTCGTGATGCCGACACCAGCATATGTCCCAGGCCGTTGGTGGAGGCGAGCATTTCGGCCAAAAGCACGACGATGCAGCCAATGACTGATCCTACGCGTATGCCTGTGATGATGGCAGGTAGGCAGGCCGGCAGAACGATTTTGCGTAGTGCGCGCCAGCGAGGTGTCCCCATTGATGCCGCTGACCACAGCCACTTCTTGTCAACGATTTGCGCCGCCTGAAAGGTGGCGATGATTATGGGGAAGGTTGCGTCGATGGACACCAGGGCAATCTTTGGTGCGTCGTTGAAGCCCAGCGTCAGCAGCAGTGCCGGATAGAGTGCAATCTTGGGAAGCGGTGCCAGGATGCCAATCAGGATCTCGAGGATTTGGGATGTTGCCCGAAACAGCGAGGCACAAATTCCGACGGTGGTGCCGATGACGATGGCAAGCGCCAGGCCGGCGGCCAGCCGTCGCATTGTGATGCCCAATTGCGTGAGTGAATGCGGGTCGGTGAAGAACGCAACGCCGCGCGCCGCTATGGCTGAGGGTGGGGGAAGCACTGCGGGCGAAATAGAGCCGGCACGACAGGCGACTTCCCAGATGATCAGTGTGGCCAGGATGGGAATGGCGCCCAGCCAGCGAGGATGGGTGTTGGCAGATACGTTCATCGCTGAATGGTCCAGTGTGTCAGGCGGCGCAATGGCAGATCAAGAAGCACGTCCAGAGCAAGCCCTACCATGCCGAGCAGGACTACCAACGCGTACATGTCGATGTTCTGCCCCATGTCGAAGTACACAAACAGCAGGCTGCCGATACCATCGTTGCGTGAGATCATCTCGGCAGTCACCATGACGATCAGGCCCATGATGATGCCGGTGCGACTGCCCGCGGCTATGTCGGGCAATGTGGCCGGCAGTACGATGCGCCAGAGTCGAGTCATGGGTTTGCTGCCCATTGACATGGCAGCCCAGATCAGGCGTTCATTGACGCGGCTTGCGCCGTCAGCCGTGTGGTAGATTACCGGCAGCGTGGCGGTCGTGGCGATCACGAAGACTTGCGAAATGTCGCCAGCGCCGAACCACAGCATGACCAGAGGCAACACTGCGGCCTTCGGAATCGGGTAACTGAGTGCCAGGATAGGATCGATCAACGTCCGCATGACCGGCATTCGACCGATGATCAGGCCAAGCGCGACGCCGCCCACCAGAGCGAGGCCGAAGCTGATTGCCAGGCGCTGAAGGCTCGCCCCCAGGGCAAGCCAGAGCTCCTGATGAGCCATCATGGTGGCGAGCCGGGGAAGAACCTGGGTGGGGCCTGGCAGATATCCCGCGTGGACGAAGGATGCCGTACCGTGCCAGATGACCAGCAGAATGGCCACTGTGCACACGTAGTACAAGGCCAGCCGTACCTTGGAATGGGGCCCGGTGGTTTCACTCATTGGCGTGCATTTGCATCATGGTTGTGCCTAACGCGATGACGTGTTCCTGGTAGGCGGCGCATCGAAGCATTTCCTGTCGTATGCGAGGACGTGGCAGATTGATGACAACTTCGCTGTGGACACGGCCCGGAGACCGATCCAGCACGACTACGCGGTCTGAAAGGTATACCGCCTCGTCAACGCTGTGTGTCACGAAGATGACGGTCTTGCGACGCCGGTCCTGGATGTCCAGCAATTCGTCCTGCAGTACCGTGCGTGTGTAGGCATCAAGGGCACCGAATGGCTCATCCATGAGAAGGATGGATGGGTCGTAGGCCAGTGTGCGTGCGATAGCCACGCGTTGGCGCATTCCGCCCGAGAGTTGTCCCGGGTAGAAGTCGGCGAACCCATCCAGGTGCACTAGCGACAGCATGGCGGTTACGGCTTGCGCGACTTCCTTGCGGCTCATGCCGCCTTCGCGCAACCCGTATGCAATGTTGGCTTGCACGGTGAGCCATGGAAACAGAGACGCGTCCTGGAACACAATGCCGCGGTCCCGGCCTGGCCGCGTTACGGGCATTCCCGCGGCGCGGATGGAGCCGATGCTTGGAGGAATGAAGCCTCCAATCATGTACAGAAGCGTGCTTTTTCCGCAGCCGCTGGGCCCGAGAATGGATACGAATTCGCCGGGTGCGACATGGATGTTGATGCCGTCAAGGGCAACGAAGGTCGTTGTGGGGCCGGCGAAGTGCTTGGAGATATTGTTGAGTTCAAGCGCTTGTGTTGCCCCTGCCGGAGATGGAACCTGGATCATTTTCAGTTGCCTGGCTGTCCAACCAGTGTGACCCCGGGACGCACATACGAGTTTGCGTCGAGCTTTTTCGCCAACAGGCCGTTGTCGAAGAATAGGTCGAAGCTCTTCTGTATGTCAGCGATATCGATGGTACCGTGCGGGTAGCGCTGGTAATCGTGGTTCGTGAACATGAAGGTTTCAAGTATGGGAACGGGCAGTTTCATTACGCTGGAGATCAACGCGATGGACGCCGCATGATCGTCAGAGAAGCGTTTTGAGGCCGCGGCGAAATCCTTGGCGTACTGGGCCGCGATTTTTGGATTCTTGTCGACAAAGTCCTTGCGGCACACTTCGATCAGGTTCAACAGGTTTGGCTGTATTTCGCGTTGTGAGCCAAGCTTGTGCAGCCCGCCGGTTTTCTCGGCCCGCGACGCGAAGGGTTGTACCAGCACGATGACGTCCACACGCCCCTGGCGCAGTGCCGCCTCACTCAACGGAAATGGAATTTCGGCGATGTTCACGTCATGCTTTGGATCGAGACCATGCTGCTTCAGCCATATGCGCGTGAAGGCATCCAGCTGCGAGCCAATAGTGTTTACCGCGACGGTCTTGCCCTTGAGGTCTTTCACCGTTTTTATGGGCGAGTCGGCCCGGGTGACCCAGTAGCTCGTGAACGATTTTGGCGATTCGCCGATGATCCCGCCGATAAGGATCGGTTGAAGACCGGCACCGATGATCGCGTGAGCCATCGTCAGTGGCGCGGTGATTCCGCAGTCTGCCGTACCGGCGATCAACGCCTGCGAGACGGTTGCCGTGCCCTGCAGATGCAGCCAGTCAATTTTGTAATCGCGTCCAATGGCCGGGAAGTATTCGGGGTGGGCTCGCATGAGCAGCTTGGCTTCGTCGCCCGGCGTATTGAAAGCCACCTTGATCGTGGGGATGGACTGCGCAAACGTGGTTGATGCGAGGCCGGCAAGTGCGGCACATACCAGGATCCGTCTGAGTGAGCGCATAGGAGTTCTCCAGGAAGTCGGATTTGTGAGGGGAGGGGTCAGAGAGCTGCGCTGACAGTGATTTCAACACGCACGTTCGGATGACCAAGCGTGACGCCGCAGGTGGCTCGCGCAGGTGGGTTGGCCGGATCTATCCAGCGTTCCCAAACCGCGTTCATTCTGTCGAATTCGGCGACGTCCGACAGCCAGATTTGTGCCGTCAGCAACTTTGATTTGCTGGTTCCGGCGTCCGCCAGCAATTCGTCGATTTGTGCAAGCACACCTTTTGTCTGCTCTTCAATAGGAGGGCTGCCGGTGAGAAATTCGGGAAATACTTGCCCGGACAGGTAGGCCACGCCATTGTGTGTGACGATTTGGCTCATGCGGGCGTTGGTGTGTTTGTGAATGGTGTCGTTCACGATGTCTCCTCGTGGGCTTTGGGTTGGCAAATGACGTTAAGCAGGACTTGTCGATGCTGCGTGCGGGCGACGTTGAGCGCGTTTTGCAGCCGTTGCGGCAGCTCGCTGCGTGATTCGACGCGTTCTGAATAGGCTCCGCATGCGGCGGCCACGCCTTCGTAGCTTGGTTGGGGTTCGAAGCGGGCCAGCGGCGTTTCGGGGCCTTGGAGAGCTACGCCGTCCGGGTAAACCACTTCGACGGCGCGGGTTACGGCGGCATACCCGCCGTTGTTGAGCAAGACGGTCACAATTGGCAGGTGTTCGGCCTGCGCAAGGTAGTGGCATGAAACGGGGTTGCCGAATATGTAGGAACCGTCGCCCACCACGGCAATTGCCGTTTTATTCGGGGCTGCCATTTGCACGCCCAGTGCCGCGGCCATGGTCCAGCCCAGTGCCCCTGAAATGCCGGCGCTGAAAAATGCCTGTGCCTGCGAGAATCCGGTCAGGCTCAGATTCAGTCCATATTCGTTGAGCACGACGGTGTCTTGGTCGACGATGTCGCGTACGCAGGCGCTGACCCACGCGAAGTCGATAGCGGTGGTTTCGGGGTGGTTGTGTCGGGCGTCTTCGATCGCCTTGTGTTGATGCTGCTTGCGCTGTCGGGCCAGCTCGCGCCGGTGCGTCATGGCGGGTGTGTCGGACAGGTGTCGCTGCATGAGAGCGTTGCTCAGGGCTTGCAATGCGGCACCAGTGTCGCTCACGATGGCCAGATCAACGGGGAATGAGCGAACCGGGATGCGGGTGTAAAGCGGGTCGGCACCGATGTGAGCAACCTTTGCGTTGGCCTGGGGGGTGACTTGGCGCGGCAGCCATGGTACTTCGCAGTCGATCACGATGATGAGATCCGCCGCGGTCACGAGTTGCGACGGGTTGAAGCCAGCATGGAAGAGGTGTTCTTCGGGCAGGTTGACGACGCGCGGGTAGTGTTCAATGACGGGTATCGCCGCCATCTCGGCGATTGCCGCCAACGCCGGTGGCGCGGAGGCGTCGCGTCCGGCGGACGACGTGATGATCAGTGGCTGTTGTGCTGCCATCAGCCAGTCTGCAAGCTGAGCGATGGCCATTTCGTTGGCCGAGGCGCCGATCGCCCCAGCTCGCGGTCGAGCCGCTGGAATACTGGCGACAGCTTGCGCCGCCAGGACTTCGCGTGGCAGGGTCAGGTACACGGGGCCACGCGGGGCGGTCATGGCGATGTCGAGGGCACGATCGAGTATATCGTCGATGTTTTGACCGTCGCGCAGTTCGTAATCCCACTTGGTGTATTCGCGAATCAGCGCTGCCTGGTCGAAGGTGTCTGTGCCCCAATGCACGATTACATCGCGCGAGGCGACGTTGCCGCGCTCTGTAGAAGGTGTGCGGCCCGCGAGCAGCAGCAGGGGTATGCGTTCGCGCGACGCGGTCATGACGGCCGAGACGGTATTGGCAGTGCCGACGGTGTGATGCACCCCCACTACTTGTGGCAGGCCGTTGATAAGGTGTGCACCGTGTGCGACGGTTACGGCGGTTTGCTCGTGTGGGACGTTGATGAAGCGCGGCATGGTGGCCCCTCGAGCCTGCCCAAGGGCACGGGCTTCGATCAGCGGCGCAAAATCCGTGCCCGCATTCGCCAGGAATGTCGAGATGCCTCGTGCCCCGAGTCCCGCGAGGAGGCGGTAGGCGACAGAATCGGGAGTTGCCTCGGCCATAGTAATTTTCTTGATTAGTTTTGTAAAAATGAAAGTATTTTTATTATTAATAATCAGATTACTATAATAGCTATTGATTTGTACCTATCGATTTCCCTAGGGCTATGAAAAGTCAGGTTGCGTGCGTGGATGGGTGATATGTGCACCTGAAGCGGGAGAGGGATTGACGTGAAACACGCGCAGGCGTACTGGCGTGCATTGCAGGGTGCGGGATGAATTGCGAGTGGAGTTGAATACCCGTTTGGGCTGTTGCGCAAACCATGCCGGGCCCCTGACGCAAGAGGGTCCGTTCGAGGGCGGCTCCGGGGAGGATCCCGGGTTCGTATTCAGTGAAGCGGTGTGAGGCCGCCTCTGTTTTCCTACCCCAGCAGTTCGGCGGCGGGGTTGTCGTCCTTCTTGACAGTCTTGAGCATGTCTTCGCGTTTGACACCCAGCCACATGGCCAGCGCGGCGGCGACGAACACCGACGAGTAGATGCCGAAGCAGATGCCGATGGTCAGCGCGAGTGCGAAGTAGTGCAGGGTGGGCCCACCGAAGAAGAACATGGACAGCACCATCATTTGCGTGGAGCCGTGAGTAATGACGGTTCGGGAAATGGTCTGGGTGATAGAGCTGTTTATGATTTCGCGAACAGAAGTTTTGCGCTGCTTGCGGAAGTTTTCACGGATCCGGTCCATGATGATGACGGACTCGTTGACAGAGTAACCCAGTACGGCCAGGACGCCCGCCAGTACCGCAAGCGAGAACTCCCATTGGAAGAACGCGAAGAAGCCAAGGATAATCACCACATCGTGAAGATTGGCCACCACCCCGGAAAGCGCGAATTTCCATTCGAATCGAATGCCCAGGTAGATCATGATGCCAATGACGACGCAAAGCAGCGCCATGAGACCGTTGGTGACTAGTTCCCTTCCTACTTGTGGGCCGACGAATTCTACGCGTCGCAGTTGGACGTCAGCCGATTTGGCTTTCAGCGCCTTCAGCATGGTGTCGCTTTGCGCCGACGAGGTTTCACCGGTGCGCACGGGCAGGCGGATGACTACGTCCTGCGAGGTGCCGAAGTTTTGTACCTGGAAATCGGTGTAGCCCTGCGACAAGACAGCCGCGCGGATTTCATCGACTTGCGCGGGCTGCGAGTAGTGCACCTCCATGAGGGTACCGCCGGTGAACTCGATCGACAGGTGAAAGCCGCGTGTAGAAATAAAAAAGACGGCCAGAGCGAACGTGACCAGGCTGATTATGTTGAGCACCAGCGCATGGCGCATGAAGTGGATGGTGCCGTGAATTCGAAAAAATTCCATGTTTCGCTTTTGCCTGCAATGTAGAGGCCAGGGTGCGTACGGGCGTCCTGGCGGAGCTTAGTTCTGTTTCTGTTGCTGTTTCGACGGCGGTATCCAGATGTGCCCGATGGACAGAACCTTGAGCTTGCGGCGCTTGCCATAAGCCAGGTTGGCCAAGGCACGTACGCCAATCACCGATGAGAACATCGAGGTAAGGATGCCGATGCAGTGCACGACAGCGAAACCCCGAATGGGGCCGGTGCCGAAGGCCAGCAGCGACAGGCCGACGATGAGTGTGGTCAGGTTGGAGTCTACGATAGTGTCCCAGGCTCGCTCGAAGCCCAGGTGAATGGCCTGTTGCGGCGCTAGCCCCGCCCGAAGTTCCTCTCGGATGCGCTCGTTGATAAGCACGTTGGAGTCGATGGCCATACCTAGTGTCAGGGCAATTGCCGCAATGCCAGGCAGGGTGAGGGTGGCCTGCAGCATGGAAAGCACGGCAAGCAGCAGCAACAGGTTAAAGGCCAGCCCCAACGTGGAGAACATGCCGAAGAGGTGATAGTACAGAATAATGAATATGGCAATGGCAAGGAAGCCGTACACCACGGAGTCGAAGCCCTTGTTGATGTTGTCGACCCCGAGGCTTGGGCCAATAGTGCGTTCTTCGATGATGTTCATGGGCGCAGCCAGCGCGCCAGCACGCAGCAGCAGGGCAATATCGGCGGCTTCCTGGGCATTCATGCTGCCGGAAATCTGAACTTGACCCCCTGCGATTTCGCTGCGGATGACCGGTGCGGTCACGACCTGACCTTTGCCATTTTCGAACAGCAGAATGGCCATGCGCTTGCCGATGTTCTCCCGCGTCACATCGCGGAATATGCGGGCACCCTTGGCGTCCAGCGTGAGGTTGACGGATGGCTGTTGTGTTTGCGGATCGCGGCCTGGCTGGGCATCCTGCAGGTTCTCGCCGGTAAGGATGACCTGGCGGCGCAGCAGCAGCGGTCGGCCGTCGGTATCGGTGTAGCGTTCAAGGCCGAAAGGTACTTTGCCTGCGGCCAGGGCCGCCTGGGCAGTGGGGGAGTCATCGACCATGCGGATTTCAAGCGTGGCTGTGCGGCCCAGGATTTCCTTGGCTTTGGCGATGTCTTGCACGCCGGGCAGTTGGACGACAATGCGGTCGGCACCCTGTTGTTGAATAACGGGGTCGGCTACGCCCAGTTCGTTGATCCGATTGTGGAGCGTCAGCATGTTTTGCTTGATGGCGTGATCCTGGACCGTGTTTATTTCGCTGTCGGTCAGCTTGCCCTGCAAGTCAAAGGAATTGCCGTTGTCGCTGGACGTAAAGACCATGTTGGGCATACTGCGGCGCAATGCGGACAGCGCGTCGTTGCGCACGTCGCTTTTGTCGAAGTGAGCAATGATGGATAGATTGCTGCGTTCGACGCTGGTGGCCGGAATTTTTGCATCGCGCAGTGTACTGCGCGCGTCACTGGCAAGTGAGTCGTAACGCCCCGTCAGCGCGCCGTGCATATCAACCTGCAGTAGAAAATACACGCCACCACGCAAGTCCAGGCCCAAGTACATGGGATGCGCCCCCAGCATGGAGAGCCACTCGGGCGACGCAGACAGCAGGTTCAGAGCCACCGTGTAGTTGGGATCTGAAGGATCGGGGTTGAGTGCCTTTTCGATGAGGTCTTTGGCTTTTAGCTGAATGTCCGGTGTCGTGAACCGCGCCCGCACCGCGCCGACCGGGCCGTTCATTTCGAAGTTGGCACTTAGTGCGTCGATCTTGTTTTTGCGCAGTACGGCTTCAACCCGTTCCAGAGTCTGGTTATCCACCTTGACACCGGCCTTGGCGCCGGCGACCTGCACAGCCGGGGATTCACCAAAAAAATTTGGCAGAGTATACAACAGCCCGACGAGCAGGGCCGCCAATACGGTGAGATACTTCCAGAGAGGGTAACGGTTCATTGTCGGTCAACGGTTGAGGCAAGAGCAGCCCCGTGGGGGCGTGTGCGGTGCGCCGGGATCACAGAGCCTTGATCGTGCCCTTGGGCAGGACTGAGGTGACGGCTGTGCGTTGCAGGATGATTTCGATGGGTTTGTCGGACTGGGTGATTTCAGCCGTGATGTAGTTATCGCTGACTTTGGTAACTTTACCGAGCATTCCGCCTGTTGTAATGATTTCGTCGCCTTTGGACAGTGCGGCAACCATGCTCTTGTGGTCTTTCTGACGCTTCATTTGGGGGCGAATCATCAAGAAGTACAAAATAACGAACATCAGGATGATGGGCAGCATGCCCATCAGGGCATTACCTTCCCCACCGGCGGAGGCCTGGGCTGTAACAAGCTCAAGGGTGTTAATCGGGGACATTCACAACTCCTGGTATTTTTGAATGAATTTTCTATTGTAGCGGTATCTGGCTTACTCGATGCCACTACTCGATGCCGCGCGCCCGGTCTGTGTGGAAACGGGTGCGCCACTGGTCGAATGAGCCGGCCGCTATGGCCTCGCGCATTTCTTCCATGATGGTCAGATAATAGTGCAGATTATGCAGCGTGTTGAGGCGCGCTCCGGTGATTTCGTTGGCCCGCTGCAAGTGGTGCGCATAAGCGCGCGAAAAATGCTGGCACGTGTGGCACGAACAGGTCGGGTCCAGTGGGCGGGTGTCGTCGCGGTAACGGGCGTTGCGGATCTTGATGTCGCCATAGCGGGTGAATAGCCACCCGTTGCGCGCGTTGCGGGTGGGCATGACGCAGTCGAACATATCGATGCCCTGGCTCACGCCTTCGACCAGGTCTTCGGGTGTCCCTACGCCCATCAGGTAGCGTGGCGCGTTGGCGGGCATGCGCGGGGTGATGTGAGCCAGCATGCGCTGCATTTCTTCCTTGGGTTCGCCCACCGAAAGGCCGCCAATGGCGTAGCCGTGAAACCCTATGTCCACCAGGCCCGCCATCGACTCATCGCGCAAGGCTTCGAACATGCCGCCCTGGATGATGCCGAACAGCGCGTTGGGGTTGGACATCTGGTCGAACGCGGTGCGTGAACGTTGCGCCCACCGCAGCGACATGCGCATGGATTGGGCGGCTTCGTCCAGCCTGGCGGGGCGCCCGTCGATGGTGTAGGGCGTGCATTCGTCCAGCACCATGGCAATGTCGGAATTCAATGCGCGTTGTATGCGCATGGATTCTTCGGGTGTGAGGAAAAGCCGGGATCCGTCGATGGGGGAAGCGAACCGTACGCCTTCCTCGGTGATTTTGCGCATTCCTTCTAGGCTGAACACCTGGAAGCCGCCCGAATCGGTGAGGATGGGTCGGCTCCATTGCATGAAGCTGTGCAGTCCGCCGTGTTTCTCCAGGACGTCCGTGCCGGGGCGCAGCCAGAGGTGAAACGTGTTGCCCAGGATGATTTGCGCACCGACTTCGATCAGTTCGTGCGGCAACATGGCCTTGACGCTGCCATATGTGCCCACCGGCATGAAAATGGGCGTTTCCACGATGCCGTGATTCAGCGTAATGCGACCGCGCCGCGCTGCGCCGTCCGTGGCAAGGAGCTGGAATTGCAGGCCGTTCATTGGCGTGCGGGCTCGATGAACATGGCGTCGCCATAGCTGAAGAAGCGGTAACGCGACTCGACGGCGTGGGCATATGCCCGCCGTATGGGTTCCATTCCGGCCAGGGCCGACACCAACATGAGCAGCGTGGACTTGGGCAGGTGGAAGTTGGTGATCAACGCGTCGATGCAGGCGAATTTATAACCGGGAGTAATGAAGAGGTGGGTGTCGCCTTCGATCGGCCCCTGCTGGTCGACCTGGGAGGCGGCGGCTTCCAGTGCCCGTACGCTCGTCGTGCCAACCGCCACCACGCGTTTGCCGGCGGCATGCGTGGCGCGGATTTCGGACAGGGTGTGCGGCGAGATGGAGTAGCGTTCGGAATGCATGTGATGTTCGTTCAGGTTTTCCACCCGGACAGGCTGGAACGTGCCTGCCCCCACGTGCAGCGTGATGAATGTCTGCCTGATGCCGGCGGCTGCCAGCTCGTCCAGCATCGCCTGGTTGAAGTGCAACCCCGCTGTGGGTGCCGCCACAGCGCCCGGTGTGTGTGCGTAAATGGTTTGATAGCGTTCTTCATCCTCCTGGCTCGCTTCGTGTTCTATGTAAGGAGGCAGGGGTGTTGTGCCATGTTTTTCAAGCAGGTCCAGCACGCGATCGGGAAATTCCAGTTCGAACAATTCGTCGTCGCGGCCCAGAACGTTGACGGTAAAGCCGCCGTCCACCTGGATCTGGCCGCCGGCCTTGGGGGATTTGCTGGCGCGGATGTGTGCCAGTGCCGTCGTTGGGTGGGTAATGCGCTCGATCAGGATTTCAACCCTGCCGCCGCTGCTTTTCTGGCCGCGCAGGCGCGCCTTGATGACCCGGGTGTCGTTGAAGACCAGCAAGTCCCCCGGATTGAGCAGGCTGGGCAGATCCGCGAACGTTTTGTCGTGCAGCGCGCCGCCACCGTCCAGATGCAGCAGGCGGCTGGCTCCGCGCTGGGTGGGGGGGGCCTGTGCGATCAGCTCGGTGGGCAGGTGGTAGTCGAATTGGGAAAGCAGAAGCGAAGAGTTCACGCGTGATTCAGGGTTGGGTGGATGCCACAGGCTGTGGTTGATTAGGTGGGGTTTGACCGGTATTTTAAGCTGCCGTGGTGAAATTATGCTTGCGGTGTACGCAACGTGGGCGACTTTCGTTATGCTCTTGGATTATGCGCGGGCGTGTATTGTGCAAGGGTGTCGGCGGGTTGAGGTGTGAAATGGGTTCATACGGGCAGGGTTGGAAGGTGGCGGCTACCGGAAGCGGCGTGCGGCGGCTTTTGCTGGCGGCGTTGTGCTGTGCGGCGCTGCACATGGGGTCGGCGTTGGCGCAGGGCTTGCCCGCCGGCCTGCAGCGCGCGTTTGGTGCCACGCATCTGCCCCAAAGCGCGATGTCGCTGGTGGTGCGCGAAATCGATGGGCCGGTTCTCGTGTCCATCAACCCGGCCGAACCACGCAACCCGGCCTCAGTCATGAAAATGGTCACCACGTGGTCGGCGCTTTCGGGTCTTGGGCCCGAATATCGTTGGCGCACGGCGTTGTACGGGCGCGCGGGGGCCAGCGTCGATGCGCAAGGATCGCTGCGTGGGCCACTGTATCTGAAGGCGGGCGGAGACCCCTTCCTGAACATGGCGGAGCTATGGTCTTTGTTGCGTGAATTGCGTTTGCGCGGCGTCAAGAATTTGACCGAGGTGGTGGTTGACCGTTCCATTTTCGGCGACGTCGCGACCAATCCGGGCGAGTTCGACGACTCGCCTGACAGGCCCTATAACGCCAGCCCCGACGCGATGATGGTGGATCTGGGTGCCGTACGCTTGCTGTTCGAACCGGATACGGCAGCGCATAAGTGGATTCCCATCATTGATCCGCCTCTCACGGGGGTGCGGATTACGGGAAATATTGCCTGGAGCGCTGCTGCGTGTCCGGGGTCGCCGTCGATCGGAACCAATGTCGTGCGAACGGGCGGTGAAACCACCATCGAGGTCAGCGGCACGGTGGCGGGCTCTTGCGGTGAATTCAGCGTGTATCGCCTGGCATTGTCGCAGCCAAGAAATTTCGCGGACCTGTTCCAGATGCTGTGGCGCGAGTTGGGCGGAACGCTTGGCAAAGGCGTGGTGTCGGGCCGGGTGCCGCCTGGGGCGAAGCTTATTGCCTGGCATGATTCCCAGACTCTGTCCGACACTATTCGGAAGATCAACAAGCAAAGCAATAACGTCATGGCCCGTACGTTGTTGCTTACCCTGGGTGCCGAAAAAGCTGGCAGTGGCGCAACGCCTGCAACTGGGGCAAGTTCCGCCGAGGCCATCTTGCATGACCAAGGGGTGGATACTACTGGCTGGAACATCGACAATGGGGCGGGCCTGTCGCGGGCATCGCGGCTTACGGCACAGGGCCTCGCAGGCATGCTGAACGTCGCCTGGCATTCTGCGTTAATGCCCGAATACATTTCGTCGCTGGCGATTTCAGGGGTCGATGGTACGGTCCGGCGGCGCATGCGCGGTGATCAGGTGCGCGGCATGGCCCATCTGAAGACGGGTACGCTGCGTGACGCCCGCGCGCTGGCCGGCTATGTGCTGGGTGCCAGTGGCAAACGCTACATTGTCGTCAGCCTGGTCAATGGCGATGCGTCATCGGCCATTCGCCCGTTTGACGACGCACTGATTACATGGCTGGCAGAGCGCTAGCCAACGCGCCGTTCGCTGGCGGCTTGCCCTCGCTGGGGGTTGCCAGCGGCCTGGGAAAACAAGGACACTATGCCCATTCATGAAATTCGCCATCCCTTGATCCGTCATAAGCTGGGGCTGATTCGCCGGGATAATCTGGGCACCAAGGATTTTCGCGAGCTGGTTCGAGAAGTGGCAACGCTGCTTGCCTACGAAGCAACGAAAGACCTGCCGTTGGAGCCGGACCGGATTCAGGGGTGGTGCGGGGAGATCCAGGTAGAGCGACTGGCCGGGAAAAAACTGACTATTGTTCCCATCCTGCGCGCTGGCATAGGCATGCTGGATGGGGTGCTGGCACTGCTGCCAAGTGCCAGGGTAAGCGCCATAGGCATTGCCCGCAACGAAGAGACGCTGCAGGCTCACGCCTATCTTGAACGTCTGGCGAGCCGTCTTGATGAGCGGCTGGCACTCATTGTGGATCCCATGTTGGCGACGGGTGGTTCGATGGTAGCGGCCATCGACATGCTCAAGAAGGCCGGCAGCCGCAATATACGCGCGCTGGTGCTTGTGGCGGCGCCGCCGGGTATCGAGGCTGTCCAGAAGAAGCACCCCGACGTTCATATTTATGCCGCGGCCATCGATAGTTATCTGGATGAAAACGGCTACATTGTGCCTGGACTGGGCGACGCGGGCGACCGCGTTTTTGGCACGCGCTGAGCGGGGTACTTTGGCACGTTTATATATTTTTTCATAATTTTTTGCGTTTTGCCCAATGTGATGCAGCGGGGCGGGCTACGATAAAGGTTCTGGATATCTTCTGGGCGGTGTCATGTACAAGGCTGGATTTTTTGCGGTGGTGGCGTTCGCGGGGCTATTTGCCGCCGGACCGGCCATGGCAGGTATTTGCGAAGCGCCATTCATGCACGATGGCGGGCAGGCGCAGCTTGCAGGGTCGGGTGCGCTTACTCTAGGCGCCAATCTGGCCTTTTCCGAGGTCCACAAGCAGGGTGGAGACAATTGCACGGCACGGGTAGTGGGCGATGCGTCGGTGGGCCTCATGGGTCTGCCGGCCAGCAAATCCCACGTGGATTACTGGCTGGCCGTTCACAGCGGCAAGGCCACGTTCGAGCGGCAGGACCCCGATGGCAAACGCGAACCGGTCAACGGAAAGTTCGATCTGCGCATGTTGGGCCTGTTTGCTTACGGCGAGCCAATTTCGCGCGCGGGTCAGGTTTTTCCCGCCTTGAGATTCCAGATCAACATCGACAAGAAGGCTGTCCAGGCCGACCCCATAGTTATCGCGACAAGCAAGAAGACGGTGGGGCAACGCGCGACGCTGCAAACGGCATCCGGCAGTGAGTCGTGCTGGCCCATACGGTACACGCGAACCGTCAATGCGACGCGGGCGTCATTCAATGGGCTGGTGGTGCCGATTCCTGCCATGACGGCGTCGGTAACCGACTGGTTCTGTCCGTCCCTGAATATGGTGATGAGGCAGGAAAGCGTGCAAAACGGTGTACGGTCCACGGTTGAGGTAACCCATATGCAGTAGGGCCGTGGCAAGATCGGTTAGTATGGTCTTGTGCAACTATCGTAATGTAATGACCAACTTCCATTAAGGGGATACGAAATGCCAAAGAACGATACCCACCCAAAAGAAGGCGAGTTCATCGACAACGTCAAGGATAGCCTGGACGATGCCGAGAAGTTGTTGCGCGAGGCGGCTGATGCAACGGGAGAGAAGGCCAGCGAATTGCGCGAGCGCGCCATAAAATCCTTGCGTCGTACCCGCGAGGCTTTGTACGACGCACAGGACGCGCTGCTCGACAAAGGCCGCCGTGCCGCCCGAGTCACTGATGATTACGTGCACGACAATCCCTGGCAGGCCATTGGTGTCGCGGGTCTTACCGGCCTGTTGCTGGGTATGCTTATTTCTCGCCGATAACTGTTCAGTGTCATGGCACTTCGACAATCTGTTGGCGACATAGCGGGCACGTTGCTGTCGGTGGTCTGTACGCGGCTCGAGCTGTTTTCGCTCGAGGTCTCCGAGCAAAAGACACGTCTGGTCAAAGTGTTGGGCATGGCGTTTGCCGCGTTGCTGTTCCTCGCGCTGGCGCTGCTGGTTTTTTCCATCACCGTGGCGCTGTTCTTCTGGCCAACCGAGCAACGCTATCTGGCCCTGGGCCTGCTGGCCCTGCTGTATGGGCTGCTGGGCCTCGGGTTTTTGTGGGGAGTGCGCCGTGCGCTGTTGCTTGAGCCGGCGCCGTTCGCCGCCACGCTCGAAGAGCTCAGACGCGATATGACGGTGGTGGAACGTTTGGGCGAACAGTCTTTACCCGAGGCTGAGCCGCGCCGTCGCCGCAGGGCGGATTCATGAGAAAGGTGTTCACCCCGCGCGAACGCGCCGCCCGCATCGAACTGCTGCGGGCGCGTGCCGCCATCGAAAGGCATGACCTGGCACGTGGTGTGCGACGGCTTCGGGCGTCGCTGGCGCCGAAGTCCCTTTTCAAAGAGGCGTTGCCCGTGTTCATCGCACACGGTAAGCCCCTTGACTGGCTATTGCAAGGTGTTGGGTTCGTGCGCCGCTATCCATTTTTGCTGTCGGGCGCGTCAGCGATTATTTCTGGCCGGCGCGCACGCTGGATCAAGCTGGCCGCTGGCGTGCTGGTCGGCTGGAAGCTGTCGCATTCTTTGGGTCGGGCGGGTAAAGAAAGTCGTGAATCCTGAAGGCCAGGCCGGATTTGCGGCCGTGGTGCGCCTCAATTCTTCAATTCTGCGCCTGAACGGCGCGGTGCAGAATTACAACCCGAGCTCGCCCCAAATGGCGTCCACGCGGGCCTTGGTCTTGGCGTCCATGGCAATGGGTGTACCCCATTCCCGCTGGGTTTCTCCGGGCCATTTGTTGGTGGCGTCCAGGCCCATTTTGCCGCCCAGGCCTGAAACTGGCGAGGCGAAGTCCAGGTAGTCAATGGGGGTGTTTTCGACGAGCACCGTGTCGCGCACCGGATCCATGCGGGTGGTCATGGCCCAGATGACTTGCTGCCAGTTGCGTGGGTCGATGTCGCCGTCAACCACTACGATGAATTTGGTGTACATGAATTGGCGCAGAATGCTCCACAGGCCGAACATGACACGTTTTGCGTGGCCGGCGTATTGCTTGCGGATCGAGACCACGGCCAGCCGGTAGCTGCAGCCTTCAGGTGGCAGGTAAAAGTCGATGATTTCGGGCAACTGCCGCTGTAGCAGTGGGACGAAAACCTCGTTCAGAGCCACACCCAGAACAGCGGGTTCGTCGGGCGGCTTGCCTGTGTAGGTGCTGTGGTACAGCGGGTTGCGGCGCATTGTGACGCGTTCCACGGTGAAAACGGGGAACCAGTCCTGCTCGTTGTAGTAGCCCGTATGGTCACCGTAAGGGCCTTCGAGTGCCATTTCGTAGTCGAGACTGGCGGGGCTCTTTGATCCTTCGGGGATGACAGGTGCAATGCTGCGAGGGTCGCTGGCAGGCAAGATATGGCCCTCCAGCACGAGTTCGGCCGTGGCGGGCACCGACAGATCGCTGCCCAGCGCCGGGGCGACTTGGGTGCGTGAGCCACGCAGCAAGCCCGCGAACTGATATTCGGACAGGGTGTCGGGTACGGGGGTGACGGCACTTAGCATTGTGGCCGGGTCGGTGCCGAGTGCTACCACTATGGGAAATGGTTGACCAGGGTGGGCCAGTGTGTGGTCGCGAAAGTCCAGCGCACCGCCACGGTGCGATAGCCAGCGCATGATCAGTTTGTTGTGTCCTATCAGTTGCTGGCGGTAGATACCCAGATTCTGGCGGCGGGCATTGGGCCCGCGCGTAATGACCAGACCCCAGGTGAGCAGCGGCGCAGCGTCGCCCGGCCAGCAGTATTGCAGTGGCAGGGTGTTCAGGTCTACGTTCGGTCCTTCAATGACGATTTCCTGGCAGGAAGGATTCTTGATGGTTTTGGGGCTCATGTCCCATAAGGCGGACTTGAGCATGGACACTTTGGCGAATGCGTCCCGCAACCCGCGCGGCGCTTCGGGCTCGCGCAGCGATGCCAGCAGCTCGCCGATGTCGCGCAGTGCTTCAACCTTGTCGGCCCCCATGCCCATGGCAACACGCCTGGGCGTGCCGAAGAGGTTGGTCAGGACGGGCATGGTGGCCCGGGCGTTGTTGTGCGTCGCGTTTTCAAACAGCAGGGCGGGTCCACCGGCGTGCAGGACGCGGTCGCTGATTTCCGTTATTTCGAGGCGAGTCGATACGGGCGGCGAAAGGCGTTTCAGCTCGCCAAGAGCCTCGAGCTGGGAAATAAAGTCTCGTAAATCACGGTATTTCAAGGGGGCTCGCTGGTCGAAGTGTGCAGGCGCGAGGTTTCGCGCTAAAGCCATCTAAGGTTAACATTGACTTTCGACATTTTATTGAGTGTCCGCCAATGGCCGACAGAAGTTTGGAAAACACGCTGAGCCGATCAGTGCGCATTGCCCAGTCCCAATTGGGCGAAGTCGTGCATGTCGCCGCTGTTTATCTGGGCATCGCCGCGCTTGTCATGATGGTTCTGGGCGTTTCCGTGCCGTCGTTGCGTGAGCAGTCGAGGCAAATGCACGAGGCTCTTCTGGTCAGCCTGCGGCCTCCCACCCTGCAGGACGATAACACTCTTGATTCATATGGCAGTGATTTGGCTGCGTTGCCGGTGGAAACTCCCTCCCCATCTTCGGCCACACTGGGGCCACCGAGTCCCACAACGAGTTCCGCGGCGGTTTCGACTGCGCAAAAGGGCGGTAGCGCCGCGGCTCCTGCGACATCCGCCGCGCCGGCGCCAAGTGCACGGGTCGCGATAGAGGCGGTCAAGGCTGCTCCATCGGATCGGCATGGCGCCGCCCCGTCGCTGATTCGTGGTACGACCGCGCTGTCGATTCCGGGTGTCACCCGGACCCAGGCGCAGGCATTGCGCAGCTACATTGCCCGCAAGTACAAGATTGCGGTCAGTGTGGCCGGCGTGCTGGTGCAAACCGCATTCTCAGTCGGAAAAGAGTTTGGCCTTGATCCTCAACTGCTGCTGGCTGTCATTGCTATTGAATCGCGCTATAACCCCTATGCGGAAAGCCACGTTGGCGCTCTGGGATTGATGCAGGTCATGACCGACGTGCACAAGGATAAGTTTGCGCGTTACGGCAATCCCGCTGACGCAGCGATCAATCCCATTGCAAACATTCGCGTTGGATCGCAGATCCTGGCCGATTGCATCAAGCGCCGCGGGTCGGTCCAGGGTGGGCTTGCCTGCTACGTGGGTGCCTCGGGGGCGGATGATGATGGCTATGGGTCCAAGGTGCTGGCCGAGCGGCGCCGCATCGCCCTGGCCTCAGGCATTCCGTTGCGCTAGACGTCGTGTCCGGGCTGCGGGGCGGCATGCCCAGACGTCATGTCGTTGCACCAGCCCGCCGAGAGGTATCAGGCCCGGGCTCCAGAGCCTGACAGGTCTTGGAAATTTGCCAGAAAGCCTTCAAGCCGGCTGACAGCTTCGTGTAGACGATCGAGCCCGTTTGCGTAGGAAATGCGTGCGGTGTGACTGGCGTGGGCGTTGCCGAAGTCTTGCCCCGGTACGATCGCGACGCCGGCCTCTTGCAGCAACCGGAGGCAGAACTCAGTGCTGTCGTTGCTGAAGCGCGCGATGTCGGCGTAGATGTAGAAAGCGCCGTCCGGTTCTACGGGAACCGCCAGGCCCAGTCGTTTGAATTCGGGCAGCAAGTAGTCGCGCCGCTGCTTGAACGACAGGCGCCGGTTTTCATAAACGCGCATGACGTCGGGCTCGAAGCAGGTCAGGGCGGCGTGTTGGGCCAGAGTGGGGGCGCATATGGCCAGACTGGCGGCAAGCTTTTCCACGGCGGGAATCATATCGTGCGGCGCGATCAGCCAGCCCAGGCGCCAGCCCGTCATATGGAAATACTTGGAGAAGCTATTGATGATGACGATGTCGTCGTCGATGGTCAGCGCGCTGTGTGGCGCGTCTCCGTAATACAACCCCAAGTAGATTTCGTCCATGATGATGAAGCCGTCGCGCGCGCGTACTTCGGCGACCAGTGCGCGCAGATCTTTGGGCGCGATGGTGGTGCCGGTTGGGTTGCTGGGTGAGGCAATCAGCACACCGCGCGTGGCGGGGCCCCAGTTTTGGCGGACGTGCTCGGCAGAGAGTTGGAAGCGTTGTTCGGCAGAACAGGGAACAAGACGCGGCACGCCGCCCGCACATAGGATGAAATTCTGGTTTGCCGGGTACGAGGGGTCGGGCATCAGGACTTCGTCGCCCGGGTTGACCAGTGCCATGGTGGCCAGCAACAGGGCCCCTGACGCGCCGCTTGTGATGATGATTCTGCCTGGGTCTACCGGGGCGGAAAATTGCTCCTTGTAGTACAGCGCAATGGCTTCACGCAACACGGCCAAGCCCGCTGGCGACGTGTAGCCGCTAAGGTTGGCCTTTGCCGCGCGGGTCAGCGTTTCCACAACGTGGGGTGGTGCGGTGAAGTCCGGCTCGCCGATGCCCAGGCTGATGATGTCCCGTCCCTGCGCGCTGAGTGCATTAGAGCGTTTAAGCATCTCTACAGCGTAAAATGGCATGACGTGTTCGGTGCGTGAGGCGAGACGTGGCATAGGGCGACTGGTGCTTCCTGGGGAAAGGTTTACATTGTAAGGCCTTGCGCTCTGGCGCCGCGTCCGGCCGTATTTGAAAGGAGCCCTGCTTATGTTGTCTTCTTCCCGTCGTGCATTTCTGATGGGGCGCCGCACGTCGAGGCCGCCCTGGGAGGCCTTTTGCGAGCAAATGAGGAGGCGCCTGTCAGGGGATTTCCTGGATTACGGCGTTTCCGACGGGGCTGGCAGCGCACGCCTGGTGCCTGGCGACGCCGCTGACCTGCGCCAGGCGCGCACCCTGTGTGCCGAGCACAACGTGGTGCTTGCTCTCGACGGGGTTAACCATGTTGCCAGCCTGGCACATCAGTCGGTGGTCTGGGTTGAGCCCGGGCGTAACATGGCGCAGTGCCAACGTTTGCCGGACGACGCCACCAAATGGTTTGTGCAGCCAGGCTGCTTTGTGATGGATCTGGAAGCTGCAGGCCTTAAGCGTTTTGTACACGTGCCGGGTCATTTGACTGCCGCGGCATGGTTGGCGGACCGCTCTTTGCAGTCGTGGCCGTCGGGCGCCACGCATATGTCGGGTGTCGTCAACGCGTGCGTCTTGTTGGCCGATGGCACGCGCGCCGTGCTGGGGCCGTTTGGCGAGCACAACCACCAGGCACTGGACAGCGCCACGCTGCAAAAGCTTATCCCCGCGATGTTTGAGCTCTCCAACTCGACTGAAGCGCAGGCATGTCGCGAGCAGCCTTTGTGGCCGGCGCGCTATCGGCTGGACGCATTACTGCCACAGCCGGGGCGGACCATCAATCTTTCGCACCTGCTGTTGGGGCACGGCGGCGACCTGGGCTGGCTTGAATGGGTCGTCCTGGACGAAGCGGCCGATTCCGGCGACGCGCAATCTGATCCTGAGAGCTTCTCGTTAAGCCGCCAGTCGCCTCATGATGTGCTCTGGGCACAGGCCATTGAACTTGATGTCAAGGTCAAGGATGCGTTCGATCCGGCAGACCTGTTTCCACACCCGGGACAGGATCTTTAGCCCCTGCTGTTTTGCACCCCGAGCAGTATCTTCAAACCTTGATGTTCCACGTTCCGGGCAGGATCTTCAGCCCCTGCCATTCGCCTTATGACCGCGGCCTGACTAAGGGCTAGAATGAAGACCTATTTCACTTATTAACGCAGAATTCACTATGGACGAAAATCTTCGCAAAGCGGCGCTCGAATACCATGAATCAGGGCGCCCGGGGAAAATCGAGGTTACACCTACCAAGCAGCTTTCCAATCAGCGCGATCTGGCGCTGGCATACTCACCCGGCGTGGCTGCGGCGTGCGAAGAAATCGTCAAGGACCCTGGAAACGTGTTCCGTTATACGGGGCGTGGCAATCTGGTGGGGGTCATTACCAACGGCACGGCCGTACTGGGTCTGGGCAATATCGGACCGCTGGCTTCCAAGCCCGTCATGGAAGGTAAGGTGGTCCTGTTCAAGAAATTCGCCGGCATCGATGTGTTCGATATCGAGATCAATGAGCAGGACCCTGACAAACTGGTCGAAATCATTGCTGGGCTGGAGCCGACCTTTGGCGGGATCAATCTGGAAGACATCAAGGCGCCCGAATGTTTTACCGTCGAACGCAAGTTGCGCGCACGCCTGAAGATACCAGTATTTCACGACGACCAGCATGGCACGGCCATTTGCGTGGCATCTGCGTTCATCAGTGGCGTCAAGGTTGCCAAAAAAGACATCAAGGCCATTAAGGTTGTTGTGTCGGGAGCTGGTGCGGCGGCGCTGTCGTGCCTGGATCTGCTGGTCGACCTTGGCCTGCCCATTGAACATGTCTGGGTCTCTGACATTGAAGGTGTGGTCTACAAAGGCCGTACCGTACTCATGGATCCCGAAAAATCGCGTTTCGCGCAAGAAACTTCAGCGCGCACGCTTGGCGACATCATTGGTGACGCCGATGTCTTTCTTGGGCTGTCCGCCGGAGGCGTCCTTAAACCCGAGATGGTGGCAAAGATGGCCCCCAGGCCCGTCATTCTTGCGCTGGCCAATCCTTCACCGGAAATTCTTCCTGAAGACGCGCATGCGGTGCGGGATGACATCATTATGGCGACGGGGCGTTCCGATTACCCCAATCAGGTCAACAATGTCCTGTGTTTCCCGTACATTTTTCGTGGTGCGCTCGACGTTGGGGCCACCACGATCACTCGCGGTATGGAAAAGGCCGCCGTCGAAGCCATTTCACAGCTTGCCCAGGAAGAGCAAAGCGACGTGGTCGCCGCCGCCTACGGCACCTATGGCGTGTCGTTTGGCCCGGAATACCTCATACCCAAGCCGTTTGATCCACGTCTGATTGTCCGGATCGCGCCGGCTGTGGCACGTGCTGCCATGGAAGATGGTGTGGCTACCCGGCCCATCAAGGATTTTGGTGCCTATACCCAAGAGCTGCAGCACTTCATCTATCGGTCGGGCGCATTCATGAAACCGCTGTTCTCTACCGCCAAGACCATGGTGCGCGAGGGTGGCAAGGTGCGTATTGTGTTCACCGAAGGCGAAGACGAACGTGTGCTGCGGGCGGTGCAGATAGTTGTCGACGAAAAGCTTGCCAAGCCGATTCTTGTCGGCCGTCCTTCAGTACTGGCCGATCGCATCAAAAAACACGGGCTGCGCATTCGCCTGGGCGAGGACGTTGAGGTCACCAACCCCGAGTATGACGAGCGGTTTCACCGATACTGGACCACGTATTGGGAATTGATGTGCCGCCGTGGCATCAGCAAAGAAATGGCGCGTGTCGAAATGCGCCGTCGCCTTACGCTGATTGGAGCCATGATGGTGCGTCTGGGCGATGCTGACGGCATGATTTGCGGTACGGTGGGGGCTTATGGCGACCACCTGCGGTTTGTCGATGAAGTTCTCGGCAAGGTTTCGGGCCCGAAGCTTTACGCTGCCATGAATATTCTGCTACTTGCCGAGCATACCATTGCGCTTACGGACACCCATGTCAACGACAACCCCACGGCAGAACAGATCGCTGAAATAACCATTTTGGCTGCGGCTGAAATGCGCCGGCTCAATATCGAGCCCAAGGCGGCATTGTTGTCGCGCTCGAACTTTGGTACAGGCAGCTCGGCCTCGGGCGCGAAGATGCGCGACGCGCTGCATATTATCCACGAGCGGGCTCCCGAACTTGAAGTCGATGGCGAAATGCACGGCGATTGTGCACTGGACGAAACCCTGCGTCAGCGTATTCTGCCGTCCACGACGCTTAAGGGAGCCGCCAACTTGCTCGTCTGCCCCGGAGTCGATGCTGGCAACATCGCGTATAACCTGCTCAAGACAGCGGCGGGCGGCAATGTTGCCGTCGGACCTTTCCTGCTTGGATTGGACGCGCCGGTCAACATCCTGACATCAAGTTCCACGGTGCGCCGCATTGTGAACATGACGGCGTTGACCGTACTGGATGCCAACATGCCGCGCAGCCACACCTGACAACTGCCTATGGACGCCCCCAAACCGTCAGTAGGCATTATTCTTACGGGGGGCGGCGCCCGGGCTGCCTACCAGGTCGGCGTGCTGTCGGGCGTGCTGGAAATTCTGGACCCGCACCGAACCTATGGGTTTCGCAACCCGTATCCGGTCATTTGCGGTACGTCGGCCGGGGCCATTAATGCGGCGGCGCTGGCGTGTCGGGCCAATTCGCCCCACGAGGCCGTCGATCGCCTGCGGCTGTTGTGGGAAAACCTTCATACCGACATGGTGTATCGCGCCGACACTCCGTCTCTGGTTCGAACAGGGCTGCACTGGCTTGGCGTGCTGACACTGGGCTGGATGCTGCCGAGTTTGCACGGTACTCACCCACACTCGTTGCTGGACAACCGGCCTTTGGCAGAGTTGCTGACGCGATCTCTTGATTTTGAGCGCCTCACGCAAAACCTGCACCGCGGCTATCTCAACGCACTGGCGATTACGGCAGCCGCGTACATGAGTGGTGATCATCTCGTCTTTTATCAATCCAACACCAAGCTGAAGCCGTGGACCCGCTCACTGAGGCGGGCAGTTCCCTGTAACATTCATGTGGATCACTTGATGGCGTCCAGTGCCATTCCGTTCGTGTTCCCGGCGCAGGCGGTGCGGGTGCAGGGTGCGACGGAGTGGTGCGGTGACGGCTCGATGCGACAGCTGGCGCCTCTGAGTCCCGCCATCCACCTGGGGGCAAACAAGATTTTCGTCGTGGGTACGGGGCACCGGGACGATAGGCCCACTGTCTTGCCCAGGGCAAATCGGTCATATCCCAGCCTGGCGCAAGTAGGCGGGCACGCTTTATCGAACATTTTCCTGGATGGGCTGTCTATAGATGTGGAGCGGCTTGAACGCATTAACGAACTTTTGCATTTGGTGCCCGCCGAGGCGGCTTCATCGCAGTCCCTGCGTCCCATCACAACGTTCACGATATCACCCAGCCGATCAGTGGATGAACTGGCCCTTGAACATATTACGAGCATGCCCAAGGCCGTTCGCACACTTTTTCGCGTTCTCGGTGTATCGTCTGGTTCTGGCGACCAAATGGGCGGGACGTTGGTTTCGTATTTATTGTTCGAAGCTAGCTATACGCAGGCTTTGATACAGTTGGGAAGAGCCGATACCATGAACCGTATGGAAGAAGTCAAGGCGTTTTTCCTGGAGGCGCAATAATGACCCAAGCTCAGGTCTTACAAAGGAAAATTCAGAAGGGCGGCTTGCTGGATGCCTCACAAGTCCGCCAGGAAGACGCGTTGCAGCATGCGAAAGCATTGGGCCTGGCGGTGTACGTGGTCGACTGCGATCGGGCACGTAGTCGCTCGGCAGTACTGCGGGCAGTCGTCAAAGCTATTGATTACCCGGAATTTTTCGGCGGTGATCTCGATGCGTTGTACGACTGCCTTTGCGATACCGTGCTGGATCAGAAAACCGGTCTGTTTCTGTGGTTTCACAATCTTCACTCGGGCGACCCGGTCTTGGCCGACGATGCGGCGGCAATTATCAGTGTTTGTGATGACGTGGTCGAATTTGCCAAGAATAACGCCCGGCGTTTTGCCTTTGCGGTCGAACATGCGGGCAAGCACCCCGACCCCGAGCCTGGTGTTGCGCCCACGCCGTATTCTGGCGGTAACGACAACGATTAACCCGCAGTTGTGTGTATGGGCCGGTCGAATCGGGCACCGGTTTTCGACCTTCGCTGCCGTTTGCCGTTTCAGACCCAGTGCTTCAGCGCCGTGATGGCTGCGATCAGGGCGAGGCCGGCGGTTTCTGTGCGCAGGACACGGTCGCCGAATTTGACGGGGATTACCCCCTTGCGTGCAGCCATGGCCTGTTCTTCGTCGGACCAGCCCCCTTCGGGGCCGACCATCAGGACGATCTGGTCTCCGCTTTTGGCTACAGCCTGTGCCAGTGTGTGCGCCGCTTCGGGGTGACAAAGCAGGGCCAGCTGCCCCGCCAGGTTGGCGTCGGCCAGATAGCTTTGCAGTGAGCGGGGCGCACTCAGGGCCATGATGCGGTTGCGTCCGCATTGCTCGCTGGCCGACTGCGCAATATGAGTCCAGCGCACCATGCGTCGGGTGGCGCGCTCGCCGCTAAGTTGCAACACGCTGCGTTGTGCCACGATGGGAATCAGTCGGCTGGCGCCAAGCTCAACGGCCTTTTCTATTATCCAGTCCATCTTGTCGCCCGATGGCAGCCCCTGGACAAGCGTGACTTCGCCGGGTAGTTCGACTTCAGTTGGTTGGTGCGCACCGATTCGCGCGTACCCCTGTTTTCGCTCGACGACAAGTTTGGCGGGATACTGGCCGCCGCGCCCATCGAAGAGCAGGATGTCGGATTCCGGCTTCAGCCGCAGCACGCGCAAGGCGTGGTGTGCCAGCTCTTGCGGCAGTTCGAGGGTCTGGTTGGGTCCAAGGGGAATTGGACAAAAGAAGCGCGGTATGGCCATAAAAGGACTTGAGTGTCGTTGGGGTTAGTTTAAGGGTTTTGTCCGATTTGCCGGGTCCCGCCGCCATGGCGGGATGGTAACGCGAAAATTCCCGCGCCAGTGGTAAAATCATTAGCTTTGCAGCGGTTGTCACCAGTGCCGGATCGAGCATCATGTTCGAACCTTTTTTATGAGTTTTTAATGAGCCCATCGCCCGCCCCAGATTCTTCCCTGGCGAATGCCATACGTGTACTTGCCATGGATGCGGTTCAACGTGCCAACTGCGGCCATCCCGGAGCTCCGATGGGGATGGCCGACATTGCGCAAGCATTGTGGAAGCGCCATTTGCGGCACAACCCGGGCGATCCGGCTTGGGTGGATCGCGATCGTTTCGTGCTGTCCAATGGCCACGGGTCCATGCTTATTTATGCGTTACTGCATTTAAGCGGCTACGACCTGCCCATGGAGGAACTGAAGAATTTCCGGCAACTGCATTCGCGCACGCCGGGCCACCCCGAGGTGGGGGTGACGCCAGGTGTTGAGACCACGACTGGCCCTCTGGGCCAGGGGCTGGGCAATGCGGTGGGCATGGCGCTGGCCGAAGCCCTGCTTGCCCACGAGTTCAACCGCGAAGGCCATGATATTGTCAACCACTTTACCTATGTTTTCGTGGGTGATGGCGGCTTGATGGAAGGCGTTTCGCACGAAGTATGTTCGTTGGCCGGCACCTTGAAGCTGTCCAAACTCATCGTGTTTTACGACGACAATGGTATTTCCATTGACGGCAAGGTTAAAAACTGGTTCGCCGACGATACGGCGGCCCGGTTCGAAGCCTATGGCTGGAATGTGGTGCGCGATGTCGATGGTCACAACGTCACCGCCGTGGATCGGGCCATTCGCCAGGCCAGGGAAGCGGCTGCGACACATGGCGGGCCCACATTGATTTGTTGCCACACGATCATTGGCAAGGGTGCGCCCCATGCGGCTGGCAGCGAAAAAGTTCATGGTTCACCCCTGGGCGCCGAAGAGGTTGCCGCCACGCGCGTGGCTTTGGGCTGGAACAGTGCGCCATTTGAAATCCCCGAAGACATCTATCGGCGCTGGGACGCCCGGTCCAACGGTAAGTTATGGCAGTCCGAGTGGCAGGCGCGTTTTGACGCCTATGCCAAGGAATACCCCGAACTGGCCGCCGAGTTCCAGCGCCGCGTGCGCGGCGAGCTGCCGGCCGCGTTTGCGGATCAGGCCCGCGCTTTTGTTGCCGCCACGGTCGACAAGGCCGAAACGGTGGCCAGCCGCAAGGCATCGCAATTCGTCATTGGCGCTTTCGCCCAACTCTTGCCCGAGCTCCTGGGCGGGTCGGCCGATCTTACAGGCTCGAACTTCACCGACTGGAAGGGTGTGACCCCGGTGCGGGGTGGGACTGATGGCCTGCAGCCGGGCCGCTATATCAATTATGGTGTGCGCGAGTTTGGCATGACGACCATCATGAGTGGCATAGCCTTGCATGGTGGTTACCTGCCTTTCGGCGGCACCTTTCTTACTTTCTCCGATTATTCGCGCAACGGCATTCGTATGGCGGCGCTCATGAAGCAGCGTGTCGTGTATGTCTTTACGCACGACTCGATTGGCTTGGGTGAGGATGGACCAACCCATCAGTCCATAGAGCACGCGGCCAGCCTGCGCCTCATTCCCAACCTGAAGGTATGGCGTCCATGCGACACGACAGAAACGGCGGTCGCGTGGCAGCAGGCAGTTCAACGCCCCGCCAGTCTGGGTATGCAGGTGCACGAGGGCGGGCCCACTGCGTTGCTGCTGTCGCGCCAGAATCTGCCATTCGTCAAGCGCGACGAAGCCACCATTGCTGCCATCGCGCGCGGGGGCTATGTGCTGCGCGATGCCCCCAAACCCCGGGCCATCATCATCGCCACTGGTTCGGAAGTGAGTCTGGCACTGGCTGCCCAGGATCAACTGGCCGCGCGCGGCGTGGCTGTGCGCGTCGTTTCCATGCCGTGTACCAATATATTTGATGCCCAGGATGCCGAGTGGCGTGAGGTGGTGTTGCCAGCGGGGTTGCGGCGCGTGGCAGTCGAAGCCGGCGCCACGGATGGCTGGTACAAATACGTTGGGCTTGATGGTGCCGTGGTCGGCATCGATACCTATGGGGAATCAGCGCCTGCGGGGGCGCTTTTCGAATATTTTGGCCTGACTGCCGAGCGGGTGGCTGCGGCTGTAGAACGGATTTTGTAAAACAGGAGAGTAACCATGGCAATTCGCGTGGCAATCAACGGCTACGGCCGCATTGGGCGCAATATTTTGCGCGCCCACTACGAAGACGGCAAGAAACACGATATTGAGATCGTGGCCATCAACGACTTGGGCGATCCCAAGACAAACGCGCATCTGACGCGCCACGACACTGCCCATGGCCGGTTTCCGGGAACGGTTGAAGTTGATGGCGACTACATGGTGGTCAATGGCGATCGGATCCGTGTGCTGGCTAGCCGCAACCCGGCCGAATTGCCTTGGGGCGAACTGGGAATTGATGTGGTGTTCGAATGCACAGGGTTGTTCGCCAACAAGGAAAAAGCCGGCGCTCACCTCAAGGGCGGTGCCAGGAAGGTCATTATTTCGGCGCCCGGTGGCAAGGATGTTGACGCCACCATCGTCTATGGCGTCAACCATCAGGTACTCAAAGCCACTGATACGGTCATTTCCAATGCATCATGCACGACCAATTGCCTGGTCCCGCTGGTTCAGCCTTTGCACAAGGCATTGGGGCTGCTCAACGGCTTGATGACCACCATTCACTCGTATACCAACGATCAGGTGCTGACAGACGTTTACCATTCTGACCTGCGGCGCGCGCGTTCGGCCACCCATAATATGGTGCCCACCAAGACTGGCGCCGCATCGGCCATTGGTCTCGTGCTTCCGGAACTCAATGGCAAGCTTGATGGCTACGCCATGCGTGTCCCCACCATCAACGTGTCCATTGTCGATCTGTCCTTCGTGGCTGCACGCGAAACTTCGGTCAAGGAAGTCAACGACATTCTCAAGGCGGCCGCCGAAGGTCCTCTCAAGGGTATTCTGGATTACAGCGAAGAGCCGCTGGTTTCGTCCGATTACAACCATACTTCGGTTTCGAGTACGGTGGATGCGGGTCTGACCAAGGTGTCGGGCAGTCTGGTCAAGGTGTGTTCCTGGTACGACAACGAGTGGGGCTTCTCCAACCGTATGCTGGACACGACCGTGGCTTTAATGTCGGCCAGATGATTTTGGTACTGCGCGAATCAAGGGCGGGGCAACCCGCCCTTGATTCATTTTGTTCCTTTAGCCATTTCGTTGCGATTTCCGTTTATGCCTATTGTTAAAACTCTTACCGCCCTTGCCAAGTCAGGCTGCCTGGCCGGTAAGCGTGTATTCATTCGCTCTGATCTGAACGTGCCGTTTGACGATTCAGGCCGGATTTCAGAGGACACGCGCATACGTGCATCGGTGCCGGCTATCCGCATGGCACTGGATGCGGGTGCGGCCGTGATGGTGTCCTCCCATCTTGGGCGGCCCACCGAAGGCGTGGAGGCCACCGCTTTTACCCTGGCTCCAGTGGCAGAGCGTTTGTCGCAATGTCTGGGGCAGCCTGTGCCGCTCATCAAGGACTGGGTCGATGGTGGCTTTACCGTTGACGCGGGTCAGGCGGTATTGCTGGAAAACTGCCGCTGCAACGTGGGTGAGAAGATAAGTGATGACACGCTGGCGCGGAAAATGGCGGCACTGTGCGATGTGTATGTGAATGATGCCTTTGGAACGGCGCATCGCGCTCAGGCCACCACTTACGGGATTGCGCGCTATGCGCCGGTGGCATGCGCTGGACCTTTGCTTGAGGCCGAACTCGCCGCGCTGGGACGGGCGCTCGAAGAGCCACGGCGCCCAATGGTTGCCATCGTGGGCGGATCCAAGGTGTCCAGCAAGCTGTCCCTTTTGCTGGCGCTGGCCGACAAGGTGGATCAGCTTGTGGTGGGTGGCGGCATTGCGAATACGTTCATGCTGGCCTCCGGCATGGACATAGGTAAATCACTGGCCGAGCGGGGGCAGGTGGAACAGGCTCGCGCCGTGATTGACAGGATGGCGCAGCGCGGCGCGGACGTGCCCATTCCCGTCGATGTGGTGTGCGCCAAATCGTTCGACGCCGCCGCGGTAGCCACGACCAAGAATGCCGTGGATGTGATGCAGGACGATATGATTCTGGACATTGGTCCAAAAACTGCCGGGATGCTCGCCGGTATTCTGGCGAAAGCCGGTACCATAGTATGGAACGGGCCCGTTGGCGTGTTTGAATTCGAGGCCTTTTCGCATGGTACCGAGGTGGTGGCGCGCGCCATTGCGCAGTCGCCGGCGTTTTCCATTGCCGGTGGGGGTGATACCCTTGCGGCCATTGCCAAATATGGCATTGCAGACGACGTGGGGTATATCTCGACAGGTGGTGGCGCTTTCCTGGCGTTTCTGGAAGGCAAGGTCCTGCCTGCCGTCGAGATCCTTCAGCAGCGCGCCAACGAATAAAGGAACGACATGACAGAGCAATCGCGCCTGATTCGTCGGCATCCCGACGAATTGCTGGTGGGCCTGGTTTCGGTTTCAGACCGGGCGTCCAGTGGGGTTTACAAGGATGAGGGCATCCCTGCCTTGCAGGGTTGGTTCACGCAGGCACTGACGGTAGCGCCGCAATTCGCGACACGCCTCATTCCCGACGAGGCACCGGTCATTTCAGCGACGCTGATTCAGCTGGTGGATGAAAGCGGGTGTGATCTTGTGCTGACGACGGGCGGCACAGGGCCGGCGCGCCGCGACGTTACTCCCGAGGCGACCCTGGCGGTTGCAACCCGTGAAATGCCCGGCTTTGGCGAGCAGATGCGTCAGATCAGCCTGCGGTTTGTTCCCACGGCGATTTTGTCGCGGCAGGTCGCCGTAATACGCGAGACTGCCGACCACGCCGCATTGATCATTAATTTGCCGGGCCAGCCCAATGCCATTCGCGAAACCCTTGAAGGCCTGAAGGACGCCGGCGGCAAAACTTTGGTGCCGGGTATTTTCGCGGCGGTGCCGTACTGCATTGACCTTATCGGCGGGCCCTATGTGGAAACGCGCGAAGAAGTCGTCAAGTCGTTTCGGCCCAAATCGGCCATTCGCGCACGGGGGACGTAAGCACTTTTCGTGTGGCGCCGCCCAGGAATTTATGCATGTTGTGTCAAATACTTGCGCGGCAAGGCCCTTTGCCCATTCGGGTAAAATGGCACTAATCCCTTATTCACTGATTTCAGGAGTTTCCCATGGCCCTCGTTTCCATGCGCCAGTTGCTAGATCACGCTGCCGAGAACGGATATGGTATTCCGGCCTTTAATGTCAATAACCTGGAACAGGTCCAGGCCATTATGGAAGCGGCGTCCGAAACCAACAGCCCAGTCATCATGCAGGCTTCGGCGGGTGCACGCAAGTACGCCGGAGAAGCCTTCCTGAAGCTGCTTATTCAGGCTGCCGTCAAGACTTACCCCCATCTGCCCGTCGTCATGCATCAGGACCACGGCCAGTCGCCTTCGGTTTGTCAGGGCGCCATTGATCTGGGTTTTTCCAGCGTCATGATGGACGGCTCGTTGAAAGAAGACGGCAAAACCGTTGCCGACTATGAATACAATCTGGATGTCACGACTCGCGTTGTTCAAATGGCGCACAAGGTGGGCGTGACTGTCGAAGGCGAGCTTGGCTGCCTGGGTTCGCTGGAAACCATGCGCGGCGATAAAGAGGACGGGCACGGTGCCGAAACCACGCTTACCACCGAACAACTGCTCACCGATCCTGAGCAGGCGGCCGATTTCGTCCATCGGACGCAACTGGATGCTCTGGCGATTGCCATTGGCACCAGCCACGGCGCCTACAAGTTTTCGCGGCGGCCCACGGGCGACATCCTGTCTATTTCGCGCATCAAGGAAATCCACAAGCGCTTGCCCAATACGCATCTTGTCATGCACGGCAGTTCCAGCGTGCCGCAAGAGCTGCTTGCTGAAATCCGTCAGTTCGGCGGCGACATGAAAGAAACCTACGGCGTGCCGGTTGAAGAGATTCAGGAAGCCATCAAGCACGGCGTGCGCAAGGTCAACATCGATACGGACATTCGTCTTGCCATGACGGGTGCCATTCGACGTTTTCTGGCCGAGAACCCGTCCAGGTTCGACCCGCGTGAATACCTCAAGCCCGCGCGTCTGGCGGCCAAAGAGGTGTGCAGGCAACGCTACGAGCAATTCGGCACCGCCGGTAACGCCGACAAGATCAAGCCCGTGCCTCTTGACGATATTGCACGCAAGTACGCGTCCGGCAAGCTCGCGCAGGTGGTGCACTAAATGCAGGTGATGGATCAGTCGAGCATCACGTCACTGCCTTTGCTGGCGCGCGGTAAGGTTCGTGACATGTATGCCGTGGGCGATGACAAGTTGCTTATCGTTGCCTCGGACCGCATTTCGGCGTTCGACGTCATTCTTGGCGATCCGATTCCCGGCAAGGGGATCGTGCTGACCGAGCTTACCGAGTTTTGGCTTCGAAAGCTGTCCCATGTGTTGCCGAATCATGCCACCGGCATCGACCCCTGCGATGTCGTTGCACCCAACGAACGCGATCAGGTGCGCGGGCGTGCCATGGTGGTCAAGCGTCTGAAGCCTGTACTGGTTGAAGCGGTGGCGCGAGGCTATCTTATTGGCTCGGGCTGGAAAGACTATCAGGCGCACGGTTCGGTGTGCGGCGTTGCATTGCCTGCTGGGCTTCGTCAGGCCAGCCGCCTGCCCGAGCCCATCTTCACTCCGGCCGCCAAGGCCGAGTTCGGCTCGCACGACGAAAACGTGGATTTCGCCTATGTGGTTGCGCAGGTCGGCCAGGAAATGGCCGAGGCCATCCGTTCCGCGACATTGCGCCTGTACACCGAGGCTGCCGCGTTCGCGGCGACCAAGGGCATCATCATTGCCGACACCAAGTTCGAATTCGGACTTGACGGCGATGGGCGACTGCATCTCATGGACGAAGTGCTTACGCCCGATTCATCACGTTTCTGGCCGGCTTCTGACTATGCGGAAGGCATTAGTCCGCCGTCCTTTGACAAGCAGTTTGTGCGCGACTGGCTGGAGACCCAGGTATGGAATAAAAAGCCCCCGGCACCACGGCTGCCCGCCAGTGTTCTGGAAAAAACCGCCGCCAAATATCGCGAGGCCGTCACACGCCTGACTACCTGAGAGGCCGCATGACACAAACCAACACGCAAACCGACCCTGTGGTGGGCATTATCATGGGTTCGTCCAGCGACTGGGACATCATGAAAAATGCCGCGGCCATGCTTGACGATTTTGGCGTGCCGCACGAAGTGCGCGTCATATCGGCGCATCGCATGCCGCACGATATGGCTGAATACGGTTCTGCTGCAGCCGGTCGCGGTCTGCGGGCCATTATCGCGGGGGCAGGAGGTGCGGCGCATTTGCCTGGCATGATGGCGGCGCTGACTACCGTGCCGGTTTTTGGCGTGCCAGTGCCTTCCCGGTATTTGCGCGGCGAAGATTCGCTGTTGTCCATTGTGCAAATGCCCAAAGGAGTGCCCGTGGCCACGTTCGCCATTGGCGAGTCGGGTGCGGCCAATGCTGCATTGCACGTCGTGGCGTGCCTGGCTACCACCGATGCGCCGTTGCGCAGCAGGCTCGAAGCCTTTCGCGCCCGCCAGACGGAAGCGGCGCGCGCCATGGTGGTTCCGCCGCACGCTGCCACCTGACACGGCGGTAATTCCTGCGCCACTGCCCGTGCGCGGTTGCACCACTTCATTACCTTTACCTGAACTTGTCGAGATCACCCATGAAATCATCCTCAGCCTCACTTTGCATTGCGCCGGGGGGGTGGCTGGGGATCATGGGAGGTGGGCAGCTGGGGCGCATGTTCTGTCACGCCGCGCAAAGCCTCGGGTACAGGGTGGCAGTGCTTCACCCTGGGTCGTCGTGTCCAGCTGGCATGGTGGCCGATCTGCATATCCAGGCCGACTACGATGATGTCCAGGCTCTGGATCGCCTGTCGCAGTTGTGCCCCGCCGTTACCACTGAATTCGAGAATGTGCCGGCTAAAAGCCTGGAGCGTTTGGCTCAACAAAGCCACGTCAGCCCGTCGGCGAGTGCGGTGGCCGTCGCACAGGATCGTATTTGTGAAAAGGCATTCATCCAGGGCCTGGGTATTCCCGTTGCGCCGTATGCGCCCATACTTTCTGCAGACGATCTGGTTCGTGCACCGGATACCTTGTTTCCGGGCATCCTCAAGGCGGCCCGCCTGGGCTATGACGGCAAGGGGCAGGTAAGGGTAGCATCGCGCGACGACGCGTTGCGGGCGTTCACAGGGCTTGGCGGGGTGGATTGTGTGCTTGAAGCCAACCTGTCGCTGGATTTTGAAATTTCGGTCGTTATGGCGCGTGGCCAGGATGGCGAGACAGTGGTTTATGTGCCTGCCGTGAACGAGCATCGTGATGGCATTCTGGCGGTTTCCACCGCGCCGTTACACGTGCCCTACAACCGTAAGGTGTTGTATAGCCGCGCGACTCAAGCGGCTCTGCATATAGCAGAGGGGCTCAACTATTGCGGTGTGCTGGGCGTCGAATTTTTTGTGCTAAGGGATGGCGATCTGGTTGTCAACGAAATTGCGCCACGGCCGCACAATAGCGGCCATTACACGATGGATGCCAGTATAAGCGGCCAGTTCGAACAGCAGGTCCGCGCCATGGCAGGCCTGCCGCTGGGCGGTAGTACCAACGTTTGCGCATGCGTCATGTTGAACATACTGGGTGATGTCTGGTTCGACGCGTCGGGAGCGCAGCGGGAACCAGACTGGGCGGGAGTGCTGATGGTGCCCAATGCCAAGCTGCATTTGTATGGCAAGCTCGAAGCGCGGCACGGACGCAAGATGGGCCATGTAAACGTGCTCGGCCCAACGTTGAAGGAAGCCCGACAGGGTGCTGCCCGCGTGGCGGAATGCCTGGGTATTCGGTTCAGGCCATGAAGAGCAAAGATAATGTGGTGCCGCAGGCTGACGACTTGGAGCAGGCTGCGCGCTACCTGCTTGCGGGCGGTCTCGTCGCATTTCCCACCGAAACTGTCTATGGATTGGGTGGCGATGCGGAAAATCCGGCGGCTATCGCCCGCATTTACGCGGCCAAGGGCCGCCCGGCCAATCATCCCGTCATTGTTCATCTGGCCCCCGGAGCCGATGTGGATTATTGGGCTCGTCAGGTTCCGCCTCAGGCGCGTGTGCTGATCGATGCCTTCTGGCCGGGCCCGCTTACCCTGATTCTGCCGCGTGCGCTACATATCCCCGAGGCGGTAAGTGGTGGTCAGGACAGCATTGGCCTGCGTTGCCCCTCGCACCCGGTGGCACAGGCATTGCTGAGGGAATTTTCACGCCTCAAGCCGAACAGCCGAGGTGGCGTCGCGGCACCTTCGGCCAATAAGTTCGGCCAGGTATCGCCCACTCGAGCCGAGCACGTGCGTACCGAGTTTCCGGAGCTATTGCGCAGTGGTGAGTTGTTGGTGCTGGATGGTGGGCAATCCGGAATCGGCATTGAGTCGACCATACTGGATCTGTCACGTGTAGAGCAGGGCGTCGGGCCAGTACTGTTGCGTCCGGGACATATTTCGGTGGCGCAGCTGGAGCACGTGCTTGGCGTTGACGTTGGCGGCCGTGATGATGCAGCGCCTCGTGTGTCGGGTTCGCTCAAGGCACACTATGCGCCGCGTACGCCACTGGTGTTGCTGTCGCGTGAAAGCCTGCTTGAACAGGCCAGAAAAGCCAGCAATAAGGGCACGCGTGTGGCAGTCGTAATATTTGGTGGCGATGCCGGCCCGGACGCCTTGCCGAATGTTGATTGGGTACCGGCAGCGCTGGATGCACATGTTTATGCTGGTGAGCTCTACGCGCTGTTGCGCAGGCTTGACCGCGGCGGTTACGCGCGGATTCTCGTTGAGCAGCCACCGCGAAATAGTGAATGGCAGGCCGTGAATGACCGCATCGGGCGCGCGGCGGCGGCTTTTCTGTAATTGCGGCAATGTGCTCTTTGGCAGCCAATGGCGAATTCCTGGCGGCCGTCCACGTTTGCAGTGAACGTTTTGTGCGGGACACACCGTCCTGCACTTCGCCCCACGATGCCCGGATGCGCGACCTGGTTTTGTCGTTCGCTTTATACGCCCAGATAGCGTGTCAGCAGTTCGGTCTGCTTTGACAGCGTAGCGCTGTCCTTGGCTTCGACCACATTGCCTTTTTCCAGTACGATGCAGCGGTCGGTGTGTGCCAGAACCTTGCGGTAATTGCGGTCCACGATAAGGGTGGAAACGCCAGTGCTGCGTATGGCGCTGATGATGCGCCAGATTTCGGTGATGATGAGTGGGGCCAGGCCCTCGGTGGCCTCGTCCAGGATGAGCACGTCGGGATTGGTCATGAGCGCCCTCCCGATGGCCAGCATCTGCTGTTCGCCGCCTGAAAGCTGCTGTCCGCCGTGCGACAGTCTTTCGGCCAGGCGTGGAAACGATTCGAGCACGCGGTCGTAGGTCCATTCGTTGCGTCCTCCGTAGCCGGGCCGGGCCGCCATCATCAGGTTCTCGCGCACGTCCAGATTGGGGAAGATGCCACGCCCTTCGGGCACGTAGGCGACGCCCAGCCGCGACACCTGGTAGGGTGCAGCGTGCGTGCAGTTTTTGCCACGTACGAAGACACGGCCATTTGCTGGCCTGATATGCCCCAGAATCGTGCGGATCAATGTGGTCTTGCCCATGCCGTTGCGGCCCAGCAGCCCGATGGATTCGCCGGCTTCGATTTGCAGGCTGACCCCGTACAGGATGTGGCTTTCGCCGTAGTATGTGTGCAGGGCGTCGGCCAATACCAGCGCGCTCATTCTTCTTCTCCGAGGTAGGCGATTTGAACCTGGGGATCGTTGCGTATGGTGTCCGGGTTGCCCTGAGCGATGACCCCGCCGTTGACCATGACGGTGATGGAGTCGGAGATTCGGAACACGGCATCCATGTCGTGCTCGACCAGGAGGATGGCAAGGTCGGACTTCAGTGAGCCAAGCAGACCCAGCATGCGGTCTGTCTCTTCGGGTCCCATGCCGGCCAGGGGTTCGTCCAGCAAAAGAACCTTGGGGTGCGTGGCCAGGCCCATGGCGATTTCGAGCTGGCGTTTACCGCCGTGCGAAAGCAGGCCGGCAACGCGTGTGCTTTCGGCGGCCAACCCCGCAAGATCGAGCGCCTCGGCCGCAGCCTTGTTGCTGAATGCGCAGTGGCGCGAGGCACTCAGACTCCAGAATTTCTGATGATTGGCCTGCGCGGCCAGACGGCAGTTTTCGTGGACAGTGAGGCTTGGAAAAATGGTGGTGCGTTGGTAACTGCGGCCCAGCCCCGCGCGCGCGCGCCGTGGCTGGGACCAGTCGGTAATGTTGGCATCGTTCATGAGAATGGTGCCTTCATTGGGGGGGAGTTCGCCTGAAAGAATGCTGATCAGCGTGGATTTGCCTGCGCCATTGGTTCCGATGACGGCATGAACCGCGCCCTTGGCCAGGTTGATGGACACGTTGTCGATGGCGGTCAGCCCGCCGAAGCGGCGCGTGATGTTTCTGGCGGATAAAAGGATTTTGCTCATGCGGCTACCTAATGCTGTGTCTGCGCCGCGTTGACCGCGCGCTTGGTGCGATGGTTGCGCCACTGCTCGGGCAGGCCAGCAAGCCCCTTTGGCATGACGGCAACCAGCGCAATGATGGCCAGGCCGAACGGAAGGTGCCAGTGGGTGGCGAAGTCGCCAAACAGCGCCTGTGATTGAAAGACCTCTTCGAGGAGTGTGAGCGCCGCGGCGCCGATGATGGCGCCCCATAGCGGCCCAATGCCGCCCAGAATGACCATGAGCAGCACCACGCCGGATTGTTCCCAAGCGAGAAGTTCGGGGTTGACGTAGCCGTCTTTGGCTGCGAACAGCACACCGGCAACGCCACCCATGGCACCGGCAATGATATAGGCCACAAGTTTGTAGCTGAGTGTGGAGAAACCCGCGGCACGCATGCGCTGCTCATTTACGCGTATGCCGGTTAACGCGGCGCCAAAGCGCGAGCGCATGAGCAGCGCCAGGAAGCCCCAGCCCAGCAGCAGGCAGGCCAGGGTGAACAGATAGAATGGGTACGGTTTGCTGATGTCGAGCACCACAAAGTCGCCGATACGCCACTCAGGACGGAAATACATATAAATACCGTCGCTGCCGCCTCCCAGCTTGGTGTCGTGGAAAACGTAGTAGGCCATTTGCGCAAAGGCCAGCGTCACCATAATGAAGTAAATGCCCTTGGTGCGCAGGCACAATATACCCGTGATGGCGGCAAATACCATGGCCGCCACAATGGCGCCGGGCAGCAGGAAAAAGAAATTGCCCGCGCCCGATTCGGGTGAGAGCAGCGTGACGGCGTAGGCTCCGATGCCGAAGAAGGCGGCGTGTCCAAAGCTGACCAGGCCCGTGCCGCCCACCAGCAATTGCAGGCTGAGCGCGAACAGCGCGTAAATCATGACCTTGACCGCAAGTCCCGTGTAGTAATCGCTGGCAACCAGTGGCAGCAGCGCAACCGCGCACACGAGCACCAGCAGTATTACTGCGCGCATTAAAAATCGCATACGTCAGCCTTGCTTGAATAGCCCTTCGGGCTTGAATAAGAGTATGACGGCCATCAGCACGTAGACCATGACCCCGGCGGCGGCCGGAAAGAAGATTTGGCCGAACGTATCAACGAAGCCCACCAGCATGGCGGCAAGGAATGCGCCCTTGATGGAGCCGATTCCGCCGATGACGACGACCACGAAGCAAATGATAAGCACCGCATTGCCCATGCCCGGGTATACCGATGACACGGGTGCCGCAATGGCTCCGGCCAGTGCGGCCAGCGCGACGCCAATGGCGAACACGATACGAAAGAGGCGGGTAATGTCGATACCCAACGAACTGACCATTTCGCGGTTGCTTGCGCCCGCGCGGATGGTCATGCCAAGCCGTGTGCGGCTGAGCACCCAGTATAGAAGCCCGGCTACCAGCAGGCAGACCGCTGAAATGAACAGGCGGTAGATGGGGTAAGTCATGACGTCACTGAGCTGGATGGTGCCGGCCAACCAGTGCGGTGGTGTTACCCCGTGTACATCGTTACCGATAATGATGCTGCGCAACTCTTCGAACACCAGGATGAGCCCATAGGTCATGAGCACCTGCTGCAGATGTTCGCGCGTGTAGAGGAAACTGAAGAAGGCCCATTCCAGGAAATAGCCCAATAGCGTGGCGAGCACAATGCAGGCCGCCACGGTAACGACAAACCCTCCGCCCAGATGCTGGGCGATGAGGGGTTGCAGGGCGAAGGCCATGTAGGCCCCGATCATGTAGAAACTGCCATGTGCCAGGTTGATGATGCGCATGATGCCGAAAATAAGCGTCAACCCGCTGGCAACCAGGAATAACAACAACCCGTATTGCACGGCGTTCAGGCACTGGATCAGAAGAATGATCGGGTCCACGAATAGTCCTTCTGTAGCGCGTTACAGCTTGCAGCCGCGGGCGGGGTCGGCCAGGTCCTTGACGGCAATGCCGATGGACACGTTCTTGTCGCCCTTGACTTCACGCAGATAGAAGTCCTGGATGGGGTTGCCAGCCTTGGACAGCTTGAAAGTGCCGCGCGGGCTGTCGATGGTGGCACCGCTCATGGCAGCGCGCATTTCGGCCTTCTTGGAGACGTCGCCCTTGACGGCGTTCATGCCCGCAGCCAGGATCTGGGCAGCATCGTAACCCTGAACCGCGTAGACGTCCGGTTCAATTTTTGGGTAGGTTTTGGTGTAATCCGCGCGGAAGGCGTTATCGCGTGGCGTATTCAGGTTGTCGGCGTAATGCAGTGTGGTAAGCAGGCCTTGAGCGGCTTCACCCTGAGCTTGCAGTGTGCCGTCGGTAAGGAACCCGGCACCCACGAGCGGAATGGTTTTGCGCAGACCCGCAGCGTAGTAGTCTTTGACGAACTTGACCGCACCGCCACCCGCGAAGAAGGTGTAGACGACGTCGGGCTTGATGGAGGCGATTTCAGTCAGCAGCGGCTGGAATTCCACGTTCGGGAATGGCAGGGTGAGGTTTTTAAGGACCTTGCCGCCGCCCTTTTCAAATGATTGCGCAAAGCCGCTGGTGGATTCTTTGCCAGCCGCGTAATTCCAGGTGATGGTAACGGCGGTCTTGTAGCCCTTTTTGGCTGCGACCATGCCCATGGCGATACCGGGCTGCGAATTGGAGAACGAGCTGCGGAAGACGTTTTTGCTGCACAGTGGGCCGGTGATGACGTCGGCGCCTGCGTTGGGGATGATGAGTGTGGTGTCGGAATCGTCGGCGGCCTTGGCAAGGGCCACGGCCACGCCCGAGTGCACGGTACCGACCAGAATATCGACCTTGTCGCGCTGGATCAGGCGGTTGGCGTTGTCAGTGGCCTTGGCGGGGTTCGATTCGTCATCGACCTGGAAGTATTCGAGGTCCTGGCCGGCGAGTTTGCCGCCCTGTTCCTTGACATAAAGCTTGAAGCCGTTTTCGATGGCTTCACCCAGTTTGGCGTAGGTTCCGCTATATGGCAGCATGAAGCCGATTTTTACAGTGGCCGATGCGGTGCCCGCGCAAAGTAGTAGCGCCGAGGCAAGGACGGTGCCGGTGAATACGTGTTTCATGTGTCTACTCCTTGATTTCTAGAAAGGGTGCTGCAGATGGTGCGCCGGGGCGCGGTTGGGGTTGCTTATAGGTTTTTAAGAAAGCTGACTACCGCGTCAATCGTCACCTGAGGTTTTTCCTTGTGAGGTGAATGATGGCAGTCGTCCATGATACATAGCTTGCTTTGTGTTGCAATCCGTTTAATCCCTTGGATTTGGGCAAGCGTACTGTATTCGTCTTCCCGGCCCTGTATCGCCAGGATCGGACAGCGTATGGTGGCAACGAACGATTCGATGTTCCAGTCCCGGAATTCGGGGCTTAGCCAGGCATCGTTCCAACCCCAGAACGCTGAATCGGAGTCTTTGTGATAACGCGCCATTTTCTTGGGAAGGTCGGTATTCAGGAAGGCTTCGCGTGCTTTTTGAATGCTTTCGATGGTTACATCTTCGACCATGATGTGCGATGCCATGGAGATGACCGCCTTGACTTTGTCGGGGTACATCCCCGCGTAAATCAGGGCGATCGAACCGCCATCGCTGTGCCCAAGGATGATGGGCTTTTCGTTGGCCATGCCCAGCGCGTTGAATAACGCTGGCAGAAACTCGCGGGCCTGTTCATGCATGTAGTTGGCGGGCCATTTTTCGGTTTTGGGCCGCAAGGTGCTGGCACCATAGCCATAGCGTGAAAACACCAGACCGCGACAATTGGCGGCGGCACACAGCTGTGCCGGCCAATCTTTCCACAGGCCAACAGAACCGAGTCCCTCGTGCAGAAACACAATGAGGTCGGCCGAGGTTTTTTCTTCGGAGATGAACTGGCACTCGATTTCCAGGTCGCGCACCAGAGAATGGACAGGGACGATCCGTGTGCTAATGGTTTGCCCTTGCGTCATGTCGATCAATCTCCTTCAAGCATCCGCAAGCGGAAGCGCTGAATTTTGCCGGTGGCTGTTTTCGGAAGGTCTTCGATGAAATGGATGGTGCGCGGGTACTTGAACGGAGCCAGCTGTGACTTGACGAAATTCTTGAGCTCGGCCTGGATTTCTTCGCTGGGCTCATTGCCTGATTTCAGTACGACGTAGGCCGTGGTCTTGACCAGGCCGTCGGCATCGGGCACGCCAATAACGGCAGCTTCCAGCACGGATTCATGCTGGATGAGGATGTTTTCGACTTCGACAGGCGAAACATATTGGCCGCTGACTTTGATCATGTCGTCGCTGCGGCCCGCATACGTGTAGTAGCCGTCGGCGTCGCATTCATACTTGTCGCCGCTTTTCAACCAGGGGCCCAGGAATGTGCTGCGTGTTTTTGCGCGATTGTTCCAGTACATGAGAGCGGTACTTGGTCCTTTGATGTACAGGTCACCGATCATGCCCGTCGGCACGGCCTCGCCGTGGTCATCGCGCAGCTCTACCTCGTAGCCGGGAACCGGCTTGCCGGTGGTGCCGTAGCGCACGCTGCCAGGCTGGTTGGAAAGGAAGATGTGCAGCATTTCGGTCGAGCCGATGCCATCAAGGATCTGGCAGCCGAAGTGCTCGGTGAAGCGGTCGCCCAGATCGCGGGGAAGAGCCTCGCCAGCCGAGGTGCACACGCGCAACGCAACCTGTGCTTTGGCCGGCAGGTCGGGGGAAGCCAGCATGCTCGCGTAAAGAGTAGGCACACCATAGAACACGGTGGGCTTGTGGTCGACGAGACGTTTGAAGACGGCGCCTGGTGTCGGGCGTTCACCCATCAGTACGGTGGTTGCGCCCGCAGTAAGCGGGAAGGTCAGTCCATTACCGAGGCCGTAGGCGAAGAACAGTTTCGCGGCCGAGAACACAATGTCGTTTTCCCGGATTCCCAGTATGGGTTTGGCATAAAGCTCGTACGTGTACCAAAGATTGCCATGGGTATGGACGACCCCTTTGGGCTGCCCCGTAGAACCCGACGAGTACAGCCAAAATGCGATCTCGTCGGCCAGGGTGTGCACGGCGGCAACTGGTTCGGCCTGAGTGAGCAGGCTTTCGAATTCCTGCATGCCATCAGGCAACGGGCCGTTCGGCTGCGCGACGGCGATGTGCTTGATTTCGTGCTTGACCTTCGCCATGGCAGTTTGCAGGCTGGGTAGCAGTGGGGCTGAAATGAAGGCGGCCTGGCAGCGGCTATGTTCCATGATGTAGGCATAGTCGTCGGGAGTCAGCAGGGTGTTGATGGCAACCGGGATGACTCCCGCGTGCAGTGCGCCCAGAAAGACGACGGGCCAGTCCACGGTATCGTGCATGAGCAGCAGGATGCGTTCTTCACGTCGTATGCCCAGTTTCGTTAGAAGGCCTGCGAATTGAGCGACGCGTTGAGTCAGTTGGCCGTAGGTCAGGGTGCGCTGGTCGTCGATGTAGGCCAGCTTGCTTGCGTGTTTGCTGTTGAGGTCCGCCAGGTACGTGGCGTAATTGAGTTCTGCCGGGCAGGTTTGCATTTGAGTCTCCAGGGAGGAATGAATTTCGTATTGTCAGTTCTTGTCGCGTTGCGCATTGTTGTTATGGTGCGCTCGGGGCGAGATGGCCCAGAACATCGGGCGCGCCTTGAACCGCCGCCGTGCGGTGGTAGAACCTGAGCGCGCGCAGGCCGCCGAGTTCTTCGCCGCCGCCGGCTCTGCCGGGTCCGCCGTGGTTGGATTGGGGCATGGCGTTACCGTGCCCGGTCTGCGTCTTGGCGACTTCCGGATTGACAAGTAGGACACGGCCATGGCTTTCCGCCAGGCGTACGGCAGCTTGTGCCATGAATTGTGGGTCTTCGCTGTAAACCGAGGCGACCAGTGAACCCATGCCGCGCCGGGCCAGTTCGAATGCATGTTCGGCGTCGCGGTAGGGCATGATGGTGGCCACCGGACCGAATACTTCAATCTTGTGTGCCAGCGGATGCGTATCGGGTTTCGTGACACCGAAGAGAACTGGCGCCACGCATGCACTTTCGGGCGCGGCCTGGATGGTAGTTTCCTTACGTCCGTCGAAAAGGATTTCGCTGTTGGCGGCAAGCTGTTCTATACCGGCAATGATGGCATCTTTTTGTTGGCGACTGACGAGGCTGCCCATGCGCACTTCGGGATTGCGGGGGTCGCCTACCGTAATGGTTTTGAGCTTGGACGCGATGGCTTTGCCAATGCTTTCGTAGCGTGCTTCCGGCACGAAAATGCGTCGGATCGCGGTGCATTTCTGGCCGGATTTTATGGTCATTTCGCGCACCACTTCGCGGACGAGAAGGTCAGCGGCGGCGTCAGTGTTGTCCGGGCCAAGGATGGCACTGTTCACGCTGTCGGTTTCAGCATTGAAGCGAACTCCGTCGTGGCGCAGGCGCGGATGATTGCGCAGTGTGGCAGCGGTGTCGGCCGAGCCTGTGAACGAAACGATGTCAAGCGCGTTCAGGGCGTCGAGCAAGCCCTCTGGTCGGCCGCAGATGATGTTCAGGGCGCCGGCCGGCAATATGTTTGCCGCGATGACGTCCTTGACCATTTCGTGCGTCAGCCATGCCGTGGCGCTGGCCGGCTTGACCACAATGGGAACGCCCGACAACAGGGCCGGTGCGGCCTTTTCCCACAGGCCCCAGGCCGGGAAGTTGAAGGCGTTGATCAGCAGTGCCACGCCGCGCAAGGGCACGTGGATGTGCTGGCTTGCAAAGGCATTTTCCTTGGCCAGGGACTCCGGCTCGCCGTCCAGGCGCAGCGACTGGTCGGTCAGCTTGCTGCCAAGTTTGGCGTAGTAGGAAAGTGTGTAGATGGCCCCGTCGACATCGACGGCTGTGTCGTTTTTCACCGTGCCTGAATTGCGCGTGGAGATGTCGTAGTACTTGTCGCGATTGTCCTGCAGCACCTGCACCACTTGTTTGAGCAGGGCTGCCCGCTCGGCGTAGGTCAGGGCGCGCAGCGCGGTCCCACCCTGCGTGCGGGCGAAGTCGTAGCATGCGGCGATGTCCAGTCCATCCGCGTTTACGCTGGCGAGCGCCGTGCCCAGAACCGGGTCGTACAGCGTCGAACCCGAACCTTTTCCTTCCTGCCACCGGCCCTGGCTGTAATTAGCAAGTTTGATCATGATGTCTGTCTTGATGTGGTGAGGTGAACCATCCGCTTGACCCGGCAACGGCAGTCTGCCGGCGCCGGGCGTGAGGTGTGCGGGCCCGTGATGTTTGCATGAGTGTTGGCGCAGTGCTTAAGCTTTCGGCGCTGAGCGGGTGAATTCGATTTGCCCTTTTGGCAGAAGGTAAAGGATCAGCGCGTTGCCACCAGCTACCGTGGGGTTGTGGGACGTGTCGGGCTCGTATACCAACCAGCCGCCTGCGTGGCCGTCGAACTGTGCGCCGGCGTCCAGCGGCATGATGAGATCGATTTCGCCAGCAGGGTGGCGATGGTGGGCGCCTGCGATGTTCTGCATCTGGACGACATCGACCGAGTAATCGTGGAGATCGGGCGTGGGTTTGATGACCCTGCCGTAGCGCACGCCGCCGCCTTCGTACTGGCACATCCAGCCTTCGTGGACGCCAGTTTTGCAGGCATGAAACAGTTGTGTGTAGACGGGGCCGTCAGCCGGGAATTGCTCGTTCAGCGCCGTCTGCAACGCCTTGTCAACGGCGCGGCCGCCGATGAAATCGGTGACGTTCCGGATGAGGCTCTGAAAAGTTTCGATAGTCACGGCTATTTGTCCTGTGTTTGAATTTTCATCCGGCGTGTCGGACTTGCACCGGCCTTGAATGCCGGGGTGAGTCGCGGACCCGTCGTCGGTCCCGGCGCTGGTGCGTCGTCGCCGCCCGCCCGACTTTCATCCACGCCGGCCCGAGAGTCCCGTGGGTCTGAAAGTCTGACGACAAGTCATTTTGCCAATAAGTAAACACTTACTGAGGAGAAGTAAAAACTAATTAGGCGAACCTGAAAATTAGTTGTTCTGTTTCCAATAGTCAAGCATTATAATGCATGTTCAATGGGTTTTGGAGCTTTCTTTGGCAGTGAACAGAGCACTGGATACAAAGGCCGTCATTGCGGCTGTCGATGCGGAAGCTGGCCGGGATCCGTTCCTTGTGGCTCTCGGTGAGCGGGTCCGGCGCCTGCGCGCGAGACGCGGAATGACCCGCAAGGAACTGGCCGGTGCGGCCCGCGTGTCCGAGCGCCATTTGGCCAATCTCGAGCACGGAGTCGGCAACGCCTCCATTCTCGTGTTGCTGCAGATAGCGCGTGCGTTCAACTGCGTGCTGGCCGAACTGGTTGGCGACGTCACTACGTCCAGCCCCGAATGGCTGCTTATCCGCGAACTGCTGGAGCAGCGCTCGGAAGCAGATCTGCAGCGGGCACGTGAGGCACTGTCCAGTCTGTTCGTTGGCAACGGCATCGCCGGTAGCTCCAGAAATAAGACCAAACAGATTGCACTGATTGGCCTGCGCGGCGCGGGCAAGTCTACGCTGGGGCGGTTGCTGGCGGCGGAAATCGGTTACCCTTTCGTTGAACTGAGCAAGGAAATCGAGCGGGTTGCGGGCTGCGGCATATTAGAGATACACAGCCTGTACGGCTCCACGGCGTACCGTCGCTACGAGCGCAGGGCCCTTGAAGAAGCTCTGCAGCTATACCCGGAAATGGTGTTGGCCACGCCGGGCGGTCTGGTTTCCGAACCTGCCACCATGAATGTCATGCTGGCGCACTGTTTTACCGTGTGGGTAAGGGCTACGCCCGAAGACCACATGGCGCGTGTTGTAGCGCAGGGCGATTTGCGCCCGATGGTCGGCAGCAAAGAGGCCATGGCCGACCTCAAGCGCATCCTGGCCAGTCGTGAAGCCTTTTACTCCAAGGCCGATTACGTCTGCTTTACCAGCAATCGCAGCCTGGAGGCCTGTCTTGAAGAGTTAAGTGGCCACATTCGTCAGATGGCCGAGCAGGCTGCCTAGTCTTCAGTGGTGCCGGTCGCCATGCCGCCAAGAAAATGCATAAAAATGCATTTTTTGATTGACCCTACAATTTTCATGCAGTATTATGCATGATCACTGATTAGATGCACTATTATTCAGATAAAAGAATCTTTCCGGAGCCACCTGCCATGAATCAAGTCGCCACCCACGAAGTCACCGCTCGCGTTGATTTTCGTACCACCCCCAGTCAGTACAAACATTGGGCCCTATCGTTTGACGGCCAGATCGCCACGCTTGCCATGGACGTCTCTGAAGACGGCGGTTTGCGTCCGGGCTACAAGCTCAAGCTCAATTCCTACGACCTTGGCGTCGACATTGAACTGCATGATGCCCTTCAGCGCATACGCTTTGAACATCCGGAAGTACGTACTGTAATCGTCACCAGCCTGAAAGAGCGCATATTTTGCTCGGGCGCCAACATCTTCATGCTGGGCCTGTCCACCCACCCGTGGAAAGTCAATTTCTGCAAGTTCACCAACGAAACCCGTAATGGCATCGAAGATTCCAGCCGCCATAGCGGCCTGAAATTCGTTGCAGCAGTCAATGGTGCCTGTGCTGGCGGCGGGTACGAACTGGCCTTGTCGTGTGACGAAATCCTTTTGATCGACGACAGGTCGTCGGCGGTGTCGCTGCCCGAAGTGCCACTGCTGGGCGTGTTGCCGGGTACAGGCGGCCTGACTCGCGTCATCGACAAGCGCAAGGTGCGCCATGATCGCGCCGATATCTTCTGCACACTGGTTGAAGGAATACGTGGTCAACGTGCCAAAGACTGGCGGCTGGTCGATGATCTGGTCAAGCCGGCTCATTATGCTGAAGACGTGAAAAAGCGTGCCATTGAATTGGCCGCGGGCAGTGATCGGCCTGCGAATGCCAAGGGTGTGGAGCTGCCCCGCATTCAGCGCACCGATTCCGAAAACGGCGTGGCTTACAAATATGTTGACGTGCAGATCGATCGCGAACGCCGCCTGGCGAACTGGACGGTACGCGCGCCGCACGAAGCAGTACCCGATAGCCTCGATGCCATTCTGGCTCAGGGTGCGGCGTGGTGGCCTTTGCAGATGGCGCGTGAACTCGACGATGCCATTCTGCACATGCGCACGAACGAACTCGTCATTGGCTCCTGGGTATTCAGGACGCAGGGCGATGCGGCCAAGGTACTGGCTGCCGACGCCACGTTGCAAAAATTCGGTGACAACTGGTTTGTGCGTGAAACCCTGGGCATGCTGCGTCGTACGCTGGCACGTCTGGACGTTACCTCACGGTCGCTGTTTGCACTGATTGAACCCGGTTCGTGCTTTGTTGGTACCTTGCTTGAAGTGGCGCTGGCGTGCGACCGCGCCTACATGCTTGATGACCCGGAGGCGGATCACCCCGCGCAAATCGCTGTGGGCGAACTGAACTTTGGTGCGTACCCGATGGTCAACGGCCAAAGCCGCATTCAAAGCCGTTTCTACGAAGAGACACTTGCCATCGAAGCAGTGCGATCCGCCGCTGGCAAGTCGCTGAGTGCGGTCGAAGCCGAGGAAGTCGGCCTGGTAACGTTCGCCGTCGACAGTCTGGATTGGGATGATGAGGTTCGCATTGCGCTCGAAGAGCGTTCGGCACTCTCGCCTGATGCTCTGACAGGGCTTGAGGCCAATCTGCGCTTCGGTCCGAAAGAGTCCATGGAAACCCGCGTGTTCGGCCGCCTGACGGCATGGCAGAACTGGATTTTCTATCGTCCCAACGCCTCGGGTGCGAAGGGTGCGCTTAAACTGTACGGCAAGGGTGAAAAGGCCGATTTCGATTTGAATCGCGTGTAGCACGCTGGTTCTGACCACACAGAATTTACCTAAGGAGTCACGAAGATGTCCGGTATCAATTATGCAGAGAAAATCCCAAACAACGTCGACCTGTCCGGCGACCGCACCCTGCAGCGGGCCTTGGAACACTGGCAGCCCAACTATCTGAAGTGGTGGCAGGACATGGGTCCCGAAGCCTCGCAGACCCTGGATGTCTACCTGCGCACCGCGATCAGTGTCCAGGCTGACGGCTGGGCCAATTTCGGCTATGTCAAGATGCCCGACTATCGCTGGGGCATTTTCCTTGCTCCGCAGACGGGTGACCGCAAGATGCACTTTGGCGAAAATCTTGGCAAAGATGTCTGGCAAGAGGCTCCCGGCGAGCATCGTGCCAACTTGCGCCGCATTATCGTCACGCAGGGCGATACCGAGCCGGCTTCGGTCGAGCAGCAACGCCATCTGGGGCACACAGCCCCGTCGTTGTACGATTTGCGCAATTTGTTCCAGGTTAATGTTGAAGAAGGCCGCCACTTGTGGGCGATGGTTTACCTGTTGCACCGCTACTTTGGCCGCGACGGCCGTGAAGAAGCCGATGCATTGCTGCAGCGTAATTCGGGTAGCCAGGACAGCCCGCGCATTCTGGGTGCTTTCAACGAAAAGACGCCGGACTGGCTGGCCTTTTACATGTTCACGTATTTCACCGATCGCGATGGCAAGTTCCAGCTCAGCGCGCTGGCCGAGTCGGGCTTTGACCCGCTGGCCCGCACGACCAAATTCATGCTCACGGAAGAAGCCCATCACATGTTTGTGGGTGAATCGGGCATTTCGCGTATCGTGCAGCGCACGGCCGACGTCATGAAGGAACTCCAGACTGAAGATCCGGCCGTGTTGCGTGCTGCGGGCGTCATCGACCTGCCTACGATTCAGCGCTATTTGAATTTCCATTACAGTGTCACGATTGATCTCTTCGGCGCCGACCAGTCGTCAAACGCCGCCATCTTCTATAGTTCGGGACTCAAGGGTCGCTACGAAGAAGGAAAGCGCACCGACGATCATCAGCTCAAGGATCAGACCTACCGCGTCCTTGAAGTGGTTGACGGCAAGTTCCGCGAGACGGAAGTTCCCATGCTCAACGCGCTGAATGAGGTGCTGCGCGACGACTTCATCCACGATTCGGTGGCTGGCGTGGGTCGTTGGAACAAGGTGCTCGACAAGCGTGGTGTTTCCTTCCGTCTGAAGGTTCCACACAAGGCGTTCAACCGCAAGGTCGGTACACTGGCGGGCATCAAGGTTTCGCCCGAAGGCGACGTGCTGACCGAGGAACAGTGGAAGGCACATGAGAACGAATGGTTGCCGACTGCTGAGGACCGTGCCTTTGTCGCTTCGCTGATGGGCCGCGTGGTCGAGCCTGGCAAGTTTGCCAACTGGATCTCGGCGCCGGTCATCGGCATCAATCGTCAGCCGGTCAACTTCGAGTATGTTCGATTCAATTAAGTTTGGTACGCTGTAACGGGCGCGGCTCCCACCTTAGTGGGGGCCGGAAGCGTCAGCGCATGTCGCTGTCCGGGCAGGTGGGCCTGGATTGGCCATTCAGGCGGCAAGGAGATTACAAATGACTGTTAGCAACACGACAACACCGGTAATGAAGCAGCACCTGATAGATCCCGAGGTGTGCATACGATGCAATACTTGCGAGGAGGCCTGCCCGATTGATGCCATTTCTCACGACGACAACAACTATGTCGTGGATCCCGATATCTGCAATTACTGCATGAAGTGCGTGCCGCCCTGTCCGACGGGCGCCATCGACAACTGGATCCAGGTCCTGACCAAAGAGGCCTATTCGAAGGAAGAGCAGTTCAGCTGGGATTCCCTCCCCGAGCAGAAAGAATTGCCTGCCAATCTGCTGCAGCTTTCCGAGATGGGTGACGCTCAGGCGAACGCGGGGCGCGAACCAGCGCCCGTTGATGAAGATGAAGAAGGTCTCGAAGGCGTGCCGTCGACCGATTCGGGGGCGAGCATCCCTCCTCCCACGGCGTCTCATGCCTATGTAAACATGTACACCCACAAGGATGTTGCGGTGGCAAAGGTGGCAGGCAATTATCGCGTTACCGCCGAAGACACCGAAAGCGACATTCATCATGTGGTGCTCGATTTTGGAGAGCTGCCGTTCCCCGTTCTGGAAGGGCAGTCCATTGCCATCTTCCCTCCCGGAAACGACGCCAATGGTCGCCCGTACCATGCTCGCCAATATTCCATTGCCAGCCCGCGTGACGGCGAACGTCCGCAATACAACAACCTGTCCATAACCGTGAAGCGGGTTGTGGAAGACTACGATCACAAGCCCGTCAAGGGTGTGTGTTCCAACTATTTGTGTGATTTGAAGCGGGGCGATACGGTTCGCGTCATCGGGCCGTTCGGCAGCACGTTCCTGATGCCAAACCTGGCAGAAGCCAACCTCATCATGATCTGTACCGGCACCGGATCGGCGCCAATGCGGGCCATGACCGAGCGCTGTCGCCGCCTGACCAAGAATCGCGAATACAACGGCAACCTCATGCTGTTCTTTGGCGCACGCACACAGCGCGAACTGCCGTATTTTGGGCCGCTCATGAACCTGCCCAAGGACTTCATTGACATCAATCTTGCGCTGTCACGCGAACCTGATCAGCCCAAGCGCTATGTGCAGGACCGGATCCGCGAACGGAGCACTGACATCCGCAAGCTGCTCGAAGACCCCGACACTTATATCTACGTCTGCGGACTCAAGGGCATGGAGGCCGGGGTGCTCGAGGCGTTGAAAGATGTCGTCAATGATGGTGGCAACACCTGGACCGACGTTCATACGCAACTGAAGTCTCAGGGACGGCTGCACTTCGAAACTTACTGATCCGTTAGGTGTGGTGGCCTGTCAGCCAGGCCACCCATCAGCATGGTGGCGTGCCGATTCGGTTCGGCTACACTTTGCGACTTGTTCATTGAAATCGTAGGGCAGCTATGAAATTCAACGAGTATCACGCCGGCATGGTCATCAGGCATCCGCCGATCACCGTCGAAAGAGAAGCCATGATCGCGTTTGCCCGGCAGTATGACCCGCAATGGTTTCATACCAGCCCTGAAGGCGCCAGATCAAGCCGTTGGGGCGGTCTCATTGCCAGCGGCTGGTTTACGTGCAGTCTTGCCATGCGCATGGTCGTTGACGTGGCGCTTGCCGGCTCGGAATCCTATGGCTCGCCGGGGGTCGATAAATTACGCTGGATGCGGCCCGTGTTCGAGGGCGATGCCTTGCGCCTCGAGATCAACATCGTATCGGTACGCGTTTCGTCATCGCGTACCGATCTGGGCATCGTGTGCTGGCTGTGGCGCATGTACAACCAGCGCGACGAGCAAGTGCTGGAGCTCGAGGCCACCAGCTTTTTTGATCTGAGTGGAGACGCGCCGCAGCCAGATCAATAGAAGGCCTGCAGCCCCGTTTGTGCGCGTCCGAGGATCAAGGCATGCACGTCGTGCGTGCCTTCGTAGGTGTTCACGACTTCCAGGTTCACCAGATGGCGAGCCACACCGAATTCGTCGGAAATGCCGTTGCCGCCCAGCATGTCGCGGGCCAGGCGTGCAACGTCCAGCGCCTTGCCGCAGGAGTTGCGCTTCATGATGGACGTGATTTCAACCGCCGCTGTGCCGTCGTCTTTCATGCGGCCCAAGCGCAGGCACCCTTGCAGGGCCAGCGTAATTTCCGTTTGCATATCGGCCAGCTTTTTCTGGATAAGCTGATTCTGGGCAAGAGGGCGACCGAACTGCTTGCGGTCAAGCGTGTATTGACGGGCGGTGTGCCAGCAGAATTCGGCGGCGCCAAGTGCGCCCCAGGCAATACCGTAGCGCGCGGAGTTGAGGCAGGTGAAGGGACCGCGCAGGCCGGAAACACCAGGCATCATCTGCGCTTCGTCCACTTCGACTTCGTCCATAACGATTTCGCCGGTAATGGAAGCGCGCAGACCGACCTTGCCGTGGATGGCAGGCGCGGACAGTCCTTTTACGCCTTTTTCAAGAATGAAACCGCGGATCTTGCCATCGTAGTCGCCCCCGACACACTTGGCCCAGACGACGAATACATCGGCGATGGGTGAATTGGTGATCCACATCTTGCTGCCCGTAAGCTTGTAGCCTTTGGCGGTCTTGACGGCGCGTGTTTCCATGCTGCCGGGATCGGAACCGTGATTGGGCTCGGTCAGGCCAAAGCAGCCTATCCATTCACCGCTGGCAAGCTTGGGCAGGTATTTTTTCTTTTGCTCTTCGCTGGCAAATTCGTTGATGGGCACCATGACCAGTGAGGACTGCACGCTCATCATCGAGCGGTAGCCGGAGTCGATGCGTTCGACTTCGCGAGCAATGAGCCCATAGCTGACGTAGTTCAGGCCCGAGCCGCCATATTCGGTAGGAATAGTGGGTCCCAGCAGGCCTAGTTCGCCCATTTCCTTGAAAATGGCGACATCGGTTTTTTCGTGGCGGAAGGCTTCAAGTACGCGGGGCTGCAGTTTGTCCTGGGCGTAGGCGCGGGCCGCGTCACGCACCATGCGCTCTTCGTCGGTTAGTTGTGAATCCAGGAGTAGGGGATCTTCCCAATGGAATGAGGGGGCCGAGGACATGGCGATGCTCCGTGATGTAATAAGTTTAGGTCTAAAGTATTTTTGCCGAAAATGCTGTGCTTATCAAGTATTGCTTTGCAACGATGAGCTTGGCCGGCATAGCGTGGCAGGCAGGACGCCACGGCGGAATTACGAAAGAAAGGACCACGCGCCAAGAATATGTGAATTTAGTGCACAATGCAATTGATAAAAATGCACAATGTAGTGCGTGTAGCGCACTTTTTTGATTCCCGGCATTTTCTCGAGGTTCATCATGAGACACGGTATTCCCAATCTTGGGGGGTTGCAGGCGTTCGAGGCGACGGCACGGTTGGGGTCGTTTTCGCGCGCTGCCGAAGAGCTGTCGTTGACGCATAGCGCGGTATTCCGACAGGTAAGCAACCTGGAGGAACGCCTTGGGGTGCAGCTTTTCACCCGGGTCCGGCGGCGCATTGCACTGACCGAGGCCGGAATCCAGTATGCGGCGCGGGTGCGACACCATCTGGAGCAGTTGGAAAAGGACACGCTGGGCCTGATGTCGGGGGCGGGAATGGGGCGCAGCCTGCACGTTGCGGTCCTGCCAACATTGGCGACGACCTGGCTGATACCACTGCTGCCGGGGTTCAGGGATTATCGCAGCGATATCGCCGTGAACTTGTCCATACGCACCCGCCCGTTTCAGTTCAACGATCATCCTTTTGATGCAGCCATTTATCACGCGCCACAAATGTGGCCCGGAACGCAAGGTATTAAATTGTTTGAAGAACAGGAACTGATCCCCGTGTGCACGGCTGAGATGGCGGCGTTCATTCAAAGCGGCCCCGACGCCCTGGCCCGCGTCACCCATTTGCATATGCTGTCGCGCCCCGATGCGTGGCGCGATTGGTATCGCGAGCAGGGGCGTGAGTATCTGCCGACGGTGGGTGCCGGGCCGCGCTATGAACTGTTCACCATGCTGCTGGCCGCCGCAACGGCGGGACTGGGCATGGCGCTGATTCCGCGCTTCCTGGTTCGCAGCCTCGCGGCAGGGGGGCAACTGGTGACGCCATTCGAGCGGGGCCTGTCGGTGCGCGAGTCGTATTTTTTCAGCTACCCGGCGCACGCAGAACACGGCGAAGCACTGCTCGCGTTTGAGGCCTGGCTTGAGGGTGTTGCCAGCCGGGGCCCCGCCTGAGCGTGTTGCCCTTCTGCCGTCCTATCGAAATACGACTGTGCGTTTGCCGTTAAGTAGAATGCGGTGCTCGATGTGGCGGCGCACGGCCCGCGCCAGCACCAGCGATTCGATGTCGCTGCCCATTCGCGCTAGGTCGTGGACGGTGAATGAATGATCGACGCGTTCGACGTCCTGCTCGATGATAGGGCCCTCATCCAGGTCTGAAGTTACGTAGTGCGCGGTGGCTCCAATAATCTTGACGCCGCGAGCATAGGCCTGGAGGTATGGGCGCGCGCCCTTGAAGCTGGGTAGAAAGCTGTGGTGAATATTGATGGCTCGCCCCGAGAGTTGCTCGCACAGACTGGGCGACAGGATCTGCATGTAGCGCGCCAGAACCACCAGATCAATCTTTTCCCTGTCGACGAGATCCAGGATCTGCGCCTCTTGCTGCTGCCGCGTTGCGGGCGTTACGGGCAGGTGGTGGAACGGTATCTGGTATGAGGCGGCCAGGCTTGCGTAGTCGTCGTGATTCGACACGACGCCAGCGATCTCGGCGGGAAGCTGCCCGCTTTGCGTACGGAACAGCAGGTCGTTCAGGCAATGGCCCTGGCGGCTGACCAGGATGAGCAGGCGGGCTTTGCGCTGAGCGTCGTGAATTCGGGCCTGCATGTCGAACTTGCTTGCAACAGGCGTGAATTTTTCGTTGAGTTCGTCGATGGGGACAGGCTGAGGCAGCTTGAAGTTGACACGCAGGAAGAAGCGTTCTTCTTCAATGTCGCCAAACTGTTGTGCATCGACGATGTTGCCGTGCAGGTTGAGCAGCCAGCCGGTGACACCATGGACGATGCCGATGCGGTCAGGGCAGGAAAGGGTGAGGATGTAATGATTCATTTTGGTGTTGTTATGGCGCAAGGCGAGACTGGATCCATGCTGAGCCGTTGCGCGTGTAGGCCAGCCTGTCGTGAAGGCGTGAGGGCCGGCCCTGCCAGAACTCCACATAGTCGGGTTTGAGCAGGTACCCGCCCCAATAGGGCGGACGCGCGGGTTCCGTGCCCAGCGATCGAGTCAGCTCTTCGTTGCGCTTTTCGAGTTCTTCGTGCGTGATGGGCTGGCTTTGCGGTGATGCCCACGCACCGATGCGTGAGCCTAAAGGGCGACTTTTGTAGTACTCGTCCGACTTCTCGGCGGAGATTTTTTCCACACGGCCTTCGATGCGCACCTGGCGTTCCATGGGTTCCCAGAAAAACAGCAGGCTGGCTTGTGGGTTGACCGCCAGATCTCGACCTTTGCGGGAGTCGTAGTTGGTGAAAAAGGTAATCCCCTCGTCGCTCAGGCCTTTAAGCAGGACGATGCGCGCCGAGGGGCGTCCGTTTGCGTCGGCGGTGGCCAGGGTCATGGTGTTGGGTTCGGGCACTCCCGCGTGCATGGCTTCGTCGAACCACTTCGAGAATTGCTTGAGTGGCGTCGCGGCAAGCGACGATTCGAGCAGGACGTCTTTTTCGTATTTCTGGCGCAAATCGGCTAAGGTCATGGCTCTTGGGAAAGTGTTGCGTGGGGTGACAGGAAAACGGGGCACGCGGTTGCTGGCACATTACGTCGTGCACGCCGCAAGGCGAACGCCATCCGTCAGTGTGATGACGCCAACCATTTTAACCTTTGGGTGTACGTTGTGCGGCAAGTTTACCTTCCCGCGACAGCGCGGACTTGTCCTGCAGACCCGATACCAGCGTTTCCAGCTTGCTGTCCTGTATTCCAACTTGCTTGAGGGCATGGGCAGTTTCGAGCACGTACTCGGTGCAAGGGCCGTATATGCCGTGGGCGTTTTGCACGATGGATATCAATTGCTCTTTGGTCAGGCCGGGCACGTAGGCGTCCGTACTGCGATCCATCGTAAAGACCAGGGCGCGGATGTTGCCTTGTCGGGTGCGGCAGTTCAGCCATTTCGGGATATAAGCACCGCTTGGCATTTCGCGCTTCCACAGCTCGTACAGCGTGTCCCGCACCCTGCGCGAAGCAATGCGGTAGGCCATGCCGCGGCATGATCCCCCCGCGTCCAGCCCGAAGACCAGGCCGGGTTGTTCCGGTGTGCCGCGGTTCCGGCGCGACCAGAGGCATAACGAGCGGTGGTAGCCGTTGACATGGGCTTGGCGCTGTTCAAGATAGTCGAACTCGGGCCGCCAGACCAGCGAGCCATAGCCGAAGACCCAGAGGTCGGTGTGGGGTCGCCAGGGCGCGAGAAACGCTTCAAGTGACGCTTGGCGCTCTTCGTCGGTAAGGAGCCTGAAACTGGCTCTACTGCTGGAAATGAGGGATTCGAGGTTGGCAGGCTGGGTCATCACGGTAATTCTGGCAAGCAACAATGCGGGCTGGATGCAAGTCATCAACCCGGCACTGCAACTATGATATTACGTCTGCGGCCGTTGTGCTTTTTTTCGCTGCCTACCGTGGCATCACGTTGGCGGGCCACTCGGTGTTTGCCGGCCGCTGCCTTGATTCCCCTTCTGCCGTGGTGGTGAAGCCCCAGGCACTGCCGTTGGCAGTCAGGTGTTGTCTACCATGTGTTGGGCTCCCAGTTCTGGTCGTCACCGTCCTTGAGTGTGCCTACCTTGATCATCGTGTCGGATTCGTAATAGTGCGGGGGGACCGGCAGGTTCAGCGGTGCGGGGAAGTTGGCCAGCACCCGCCCTGAAAGGTCGTAACGCGAACCGTGACAGGGGCACAGGAAGCCGCCTGGCCAGCTCGAGTCCAGCGAGCCAGGTTCGGGCATATAGCTGGGGATACAGCCAAGATGGGTGCAGATACTTACCAGCACCAGATATTCGGGCTTGATTGATCGCGTCCCGCCTTTCAGATCAAGGTCCTTCATTTCGGGAGGTTGTTGTGGCTGTTTGGAATAGGGATCGGCCAGCAGATGCTCCATTTTGGGTAGTGCCGCAAGCTCTTCCTTGGTACGGTGCAGGACCCAGATGGGCCTGCCGCGCCACGCTGTGGTCATGAGCTGCCCAGGGGCGAGTTTGCTGATGTCCACATCCACCGGCCCGGCCGCAGCTTTGGCTTTTTCGCTGGGAAGCATGGACTCGACGAATGGGACGGCTGTTGCCACGACGCCGATGGTCCCCACCGTTACGGTGGTCTTCAGCAGGAGACGGCGGCTGTTCAGGTCTGCGGATGGGTTTTCGGACAATTCTTGAGTGCTTTCGCTCATGACTGGTACCTTGTGTTGATTTTTGTCGGGGCGCGTGCATGACGGGGCAACCGTGTCGCGTTCATTGTGCGTGCTCAGGCTCTTATTATGATGACAGTTGGCGGCATTGAAAAGTTCCGATTGCGTGATGGGAGAGGGCAGCGCTAAATCAGGGCCGCACCTGACTGTATGATGACTACCTGTGCGTGGGGTCATGCCATTCAGGCTGGATTGCCTGGCTGAGCAGGAGGCGGAGCCCCTTGGCACGCAGTACAACAACAAATTTGTGGGAAAAATGGAAACAGCGGATATGGAGCGCCGTTTCGGCGGCCTGGCGCGTTTATATGGCGCGCAGGGTCTGGAGCGGCTGGCGCAGGCGCATGTCGTGGTGGCCGGGATAGGAGGCGTGGGGTCGTGGTGCGTCGAGGCGCTGGCGCGCAGCGGCGTGGGCGCCTTGACGCTGGTGGATCTGGATCAGGTGGCTGAATCGAATATCAACCGCCAGATTCACGCCTTGACCGAGACCCTGGGCCAGTCCAAGGTTGAGGCCATGGCGCAGCGTGTGCGTGGCATCAACCCGAACTGCCGTCTTGGTCTCGTTGACGATTTCGTTACCCCCGAGAACGTCGGCCAGGTGCTGCCGCGCGATATGTCTTTGCTCGTGGATTGCACGGATCAGGTCAATGCGAAGGTTGCCATGATACTGGCCTGTCGTGGCCAAATGCACCCGATCGTGGTGTGTGGCGGTGCGGGCGGCAAGACCAGCAGTCTTAGCCTGCGCGTCAGTGATTTGTCAGCGGCGTTGAATGATGCTTTATTGGCCAAGGTGCGCAGTACATTGCGCCGCCGGCACGGCTATCCCAAGGCCGCCGATCAGGCCGGCAAGGTGCGTCGGCGGGTACCCAAGATGGGTGTGCATGTCGTATGGTTCGATCAGCCCGCGCTTTTGCCCGACTTGTGGCGTGACCCGCAGGAATCTGTCGTGCCAGCCGAAGCGCCGCAGGGACTTTCATGTGCTGGTTATGGCTCGTCGGTAACCGTTACGGCAACCATGGGGATGGCTGCGGCCAACGAGGGGCTTCAATGGCTGCTGGACGGTCACTTTACCGTGCCACACACGAAGCCCGGTCCTGCACGGCGATAGACGCGCGGGGTTGAAATGTCGTGGGTGCTTGTACGTGGCCAGTGCGGATTAAAGGTGGCTGGCTCCCGCACTGGCACGAACGTCGTCTGCCGCCGCTTGCATGAAATTCCGGAGTGCGGTGCCAGTGTGCGAAGTAGCGTAGTGCCGCATCACCGACTCGGGTGACCCGGCCGCGACCAGGCGCCCGCCCTGCGCACCACCCTCGGGACCCATGTCTACAACCCAGTCTGCTTCAGCGATGATGTCAAGATTGTGTTCGATGACCACGACGGTATTGCCCGCCTGGACGAGCCGGTGGAGTACCCGGATCAGTTTTTCCACGTCCGCCATGGAGAGTCCGACCGTGGGCTCGTCCAGTACGTAAAGCGTATGCGGAATCCGTGAGGCTCGGCCGGTCGTGATGACGCCATCGGTGAGTCTTGCCTTGGTCAGCTCCGTAACCAGTTTGATGCGCTGTGCTTCGCCGCCCGACAGGGTTGGCGACGGCTGACCCAATGTCAGGTAGCCCAGGCCCACATCCTGCATGAGCTTGAGCGTGCGCGAGATTTTCGAGTGGGCGGCAAAGTAGTCGACCGCGTCATCGACTTCCATTTTGAGCACTTCGCCGGCGCTTTTTTCACGCCATTTCACGTTCAACGTGTCGCGGTTGAAGCGCTCTCCGCCACAGGCGTCGCACGGCACCTTGACGTCGGGCAAGAAGCTCATCTCGATGGTGCGCATGCCCTGGCCTTCACACAAGGGGCAGCGCCCTTCGCCGGTGTTGAACGAGAAGCGGGCCTGCGACCAGCCGCGCACGCGGGCTTCGTGCGTACTTGCGAAGAGCTTGCGCACGTCGTCCCAGAACCCCACGTACGTTGCGGGGCACGAGCGTGGTGTCTTGCCGATGGGAGTCTGATCCACTTCGAGCACGCGGTCTATGGCCTCCCAGCCCGTGATGATGTCGCAGCCTTTCCAGGAAGGTGCAGTGCGATTGGCAATGGCGCGTGCCAGGTTGTGCAGCAACACCTCACGGGCCAGTGTGGACTTGCCTGAGCCCGAGACGCCCGTTACCACGCTGAGCCGGCCAATGGGGATGCGTACATCCACATCGTGCAAGTTGTGCAGCCTGGCTCCCTGGATTTCCAGCGATGGTGTTGAATCGTTCACGGCAAGTCGCTCCTGCAGGGGGTGGATCAGCGGGTGCCTGAGGTATTTGCCTGTCAGCGAGGCGGGGCTGTTCATGATGTCCTGCACGGTTCCCTGTGCCACGACCCGGCCGCCGCGTATGCCCGCACCTGGGCCGAAGTCAATGACGTGTGAGGCACGGCGTATGGTGTCTTCATCGTGTTCGACCACCACCAGCGTGTTGCCGTTTCTTTCCAGTCGGTCAAGGGCGTTGAGCAGGATTTGGTTGTCGCGCGAATGCAGCCCGATGGTGGGCTCGTCCAGCACATAGCAGACCCCTTGCAGATTTGAACCGAGTTGCGCCGCCAGACGAATACGCTGCGCCTCACCGCCCGAGAGGGTTGGCGCCGAACGATCCAGGGCCAGGTAGCCAAGCCCCACTTCCTGCATGAAGTCCAGGCGCCCGCGAATTTCGGTCAGGATGTCGCGTGCGATTTCTACTTCGCGGCCGCGGCTGACCAGACCGGTAAAGAACGTCTGTGCTTCCGACACTGACAGGTGGGCCAGTTCGGCAATGGAACGATCGCGCCACAGGAACGCAAGCGCCACGGGGTTGAGCCGTTCGCCATGACAGCTTTGACAGACCGATGCGTTACCGTCATATCGCGCGTTCCACTCGGCTTCTTCACCGGTTTGCTCGGCATCGAAGCCCTGCAGCCGCAATCCCGTGCCAAAGCAGCTCGGGCACCAGCCGTGTTTGGAGTTGTACGAGAACATGCGCGGGTCGGGCTCGGGGAAACTGGTGCCGCAATTTGGGCAGGCGCGTTTGACCGAGAAGTGTAGTTGTTTCGGCGCCTCGGCCAGGCCAGCCTGGCGCCTGTCGGCCAGCGATGAAGCCTGTGCGGTGCCGGTCAGGTCGAGCAGCACGCTCAGCGTACCGTGGCCGTGCTCCAGCGCAGAGCGGACGACTTCACGCAAGGCCGGCTCTTGCGCAGGGTCGACCAGCAGATCGGCGATGGGCAGTTCTATGGTGTGCTCTTTGTAGCGATCGAGGCGTGGCCATGGCGCGATGGGGATGAATTCGCCGTCGACCCGCAGGTGCGAATACCCTTTGCCCCCCGCCCATTTGGCCAGATCGGTGTAGTAGCCCTTGCGTGCACTGACCAGTGGCGCCAGAACGCCAATGTGCCGCCCCTTGTGGTCGCGCAACAGTTGTGCGGTGATCTGATCGGCCGTCTGCGGCACAACGGGCACGTGGCAGTTCGGGCACGTTTGTGTGCCAAGCTTGACATAGAGCAGGCGTAGAAAATGGTGGATCTCCGTCATGGTAGCCACGGTTGACTTGCGTCCACCGCGACTCGTGCGCTGCTCTATGGCGACGGTCGGTGGTATGCCGTAGATGGTATCGACATCGGGTTTGCCGGCAGGCTGAACAATGGCTCGCGCGTAGGCATTCAGCGATTCCAGGTAACGGCGCTGGCCTTCGTTGAACAGAATGTCGAAAGCCAGGGTTGATTTGCCCGAACCCGACACCCCGGTGATGACGGTGAACGTATCGCGCGGGATCGATACGTTGATGCCTTTGAGATTGTGCTCTCGCGCGTTAAGGATATCGATGCTGTGCGTCTGGCGCTGGCGGTGGATGACCGATTGCAGTGGCGTGCCCCGGCCGCCATAGGCTGCTGTGGGTTCGGCCGCCAGGGCGGGCTGGTGCGAGCGGTCTTCGTGCACGAAGACCGTGGTGTATTCAGCCAGCGCCTGGCCAGTGTGCGAGGCGCTGTTCGCGGCAAGGTCGGCGGGTGTGCCCGCGCCTACGACAGTTCCGCCCGCATCGCCGCCTTCGGGCCCCAGGTCTATGATCCAGTCGGCGGCACGCAGCACGTCCAGGTTGTGTTCGATGATCAGCAGCGAGTGCCCTGCGGCAAGCAGCTTCCTGAAGGCGCGCATCAGGCGCGCCACGTCGTCGAAGTGCAGGCCGGTGGTTGGCTCGTCGAACAGGAAAAGGCTGCCCTTCTTGGCGACCCGTTGGGTAGAGATGCCACTGCGCGCTGCCGTGGCCAGATGGCCGGCCAGCTTGAGTCGCTGCGCCTCGCCGCCAGACAGTGTGGGTACGGGCTGCCCCAGCCGTACGTATTCCAGGCCTACATCGGCCAACGGCGCGAGGCCGTATTGCACGTCGCGCAGGCCATTGAAAAACACTCGGGCTTCACTAACCGTCATGTTCAGCACTTCGTCGATGGAAGCGCTGCGGCCAAGGTGTTCGACGCGTATCTCAAGAATTTCAGGACGATAGCGTTTGCCGTCGCAGTCCGGACAGCGTAGGTACACGTCGGACAGAAACTGCATTTCCACGTGTTCGAAGCCAGTGCCGCCGCACGTCGGGCAACGGCCGTCCCCCGTATTGAAGCTGAATGTGCCCGCGGTGTAGCCGCGCTCCCGCGCAACAGGGGCCTGTGCAAACAACTTGCGTATGGCGTCGAATGCGCCCACGTAGCTTGCCGGGTTGGATCTTGCCGTCTTTCCGACAGGGGTCTGATCCACCAGGATCACGTCGGCAATCTGTTCGACACCAAGCAGGTGCGTATAGGGTCCCGGCGCTTCGGTGGGCCGGCCCTGACGCTTCAGTATCGCGGGATAGAGCACGTCCTGGATAAGCGTGGATTTGCCCGAACCCGACACGCCGCTGATGCAGACCAGGCGTCCGAGCGGGATGGACACGGATACGTTTTTTAGGTTGTTGGCGGTAACCCCTTCCAGAAGCAGGCGCGGCGTGTTGTCGGCGACAGGCATGGGACGCGGGGCTTCGACGCTCAGGCGCCCGCTAAGATATTGGCCGGTAAGTGTGTTGCTGTTGCGCAGCTCGTCGGGGGTGCCGTCGAAGACGATCTGGCCGCCGCGCTCGCCGGGGCCCGGACCGAAGTCCATGATGCGGTCGGCCGCCACCATGACCTGCGGGTCGTGCTCGACCACGACCAGCGTATTGCCGTTGGTACGCAGACGCTGCATGACTTCCACGATGCGGTGCATGTCGCGCGGGTGCAGGCCGATGGAGGGTTCGTCCAGCACGAACAGTGTATTGACCAGTGATGTGCCCAGCGCCGTGGTCAGGTTGATGCGCTGAACCTCACCGCCCGACAGCGTGCGGCTTTGTCTGTCCAGCGATAAATAGCCCAGCCCCACGTCGCAGAGAAATTTCAGGCGCGCGCGAACCTCGTCCAGCAACATTTCAAGCGCGGAATCCAGCGCGTTGCCAAAACTCAGGCCGGCGAAAAAGCCGCGTACCTGCGAAATGGGCAGGCGCATGAGGTCGTGCAGGCCAAGACCGGGCAGGTTGTCGAGCTGTTCGCGGCTCCATTTGGCGTGCACCGGCATGAAGCGCGGGTAGGTGTCATCCGCTTTGGCAGTGACGTCGCCCAGGCGCCATAGCGTGGCTTCGGGTTTAAGCCGCGCGCCGCCGCAGGCCGGACAGGCCGTGTATGAGCGGTATTTGGACAGCAGCACGCGTACGTGCATTCGGTATGCACGTGATTCCATCCACGCGAAAAAATGCTGGAGTCCGTACCACTGGGTCTTCCAGGCGTGCATGCCGCCTTTCCAGTCGGGCGCACCGTCGATGACCCACTTTTTCTCTTCATCGCCAAGCTCTGACCACGGTGTGTCCAGCCGCACGTTCATTGGCCCAGCGTATTTTTCCAGATCAGCCTGGCATTCTTTGTAGCTTTGGGTCTGCCACGGCTTGATCGCGCCTTCGCGCAGTGTCTTCCTTTCGTCCGGGATGACCAGGCCGTAGTCGATGCCGACTACCCGGCCGAAGCCCCGGCATGTTTCGCAGGCACCAAGCGGAGAGTTGAATGAGAATGTGCTGGGCAGTGCGTTGCTGTATTCAATGTCGCAATGCGCACAGTGCAGGCGGTTGCTGAAGCGCCAGACCTGTTCTGTGGCCGACGTTTCGGATGAGGCATAGATGGCGATGTTGCCGCCCCCCTGTTTCAGCGCCGTGTCCAGCGCTTCCATGACACGAGAGGTTTCCGCGCTGGTGTAGCGGAACCGATCCTGCACCACGTACAGCACGCGCCGCTGTTCTGGTTTGGACGCGTGTTTGCCCTTGCCTTTTTTGGAGGGCGCGGCCGGTGGTGCTACGGTAACGGTTTCCTCGTGGTGGACGCGAGTGTAGCCTTGCTGATCCAGAAAGCCGCGTACTTCGTCTTCAGTGAAATTGGCCGGAATGGTTACCGGAAACGTCACCACCAGGCGCGGGTCGCCAGCCCGGGTGCGCAGTGCGAGCTGCTGACCGATGGATTCCGCACTGTCACGCTGGATGTGCTGCCCGCAGCATTGGCAATATAACTTGCCTACGCGGGCGTAGAGCAGTTTCAGGTGATCGTTGAGCTCTGTCATGGTGCCGACGGTGCTGCGCGAGTTGCGCACCGGGTTGACCTGGTCGATGGCGATGGCCGGCAAAATGCCTTCTATGCGATCGACCTGGGGCTTGTCCATGCGGTCGAGGAATTGTCGCGCGTATGGCGAGAAGGTTTCCACGTAGCGGCGCTGGCCCTCTGCGTACAAGGTGTCGAAGGCCAGCGAACTTTTGCCTGACCCCGAGACTCCGGTAAGCACCAGCAGTTCGCCGGTATTGATTGAAACATCGAGATTCTTGAGATTGTTCTGGCGTGCGCCGAATATGCGAATTTTAGAGTTCATGACGACAGTGTGGGCAGCGATTTTTCCGGATCGGACGAGCAAGCTGCATTTTGAGCAGGGCGCCTGTTAGGGTAAGATAGCAAGTTAAGCTAAAGTTTAAGTGTTCTGGCGCACCGTTACCTTTAATCTGGGTTTGGGTTTTCGCTGGTAATTGTGGTTGCTTTCTATAGCGGGTAACCAATTAACCGTTTCGGAGTTTATTGTGGCAGAAATCAAACGCACGCGTCGTAACACCCTCGAGCGCCGTTGCCTGGGCAAGGCATTCAAGCGTCTTTTCGTCAAGTCGCCCAAGGGCGTATTCAAGATGCTTGAAAAAGTGAAACGCGCGTAAAGCTACGTGCCGGGCCAAGGCAGCGTGCAAAGACAAGATCGCACGCAAGTCCTCTGGCACTTTCGCCCGAATACAAAAAAGCCACAGGTTTTCCGACTTGTGGCTTTTTTTGCCTGTCATACGTAAACGAAACAAGGCATAGCGCAAAAATGTCGGCCAGGCGTCCCTCGCATCTATTCACCGTGCTTACACCCACATACAACCGTGCCCACACGTTGCATCGGGTGTATGTGTCGTTGTGTGAACAGACCTTTCAGGACTTCGAGTGGATAGTGGTTGATGATGGCTCGACCGACGACACCCGTCAGCGGGTCGAAGCCTGGCAGCAGCAGGCTTCTTTCCCCATCCGCTATGTCTGGCAGACCAATCAGCACAAAAAGGCGGCGTTCAACCGCGGGGTTGGCGAGTCCCGCGGTGAGCTGCTTGTGGCGCTTGACAGTGACGACAGCCTGGACGTGAATGCACTGGACACCATGGCACGCGTCTGGGCTACGATTCCCACACAGGACAGGAATAAGTACGTGGCCATTACAGGGTTGTGCGCCCGGCCTGACGGCAGCATCGTGGGCGACATGTTTGCCCGTGACGAAATCGATGCAACGGCTATTGATATGTCGTTCAAATACCATGTGGCTGGTGAGAAATTCGGCTGCATGCGTGTCGACGTTCTGCGCCAGTTTCCCTTTCGTGAAGACGTACCCGGATTCGTTCCGGAGAGCCTGGTGTGGCGCGCCATGGCCCGGGCAGGGTATCTGACACGTTTTGTGAACCAGGTATTTCGAGTCTATGAGGACAGTGCTGATTCCCTGTCAGCGCAGGGCCGGGCGAATGGCGCGCAACACGCCGAAGGGCTTTGGCTGCTGGCCCGCGATACCGTCGTGGATTGCTTGCCGTGGTTTCGCTATATGCCGATGGAGTTTTTCAAGGCCGCGGCGCGCTATACGCGGTTTGCCATGCATTTAAGGCACGCCGGCAAGCCGCTGCCTGCGGTCGGGCAAGGGCGGCGAAGCTGGGGGGCGTGTTTGCTGGTGGGGCTGATGTGGCCGGTAGGTGCACTATTGTATTGGCGCGATCGGCGCCGGGCCTGATGGCGGGTGTGACGCTTGCCGAAACGTTGTGCGCACGCTAGTGCAGCGTGCGCTGCGGGGGATCATCGGGACGGCTATCGTCGTCCGGATCCGTGTCCCGATCGTCGCCCGTGTCGCCGTCTTCGCTTGAGCCATCGTCGGCGTCATCGTCGGGCTCGGGCGGTTCGCTGATTTCGAAAGGCAGGACATTGCGCAAGTCGTCGCTCCAGGCGACTTCGTCCCCATCCTGGTTCACCTTGATGAATCGGATGTTTTCGATGTCGGAGAGCTGAATTGCCCAGAGGTATTCGCAGGTGTAGGTGTTGGTGCCGGATTCAAGACCGCCTCTGCCACCGACGAGGCGCGCACCGTGGCCGCCGATCTGGACGGTGACCTTGTCTTCATCGGAGTCGTTGGTATCGAGCGGGACGGCGAATATGACCCATTCGAAACCGGTTTCGCTCGCGTCCACGACCTCGGCCAGCACGGCCTTGCCCAGGTAGGCGCTCAGCGCGTCCGCGGTGCGACCGAGCAGATCGAGTTCGTCGGGGGTGAAGGTCAGATCAGGGCTGGTCGCGGATGGCATGGAAGAGGCTCGACGGCAGTGGATGACGCCCGTTGTTGCAGGTGGTGCAATGGGCAGAGGCTGGAGCCCCATTTTAAAGCATGCGATGCTGCTCGCGTAAGGCCTTTGCACTGTTATATCCGAAAGTGCCTTCTCCTGCTTTTCATACGGTCTTGTGAACAGCCGCGTATCGTGTTGTTGGCCGGAAGTTTTATTTTCCCTGCCGGCCTACAATCGAAGCTTTCCGATTTTTTTTCAGCAGGTTGTCATGGCTCAATATGTTTATACGATGAATCGCGTCGGCAAGATCGTGCCTCCAAAAAGGCAGATACTGCGCGACATCTCCCTTTCGTTTTTTCCGGGCGCAAAGATTGGCGTGTTGGGTTTGAATGGCGCAGGCAAGTCGACGCTGCTCAAAATTATGGCCGGTGTGGACAAGGACATTGAAGGCGAAGCCGTACCCATGCCCGGCATTAAGGTTGGCTACCTCCCCCAGGAGCCGTTGCTGGATCCAGCGAATACGGTGCGCGAGTCGGTCGAAGAAGGGCTGGGCGATTTGTTTACGGCTCGCAAACGCCTTGATGAAGTGTATGCGGCGTACTCCGAGCCGGACGCAGACTTTGACGCGCTGGCTACCGAGCAGGCGCAGCTCGAAGCCGTGATTGCGGCGGCCGCATCGAGTGGTTCCGACGATATCGAGCTTCAGCTTGAAATTGCTGCGGACGCCTTGCGCCTTCCACCGTGGGACGCAATCATCGGCAAGTTGTCGGGCGGTGAAAAGCGCCGTGTTGCCCTGTGTCGCCTGCTATTGTCCAAACCCGACATGCTCTTGCTGGACGAACCCACAAATCACCTTGATGCGGAGAGTGTCGAATGGCTGGAACTCTTTTTGCGCCGGTTTCCGGGCACGGTGGTTGCGGTCACACATGATCGCTATTTCCTGGATAACGCAGCAGAGTGGATACTCGAACTGGACCGTGGACACGGCATTCCGTGGAAGGGTAACTACAGCTCCTGGCTTGAACAGAAAGACGAGCGCTTGAAGCACGAAGAGGCTTCCGAGTCGGCACGTCAACGCACTATTACCAAAGAGCTTGAGTGGGTACGGCAAAGCCCCAAGGGCCGGCAGGCCAAAGCCAAGGCGCGTCTGGCCCGCTTTGAAGAGCTGTCGTCGCACGATTACCAGAAGCGCAATGAGACCCAGGAAATTTTCATTCCCGTCGCAGAGCGCCTGGGCAACGACGTGATCGAGTTCGACGGAGTCAACAAGGCGTTTGGCGACCGCCTGCTTATCGACAACCTCAGCTTCAAGATTCCGGCTGGAGCCATTGTGGGCATCATTGGCGCCAACGGCGCGGGCAAGTCCACGCTGTTCCGCATGATTGCAGGGCAGGCCAAGCCCGATAACGGCACAATCAAAATCGGCAAGACGGTCAGGCTCGCTTATGTGGATCAGTCGCGCGAGGCGTTGCCCGACGACAAGACAGTGTTCATGGCACTTTCGGATGGGGCCGACCTGATTACCATCGGTAAGTTTGAAATGTCTTCCCGGGCCTATCTCGGGCGATTCAACTTCAAGGGCGCCGACCAGAACAAGCTGGTCGGCAATCTGTCAGGCGGAGAGCGAGGCCGTTTCCACCTGGCCAAGACGCTGATCGCAGGAGGCAATGTTTTGCTGCTCGACGAGCCGTCCAATGATCTGGACGTGGAGACACTGCGCGCGCTCGAAGACGCGCTGCTCGAATTCGCCGGCAGCGTTCTGGTCGTCAGCCATGATCGCTGGTTTCTGGACCGTATAGCCACTCATATCCTTGCTTTCGAAGGCGATTCCCAACTGGTGTTTTTTGACGGCAATTACCAGGAATACGAAGCGGACAAAAAATCCCGGCTCGGTGAAGAGGGGGCAAAACCCAGGAGGTTGCGCTACAAAGCCTTGAAGTAGGCGAATTGGGCGCTGTTGTATGTGTTACGAACTACGAGCAGTGTTCGAGCCAATATTCAGCCCTACGTAATTGGACTCCAGTGTCCGCAGGCACTTCATGGAAATTTGTGTTGGCGGCGCAGCGCGCCACCGATACAGTTTTTAGTGAAGTTAACAATCGGCTACGTTGTGAGCTGGCTGCGATCTGTCGAATCAGGTATGGTTGGTTACAAGATGGTTCTACAGAGGAATAAAACTATGACACTGGCGACTTGCGGTAAATGGGTGGCCGTAGGGTTTTTTGCGTTGTCGATTGCGGGCTGCTCGTCGTGGGACAGCATGAGTCATCGCCAGAAAGGCGCGGTAACTGGCGCGGGGTTGGGCGGTTTGGCTGGAGCGGTGGTGACGGGCGGAGGTATTCTGGGTACGGTCGGCGGCGCCGCGATTGGCGGCGTGATCGGCGACCAGATTGGCAAGAACAGGTAGCCGGACGGCGTACCTATCGGCGAAGGCTGCCAGCCACTTTGTTTAGGCTTGCGGCGCTTCGACCTGAGGCATTTCGATCTTGACTTCCAGTATTTCCAGCGAGTCCTGACGCTCGAGGTTTACCTTGATGTCCTTGGGATTGATCTTGACGTAGCGGGAAATGACTTCCACCAGTTCTTTTTGCAGGCGCGGGAGGTAGTCAGGGGTGACACCGTCGCCGCGTTCGTTGATGAGAATAAGCTGGAGCCGGTCTTTGGCGACACTTGCCGAGGTCTTTTTCTCGCCGAGCAGGAAGGTGAGGAAGGACATGGTTATTTCCCTCCGAATAAGCGTTTGAACAGGCCAGGTTTGTCGTAGTCGACAAAGCGTAGCGGTACTTCTTCGCCCAGGTAGCGCGCCACCACATCCTGATAGGCCTTGGCGACATCGCTTTCGCGGATGTGAATGGCGGGTATCCCCTGGTTGGATGCTTGTAGCACGTCTTCAGACTCGGGGATGACCCCGATCAATTTGATGCGCAGGATGTCTTCGATGTCTTGCAGCGAGAGCATTTCGCCGTCGGCGACGCGCTTGGCGTTGTAGCGGGTGAGCAGCAGGTGCTCTTTGATGGGCTCTTCGTTGTTGACGGCGCGGTGCGATTTGGCTGCCAGAATGCCCAGGATGCGGTCCGAGTCTCGTACCGACGAGACCTCCGGGTTTGTGACGACGACGGCGTCATCGGCGAAGTAGGACGCCATGAGCGCGCCTGTTTCGATGCCGGCAGGCGAGTCGCAGACAATATACTCGAACTCCATGGCCTTGATATCGTTGAGGACTTTTTCAACGCCCTCTTTGGTCAGCGCGTCTTTGTCGCGTGTTTGCGATGCCGGCAGGATGTAGAGATTTTCGAGCTGCTTGTCGCGAATAAGGGCCTGGTTCAGGGTAGCTTCGCCCTGGATGACATTGACGAAGTCGTAGACTACCCGACGTTCGCAGCCCATGATCAGGTCCAGATTGCGCAAACCGACGTCGAAGTCGATGACGGCGGTTTTGAACCCGCGCATTGCCAGTCCGGCAGAGAAACTGGCACTGGTGGTTGTTTTGCCCACGCCGCCCTTTCCCGAAGTCACCACAACAATTCGCGCCATGTGATTGAATCCCCTAGTTTTGATAAATCACGTAATCGTAATGCAAAAAGGCATTGTACTGGGCTTGGAAAGCCATCAATTAGTCGTGCGTTGGCAACAAAACTTGTCGTCTTTCGCGTGGCCTATATGCGTGAGTCCAGGCTGGCGATGTGCAGGCTGTCGCCTTCAAGACGCACGATGGCCGCCTGCTTGTGCAGGCTTTTATCCAGTTGAGTTTCTATGACGCGGTATACCCCTGCGATGGCCAGCAGCTCGGGGTCGAGACTTGTGGTGAAGATGCGGGCGCTGGCATCGCCGCGCGCACCGGCCATGGCCTTGCCACGCAGGGCCCCGTACACGTGAATGTTGCCGTCTGCGATGACTTCCGCGCCGCGGTTCACGACGCCGATGACGATCAGGTCGGTATTGCGCGCGTAGATGCGCTGGCCTGAACGCAACTGGTGATGGACCACCATGGCCGCAGGAGCCACCATGGGGGAGGTGACATCCTGAGTAGCTAATTGCGGTGGCGCCATCGGGGCAACGACCGGAACGTCTTTGTCTGGTGCTGGAGTACTGACTGGCCGTACGGGAGCTGCCGAAAGGTCGACAGCTGGCAGGCCGCAAGCCTGTGCCGCTTCCAGGTTGTCGAGGGATGCGATGACTCCGATGGGGTGCAGGGCGTGCCCGCGCAAGGCCTGAATCAGGGCGTCCCATTCGACCAGGCCGTCCACGCCCGCGGCGTCTATGACCACAGGTTCGTTTTCGAACAACGAACCGGCGTCGCTCATGCGTTGGTCAAGCGCAGCCACGAGCGCCGGAAGATTGTGGTCATGCAGCACGACGCGCACGGTGTAAAGTGTGGCGCTTTTAAAGTCCAGGGCCGCCGGGCTTTTGGGTGGATTAGATTTACTCACGGGGTTTCTTTATTTTGTTTGGGTTTCCATCCCCGACAAAATACCAGAAAGGCGGGGTAAAGCGGAGTGTATTTGTGGTATGGAGCAAATGAGCACGGACATGGGCTTCAGATCCAGGCGTCCCGCAAGGTGACGGCGCGGTTGATGACTGGCCGTTCGCGCGTCGAATCGATGGTGTCGGCAATAAAATAGCCCAACCGTTCGAACTGCCAGAGTGAACCCGGATCCGCATGGGTCCCCGGTTCGAGCCATCCCTGGACCGTCTGGATCGAGTTGGGGTTGAGCGAGTCCAGGAAGTTCTTGTTGCCGCTGTCGGGGTGCGGATCGGTGAACAACCGGTCGTAGAGTCGGACTTCCGCCCTGATGGCGTGCGCGGCACTGACCCACGTGATCGTACCCTTGACTTTGACGGCGTTGGCTCCCGCCGAGCCGCTTTTGGTATCCGCCAGGTATTCGGCATGGACTTCAGTGACGCGACCGTTTTCGTCCTTGAGGCAGCCGGTGCATTTGACGGTATAGCCATACTTCAGGCGGACTGTGTTGCCGGGAAAGAGGCGAAAATACTTTTTGGGCGGGTTTTCCAGGAAATCGTCGCGTTCAATCCACAATTCGCGCGAGAACGGAAATTCCCGTGACGTGCTATCCGGGTTGTGCGGATTGCTGGGGGCAACACAGCGCTCGGTTTGGCCTTCGGGGTAGTTAGTGATGACTAGCTTCACGGGATCGAGCACGGCGATCCGTCGGTCAGCTTTTGGGTCCAGATCGTCGCGCAACGCCTGTTCAAGCATGTTGTGGTTGATGTGCGAACTGGACTTGGACACTCCCAGCCGTTCGCAGAACAGACGAATGGCTTCAGGGGTATAGCCACGTCGACGCAACCCCACGAGTGTGGGTAGCCGTGGGTCGTCCCAGCCGCTTACATAGCCTTCCTGCACGAGCATGAGCAGCTTGCGTTTGCTGGTGACTACATAGCTGAGGTTGAGTCGTGCGAATTCGTATTGATGGGGCAGGGGGTGATTCAGCTGCCCCAGCGCGGCCAGCTTTTCCAGTATCCAGTCGTAGAAAGGGCGCTGGTCTTCGAATTCAAGCGTGCAGATGCTGTGCGTAATGCCCTCCAGCGCGTCTTCGACGGGGTGTGCCCAGGTGTACATGGGATAGATGCACCATTTGCTGCCCGTACGGTGGTGTTCAGCATGCCGGATGCGGTACAGCGCCGGGTCGCGCAGATTCATGTTGGGTGAGCCCATGTCGATCTTGGCGCGCAGGATCAGGCTGCCGTCGGGGTGTTTGCCCCCACGCATTTCGTCCAGCAGGGCCAACGATTCTTCGGCGGGGCGGTCGCGCCATGGCGAATTGACGCCTTTTTCTTTCAGGGTTCCGCGCGTGGCGCGGACTTGCTCGGAGGTCTGCTCATCCACGTAGGCGTCGCCCGACCGGATAAGTGCCTGCGCAAACTCATAGAGGTAATCGAAGTAGTCGCTGGCGTAGTAGAGGTTGGTCTCGGTCTGGAATTCCCAGCTGAAACCCAGCCACTTTACCGTGTCGATGATGGCGTTGACGTATTCGTCGTTTTCTTTTTCAGGGTTCGTATCGTCGAAGCGCAAATGGCACGCGCCGCCGTAATCGCGGGCCAGACCGAAGTTCAGGCAGATGCTCTTGGCATGGCCGATATGCAGGTGGCCATTGGGTTCGGGTGGAAAGCGTGTGCGTATTCTGGCCGTGTCCAGGGCGCCTTGCTTCTGCACCGAGGCCGGGCCCGGTTTGCCGGCCCAGCGCTTGTCAGAGTACGTGCCGTTGGCCAGGTCCTGCTCGATAATGGTGCGCAAAAAATTGGACGCTGGGGGTGTGGAGGTGGTGGATGTCATACAAAGCCGGAAAAAGCTGAAAATTTCAGTGAAGTAAGCATTTTGCCACGTTCGGCACCACTTGCCCCGGCAGGGTGCCTGGCGTGGCGCAACTTGCCTGAAGTCAACCGGCGATCAAAAGATTGAGAGTCTGGCTGTCCACAGCGGCAAAAGTCGCTTTAAACTAGCGCACATTATGACGAATGCGACTCTCTGGTTGTCCCAGACGCAGTTTTTCCTGAGCCTAGGCTTTTTTTCGGTCTTTCTCGTTATAGAGTTGGGGTTGGCTTGGGTACTGCTGTTTTTCAAGATCGGCGCGTCGCTAAGCGATAACCCGGGGTGGACCGCTGCATACCGGTTCTGGGTCCGGGTGTTTGCCCTGGCTGTGGTGCTGACGCTGGCTTCCAGCATGCCTGTGCTGATCCAGGTGGGCAGTCTGTGGCCACTGCTCATGGACAAGATCGGTGACGTGGGCGGGCCGTTGCTGGCCGGCGCCATCCTGACCACCTTTATCTTCAAATCATGTTTTCTTGGAGCCATGCTGTTCGGGCAACGCTATGTTTCCGAGCGCATTCATACGGTTCTGGTTTTCATGGTGGCCCTCGGTGTGACGTTCGCCGCCGCCTGGATGATGGTGTTGCAGGGCTGGATGCAGGCTCCCACCGGCGCGTCGTTGTTCGAAGGACGCTACTTGGTGTCCGACTGGCATGACGTGATCTTCAACCCGTTCGGGGGCTGGATGTTCGGTCTGCTGCTGACCATTGCCGCATTGACCGTGGCCTTTTTGCTGATGGGCGTGAGTGCGCGCTGGACGCTGCGCCACCCGCTGGACGAGAGCGAGCAACTGGCGTTCCGTACTGGACTGTTTCTGTCCATGGGTGCGGTCATTGTGCTGGCTTTCATGGTGGCAGGCTATGGCAACCAGGTGGTTCGACATCAACCCTCCAAGGCAGCGGCAACCGCGGCTTACTGGCACAGCGGTGCACCGCCCGATCTCGTGATGTTTGCCTGGCCGGACGCGGCTGACGGCCGGAATCTGGCCCCCGTGGCATGGCATGACACGGGTGAGCGTTGGGTGGCGCGGGACGCCCGCGGAAAATTGATAGGGCTGGATCGGCTTTCGGGCATGGCTCCGCCGGTTGCTCTGACATTCTGGTCATTTCGCCTGTTGCTGGCAACAGGCCTGTTCATGGCCGTTCTGGCGTGGATGACATTTTTCCGCCTGTATAAAAAAGGGTTTGATCCGGGGATGTTGCCCGCCTGGTGGCGTCACACCATTGCGTTCATGACGTTTTCGGGTTGGGCTCTCAGTCTGGAGATGATCTGTCATGCGTTGTTTGGCCTGTCTCCGTACGCGGTCAATGGAACCATAACGCTGGCCGAGATCACGGGAGACACCAGTTCAGATGTACTGGCTGGCGCACTGGTGGTTTATACGTTGGTTTATGCGGCGTTGCTGTATGGCTTCTTCTTGATGCTGGGACATATCGTGCGCTACGGCGTAGTGCCGATCGCCCGGCGCCGGGGGCGTGCATGATAGACACACTCGTCAGCCTTCTGGGGTTCAGCGCGCAGGATCCAGCGTTCTGGATGCCTTTGGTATTCATGGGCTTGCTGTTTGCGACTATCGTCGCCGGCACGGTACTGGACGGCTTCGACATAGGTGTTGGCTGCCTCGTATTGTTTGCGCCGGCGCCGTTGCGCCCGCGGATGCTCTCGCTGCTGAGTCCCTGGCGCGATGCCAACGAGTTCTGGCTGTTCCTCGGGATGGGGCTGTTCGTATCGGTATTTCCACATGCCTGGGGCAGCATCATGGGCCAGCTGTACCTGCCCTTGAGCCTGCTGGCTCTGGGAGTGATGTTGCGCTCCGTATCGTTTGAGCTGAGACTGCGCGCACCGATTGAAATGCAGAAGCACTGGCTCGCGGGCTTTGCGGTGGGGTCGCTCGTTACGGCTGTTGCCCATGGCATTCTGCTGGCGCAGTTGGTGGTGTCGTATCAGACCGACATTGGTTATGTGTGGTTCTCCCTTTTCCTTGGTGTTTGCGTGCTGCTGGGCTATTGCCTGCTTGGAGCCTCGTGGCTGATCATGCGCGTGGGAGGCGAGCTGCGCGTGCGTGCGGTCATGTGGGGCAGGCATGTGGTGCGCTGGGCGGCGGCCGGAACAGTGGGGCTTTCGGTGGTCCTGGCCTTTGCCAACACCGGCGTGTTCCTCAAATGGAGCGATGGTCCGCAGTGGCCGCTGGTCGTGAGTCTGTGGGGCGGGCTGCTGATTTGTTTCGTGACAATAGAAATGTGCTTGCAGCGCATGATTAATCGCAGCTACCGCACAACGGCGCTGCCATTTGCCATGACACTGTTGGTATTTCTGGCAACGTTGGGCGGGCTGGGCTACAGCTTTTTCCCGTACCTGGTGCTCGACGACATTACCATCTGGGACGCGGCCGCTTCGGTGGATTCGCTGCGCTTCATTCTTGCCGCGTCGGTCGTGGCCTTGCCAGTGGTGCTGATTTTCAATATCTGGGTTTACTGGCGCATGTTCGGCTTGTCCAAACCACCGTCGCCGCCCCGATTCCGCGGCTGATCCGCTCGCGGTAATGTGATGGTGATTTTCAGGCCGCCCGAGGGTGAATCGCCCAGCGCCAGCGTGCCACCGTGGGCGCCGGCAATGGCATTGGCCAGTGCAAGCCCCAGGCCGACCGATCCGGTGCGTGTACGTGCGGTATCAAGGCGCGAGAATGGCCGCAAGGCCTCGGCGCGCCGGTCTGCCGGAATGCCGGGTCCGTGGTCTTCGATGACGATGATGGCGTTTTCGCTGTCGGCGTCCAGGGCGATTTCAACCGGAGGAACTGCGTGGTTCAAGGCATTGGTGATCAGGTTGTCAAGCAGCCGACCCAGCGCAATGCGATCCGCGTTTACCGGCAGTGGAGGCGGTAGCGTTTTGACCAGCCGCACTTCGCTGCCCGCGCTTTCCCAGGCTCCGACGCGCTCGTCCAGCCACGTTGCCAGGTCTATGGGTACAAACCGATAGGTCGTCGGGTCGGTGCCACGCACGAACCCAATGAACTGGTCAACCATGCGCTGCATGTCCTGGATGTCCTGGCGTATTCCCTCTTTGAAGTTCGAGTCGTCAATCATTTCGATGCGCAGCCACATGCGCGAAAGCGGTCCCTTCAGGTCGTGCGGCAGGCCAGCCAGCAGCGTATGGCGCACCGCGTTGGATTCGGCCATGGTGTCGAGCATGGCGTTGAAGCGCTCGCCCAGTGCGCGGATTTCCGATGGCCCTGATGGAACGACGCGCTGCGGCTGGCCTGCCGCCAGCTGATCGGTGGCTTTGACCAGCCTCGTGATGGGTCGCGTGATATGCCAGGAAAAGGCAGCGGAAATCAGCAGCAGCAGGCCCATTCCCGAGAGCCACACGAGGATGATGGGTGTGGCCACAGGCGGTGTGATGCGGTCCAGGGGGATGACCAGCCACTCCCGGTTGTCCCGGGCTTGTTCTTCGTCGATGGGGTCGGCGCTGGCCGTCGGTGAATCGGGGATGAGCGAAATGTACAGTCGCGGTACTGGTCCGCGTGACAGACCGACCCGGGTACCGTCGTTCAGCCTGGCGTTCAGTTCGTTGATGAAGAGCCTCAGGTCGCGCCGCATGTCGCGGGGTAGTGGTGATGGAGGCAGTTCGGTGCGTGCATCGTGAAGTGATGCGGGCCGGCCGGGTTGCCCTTGGTGTCCCCCTCCGGCGAGCCGCGCTTCCCGGCGCTCTCGGGCGATGGCTCGCGACCATAGGTGCCACTCGTTATGCGAGGCCTGGCGTACGAATTCTGCACGTTCGTCGGCAGGTACCGTGGCCAGTGCGGCACGCACGGTGCGTATTGTGGTGGCAACTACCTGAACAGTCACGTCCTGTGTGAGTTTCTCCCGGTAGTAGTTGACGGTGGCCAGTGTGGCCGCCTGCACGAGAAGAATCGTGCCCAGCGTCAGCAGGATGAGCCGGGCATGCAGGGATTGCAAAGATAGGAGAAGACGCCGCATGAAGGGTGATTAAGGCGAGAAACGATAGCCAATGCCCCAGACCGTTTGTATCCAGCGTGGCTGCTTGGGGTCGTCTTCGATAGCCCGCCGCAGGCGCAGGATGGCGATGTCGATGGCGCGGTCATTGCGTTCGCCTTCGTCGTCGCGCGCCAGGGCAAGCAGCCGGTCGCGTGACAGTGGCTTGCCGGCGTTGTTGACCAGCGCTTCGAGCAGATTGACTTCGCCGCCGGTAAGTTTTATGGGTTCGCCGCTTCGGAAAAGCATGCGTGTCGCCGGGTCGAAGACAAATGGTCCGAAGGCAACCTGCTTTTCCTTGATTAGTGCGGAAGCGCCCTTTTTGCGCCGCAGAACAGTTTCGACCCGCGCCAGGAGTTCGCGTGGATCGAAAGGCTTTCCCAGGTAGTCGTCGGCTCCGGCCTCAAGCCCAATGACGCGGTCTACAGTTTCGTCGCGTGCAGTCAGCAGAATGATGGGGATGTCTTCGCCCAGCTGGCGCAGACGACGGCAGGCATCGGCGCCGTCGCAGTCAGGCAGCATGCGGTCCAGCACGACAAGGTCGGGGTTAAAGCGCTGGATGCGCGATTCGAGGTCGCTGGCATCGGGGGCCAAAAGCGTATCATAGCCGTGTCGGTTAAGATAGTCGGCCAGCAGCTGCCGTAACGCCGGGTCGTCATCCACGACCAGCACTTTGATAAGGGTTTCGTCCATAGTGCAAGTGTGCCTATCCGCGCCGCTGCTTGCAAGCCGTACGAAATAAACTGAAATACCTGTGATCCGCGAACTTCGGTTTGCGCTCGCCACATGGGGCATGAATGAGTGAAGTGTTGCGCACCCTGCGTCAGCGCCTGAAGGATTGGGAATGGTTGTCGGCACCTCCGGCAATGCTGGTGTGGGCGGCGATCGCGGGAATCCTCGGAGCATTGGCAACCATCGGGTTTCGCGAAAGCATTTCGCTCGTGCAGCACCTGCTTACCGGAGAATCCGGCTCGGTGGGGCGTGTCATGCACAGCTTGCCGCCGTGGGGCCGCATTGTGTTTCCCATGCTGGGTGGCGTGGTCGCCGGGGCGCTGCTGTGGTGGGCGTCAAAAATAAAGGCAAGCAGTAATTCCGATTATATGGAGGCCGTGGCCATTGGCGACGGGCGCTTGTCGCTTCGCCAGGGTCTACTTCGGTCCTTGTCCTCGCTTTCGTCCGTGGCGTCGGGTGGTTCCATCGGACGAGAAGGCGCCATGGTCCACCTGGGTTCCCTTGCCGCGTCGGCCATTGGACGCTTTGCCGGCTTTGACACGGTTCGGCTGCGCCTGCTGGTGGCTTGCGGCGCGGCGGCAGGCGTTGCCGCGGCATACGGTGCGCCCATAGCCGGTGCGCTTTTCATTGCCGAGATAGTACTGGGCACCGTGGCCATACAAAACGTTGGCCCTTTGCTTGTCGCGGCGGCATTATCCAATATCACCATGCGCTGGACGGGGCACTATTACGTGACATACCCGGTGAATATGACGGGGACGGTGCCGGGTGCGAATCATGTGTTGCCATTTTTGGTGCTGGGTATGGTTTCGGGGGTTCTTGCGCCCCAGTTCCTCAAGTTGCTGGATGCCACCCGGCGCGGGTTTCGCAGCTTGCACTTGCCGTTGCCGTTGCGTCTTGGGCTGGGCGGCCTGCTGCTGGGCGTATTGCTTGTGTTTATGCCACGGGTAGGAGGCAACGGGTACAGTGTCGTGGTGTCTCTCGTACACGAACAGTGGGCGTGGCAGGCCTTGTTGCTGATGCTGGTGGCAAAGGTGGCTGCGACCGCGTTTACGGTGGGCTCGGGGGCGATTGGCGGGATTTTTACTCCAACCATCTTCGTGGGGGCGGCGTTTGGTTCGTTGTTCGGCCAGGCCGTTTTGCTGATCTGGCCGAACATGGCTGTGTCGCCGTATCTGTTCACGTTGGTGGGGATGGGATCCTTTCTGGGGGCGGCAACCGGGGCGCCACTGATGGCCATTCTCATGATTTTTGAGATGACGCTCAATTTTCAGGCGGTTGTGCCGCTGATGCTGGCTTGCGTGCTGGCGCACTTCGTGTCGCGAGTCATTGCGCAAGTAGGCATGTATGACGTGATGCTGGTGCGCGAACGTGATGTTGCTGTGCGTCGCAGGCTGCGCCATACAAAGCTGGCCGAGCTGGTGCGTCCCGCTCAGACGGTCGTGCGGACGGTGACGCCGCTGAAGGAAGCCTCGCGGATGTTCGTGGAATATCCGGTCAAATATCTCTATGTGGTGGATGAGAACAATGTGTTCCAGGGTGTCATTGCGCAACAGGATTTAACCAGCATGCTGCTGGTGCATGGCGATGTGCAGGAGCGGCGCGCCGGCGACGTGTTACGCTTGGATTTCGTCAAGGCCTTGCACCCCGATACGAGCCTGGACGAGGCACAGGAACAATTCGTCAATTTCCCGGGTGAGCGTTTGCCGGTCGTCAGCCGTGGCGATAGCCCGGTATTGCTGGGCGTGGTGTATAAATCATCATTACTGGAAAGATATTCGGCCCTGAAGAAATCACTGGATCAAAGTGGGGAAGCTCTGCTTGACGCTTCATCCCGAAGGCCGTAGGCGCGGGCGGATGGCTGGCCGGGCCGCCATAGGCAGAAAGGTCTGGCGGCAGTGGCATCAGTTCAATATGGTCGTTGTGACAAAGTAGTCGCTGTGGATATGGCTTTTTGTTCGTTGCATGGAAAAATATGTTTCCCGTCCGGTGGGGCGCTGGTTTTCGTCGCGGCCTGCCTCTGTGCGGCGACGGTGTCGCGGGCGCAATCCGTCGCCGATCCGTGGGCTGTGAACGATCTGTCTGTCAGCCCTACCCTGAAAGATCTGGCACCTGTGCAGCCTTACGCTGTGCCGCATGACGATGTGGCTGCGCCCGTACCGTTACCCGAACCGCTGCCGTTTGATGGATCGGGCCCCATCGATGGGCCGGGCACGGGCAATTCATTTTTACCAGCTCCTGCTCAAGTTCTGCTGGTCGATCCTGCTTACAGCAGGGGATTGACCCCGCTGCGGTCTGACGCGGGCGTCACAGGTTTCAAGCCTGATGGCGGACAAACCCGGCTATCGCTGGTTTCAGCCGGCAAGACGGACACCTGGGTGTTGGGCAGCCAGAACTGGACCTACTCCCGGGATGATGGCACGAGTCTCGTGCTGGGCAACAGCTGGTCTGGAAATTCCATACAGGGTAATCGGGCACGTCTGGGTGGCATTGCGTTGTCGCACTCCGCGGCGGGTGACGGCCAGACGCAAGGAAGCCTGCAGTATTCCGTCGTGCTTGGGGCGTTGGACTATTCGGGTGAGACGCTCAAACCTGGCGGACTGACATACGGGCCGACAGCAGGAGAAAGTGTGCTGAGCTATGGGGTTGATCCACAGCTTTCCCTGGAAACACAGACGCAGTGGGCACCGAATCTTGCTGTGAACGGCGTGGGGGGCAAGTACTCAACCCGCGATTGGGGCGCATGGCAGGTGGCAGTGGCACGGGCAACGCGCGACTTCAACCAGGGATGGCGTTATCGTATTGGCTACGAGGCCAGGGTGCTCGATTCGCTTAAGCTTGGCTGGACGCATGAAACGCGTAGCGAAGGGTTTTCCGACCTGTCCAGCTATCAGAATTCGGCCCTCGATTCGGCGCGCAGTCGTCAACAATGGACCGCCACCCTTGCACTCGGGCGCTGGGGTAATCTGATTGGTTCCTACGAGCAAATATATTCCGCCTCAGGTCCCTTGCAGCAGCAGTTCGGGCTGACTCAACAGTTCTGGTATAGCCAGAACCTGCGTATCTCGCTGGGTGCCCGGCACGAGTTTGTCACAGGGGATTATGACGTCAACGTAAACTTTGCCGTGCCTCTGTACTAATATCAGCTTGCCGCTGGTGGCGTGAGGGCTAAAATGCCATGTCGGCGCGGCGCGGGGTGCTCGAGCCATTTCGCGCGGGCGTTCCGCTTTATTATTTTCAATTACCTGGCTGAATGTCTTCTTCTAACAACTCTCCTCTGGATATTCTGCGGCAAGTTTTTGGTTATGACTCGTTTCGGGGCGATCAACAAGCCATTATTGAACATCTGGTGCAGGGGGGAGATGCCCTGGTGCTCATGCCCACGGGGGGAGGCAAATCGCTCTGCTACCAGATCCCCGCGTTGGCCCGCAAAGGCTGTGGCGTGGTGGTGTCACCGCTCATTGCGCTTATGCAGGATCAGGTCGATACGCTGCTCGAACTCGGGGTGCGTGCGGCTTTTCTGAATTCCACGCAGGATTGGCGCACGTCGCGCGAGGTCGAGCAGGCGTTTATGTCGGGGCAGCTTGATCTGCTGTACGTGGCGCCTGAACGTCTTCTCACCGAACATTGCCTGGACATGCTGTTGCGCGGCGACGTTGCACTGTTTGCCATTGACGAGGCTCATTGCGTGTCACAGTGGGGGCATGATTTTCGACCGGAATATCTGGGGCTCTCGATTTTGTCGGAACGCTGGCCGCACGTGCCGCGCATCGCCCTGACTGCCACAGCTACCACGGTTACGCGGCGCGAAATTGCACAGCGGCTGGGTTTGACCAACGCGCGGCATTTTGTGGCCAGTTTCGACCGCCCCAACATTTGCTATCGCATTGTCGAGAAAAGCGATGTAAAGCGCCAACTGCTGCAGTTCATTCAGGCTGAACACGCGAATGATTGCGGCATTGTGTATTGCCTGTCGCGCGCCAGGGCCGAGGAAACAGCGGAATTTTTGTGTGGCCATGGTATTGAGGCTTTGCCCTACCATGCGGGGCTGAGCGCCGCCACCCGGGCGTCCAACCAGTCGCGCTTTTTGCGCGAGGACGGCGTAGTCATGGTGGCAACCATCGCTTTTGGCATGGGTATCGACAAGCCGGATGTGCGCTTCGTGGCGCATATAGACTTGCCCAAATCGGTGGAGGGGTATTACCAGGAGACGGGCCGGGCGGGCCGCGACGGCGAACCGGCCACGGCATGGCTCGCCTACGGACTGCAGGACGTTGTGCAGCAGCGCCGCATGATTGATGAGTCTCCGGGGGACGATATCTTCAGGCGCCGCCTGGGTGCGCAGCTGGATGCCATGCTGGGGCTGTGTGAAACTGTGGGTTGCCGGCGCCAGCGTTTGCTGGCGTATTTCGAGCAGTCTATCGAGCCTTGCGGTAATTGCGATACGTGTCTTGACCCCCCGGAGGCGTGGGACGGCACCGTGGCAGCCCAGAAAATACTTTCCGCGGTGTACCGGCTTTGGCGCGAACGGGGGCAGCGCTTTGGGGCGGGGCACCTCATTGATATTTTGCGCGGCAAAATTACCGAGCGCATCAAGCAGTACAACCATGAAAGTCTGACAGTCTTTGGCATTGGCGCCGACCTTTCCGAACAGGCGTGGCGCGGTGTATTGCGGCAGCTGCTGGCACAAAGCTTGCTGGCGGTGGATCACGAAGGCTATGGTACGTTGGCCCTGACCGAGGGCAGTCGTGCTGTGCTGCGCGGCGAAACTACACTGATGTTTCGACGCGAGCCCGAGAAGAAAACGCGTGCGTCGCGCAGCACAGCGCGTTCAAAGGCCGCCGATGTTGCCTTGTCGCCCGACGCCCGGCAGCGTTTCGAAGCCTTGCGCGCGTGGCGTGCCAGCGTCGCCAAGGGGCATGGCGTGCCAGCCTACGTCATTTTTCACGATTCCACATTGCGTGACGTGGCGCAGCGCTGCCCGCAGTCGTTGGCCGAACTTGGGCAGATCAGCGGCGTGGGCGTACGCAAGCTCGACGCGTATGGCGAGGGTCTGCTGCTGTGTGTACAGACCGCGGGCGTTTGATGTCCGCACTACCCGAACAGTTCTCCGGCGCCGGTGGCTTTGGGCGGCGTAAGGCCTAAGTGGCGCCAGGTGGTTTGCGTGGCCATGCGGCCGCGCGGAGTGCGTTGCAGGTAACCGTGCTGAATTAAGTACGGCTCGATCACGTCTTCGATTGTGTCGCGTTCCTCGCCGATGGCGGCTGCCAGGCTGTCCACTCCGACGGGCCCGCCGTCGAACTTGTGGATGATGGCTTCAAGCAGCTTGCGGTCCATGAGGTCCAGCCCCAGTGGGTCCACATCAAGCATGGTCAGGGCGGCATTGGCGACTTCGATGCTGACGATGCCGCCATTTTTCACGTCAGCGTAGTCGCGTACGCGGCGCAGCAGGCGGTTGGCAATGCGCGGGGTACCACGCGCACGTCGGGCGATTTCGCGGGCACCCTCCTGCGTGATGTCCACATTGAGCAGGTGCGCGCTGCGTGTGACGATGTGGGTCAGGTCGTCCGCGTTGTAGAACTCCAGCCGCGACACAATGCCAAAACGATCACGCAGTGGATTGGTAAGCATGCCGGCGCGCGTGGTGGCGCCCACCAGCGTGAAAGGCTGCAGGTCGATCTTCACGCTTCGCGCGCCCGGACCTTCGCCGATGAGGATGTCGATCTGGAAGTCTTCCAGTGCCGGGTACAGAATTTCTTCGACCACTGGAGAGAGGCGGTGAATCTCGTCAATGAACAGGACGTCGTTTTTTTCCAGATTGGTGAGCAGTGCCGCCAAGTCGCCGGGCCGCTCGAGTACCGGGCCGGAGGTTTGACGCAGCTGCACGCCCAGCTCGTGCGCCACAATATGGGCCAGTGTTGTTTTACCCAGGCCTGGCGGGCCGAACAGCAGGACATGATCAAGGGCCTCGTGGCGCATCTTGGCTGCTGTGATGAAGATTTCAAGCTGCTCACGAACACGGTTCTGACCGACGTAATCGGACAGCACGCGTGGCCGCAACGAGCGCTCTATGGAATCTTCATTCGGTGATGTGCTTTCAGGGCTGACTAGGCGGGCATCGTCGGGAGTGACGCTGGACAGCGGGTCGGAGTGTATGGCCATAGTGGTGTCGCGTGCGGCGGAAGTTAGGGCAATCGTACACTATCATCCCCGGGCCAGGGATTTGAGTGCCTGGCGTATGCCTTCGGCAACGTCGATGTCTGGTGGCAGGCTCTTGAGTGCGGCCTGCGACTCGTTTTGTGAGTAGCCCAATGAGAGCAGCGCGTTGATGATGTCTTCCCGGCCTGAAGGGATGCCGTCCGCCGTGCCGCCCAGGTCGGCACCCAGCTTGCCGCGCAGTTCCAGCAGAAGCCGTTCGGCGGTTTTCTTGCCGATCCCCGGAACACGGGTCAGGCGGCCCGTTTCCTGTTGGGTGATGGCACTGGCCAGTTCGTCGACGGTCATGCCTGACAGCACAGCCAGCGCGGTACGCGCGCCAATGCCCGTTACCTTGATCAGGGACCGAAAGGCGCTGCGTTCCCGAGCGGACGAGAAGCCATAAAGGATGTGGGCATCTTCACGTACGGCGAGATGCGTGAACAGGGTGGCTTGCGCGCCGGTTTCGGGCAGGTTGTACAGGGTGCTCACGGGTACGTCGATTTCGTAGCCCACACCGCCCACGTCAATGCATACCGTAGGTGGAGTTTTTTCCAGCAGGGTGCCGGTGATCCGTCCTATCATTAGTCCATCCTTTTGTGGGGGCTAGCCTGTCAGGCGTCCATTGTGCATGCGTGCCGTTCGGCCGGCCCGCAGGTCGCCGCTTCGGGCCAGGCGTTCGGCCATGGGGCTGATGTGGGCGTGGCAGATGGCACAGGCGAGTGCATCGGCCGAGTCGGCCGCCGGCAGGCCATTCAGGCTGAGCAGGGTTTGCACCATGCGCTGCACTTGTCCTTTGGCAGCGTGGCCGTTGCCTACTACCGATTTTTTTATCTGTAGCGCTGTGTATTCGTGCACCAGCAGGTCACTGTCGGCCAGCGCGCATAGCGCCGCGCCCCGTGCTTGCCCCAGTAAAAGGGTGGACGCAGGGTTGGCGTTGACGAAGACCTTTTCCAGTGCGGAGACGTTGGGCGCATTGGCCAGGACGACTTCGCGGATATTGTCCAGTATGACTTTAAGGCGCTGTGCCAGCGGCAGGTCGGCCGGTACGACAATGGTACCGCTGGTGACGTACTGCAGCTGAGCACCACGCGCGTCGATCACGCCGAAGCCCGTGCGGCGCAATCCTGGATCTATGCCTAGAATTCGCATCGCCGCGCCGTTGCACTAGTGGCGAAAATGCCGTGCGCCTGTGAAGACCATGGCAATGTCGCGTTCGTTGGCGGCGGCGATGACTTCATTGTCGCGTATGCTGCCGCCGGGTTGAATGACACAGGTGGCACCAGCCTGCGCAACGACGTCCAGCCCATCACGGAATGGGAAAAATGCATCGGAAGCCACTGCCGATCCGGCCAGGCTAAGTCCTGCGTTTTCGGCCTTTATGGACGCGATGCGCGCGGAATCGATGCGGCTCATTTGCCCCGCGCCGACACCTACCGTCATGCCGTTGGATACGAAGACGATGGCATTGGATTTGACGTACTTGGCTACCTTCCAGGCGAACAGGAGATCGCGCATCTGTAGCTCGGTGGGCGCCTTGTTGGTCACGATTTTGAAGTTGTCGGGTACGGCCTTGCGATCGTCGGGGTTTTGCACCAGCCAGCCGCCGCCCACGCGTTTGACGTCGAAGTCGTTGTGCGCGTCGCCTTGCGGGATTTCGAGCACGCGCACATTTTTCTTGGCAGCGAAGATGGCCAGCGCGTCAGCCGAATACGACGGCGCGAGCAGGACTTCGACAAATTGTTGGGCCGTGATGGCCTGAGCCGTTTCGGCGTCGACGGCATGGTTGAAGGCGATGATGCCGCCAAAGGCCGAAGTGGGGTCGGTTTTGAAGGCCTGCTGGTAGGCAAGCAGCGGGGTGTCGCCGATGGCGACGCCGCAGGGGTTGGCGTGCTTGACAATGATGCAGGCGCAACTGTTGAAGCTGCGGGCGCATTCCCAGGCGGCGTCGGCGTCAGCAATGTTGTTGTACGAAAGCTCTTTGCCCTGACGTTGTCGGTAGCTGCCCAGCAGGCCTTTTCCGGATGGCTGGTCAAGATAGAACGCCGCGCCCTGGTGCGGGTTTTCGCCATAGCGTAGAACCTGGTGCTGCTGCATCTGTACGGTAATTGTGCGCGGCCATGCGGCGCGCTCCGGAGGTGCTTCCTGAGCAGGTTCGGCCGCCACGAGGCTGCTTAGATACGTGGCAATGGCGCCATCGTACGCGGCGGTGTGGGCATACACCTTTGTAGCAAGTTCCAGGCGCAGGGCGTAGGAAGGCTGGCCTGCCGGGCCATCCATGTCGGCAAGGACGCGAGCATAGTCGGCAGGGTCGATGAGGCAGGTTACTCCGCCCTCGACCGTGCCATGGTTTTTGGCGGCAGCACGCAGCATGGCCGGTCCGCCGATGTCGATGTTTTCGATGGCCTGCGCAAACGTGCTGTCGGGCTTGGCGATGGTTTCGCGAAAAGGATAGAGGTTGACGACCAGCAGATCGATCAGGTCGATGGATTGTTCCTTGAGCGTGGCCAGGTGCTCGGCGCTGTCGCGGCGGGCCAGCAGGCCCCCGTGGATGCGCGGATGCAAGGTTTTGACTCGACCGTCCAGAATTTCAGGTGAGCCGGTGAAGTCGGCGACTTCGGTGACGTCCAGGCCGGCCTGGGCCAGCATTTTGGCAGTACCGCCGGTAGAAAGCAGGCGCACGCCTCGTTTGGCAAGGGCCTGGGCAAGTTCAACAATACCGGTTTTGTCAGAAACCGAGAGCAAAGCTGTTTTGATTTTCATGTTGGGAAGCGGGGAGGGGAAGGTTAAGGTTGTATGTTGTGAGCGTGAAGTTTCTTGCGCAGGGTGCTGCGCGTAATACCCAGCATTTCGGCTGCTCTGGATTGGTTTCCCTTGACTTTTGCAAGGACGACTTCAAATACCGGCTTTTCCACGCAGTGGATGACCATGTCCAGAATGTCGTGCGGTTGCGAGTCGCCCAGGTCTTCGAAATAGCGTTCAAGGTTCTCGCGTACGCATTGTTCCAGGAGGTTGGCTTTGCTCATAATGGATGGGTGTTGGCTATAGTGCGCGGATTCAGGCTGCCAGCGCAGGCGCTAGCGAGGTTGCAAAAAAACTTGCGGATTCATGGCGATCGAACCATTGCTTCAGTGCAAGGGTTTGGTTCGCCGTGGTTGTTGTGGTGTTGATGCAGTCTAAAAGCGCTTTATTGTCGGGAATATTGGCAAAGTACCAGCCAATATGCTTGCGCGCGGAACGTACGCCGATGAATTCGCCGTAAAACCGGTAATGGTCTTCCAGATGCTCTAGCAGGCACTCTCGCAATTCGCCCAGAGTGGGCGGTGCCAGATGTGTACCGGTTTCAAGAAAGTGGGCGATTTCGCGGAAAATCCAGGGGCGTCCCTGTGCGGCCCGGCCGACCATGACTGCGTCGGCCCCTGTGTACTGTAATACGTATCGGGCTCTTTCGGGACTATCGATATCCCCATTTGCAATCACCGGGATATTGATGGCGTGTTTCACGGCCTTGATGGTGTCGTATTCGGCCTCGCCCTTGTAGAGGTCTGCACGAGTCCTGCCGTGCAGGGCGATGGCCGCGACACCCGCCTGTTCGGCAAGAAGTGCAATACGTACGGCATTGCGCGACTGCGCGTCCCACCCCGTGCGGGTCTTCAGCGTGACGGGCACTTCGTAGGGCCTGCAGGCCCGCACTACACTTTCCAGTATCCGGGCAACCCTGTCCTCGTCACGCAGCAGTGCTGAACCCGACGCCACATTGCATACCTTCTTTACCGGGCAACCCATGTTGATGTCGATGATGCGCGCACCCTTTTTTATGTTGAAGACGGCGGCCTCCGCCATCATGTCGGGGTCGGCTCCTGCGATCTGCACGGCAATGGGGTCCACTTCGCCCTTGTGGTCCAGGCGGCGGGACGTCTTGACGCTGTCCCATAGCTGGGGATTGCTGGCGGCCATTTCAGATACCGCATAGCCGGCTCCGAGGCGTTTGCACAGCTGCCGGTACGGGCGGTCGGTCACCCCAGCCATGGGGGCGATGAAAATCGGGTTTGGAAGGAGCCAGGGGCCAATGTGCATCCGGAGATTTTAACCGTGCCGACCGGATCGTGCCGACAAGGTTGCCAAGGCGCTTAAGTTCGCAGCCCTTGCAGCAGGTGCCGCGCCAGTGGTGCACGCAGGCCGGCGACCAGATCCAGGGTCAGGAGACTGGCACCGCTGGTGTGCTCGACGAATGGGTTGTGGGTTGAAAAGATTCGTGGCAGAAAGTCGGTGATGCCAGCCGTCACCCAGCGGTCCGGTCGGCGGCGTCGGGCAAACTCTTCGAGCAGGGCCCGTGGGTCTTCGCGTGGTTGGCAAAGCCATGGTGCCAGAGTCTGGGCAAGCTGTGCAGCGTCGCGCAGGCCCAGGTTGAGCCCCTGGCCGGCGACCGGATGCAACGTTTGCGCCGCATTGCCAATGGCAATGGTGCACGCGTTGATCAGCAGCGGCCCCGCGTGCAGCGATAGCGGAAAAACATGGCGTATCCCCACACTGGAGAGAATACCTAAGCGGTCGCCGAACATGGCGGTAAGCGCCGCACTGAAGGCGGGGCCGTCCAGACGGCGCAATTGTTCAGCCCTTTTAGGGGTACAGCACCATACGACGCTATATAGATCCGCGCCTTGGGGATGTGGCAGCAGGGCAAGGGGGCCTTCCTTGGTGAAGCGTTCGTACGCCCAGCGCGCCTTGGGCTGGCTGGCGTGCACCGTGGCAAGAACCGCGTGCTGGCCGTAGTCGCGTCGCAGCCCAGCCGGCCGGTGTCCATCGGCCTGAACGGCGAGCAGACTGCGGATGTCGCGCCCACCTGCGTCGATGTGCGCCAGTTTGGCGGCAAGTGGCCGCGTGTACGGCGTTACGATGGTCGTGACGCCGCCGGTGGCGACGGCCTTGTGCAATGCGGTGAGCAGGTCCGGGTAGGCGACAACGCTGCCAAGGCGCGGTACGCCCATCTCTTCGTGGCGGATCAGCGTGCGTCCCAGCCGACCACGCTGTGAAACATGCACGGTTTCTATACTGGCGGCAGTCTGCGGCCAGGCGCCGAGCTGTTCCAGCAGTGCCCTGCTGCCGTGGTTGAGCGCCAGTGATCGCGGATCGGGCGTGCTGTCCACCGCAGCAGTGGCGGGGAAGGTTGCGTTGTAGAAGCGCTTGCCAAGTAGGGCGATTCGCCTCGGGTCAGGTGCCTTGCGTGCCAGCAGCAGTGCCAGCGCGCTGCCGGCGGGGCCCGCTCCGGCTATGGCAACATCGAATTCGGGATTGTCCATGGGTTTGCCAGCTCAACTACAATAGTCGGAATTAATTGTAGGTTGTTTTCGCTCGACCTTTGTTTCTGTGCCCCTTTGATTTTATTTTGGCAGGCGTTCTCATGGACCCGATGGAAGTTTCCGTAAATCCGGTGACCGGCCCCGCAGGTGCGGTAACTGGCGGTCAGGTCGGCGGTATCGCGCCACACCGCAGCAAGGTGGTGGCGGCGTTGTTGGCTGCGCTTTTGGGCGGAGTGTGCGCCCATTGGTGGTATATCGGCAGGCCCAAGGCGTGGCTGGCGACCGCGGTATCGGGTGCCCTGATTGTTCTGTCGCGGCTCTATCCGGTCTGGTGGGACAATACGCCATTTCTGCTGTTGAGCATCCCGTTGACGGCAGGTTATATCGATGCGCTGGTCATTTGCCTGCGGACCGATGAGCAGTTCGACGCCCGCTACAATCCTCATTCCGGTCAGCAAACCAAGACTCGCCTGACGCCAATACTCATTGCTCTTGCGGTCACATTGTTTGGTTTCGGGATCGTGGTGCTTTTCATCACGCTGATTGTCATGCATGTTTACACCGCGATGGGATGGTTGGACGGCTACGTTTTTTAGCACCCACGTGCCAGGTTCGGCTGCGGGGTGCATGGTCTGGCAGTCTGGCGCGCGCGGCGGTCGCCCCGCCTCAAACTGATTCGAAGCTTTCATCTGGATTTTGATCATGGATCTTATTGGCTGGCTAACGCCCTGGGAGTTTTCTCCAGCCTTGGTGGTGATGTTCATTGTGTCGGGGGCCCTGTTTGCGCGTGGCTCGCGTGTGCACCACGTAAATGTCAGGCGCCAGGTATTGTTCTGGGTAGGCTTCGTGTTTTTATATCTGTCGCTGCACACCCGGGTCGACTACTACGCCGAACGGCTGTTTTTCGCCCATCGTCTGCAGCATCTGGTATTGCACCACTTGGGGCCGCTGCTTATCATGGGCGCCTTCCCGGGGCAGATAATGCGGGCCGGGCTGCCAGTGTCGGTGCGGTTCTGGCTGCGTGATTTCCGCCGCAGCGCCACCGGCCGTGTAGTGGTTGGCGTGCTGACCAACCCGGTGCTGATTCCGTTCATGTTCGTGTTCCTGGTGTTGGTGTGGGTGGTTCCCACGGTGCAGTTCTACTCCATGCTTGACTGGCGCCTGTATCGTTTGATGAATTGGTCGGTGCTTGTCAGCGGTATCCTCTACTGGAACCTCATTCTCGATCGGCGTCCCAGTCCACCTGCTGCTGTATCACCTGGCTTGCGCGTCATCTCGCCCATAATTACGACTGTGCCGCAGATGCTGGCAGGCGCCATCATCACGTTCACCGAGCACGACTTGTATCCTGTCTTCGACCTGTGCGGCCGGGCCATACCCGGTATGTCGGCTATGACTGATCAGGCAATCGGTGGACTTACCATGTGGGTGCTTGCCGGGTTTGTCGAGGTGGCTGGGCTGCTGTTTGCCCTGGGTGCACTGATGAACTTGTCCAGCAAAGGGCGCCTGCCCAATAAACGCGAGCGCGCTCAGGCTGAGAGTCGGGCTGCGGCACTGGGAGTGTAGCCGTGCTGGATAGTCGGTGCCGCAAGCTGGCCATGTTGTGTGGTGTGGCGTTTGCTCTGACGCTGGGCGGTGGCGCTGTGCACGCGCAGCCCATGGGCATTCCCAGCCTGGGCGCAGCGTCTTCATCCGAATTGTCCCCGTCCACGGAACGTACGCTGGGCGATGCCATCATGGAACAGGGGCGGCGCGATCCCACGTATATCAACGATCCGGACGTCAGCCAGTACCTGACCGCGCTGGGCCGCAAGTTGGCGTCGGCGGCGCCGCCTCCAGGTCCGCTTCAGCCCATAACGGTGTTTGCCGTGCGCGACCCGCAGATCAACGCGTTTGCCCTTCCGGGTGGTTATGTGGGTATTAATAGTGGATTGGTCGTTTCATCCAAAAACGAGTCCGAGCTGGCCTCGGTATTGGCGCACGAAATCGGCCACGTCCTGCAGCGGCACATCGCGCGCGGCATGACGCAGCAGGCGCAGAACGGACACCTCATGCTTGCTTCCGTCGCAGCAGCGTTGTTGGCTGCCGTTGCGGGCGGCGGCGGTGATCTGTCCATGGGTGTCGCCGCGTTTGGTCAGGCTGCCGCCGTGGATCGGCAGTTGGGGTTTTCCAGACAGGCGGAACAGGAAGCCGATCGGGTTGGTTTCGACATGCTGTACAAGTCGGGGTTCGATCCGAAAGGCATGGTTGAAATGTTCAGCCATCTGATGAATGCGTCGCGCCTTAACGAAGGGGCTGGCGGCGGCGCATTTGCAAGCACACACCCACTGTCCATCCAGCGCTTGTCCGATATCGAGAACCGGGTGCGTGAGTTGCCCAGGGTGCATCATCACGACAGCGATTCGTTCTGGTTTGTGCGTGCCAAGCTGCGTGTCGATCAGGGGCAGGGAACCAGCCAGCAGCATACGACGCTGCTGGAGGAGTTCTCACAGGAAACCCGTGACGCCTCGGCCGTTGTACGGTCGGCGGCGTGGTATGGCGAGGCCTACGAGGCCTGGCTGCGCAAGGATTGGACCACAGGGCAGGTCGCCTTGCGCAATGCGGGCAAGGACGGAGTAAGTTCCCCCGAAATCGCAAGCCTGGGTGTTTTGCTTGATTTGAATCAGGGCCATCCGGATCAGGCTTACGACAAGGCGCGCAAGGCGTCAGCCCGGTGGCCTGGCAACGAGGGCGTGGCATTGGCTCTGGTTGAGGCCATGCGCAAGACCGGGCACGACAAGGATGCTGTGCCTTTTCTCAAGGCGCGTATCGCACAGTGGCCTGACGAGCCACGTTTCAATCAATTGTTGGCGCAAAGCTATGAGCAGCTGGGTCAGAAGGTGTCGGCGCGGCGCGCCATGGCTGACTACTACGTCAAAGTGGGTGCCCTGCCGACCGCTGTCGAGCTGTTGACGCAGGCCAGAGGCCTGAGCAAGGACTTTTATGAACAGTCAGAGCTCGACGTTCAGATACGCACACTCAAAGACAAGCTCAAGGCCAAGCGGGAATTGCTGAAACAATTCAAGTGATCGGGGTCGTACGTGCTGGCATCAGCCGTGCGTCTCGAAGTATCGTGCCAGTCTGGCGGGGAGCCAGTTGATGTTGGAGGGGAAGCGCTCGGTCACAAAACCCACATGGCCACCTTCGGCAGGCTGGTGCAGCAGCACGCGGTCGGAGCAGTCGGTGGCGCCGGGTAGTGACGGTTCCGGAATGAAGGGGTCGTTGCGGGCATTCAACACCAGGGTGGGTAGCGCGATGTCTTTCAGCCAGGGCTTGCCTGATGCGCGCGTCCAGTAGTCCAGGGCGTTTTTATAGCCATGCATGGGTGCCGTGTACATGTCGTCGAAATCGCGCAGTGTGTGAACACGGCTCAGCTTGTATGTGTCGATGGCACCTGGGAAACGCCGGGCCTTTTCGTACAGCTTGTGCTTCATGCTGTGCAGAAAATAGCGTGCATAAACGTGGCGTCCGGCAAAGGTGTCGGAAAGGCAGTTTCCGCTGGCCGCCAGGTCCAGCGGCGCGGAAATGGCCGCGCATGCGGCGAGCCTGGCCGCCATTTCGGGGCGTTCGCCCAGATATTTGATCATGGCATTGCCGCCCATGGATACTCCGGCCGTACGCCAGGTCGCATGCGGAGCGCGCGTCAGCGCCGTGCGGATCATGAAGTGGATGTCGTCCGAATCGCCAGAATAATACGCGCGGGCCATCCGGTTCGTAAAACCTGAACAGCCGCGAAAATGTGCCACCACGACGATCCAGCCGCGCGCTCTGAAATACTGCGCGATGGCTTGGGCGTAACGACTTTTGCTGCTGCCTTCCAGGCCGTGAAACAGCAGCAGAGCGGGTGTGTCCGGCGTGTTCGCCAGATTGTCCCAGTCGGACGCCTGGGCCCAGCGCCGGGCGGCTGTCATTGTCAGCCGGGGGTCGAAATCCGGAGGCGTGTCGCCCGTGGTCTTGTCCGAGTACAGTCCGGGCCCCGCCCAATCGAAATCAATGAAGTCCCCGTCCGGGGTGTCGACGCGATCACGAACGAAGGAAATGCGGTGGTAACGCGCTGCCAGCGCGCCGTAGAGGGTCTGGGTGTGACCGCCAGGCAGCCAGAATGGCTGGACGCAGGCGGAAGAGTCGATTTGGGCTGTCAATGGCCGTGTACGCGCTCGCCATCTTTAAGCTGATAGGTCGCGCTGCAATAGGGACAGCTTGCCCGGCCTGTCTTGGCGACCTCGATGTAGACCCGGGGATGCATGGACCACAGGGGCGCCTTCGGGCCGGGGCAATAGACAGGCAGATCGGCGGCCTCAACGTAAATGACGTCGTCCTGTGGGCGATGGGGGTGTTCTGCGCTGCTCATGGCGGTTCCTGCTGGGTGGGTAATAGGTAGAGATTAAACCTTGGTCAGCCATTGCTGGTATTTGGGGTTGTGTCCATTTGCCGCATCGAAGAACGCTTTCTGCAGTTTTTCGGTAATGGGGCCGCGGCTGCCCTTGCCGATGACGCGCCGATCGACCTCACGGATGGGGGTGACTTCAGCAGCGGTGCCGCTGAAGAAGGCTTCGTCGGCAATATACAGGTCGTCGCGGGTGAGCCGGCGGCTGATGACCTTGATGCCCATGTCGGCCGCAAGCGTGTGGATCGAGGCGCGTGTAATGCCGGTAAGCGCGGAAGCGATTTCAGGCTCGTGCAGGGCGCCGTCCTTAACGATGAAAATATTTTCACCCGAGCCCTCGGCCACGAAGCCGTCGGTGTCGAGCAGAATGGCTTCGTCGTAGCCGTTGTCGAGGGCTTCAGCGTTGGCCAGAATGGAATTCGCATAGGTGCTGGCAACTTTGGCACGCGGCATCGTGACATTGACGTGCTGCCGCGCGTATGATGAAATTTTAACGCGTATGCCTTGCTTTATGGCGTCTTCGCCCAGATAGGCGCCCCAGGACCACGCGGCGATGGCGACATGAACGGTTGCCCCTTTGGGCGATACCCCCATTTTTTCCGAACCGTAGAAAACCAGCGGGCGTATGTAGCAGGAGTCAAGTTCGTTGCGACTTACGGCGTCACGGCAGGCCTGCTTGATGGTTTCGCGGTCGTACGGGATTTTCATCTGGTAGATGTGCGCTGAATTGAAGAGACGGTTTACGTGTTCTTCAAGCCGGAAGATGGCTGTGCCCTGGTCTGTCTTGTACGCGCGTACGCCCTCGAATACAGCCAGGCCATAATGCAGGGAGTGGGTCAGGACATGGGTTGTGGCGTTGCGCCACGGGACCATTTCACCGTCATACCAGATAAAACCGTCCCGATCCGCCATCGACACCATAATATTCTCCCAGAAATGAATCTGCTATTGTAGCAAGCAGCGCGGCACTACAGTAGCGTCCGCCGCCTGGCTGGGGGTGTCGGCAGGGTCGATCGAAGACGCAGCATCTCTTAGGCCTTAGTGGAAAATTAACGACACTGATAGGCCCACTGCCGGGCGTAATTGCCGGGTAGGGGCGTCACTGCGCTAAAATACCTAAATTATCCAAGCCTGGCCGCAGTTTTTTGGGCGTTAGGCACTACCTACTTTCAATGACAGAATCTTCCAATACCGATACTCCCACCGTCACGTTTTCCGACTTTGGCTTGCATCCCGGCCTTTTACAGGCGGTAGCCGCGTCCGGATACACCATACCCACTCCCATACAGGCTCAGGCCATCCCGGTTGTCATCCAGGGGCGCGATGTCATGGGGGCCGCGCAGACTGGCACCGGCAAGACGGCCGCCTTTGCGCTGCCCATATTGCACCGCCTGATGCAGTATGCCAATACCAGCGCTTCGCCGGCACGTCATCCGGTTCGGGCGCTTATTCTGACCCCCACGCGCGAGCTGGCCGATCAAATTTCCGACAGCGTCGTTCAGTACAGTCAGTTTGTGCCTTTGCGTTCGGCGGTGGTGTTCGGTGGCGTTGATATCGGCCCGCAGCGCGACGCGCTGCGCCGCGGTTGCGAAGTGCTTATTGCGACCCCCGGCCGCCTGCTTGATCACCTCGAGCAGAAGAATGTAAACCTGAGTCATGTGGGTGTGTTGGTGCTTGACGAGGCCGATCGCATGCTCGACATGGGCTTTTTGCCCGATCTGGAACGCATCGTTCGTTTGCTGCCCGTTACTCGCCAGACGCTGCTGTTTTCCGCAACGTTCAGCAACGAAATCCGCAAGCTCGGTCGCGGCAGTCTCAATAGCCCGGTCGAAATAGACGTGGCCGAGCGCAACGCCACAGCCGAGAACGTCACACAAATCGCGTACCCGCTTTCGGGCGCTGAAAAGCGCGCCGCCGTAGTGCATCTGGTCAAGTCGCGCGGCTGGAATCAGGTTATTGTGTTTTCGAACACCAAGATCGGTACTGGCCGTCTGGCACGCCAACTGGTGCAAGATGGCATCAAAGCCGAGTCCATCCATGGCGACAAAAGCCAGATCGACCGCATGAAGGCGCTTGATGCATTCAAGGCGGGCGAGCTGGAAGTGCTCGTGGCCACTGATGTGGCCGCGCGTGGCCTGGATGTAGTGGGTGTACCTTGTGTCATCAATTACGACTTGCCCCATAGCGCTGAAGATTATGTGCATCGTATCGGTCGCACCGGGCGCGCGGGCGCAAGTGGCGAAGCCATTGCGCTGTATACGTCCGACGAAGAACGCTACCTGTTCGACATTGAAAAATTGATCAAGACCAAGATTGCGCGTGGTGAACTCTCGCTACCCGCGCATGTGGGTGCAAGGCCCGGCTCGGGCTCGCGTTCGACCCATGCTGTGAACGGTCGCGACCGTGATCGTTCGCGCAGCGGTAGTCGCTTGCACGAAGGCGGCTCGAGCCGCAAGCCGGTTGACGACTTCTTCAGCAGGCCTTACGTGCCTTCGCCCTCGGTGAAGCAGTCTGTGCCGCAGGCAGCGGTGCCAAGGTCGGCATCACACAAGCCAGTCGGTATCTTGTTGGGCGGCAACAGGTAGTCGCATTGCGTTTTTTGCCGCACTCAGGCTTCCAGCAGTGCGCGCAGCAGCGGCGGCCCTCCATCTACAGCCGGTGATGTTCCGTCAAGGTGGCGCAACAGTTTTTCCAGATGGCTGATGTATGGCAGCATCGGGCCGTAGAACAGGTTTGCGGTGGCAGTTTGCACCAGCAGCGTCGGAAAATTTTCCACGTCGTCGTCACCCAGCAATTCGGGGTTCTCTTCGATATCGACCCACAGGAATGTGTGGGCGGGAAACTGGTCTGCCAGCGCCTCGAATTCGCCCTGATACTGTTTGCAGGTATCACACCACTGGGCGCAGTAACAGACGACAAGTGTGCTTTCATGCCGTTGGGTCAGTTGCGCGCGTAGCGCCGGGAGATCATGCAGTGGGTTGAAGGCAGGCATAAGGGCAAAGTAGGCGAGGTTTGATTATCATAGACGTGTGCTGACATTCAAACATGGGTTATGGGCAATTTCGATATGGCGCTAAGGCCTGAGCAGCAAACGCCGGCAGCCGGATTGGCGAGTGTGGGTCTGGCGTTCAGGCGGGCCCTGGTCTCACAATGCCACCCCAAAATGTTGCTGGCTATATTCATGCCGTTCCTTGTCGCACTGGTTGGGGCCATTATATTGCTGTGGTTGTTCTGGACACCGCTCACAAACTGGCTCGACGCGCAGGCGGCAGGGTGGACCATCATCAACTCCATCGACCAGTGGCTGCTTGCCCTTGGCCTGTTCTCCATCAAGTTATACCTGATTCCGGTGCTGGCAGCGGGTATCCTGTTGCCTCTGTCCGGTATCCTGGGCTTGGTCGTGGCTGCTGTTTTCATCATGCCCATTGTGTTGCGCCATATCGAGGCGCGCGAATATCGTGGTCTGGCGCGCGATGGGCAGTTTGCCACGCTGGTTGGGGCGCAGAATGCGCTATGGGTCACCGGCGTTTTTGTAGTCGGGTGGCTTGTGACCATGCCGCTGTGGCTGGTTCCGCCGTTGTCCCTGATACTACCTGTATTTTGGTGGGCCTACGCGTTTTCACGCATGCTGCGAATGGATGCGCTGGTTGAGCATGCAAGCTCCCGGGAGCGCAAGCTGTTGTGGCGCCGGCACAATGGCAAATATTGGCTGATAGGCGGTATTCTTTCAGTGGCCAATCTGTTTCCACCTTTGTGGCTGGTGCTGCCGGTGTTTTCTGCACTGGTTTTTGCGCATTTCAGCCTTGAAGCGTTACGTCAGCTGCGCCAAGAAGCTTTAATAAATGGCAGGACTTTATGAATTCACTTTCAACACCGCGGGTGCGGTTAATCATCATCGGCGACGAAATCCTTTCCGGACGGCGTCAGGACAAGCATTTTTCCAAGTTGGTCGAGTTCCTTTCCAAGCGCGGCATGCAACTGGGCGGGGCCGAGTTCGTTTCCGACAACCTGGACGACATCGTCGCCGTTCTGTCGCGCAGCTTTGCCACTGACGACATTGTGTTCAGCTGCGGTGGCATCGGCGCCACTCCGGATGATCGCACGCGTCAGGCCGCCGCGCGGGCGCTTGGGGTAGAACTTGTACTTCACCCCGAAGCCGAGCGGCTGATTGCCGAACGCTGTGCCGATAACGCGCGCAAGGGTCAGGGCAGCGCCGACATGTCTTTGCCCGAAAACCGGCAGCGCCTGAATATGGGCGTTTTTCCGGTCGGAGCCGAAATCGTGCCCAACCCCTATAACAAGATTCCGGGATTCTTCATTCACAACCATACCTTTGTTCCGGGGTTTCCCGTCATGGCCTGGCCCATGATGGAGTGGACTCTCGATGCGCGCTATAGCCAATGGCACCATCGCATTACACGTGTCGAGCACTCGTTTCTGGTGTTTCGGCTGCCCGAATCGCGCATTACTCCGGCGCTTGAAGAGCTCGAGCGCAGGTGGCCGGGGGTTAAGGCTTTCAGCCTGCCCAGCGTTGGTGGTGGCACTGCACCGTATATCGACCTGGGTGTCAAGGGCGAACCTGAGGCGGCAGCCGAAGCCCTGGCGTATTTGCGCGCCGAGGTCGAGAAAGTGGGCGGATCGCTGACACCACCGCAGAATTAAAGAATAAATAATACTTGCCAAGGAGTAGGGTTTTTCATATTATGGGATTGTTGCATTGCGTCATTCCCAGCTTATGCCCCGAACTTCAACACTTGAGCCAGCGTCGCTGGCCGCCGCACCGTTCAACGGTTCAGCCATCACCATTCAGGTGCTTGAGCGAGCCATGCTGCTGCTGGACGTTCTGGCAAGGCAAAGTGAACCTGTGCCGCTGAAGAATCTGGCGGCTGCGACAGGCCTGCACACTTCCACGGCGCACCGGATACTCAATGACCTTGTGGTGGGCCGCTACGTCGAGCGCGTCGATAGCGGTTTGTACCAGTTGGGCATGCGCTTGCTTGAGCTGGGTTCGTTGGTGAAAGGTCGTCTGAATGTGCGTGACGCGGCGCACGATCATATGCGCGAACTGCACCGGATTACAGGTCAGACCATCAACCTTTCCGTGCAGCAGGGTGACGAGATCGTTTATGTCGAGCGTTCGTGGAGCGAACGCTCGGGCATGCAGGTGGTGCGCGCTATTGGCGGCCGCGCCCCGTTGCACCTGACATCCACGGGCAAGTTGTTCCTGTCGGTGAGCGAGCCGCGCCAGGTCAAGGCCTACGTTATGCGCACGGGCCTGGCCGGAACGACGCGCAACAGCATTACCCAAGCCGATCGGCTTGAGCGCGACCTGGCTCTGGTGCGTCGACACGGCTATTCGCGCGACAACGAAGAGCTTGAGCTGGGAGTGCGCTGCATTGCCGCCGGGGTGTATGACGACACGGGAAAGCTGCAGGCAGGCCTGTCGATTTCAGCCCCCGCCGAGCGCATGCGCGACGAGTGGATAACCCTGCTGGTGGATACGGCGGCCAAAATATCCCGGGCGCTGGGGTATGAAGGCACGCCCTAAACTATTTTGTTGCATAGCAACAAAATAGTTTGAAGACCCCTTGACACGCAGGTTTATTCGCGTAGAATTTGAATTGTTGCATTGCAACATAGAAGGTTTTCACAGAGTACGGGTGATTAGCATAGCCTTCTGGAACCAATGTGTCCGAACTTAACTCGACTCACACGGCCAGCCATGATCTGGCCAATTCTGAAGGAAATGATAATGAGCGCAATCCCCCAACAAGTTCTAGCCAGCCAGAAGGCTTCGCTGGACAAACTGATCGCCGTCCAGGGCACGTTTTTGGAAGGCTTTGAAAAACTGGTAGACGTGAACCTGAAAGTCGTGAAAGCCACTTTCGACGAAGTCGCCCAGAAATCCCACGAGGCCATCAATGTCAAGGACCCCCAGGAAGCCCTGGCGTTTGCGTCTGCCTTGACGCAGCCCAACGCTGAAAAAGCCATGGCTTATGGCAAGCATGTGTATGACATCGTTTCGGGCGTGCAGTCCGACCTGTCCAAGCTGGCTGAAGAGCAGATTGCCAATGGCCAGCAGCAAGTTTCCGAAGCCATTGAACAGTTTGCCAAGAATGCGCCTACAGGCTCCGAAAGTGCCGTGGCTCTTCTGAAGTCGTCGCTCGCGACCGTCACCAGCGCGTATGAATCGGTAGCCAAGGCTTCCAGGCAGGCCAAGGAAGCTGCCGAATCGAACATCGCCGCTGCCACGAACGCCACGTTCAAGGCTGCTTCCGATGTCGCCGAAGCGTCCAGCAAAGCCGCTACGCGCGGAAGCCGCCGCTCGGCCTAAGTTGTCGTGGTAGCCCCGCTTCGCCCGGTTTTTGTGGCAGGGCGGGCAACACCGCATGGCGAGTCCGGACGCTGAGGCTAACGATCCGAATTAGCCAGACACAACGTCGAGAAATCGCTGCAAGTAAAGAAGCCCGGTAATGCCGGGCTTCTTCCTGTTTGCGAAGTGTGACTCCGTTATGTGCTGCACTCCAAAAGCGGATGGGCATGTCGCCTTCAATTCACCTTTCCTTGAGGCACTGCACCTGGGTCCGGCTTGGCATGCGCCGGTGAGCGGCTTTTTGCGATTTCTTGAAGGCACTCGCCAACGAGCGCAGGGCCGCGGTAGATAAGGCCGGTGTATAGCTGGATGGCATTGGCTCCAGCCGCAATTTTTTCCAGTGCCTGTTTGCCGTTATGGATACCGCCTACGCCAATGATGGCGTACGTGCGTCCCAGGCGCGTGCGCAGCCGCTCTATGACAGCCAGCGACAGTTCGTGCACGGGCGGCCCTGACAACCCGCCAGCTTCGTTGGCGTGGGTTTCGCCCAGTACCGCTTCGCGCGATACCGTTGTATTGGTAGCAATCACACCATCAATCTCGAATTGCAGCAGCGTATCGGCGATGATGTCTATTTGCTCGGTAGTGAGGTCGGGAGAAATTTTCACGGCCATCGGGACGTGACGCCCGAATCTGTCGGCCAGTGCCTTGCGCCGTTCCCGCAGCGGGCCGAGCAGACTGACTAGTGCCTCGTTGCGTTGTAGCGTGCGCAGCTTACTCGTGTTGGGCGACGAGATGTTGATGGTGACGTAGTCAGCATGTGGGTAGACGCCCTCCAGACATGACAGGTAATCGTCTACGGCGCGCTCTATGGGAGTATCGGCGTTCTTGCCGATGTTCAGGCCCAGTACGCCGCCATCGCTGCGCCATGTGCTGGCCTGCACGTTCTGGATGAACGTTGCCAGGCCAACATTGTTGAACCCCATGCGGTTGATAAGCGCGTTCGCGCGCGGCAGGCGGAATAGCCGCGGCCTGGGGTTGCCTTGCTGAGGCCGTGGCGTCACAGTACCTGCTTCGATAAAGCCAAATCCCAGTTGTCCCAGTGCGTCGATGCGGGCGCCGTTCTTATCCAGACCCGCCGCCAGTCCGACGGGGTTGCGCAGCGCCAGCCCCATCAGTGTGCCGGGCAGTGTGTGGCGAGTGGAGAGCAGGCTGCGGGTTAGCCGGCAGTTGTAGGCCTTTTGCAGCGACGAGAGCGTGAGTTCATGGGCGGTTTCAGCGTCCAGGGAGAAGAGCGCCGGGCGCGCCAGCGGGTACGAATTGAATAGCAGGGACATTGTTCTCAGGGTGGGGACAGCCATTGGCCGTTCAACAGGATTTGATGCGGCCTGAACTGCGATTTGTACGTCATTTTACGGCTTTCCTGGATCCAGTACCCCAGATACAGCCACGGCAGTCCCATAAACTTGCAGCGGTCTATTTGCCACAGTATTCCGTAGGTTCCGAGGCTACCCTCGGCGTCGGGATCAAAGAACGTGTAAACCGCCGATAGGCCCGTGTCGAGGATGTCGATGAGCGACACCATTTCGAGACGGCCTTCGGCGGTGCGAAATTCAATCAGAGTGGAATTGACCCGACTGGAAAGCAGAAACTGCGTATATTGGCTCTGGCAGTCTTCGTCCATTCCTGCGCCAGGGTGGCGCGCCGAAACGTAGCGGCAGTAAAGATCGAAATGTTCGGCGCTGAATACAAGCGGCTGATTGCTTGCTTGCAGGGCCTTGTGCCGATTTCTGGCCTTGCGCTGTGTACGGGTGGGGACGAAGTTGTTCACGTCCACGCGAATCGGCTTGCAGGCCTGGCAGGCATCACAGTGGGGGCGGTACGTGAACAGGCCGCTACGCCGGAAGCCTTGTTCGACCAGCTGCGAGTACGTGTGGGTGTCGATAAGGTGCGATGGGGCGGCCACTTGAGAGCGGGCCTCGCGCCCCTCGAGATAACTGCATGGATACGATGCGGTTGAGTAGAACTGCAGCGTTTTGAACTTGAGGTCGGTGAGATGGCTCATGGCTTTACCCGCTTGTGTGCGCACCTCAATTATGACGTTTGTGTCTGGGCTGGTGCAAGCTCGCCCGATTGCAGCATCTGTCCGCGACCCCATGGCGGCGGCGCGTAGCGTAGAGCCTGGCCCAGCAGCTCCAGAAATTGGTCGCGGCCAACTGGTTTGGCCCCCAGACTTGCCAAGTGCCGGGTCTGCTGCTGGCAGTCTACGTATCGAACCCCGTGTTTCATCAGATAGATGACCAGGTAGGCCAGCGCCAGCTTGGAAGAATCGGTGACGCGGCTGAACATGGATTCGCCAAAAAAGAATCTTCCCAGGCTTACTCCATATAGGCCGCCGGCCAGTCCGCCGTCTATCCAGGTTTCCACGCTGTGCACGTGGCCCGTCTTGTGCCATCGGGTGTAGGCGGCCATGATATCGGGCGATATCCAGGTGCCGCTTTGCCCCTCCCTTGGCTCGGCGCAGGCCTGCATGACCTGTGTGAACGCAGTGTTCAGGCGGACCTGGACGCGAGCGTCCGCGTCTTGCTCGCACCGGGCGAGCTGGCGCAGCTTCTTTTGCAACGAATGTGACACCTTGAAGTCGGCGCAGCGCAGCAGCATGCGCGGTTCCGGGCTCCACCATAAGATGGGGTCGCCTTCGTTGTACCAAGGGAAAATACCTTTGGAATAGGCTTCGACAAGTCGCGCAGGTGTGAGGTCGCCCCCTGCAGCGAGCAGGCCGTCACTCAGCGCTTTGTCGGGGTGCGGGAAGGGAGTCGTATCGTCAAGCCAGGCCAAGGTTTTCACTGGGCCGCCTCAAATTCAGTGTGCGACAGCCATCGTGATGTCGTAATGGCGCACCGGGTATTTGCCGCTGGGTTTGTCCTCGAAGTAGTGTTCCAGCGTCGTGCTGACCGTTCGAAACGCCAGCTCGCCCCAGGGTATTTCCGATTTGTCGAAGAACCCGGCTTCAAGGCTTTCAGGGCCGGGGTGGAGCTCGGGGCTCAGGACAGTGGCCAGGAAAAAAAGATGCACCTGATTGGCGTGGGGCACGTCGATGATGGTGTACAGCGGCCCCATCTTGATTTGTGCGCCGGCCTCTTCCTGCGTTTCGCGCAGAGCACCTTGATCCAAGGTCTCGCTCAGTTCCATGAACCCGGCCGGAAGTGTCCATTTGTCGTAGCGTGGCTCGATGGCCCGTCGGCACAGCAGTATTTTGTCGCCCCATACCGGTATGGTGCCCACCACATTGCGCGGATTCTGGTAGTGAACCGCACCGCAATGCTCGCAAACGTCACGCATGTGACTGTCATCGGGGGGAATGCGGCGGATGAGGGCGGAGCCGCATTGGCTGCAGAACTTTTCGGTTCTTGGCGCGGGAAAGTAAAAGGAAGGCGCAGGCTTGGTCATGGAGTTATTTTAAGCCAATGGTTTCATTATGGTTGTCATGAAAATTAGCATAGTCGAACCTGGCCGTGTTGGGTAGATGGCAGGTGCATTCGGGCCGACGGTCGCACCCCGCGCCGGCCGGATTTCGAGCCCGGGAAGTGTCGGGGTGGTGGGGCGTTTTGGGTAGACGAAGTTCATGGGGCGTTCGTATGGCTGTCCGGTCTCGGGAATCGTACAAAGGCCAACGCACTGCAGACCTCCGAGGCCTTGCAGCGTTTCAATGGCGCGGGGACAGCGTCTGCGCGGCGGTTTGCACGAGAGGAAGCAAGCATGATTTTGCCGGCCGGAGTGCCTGACTCAAGCAGGTCGAGCAGGGGCTGGCCCTGGATGGTGTGCAACGCTTCGAATACGGCCATGGTATCGCGTCCAGCGATTAGCCCCGGGCCGTGCTCGGTGCGAGCATACAGCTTGCCTTCGTCGTCCAGCCACCAGGCTGCAATGTGCTCGGCGGCGAGCCCCGTGTGAGTCTGCAAGACAAGCCCGGGGCCCGATAAGTGCAGGATGAATGGGGCGACGTCCAGCCGCACAAATACACGCTGTGGGCCGTTCTGAAAATACCATCGGCCTTGCGTGTCGCCGGCATAGTTGCGGTTGATGAAGGACAGTATCCGGGCGTTGCCGATAGTTTCGCCAGGAGAGAGTTCGGTGCGTGTTGTGGCGGAATTTTCGTTCTGCGCGTCCCATGCATCACCGTGCGGATGCAAACGCCAGTGCCCTTGCGCGCTTAGTGATAGCCAGCCGAATACGCCTGGCACATCTGGCCAGCGCGATATCGCTGCAATGACTTGATCGTCCATGAAAATGCGGGTTGGAGTTGTCGACCTGTTTATCTTAACCTTCCCGCGTGCTGTGCATTAATCGCGCATTCGACTGTCCTGCTGTCTTGCCCCTTCGCTATTGGGTTTTGCGCGGCAGGCACGAGCGCACGCAGTGTGGTAAATGGCGGCGGGATTGGCCTTATTGTGCTCAATGGGCTACCCTTGAAGAGGAACAGTTCGCGCGGTGCGTGCTGTGAAACACTTCAAGGAGAATACATGGCTATGTCGAAAAAGCCTACACAGAAAAAAACCCCTTTGGTTATTGAGCCGCTGAATTGGGTGGCACCCGAAGTGCAAAGCAAAGAAGCCTTGCAGCGCAAGACAGAGGAAAAAGAAAATGCCAAGAAGGCAGCTGAGTCCTGATCTGGTTCTTGTGGTTTCGTGTTGGCGCGTTGGGCTCTGCTCCGCGTTGTTGATGACGATTTTGCCGCGGTTTGGCGTTGATGGACGACAGTCCCAAAGAGAAAACATGCCCGCTGGACGGGCATGTTTTCTCTTTGGGACGCTGTTGCGGTTACCCCAGGCTTTGTTTGAATTCGGCGGGGTCGTAAAGCCAGGCATTGCCTTCGCAAAATTGTTCGGCGGTTCGGCTTCGCAGATAGTCGTTGCGTAAATCGCGCGTGGCGCCCATGGCGTGGTAGACGTTGCCGTACAGGCGCGCGGTCAATTGTGCGCGTGCCGTGCGCAGGTAGCGCGTGTCCTGATAGGCGGTCAGGGCCGTGGCGATGTCGTCGCTGGATTCCACCTTGCGCGCCAGGCAGACAGCGTCTTCCATGGCCATGCAGGCGCCCTGCGCGAGATATTGCAGCATGGGATGGGCTGCATCACCCAACAACGTAACGCGTCCCTTGGTCCATTCCTTGATGGGCTCGCGGTCGCACAATACCCACATTCTCCACGATTCGATCTTGTCCAGCATCTGCTTTACTTCGGGCACGACCCCCTGGAATCGAAGCGTCAATTCTTCCGTGTCGCCATAGGAGTCCCAGCCTTCTTCGTAGCGGTTGCTGTGGAACACCGCCACCAGATTAAATAGCTTGCCTCCGCGCAACGGGTAGTGCACCAGATGATTTTTAGGACCGGCCCAGAGCGTCATGGCGTTATGCCGATTTGCCGCGGGGACTTCTTCTGCCGGAAGTACTGCGCGGTATGCAATATGCCCCGAGATGCGCGGTTTGCCGTCGTCGACTATTTTTGCGCGGACGCTCGACCATAGGCCGTCCGCGCCGATCAGTGCGTCGCCTGTGTAGCGCTCACCCGACTCGGTGTGAGCCACGACGCGATCCCCAAGGTCTTCGAACTCTGTCATCTTGGTGCCGGAGTGCATGGAGATTTGTGGCAGGCCACGGCACGCATCAAGCAGCACCGAATGCAGGTCGGCGCGGTGAATCAGGCCATAGGGGTAGCCGAAGCGGTTGCGTATGAGTGTGGCTGCGGGGATGTCCTTGATCTTTTCCCCCGAAAGGCTGTCCATGACAATAAGGTCGTCCGGAAAGGCTGAAAGCGCGGTGATCTGCTTGGTCAGGTCCAGCAGGTCGAAAAGATGGAAGGCATTCGGGCCAAGCTGGATGCCCGCTCCGATTTCCTTGAACTCGCTTGCCTGTTCAAGCAGATGCACGCGGTGGCCATTTTTGGCCAGCGCCAGGGCGGCCATGACGCCGCCAATGCCGCCACCGGTAATGACAAAGGTATAGGATTTCTTGGGCATGGTGATTGTCGCTTAGAGTAGTGAAGTGAACTAGCGGTTGCAAAAGGCGTTTCAAGCTTCCCTGTAGACCTTGTCGGCAGGCAGGTCGGTTGCAGCGCATCGGCCCGCCAAGAGAGGCAACCGCCGCTGTGTATCAGGTAGGGGCGCGAACGAATCATCCCGCTGGCCCCTTGGAACAGTATAGGGGTGGCATCTATATCAGTCGATATGTAAGATGCGATAATAATTATCATATTTATTGATATTGAGTCGGGAACGTCGTATGGACAACATCGATCTGAAACTTCTTTCCATATTCAGCGAAATATTCAGAACCGGCAATGCTTCACAGGCGGCCGAGGCCTTGGGCATTGGGCAGCCGGCTGTCAGCATGAGCCTGCGCAAGTTGCGTGAACACTTTAATGATCCGTTGTTCGTGCGCACCTCCGGCGGCATGGCGCCGACAGAGTTGGCGCGAAGCCTGATGCCCTATGTCACGCGGACGTTGGCCTTGCTGCAAACAACGCTGGACTATCGATCGCAGTTCGATCCGGCCACCTCTGGACGTTCGTTTCGCGTAAGCATGAGCGATGTCGCGCAGGTCACTGCTTTGCCTGCCCTGTTGCGCATCGTCAGGCGCGACGCACCGTTCGTGCGGATCGATATCACGACCGTCTCCGAGAACACATCCAGGCTACTTGAACTGGGCGAGGTGGACCTTGCCATCGGCTTCGCGGCCAAAATGGATGCCGGCTTCTATCAACAGAAACTGTTGGACGAGCGTTTTGTCTGTATTGTCGATGGCCGGCATGCCAGAGTAAGGAACAAACTGACGTTGCGCCAGTTCAGGGAAGAGCAGCATGTGATGGTCAGCTCTTCGGGCACCAGCCACGGACTCATCGACCAGATGCTTCAGGCGCGCAACATACAGCGCAGGATTGCGGTGAGGGTGCCAAATTTCGCCGGCATTGCCGCCAATATCGAAAACACGGATTACCTCGTCATCGTGCCGGAGCGCCTGGGGTTGTTCCTGCGCAAGGGCTGGAATATCAAGGTCTTTCCGTTACCTTTCGAGGCGAGGGGCTACCAGGTCATGCAGCATTGGCATGAGCGCCACGCTCGCGAGCCAGGCAACCGCTGGCTGCGCGGAGTCGTCGCCGGAATTTTTCGCTAGATTAGTAGGTTCGTCGTCCATAGAGTAACCATGCCGATTCAGGCTGGTTCCTGGACTGTAGCTGTCGTTAAGTAATCCGTAGATGACGGCGATGCGGAGGCTTGTTCATACGATCCCTGGCTAAGGTAATACTCGGAAACTGAAACAATAACCGCCTGCGAGATTCCATAAAGCGATCAAGAGATTCTCTTGTACATCAAAAGGATCCCTTGTATTATCGTTTGGCTCTAATAAGAAAATGATTGATCTTCTTCCAATCCCGAATGGACATATGACGGAGATAAAGTCAGATAAATGGATTCGGTAGCTTTCTAATAAGAACAACAAGGTGCTTGGAGGAGGCAATGGACTTGGCACAAGATTACTTCGACGTGATAGTGGTGGGGGGCGGCATTTCTGGTGGGCTGTCAGCGGCAGCTTATTTGCAGAAGGCGGGCTGCTCCGTTTTAGTTATAGAGCGTGATGAGAAGGGCGCACCGTTCTCGAGCTTTTATGAAAAATCCCCAGGCGTTCGCTTCGACGTCACACCTGTCAACTTTTCTATTGTTTCTCCAGCCATTGCAGATCTCGACCTTGGCTCTTACGGATACGAAATCAAGCGGCCGGTCGTATTGTTTTCGACGCTTGACGGAGCTGGCCGCTCGCTGACGCTCTATGCAGACGCAGAACGAACGAGAACGGAATTCTCGCGGTATTCAGAAAAGGATGCGTTGACGTTTCAGCGTTTGTTGAAGGGTCTCAATGCAGCGGCAACTGAGATCATGGCTGCCACTTTTTTTACGGACTCACCCGATAAAGCCGAGTGCTTGGCGTTGACTGCGAAAGCTGTCGGTCTTGACGCCAACGAACTCAAGGACATGACGGCGATTTCACTCGTAGAGCGATTGTTTGAATCGGATGCCGTACGTATTGCTCTTACTGCGCTGCCTGCCATCAATGTATTTGGTGATTTGGCGGCACCGGGGCAAGGGGCATTGTCATGGCTTTGGACATTTCTCATGCGCACGTGCAGCATCCCAGCCAACACGCCAACGTTGTCCCAAGCGGTAGAGCACGTATTCGTAAAGCATGGCGGCACAATGCTCAAAGGCGCTACTGTCACGCGATTGTTGGTCGACGACAAAGGAGTGTGCTCCGGCGCTGAGATCGAAACAGCTCAGGGCAGGCGTACCGTGCACAGTCGTCGCGCTGTTATCAGCGACTTGGGCGCGGACCTTACAGGGACATTGCTCCAACAGCCTCTTAGATCGGGTTGGAGAACTGACAGCCGTGCTGTATTTACGGCTGATGTTGTCCTCAACCGTCCTCTGGCCTGGAAGTCTGAGGGCTTTCAGAAATCGCCACGAGTGTATCTGCTTTGGGATAGTTGGGATGACTGCAAGGATTGGCTGCAAGTTGCGCGCAAAGGCCATGAGTCCTTGTTCCTCAAGCACATCGAGCTGACGCAATTCTGGGTCATCTACGGATGCGGTGAGGATGGCACTACCGCTGGTTTGCGGGTGCGCTTTGCAACCGGCCCGTTTATCGACGAAAACTGGGATAGCCGTAAAGAAAAATATGTTTCGGCCATACGTGATCGTATCCGCGAAATTGATGCCGGCGTGGAAATAAAGTCGATCGACCTCACAACGCCACATGATTATTGGAGTTGGAATCCGGCGGCGCGACACGGTAATCCTGTTGGCGGCGATTTTATTGAGGGCCAATGGATGGACGAACGGTTACCGTACCGCACCGCCATCCGAGGGTTGTACTTGGCCAATTCCGTTTGGCCGAGCTCCCTGTCATGGATGGCACCGGGCTATAACGTTGCGGGTGTCGTGGCGAATGATCTCGACATCCCGCGTCCACCTTGGTGGTCACATACGCCATTTCCCCAGTTTTGAGTATTTCCCATTTTTGTATTGCACTGCAAGCAGAACCTGCTGAATCGATGGTTTGTCGGAGTACATGAAGAGCGGAGGAGCAAGCCTGGAAATGGTACAAGCTCGTTGAGCAGGTTTTCCATGGGCCAAAAAGCGGGAAGGCAAGACCGTGGTTATAGGTATAGAAGTGCCCGGGATACAAAGTGCTTTTGTCTTTACGTGCTCCAACTTGGTGCGGGCGGTGACGCTTTTTTACCCGCGGCTACGTTGGGGCGCGGTACGTATTCGACTGTCCCGAGTGTTTGGTCAAAGGGGATGTAAAAAAATCTTTTGTCCAAGCCGGGTTCTATCGTTATCTTAGGGAGGAGTGTCATGAAAAAAAAATATTCGTTGGGTGTTTACGGGATTCTGTTTGCTTTAGGTCTTTTTGTAACGCCTGGCGCGATGAGTGCAGAGAGTAGTGCCAGCGCTTCAGGCCCAATTACGGTTGCAGTTGGTGTGGACCCTTCATTTGCGCCCTTCTTTGTGGCTGATGCGGAGGGGATGTTCAAAAAACATGGTTTGAATGTTCAGGTGCAGCAATACGCGAATGGTGGTGCCGCTGCGGATGCCCTGGTGGCGCGCAGTGCGGACGTTGCCGGAGTCCCTGATTACAACTTGCTTATCAGAGCACCTCGCGCAGACTTGAAGGCACTGGGTGTGTACGTTGAGGATGAGGGAAATTATGTAAGCGTTGTTGCCAAGAAAGATATTTCAAAGCCGCAGGACATCAAACGGATCGGGATAGTTCCTGGCACCTTTAGCGAGTACGCTGCGGACCGATTTGTCAAGGCCTATGACTTGCATTCTGTGAAGGTTGTAAATGCTGGACCTCCAGAGATGGTGGGACTTTTGGCTAAAGACGCCATAGATGCGTTCATCCTCTGGGAACCGTGGCCCGCGAAAGCCGTTACCTTGGGAGACAAGGTATTGATGCCAATACGAGAATTCAAGTTGTCGTATGTTCAGTTGGCTACGACGCGTGCCGATTGGCTGGATAAACATCAAGAGCAAGCGAAGGCCTTTATGCAGGCGCTTTCGGAAGCGACATCGTACATAAACAAAAACCCCGCAAAAGCGGCATCCGTCATGAAAGCGGCAGCCCACATCCCTGAGAACCTGACGGAGATGGCAGTCAAGCAACTGCAATTTGGTGTACGGGATATAAGCAAAAGCGATTATAAAAATTTCAATTCGATGTTGGATTTCCTGACGGAACGCAAGCTGATTAAAAAGCGGGCGGCGCTGGATAGCCTGATAGTCCATGGTTACGTTGTGGATGCAAACAGCAAGCAAGGGGAGTGATTGCGTGCGCCGTACTCCAGATGCAGCTGGGCTGAGCGTAGAGTTTCGAGACGTGTCAATCCGCTTTGGGCCGTTTTTGGCAGTAGCCAATGTATCACTGAAAATCGAGCCCGGAGAGTTTGTGTGCTTGGTGGGGCCGAGCGGTTGCGGTAAATCCACGTTGTTGAATGTTGCCGCCGGCTTCCTTGCCGTCAATCGTGATGCGGGTGCTGAAATCGAAGGCGAGGTATTAGTCGATGGAGTGCCGGTTCGTAAGCCCGATGTCTCCCGCGGAGTCGTATTTCAATCTAGCGGTGCGTTGTTTCCCTGGTTGTCGGTTCGACAAAACGTGGAGTATGGTCCGCGTCTTCAGGGGATTCGTGGCCGAAGGCTGCGTGAGCTGAGTGACCAATACATAGAGCTGGTCGGCTTGGGGTCGGCGGCGGAGCGGTTCCCAGGCCAACTGTCCGGCGGGATGCAACAGCGAGTCCAACTGGCCCGCGTATTGGCAAATCAGCCGCGTGTGGTGTTCATGGATGAACCACTGGGCGCACTTGATGCACAGACGCGGGCCGTATTGCAGGGTGAGATTGAAAGGCTCTGGCTGGAGACCGGGTCTACGGTGGTGTTCGTCACGCACGATCTAGATGAAGCCATTAAGCTTGCGGACCGTATTGTGATTATGACCGCCGGACCAGCGGCGGGGATTAAGTCCGTTCACAAGACGACCCAGACTCGTCCTCGCGATGATACTGAACCGTACCACGTCGAGTTGCGTAAAAAGCTGTGGAATGATATTTCGGATGAGGTTTTGAAGACGTTGAAAATGCAAAAGGATTGAAGAGGATCGGCTTTATGTCTAAAGACACATCGGAGATGCAAGATTACAGCGCCTGGAAGCGTCGTCGAAGAAAAGCGCAAAAATCTGCGGCTTCCTCTTTTGCGATATTTGTCTTATCGGTCGTTCTGGGGTTGATTGCGTGGCAGCTTATCAGCTTGCCGTATAGTGCGTATTTTTTTCCGTCGCCGCTGGAAACTTGGGAATCGTTTCGTGAACTTACTGCGGATGGAGTCCTTTATGAGTCAATCACTGCTTCGGCGAGCCGGATTATCATAGGTTGGAGCTTGGGCTTGATTGTGGGGGTACCGATAGGATTGCTGATGGGGCGGTTTTCATTTATTCGACGTCTGCTTGATCCCTATATTGAGTTTTTTCGGTTCGTCCCACCCATATCATTTGTTACGTTGGCGATTATATGGTTTGGTGTCGGCGAAGCCTCAAAGGTTGTCTTGATCTTCTACACGAGCGTGTTTATTTTCACCATCAGCACAATCGCCGGCGTTTTGGCGGTCAATCCGCTCAGGATACGTGCGGCCGAAGCGCTAGGCGCTGGTCCCGTAAAAATTCTGCTGTCTGTAATAGTTCCTGCAAGCGTTCCTGCGATTGTCACGGGGGGGCGGTTAGCGATGGGGAATTCGTTTCTAACGATCGTTTCGGCAGAAATTATTGCAGCTCAGCACGGCCTGGGTGCGTTGATCTGGAAATCAAGGAACTATGCCCAGACCGAATGGGTGTTTGTTGGAATTATCACCCTGGGTATTATGGGATTTTTATTTGACCGCGTGATACGGCTGATAACAGCGCATGGATTGAAGCGTTATCTTTATACGGCGAATTGATTGGGTTCAGGGCAGAGGTGGCCCGACGTAGCGAGGTGGTATACTATTCAAGAATTCACGAACTTTCCGCATTCAGTATGAAATGGTTTTACGTTGCCTTGCTTTTTGTTGTCGCCTCGGTACTTTCAGGATGCAACGCGAAGAGCGCACCTGTCTGGGATACCGAGAACGTCACGGGCGGGTTGCCCCCCATTCAATTTACGCTCACGGATGACGAGGGGCATGTTGTTGACGCTTCGCACTATGCAGGCAAAATTACGCTACTGTATTTTGGATATACACACTGCCCCGATGTTTGTCCGACAACGCTTGCAACAATCCACGAAGCGTTGCACAAGATCGGGAAACAAGCCGACGACGTACGTGTCTTGTTTGTCAGCGTTGATCCGAAGCGCGATACCGCACGGGCTTTGAAGTCCTACGCGTCAGCATTTGGGCCGCATTTCATCGGGCTGACCGGAACCCAGCCGCAGCTGCAGGCAGTCACGAAGCGTTATCACGTCACGTACAGCTACTACGCGCCCGATTCGAATGGGGACTATGAAGTCCAACACAGTTCGGCAATATTTGTTTTTGGTCGCCATGGCAACGCCAGGCTGCTGATGGAATATCAAAAGGGCGCAACCGCAATGGCGCATGATCTGGGGCAATTGATTTCGCAAGGTTAGGTTCATTGCCGGGATGAACGATGATGGCAATGCGGTGGGCGTTATGTTGACTGCCCTACCGGTCACTTCGCAAGATATCGTACTTGACGTGGTTCGAGCTTTTCTCGCCGGGTCGGAAGATGAGCCAAAGGGCTGCAATGATGCACGCAACCGTTACTCCACATGCCACGGCCGCCACAATCGAGGGGTCGTGATTGAGAATAATTGCGGCTTCGCTGGAATCTGAATCGCAGCACCACAACACAGCCAGTGTCAGGTATACCTTGCCTTGAGCCGAGATAATCCAGAACCACACAAGCATAGCAGACAGCACTCCACCGGCGGTTGCCGTTGTTGTCACGCTGCGATAAGGCATTTTTAGCAACACCGAAATCTCTCAGGTCAATTCGTTCAAAAACCGAAATTTATGGTAGCGCTCGCCACCGTCAGCGTCAAACGCGCCACCTCGCATCGGCTCGATGGACGCTGGCATTGGCCGATTTCAGACTCGATGTCGGCCTTGACGCGAACCCTGGCACCCGTCTTTACCCCTATGTGGAAATGCATTACAGTCAACACTCTTACGCTTGACTGAATATCTCGGCGGTGTTCGGTGCCACGGCAATTACATTTTATTGAGCGCGTTATCACCAGTGAGTTGAAATTATGGATTTTCCGCAGAAGATCGTTGATCGAGTTGTGGCGCGGCAAGGTGCTTTGCATCCCTATCGGCATTTGGACCCGGCAACGACAGCGTTTGTCGTAATAGATTTGCAGAACTACTTTACGCAGCCAGACTTTAAAAGTGCCTGTGCAGCGGCCAGGCCGACGTTCGGTGCCGTCAACAAACTCGCGAAAGCGCTTCGGCAGGCAGGAGGACATGTTGTCTGGATCCAGACCTGCTCGGACGACGCTGATAAGTTCTGGTCGAATTATCATGATCATATGTGGACGCCCGAACGCAGCCAGCGCAGGTTGCGCGAACTCAGTGCCACTCACCACGGCTTCGAGCTTGATGCAGGCCTGGATGTGGATGCCAAGGATCTCCGCCTGACCAAGCGCGTTTACAGTGCGATGCTGCCGGGGTCGTCAAAATTGCATGAAACGCTGCAGGCAAGGGGAGTCACGAATGTTCTGATCGGCGGAACGACGACCAACGTGTGCTGCGAGTCAACGGCTCGTGATGCAATGATGATGAACTACAACACGGTCATGGTAGACGACGCGTTGTCGGCGGTCACCCCCGAAGAGCACATCAACGCGCTTCACGGCTGGATGCTGTACTTTGGTGATGTACTGTCTGCGGATGACGTAATACAACGTCTTGGCAAGTAGTTACAACAAGGGGTTGAGGTGTGACGGGCATGGTGTTCAGCATCGGCGGCCAGCCCAGTTTTTCCAGCGGGTTTCGGGCCATTGAAAACGGGTAAACCCCTAGGCGTTTAAGCTTGTTGTATCGGGCCCGTGTGCCGTACGATATTATTAGTCAACGGTTAACTTTTCTCTATTTCGGGCTCAACGGCCTTCGAAATTCCTTGTTTAATTTTTAGAAAATATCAACGTGTTGCGTAAGTTCTATATGGATTCTTTCGTGACGGCAGAGGGGCAAATCGTACACGAGCGTTCCATGGGCGGGCATGGTGACGTGCACAGGTGCCGGGGCATCGAAGGTAATGACTTTCAAGTTCATGCCCGACCGGCCTTATATCTTTGATTCGCAGTGAACCAAACGCCAACGCGTCTGCGTTTGGCGGCGGCTAATTGTGAATCTCCCTTGTGCCCGCAACGCGTAGATCGTGTACAGCTGTACAGAATTGGAGCAGAGTTTTGCTATTTGAACAACTGATAAACGGCATTGTTGTTGGAAGTATGTACGCGCTGATTGCACAGGGCTATACACTTGTTTTTGGTGTCCTTGACAAGCTGAACTTCGCGCACGGTGAAGTATTCATGCTGGGCGGGTTTATTTGCCTTTCGCTCGTCGCTTTCGGCGCGCCCCTGTCTGTAGCGATTGTCGTCACTGCCCTTGTTTCGGGGCTGGTGGGCGTCGTTGTCGAATTTGTCGGGTTTCGCAAATTTACGTCTGACGACGGTTATGTTACGGCGGCCTTGAGTTCCTTCGTGATCGGTTTGATCATTATCGATCTGTCTCATAAAGCCTGGGGAACCGAACCGTTGTCCCTGCCGGTTTCCGAGGCTTTGCAGAATGCGTCGGTCACTGTCCTTGGCACGAAAATTCTCCTTACCCGTTTGATGGTGCTGGTGGTGGCGTTTCTTGTAATGTTGGCGCTTCACCTCGTCGTTACCCGAACGAAACTGGGGCGTCAGATCCGTGCTGCGGCAGAATCTCCGACGAATGCGACGCTTCTCGGGATCAATGTGATACGCGTCAACCAAATTGTATTTTTCATTGCGTCCGTCATGGCGGGTGTTGCGGGCGTTGCCATGGCACTGCGTACGGGGTATGTCAGCTCTGACGTGGGCTTCACGTTTGCGCTGAAGGCATTGGCCATCATAGCCATTGGGGGGTTGGGTGATCTGCGCGGTGCGTTGATCGGGGGGCTTCTGGTTGGCGTCGTCGAAGCGCTCGCATTTGCCTTTGGGTTGGGGCAACTTGTTGAGATGTTCGTCTGGCTCTTCATGATCGTGGTGCTTCTGGTCCGTCCATCCGGTCTGTTTGGTTCGACCATTATTCGCGAGACCCGAGCATGATCCAGGATTACGTGGTCTTGACTGGAATCAATATTGTTCTGGCGTGGAGCGTATACATAATTCTCCTGTCGGGTAGCCTGTCGTTCGCAAATGGCGGATTCATGGCCATGGGGGCATATGCATCCAGCGTATTGACGGTCAATTTCGGGTTCCCCCTCATCCTTGCCGCGATCACCGCAGCGATTGGCACCGGCATCTTTGGGTGCCTCATTGGGTTTCCGGCGCTGCGAACCCGTGGCATCTACTTGATCCTGCTGACTACCGGCGTGGCGGTGCTGGTTCAGTCCGCCATCGAATCCATACCCTATATTGGTGCCATACAAGGTTTTGGAGGGATGAGTGGCACGCAGCCGTGGCACATCGTCGTGCTGGTTCTGGTGGTCGGTGCAGCCCTTTGGCTTATTTCCCACTCATCACTTCAGCGCACCCTTGAGACAGTGCGGGAAGATGAACTTGTCGCAAACTCGCTGGGCATGCACGTCGTCTACATCAAGCTTGTCTGCTTTGGAGTGGGTGCGGGGATTGCGGCGCTGGCGGGAAGCTATTACGCCCACTACATGCTGTTCATTTCCCCTGACCAGTTCGGGATTGTGACCTCCGTATTCATCGTCCTCTACGTGGTGCTCGGCGGTACGAACAATATGTGGGGCCCTGTGCTTGGCGCAACCATCATGACGCTTTTGCCGGAGCTCGCGCGCGGGTTGGGGAGCTGGCGCCCCACGGCGTTTGGCGTGGTCATCCTTCTGCTTTTGTTGATACGCCCCGAAGGCCTCTTGTCGTTTCGCCGCGTCACGGTCAAACGCCAGGATGCTGAACCATGGAATTCCGGTCCGAATCCAGCAGGGCAGGGAGACGCGTAATGCAGCATTGGGCTTCTATTCTTGATGTCAGCAGCATCTCAAAGTCTTTTGGTGGACTGCGGGCAATAACCGAGCTTTCACTGAGCGTCGCGCACGGCGAGATCTTGGGCCTGGTTGGCCCCAACGGCGCGGGCAAGTCCGTTTTCATCAACCTGGTTTGCGGCCTCTATATGCCCACTGCAGGAACCATCCAGCTCAATGGCGAGGACATTACCGCGCTGCCAAGCTATCGAAGGGCTCGGCTTGGGATAGGCCGAACCTACCAGAATATCCGCCTCCTGAGTCGGATGACGGTTCTGGAAAATGTGCTGGTGGCGTCGAGGCAGCAGGTGACCCAGCCATTGCGGGCGGCATTCTCGCGCTCCGGCAAGGCCGAGGCAGCCAAGGCAATGCGTCTGCTCGAACAGGTCCAGCTCGTTGACAAGGCCGATCATGTCTCGGGGTCGCTTGCTTACGGCGAGGCCAGGCGCCTTGAGATTGTCAGGGCCCTGATGGGATCGCCCCGGCTGCTTTTTCTTGATGAACCTGCCGCCGGGATGAACGAACAGGAAATGGAGGAATTAAGCCAGTCCATTCGCGTGTGTCAATCGCAGGTTGATGCGATCGTCATCGTCGACCACGATATGACCTTCATGCAAAACCTGGCGGACAATCTCGTGGTCATGGACGCGGGGATGAAGATCGCCGAAGGCGTACCCAAGCAGGTTCTGGCCGATCCGCGCGTTATCGAAGCCTATCTCGGAGTCGAGGATGCCGCAGCTTAATGAACCTGTTCTTGCGGTACGCGACGTTCACGTCTCCTACGGGGCAATTACCGCGTTGCGCGGGTGCTCTTTGGAGGTGTTGGCCGGTGAGGTCGTGGCGGTCGTTGGAGCGAATGGTGCAGGGAAGACCACGCTGCTGAAGACCATTTCAAACCTGCTTCCAACCCGCAAGGGCACCATTGAATTTCTCGGGTCTTCGACCAGGACGGTGGCCGCACATCAATTCGCGAAGATGGGGCTGCTTCATATCCCCGAAAGTCGCGGAATTTTGCGCGGCCAGACGGTTGTCGAGAACCTGCGCCTGAGCTACGACATGGCAGATGGTAAGCGTTCTTTCAAAGACGCGTTGGACGAGGTGTTCGCGGCGTTTCCCAGGTTGTTCGAGCGTAAAGACCAAAAAGCCGGGAATATGTCGGGTGGCGAGCAGCAGATGCTCGCACTGTCACGGGCGATTGTCGCCCCTCCGAAGATACTTTTACTTGACGAGCCGTCGCTCGGCCTTTCTCCGCTGATGGTGCGGGAAGCTTACCGGTTGCTCAAGCGGCTGCGCGAAACGGGTATGTCAATCCTGTTGGTCGAGCAGAATGTCCGGGCGGCCCTGGAGTTCGCCAACCGAGCATATGTGTTGCGGCAGGGAAAAATTGTTCAGCAAGGAGAAGCCAGCGTTTTGTTGGCCGATGAGGATTTGTTCACCAACTATCTAGGCGTCAACCACTAAACCAAGGAGAGATGGACATGAAATTACTTTTTACTGCGGCACTGGCGTTGGCTACGGGGCTTGCGTCCTTTGGCGCGAGCGCAGCGGATAAGCCACCAATCAAGGTCGGCGTCCTGCTTCCCGAGTCGGGGTTCATGAGACCGAACGGCGAGACATATCGGATTGCCATTGAGATGGCAGTGGACGAGGTCAACAAGGCTGGCGGCGTCAACGGTAGCCAGATTCAATTGGTTTTGAGTGACGACCAAGGTAAGCCCACGGAAGCCGTCCTGCTGTTCAGGCGACACGTATCAGAGGGTGTGGTGGCCGAGTTGGGGCCGATTTCCGGTACCGCCTGGGAGAGCGTCGCGCCCCTTGCAAACGCCATGAAGGTTCCTGCGCTGAATTACACCGCCCTGAAGCCTGGCATATCCAAGAAGCCCTATGCGCTTCGCATCCATCCGAACGATGGGATGATGGTTCCAGAAGGCGTCCAGGAGTTTGTCAAGAAATTCCCCAAGGTCAAGAATGTCGTCATCACCGGAGACGCCAAGGAGGCTTCGGGTGCCTCGGGCATGAAGGAATTCGCGACTGCCGCGAAGAAGCTCAATTTGAACGTGGTGGATACGGTCTCATTTGAGACGCGAACGACCGACTACTCGCCCGTCGCGATCAAAATCAAAGGCCTCAATCCGGATGCCGTGTTCATAAGCTCGTTTTCACCCAATGCCCTTGCTCTCTTGAAGGAGTTGGACGTCCAGGGCGTCAAGGTTCCGGTTCTGGCAAATGCCCTGATCTGGGCCGGGAGTTTCCCGCAAACAGTTACCGCCGGAGCAGACCGGATTTATTCCATCGGCTTTGCCACAGACGAAGTCAGTGCCATGACACCGGCCTATAAGGATTTCGCGAAACGCTATGTGGCGTCGGCGGAAAAGAACGCCGATCTTGTGAAGCCGATCAACGTCTCCAATTCCAGCATCGCGTACGATGCGGCCAAGATGTTGATAGGGGTATTGCAGGAAAAGAAAATTGACGGCACAACCAGCCCGGCCGAGGCACGCAAGCAGATCACCGAGGGGCTAAACGCGATTCATAAATGGTCTGGTCTGAATAGCGTCACGATGCAGGACAACGGCGACGGCTATATTAAGTCGCACATGATTGAAATCGACCCTGCGACCAAGTCCTGGCGTTACAGCAAACTGTAGTCATTCTGGCAGTCTGGGCAGGGTTGGCAGCGCCAACCCTGCTTGTGCCGAATAGTTGCGCCGCCAACATTGGTTGTCACGGCTTTTTCGTTCGCTTTGTCGGCGAGCGCGGCGTTGTGTCGGCATCTTCGGTAATGGCGCGAAAGCCCGATGACGTGAATGCGACCAGTTGCCTGACAAGCTCCTGGTAATCGGTACCGTCCATGCGATCACCGGACAGACGCGTAAAGCTCGTCTTTCGAGATCGCGTTGCGGTTAGGACGGCACCGACCAGAAAGTACAGGCGCCAGACCAGTGCGGCACGAGTTACCTGCGGCAAGCACCGTTCCAGCATGGACAGAAACTGCTCGTTGATGTCATCGTAGACTTGCGCGATGAGCTGGTCGGACAGCTTGTCGTATTCCGCGGTAAGCCCCAGCGACAACGATGCCACGGCGGAATGGGCTGGAAATGTCGTGTCTTCGAACATCGGTTCCACCCAGGCGCGAACCACGTCGTCGACGTCGAACTCTCCGGCTTCGATGAGGCGTGCGAAGCGGACCTGACGGGTCCGATTCAACGGGGCAGTGACCTCTTTGAACACGTGCCGGAACAAACCTTCCTTACCGCCGAAATAGTATTTGATCAGTGCCGAGTTTGCGTTGGCTGCCTGAGCAATCTCGCGAATCGAGGTACTACCGTAACCCTTTTGGCAGAATAGTTTGGTCGCGGCCTTGATCAAGCGTTCGTTGGTTTCCTTCGATTTTGCGCGAGTCGATCGGCTGTTATTTCCAGCCACCCCTTTTGATGTAGTCACAGGTCACCTATGTCTAGTGCCGTTGTTTGAAGCCGCCAGCCTTGCTTGATTCCATGTGGAATGTTAGCAGTTCCCGGTAGCGGCCCGGGCAGAAATTTGGCAGCCGATCAAGACGCCATAGTGAAGCGTTGAGGCGTCGGCCTGACAGGTGCTACTAGGGAAAATACTCATGAAAGCGCATTCAAAATTAGCATAAAAAAAGCTACTCTAACGCTTAATCAATGATTAATATTTGGGGCTGGTGGTGGCTTTCTCGCCCGGCTTGCATGTGTGGCGGCGCGGCGATCCACTCTTGTCCCAGCTACAGATTTGTCGCGCGGGGGGGCGGCCAATGTTCGGCATCGCGGGCGCCGGGCATTCGGCCAATAACAAAACTTTAGGCAGGGTCACGTCAAAATGGAATTTGGAATCTTTGATCAAATCGATTGCTCTGGGAGGCCGTTGAATATTCAGTATGAACAGCGCATGGAACTTGCCGAGCTTTATGACAGAAGCGGTTTCCATTGCCTGCATCAAAGCGAGCACCATTCCACTCCGTTAAGCATGGCACCCTCGCAAAACGTCTTTCTTGCGTCGTTGGCGCAGCGCACGAAGCGCTTGCGCCTGTGCCCGCTCGTATACGTGTTGCCTATTCACCACCCCATGCGTCTGGCCGAAGAAATCTGCATGCTTGATCACCTTTCCAACGGAAGGTTCGAGTTTGGCATTGGACGTGGGGCAAGCCCCTTCGAACTGGAGGCGCTTGGCGTGCCGGCCGAGTCCGCCGCCGAAGCCTACGCCGAATCCTATGCGATCTTGCAAAAATATTTCAGTTCGAAGAGCGTCACCCACGAGGGGAAGTATTGGACCATCCGGGATGCTCCGGTCACGATGACGCCGTTGCAGGCTCCCATTCCGCCGATGTGGTATGTGGCGGCAAGCCCCGAGTCCATAGTGTGGCCTGCAAAGCAGGGCTTCAATGTCATTTGTGGCGGTCCGGCCGACAAGGTGCGTTTGATCAGCGATCGTTATCGCGCAGAGGCCGGCCCGGGCAATGAAGATGCACTGGTCGGCATCTGGCGGTTTGTGGTCGTTGCGGAAACGGATGCTGAAGCGCTGCAAACGGCAGAACAAGCCTGGTCGCGTTTTCACGACAGCTTTTATCTTTTGTGGCGTGTGCACGCTTCCGAGCCACAGCGGCTTAAGTTACCGGGTTCTTTCGCTGACGTGGTCGCTTCCGGATTTGGTGTGGCGGGTTCACCGCAAACCGTGGCCAAAGTACTGACTCGTCAGGCGCGGGCTGGTAACCTGAATTATTTGATGAGTCATTTTATGTTCGGCGACATGCCGCACGAACAGGCCCTGAAGTCAGTCGAACTGTTCGCCAGTGAAGTCATGCCCGCAATCAGAAAGGAAGCGTCCGGTGGATGGCTCTGACACAACACCTGTTGCGGCGCAAAGCGCGCCATTCGAGGCGCGTGCACTACGCACCGCATTGGGTTCGTTCGTAACGGGCGTTACCGTCGTCACGGCGCAGGATCGCTTTGGCAAACCCCATGGCTTGACGGCGAATTCCTTCAACACCGTGTCGCTGGATCCTCCCTTGGTTCTCTGGAGCCAGTCCAGGCAGGCCAGCAGCTATCACGTTTTTCGTGAATCGGAAGTGTTCGCAGTCAGTATCCTCGCCGAACATCAGATCGACATCTCGAACAATTTCGCGTCTCACAAAGAGGACAAGTTCGAAGGAGTCAGCGTTGACAGAACATTCTGCAGCCTTCCAGTCATAGCTGACAGCAGTGCCTGGCTTTATTGCAGGATGGTGTCGTGCGTTGATGGTGGCGATCATGCGATCTACATTGGCGAGATCCTGAAAATCGCGCATAATGAGCGGCCGCCGTTGATCTTTGGCGGTGGCCGGTACCTGCAGGCGCGGCCGCATTATGCGACACGAGGTGCCGGCGCCGCTGCAGCAAGTGATGGTGTGCTGGTTGAGTCCTTGCACCACTGATCGGGTGCATTTGAGTTATAGAAACGTCGATGAGTTATGGAAAGCCTGTGAGCTATAGAAACGCTACGGACCGGTACGGGTCTCTGTCGATTGGCATGCACTGGCTTATGGTATTTTTGCTGGTTGCAGTGTATGCGGCAATAAATTTGAGTGACGCTGCGCCCAAGGGTAGTGACCTGCGAGCTCAACTGAAGGTCTGGCACTTCGCGTTTGGCCTTTGTGTGTTCGCGCTGGTTTTTGTACGCCTGGCAATACGCCAATTGTGCGGACCTCCCCCGCACATCACACCACCAATACCTCGTTGGCAGGAGCATTTGGCCAGGGCCATGCATATCACCCTGTATGTCTTCATGCTTTGCATGCCCGCGCTTGGGTGGCTTGCGATAAGCGCGAAAGGCGACCCGGTTTCTTTTGTTGGTTTGCAGCTGCCAATGCTCATCGATGCGGACAAGGTGCTGTATAAGTCGCTTAAAGACATCCACGAGACAATCGGCACCATCGGCTACTATCTGATCGGCCTGCATGCTGCGGCCGCGCTGGTCCACCACTATGTAATGCGTGACAATACCCTGCTGCGGATGCTGCCGCGCAGGCGCTAGGGTCGGGCGCTTGCAGATGCGTAAGGGATGATGGTTGGGAAATCTGCCAAGTGCGGGCAGAGGCGCGAAGTGAATCCGGCATGGGTTCTGGAGGCGCAACTCGGAATCGAACCGGGGTACACGGATTTGCAATCCGCTGCATAACCACTCTGCCATTGCGCCATTTTGTCTGGCCGTTTTACTCGGCCAAGCTAAGCCCGCCATTCTACCTTAAACGGGCTAATCCTGCAGCCAGGCTCGCGTAGAATACCGTGGATGGGGGCGCGAACGGAGCCTTGAACTGTTCACCGGCCGACCATGGTTTCGTCTCACGTTCCCGCTGGCGCCTGTTTCATTGCTTCGCTTCGCGTTACTGGCTGGTTTCGCTTCACCGGCTGGCGTCGTTAAGTGTGGACATCTGCTCGGGGGCCAGTATCAGCTGCGTGGCCCGCACTAGGCTATGCAGTTGCTCCAGGCTGGTGGCGCTGGCGATTGGTGCGGTGATTCCGTCTTGTGCGATGATCCAGGCGAGGGCAACTTCGGCCGGCGTAGCGTTCAGCGCTTGCGAAACGCCATCCAGCGCTGCCAGTATTCGGTTGCCGCGCTCATTCATGTATTTTTTCACGCCCGGGCCGCGCGGACTTTTGCCCAGGTCGCTTTGCTTGCGGTACTTGCCCGACAGAAATCCCGAGGCCAGGCTGTAATAGGTGATGACGCCTATCCCTTCCCGCGTGGTCAGGTCGCGCAGCGCGCCATTGAACTGGTCCTGGTCGTAGAGGTTGTATTCCGGCTGCAGTACATCGTAGCGCGGCAGCCCGTGCGTTCGTGAGGCTTCCAGTGCCTGAGTCAGTTGCGCGGCGTCCAGGTTGGACGCGCCGATGGCACGGATTTTGCCGGCCGCAAGTAATTTTTGATAGGCGCCGAGGGTTTCCTCTTGTGGAGTGTCGGGGTCCGGCCAGTGGGACAGATATAGATCGATGTAGTCAGTTTTCAGGCGGCGCAGCGAGCCTTCGACCGCCTGGGTAATCCAGCGTGCCGACAGGCCTTTTTGTGACGGGCCGAGCTCCGAACCTACCTTGGTGATGATCACAAGTTTGTCGCGTTGGCTGGCGTTGCGCTGCAGCCAATTGCCGATGGTGGTTTCCGACTCGCCGCCCTGATTGCCTTTGGCCCACTTGGAGTAGACGTCGGCGGTGTCGATGGCGTTCAGGCCCAGGTCGCTCATTGCGTCCAGAATGTCATACGCCGCCTTATCCTTGACTGTCCATCCGAAGACGTTTCCGCCGAACACCATCGGAGAGATGTTCAGCCCGGTTTTTCCAAGTGCGCGCCTGATCATTGGGTACTCCTTCGCTTTCTGCGTGGTTGCGATGGCTGGCACCGCATGACAAATAAATATTCCGCGAGTCACGGCACTTTCAGTTGATCGCCATGGCTTCAGCTATTCGTAATCTTGTAACGACTACAGTTTATCTGCAGTGTCGCAGCGTTGCAGCGCCTCGTATCGACGTTGGCGTTCCGACATCTCGAATGGGTCATGGACCCAGTCATTCATTGTAGTCGGGCTGTCGTCGTCGCGGATTTCGCCGCGTTGCGATGCGCCGGGTGTTGAGATGCGTTCATGGCCTTGCAGTCATTTGGTGTCGTATGGTGCGCCAGTTATGATGAATCTTCGGCGGACAATACGGTATGGGCAAACGCAGTGGACAAGCTTCGACTTGATAAATGGCTATGGGCCGCCCGGTTTTATAAAACGAGGAGCCTGGCGGCGCACGAGGTGGGGAAAGGTAAAGTGTCGGTGAACGATCAACTTGCCAAGCCTGCCCGTGAGGTTGTGGTTGGTGATCTTGTTGCGATTCGCAAAGAGGGAGCGCTGGTCACGGTTAACGTGTGCGGGCTGAGCGGTGTACGAGGGCCGGCTACGGTGGCACGTCAGCTTTATACGGAAACACCTGAAAGCCGCGCGGCCCGTGAGCATGCTGCCGAGATCAGGCGCCTTGCGCCTGAGCCGGCCCGTGAAATCGCCTCCGGGCGCCCCACCAAGCGCGACCGGCGCCAGATCGATTTGTTGCGTGGCAAGTGATCCGAACACCGGAGCCCATCGTTTGTGGTGCGCGTGGGTTCCTGCATCTGGTGCATGGTGTCGAGTCAAATCGAGAAGGTGCTTTGCCTGGCCGTATAAAAGGAGACTCAAAGGTAAATGCAGACACCTTTCGGTAACGCGCGGCGATGTGATCTGACTAAAATAATCCGAAGGCTTGTGGAAATGAGGCCACTAATTTGGACCGGATCATCAATTTGAACAAGATTCCTCTCGAGACTGCACCCGACTCGCCGAAAAATGAGACGGGGCAGGTGCCGTACACTGGCCGCCCGTTGACCCGGGTGGAGGACGCCGCTTTGCTCACGGGGCGCGGCGCGTACGCGGATGATGTCGGCGTCAAGCCGGGCACATTGCATGCGGCCATTTTGCGATCCCCGTATGGGCACGCGGAAATTCTATCCGTTGACGCAAGCGCCGCGTTGGCAAGTCCCGGCGTGCGGGCAGTGCTGACGGGCGCCGACGTCAGACAGTGGTCGAAGCCCTTCGTCGTGGGGGTCAAGCAGCCGATGGAACATTGGTGCCTGGCGATGGAGCGGGCACGTTATGTTGGTGAGCCTGTGGCGGTCGTCATGGCGGAAAATCGCTATCTGGCTGAAGACGCGCTGGATCTGATCAAGGTCGAATACAAGCAGCTTCCCGTAGCCATCGACTCCGAAGAAGCGATCCGGCCGGATGCGTCTGTGCTGCATCCGGGGGTGGGTTCCAATGTGGTCACCGATCGGCATTTTTCTTATGGCGATCCGCAGAAGGCGTTTGCTGAAGCCGAGCATCGAGTCGCGCTTACGGTGCATTACCCGCGCAATTCCACTACACCCATCGAAGGTTTTGTGGTGGTCGCAGAGTACCTCGCGGGCAATGACGGCTATGACGTCCTGTCGAATTTCCAGGGGCCGTTTGCCCTGCATCCAGTGGTGGCGCTAGCGCTTAAAGTGTCGGGATCGCGGTTGCGGCTGCGCACCGTGCGAGATTCAGGCGGCAGCTTTGGGGTCAAGCAGGCGGTATCTACTTACGTTACCTTGCTGTGCATGGCGTCGCGCAAGGCACATGCGCCGGTGAAATGGGTGGAAGACCGGCTCGAACATCTGCAGGCGGCCGGGACGGCGCCCAGCCGGGTGACCACGATCGAGGCAGCGGTACGGTCCGACGGTGTACTTACCGCGTTGCGCTACGATCAGATGGACGATTGCGGCGCTTATTTGCGTGCGCCCGAACCCGCAACGTTGTATCGCATGCACGGCATACTGACCGGCGCGTACAAGGTGGCAAATCTTGAAGTGCGCAATCGTGTTGTCCTGACGAATAAAACGCCGTCTTCACTGGTGCGCGGCTTTGGCGGGCCGCAGATGTACTTTGCGCTGGAACGCCTTATGCAGCGCATTGCGGTCGAACTGAAACTCGACCCGCTGGATGTGATCCAGCGCAACCTGATCGAGCCAACCGCGTTTCCTTATCGCGCGCCGGCCGGAGCATTGATTGGCTCTGGCGACTATCAGAAAGCGATTGCTCTGGGGCGTGAACGCGGCGGACTGGCACAGCTGCTGGCACGTCGTGAAGAGGCGCGCGCGCAAGGACGGCTGTATGGCATAGGCTACTCCGCCATTGTCGAGCCTTCGATTTCCAACATGGGCTATATCACCACCGTCAGGACCGCGGATGATCGCGCCAAGGCGGGCCCAAAAGATGGTGCCATCGCCAGCGCGGTGGTAAGCGTGGATCCGCTCGGGAGCGTCAGCGTCATGATCGACTCGACGCCGCAGGGACAGGGACACCGCACCGCAACCGCGCAGGTTGTGGCCGACGTTCTGGGCCTTACACCCGACGATATCGTTGTCAACACCGAACTCGATACGCAAAAAGATGCGTGGTCAATTGCTGCGGGAAGCTATTCCAGCCGCTTTTCGGGTGCCGCGGCCGGATCTGCGCATTTGGCTGCAGTCAAAGTGCGCGAAAAGATGGCTGCGATCGCGGCGGGCATGCTGCATACGCAGCCCGAGCAGATTGTGTTTTCAGGGGGCGAGGTCTATGCACGCGCCAACCCCGAGAAAAAATTGCGTTTTCATCGCGTTGCCGGCGCCGCGCACTGGGATCCAGGCCATTTGCCGGAAGGCATGACCCCAGGCCTGCGCGAAACGATGTTCTGGTCGCCCCCCGAGCTTGGCGAGCCCGATGAAAATGACGTCATCAACAGCTCCTGTGCATACGGGTTCGTGTTCGATATCTGTGCGGTAGAAATCGACAAGATAACCGGAAAGATTCGTATCGATCGCTACGTCACCACGCACGACGCCGGCAAGATTCTGAACATGGCGCTGGCCGAAGGACAGATACGCGGCGGCTTTGCTCAGGGGGTGGGTGCGGCACTGATGGAGGAGTTCGTGTATGGACACGATGGCAGCTTCCTCTCCGGCACGTTTGCCGATTACCTGGTGCCCACATCCTGTGAAGTGCCGGAACCGGTGATTGTCCATATGGAAACTTTGTCGCCTTATACGCCGCTCGGTGCAAAGGGGTTGGGCGAGGGAAACAATATGAGCACGCCGGCATGTATTGGCAATGCCATCGCCGACGCGCTGGGCGTAAAAGATGTGGTCCTGCCGGTCACGCCGTCGAAAGTAATCGATTTTTTGAATGTCGACGATCCGCAGCCTAGCACTCCCCAAGAGGGACAGGCACCATCACCCTCCGGCAACGGACCGATGCTGACGATGCGCGGGTCCGTTGACCTTGCCGCCACGCCCGAACGGGTTTATGCCGTGTTGCTTGATCCGCAGGCGCTTGCCAAAGTTATACCGGGATGCCATGCGCTGACCGAGGTAAGTACCAACCGTTATAGCGCGGATGTGACTGTCGGAGTGGGCTTTATCAAGGCGCGTTATGCCGCGCAGATTCAGTTGAGCAACTTGAACCCACCGACAGAACTGTCACTTGGAGGCAGTGGTGTAAGCGCCCTGGGTTCGGCTGAAGGATCGGGGCTGGTTCACCTTGAGCCGATCGCGACCGGTACCCGGTTAAGTTATGACTACACGGTATCTGTGAGCGGGAAGGTGGCATCCGTGGGTGGACGCATGCTTGAAGGTGCGGCCAAGATTATCCTGCGCCAGATGTTCGAGCGTCTTGGGCGGCAGGCGGCGGGCGAATCCGAGGCGGCGCAAGCGTCGTGGTGGCAGCGCCTGTTGCGATTGTTGGGGATGTCGAAATGAAGCCCGCAGCCTTTGATTATGTCCGTGTTGACAGTGCCGATGAAGCCGTCAACATGCTTGCACAATATGGCCAGGATGCGAAAATCCTGGCGGGTGGGCAGTCGTTGATGGCGATGCTTAATTTTCGTCTTGCGCAGCCCAAGGTTCTTGTCGATATTTCCCGCTGTACCAGTCTGGATTATTCCCGGGTCGAAGGCGGTCATCTGGTGGTTGGTGCCGCGGCGACTCAGGCGAGTATTGAGTGGCGCCCGGCCCTGGCCAAAGAAGTGCCTTTGCTTGATCTCGTCTTTCCGTCGATCTCGCACTTTCAGGTGCGCAATCACGGCACGGTATGTGGCTCGATTGCGCATGCTGACCCGAGTGCCGAGCTGCCGTTGTGTCTGACGGCGCTGGGCGGTGAAGTCATATTGCGGTCGCGATCGGGGCACCGCATATTGAAAGCCGATGATTTTTTCACCGGCATGCTGACGACGGCGCTTGGGCCGGACGAGATCGTTGAAGAAGTGCATTTTCCGCTGGCGGACAGCCGGGCTGGATACGCGTTCGAAGAAGTGGCAATGCGTCACGGGGACTTCGCCGTTGCCGCTGTCGCCGCCGTTGTTACCCCGTCGAGCATTGCGTTGACCGTGGGTGGGGTCGCAGATCGGCCCGTTCGAAAAACGTGGCCTTTGCTGTCGGATGCCGATATGGAAGGTGAACTGAACGATTTTTCCTGGGAGCTCCAGGCCCAGAACGATATCCACGCCAGCGCGAAATATCGCCGTCGTTTAGTGCGTTGTTTGGGGCAGAAATTGATTATCAGGGCAAGAAATGAAGCGCTACGATAAAGACACACAGCACATGATCACGTTGACGCTGAATGGCGTAACGCGCACGGCACGCGCCGAGCCGCGCATGTTGCTGGTCGATTTTTTGCGCCATACCTTAGGAGCGACGGGTACTCACGTTGGGTGTGAGCACGGTGTGTGCGGCGCATGCACGGTACAGGTTGATGGTGTGGCGGTGCGTTCCTGCCTGCAATTGGCGGTACAGGCGGACGGGCGTTCCGTCGACACGGTGGAAGGCCTGAATCGCACCGGCGCTGCTGAACTTGGCGATTTGCAGCAGGCATTCAAGTCCCATCACGCGTTGCAATGTGGCTTTTGTACGGCGGGGATTCTCATGTCATGCAGTGACTTTCTCGGGCGTGTAAATAATCCCAGCCGCCAGCAGGTGACGGACATGCTGTCGGGTCATTTGTGCCGTTGTACCGGCTATACCAATATTATCGATGCTGTGCTGGATGTCGCGGCGCAGCGCACGGAGAAGAGTGGGGAGCAAACAGAAAATGCTTGATTTAGGCCGCAGTTTTCTGGCGTCAGTCGAGAGGTGTCCCGATTGGACAGCCATCGTGGATGGCGACTTGCGCCTGACGTACGCCGAGTGGTTTGAACGCGTACGTAATGTGGCGGGCGGGTTGCACGAAATGGGACTTGGGCACGGCGACCATTTGCTGGTGGTATTGCAGAACGGTTGGGAAATGGCCACCCTGCATTGGGCGTGCCAGTTCCTCGGTGCGATCATGACCCCACTGAATTGGCGTGCCAAGTCGGAAGAGGTGGATTATTGCGCCACCAACGCCGAGGCGGCCATGGTCGCGTACCAAGAGATTTCCGCGCCGGCAGTAGCCGGATCCAGCGTTGCGCAACGTTTGCCGCGCGTGGCGGTAGGGGGTGCGTCGGGCGGCACGCAAACATTCGAGGCACTGCTGGAAGCCAAACCTGCGCCGCGGCTGCTTAACGCCACGGCCGATGACTGGTCCTTACTGCTGTTTACGTCGGGTACAACGGGCAAACCCAAAGGGGTTCCCCGCCGCCACTACCATGAGCGGGCGGCCGCTGTGGCGCACGTTGCCCAGAATCTGTATGGCGTCGGTGAACGAACCTTGGGGGTGATGCCGCTCTACCACACGATGGGAATTCGCTCACTGCTTTCGATGACGTTGATAAACGGCCTGTTTGTTTGCGTTCCGAAATTCAACCCGGCGGAAATACTGAAGGTCATCGAGTCCGAGCGCATTACGAACCTGTATCTGGTTCCCACCTTGTATCACGACCTTGCCGAGCTGCAGGATTCGGTGAAAGCCGATATATCATCGGTGCGCAAGCTGGGTTTTGCGGGTGCGCCCATGAACGATGGCCTGTTGAAGCGGCTGGACGCGCTGTTCAAGCCGGATTTGTTTGTCAACCATTACGGGTCCTCCGAAGTCTATACCTACACCATCGAGCAGAAGGCGGCGGGCAAGGCTGGTAGTGCCGGAAAGTCCGGGATCAATCAGCATATCCGTGTCGTACGCCTTGATGCCAAAGACGGTGATGATGTGGCGGCTTGCGGAGAAGAGGGGCAGATCGTCGCCAATCTGCATGGTGACGAGTCGTTCGAGGGGTATTGGAAGAGACCTGATGCCAACGAGAAATCCCTGCATGGCGACTGGTTCCTGACTGGTGACTTGGGTTATTTTGACAAGGATGGTGATCTGTTCGTGACCGGCCGTATAGACGACATGATCATCAGCGGTGGTGAAAATATTTCGCCGACCGACATAGAAAGTGTGCTGTCGTTGCATCCTGCAGTTGATGAGGTGGCGGTAGTTGGTTTGCCTGATGATCGTTGGGGCCAGCGGGTTTCAGCATTTATAAAACTCAAAATAGAAGTCGATCCATCCGAGTTGGACCAGCATTGCCGCGAATCCAGCTTGCCGGATTTCAAGAGACCGCGCGAGTACGTATTCGTCAAGGCGCTGCCTAAATCGCCGGTCGGCAAAATCCTCAGACGGAAAATCGTTACAGGCGAATACGAAAAATAGGGTTCAGGGAAGTGAACCTTCCACAAAAGAAAAGGAGACATTATGGTTAGGGCTTCAGTAATACGTAATACCGTCCTGGCGGCGGTTCTGGCTGGCTTTGCAAGCTTCAGTGGCTTGGCAGCGGCCCAGGATACTGCCCCTCTCAAGATAGGTGTGCTGACGCCGCTGTCGGGCACGTTTGCTCCGATCGGCCAGCAGGTAAAGTGGGGTGTTGAACTCGCAACGAACGAGATCAATGCCGCGGGTGGCATTATGGGCCGCAAGATTCAACTCGTGTTCGAGGACGGTGAGGCGAACCCGGCGGTAGGCACACAAAAGGCAGAGAAGCTGTTTCAGTCCTCCAAGGTCGATTTTCTTACGGGAACAGTCAACTCGGGATTAACACTTGCTGTGGGGCAAATCGCCGAGCGCAATAACCGTCTGATGGCAACCACGGTTTCATTTTCGGATGCCATCACCGGCAAGGAATGCTCCCCGAACGTCTTCCGGGTGAATGCACGGGCAGGTCAACAGACTGCTGCGCTGGTTCAGTGGCTGGCCAAGTGGATGACGGCGCATGGCAAGCCTAACGCCAAGGTGTTCTACCTTGGACCCGATTATGAAATGGGGCGCAGCACGGTGGCGACGTTCAGGGCGGCTGCGGAAGCGAAGGGTGCCAAGACGGTCGGCGAGGTATTCGCCCCGCTGGGCAACAAGGACTATTCGCCTTTCTTCGGCCAGATTCGCGCTGCACATCCCGATATTATGTACACCTCGGTGGCCGGTAACGACACGGTGCGCCTGTTCACCCAGATGAACGAATTCGGCCTGCTCAAGAATCTGGTCACCGTGGGTGCGTCTGGCACCGTCACCTCCCAGAATATGGGGGCGATCGTCAAGGCTGCGAATGGATTCCTGACCGGTGTCGGCTATTCAACGGAAATTAAAACGCCGGAAAACGAGAAATTCATTGCTGCGTTTGAAAAAGCCTACAAGACGCTTCCCGATCTTTATGGCACGGACTCTTACGGTGTCATGTATTTCTACAAGGCGGCTGTCGAGAAAGCGCAGAGCACCGACACGGACAAGGTCAGGGCCGCCATGGACGGTCTTCAGTGGATGACGCCGCAGGGCATGAAAACAATGCGCGCAGGCGACCATCAGGCGATTCAGGACATGTACGTGGTCAGGCTCGACAACGGCAAGTTCGTTGTTGACAGCAAGGTGTCCGGCGCTGATGCGATTGGCCCCGATACCTGCACACGTTTCTAAGACCTTGTCTGGTCGTGGGCCGGGCGCTGGCCCGTGCCTACTGCCCGCAGTGAATTTCTAACTGGAGGTTGTAGGCATGGGCGGTTTTCTTGACGCGCTGCAAAATGTCTTTGCACCACAGATAATCAATGGCCTGTCCATCGGGATCGCGGTGACGCTGGTGGCGCTTGGGCTGACTATCATTTTTGGGTTGCTTGACGTCATCAACATGGCGCATGGCGAGTTCTATGCGCTGGGTGCCTATGTGGGGGTCAGCCTTGCCGCGCTGGGCGTGAGTTTCTGGTGGTTGCTGGTACTGGTTCCACTAATCATGCTGCCGGTGGGCTTCGGGGTGGAACGCCTGTTGATACAGAGGGTGTTTCATCATAAAGACAGGCATATTCTTACATTGCTCCTGACATTGGGGCTGGCGCTGGTCATGGAGGACATGTTCAGGGTGGTTTACGGGTCCGACTCGATTCCTGCGGATGTGCCGATCAGCGGTGTGGCGCAAGTGGCGGGAATGTATCTGCCGAACTACCGCGTATTCCTCATGGTGATCGGGGGCGCAATCATTCTTGCTGTGTGGCTGATTGTCTATCGGAGCCGTTGGGGCGCCATCGTGCGGGCGGCCGCGTTCGACAAAAATATGGCCGCCTCGCTGGGTGTGTCAGTGGGGCGCGTTTACGCCGGTACGTTTGCCTTCGGGGTGGCGCTTGCGGGGCTTTCGGGGGTGTTGCTGGCTCCGATTTATTCCGTATTCCCCACCATGGGAATGGACTTTATTTTGCTGGCGTTTTCCGTGGTGATTGTCGGAGGGATGGGAAGCATCAAGGGCACCGTCATCGCGGGGCTTGTGCTGTCGCAGGTGCAATCGATATCGAGCCTGTACATTCCGCCTTCCTGGACCGACCCTCTTGTGTTTGCCATTATGGTGGCCGTGCTCATGATACGTCCTCAAGGTTTGTTTGGAGGGCTCGGGCATGCCTGATGTGTCGTCTTCAACCCTTAATGTGGGTGTTACGCACCTGGCGGTCCAGCGGCACGAACGGGCCTCGCGTAATGCATTGCGCTACCTTGCTTATTTGTTTGTGGCGCTGGCGTTGGTCTTTTCGGTGGTGGCCGGCATGGGCGGCGACGTGTTTTATTATCGTCTTGCGACCGAGGCGTTGATTTTCGGCGGGTTCGCCATGAGCGTCGATCTGCTGCTTGGCATTACCGGGATGCTGTCGCTGGGTCACGCGCTGTTTTTCGGACTGGGCGCTTATGTTTCCGGCCTTGTGCTCAAGGGGATTGCGCCGTCGTTCTGGTTGGCCATGGGAGTGACGCTTTGCGTGGCCCTTGTGGTGGGAACGGTCGCGGGCATTATCGCAATCCGTGTGCGTGGCGTGTATTTTGCCCTGATCACATTCGGTATGGCCGAGGTCGTGTCCAAAGCCGTATACAACACGCGCGAGATTGGCGGGTCGGACGGTATCATCGGGATTCCCATCGTGCATGTGGACTTTCTGTTCTTTTCTGTTAGCAGTAACAGCGCCTTGTCTTTTTTCCTGTTCGTGCTCGTTCTTGTAATGGGGCTGTATTTCCTGCTGGAAGCCATGTTGCAGACGCCTTTTGGGCGCCTTGTCAAAGCGATCAGGGCAAATGAGAGCCGGGTTCCTTTCCTCGGGTACAGCTCGCAGCATGCGAAGCTGTGCGTATTCATTCTGGCTTCTGTCGTTGCCGCGCTGTCGGGTGCACTTTATCCCATGTTGCGTGGATTTGTTTCGCCAGAGTTGATGTTCTTCCACACGTCCGCCGATGCGGTCATCACGGTAATTCTAGGCGGAGTTGGCACGTTGATTGGTCCGCTCTATGGCAGCGTTATTCTCACGACCCTGAAGTCGGTCATAGGCACTTATACGCAACATCAGCAGGTCGTTGTGGGCGTGCTGTTCATGCTTTCGGTTATTTTTGTGCCGGAGGGGCTGATTGGCCACATAAAGCCGCGTCTTAACGCCTGGCTCATGCGCGGCGAGGCGAAGTCATGATTTCCACACAGGAACAAGGCGCGCAGTCGCAGAGCAGCTCTCCGATGCTGGAAGTCAGGAATATCTCCGTGCAGTTCGGCGCGCTGATCGCTGTCGACGACGTGAGTTTTGCGGCCAATCGTAAAGGGGTGACGTCGGTAATCGGCCCCAATGGCGCCGGGAAAAGCACGTTGTTCAACTTGATCAGCGGTGCACTCAGTTCAAGCGCCGGCGAGGTTTGGTTTGATGGCACCAACGTGACAGGCTGGAGGCCCAGTCGACTTTTACGTAAAGGGCTGTCGCGCTCGTTTCAGATTACCAATCTGTTTTTTGAGGCATCCGTTTACGAGAACCTGCGGCTTGCCGCGCAGGTGCTTGAGCCGCAGTCCAGGATGCTCCTGCCCTTGCGCAGGAGTGCTTCGGCGCAGCAACGGGCAGAAGAGCTGATCGAGCAATTTGAACTGACCGGCAAGGTACACGAGCTTGCCGGTTATCTTTCCCATGGCGAGCAGCGGCGACTGGAAATTGCGGTGGCCCTTGCGAGTCGGCCAAAGATGCTGCTGCTTGATGAGCCTACCCAGGGAATGTCGCATTCCGATACGGAAGAAACAGGGCAGCTGATCAGAAGCCTGTCAACGGATATTTCCATTTTGCTGGTAGAGCACGATGTGGGGCTGGTCATGGACTTGTCCGACCATGTCGTTGTCATGGCGCAGGGCGCAAAGCTGGCGGAAGGCACGCCTGGCGAGATTCGGTCCGACGTTCGAGTTCAGGCAGCCTATTTCGGGCGGGAGGCGCCGCATGCTTGAGCTGACGCAATTGCACACCCATTATGGGCTTAGTCACGTGTTGCAGGGCATGAGCATGACGGTCGAGGCCGGTGAAGTAATCCTGCTGTGCGGTCGCAACGGCGTGGGGAAAACGACGTTGATCAAAACGGTGGCGGGGTGGGTGGCACCGTCTTCGGGTTCAATCCGATTCGAGGGAACCGAGATCGGTGGGATGTCCTCTGACCGCATCTGCCGCCTGGGTATCGGGCTGGTGCCCGAGGACCGGAGAATCTTTCCGGGCCTGACGGTTGAAGAGAACCTCAAGCTTGGTTTCCTGCAGTGTCCGAAGCGGCCGGCGGCCCAGTCACGGCGGGTGCTTGAAGAGATGTATGACCGGTTTCCACGCCTTAAAGAGCGGCGGCTGCAGCTCGGCAATACCTTGTCGGGTGGCGAGCAGCAGATGCTGGCAATCGCCCGGGTTCTGGTCGGTGCGCCCAAGCTTTTGCTGATCGATGAACCGACCGAAGGCCTGGCACCGATGATAGTCGATGAAATTTTCGCGACGGTCGAACGTCTGCGTACGGAGGGAATTGCGATTCTGATGGTTGAACAGAATGTGTATCGGGCCCTTGATGCCGCAACGCGTTTTTACGCGCTGGAGCGTGGCCAGGTCATTGCGCAGGGAAGTGCATCGTCGCGGGGCGACAGAGAGGCCTTGATGAAGGCCATTGCAGTTTGAGGTCCGGTTCGTTGCAGTGTAATGGTGGAGCCTTTGCGGCAGTTCACGCTGCCGGCCGGGGCAGATCACTTTTTTTCCGCGTTTACAGGGAAGTCCGAAATGATTGGAGCATTAGACACTACAGGGCCATTGACTTTGCGTCGATGGCTGCGCCGTCTCGCGAATACGGATCGACTGGTTGTCGCTCGTCCCGGTGTGGCACTGAAACACCAATTGGCAGCCGTTGCAAAGCGGCTTGATACCACCAAGGCAGTGTTGTTTCCTCACCCGGACGGCCATGCCATTCCAGTTGTTTCGGGTTTCATGTCGCGCCGTAGCTGGATTGCTGAAGCAATGGGCGTTGACGAAGCCGACTTGCTGAGTGCATTTCGCACTGCTGTCGAAAACCCCGTCCCATGGCACGAGATGCCGTCCGGCAAGGCCCCGTGCCAGGAAGTCGTTCAGCGTGACGTGGACATACGCGTTGATTTGCCGATACCCATCCACAGTGAACACGACAGTGGGCCGTACATTACGGCCGGGTTGGTCATAGCGCGGAACCCCACCACCGGAATCCAGAATGTGTCGATCCACCGTATTCAGGTCGATTCAAAGGACAGGATGGCCGCATTGCTGCTACCGCGCCACCTGCATGCGTTTTTCCAGGCCGCCGAACAGAAGGGCGTCCCCTTGCCCGTCGCCGTCGTTATTGGCGTTGATCCGCTGACGCTGCTGGCGTCGCAGGCGATTATGCCAATCGATTGTGACGAACTCGAAATTGCAGGTGCGTTGCATGGCGCGCCGCTTCCGGTTGTCAAGTGCGTGACGAGTGATGTCCGGGTTCCGGCTAGTGCGGAAATCGTGATCGAGGGACATTTTTTGCCTAATGTACGTCAGACTGAAGGGCCGTTTGGCGAGTTTCCGAAGTATTACAGCGCCGCGGAGAATCGCGAGGTCATTCAGATTGATGCGTTGACGCATCGCGCCAATCCCATTTTTCACACCATTATTCCGTCCGAGATGGAACACTTGCTGCTGGGGGCTATCCCGCGCGAAGCCACGCTGCTGGCGCATCTGCAGCGTAGCTTCCCCCGTGTGCTTGATGTGCATTTGTCGGTGGGCGGGGTGTGCCGTTATCACTTGTACGTCAAGCTGAAGAAGCAGCACGAGGGTGAGCCGAAGAACGTGATTTTTGGGGCGTTCGGCAGCCACTATGACATTAAGCATGTCGTTGTGGTGGATGACGATGTGGACGTGCATGACCCGCAGCAGGTCGAATGGGCCATTGCGACACGCTTTCAGGCGGACCGTGATCTGGTGGTTGCGAGTGGTGCGCAGGGCTCTGTACTGGACCCATCCACGACGGCCGCCTTTAGCGCTGACGCGGGCGACATCCCCAAATATCTTCTGGGCATCAGCGCAAAGATGGGGCTGGATGCGACGCGCCCCGTCAACTATCCGGGACACGTTTTTACCAAGGTCAGGATTCCCGGCGAGGACGAGGTCGATTTGTCGGCTGTGCTGGCTGATGGGGCCGACGTCGATACCCAGGATTTATTGGCCCGTGATGACTGAAGAATTTTGAAAGGAAAGGAGTAAACATGAGCACAATACGCCATCCGGCGCACAGCTTGCTTGAAAAGCTCGACGGGTTTTCCGTCGTGATCGATGCCACAAGGCAGCGAGCTGACATCATTCTTGATCGTCCACCGCTTAATGTCATTTCGATGGCTCAGCGCGATCAGTTGCGGCTGGTGTTCGAGGCACTCGACGAGGATCCGGCGGTCCGCGTGATTGTTCTGCGTGCGGTAGGAAAAAATTTTTCCAGCGGTGGCGATATAAAAGGGTTCCTCGAAGCGGCACCCGAGCATGTTTCCAAGCTTGCCTGGAACATAGCGGCGCCCGCGCGTTGCAGTAAGCCGGTCGTAGCAGCCAATCGAGGCTATTGCTTTGGAGTGGGTTTCGAAATTTCCCTGGCCTGTGACTTCAGGATTGTTACGGATACCACCCAATACGCCCTGCCGGAGCAGAAACTGGGGCAGATACCGGGGTCGGGCGGGTCTGCCCGCCTGCAAAAAATGGTCGGTATCACGCGTACCAAAGACGTCGTCATGCGCTCGCGGCGCATTCCTGGCCAGCAGGCTTGTGACTGGGGTATTGCAACGCAGTGTGTGGCGGACGCCGACCTGGAAAAGGCAACCGACGAACTGGTGGATGAGCTGTGCTCGTTTTCGCCCCTTGCGCAGCGCACCGCAAAGAAGTTGCTTAACGATACTGAAGACTCCACGTTGTCGATCGCAATTGAGCTGGAGGGGCATTGCTACAGCCGGCTGCGCTCGTCGAACGATTTTCGCGAGGGCGTCGAAGCATTCCATCAAAAACGCAAGCCCACTTTCACGGGCTCGTAGAACCTTTTGTTTACTGTTTGATCGAATCTGTATGTGTCCGATAAAGGTGTCTTTGGATAACGACTTGTAGGCAGCTTGGTTGGGCGCGGGTGCGGGGGTTGGAATCGTTGTCGTTTGTGAAAAAAAAGACTCGGAGGTAAATCGTAAGATTTAGCGATAAAAATTCCTGCATTTTTGCGTATACCATTATTTTTAAATAATTATTTACGAAATGCATCGCAGCCTCGCGGCGCATTGGCTAGTTGGCCATAGACGGGGTTGGCCGACATTCACCTCTAGTGAGGAGACATGGTATGAATCGGAGAAAATTTACAACGGCGATGCTTGGCAGCCCGCTGGTCCTTTTGTCGAATCGCGTCATGGCGAAGGTCGGGACGTGCGATGGACCTATTGTTTTTGGCACGACCATTTCAGAATCGGGAGCCTTCTCGACGCTGGCTGATCGCTGGCGCCAGATGACCGTGGCTTTCGCCGATGAATTGAACAAAACGGGTGGGATCTCGGTCAAGTCGTGCAACAAGAAGATTCCGCTGAAATTTATCATTTACGACGATCAAAGCACTCCTTCGACTGCGGTGTCGCTGTACGAGCGGATGGCAACTATTGACAAGGTCGACTTTTTTGTTGGCCCGGATTGGTCGTCGTTTGGCGGGCCGGTGCCGCCCATTGCTGAAAAGCACAAGATCCCCATGGTTGCGGCAAATGTGGCAACTCCGGCACTTTATCATCGCGGCCTCAAATACTTTTGGGGTACCCCGTGTCCCATTGTGCCGCTTTGGTCGGTGCGCTATTTCGACATGGTTTCCAAGATGAATCCAAGGCCGAAATCGATCTACTTCATCACGCAGGACAACCCGGTGGCAAGGACCATCACCAAGGTCTGGTCCAAGAAGGCCGAGGAGAGCGGGTTAAAGCTGCTTGCCACCGAGACTTTCCCGACCGACCTGAAAGACTTCACGGGCATGATCTCAAAGATGCGCGCGGCCAAGCCCGACATCATTTATATTAGTTCGTTTGATGGCGCGTCCGTGCCGCTGGTGCAGCAAATGCGCCACCTTAATGTGCACGCGATGGATGTCCACCACATCATGCTTTCAGGGTCCCTGTACAAGCAGGTTGGCAAGGACATTGAAGGGATGACTGGTGAATTGGCCTGGTATCCGGGCATCGAAGGCCCCTATAGTACTTTTGTCGAAACGGTTCTCAAGAACTCCAATGTGGATGTGTTCGATTACATTTTCACGTTTGGCCGGGTGGTGTCTTATCTGACCATGGTGCAGGCGATTGAAAAGGCAGGGGCGGTGGATCGGGAAGCTGTGCGCAAGGCTCTTTACAAAGGCACATTCAAAACCCCGGCAGGCGATCTTATTTTCGACGAGTATGGGTATCCCACGAATATGGGTGCATTCACCATACAGATGCAGCAGGGAAGGCCGAAAGTTGTGTGGCCCCCCGAGGTTGCGACAGGGAAAATCATGTGGCCTTCTCCCACTTGGCAATGACACGCCGACTGAACCAAAAAAGGACTGCATGGTAAATCGTCAGACCTGGCGATAAAGGCTTTTGCACTGTTACGACATACCATTCTTTGAAAATAATTAATTTCGCAACGCATTGCGGCATCGTGAAGCATTGGCCAGCCGCCCGTCATTGGGGTTGGCCGAAATTCACCTCTTTGAGGAGACATACATGAATCGGAGACGATTTACAGCAGCTGCCCTTTCCAGCCCACTGGTGCTTTTGTCGGATCGGGTGATGGCGAAGGTGGGTTCGTGTGATGGGTCCATTGTTTTGGGCACCACCATTTCAGAGTCGGGGGCATTTTCCACGCTATCCGATCGCTGGCGCAAGATGACTGAAGTCTTTGCAGAAGAATTGAACAAGACGGGTGGGGTGAACGTCAAGTCTTGCAACAAGAAAATTCCGCTGAAGTTTGTCATTTATGACGATCAAAGCACGCCTTCGACTGCCGTGTCGCTCTACGAGCGGATGGCGACCGTTGACAAAGTCGACTTTTTTGTTGGCCCGGACTGGTCGTCGCTGGGTGGGCCGGTGCCGCCGGTGGCTGAACGACACAAGATCCCCATGGTTGCGGCGAATGTGGCAACGCCCGCGCTGTATGAAAGGGGTTTCAAATATTTTTGGGGTACGCCATATCCCATAGTGCCGCTTTGGTCCAAGCGCTATTTTGATATGGTTTCCAAGATGAATCCGGCGCCGAAGTCAATCTACTTCATCACGCAGGACAATCCCGTAACGAAAGCCATCACCGGGGTTTGGTCCAAGAAGGCCGCGGATCAGGGGCTCAAGGTTCTTGCCACTGAAATTTTCCCCACCGACCTGAAAGACTTTACCGGCATGATTTCAAAGCTTCGCGCCGCAAAGCCCGATATTATTTACATCAGCTCGTTTGATGGTGCGTCTGTGGCCCTCGTGCAGCAGATGCGCCATCTTAATGTGCATGCGATGGACGTGCACCACGCCATGCTTTCCGGGTCGTTGTTCCGTCAGGTGGGGAAAGACATCGAAGGAATGACGGGCGAGCTGCCCTGGTACCCCGGCATCAAGGGTCCCTACAGCGAGCTCATCGATAATGTTCTCAAGAACTCCAACGTCGATATGTTTGACTATATTTTCACGTTTGGCAGGTTGGCGTGCTATCTGGTTATGGTAGAGGCGATCGAAAAGGCGGGAGTGGTCGACCGCGAAGCCGTGCGCAAGGCTCTTTATATGGGCACGTTCAAATCGCCGGCTGGCGACATTGTTTTCAACGAACACGGATTCCCCAAGTCCAACGGTGCGTTTACCGTGCAAATACAACAGGGGAAGCCAAGGGTCGTGTGGCCTCAGGACGTTGCAACTGGGAAAATCATGTGGCCATCTCCCACGTGGCAATAAACCATCACCAATGTGCCACCCTTGCGCACCTGTGCTGCGCGGGGGTGGTCAGGTTGTTTATCTGAGGATATCGCGCTATGCCCGTTGACGTAATCTTTCAGGTCCTGATCGGAGGGATTCTGCTGGGGGGCTTGTACGCACTGGTTGCGTTCGGGCTCTCCCTCATCTATGGAATCGTGCGTGTGCTCAATTTTGCACACGGCACATTATTGGCGGTAAGCGGTGTGATAGCCAGTCTGGTCTTCACCAGCTGGCATTGGCATCCGGTGTTCATCGGGCTATTGCTCGCACCAGCAGTTTTTGTATTCGGGTACGTGTTCTACATGGTATTGCTGCACCCGCTCGAGCACCGCAGTGAGTTTGAAAGTGTGGTTGGCGGGGTCCTGATAACGGTGGGCGCCATGTTGATCCTTAGCGACGCCACCACCATGATGGCGGGTGCGACGCAGCGCACCATACAGGTACCGTTCGAATCCATTGACATCGGTCAGATCGTGGTGTCGACCACTCAACTTTATATCCTGGTGGGCATCGCCGCACTGACCTTGGGTGTGCATGTGTTTTTAAAGAAAACCTGGTTCGGCCGAGCCATTCGTGCCGTGACTCAGGATTCTACGGGTGCGCAGATATGCGGTGTTGATGGCACGCGGCTTAAATCACTGACCTTCGCTTTTGGTTCCGCAACCGTAGCCGTGGCGGCAATCCTTTACGCCATGTCGTTTCCGGTCAGCCCTTATATGGGGTTTCCGCTGACAGTGAAGGCATTTACGATTATTGTGCTTGGCGGCATTGGTAATCTGCGCGGCGCGCTGCTGGCGGGTATTTTCCTGGGCGTAGCGGAAAGCATGACGGGGCTGTTCTGGAAGGCCGAATGGGCACCAGCGCTGAGTGTGGTGCTGATGCTGGTCATTTTGGTTGCCTTTCCACGTGTGGCCGGGCGGACAGTGTCATGAGAATTTCGAAACAGAGTCGGTGGATCGTTCCGGGCTTGATTGCCATTGCGCTTGCGTTGCTGCCGCTAGGCGGCAGCGTTTATCTGGTGTCGTTCGGCTTCATTGTGCTGATTGCCTATGTTCTGGCCCAAAGCTGGGATTGGGTCGCGGGCGAAATGGGCTATATCAATCTCGGCCATTACGTCTTCTATGGTATTGGTGCTTACGTATTTTCGGTTATCCTGGTGTCGCACCAGCCCGTGGCTTTTGCGATGATTGTCGCGGTCATATTGACGGCATTGGTGGGGTTGCTGATTGCCGTGCCATTGTTTCGCTTGCGCGGTGATTATTTCGCGTTCGCGACGCTGGCCCTGATGCCGCTGGCTGAAATACTTGCGTATAACTTAAGCTCCATCACGGGTGGCGGGGATGGTGTGGTTCTTCCTGTCCAGAACGTTCTGGTCGATGCCTACCTGATTGCGGTCGCGCTATGTATTGTGGCGTTCGTGGTAACCGTCTGGCTTACTGCCCAGCGTTTTGGGTACGCGCTCAAAAGCATTCGCAATGACGAGGAAGTTGCCGAGATGGTGGGTGTACGCATCATGCCGGTGAAGATGAAGGTGCTGGCGCTCAGCGCCGCGTTTGCTTCGCTGGCTGGCGCCGTGCAGGCCTGGCAGATGAGCTATATCGACCCGTCTACCGTCTTCGGGCTGGACGTCGCCTTGGTGCCGATTGCCATGGCCCTGTTTGGCGGGTCGGGCTTGCGCTGGGGGCCGGTTGTCGGGGTTGTCCTGCTGGCGGTGATGCAGCAGTGGCTATTGGTCAATATTCAGATAATGCACGTGGCCGTTTTCGGCACGATCATCCTGCTGATTGGCCGCTTCATGCCAGGGGGGTTGTTGCGCGCCCCGTGGATCCGCACGGTACCGGGTTTAAGGGTTCTGGGGCGGGAACACCACGAGTTCATCGTCGAAACCAAAAGTGATATCACCTATGACGGCACCAGTCTGCCACTTGCAGCCGTGAAGCCCGATCGCACCAAACCGTTGCTGGAATGCCGGAATGTTTCCAAGGCGTTCGGTGGCAATGTGGCGGTCAATGATATCAGCCTGAACATCATGGAAGGCGAGATCATTGGTTTGATCGGAGCGAACGGTTCCGGCAAGACAACCCTGTTCAACTGCATATCAAAGGTTCTGGAGCCCACCGGCGGCTCAATACATTTTGCGGGAACTGATCTGAGTCATCTTCGGCGCGACGAGGTGGCCAGGCTCGGCGTAGGACGGACCAATCAGATTCCCCGGCCTTTCCGGGATCTGACCGTTCAGGAAAACGTTGCTATTGCCCTGATGTTCAACGAGGACTCGATGCGACCCGATCAGGCGTTCGAGCAGGCGCGCGAATTCATTGCGTATGCGGGCTTGTCACAGCGGCTGACCGATCGAGCTGATGCACTATCCCTTCAGGAGAAAAAGGCCCTGGAGTTTGCCCGGGCGCTTGCCTGCAAGCCAAGGATGTTGCTGGTTGACGAAGTCGCTTCGGGGTTGACACCGGCCGAGGTAAACCGGTTTGTCGAGCACATTCGTGATATACGCGATCGCTATGGCATTACCGTTATTTGGGTCGAACATATTTTTTCCGCCTTGTCGCAAGTGGTGGATCGGGTGATTGTGCTGGAGCAAGGTACTGTCATTGCAGATGGCCCGCTGGAAGAGGTAATCAAGGATAAACGCGTGCTTGAGACTTATCTGGGCAGCGCGGCAAGGAGCGCCGCATGATGCTGGAGCTAAAAAATATTGCCGTTGATCATGGCAAGGTGCGCGCCTTGTGGGACGTCAGTCTGCACGTGGAGCAGGGAGAGCGTGTTGCGCTTTTGGGTGCAAACGGTGCGGGCAAGTCAACCACGATCGGTGCGATCATTGGGCTATACCCGTTAAGTGAAGGCAGCGTCAGCTATGAGGGCAAGGAATTGTCGCACCACCGTACGGCCGAGACGGTAAACGAAGGGATCTCTCTGGTGCCGGAAGGGCGGCGGTTATTTCCTGGCATGAGCGTGTTCGAGAACCTTGCCATGGGGGCGTACACGCGCCGCGCGCGCAAGAACATGGCCGAGGAAATCGAAAAAATCTACACCCTGTTTCCTATCCTGAAAGAAAAGCGGCGCCAGAATGCGGGCGAGCTAAGCGGCGGCCAGCAACAGCAGGTGGCGGTGGGTCGGGCATTGATGTCCTCGCCTCGCCTGCTATTGCTTGATGAACCATTTATCGGTGTGGCGCCAAAGGTTATCGACGAGATTCTTGACACCTTGCGCAAGATCGTTGAGGAAGGAGTAACCGTTCTCCTGGTCGAGCAGAACGTTCATCGCGCTTTCGATTTTGCAACACGCGCCTATGTGCTGGAAAATGGCAGGACGGTGCTGGATGGGGATCGTGAGCGCTTGCTTGACGATCCCGAATTTGCCCGTACGTTTCTTGGCCTCGGGTGAGATTTTTTTATTTATGTAAGGAATAATCATGGATTCAGCTGGAAGGGTAAGCGGCCGCGTGGCCATTGTGACGGGCGCGGCTCAGGGCATAGGCGCGCAGTACGCGACGGCCCTCGCAGCCGAAGGGGCTTCTGTCGTAGTCGCGGACGTGTTGGACGGGCAATCAGTGGTAGCGGCCATTACCGCCAGTGGTGGCGCGGCGCTTTATGTCAAGACGGACGTGACCAGTGCCGATTCGGTGACGAAGATGGTCGAGGAGGCAGTCAAGCGTTTTGGCCGCGTTGATATCCTGGTGAACAATGCCGCCCTGTTTGGCAATTTGTCGCTCAAGCCGTTTGAACAAATTGGCTCCGACGAGTGGGATCGGCTAATGGCCGTCAATGTTCGAGGCAGCTTTGAGTGTGTCAAGGCCGTGGCGCCTGTCATGCGAAAAAATAAATACGGCAAGATCGTCAATATTGCATCGGGTACGGTTTTCAAGGGCACGCCCATGATGCTGCATTACGTAACCTCAAAGGGCGCCATTGTTGCCATGACCCGTGCGCTTTCGCGCGAGCTGGGCGATGACGGGATCCGCATCAATACACTCGCTCCCGGCCTTGTCATGAGCGCCAGCGTATTGAACAATCCGGCGTGGAAAGAGGCCATCGTGCACAACAACACGGTAAGCCGCGCGATCAAGCGTGAGGCGACTCCACAAGATATGAGCGGCACGCTCATTTACCTATGCAGCGTCGACAGTGACTTCGTAACCGGACAAGTGGTCGTGGTTGACGGCGGATCAGTCACACATTAGCCGTTGCTGCTGGCGTGCGCCGTCCTGAGGCACTTGAATTTGTGGGAAGGCGCGCGCCGGGACTGCCCTTATAAGTCGGGAACTGCATTCATCCGATAAATGTCGACCACCTTGCGGTACTGGCTGGGTACGACGCCCGTGTGCTGCTGAAAAAAGCGCGTGAAATGGCTTTGGGCACTGAACCCCAGGCTGCCCGACAGGCTGGTCATGGATTGCTGCGTTTGCGTCAGGCCCTGGATTGCCGCTTCCACACGCAAAATATTGTTGTACAGATTCGGCGTAAGGTTGGTGTGCTGGCGGAACAGCTTGAAAAAGTGCGCCCGCGACAGGCAGACTTCAGAGGCAAGCTGGTTCATGTCTACTTCGGCGCCAACGTTGGCCCGCATGAAGGAAATCGCCCGCCTGATACGAAAGTCTTGTGCCTGAGGGAATGAGTCCGTGGAAAAAGCGGTGAAGCTGCGCCATTGCGAAAAGGCGTCGATCACCAGAATCATCAGATTCGAAAGCTGTGATTTCAGGTATTCTTCGCTGAAGTGTTCGCCATACAGCATTTGCATGGCCAGCGAGTTCGAAAGAGCCCGGATGGGCTGTGGAATTTCGACGCAGGTTTGTGGGAAAAAACCTGGTTGCCTGCTGGATAGCAAGGCATTTTCAATTTCGCCAAGCCAAAGGGGTTCGATATAGAGCGCGAGGATAAGGGTGCGGGGTGCGTCGGGGTTGTGGTGTGTGTACGAGTGTGGCTCCCACGCGTTAACCAGCACGGCGGTGTGATCGTTAAGGGGATATCGCCTGTTGCGTACCGAAAAGAAGGTATTGGTGCCGCTGACCTTGATTAATACATGGCACTGCGAATGAGCGTGGGTAACCAGCGGACGGTCCATGTTCAACAGTGCGACACGCCCGAATTCTCCCTGAAGAACTCGTATTGCAGTCGACATCAAGCATCTCCTATTTGGCGTTGGCCGGACTTCTTGAGCTCGGTATTGAGTAGTTGCCGGTGTGCCAGGCTGGTATGACAGGCTTGGCCGCGGCTATTCTGTACCGCCAACGCTATCTCTGCACCTTTCAAAACATTGCGTCGCACAACGGGGTTGGTCGACGGGGAAACACTGCGGCGCCGCCGTGTTTCTCGTCTGGGTTCTGCATTCCCCAAGTCGCCAATTACCTGTTATTTATAATTCGCGGTAGACGCCCCAAAATAGGTCACAGGCGGCGAGTCAACAAGAAAATTCAGGACGCTTTGGCAGCCCCCGCGACGTTTGACTTCATGGACTTCTCGTAGCGCTTTTGCATGTCGACGGTTAGCCATTCGATGACAAGGTTCTCGTTGACCCACATTTCGATGACACCGAATCGGTCACCGCGCGTTACGTATTTTGTTTCCCAATTTTCTCTGGCGGCGATTTCTCGCACCCGAGCTTCTGTAAGTTTGGTTCCCAAGGCAACGTGGCTGGCCGTTGGGCGGCTTCCGGGGGTTCGCTCGCTGAACCAGTGTGTGTCGTCGGTGGACCGCGTAATGTTGGTCCCTTGCGGAAACACTTCGATGGCACTTAACGGGTTTTCGCCCCAAAACGCCATCCACGACCCGTTGACCAGACGGTCAAGCGGCACGGCGACTCCTTCCCAGATCTCTGCGATTACCGAGGCGACCCGTTTGGGGTTTTCGGCTTCAATAGAAACGTGAAAAATCATGGTGACTCTTCCAATAAAACAGGTGCGCAACCACATGTTCATGAGCGTGAACACTTTGCCGATTGTTAAGTCTAGCGGGAAGGTACTTGGGTGTCAACGTAGAGCATCACCCTACTTGACGTGGATCCTGGACGTGGCGTCGACGTGCTTGCACCGATGAAGCAAAAGGAGACTAAAAGGTAAATGGGGACACCATTCGGTAACGACCCGTTCGCGCGATCTTACTATACTCTATTGGAGCAGGAGTATTGCGTTGCGCTTTGCGCATGAGTCGTGCGTGGATGACGCAGGTACTGAGTGGGGCTTCTCTTAGCTAATTTAAGCGCGACGAATGAGCAGCGCGCCTGGTTTGATACCTGACAAGGAGACGGAGATGTTTCAGAAGAATGCGTGGTATGTAGCTTGTACGCCTGACGAGATTGACGGCAAACCTTTGGGTCGAAAAATTTGCGACGAACAAATCGTGTTCTATCGTGGTCCGGGAGGCAAGCCGGTTGCACTGGACGATTACTGTCCGCATCGTGGCGCTCCACTTTCATTGGGCCACATGAAAGGCGAAAACCTGGTCTGTGGCTATCATGGGCTGGAAATGGGTGGTGACGGGAAGACCGTCGCGATGCCTTCGCAACGGGTTGGTGGATTTCCGAGTGTCCGTGTGTACCCGGTGGAAGAACGTTATGGATTCATTTGGGTATGGCCTGGAGAACGGGAGAAGGCGGATCCGTCCCTGATTCACCATCTGGCCTGGGCCGAAGATCCCGAGTACGCATGCGGAGGTGGCCTCTACCACTTTGAGTGCAACTATCTGCTGCTGGTCGATAACCTTATGGACCTTAGCCACGAAGCGTATCTTCATCCCAATAGCATTGGCCAGCCAGAAATCTTGCATGTAGACCCGACAAGCCATATGGAAGAAGGCTCGGCGGTAACCAGTCGGTTCATGAACAATATCATGGCGCCTCCACTCTACCGTGCGGCGTTGCGTGGTCATAATCTGGCCGATGACGTCCCGGTTGATCGCTGGCAGATCTGCCATTTTTATTTGCCTAGCCACGTGCTGCTTGATGTCGGTGTGGCGCATGCTGGCCACGGCGGATTTGAAGCCGATCCGAAATACAAGGCGGGTGGTGTGGTGTGGGATTTCATTACCCCCGAGACAGAAACCTCAACGTGGTATTTCTGGGGTATGGCACGCAATTTCTGCCCGGACGACAAGGAGTTGACCGAGCAAATAACGAAACGCTTCAGTGTCGTCTTTAATGAAGATCGGGAAATGCTCGAGCGGCAGCAAAAAAATCTTGAGCGTACGCGGGGCGCTTTATTGAACTTGAATATCGACAGTGGCGGGGTGTATGCCAGGCGGATGATTGAGCAGGCCATAGCAGAAGAGCGTCAGTCTGAACGGCAGGTTGCCTGAGCCGGTTAAGGGGACTGCCGCCACGCGGGCGCCGATGTTCAAATTGTCTTGACCGTCGTGCAGGTCGTTCAATATACTAATATTTCGTTGGCTAAATGTCTATCAGCTAAATATTAATGAACAGTCTTGCGCTACACATGCAGAAGATGGAGGCCAATCTTGGTCTAGTTGCTCGTAGCGTGGCAGATTTTCCATTGGAAGACGCGGCCCTTGCCGGCTGGCTGAACCTGGTTGCCGAAGGGCTGACCGGCCTTTCTGACGTGGCGCTTAGCCCTTACGATATGCATCAAAGCGACTTTCGTGCGTTGATGTATTTGTTCGGCAATGCCGAAAGCCCCGTTTTCCCTGACGAGTTGTCGGTGTATCTGGCGCAAACTCCCGCCAATGTCACCCGCATTGCCGATCTGCTCGTCAAGCGCGGCCTGGTTGCGCGCGCCAACAGCACCGAAGATCGGCGCCGGGTCGAACTAAGAATTTCAGACTCTGGCCGTCAGTTCATCATTGAGATTCTACCCAAGTTTTTCCCACCGCTGCGCGAGGTATTTTCCTGCTTTAGTGCGGCGGACAAACGTAAGTTGCAGCAATTGTTATGTCGGCTTGTCAAGTCGATGGATACCGTGATCGATCCCTGATACGGAACGCCCCGAGCCGCCGAACGCCGTCTGTTGTTATGGGGCGAGTTTCGGATGGTGGGGCACACACATGTCATCATTCCCATGAAAAATTTTGTTTGGCGCGCTGTTCCTTGGTGCTTGGTCCTGTTGTTGACAGCCTGTGGCGAAAGCAAGGACCCTGCGCCGGCATCGCCGCCGCAGGTTGGCGTGGTGACTGCAAGCGAAAGCAGCGTGCCGCTCGTCAAAGATCTGGTGGGACGTCTGTCTGCATTCCGTAGCGCCGACGTGAACGCGCGCGTCGCCGGCGTGCTGCTCAAGCGCGCCTACGTCGAAGGCAGCGAAGTAAAAAAGGGACAGCTGCTGTTCGAGATTGATCCAGCTCCGTTGAAAGCAGCATTGGCCAGCGTTTCGGCGCAATTGGCCAAGGATCAGGCGAACCTTGCCCAGGCGCGGGCGAACCTGGCGCGCTATCGGCGGCTGAACCAGCAAAAGTCGATTGCCGAGCAAACGTATGCCGACCAGAAATTCCTGGTTCAACAGGATGAGGCGACGGTAAAGTTGGATCAGGCCAATGTGCAGATGGCCCGTATCAACCTGGGCTATGCCTATGTGACTTCACCCATAACGGGCAGGGCAGGGCAGCAGCAGGTCACCGAAGGCGCGCTGGTTGGTCAGGGTTCAGCCACTCTGCTTACAACGGTGAGCCAGCTGAATCCGTTGTACGTCAATTTCACGATTGGCGTGAACGATCTGAGCGCGTTGCAGTCGGCTGCGGCGCGCGGGGACATTCAGCTTACCCAGCCCAACAAAACCGCCGTCAAGGTCACATTGCCCGATGGCACCCCTTACGCTGAGCCTGGCACGGTAGATTTTTCCGCACCTACCGTGGACCCGTCCACCGGGTCGGTCGCGTTGCGTGCGCTGTTGCCGAATCCGAAGTTCAGGCTGCTTCCTGGCACTTACGTCAATCTTCGACTTACGCTGGGTGAGCGTCACAACGCGTTCCTCATTCCTCAACCGGCCGTGCAGCGCGACATCACCGGCACCTACGTGCTGGTGGTTGGCAAAGACGGCAAGGTGGCACACCGCAACGTAGCGACGGACGGCACGCACGGGGTTGACTGGGTCGTTACGTCGGGGCTGAATGCCGGCGATCAGGTGATCGTTTCAGGGTTGCAGGCGGTGCAGATTGGCGGGCAGGCCAAGGTGGAGCCATGGCAACCACCGGCATCGTCGTCAACTCCATCGGCCACGTCTGCCGGGCCCGACAAAGTCGTCGGCGGCAAATAAGGAGGTTCCCGCATGTCGAACTTCTTTATCGACCGTCCCATTTTTGCGTGGGTGATTGCAATCCTGATCACGCTGGGCGGCATACTTGCCATCAACAACCTCGGGGTGCAGTCGTACCCGAATATTGCACCACCACAAGTATCGATCGTGGCGCACTACCCTGGCGCGAGCTCCAGCACCGCCGAGGGGTCGGTGACCGAAGTCATCGAGCAGCAGCTCACGGGCATCGACAACCTGCTGTACTTCAATTCGTCCACCAGTTCCAGCGGCCGCGTGGCAATTACACTGACGTTCAAGCCAGGCACTGACCCCGACATCGCCGCCATGCAGACGCAGAATCAGGTGACGCGAGCCGAGCCGCGGCTGCCGCCTGCTGTGCTTGCACAGGGCATCGTCGTTGCCAAGGCCAACCCCGACACGTTGATGGCTATTGCACTGAGTTCAAGCAATCCCACCATCGATCGCAATCGCCTTAACGACATCATTGCTTCGCAGGTGCTGAACCCGATTTCGCGGATCAGCGGCGTTGGGGCAACGAATCAGTTCGGCGCCGAATATGCCATGCGGATCTGGCTCAATCCAGAGAAGATGCACGGCTACGGCATTTCGGCGTCCGATGTGATCAATGCGTTGCAGGCGCAGAATATTCAAGTGGCGGCAGGTACGCTGGGTGCCGACCCCGCCGTCAAGGGCTGGGGTTTTACCGCCAATGTGGCGGGTGAGGGGCTGTTCTCGACGCCCAAGCAGTTTCTGGGCATCATCCTGCGCGCCAATCCCAACGGTACGGCAGTGACGTTGGGTGATATCGCGACGGCGGACTTCGGGCCTCAGGGTTATGGTTTTGACACGATCTACGATGGCAAACCGATCGGCGCATTTGCGATTCAGACTTTGCCGGGCGCCAATGGGCTTGCCGTCGCGGAGGCGGTGCGTGCCGAGATGACGAAGCTGCAGGTCGGCTTCCCTGAGGGGGTGACTTGGTCCGTTCCGTACGACACTACGACCTTCATCACGATCTCGATCCAGGATGTGTTGATTACCCTGGTCGAAGCTCTGGTGCTGGTGTTCCTGGTAATGCTGGTGTTCCTCCAGAACTTTCGTGCAACGATTATTCCCGCCATCGTGATACCGGTGGCGTTGCTCGGGGCGTTCATCGGTATGGACGCGCTCGGATTCACGGTGAATCAGCTCAGTCTGTTCGGCATGGTGATGGCCATCGGAATCGTTGTGGATGATGCCATTGTCGTGATCGAGAACATCGAGCGCATCATGACCGAGCAGGGCCTGTCACCCAAGGAAGCCGCCCGCAAGGGCATGAGAGAAATCTCCGGTGCCGTGGTTGCGATCACGGCGGTGCTGCTGGCGGTGTTCGTGCCATCCGCACTGCAGTCGGGGTCAACCGGCATCATCTACCGTCAATTCGCCCTGACGATTGCGGTGTCCATGTTTTTTTCGGCGTTCCTCGCGCTGACTTTCACACCGGCGCTTTGCGCGGCTTACTTGAAGCCGGAGCACGAGCGCAAAAAGAATATTCTGTTTCGCAAGTTCAATGATCTGTTCAACTGGACGCATAACACTTACACGAGCCATATCGGTCATGCCGTGCGCCATGCGCCGCGCTGGATGATGGTGTTCGTCGTGGTCGTGGTGGCGTCGGGGTTCCTTTACGTTAAATTGCCTGGCAGCTTCCTGCCTCAGGAAGACCAGGGTTATTTGCTGGCCATGGTGCAATTGCCGCCGGGGGCGACCAAGCAACGCAGCGAAGAGGTCATGGATAAGGTCTGGGGTACTTTGCGCAAGAATCCCGAGATTGAGCACGTCATGCAGATTGTCGGCTTCAGCTTCGTGGGCTCCGGTGAAAACAATGGCATGGTGTTCATGCAGCTGACCGACTGGAGCAAGCGCAAACTCTCCGCGGAGCAACTGATCCCGAAGCTGAACGCGCAACTGCATAAAAGCATCCGTGATGCCTCCATCGTTGTCGTCAATCTGCCCACCGTGCACGGGCTTGGGCAGTTCGGCGGGTTTGACATGTATCTGGAAGATACTGCAGGTCTTGGCCGTGTCGCGCTCACCGAGGCGCTTCATACGGTGCAGGCCAAAGCCAAGGGCGGCAAGGTGCTGGTCAACGTGAGGGCCAACCAGCTGCCACCCGCGCCTCAGCTGAAATTCAGCATCGACCGTGTCCAGGCGGCTTCGATGGGGCTTTCGGCGACGGACGTGGCCAATGCGGCCAGTCTGATGCTTGCCCCGACGCAGGTTGGCCAGATGTTTGCCGAAGGACGCGTCAAGTTCGTGATGTTGCAGGCCGAGGCGCCCTATCGCATGAGCCGCTCGGCATTCAACGACTTTTACACGCCCAGCAGTACGCGGAAGAATGCGGACGGTACTCCAGCCATGATTCCGATTTCCAGTGTGATCAAGAGCCACTGGACTCTCGTGTCGCCCACGCTTGTGCGCTTCAACGGCAATCCGGCGGTTGAAGTCGTGGGTGATGCGGCCCCCGGCTATGCGTCGGGAGAAGCGATGGCCGCCATGCAGGACATCGTGACGCATGACGTGCCGCGCGGGTTTGGCTACGATTGGGCTGGTGAGTCATTTCAGGAAATGGCGTCGAGCAGTGGGGCGCCCATGCTGATGGCGTTGTCCATCCTGGTGGTGTTTCTGGCACTTGCCGCCCTGTACGAGAGTTGGTCGGTTCCGATTGCCGTGCTGCTGATCGTGCCGCTTGCGCTGCTTGGCACGGTACTGTTCACAATGGGACGAGGACTTTCCAACGACGTGTTTTTCAAGATTGGCCTCGTGACGGTAATTGGCTTGGCCGCCAAGAACGCCATCCTGATCATCGAGTACGCCGTCGCCGCGCAGAAAGAAGGCAGAACCCTGCGTGAAGCTGTCCTGACTGCTGCACGACTGCGTTTTCGCCCCATACTGATGACTTCGTTCGCGTTCATTCTTGGCGTGTTTCCGCTATTCATTTCGACAGGCGCCGGCGCCAACGCGCGTCATGCCATTGGCACGGGGGTGATTGGCGGCATGCTGTTCGCCACGATTTTCGGGTTGTTGCTGATTCCAGTGTTTTACGTGATTGTGCGGCGGATCGTCGGCGACAAGCTCGATGGGAAGGGCTAAGAACTTCCCCGCCGGGCGACGTTTCTGAATAGCGGCGGCATGCCCGTCAGAGTGGCACGCACGGTGGGCGTTTGCAGTACGTCAGTACATGTGCTGGCCGCCATTCATCGCAATGTTGCTGCCGGTCATGAAGGCGGCGGCATCGCTCGCGATGAATACCACCAGGGCCGCAATCTCGTCGGGCTGTCCAAGACGGCCAACAGGGATCGCGTCAATGATTTTCTGGCGTATATCCTCGCGCACCGCCATCACCATCTCGGTGGCAAGATAGCCAGGTGAGACGGTGTTAACGGTTACGCCCTTGCGTGCCATTTCCAGTGCCAGCGCCTTGGTGAACCCGTGGATACCGGCCTTGGCCGCCGAATAATTGGTCTGTCCGAACTGGCCCTTGCTGCCGTTGATCGACGAAATGTTGATGATGCGCCCCCAGCCACGTTCTATCATCGAATCAATGAGCGGTTTGGTGACGTTGAACATCGAGTCCAGGTTGGTGCGCAGCACCGCGTCCCAGCCGGCCTTGTCGAGTTTGTGCAGCGTGGCATCACGGGTTATGCCGGCGTTGTTCACCAGAATATCGATCCGATGACCGTCGGTGTGGATGCGCCGCGCCAGGTCCTGCGCCGATTCGTAGTCGGAAACGTCCACCCCGTAAGCGACAAAACTGTAGCCCTGTGCCACTTGCTGTTGCTGCCACTGGCCAACCGTGGTGTTGCCCGGCGTATGCGCGATGATCACGCGATGGCCGGCATCGTGCAGAGCTCGGGCGATGGCCGCACCCAGACCCCGATTGCCTCCCGTGACCAGTGCTGTTCGCCGAGGGGGATTCATGATGTATTCCTTATTTCTTGGCCTTGCCTTTTGGGGCGGAAGCAGGTGTGGTCCAGGGTTGGGCCCATTGTTGATAAAGCTGGGCAAAAGTGGGCATTTCGGTATTTGAGCCGAATGCTTCGGAGACGGACTCCTGCCAGGTAGCGAGCGCCTGGCGCAGGCCATTGGCGAAGGCTGCCTGACTTTTCGCGGCGACCTGCCCGACTGCCTGGGCATTGTCCACGCGACCCTGGCACAGGTGCCGGAACACGTCGGACGGCAAGGTTGCGAGCTCCTGCCAGTCACCCGCCTGCTGGAGGCCCTGGATGCGAGAGGTCGTCTCCTGCATGCCGTCGGCACTCAGTTGTTGCATTGCCTCGAGCCAGTGATGGCTACTTTCCTGCAACAGGCGCGTGACCTGCAACTGCAGTTCGGCATTGGCCTTGTAGAGTTGGATGGGCAGTTCGTTGTTCATGGCGGTACTCCATGGTCATGGTGTGCCCCTTCGGGGCGGGTATGCGTCATTCCTTGCGAGGTGGCCCGGCACCGCGGCGGCGTTGTCGACGCGGCAGGGGGCGTGTCACCTCATCGCCACATAGGTTCCGGGTGCATCGTCAAGTGGCACATACGCGCCGTGCGTGCCACCCATGGCAGGCCGCGCCGCGCGCCCGGTCGAGCGCTGCGCAAGCCACTGCTGCCATGCCGGCCACCAGGAGCCCTCGTTCAGCGGCGTTTCCGCGCGCCACTGCTGTGGATCGACATAGCGTTCGCCGGCGGCACGGGTAGCGATCTGAAAGCTGCGCCGGGGATGTCCCGGCTCGCTCACCACGCCTGCGTTATGCCCGCCACTGGTGAGCACGAAGGTAAGTTCCGCATTGCTGAGCAGGTGCATCTTGTATACGGATGACCAGGGAGAAACGTGGTCGCGCACTGTGCCGACGACGAACAGGGGTACTTCGATGTCGGCGATCGCCACTGGCCTGCCGCCGACACGATAGCGTCCTTCCGCCAGGTCGTTGCCCAGGTACAGGCGTCGCAGGTATTCACTATGCATCCGGTAGGGCATCCGCGTCACGTCGGCGTTCCATGCCATCAGGTCATTGAGACCCTGCCGTTCGCCCAGCAGGTATTCGCGCACCTGACGCGACCAGACCAGGTCACGCGAATTGAGCATCTGGAATGCCCCAGCCATCTGCTTGCCATCGAGATAGCCTTTGTCCCACATCCCCGCCTCCAGCCAGGCCAGTTGGCTTTCGTCGATGAATAGCGCGATTTCGCCCGATTCGCGGAAATCGGTTTCTGATGCCAGCAGCGTCAGGCTTTGCAGTCGCGCGTCGCCATCGCGCGCCATGGCGGCGGCAGCGATCGCCAGCAAGGTGCCACCCAGGCAATAGCCGACTGCCTGCACCTTTCGTTCCGGCACAATGGCGGTGACCACGTCGAGCGCATCCATGACGCCAAGCTGGCGGTAATCCTCCAGACCAAGATTGCGATCGGCTGCCGTCGGATTCTTCCAGGAAATGATGAATACCGCATGCCCCTGTTCGACCAGGTACTTCACCATGGAGTTCTGGGGCGACAAATCGAGGATGTAGTATTTCATGATCCACGAGGGCACGATCAGTATCGGCTCGGCATACACGTCGGAGGTAGTGGGTGTGTACTGAATCAGTTCAATCAATTGGTTGCGGAACACCACCTTTCCCGGTGTGACGGCCACGCCCTTGCCGACCTCGAAGCCTTCGGTCCCGGCCGGGGCATCGTCGAGTGCGAGGCGCCGCACGTCGTCGAGAAAGTTCATGGCGCCGCGCCACAGGTTGGCTCCGCCGCTGTCTTTGATGGCGTCCAGCACTTCGGGATTGGTCCAGATGAAGTTCGAGGGCGACCACATGTCCAGCCACTGCCGCCCAATGAAAGTCACCATGTTTTCATGATGGCGCGACATGCCACGTACGCCGGTGGTTGCGCTGTGCCACCATTGCTGCTGCAGCAAAAAATTCTGGTGGATTACATTGTAGGGCCACCGTTGCCAGGCCGGTGACGCAAAGCGCTGGTCCTGCTCCAGCGGCTCGACGCAGGTTGGGCAGCCCTGTGCGCTTGCGGCGTGTACGGCGTAACGCGCCAGACGCTGCTGTTTGTGCAGCCCCTTTTCGAGCAGGCCTCGCTGCTTGCCGGGTGAAAGACTCAGGTGCAATGCCCAGTCGTACCAGGCCAGCAAACCGGCTGCGGGTGACAACCCGCCAGTGCTGCGTGCCCGCCAGGCGTTGGCAAGCGTATCCAGGACATCGGGGTGATTGTCTTCGGGCGAAGCCGAAGCGGGCTTGTCACGTATGTCAGCAACCTTCATCTTCGCCCCCGGGCTTTGCAAGCGGTCCACTGCCATCTTAACGCTTGCAGGAAAAGATGCAATCGTCTATCGAGTGGCCGTTGGGAATCAAATTCAGTCGATATGCGCTGACTTGATGCTTGTGGAGCACGAAACTCTGGTGCCTGTTATTTGTGTCAATTGGCACATGCCAAGTCAGATGTGTCTCTTGCAGGGATGTGTCCTGTAAGCTATGTCTTGAGTGCCGAAGTGAAATCCCTTCTTTCGCCAGAACCAGTCTGAAGGCTGTCTGCGGGGTGTTATTCACGAAGAGCCCAGGCCGCTGCTCAATGGCGCGCGACGAAAAAAAACCGAAACGTGATGTTTTCGGTTTTTGTTCAATTATCCATGAACCTTGACGCATGCCCGTGGACAAAAATCCTGGAGCGGGAGACGAGTCTCGAACTCGCGACCTCAACCTTGGCAAGGTTGCGCTCTACCAACTGAGCTACTCCCGCGTTTTGTGCTTTTTGCTGCTCCGCACTGTATCCCTGCCGCACGAGTAAGGCCTTTGTTAGTGCCTGTGGTCGTGTCTCAGGAAAGTAGAGAAGTATATATTAACTTTTCTGGCGCCGCAAATTCACATGAGGTTCTGCGAATGCGGCCGGCTGGCGGGGTATGGGCTGGGCCAGTCGGCTAAAATCTGGCGGTTCCCGCTGGCGCGTTCCGTTTTACCGAGCGCGCCGCATTGGCTCCACCACTTTTAGGCGATATTTTGTTGCAAGTGATTTCTCAGGATCTGTTTTTGTTTAATACGTTGGGGCTGCATTCCAGTGCGCCGGCGCTGGTGCGCTATACACATCCTGATCAATTGCCGGACCTCTCGCGGCTGGCTGGCGACTATGAGAACGCATTCGTTCTGGGAGGTGGCAGCAATGTGGTGCTTGCGCCAAGCCTGTCTTCGTTGGTGGTCACGGTGCAGTCACGTGGTATTCGGCTGGTAAGCGAGACTCGTACGGAGTGGATCGTAGAAGCGCAGGCGGGCGAATCGTGGCATGACTTTGTCGCATACTGCCTGGATAAGGGCTGGCCAGGGCTGGAGAATCTGGCGTTGATTCCCGGCACGGTTGGCGCGGCACCTGTGCAGAATATTGGCGCATACGGGGTAGAGCTGAAAGAGCGGCTGCATAGCGTGGTGGCCTGGAACCTGCAGGAGCGGCGTCTGGTGGAGATGGAAGGGGACGCGTGCCGGTTTTCCTATCGGGACAGTTTCTTCAAGCACGGACCAGCCGGGCGTTGGCTGATTGTGGCGGTGCGTTTTCGCCTGCCGAAGCGGTGGGAGGCGGTACTGGATTATGCCGATCTTCACCGCCACCCGGTGTTGTCGGCAGCGGGGGCTGCGATTACCCCAAGGCAGGTTTTTGATGCCGTGTGCGAGCTGCGGCGCCGCAAGCTGCCTGACCCTGCGGTGCTGGGTAACGCGGGAAGTTTCTTTAAAAATCCGATTGTCAGCGCTGCGAGTTACCGGGTGCTTTATGACGCGCACGCGCAAGTCGTGGCATACCCGCAGGCTGACGGCAATTACAAGCTGGCAGCTGGCTGGCTGATAGACCAGGCGGGCTGGAAGGGGCGACGTTTGGGGCCAGTTGGCATGCATGATCAGCAGGCCCTGGTGCTGGTGAATTACGGTGGTGCCACTGTGACGGACGTCATGCGGCTGGCTGACGCGGTACGCGCCGACGTCGTGGCGCGTTTTGGGGCGCAGCTGGAGCAGGAACCAATTTTTGTTTCGTAGATGACGCACCTAGGTGGACAGCACGTCCTGCATGTCGAAGAGGCCGAATTCTTTGCGCGCCAGGTAGCGGGCGGCGCGCAGACTTCCCTGTGCATAGGTGGTCCGACTGGAAGAGCGGTGAGTAATTTCGATACGTTCGCCAATGCCGCAGAAGTACACGGTATGGTCGCCGACGATGTCGCCGCCGCGAACGGAAGAAAATCCGATCTGGCCGGTCTGGCGTGGTCCGGTTTCGCCATGGCGGGCCCAGTCGGCGATGTCTTCAAGCTGCTTGCCCCAGGCGTTGGCCACCGTTTCGCCCATGATGAGGGCCGTGCCCGAGGGGGCGTCCACTTTGTTGCGGTGGTGGGCCTCGAACACTTCGACGTCGTAGCCGCTATTGAGTAGCTTGGCGGCAAGATCGATGAGCTTCAGAGTGACATTTACACCTACACTCATGTTGGGCGCGAAAACGACGGCGGTCTTCTGGCTCGCGGCCTGGATGGCCTGCTTGCCCTGTTCGTTGAAGCCGGTTGTGCCTATGACGCATTTGACATGATGTTTGATGCAAACGTCCAGGTGCTTCAGGGTGCCTTCGGGTCGAGTGAAGTCGATCAGGCAATCTGCCCCGGCAAGTGCATCAAGGTTGTCGGTGACGGTGACGCCGGTGTCCTGGCCGAGAAAGGCACCCGCATCCTGGCCGATGCAGGGCGAGTCCTTGCGGTCGAGCGCAACCGTCAAGGTAAGGTCGGCGGCATCGAGAACGGCTTCGATCAGCATCCGGCCCATGCGACCGTCGGCTCCAGCTATGGCAATACGCATCGTTTCCTCTAGTGCAGGGGTTGAGGGGAGAGTCCGTTTGGCGGCGTAGCGACCCCGGATCTCGGCGAATTGAGTTCGATGCCGGTGCCGTCGTCCGACCCCGGTGAATTCAGCCTGATGCCGCTTCCGGCGTTTTCGGGTGTCGGCGTTTTGCTGGTACCGGACATGCCTGGTACGCCGGATGTGTTGCCCACTTTGGGTGTTGTCGTGGTGCTGGTATCAGAAGTGTCTGATACGCCGGACGTATTGCCAGCTTCGGGTGTTGTGGAGACACTCGGCGCGGCGGGCGCCTCAGGTGCGGCCGTGGCACTGGGGGCTGCTGCGGCAGGTGCTTTGGAAGTCGCTTCAGCGCCGGTATCGGTCCGCTGGAACGGCTGTCGGTCGGGCTGCTTGTCGCCGTCCCAGTGGTCCAGGACGTCGCCCTTGAACCAGACGGTGAATTTGCGTTCTTCGGCATCGCCATACCCCGGCTTGCTATAGTATGTGTAGTCCCAGCGGTTCGACCTGAAGATATCCTGCAGTACCGGAGTGCCCAGAATAAAGCGTACTTGCTCTCGTGTCATGCCTTTTTCAAGGCGGGCGACCTGTTCGGAAGTGATCCAGTTGCCCTGTTGCGTGTCTACCTTGTACGGGAAGCCCCATTTGGTGCCTCCGCAGGCCGATAGCACAATGGCTAACGCGCCAACCGCCACGCCAGTGCGTAGTTTGAGTAATAGTGGTGTTGCAGTTGTCAGCACGAAGCGCCCCTGTTAATCCGATAGGATAAAACCGTTATGATAATAGTTTAAGAATAAACGCATAATAGCGTTAGAACGAGTCTGGTGTCGGACCTACTGCCTGACTCCGGGCCAAGCCCACCATTTGCCAGAGATTATTTTATCCATGAACGAACAGAATGAACTGAAAAATATGGGTTTGAAGGCGACGTTTCCGCGCCTGAAGATCCTCGACATTTTTCGTAAGGCCGACCATCGTCATCAAAGTGCTGAAGATATCTATCGCGCACTTATCAACGAGGATGTGGATATCGGGCTGGCCACGGTTTACCGGGTACTGACGCAGTTCGAGCAAGCGGGCATTTTGGTGCGTAGCCAGTTTGACGGCGGCAAGGCCGTGTTCGAACTCAACGATGGCGATCATCACGACCATCTGATCTGTACCAATTGCGGCAAAGTGGTTGAGTTCACCGATCACGATATCGAGAAGCGGCAGAACAAGATTGCCAAGGATCAGGGGTTTGTTCTTGAAAGCCATACGATGATGTTGTATGGCATTTGCAGTGATTGTCACGCAAAAATGCGCTAGTGTTCTGCCCGCAGTGGCAGACATGGTCCGACTTGTGCCTGCGCTTGTCGTGGGGGCGCTCGCAGCGTGTTGGGGAATTAAGTTGCCAGCATTTCCCGCGCGTGCTGGCGGGTTGTCTCGGTAATGGTCAGGCCACCCAGCATGCGTGCCACTTCGTTGACGCGCCCCTGCGCGTCAAGGATTTCTATTTGCGATAGCGTGGTGCCGCTGGACGTGGATTTGCGAACTTCATAATGCTGCGCACCGCGCGCGGCGACTTGTGGCAGGTGGGTGACACACAGCACCTGGTGGCGCTGCCCAAGTTCCCTGAGCAGGCGGCCCACCACTTCGGCGACGGCCCCGCCCACTCCCGCATCCACTTCATCAAAGATTAGCGTGGGTACGCGTGCGGCCTGACTGGCAATAACCGACAGTGCCAGCGACAACCGCGCCAGCTCGCCCCCAGAGGCCACCTTGGTGAGCGGCCTGAGCCGCGTGCCGCTATGACCGGCCACCAGGAATTCGACAACTTCTTCACCTTGAGCCGAGGCCGGTGCGGAGGTCAGTTCGACCTTGAAGCTGCCGCCTTGCATGGCCAGCGTTTGCATGGCTGTCGTAACCTGTTCGGATAATTTTTTGGCGGTTCTTTTTCGGGCCGCACTTAGCTGCTGCGCCAGCTTTTTATAAACGGCATGTGCCTGTTCGGCTGCCTTGCGTAGTGCGTCGATGTTGGCCGCTGCGCTATTTCCTGCCAGCTTTTGCAGCAGGTCTTGCCGCCGCGCGACGAGTTCGCCGGGTTCGGTGCGGAATTTTCGGGCGGTATCGAAGATGGCTGAAAGGCGCTGCTCGGCCTGGGCCAGACGCTCGGGATCGAGGTCCAGACGGTCCAGGTAGCTGTTGAGGTCCGACGCGGCTTCGGAAGCGGCAATGCGGGCTGACTCGATAGCCTGGTAAATGGTGTTCAGGCGAGCATCGTGGCGCAACAATTGCCCCAGCAGGTGCAGCGCTGCGTTCAGGTGGGATTGCGCCGAGTTTTCTTCGTTGTCGAGCATGGCCAGGGTTTGGTTTGCCCCGTCGAGCAGCGATTGGGCATGGGCGAGACGGCTGTGGTCGTTGCTGAGGGTTTCCCATTCCCCCTCGCGCAGATCCAGAAGATTGAGTTCGGCCACCTGGAGCTCGAGTTGATCGCGTTCTTCTTTAAGGGCAGCTTCGCTGCGCTGGGCCTGCGCCAGCGCCTTGTCGGCGTCCCGCAGGTGTTGCCAGGCTTGCTGTACCTGGCGCGCCAAGGCCGTGTGCCCGCCCTGGTCGTCGAGCAGGTCACGCTGGCTGCTGGCTTTCAGCAGGCTTTGATGGGCGTGCTGCCCGTGGATGTCGACAAGCTGTTCGCCCAGTTCGCGCAGTTGGCCCAGCGTGACGGGCAGGCCGTTGATGAACGCTTTGCTGCGGCCCTGGGTGTCGATGACGCGGCGCAGTATCAGCGCGTCGTCGGGGTCGAGACTTTGATCGGTGAGCCAGGCATGCAGGGTTGCTGGTGCGTCGAAGACGGCGCTGATGTCGGCGTGGGTGGCCCCTTCGCGGATGAAAGCCGTATCGCCTCGTGCGCCAAGCGTGAGGGAGAGGGCGTCGATGAGTATGGATTTGCCGGCGCCTGTTTCGCCGGAGAAGACCGTGAAGCCGGCGTCAAGCGGAATTTCTGCATGATCGACGATGACAAAATCACGGATGTGAAGGCCGCGCAGCATGGGGATTATTCAGTTTCGTCCGAGAGTTGCGGCATGTAGTTCCATTGCAGCTTGCGCCGCAACGTGGAGAAAAAGCTGTAGCCGACGGGGTGGATGAACTGGGCCTTGTGCCGGGCCCGGCGCACGTCGATGCGGTCGCCGGGCTGGCAATTGGACCAGGTTTGCATGTCGAAGTGAACGCTGGCGCCGGATTCAACGCGGCCCAGGGCAGTGATGGTCATGCTGAGCAGGCCGCTGTCGGGGATGACGATAGGACGGTTCGACAGCGTTTGTGGCGCAACGGGAACCAGCAAAATGCCATTGAGCTTGGGGTGCAGGATGGGGCCGTTGGCAGATAGTGCATAGGCGGTTGAGCCGGTGGGGGTGGCAATGATAAGGCCGTCAGCCCGCTGGCTATACATGAAGGTGCCGTCGAGCTCGACGCGCAGTTCGATCATGCCGCCGCGCCCGGCGCGGTTGATGACGACGTCGTTCAGTGCGATGCCTGAGAACAGGGTCTGCCCGTCGCGCACCACACGCCCTTCAAGCAGAATGCGTTCTTCGATTTCGAAGTTGCCGTGAATGACGCTGGTGAGCGCATTGGTGGCGTTTTGCAGCAGGATGTCGGTAATGAAGCCCAGTCGACCGTGGTTGATGCCGATAAGCGGCACCATGCTGGGCGCGAGCATGCGGCTGGCGCCCAGCATGGTGCCATCGCCGCCCATGACGACCGCCAGATCGGCCTCTTTGCCGATTTCGTCGTAGTCGCCAATGCGATATTCGGTAAGCCCAGTGTTTTTTGCAGTGTCGGATTCAATGATTACGTCGCACCCGGCCGCCTGTATGGTTTCAGCCAGTTTGCGCAGCGGAGCATCAACACCGCTGTCCTGATGCCTGCCAATAAGTGCGACCGTTTTAAAATGCATTGAAGAAAGTACCTTGTTTGATGTGAGTGAATGTGAACGACCGCAGGTTGATGTAAGGAAAGGCTTGTGGGCGCTGCCAAGAGATGGAAGCGGGTTTGGCGCACTTACCGGCTTTTTGGGCCGTTTCTTTGGATTAGTCAGATTATATGTTCCTACGCGGGATTGTGGCTGTGCGTAGAACCCCTTGTGTCGGGCTGGCCCCGGGGGAGGGCGGTTGCACCCGAAGTGAGCCGTGTTTGGCCGAATTGCGTAATATATGCATATGGATGATCGAGCAAAAGCACTTTTAAGAGCCCTTATAGAACGTTACATTGCAGACGGACAGCCGATCGGCTCGCGCACGCTGTCCAAGTTGTTCGACCTGTCGCCGGCAACCATACGCAATGTCATGGCCGACCTGGAGGAACTCGGGCTTATTCAAAGCCCGCATGCATCGGCTGGCCGCATTCCCACGCCGCGCGGGTATCGCATGTTCGTAGACCGCCTGCTGGCGGTGCAGCGGTTCGAGGTATTGCAGCCCGACCAGATCCGTGAAATGCTTCCGGCCGCCGAGCCAAGTCGTGCCGTTAGTGCCGCGGCAGCGCTATTGTCCAACCTGAGCCAGTTTGCCGGCGTGGTGCTTGCACCCAAACGCGCGCAGGTATTTCGCCAGATTGAATTCATTCGCCTCTCCGAAAAACGGGTGTTGCTTATTATCGTGACCCCCAATGGCGATGTGCAGAATCGTATTCTATTTGTGCAGCGCGACTATCTCGAACAGGAATTGCTGGAGGCTGCCAATTTTTTCAATCATCATTTTGCCGGCATGTCGTTCTCGGAGGTGCGTGTGGCGATCACGCGCGAGCTTTCGTCCTTGCAGGCCGACATCTCCCGTCTGATGCAGGCTGCTGTCGAGGCAGGCACCGCCAACTCCGATACCGACGAAGCCGTGGTCATCTCGGGTGAAAGCAAATTGCTCGATGTCTCCGAGATCGCGTCCGATATGGATCGCTTGCGCCGCATGTTTGCCTTGTTCGAGAAAAAGACAGACCTGCTGCAGCTGCTTGACGTGTCCAGCCGGGCTCAGGGTGTGCAAATATATATCGGGGGCGATTCACAGCTGGTACCCGTAGAGGACGTCTCGGTCGTTACCGCGCCCTACCACGCCAATGGGAAAATAGTGGGCACACTGGGTGTCATTGGTCCCACGCGCATGGCTTACGAGCGTGTCATTCCCATCGTAGACATTACTGCGCGGCTGCTGACCAATGCACTTAGCCATAATCAGTCTTGAACTGACCGGCATTCGATTCCGGCCTTTGTTCCTGGCCAATTCCGAGCCAATCGTGAATCCCTGTCGAACCTGCCCCCAATTGCTCTAATTCAGTCTGCGTCCGTTTCGCCGTCACCGGGGCTCGCGCTCCATTTCATGTCAGGAATTTATGCCGCGTTTTTTACCTGAGCCACCCGATCCGCATAGTCTGGATTCCGATCCTCCCGCTCGAGGAGGCGCGCCGATAGGCGTACTGATGGTCAATCTCGGAACGCCTGATACACCCACCGCGGGCGCCATACGGCGTTATCTTGGCGAGTTTCTTTCTGATCGCCGCGTGATTGAATTGCCGCCATGGCTTTGGCAGCCCATATTGCGCGGGGCGGTACTCACTCTGCGTCCGCGTAAGCTGGTGCCGCGTTACAAGGAAATCTGGCTGGACGAGGGCTCACCCCTGCTGGTCTACAGCGTGGCTTTGGCACAGGCGGTAGGCAAAGCGCTGCAGGAGGGGGGCGTGGACGCGCGGGTCGAGGCGGGCATGCGCTATGGCAACCCCTCCATCGCCAGCGCGTTGGCTCGGTTGCGCGATCAGGGATGCGAGCGCATTTTGGTGCTGCCCCTGTATCCGCAGTATGCGTCCAGCACCACTGGGACAGTAGTGGACGGGGTGGCCTCCTGCGTCGCGCGCCTGCGCAATCAGCCGGAATTGCGGTTCGTCAAGCGCTATAACACTGACCCAGCCTACATTGGTGCGCTGGCTTCCCACGTGCAGCAGTTCTGGCAGAAGCAGAGTAAGCCGCAGCGCCTGTTGCTCAGTTTTCACGGCTTGCCACGCGTTACGGTCGAACAGGGCGACCCCTATCACCGTGATTGTATGGAAACGGCGCAGGCGTTGCGTCAAAGCCTGGGCGATGATGGAAGGCTCGTATACGTGACGTTTCAAAGCCGCTTTGGGGCGCAGCGCTGGCTGGAACCCTACACCCTGCCAACCCTGAAGACCTGGGCTGGGCAGGGTGTTACCGAAGTCGACGTCATGTGTCCCGGATTTTTGGCCGATTGCCTTGAAACGCTGGAAGAAATCCAGGTGCAGTGCCGCGACGCCTTTCTGAGTAGCGGCGGTGCGCGGTTTCGCTACCTTCCGTGCCTGAATGACGACGCGTCGTGGGCGGGCGGCATGGCGGCGTTTGTGCGGCGCCAGATGGCAGACTGGGCAGCCTGACGCATTTTGGGGCTTGAAATGAGGGCGTTTGCCCTTATCTTCGTAAGACCGTAGCAACTATCTTGTGGTGGAGCCCCCATGTCGTCGTCAGATCGACCCTTTGATTCCAAGCCTGAAAATCAACAAACAGACACCTCAGAGCGTCTCGAAGTCAACGAGCCCGAAATCGGCGGATTCGGAGCGAGTGCGCCCGGTGCCGGTGAACCCGGACGGGGCTCTTCAACACCTGGTGCCGATGATTCTGGCGCTCCCGGGGGCGAAGACCTGGCCACGCTGCTGGAAGCCGCCCAAGCGCAAGTAGCTCAGTATTACGAGGAATTGCTGCGCGCCAAGGCCGAAGTGGAAAATGTCCGCCGCCGGGCTCAGGAAGATGTCGCCAAGGCGCGCAAATTCGGCACGGAATCGTTTGCGGAAAGCCTGGTTCCCGTCAAGGACAGCCTGGAGGCGGCCCTGGCCCTCGCTGACCAGACCCCCGAGGCCTGGCGTGCAGGGGTGGAGGCGACACTCAAGCAGCTCAGTGGCGCGTTCGAGCGTAATTTGCTTAAAGAAGTGGCGCCTCAGACCGGTGACAAATTCGATCCGCACATTCATCAGGCCATTTCGGCCATTCCGTCCGAACTGCCAGAGGGTGTTGTAGTTCAAATGTTACAGAAAGGCTACACCATTGCCGATCGGGTGCTGCGCCCCGCGTTGGTCACCGTTTCGTCAGGCCGAGCCACCGCGTAGGGTTGGCTGGCAGGGTAAAAGCGGTGAATCGGGCTTGAAAGAATTGTGATTGGCCCCATTTGTTACGCATCGAGTCATGTTGTTATTCAGAAAAATTTCTTCAAGGTTATAGATCATGAGCAAAATTATCGGTATTGACCTTGGCACCACGAATAGTTGTGTCTCCATTCTGGAGGGTGGCAAGGTTAAAATCATTGAAAACTCGGAAGGTACACGCACTACTCCTTCCATCGTCGCTTATCTGGCCGATGGCGAGGTGCTGGTTGGCGCCCCGGCAAAGCGCCAGGCTGTAACCAATTCAGCCAATACCATTTATGCAGTCAAGCGCCTTATCGGACGCAAGTTCGAAGAACAGGCCGTACAAAAAGACCTTCATTTGATGCCTTATAAGGTCATCAAGGCCGACAACGGTGACGCCTGGGTCGAGGTGCAGGGCAAGAAGCTTGCGCCTCCGCAGGTGTCGGCGGACGTGCTGCGCAAAATGAAAAAAACCGCCGAAGATTACCTGGGTGAAGAAGTCACCGAGGCGGTCATAACTGTGCCGGCTTATTTCAATGACAGCCAGCGTCAGGCCACGAAGGACGCCGGCCGTATTGCCGGCCTGGACGTCAAGCGTATTATCAACGAGCCCACGGCGGCTGCGCTTGCCTTTGGCATGGACAAGGCCGAGAAGGGCGATCGCAGGATTGCCGTATATGACCTCGGTGGCGGCACGTTCGACGTGTCCATCATTGAGATCGCCGACGTTGACGGCGAGAAGCAATTTGAAGTGCTCTCGACCAATGGCGATACGTTCCTGGGCGGCGAGGACTTCGACCAGCGCATTATTGGCTACATCATCACCGAGTTCAAGAAAGAAAGCGGTGTGGACCTGTCCAAGGATGTCCTGGCTTTGCAGCGCCTGAAAGAATCGGCTGAAAAGGCCAAGATCGAATTGTCGTCGGCCCAGCAGACTGAAATTAACCTGCCCTACATTACGGCCGATGCGTCAGGTCCCAAGCACTTGAACCTGAAGATCACGCGTGCCAAGCTCGAAGCGCTGGTCGAGGACCTTATTGAACGCACGATCGAGCCTTGCCGCACAGCCATCAAGGACGCCGGCATCAAGGTTTCCGAAATCGACGATGTGATTCTCGTGGGCGGTATGACCCGCATGCCCAAGGTGCAGGATCAGGTCAAGGAATTCTTTGGCCGCGACCCGCGCAAGGACGTCAACCCCGACGAGGCGGTTGCCGCTGGTGCCGCGATTCAGGGCTCCGTGTTGGCCGGTGATCGCAAGGACGTGCTGTTGCTGGATGTCACGCCGTTGTCCCTGGGTATTGAAACCCTGGGCGGTGTCATGACCAAGATGATTCAGAAGAACACCACGATTCCGACGCGTTTCTCGCAGGTGTTCTCCACGGCTGACGACAACCAGCCTGCCGTGACGATCAAGGTATTTCAGGGCGAACGCGAGATCGCGGCAGGCAACAAGGCGTTGGGTGAGTTCAATCTGGAAGGCATTCCGCCAGCCGTGCGTGGAACGCCGCAGATCGAAGTCACGTTCGACATCGACGCCAATGGTATCTTGCACGTCTCGGCCAAAGACAAAGGCACGGGCAAGGAAAACAAGATCACCATCAAGGCCAATTCAGGCCTGACTGACGAAGAGATCGAGCACATGGTCAAGGACGCCGAGGCCAATGCCGAGGACGACCACCGCGTGGCAGAGCTTGCGCTGGCGCGCAACCAGGCGGATGCGCTGGTGCACTCCACCCGCAAGTCGCTGGAAGAGTATGGTGCAAAGCTTGAAGCCTCCGAGAAGGAAGCCATCGAGGCGGCCATCAAGTCCCTTGAGGAAACCGTCAAAGATGGTGACAAGGCAGCCATTGACGCCAAGATCCAGGCGTTGTCCGAGGCCTCGCAGAAGATGGGCGAAAAGATGTATGCCGATATGCAGGCCCAGGCTGCGGCTCAGCAGGGCGCTCAGGCCTCTGCTGCCGAACCGGCAGATGAGAACGTGGTCGATGCCGACTTTAAAGAAGTCAAACGCGACCAGTAAGGTTTTGTTCTGGTAATTCAGAGCCCGATTTCCGGAGTCACACTGGAGATCGGGCGTGTTTGTTTGGTGTACGGAATATAAGACGTCTTCGGCGTTATTGAAATCATGGCAAAACGCGATTTTTACGAAGTGCTGGGTGTAGGGAAGAATGCGACCGAGGCTGAAATTAAAAAGGCCTATCGCAAGCTGGCAATGAAGTATCACCCGGATCGGAATCCAGGCAACAAAGAGGCAGAGGAAAAATTCAAAGAGGCCAAAGAAGCCTACGAGATGCTCAGCAACGAAGATAAGCGTGCCGCTTACGATCGCTACGGGCATGCCGGGGTTGATCCCAATGCCGCTGGCGCAGGGATGGGCGGAGCGGGTTTTTCAGATGCCTTTGGCGATATCTTTGGCGAAATCTTCGGGGGCGGGCGCCGTGGCGGCGGCCCGCAGGTTTATCGCGGAGCCGATCTCAAATATACGTTGGAAATCAGCCTGGAGCAGGCAGCCAACGGCTTCAACACTGAAATTCGCGTGCCAAGCTGGGAAAATTGCGACACGTGTCATGGCTCGGGCGCCAAGCCCGGCACACAGCCCAAAACCTGCCATACCTGCGGCGGCACAGGAGCTGTGCGCATGCAGCAGGGTTTTTTCAGCGTGCAGCAGACCTGCCCCACCTGCCGTGGGACGGGCCGCGAAATCACCGATCCGTGCGTGACCTGCGACGGGGTGGGGCGCGTGCGCAAGAATAAAACACTGCAGGTCAAGATTCCTGCAGGTATTGACGATGGCATGCGTATTCGTTCGACGGGTAATGGCGAGCCGGGCGTCAATGGCGGCCCTTCAGGCGACCTGTATGTCGAGATTCATCTCAAGCCGCATGGTATCTTTCAGCGCGACGGCGAAGATCTGCACTGCGAACTGACCATACCCTTCACCACCGCGGCTCTCGGTGGCGAACTGGAAGTCCCCACGCTTAGCGGCAAGGGCGAAATCACGATTCCGGAAGGCACACAAACCGGCAAGACGTTCCGATTGCGCGGCAAAGGCGTGCGCGGGGTGCGTTCCAGTTACCCGGGCGACTTGTACTGCCACGTTTCAGTTGAGACCCCTGTGCGCCTTTCCGACGAGCAAAAGAAAATTCTGCGCCAGTTTGAGCTGTCCCTGTCCCAGGGGGGCGAAAAGCATTCACCCAAAAGCGAGTCCTGGACCGATCGCGTCAAGAGTTTCTTTAGCTGATCGTCCAGATCCGGCGATTGATGCTGGCCTGCGTGGCATGACGTGGCATAGCGTGGTGTGACTTACTGCGCGCTGCCGCGGCGCCACGCCGTCCAAGCACCACGGCGCGTATGCACGACGGCCGCCCCTGCGCTGTGCGGCGTCGAGCCGGTTGCGCGGGCCGGCCGACGCATTTCCCGGGTGTTCAGTGAAAATCAGGAAGTACCATTAGCCTGACCTTCGATTGAGGAGCCTGGGCTGACGCCGTCGGTGGCGGGGGCCTTGCCTTGGTCCACGGCGGGCGGCTTGCCCTTGTTCGGGGTGCCGGCCTTGTCGTGTTCGGGGACGTCGGTCTTGCTGCTGTCTTCGGCTATGGCTGTGCTGAACATCGCTGGCTTCAGCGTTTCGCGCAGTGCAGCGTTTACGTCGGCCGCTGTCAATTTTCTTAGCGCATCGTCAATGTGCTGCGACCACGTAAAGTCTCTTCCCAGCTGCAGATAATTGACCCACGCCGAGGCAAGGACGCCGTCGTGCGTGCGTGCCAGCCGACGCAGCCTCAGCATGGATTCGACTGCGTCCTTTACTTCCTTGTCGGTGAATCCGTTCTGCAGGGCGTTTGCCAGCGATTCCTTCATGGCGGCCAGCAACCGGGTGTGGTTTTGTGGGGCATACGTGGCGTACAGGGACCAGCTTGCCGAAGGTTCGAACGATGAGGCGTCAAAGTCGCTGCTGACGGTGTACGAGAGCCCATCCTTTACGCGGACCCGGTTCCACAAGAGCGACGTCTGTGATCCGCCCAGCAGATAATTTGCCACCGACAGGGCCGCAAAGCGCGGATCCGTGTCCTGTATTTTCAGCGGCAGGGTGGCCATGTAGACGGCATTGGCCTTGTCGGGGGTATTGATGCGGAATAGTTCGGGTGGCACCGGGCGATACGGATCGGATATGCGTGTGTACGGTGCAGCCTTTTTCCACCCGTTCAGGCCTGTGCTTAGCGCAGCCTTTACGACTTTGGGGTCAAAGGAGCCGACCGCGGCAAAGCGTATGGTCCCCGCCCCATAGAATTTGTCGTGGAACTTGACCAGATCTTCTCGCGTGAGCGCCGCGACGCCTTTCAGCGCTTCGTCGAAGCTGGGCGTGTAGCGCACGTCATCCTTGGCCCAAGGGTTGTCGTGGCGATCCAGCGCGCGTGCCGCCAGGGCCTGCGGACTGGTCATGGCGCTTTCTATGGACGCGCTTACGCGTCGCTTGAACTCGGCCAGCTCTGGCTCGGGGAAGTTGGCGTTGCGCACGATGTGCAGGGCCAGTTCCACCAGCTTGGGCAGGTTCTGCCCCGTGGTGGACATGCCTGCCACCAGAACTCCGGCTTGCCCACTGAAGTTGAGGTTGGCTTCCAGCGCATCGAGGCGGTCCTGGATAGCCTGGCGCGACATGTCGGTCGTGCCACGGTCCAGCAATTGCGCTGCTGCTGCGGACGTGATGCGCTGGCCTTTGAGCCCATCAGCATTGCTGAACTGAATGACGAGTGTGGCTTCGACACGGTCGCCGCGCGTGGGTTTGGGCAGCAGCGCGAGCTGTACTTGGCCATTGGGCAGGTCCAGTGGCGTGCGTAGCGTGTGGGCATCGATATTGGCTGGTGTCGGGTCAAAGGCCGCAACCTGGGTGGGCGCCGGGTTGCCATGGTAGTTGGCCAGTTTGGCGGCCAGATCCACAGGAGTTGGCAGTGGAGCTCGTACGGGCTTGTCGGTAGGAATGTAAACGCCATCGTTGCGGTTGCTGGACACGAGGTATTCCTGCACGACTTTCTGCACTTGTGCGAGGGTTGTTTTTTTCATCTGATCGCGCTGGGCGAAGAACAGGCGCCAGTCGCCGGCTGCACTGGCGGACGAAAGCGCGCCCGTCAGGCTGACCGGGTCGGCATAGATTTCAGACCAGGATGTGCGCCATTTGCTCTTCACGCGGTCAAGTTCGGCCTGGGTGAACGGCTGTGTTGCTATGTCGGCCAACGTGGCGTTGAGCGCGTGCAACGCCTTTTTCGGATTCATGGTCGAATCCAGTTGGGCGCCAAACAGCGCATATCCGGGTTCTTTCATGGCGCGCGCGAATCCAAAAACGCTCGTGGCAAGCTTCTTTTCGACCAGAGCGTGATACAGGCGACCTGAGGGAGTGTCGCTGATAATGTCCGCGCCCAGGTCAAACGGGACGTAATCGGGGCTGCCTGCTTGCGGAATATGGAATAGCGCCGCGACCAGGGGGTTGCCCCCATGGCGCCGGACCACAACTTTGCGTTCGCCATCCTGCACGGGCTCTACCGTATATTCGGGAGGCAGTGCGCGTTGCGGCTTGGGAATTTTTCCAAAGGCGCTGGCGATGACGTCCAGCGTGGATGCCGGGTCGAATTTACCCGACACGATGAGCACGGCATTGTCGGGCTGGTAATACAGATGGTAGAACTTCCGTAACTGTTTGATGTCAACATTTTCGACGTCCGAGCGGGCCCCGATCGTGGCTTTGCCATAGCCGTGCCACATGTAGGCTGCAGCCTGCATTTTTTGTAGCAGCATCTTGAAGGGGCTGTTCTCGCCAGCTTCCATCTCGTTGCGGACTACCGGCATTTCCGAGTCCAGATCCTTCCTGCTGATCAGGGAATTGACCATGGCATCGGCCTGCCAGTCCAGATACCACTTTAGGGTTTGCGGGTCTGCAGCAAAGCTGGCAAAAAAATCTGTGCGGTCTTCGTTGGTGGAGCCGTTGGCCCTTAGCCCCCGCTTGGAGAATTCGGCCCATGGGTCGCGTACGGTGGGCGAACCGCGAAACAACATATGTTCCAGCAGATGCGCCATACCGGTCTCACCGCGGCTCTCCAGCCTGGACCCCACCAGATAGGTCATGTTGACAATGGTGGTGGGTTTGGAGTCATCAGGGGTAAGCAGCACCTTGAGCCCGTTTTGCAGCGAGTATTGCGTAGTGCCTTCGATGGACGGGCCTTGCGTGACCCCGGAGGGCAGGTTGGTGGCGCAGGCCGCGGCCATGAAGCCGCACAGGAATAACGTGCCGAGGGCCTTCGGCAGGCTGACTGGGGAGAAATGCATGATGATGTTCCTGGCAGGTTTGCAGGGTAAAGGGTTATTTAGACAGTTTTTCCACAGCTAGTTTCAAACCGGCGACTGTCATGCCGTACATCCGGTCGTGCATGATGTTTTTTACTATGGCTATGGACTGGCGATAGGGCCAGTAACCTTCGGGCTCCGGATTCAACCATATCGACCTTGGCCAGTTTTCAAGCAGGCGCCGCAGCCAGGTGGCACCGGTTTCAGCGTTGTTGTGCTCGACCGACCCACCGGGTTGTAATAGCTCGTAAGGACTCATGGTGGCGTCGCCCACCAGAATCAGGCGCCAGTCTTCGTTGTATTTGCGCAGAATTTCCCATGTGTCGAAGCGTTCGGTCGAGCGCCGTTGGTTATTTTGCCACAGCGACTCATATGGGCAATTGTGAAAGTAATAGACGTCCAGATATTTGAATTCGCTTCGTGCGGCCGAAAACAGTTCCTGGATGCGCTTGATGTGGTCGTCCATGCTGCCACCCACGTCAAGCAGCATGAGGACTTTGACCGTATTGCGGCGCTCCGGCATCATTTTCAGGTCGAGATAGCCGGCGTTGCGTGCGGTACTGCTGATTGTATCGCCCAGATCCAGTTCCAGGTCGGCGCCTTCACGCGCAAAATGGCGCAGGCGGCGCAGCGCCATTTTGAAGTTGCGGGTCCCCAGCTCCTGCTGGTCGTCGTAGTCGCGATATTCGCGCTTTTCCCATACCTTGATTGCGGTGCGGTTGCCGGCCGATGGCCCGCCGACGCGTATGCCTTCGGGGTGATATCCTCCATGCCCGAAGGCCGAGCTGCCCCCGGTGCCCACCCATTTGCTGCCTCCGGCGTGGCGTTCTTTCTGCTCTTCCAGGGTTTTCTTGAAGAGCTCCATCAGTTTGTCCCATCCGTGCTTTTCGATGGCGGCCTTTTCTTCCGGGCTAAGCTGTTTCTGGAATTCCTGGATCAGCCAGTCCAGCGGTATCTCTTTATCGGGAGCCGGAGCGGGGAGTTGGTGGTAGAACTCGCCAAAGGCTTGATCGTAGCGGTCGAACAGGGTTTCATCCTTGACCAGGATCATGCGCGCAAAGTAGTAGAAGTCGTCGATGGTGGGTGGCATGACACGGGCCTGCAGCGCTTCGAGCAGGGTCAGGTATTCCTGTACCGATACGGGTAGCTTGCGGGAACGCAGATGGTAGAAAAAATCAGTCAGCATGGCGCAGACTCAGTGATTCCAGGTGTCTGTCGACCTCGGGCCATTCGCTGGCCAGCATGCTGTACATGACCGAGTCACGCACCGTACCGTCGCGGCGCAGCTTGTGGTGCCGCAGGATACCGTCCTTGTGGGCACCCAGGCGTTCGATGGCGTGCTGCGAGGCGTAGTTGAAATTGTCGGTGCGCCAGCCTACGACCTGCGCGCCAAGTGACTCGAAGGCATGGGCCAGCAGCAGCCGCTTGCAGGCGGTGTTCACGTGCGTGTGCTGCCAGCTCTTCGCATACCACGTGTAGCCGATTTCCAGCCGTGCGATGGGTGGGACGATGTCATGATAGCGGGTTGTACCTATGATGCTGCCACCGCCCTGCTCAATGACGGCGAAAGGCAGCATGATGCCGTCCTGCAGTCCTTTCAGGGCCGCTTCGATGTAGGCTGTGGTGGTGCCAGGTGCGGGTACTGATGTAATCCGCAATTGCCACAAATTGCCGTCCGCGGCCGCTTTTTCCAGGCTTGGCGCGTGTTCCAGTTGAAGTGGAACAAGTTTTACCCCATACCCTTCCAGGGTTACTGGCGCGGGTCGCTGATGAAATTCTTGTGTTGCTGCCATTACGCCTCCCGTAATGTATGGCTTCGGATGCGATGGATTTGTAGCTGATGGTTTGTTGTGGACCGTTTGCCCTGGCGTTTGTGTCAGCGGCGCAGACCGGCTCGTGTCAGCGCGGCCAGGCGCTGCAGCAGGACGAGGTCTTGCTCGCTCTTGAGCAGCGCCCCCGCCATCAGGGGCAATTCACCTTCGACGCGGTTGATGTCCGCGGCGGGTACGGCTTCGTTCAGCAGTAGCCGCAGCCAGTCCAGGAACTCGGAGGTCGACGGCTTTTTCCTGAGCCCCGGCGTGTCGCGCAAAGCAAAGAATGTATCCAGTGCGCTGCTTAGCACGTCCTTGCGAATGTCCGGGTAGTGCACCGCCACAATGTCCTGCATGGTCTGGCGATCGGGGAAATTGATGTAGTGAAAGAAACAGCGGCGCAAGAAGGCATCAGGCAGCTCTTTTTCGTTGTTGGACGTGATGATGATGAGCGGGCGGTGTCGCGCCTGGATGGTTTGCCGCGTTTCATACACGTGGAATTCCATGCGGTCCAGTTCGCGCAGCAGGTCGTTGGGAAATTCGATGTCGGCCTTGTCGATTTCGTCGATCAGTATGACCACGGGCTCGTCGGCGTCAAAGGCTTCCCACAGCACGCCCTTGACGATGTAGTTTGCGATGTCGCGTACTTTTTCATCGCCCAGTTGTGAGTCGCGCAGGCGCGAGACGGCGTCGTATTCGTACAGGCCCTGATGTGCCTTGGTGGTGGACTTTATATGCCATTGCAGCAGCGGGCGGTGCAATGCCGCAGCAACTTCTTCGGCCAGCATGGTTTTGCCCGTGCCCGGCTCGCCCTTGACGAGCAGTGGCCGCTGCAGTGAGAGCGCCGCGTTGACAGCCATTTTCAGGTCATCCGTGGCGACGTAGCGTTCGGTTCCAGAGAAACGTTCGGAAGGGAAAGCCCGGGAGGGGGAAGTCATGGTTAAATCCGTAAAGTAGCGATGTTGATAGGGATGCGTGGCACGCGCAGTCACAATTATCGTACAATCGCTGAGGTTCGTCGGTTCAGAAGGAGAGGGCCGACTTTTATTTACCGCCAAACAAGAGCTACTATGAAGTTGCGAATTAACCTGATGCGTGTAATGTCTACGCTCGCTGTCACAGCGGCGTCCTGTGGATTCGTGGGTGCGGCCAGTGCGGCTGATGCCCCGGTGGGAAGCGCGAAAGCCGCTATTGGCCAGATTTCAATGTGTATCGGATGCCATGGCATCAAGGGCTACAGGGCCAGCTACCCCGAGGTTTATCACGTTCCCATGATAGCCGGGCAAAACGCCGCGTACATCGTGGCGGCCTTGAAAGAATATGCCAGCGGCGCGCGTACCTTCCCCACCATGCAATCTATTGCGCGGGGGTTGACCGACCAGGAAATGGCCGATATCGCCGCCTATTATTCCGGTCTTAAACTCGAAGTTAAATAATCAGGGGCTCAAATGAAAAAACTGACTCTCGCTGCGGTGGGCGCCCTGTTCATGGCTGTTGGCTCAACTGCTGGCGCGGCTGATATCGCTGCCGGCCATGCCGCATTCCAAAAATACACGTGTGCCAGCTGCCATGGCGCCGATGCCAAAACGGCCATCATGCCGGCCTATCCGATTCTGGCAGGTCAGCATGCTGACTACATTGCTCATGCGCTGACGGCTTACAAGCGCGGCCAGGCTGGCGCGCCAGCATCCGCCAATGTGCGCAAGAATCCCATCATGGGTGCAATGGCCGCACAGCTAAGTGAAGCCGACGTCGAAAATATCGCCGCGTGGATCTCCACTTTGCCCACGCCTTTGTCGGTGCACAAGTAGGCACAAGTAGTAGCGGGGCAGGTACCACCAAGGTACCAGGCCCGGCAGGCTACTCAAGCACGCCGGCACGAGCAAGAAGCCGGTATGTGCGCCACACTAGCGGCGGCTGACGCGTCGCCTGATCAGGTCCAGGTAGCTTTCGTTACTGAAGGGTGTGCCCAGTCGCTGGGCCTCCCAGACCACCTCTCCCAAACACTCCATGATTTCGTGCGCGGCTTCGTGCGGGGTATGCGTGGCCAGCAGTTGCTGGTGCGCGGCACGTATGCCTGGCGGCTGGTCGACTTGCAGCTGTTCTGAGATGGCCAAGTGCATGGACAGGTGCAGGAATGGGTTGGTTTGCCCCTGCTCGACGGTGTAGTCAAGGTTTGCGGCATCGGGATTTTCGAGCACGTCGTGGTATTCGGGGTGCTGCATGGCCCAGTCGGCCGCCATGGCTTCAAGTGGAGTAAGAATTTCGTTCTTTCGGTATTTACGCCAGGCCTCGGTAAAGAACTGCCGAACTTCTTCCCGGGTTGGATTGAACATGGTGGTGCAGGCAAATGGTGAAACGTTCATTTTACCCGTGGTACCCAGCGCCTGCGGTTAGCCGTTAAAATGTCGGGAGGTTCTGGGTTACACTAGTCTTGTATAAGACTACGTTTATAATGTGGTCCGCACAGCCTCGAAAAATGGTCTGAACAGGCGTCGTATTGTTGTGCGACGCCTGTTCAGACTGTTGTCTACCCGGCACCACTCTTCCATCAATGGAGCAACTGGAGCATCCATGGCTTATCAGCATATTAAGGTCCCTTCGTCGGGTCAAAAAATAACCGTCAACGCCGATTTTTCGCTCAACGTCCCTGACGAACCCATTCTGCCTTACATCGAAGGCGACGGCACTGGCGCCGACATCTCGCCGGTCATGCTTAAGGTCGTGGACGCGGCCGTAGCCAAGGCTTACAGCGGCAAGCGCAAGATCCACTGGATGGAAGTTTACGCGGGTGAAAAGTCCACAAAGATTTATGGCCCGGACGTCTGGCTTCCCGACGAAACCCTGGAGGCGGTCAAGGAATACGTCGTGTCCATCAAGGGTCCGCTCACGACTCCTGTTGGGGGTGGCATTCGCTCGCTGAACGTGGCTTTGCGCCAACTGCTCGACTTGTATGTCTGCCTGCGCCCGGTGCGTCACTACAAGGGCGTACCTTCACCGGTTCGCGAGCCCGACAAAACCAATATGGTCATTTTCCGCGAGAACTCGGAAGATATTTATGCCGGCATCGAGTTCGAGGCCGAGTCTGAAAAGGCCAAGCTGCTGATCGATTTTCTTCAGACCAAGCTTGGCGTCACCAAAATCCGCTTCCCGGCCACGTCCGGCATTGGTGTCAAACCCGTGTCGCGCGAGGGTACGCAGCGCCTGGTGCGCAAGGCCATCCAGTATGCCATCGACAACGACCGGCCTACCGTTACGCTGGTGCATAAGGGCAATATCATGAAGTTTACGGAAGGCAGCTTCCGTGACTGGGGCTACGAGCTGGCGCTCAAGGAGTTCGGCGCCAAACTTATCGATGGCGGTCCGTGGTGCAAGTTCAAGAATCCCAAGACGGGCCGCGATATTATCGTCAAGGACGTCATCGCCGATGCCTTCCTGCAGCAGATTCTGCTGCGTCCGGCCGAATACGATGTTATTGCCACGCTTAACCTGAATGGTGATTACATCTCCGACGCGCTGGCGGCTCAGGTTGGTGGCATTGGTATTGCCCCGGGCGCCAATTTGTCCGATTCCGTCGCCATGTTTGAAGCCACGCACGGCACTGCGCCCAAATACGCGGGCAAGGATTACGTGAACCCAGGCTCCTTGATCCTTTCTGCCGAAATGATGCTGCGCCACATGGGCTGGACCGAAGCGGCTGACCGCATCGTTCAAAGCATGGAAAAATCCATCCTGTCGAAAAAGGTCACCTACGACTTCGCGCGCCAGCTTGAAGGCGCCACCCAGGTCTCCTGCTCAGGCTTCGGCCAGGTCATGATCGACAACATGTAAGGTTGTCTACCGTAGTTTCAGGTAGTCTGCGAAACCCGCTTGCGGAAAGGCTTGCGGGTTTTTTGTTGTGTGCAGTCGTCTGTGGTGCTGTCGTTGCATGCCTCGACTAATGAGGCATATTACGAGGCATCTCCCGCTTTCCGACAACTCAGATACCTCATTTTTGAGGCCGTGTTTGTTATCATGCTGCTTAATATTTGACGTGTGCGGGAGGACTGCCCCTGTGCACATGGCCGGGAGCACGTACGATGCCATTGCAGATGCCTGTCCTGAAGCTTAGCCCACGAACCGTCAAGATACTGGCTGGCTGTGCGGCCGCGCTGCTTATTTTGGCGGCATTGTCGGCCTGGCTTGTGCCGAAGGCCGTGCATCATGTGCTTACCCACAACGTGGCTGAATTGCTGGGCCGCCGGGTGGATGTGGGTGAAATCCGCTTCGACCCTCTTACGCTGGCGCTGGATGCCCGAAATCTTGTCATCGATGAACCTCAGTCCACTGCACCGCTGCTGACGATTGGCGAGATCGACCTGAGGGTGGCGTGGCGCTCCCTCTTGCTGTTCGCGCCCATACTCGACCGCATCCATATCGATCGGCCTCAAGTCTCGTTGGTGCGCCAGCATGCCACGCATTTCAATTTTTCCGACATTGTCGAACGACTGGAGAAGATGTCGGCGGATCAGCAGGACAAGTCCCAGGCGGAATCGAAGGGCTGGCCACGTTTCTCCCTGAACAACATGCTGCTGACCGGCGGCACCATCAGCCTTGACGACCGCGTGACCGGCCGCAAGCAGACGATCGCCGACCTCAAGCTCGGCATTCCCTTCATCTCGACACTCGCGTACGCGACCAAGATCGACGTGCAGCCCGAAGTGCATATGCTCATCAACGGCAGTCCGTTCGATCTGACCGGTACGGCCTTGCCTTTCGACACTGTGCCCACGTCCACGCTGGCCGTGACGCTGGACGGGCTGGCGCTCGACAAATGGGCGGACTTCTGGCCTGTGCCTTTGCCCGTCCGCCTCAAGAGTGCCTTGCTTGATTCCAGGCTGCAGGTGTTGTTCGAAGAGCCGCGGAACGCCGCGCCGCGTATCCGCGTACAAGGGGACCTGGGCTTGCGTCAGCTCGACGTGACCGAATCTTCAGGCGCGCCGCTGCTGGCCTGGGGAAGCCTGAAATTTCAGGGGGTGTCGGCAGATCTGGGCGCGCGGACGGTTTCCATCGGAAGCGTGACACTGGAAAAACCGCAGGTGGAAGTGCACCGCGATGCTCAGCAGTTGAACTGGCAGCGCGTGGCGGCCGGCTTTTCCAAATTGGGTAGGTCGGCGTCTGCGGCGCCAATCGCCCCGAAACCCAGCCCTGCATCCGCCGCGCCCGCATCTGCCGTACTCGCTACCGCGTCCGCCAAACCGGATACGTCCGCCTGGAAAATTTCCATTGACACCGTAAGGCTTGAAACTGGGGGCGTGAATCTGCGCGATGACCCTGTTGGCCTGGACTATCCGCTGAAGGGCTTGAGCGCCGAGATTCAGCATATCTCGTTGCCGCAAAGCGCAGATCAGCCCATGCTCGTGCAGATGAACATGGACAACCCGTCGGACGGCAGCTCACTACGGGTACAGGCACCCGTAGTCCTGCAGCCGCTCTCGATTCAGGCGCAGGTTCAGCTCAACAAGCTGGAATTGGCTCCGCTTGCGGCGGCGGTGCATCATTTCGCGCCCATAACCCTACAAAAAGGCCAACTAAGCCTGGATGGCAACGTCGAGGTGGCAGGCACCGGAATTCAAGCCCGTGACGTGACGCTGGGCCTGGCGCAATTTGCCGCCCGCGACGACGCTGTCAAGCCCGGTGTGGATCTGTCCGTCGGATCGCTGACGCTGAAGGCCGATCGATTGGCCCTGGACGCCAAGTCAACGAACTTCACCTTCCAGGCCGACGGCATCCAGAAAGTAGGCACGCTGGCACTTAAAGGCTCCTTCACGACGCAGCCCTTGACGCTGAAAACCTCGGTCGATCTTGCCAAGTTCAACGCCGCGTCGCTCGCCCCCTTCATTGCATCCCGCCTGAACGCCACGGTGCGCAGCCTGTCTTTAGGTGCGCGTGGCAACGCGGAATTCGCCCTGGCCCATCAGGGCGAGCCCATGCAGGCGGAATGGCGCGGCGCGGTTCAGGTCAATGACCTCGACCTCCAGGATCGCGTGGACAAGGCGCCATTTCTAAACTGGAAGCATCTTGGCCTGAGTAATATGCACGTTGCCATGGATGGGTCGAAACTCCAGTTGGGGCTGGGCGATATTTTGCTGGATGACTTCTACGGCAACGTTTTGCTCAACAATAGCGCTCACCTGAATGTGGCAGATGTCCTAGTGGGCAAGGGCAAGGCCGCCGGCTCCATCACCCGGGATACGCAAACCCGCCGGACTCATGCGGCCGGGAAGGGGCAGCCAGAGGCCCGTCACGCCGCAGCCGGGCCTGACATCTCGATTCACAGCGTCAAGCTCAAGCGCGGTCGCATGACGTTCAACGACCATTTCGTGCGACCCAACTACCGCGCCGAGCTGTCCTCCATCGAAGGCACCCTGACGGCAGTGTCTTCGGTCAAGCCCACTCCGGCCAAAGTCAGCGTCAAGGGTCGCGTCTACCGCACGGCTCCCTTCTCGGTCTCGGGCACGGTGCAGCCATTCTCGCGCTACCTGGCACTGGACCTCAAGGCCGTGGCCAGGGGCGTGGATCTGCCTCGGTTCACTACGTATTCGTCCAAATATGTGGGCTATGCCATCGAGCGTGGCAAGCTTTCAGTCGACTTGCAATACCAGATCAAGAACCGCGCCCTGCAGGCCAGCAACAGAGTGGTGCTTAACCAGCTCACCTTTGGCAAGCCGTCGGGTAGCACCGATGCGGTCAAACTGCCGGTGCTATTGGCTGTTGCCCTGTTGAAGGACTCCAGCGGCAATATCGACATTAATCTGCCAATTTCCGGCTCACTGGACGATCCGCAATTTTCAGTGGGCGGCATCATCGTTCAGGTGATCGTGAACACCTTGACCAAGGCGGTAACCGCGCCCTTCAAGCTATTGGCCGCAGCCTTTGGCAGCGGCGCCGACCTGTCGCACATCGACTTCTCGCCTGGCAGTGCCGCACTCGACAGTAATGCCAGGTCCAGCATTGCCACCTTGGTCAAGGCGCTTTCCGACCGTCCCTCCTTGACCATGGACATCGCCGGCCACGCCAACCAACAGGTCGACGAGGCGGGGTTGCGCCAGGCCTGGCTGGACGGCCAGATGCGCAAACTCAAGGCGCGGGCGGCCGGCAGCAAGAAGTCCGATGCGACAGGCACCCCGCTGACCGACGCTGACCGCGCCAAGTATCTGGAGGAGGTCTACAGCGACACCAAGATCAAGGACAAGCCACGCAACTTCATTGGCTTCGCCAAATCGATCCCCCCGGAACAGATGAAGGCCATGCTGCTGGCCGCCGCTCCGCTGAACAAGCAGTCTCTGAAAAAACTTGCCCAGACGCGTGCGCAGGCCGTTTATGAACAGATCCTGGCAACGGACGGGAATCTGGCCGATCGGATCTTTATTGTGGCGCCCAAGGTCGATGTGGCAAGCGGTGACAGCACCGCCCCGGGCGTGGATTTCGACCTGCACTGACATGAGGCCCTGAATGCTGAAGAGAGTTTTGTCCTTTCGCGCATATGGTTTTGGAGCCGCATCGGTCAGCGCCGATCTACACTACCGGAATATTGAATAAGGAACCCAAGTGGCCGAAGATTTGAATCAAAAATATGGATTGAACGCGGCGCATAGCGAAGTCGTTTCAGCCTGTCAGGTCGTCAACCCTGGCGACGCCCTGGATATGGGGTGCTCCGGCGGACGTAATGCGCTTTACCTTGGTCAGCAAGGTTTTGTGGTCACTGCAGTGGACGTCAACGCGAATGCACTTGGGCAGTTGCAGTCGATCGTCAGCCAGGAAGGCATCGATACCATAACGCCGCGCATGTACGACATCAGCGACGCAACCCTGGATGCGGATTACGATTTCATTGCGTGTACGGTGACGTTGATGTTCATCGATTCATCCAGGGTCGATGCGGTGCTGGCCGACATGCAACAGCATACTCGGGTCGGGGGGTACAACCTGATTGTTTGTGCCATGGATACCGCCGACTACCCGTGCCCCATGAATTTCCCGTTTACCTTCGGGCCAGGCCAGCTAAGCGCCGCTTACAAGGGGTGGGAGCTGGTCAAATACAACGAAGACGTCGGCACCATGCACAATGGCGCCCGGCTGCGATTTGCGACCATGCTGGCGCGCAAGACAGCCTAGGGTCAACGCATCTCCAGACAGGTGCCAGAGGCTAGACCAGACCAGAGACCGGACTGGAGCCAAGCCAGCCCACACTGTTGCAGGTGGGTTATTTTTTTGGCTAAGACAAGGGTAAGCCCGAGAAGCCTATGTATTGGCGCCGCCTGATGCCTCTGCGCTTTTCAATCCCTTGCCTACAAGGAAAACCCCATTGTGCACGGCGCGGATAATGACGGTTTCGCCTTGAGTCACGGGGTCCGGTGAGGTGGCCGAATAGAAGGTGTCGTCGACGCGGACGCGGCCGGAACCGCTCTGGAAGTCGCTGATGGCTGTGGCCTGGCGCCCCACGTAGTTGGTCAGCCCGGAGTTCAGGCTGCTAGCCCCGTCCGAATTTTTTGCCCTGGACTGGTAGCGGATTCCGCTTAGAACTGCTGCCAGCATGCAAATGGCCAGCACGATTAGTTGGGCAGTTAGTGGTGCGTCCGGCCAGATGGCGACAAAGATGCCCACGGCTATGGCGCCAAGGCCGATCCAGAGCAGCAGGATACCCGGCGCGGCGGCTTCGGCCGCGGCCAGCAGGACGCCTGCAATCAGCCAATACCATGGCGAGTTGAACAAAATCTCCAGGGCTTCCATGGTTGTCTTCAGGCAGTCGGCGTGGTGATGTTAGATGCCTTGAGCAGTTCGGCAATGCCTGCGACGGCGCCGGTGACGCCGCCCGCTTCAAGTGGCATTAGTACAAGCTTGCTGTTCTGTGAGCTGCCGATGTCCTTGATGGCTTCCACGTATTTCAGGCCGAGGAAATACTGAATGGCCTGGATGTTGCCTCCAGAGATGGCTTCCGAAACGTCCTTGGTGGCTTTTGCTTCGGCCTGAGCCTGCCGTTCGCGGGCTTCGGCGATAAGGATCGCCGCCTGCTTCTCACCCTCGGCACGAAGCACGGCTGCCTGTTTTTCGCCTTCGGCCTGAAGGATTTCCGCTTCTTTCTGACCGTTCGCCTTGGTGACCACGGCGCGGCGATGGCGCTCTGCCGTCATCTGCAGGTTCATGGCCTCTTGCAGCTCGGGCGCCATGTTCAGGTCGCGGATTTCTATGCGGGTGACTTTCACGCCCCAGGGTGCAGTAGCCGCGTCCACGGCTAAAAGCAGCCTGTCGTTGATTTGTTCGCGGTTGGAAAGCATGTGGTCCAGCTCCATGGAGCCCAGCACCGAGCGCAGGTTGGTCGTGGTGAGGTTGACAATGGCGGCTTTCAGATTGTCGATCTGGTAGGCCGCCTGCGCGGCGTTGTCGATGCGAAAAAAGACCACGCCGTCGGCTGTCACGGCCACGTTGTCGCGCGAAATGACATTTTGCGAGGGCACGTCCAGGACGGATTCCATGACTGAGAGCTTGCGGCCTATCGTGTCGATGAACGGCACGATCAGGGTCAGCCCTGGCTGCAGCGTGCGTGTGTAGCGGCCGAATCGCTCCACCGTCCACTGGTAGCCCTGGGGCACAACTTTGACGCCTGCCGCCAGGATGACAATGACGAGAAAAACCAGGGCGATGGTGAAGACGAAAAAGGCATCCATGAGGGCATTCCGAAGAGTTGAGGTGGGCGGTAAAAGGGGCAGTTTGCGGGTAGGCTGACTGTTACCTGACTGATTTGGACGTCAGGGCCGATTATTTGCAATAATACCGTTAAATCAAGCCGTTCAATCTTGCCGCATTTCCACGCGCTGTTTTGTGGGGGGTGCGCAGCCGCCCGTCAGAAATTTCCAGCCTTTCATTGTTCCTATTTCACGTATTGCCGTTCTATCTCAAATCCATTTTGTTGCGCCCACCCCGATTTTGCAGTTTTCACTGCGGATTTCCGTTGCTTTTTCAATTTGTGTTGTTTTTATGAGAAAGCAATACCCTTGTTCAGGTACGTGTCAGTACTGATTGTGGGGGAATTGTTTATGTGGTAAGCCCGCAACATTATAATTTGGCGCTGTCATGCTCCAAAGAAGCCGAGTTCGAAAACAGGAGAAGCTACATGAACCCGACCGCGATATTGCTCGCGACGTTTATTTTGTCCATTGTTGGACTGTTCTTTTTTATCTGGTCGCTGCGCAGTGGGCTGTTTGAAAAGACGTCAACCGGTGCACGAACAATTTTTACTTCTGGCGAGATTGGGCAGATTGAAGAGCCTTCGGCAGACGCCAGCCAGCTAGTACATTTGCAGCAGGTCACCGACGCCAACGAGCCAGACAGCGAATCCGAGGAAGGGGTTTCCCCCATCGAGCTCTCGGCGCGCAGAGATGCTGACAGGTCAACCGCTTATCCCGTATATGTCATGTTTGCTTCCGCAGGCATGTGGCTGGTCGTGGCTTCGCTGGCTGGCCTGCTTAGTTCGCTCAAGCTGCACTGGCCCGATCTGCTGACCGATTACGCCTGGCTCAGCTTCGGGCGCCTGCGCACCATTCACCTGAACGCCGTAGCATACGGTTGGGCGCCCATGGGCACACTGGGCCTGGCGGTATGGCTTTTGCCCAGGCTGCTGCAGATTCCGCTGCGCGGAGCGCGCCTTGTCATTCTGGGCGTCATCATCTGGAACGCGGGCCTGATCGCGGGGCTGGGCGGGCTGGCGGTGGGCATCAACGCCGGCATGGAGTGGCTGGAAATTCCCTGGCAAATCGGTGTTCTGTTTGCCGTTGGCGGCATGCTTATCGGGCTACCCATGGCGCTCATGATTGGCAAGCGCAGGGTTCGCCATCTGTACGTCTCGGTCTGGTACATGGGAGCTGCGCTGTTCTGGTTTCCCACGCTGTACATTGTGGCGAAGGTTCCGGGAGTGCACTTTGGGGTCGAGCAGGGCACGATGAACTGGTGGTTCGGCCATAACGTGCTGGGGCTGTTCTACACGCCCATTTCGCTTGCCTGCATTTATTATTTTCTGCCCAAGGTCATCGGGCGCCCGGTACGTTCGTACAATCTTTCGCTGCTGGGCTTCTGGACCCTGGCGTTCTTCTATGGTCAGGTGGGTGTACACCATCTGATCGGCGGACCCGTTCCCGAATGGCTCGTTACGCTATCCATCGTGCAAAGCATGATGATGCTGATTCCGGTCATCGCGTTTTCGGTGAACCAGCATCTCACCCTGACGGGCCATTTCCACGCCCTCAAGTATTCGCCTGTGTTGCGCTTCATCTTCTTTGGCGCGGTCATGTATACCGTCTCGTCCATTCAAGGTTCGTTCGAAGCGCTGCGCACGGTGAACGCCATCACGCACTTTACGCACTTCACGGTGGCGCATGCGCATCTGGGCTTGTACGGCTTTGTCAGCATGGTCATTTTCGGCGGCATTTATTTTGCCATGCCGCGCGTGCTGAATATTCCGTGGCCCAGGCCAGGCCTTATTTCGCTGCACTTCTGGCTGGTGGTGGCAGGGTTTGCGGTATATATCGTCACGCTGAGTATTGGTGGCATTTTGCAGGGGTTATCGCTGCAGGATCCCAATGCGCCGTTCATGCAGTCGGTGGCGGTCACCATCCCGTGGCTTGAAGGGCGCTCCATCGGCGGCGCGCTGATGACGCTGGGCCACCTTGTCTTTGTGTACCACATGGCGATCATGACGCTGCGAGTCAGCACGACACCGCTTTCTTCGGCGGTGGCCACTCCTCAACAGAGCATGGTGTAGATCTATGGAAAACGAAACCAAACTTCTGGCCGGCGGGATGGTTACCCTGTCGCTGGCCACGGCGGCGCTGGTGGTATTGCCGTTCCTGCAGCTTAAAGACGTCCCGGCCCCCGAGGGCCTGAAGCCCTATACCAGCCAGCAGTTGCGCGGTCGTCAGGTGTATATGTCCAATGGCTGCATTGCCTGCCACACGCAGCAGCCCAGTACGATTGGTGCCGGCGTTGCCGACGCCAATCGTGGTTGGGGCAGGGCATCGGTCGCGGGCGACTATTACTACGACCAACCCGTGCTGCTGGGCACGTCGCGTACCGGCCCGGACCTGTTCAACATCGGGGCGCGTCAGCCAAGCGCCGACTGGCAGCTGGGGCATCTGTTCCAGCCGCGTGCCTATGTGCCGGGCAGTGTCATGCCGTCGTACCGGTTCCTGTTCGAAATCAAGAATCCCGCCGATGTGGCCAAGGATGAGCGTGTGGTGGCCCTGCCCCCGGGTACGGCTCCCGAAGGCAAGGTGGTGGTGGCCCAGCCCGAAGCCATGGATCTGGTGGCATACCTGCTGGGCCTGAACCACACGTACGACGCATTGACGTCCGGGCAGCTCAAGTACGCGGAAAGCCGTCTGCCGCCCGACCGCCGCGAACACGCCGCGCAACCGGCGCAAGACAAGCAACCTGAACAGAGCAAGCAGGCGGACGCCGACGACAAAGGGGAAGTCAGATGAAATCGGTAAAACAGAGGGTGCCAAAGCACACCCGTGAGTCGGAACACGCAGACCCCAGCGAGCTGCATAATCCCGTTCCGAAAGTCATTATCGGCCTTATCGCTGGCCTGGTTATCTGGGCTGTGTATTACATATTCATGGCCGATCCAACGGCGGTCTCCTCGCTGGGCGACCATCGGGTGCCGTCTGAACTGGTCAGCAATAATAAGGCCGGCGAAGGCGGGGTGATCGACGGCCGCCAGATTTTCGTCAGTACGTGTCAGGCCTGCCACCAGGCTACAGGGCAGGGCCTGCCAGGGGTGTTTCCGCCTCTGGCCGGTTCCAGCTTCGTTACGGGCGACCCGCACGTCCTGACGCAAATTGTGCTGCACGGTCTGCACGGACCCATCGAAGTGTCGGGTACGACCTACAACGGCTCGATGCCCGCGTTTGGCACACAGTTCAACGATGGGCAGCTTGCGGCGCTGTTGACCTTCATCCGCAAGGAGTGGGGTAATACGGGCGCGCCGGTCGAGGCCGACCTGGTCAAGGATTCGCGCGCTGCAACCGCCAAGCGCACGGACCCGTGGCCCAGCATCAAGGAGATTGAAGCAGCTGTTGGCGGTATCGCCAAGCCTACGGACGCAAAGTCATGAAACACAGTGCCCTGGCCACCTCTATCGTCGTGTTGCTGATGCTGTTGCTGGGGTTTGCCGCACTAAGTTTTGTGACGCGTGGCTTCGCCTCGGTGACTTCCAACGGCGTGCGCGGCATCGATCTGCAGCGCGCACCGCTGGCGCTGCCGTCGCTTGCTTTGGTAGACCAATCGTGGAAGTCCGTTACCCTGGCTGATTACGGCGCGCCTTCCGCCTTCACCACATTTGTCGATGTGGCGTATACACGTTGCCAAACCATTTGCCGCACCACGGCTTCGGGGCAGGCCTTTTTGCAGAGCAAGATTCGTTCATTGCATCTGCAGGACAAAGTGCGTTTGCTGACTCTCAGTTTTGATCCGGGCAACGATACGCCGCAGGTCATGGCTGATCACGCGCGCTCGGTAGGCGCCGACCCGGCACTGTGGCGCACCGCAACGGTGCGCAATATTGCCGATCTGCCTGCACTCTTGAAGCTGTTCGGCATTGTCGTCATTCCTGACGGGCTAGGTGGGTACACCCACAATTCAGCCCTGTTCGTCATTGATCGCCAGGGCCGTCTGGCTCGTGCCTACGATATCGATCGGCCCGATCTGGCACTGACGGACTACCTGCGTTCCGCAGAGAATTAGCGTGGGGTGGCCGGGTCGTTATCTCGTTCCCGCATGGGTGCCGCACGTCGTTCCAGGGTGGGTGCCAGGCGCTTTGCTTGCTGTTCTGGTGATTCTCGGGCCCTGGTTCGAGGTGAATATGGCCCGACACATGGGATTGGAATTTCCCCTGTTGTTCATTGTGGGCTGGCTTGGTGCCAGCGCGGCGGGGCCGCACCTGACCCGTTTGTTGCGGTTTTGGAATGCCAAAGGACTTGCCGCGCTGGTCTATACCGCGTTGGTCACTGCATTCTGGATGATTCCTGCGACCCTGGATCTTGCCGTGCAGTACCCCACCATGGGAGTCATCAAGGTGGCATCGTGGATAGTGGCGGGGCTGCTCGTGGGGGCGTCGTGGCGCCAGGCGGGGCTGGTGATTCAGGCATTTTTCATCTTCAACTGGTGCTGGATGACGATTGCGGTGGGTGTCATATATCAAATGGCGCCACAACAGTTGTGCAGCGTGTATTTGCACGACGAGCAATGGTACGCGGGTGCCTCCATGATTTTCTGGGCGGTCGTGGTGTTTCTGCTGTGGGTGCCTGGTGCGCTGAAGGGCGCGAATTTGTTGGGTGACGCTGGCTAGGTGCATTCCCTAAGTGTGTTGCGGCTGAAATTGGTGCAAACTACGGTCCATGCAGGTGAGGAGACAAAGCCGCCTGTAGGCAAAAGCCCATAAGGCGGCAACCAAAAAAAGGCAGTACACCTAAAAAAATTATAAGCGCACAAAGGCCGACGATATTCTCGTCGGCCTTTGTCATTCAGGTGGATTCCCTTGTGTGCCGTCCCGGAAATTCGAATCTACGCGCACACACCAGCCAGGCAGCACACTAGGCTTCGGGTACATCCACGTGTAGTAACACCTGTATTGCACCGGCGCCACCATCGTTTTCCTGGCATTCCGCGTAGGCCTTGATTTCAGGTATTTGTGACAACCAATGCCGCACGGTTTGTTTGAGCACCGGCTTGCCGCCTTTCGAGCCATACCCCTTGCCGTGAATGACGCGCACGCATTTTATCTGGTGGGTCAGGCACGATTGCAGGAATTGATCCAGCCGTTCGCGGGCTTCTTCGAGTGTGGAGCCGTGCAGGTCAAGGCTGGCTTCAATCGGCCACTTGCCGCGATTCAGGCCTTTGATCAGATCCGGGCCGTGGCCGGCGCGCAAAAAGATTGTGTCGTCGTGTTTGAGCCGGGCCGGCACAAACTGGTCCGAGACCGGAACACGCCTGGTTTGCCGGGGCGTGGTATCTGGAGTCTTGTCGCCCAACGCAGCGGTGCGGGAAGGCTTGGGGCCCGGGGGGCTGCGTTGCCCCGTGGCCAGTTCACGGCGCTGGCGCAGTTCCTCGGCCGAGGCGCGAGGCACCATGGGCAGGTTGGCGCGCCCTGGGTCCTTGAGGCGTTCGACCTTTTTGACCACTCGCCGGAAAAGTGCCACGTCCGCGTCCTCGCGCAGCGCCGCATTCCTGGCCATTGTGTGTTGGGGCGAATGAGCCATGGCGTGGTGCGCCGTATAGGGGCTGTTCGCGCCATGGGGCCCAGCGGCACGTTCTGTCTGAGAAACCGTGGCGTGGCCGGCGGCTGCCGTGCCTTTGGAGGTATCTGACGATGCGCTACGGCCAGTGCCCTGGCGGGGCTTTCCATTTCCTGGCTTTACACCGCCGTCGGATGCTGGGGCGGCTTTCTCGGCCAGGCGGGCACGCAGTTGCCTCAGGTTGGCCAGTCCGGATTGATCAGCTTTCATTCTCCAGCCACCGTTGTGCATCCAGTGCGGCCATGCAGCCAGTGCCGGCGCTGGTGACCGCCTGACGATAAACGTGGTCCTGGACGTCGCCCGCCGCAAAGACGCCGGGTATTGATGTCTGGGTGGCCATGCCGTTAAGGCCGCCCTGCGTAATGATGTAGCCGTTCTTCATGGCAAGCTGGTTTTCGAACAGGGCGGTGTTGGGTTTGTGGCCAATGGCAATGAAGGTGCCGGTGACGGCAAGCTCTTCGGTGGCACCGGTCTGGTTGTTGCGCAGGCGTACGCCGGTTACGCCCGTAGTGTCGCCCAGCACGGCCTCGAGTTCGCTGAAAAGCTTGAGCTTCATGTTGCCGTGATCAACTTTTTCCATCATTTTGTCGATAAGGATGGGCTCGGCGCGGAATTTGTCGCGTCGATGGATGACCGTGACCGTGGCACAAATATTGGATAGGTACAGCGCTTCTTCGACCGCCGTATTGCCGCCGCCAACCACCACGACATCCTGTTTTTTATAGAAAAAGCCGTCGCAGGTGGCGCAGCCTGACACACCGCGTCCCATGAATTCCTGTTCCGATGGCAAGCCCAGATATTGCGCCGAGGCCCCGGTGGCGATGATGAGGGCGTCGCAGGTGTAAAGGGCGCCGCCGTCACCCGTTAGCGCGAAGGGGCGTTTTGAAAGGTCCACGCTCACAATCTGGTCGAAAACGAGCTCGGTTTCGAAGCGCTGCGCGTGCGCCTGAAAGCGCTGCATCAGATCGGGGCCTTGCACGCCTTGTGTATCGGCGGGCCAGTTGTCCACATCCGTGGTTGTCATAAGCTGACCGCCCTGTTCCAGGCCCGTGATAAGCACAGGTTTGAGGTTGGCGCGGGCGGCATAGACGGCAGCGGTGTAGCCGGCCGGGCCCGAACCCAGAATAAGAACCTTGGCGTGTTTGGGTGTGGTCATTACAGAAAATCCGAAAATTGGTCTTAGGCAATTATAATGAGTGCATGGCTAGATTACCTGCGGCATCCTCCCGTTCATCGCGCAACGTGCGCAATGGTCCCTCCCCACTGCAAATCCGCATGACCGGATTGATGCGGGAGGCGCGTTGGATCCTCTTCGCGGCGCTGGCCGCGTGGCTTGGATTGGTGCTGGCCACGTGGTCGGCGGCCGACCCCGGTTGGTCACATTCGGTTCACGTTACTGGCATCAGCAATGGCGGCGGAGTGCTTGGTGCATATATGTCCGACCTCCTGCTGTTTCTGTTTGGCTATTCGGCCTGGCTGTGGGTAGCCCTGCTTGCGCAGCGCGTGGCCGTGGGCTTTTATCGTCTTACCAGCGTCTTGCTGCCTAACATGAAGGTCGATGTCCTGCCCCGCATTCGCTGGGAAGTGGGCATTGGCTTTGGCCTGCTGTTTCTGGGGGCCATGGGTTGTGAAGCCCAGCAGTTGCAGGAATGGGGAGCGCGGTTGCCTGGCGGTGCGGGTGGCGAGTTGGGCAAGTTGCTGGTGGCGGGCCTGTCTCAGACTGTGGGTGTAACGGGGTGCACGCTGTTGCTGCTGGTGTTCGTGGCGGTGGGCGCCAGCCTGTTTTTGGGATTCTCCTGGCTGCACTTGTTCGAGCGCGTCGGCCTATTCATTGAAAAGCTTGTACGGGGTGCATTCGAGCTCAAGGCGGCGCGTGAAGATCGTCGCCTTGGTCAGGTAAAAAAGGCCGAACGCGACGAAACCGTCGTCGCCAAGCACGAACAGCTTGTGCATGAACAGCCAGTGCGTATCGAGCCGGCCATCGTGTCGGTTCCCAAATCGGTACGCGCCGAAAAGGAAAAGCAGCAAACCCTGTTCGCCCCACCGCCCATGGCAGCTGGCGGCACGGGTGATCTGCCTGCGGTAAGTCTGCTGGATCCCGTCACCGAGCGGCTGGAAACAGTCTCGCCTGAAACTATCGAGTTCACCTCGCGCCTCATCGAGAAAAAACTGTCCGATTTCGGCGTGAGTGTGGTGGTGGTGGCGGCACAGGCTGGCCCAGTCATCACGCGTTACGAAATCGAACCGGCCACGGGTGTCAAGGGCAGCCAGGTCGTCAATCTGGCCAAGGATCTGGCGCGTGCGCTAAGCCTGGTCAGTATTCGTGTGGTAGAAACCATTCCGGGCAAGAACCTCATGGGGCTCGAGCTGCCCAACACCCGGCGCCAGATCGTCAAACTGTCGGAAATCATTGGCTCGCAAACGTATTACGCCAGTCCGTCCACCTGCTCCATGGCGTTGGGTAAAGACATTGCAGGCAATCCTATCGTCGTTGATCTGGCCAGGATGCCGCATTTGCTGGTAGCTGGAACAACGGGCTCGGGCAAGTCCGTCGGCATCAATGCCATGATTCTGTCGCTGCTGTATAAAGCCGACGCCAGCCAGACCCGGCTGATTCTCATCGACCCCAAGATGCTTGAAATGAGCATCTACGAAGGCATTCCGCACTTGTTGGCTCCGGTGGTCACCGACATGCGCCAGGCGGCCAACGCCCTTAACTGGTGTGTGGGCGAGATGGAAAAGCGCTACCGGCTCATGAGCAAGATGGGGGTGCGCAACCTGGCGGGGTACAACGCCAAGATACGTGATGCGCTCAAGCGCGAAGAACCTATCCCCAATCCGTTCTCGCTGACGCCCGATGCGCCCGAACCCTTGACCGTGCTGCCGACGATTGTGGTGGTGATCGACGAACTGGCCGACCTGATGATGGTGGTGGGCAAGAAAATTGAAGAGCTCATTGCCAGGCTTGCGCAGAAGGCGCGCGCGTCGGGCATTCATCTTATCCTGGCCACGCAGCGGCCCAGCGTAGACGTCATCACCGGTCTCATCAAGGCCAACATCCCGACCCGCATTGCGTTCCAGGTTTCCTCCCGTATAGATTCGCGCACCATACTCGACCAGATGGGCGCCGAAACGTTGCTTGGCCAGGGCGACATGCTGTATCTGCCGCCCGGCACCGGCCTGCCAGTTCGGGTGCATGGTGCATTCGTCAGTGACGACGAAGTGCACCGCGTTGTCGATTACCTGAAAGAGCAGGGTGAACCGAACTACGTCGAGGGCCTGCTTGAAGGATCAACCGAAAGCGAAGCGGGCGATGGCGCGGGCGGCGCTGCAGGTTCTGCCGATGTCGAGTCCGACCCGTTGTATGATCAGGCGGTCGAAGTCATTCTGAAGAACCGCCGGGCGTCCATCTCTTCGGTGCAACGTCACTTGCGAGTTGGATACAACCGCGCGGCCCGTTTGCTGGAGCAAATGGAACGCGCGGGGCTGGTGTCGGCCATGCAGTCCAATGGCAATCGTGAAATTCTTGTTCCAGCCGGAGACTCTTCCAGTGCGGATTAAATATTTGATTGTGGCTGCCTTGCTGGCAGCCGGTCCGGCCATTTCCTGGTCGGCCGACGCGCCGACGCAGCTGCGCGAGTTTGCCAACAAGGTGGCTTCGGCCACAGGCAGTTTCACGCAGCAGACTGTCGCCTTGCAGGGGCGCAGCAAACCGCCGCAAACGGGTCAGTTTTCGTTCCGGCGTCCAGGGCAGTTCAGGTGGGAAGTCAAAAAGCCTTACGAGCAACTGGTGATTTCCGACGGAACCACGGTATACCAGTACGACCCGGACCTGGCTCAGGTTACCGAGCGTCCGGTCGATAAATCCATTGGGTCCTCGCCCGCTGCCATTTTGTTTGGTTCGGGTTCGCTGGACGAGGCGTTCATTGTCAGTGCATTGCCCGACAGCGACGGCTTGCAATGGTTGCGTGCCAAGCCGCGCAATGCCGATGCGGGGTTCACCCATGTCGATATTGGCCTGCGCAACGATTTGCCGGTGCGCCTGATTCTGCTCGATTCGTTCGATCAGACAACGCGCATCGATCTTGACAACATCAAAGCCAATCCCGTGTTGCCCGCCAACGCATTCAAATTTGTGCCGCCTAAAGGCGTGGACGTTGTCAAAATGAAATAGGACATCGTGCAGAAGCCTCACGACTTATTCGCTGGCTCCGCTGCCACGGCCGCTCATACCCCGCTGGCCGAACGCTTGCGTCCAAGGACTCTGGACGAGGTGGTGGGCCAGGTTCATTTGCTGGGGCCGGGCAAGCCGCTGCGCGTGGCATTCGATTCGGGGCGTCCACATTCCATGATCTTCTGGGGTCCGCCGGGCGTGGGCAAAACTACGCTGGCCAGGCTCATGGCCGATGGTTTTGATGCGCAGTTCCTGGCCATGTCGGCGGTGCTGGGTGGCGTGAAAGACATTCGCGATGCGGTGGCCGCCGCGCAGGTGGCGCAGGGGCAGGGCCGGCGCACCATCCTGTTTGTCGACGAAGTCCATCGCTTCAACAAGGCGCAGCAGGACGCCTTCCTGCCATATGTGGAAAGTGGGCTCTTCACGTTCATCGGGGCGACAACCGAGAACCCGTCGTTCGAGGTCAATTCGGCTTTGCTCTCACGTGCCCGCGTGTATGTGCTCGAGCCCATCGGGCAGGACGATCTGGTCAGTCTTATTGACCGGGCCATGGTGGTCATCAACGCTGAGCCGGGAGCAACACCCCTCGTTTTTGATGCTGCTGCGCAAGCGCAGCTTGCGGGCTGGGCCGATGGTGATGCTCGCCGCCTGATCAATGCGGTGGAAGTAGTGGCCGAGTCGGCCCGCAATGCGCAGCGCACACTTATCGATACTGAGTGGCTGGAACTATCCCTGTCGCAGAGCCTGCGCCGTTTTGACAAGGGCGGCGATGCGTTTTACGACCAGATCAGCGCGTTGCACAAGGCTGTGCGCGGCTCTGACCCAGACGCTTCCCTATACTGGTTCGCGCGTATGCTGGACGGTGGCGCCGACCCGCGCTATCTTGCGCGGCGCATCGTACGCATGGCAATTGAAGATATCGGCCTGGCTGACCCGCGCGCCACTGAACTGGCTCTGAATGGTGCCGATATCTACGAGCGCCTGGGCTCGCCCGAGGGTGAGTTGGCGCTGGCGCAGGCTGTGGTGTATTTGGCCTGCGCCGCCAAGTCCAACTCGGTGTACAAGGCCTACTCGGCGGCCAAGTCGTATGCCCGGGACCATGGCAGCGCACCCGTGCCCATGCATTTGCGCAATGCACCCACCAAGCTCATGAAGGAGCTTGGGCACGGCAAGGCGTACCGCTATGCGCATGACGAGCCCAATGGTTACGCGGCGGGTGAACACTATTTTCCCGATGGTCTGCAGACCCGGTTTTACTACCCGACGGATCGCGGCCTTGAAGGTAAAATCGCAGAGAAGCTTGCATATTTGCGCGCTCTGGACAAGCAGCGCGGTAAATCGTAAGTGTTGAATTCTTGATTATTTTTTTGGCGGATTATGTTAGACCCGAATCAGTTGCGTAAAGATATGGCGACCGTTGTCAACGCTTTGGCACGCCGGAATGTTTTGTTCGACGCCGGAAGGTTCGGCCAGCTCGAAGCACGACGCAAGGCCGTGCAAGTTGAAACCGAAACCCTGCAGGCGCGCCGCAACGCGCTGGCCAAGCTGATCGGCCAGCGCAAGTCAAAGGGCGAAGACGCCACAGCCGAGATGTCCGAATCGCAGTCCATACCGGTTCGGCTTAAAGACCTGGAGCACGATCTGGCCCTGGTTCAGGGTGAGTTGAACGAATGGCTGATGACCATTCCCAACCTGCCGCATGCAAGCGTGCCTGCGGGGGTTTCCAGCGAAGACAACGTGGAAGTGCGGCGCTGGCTGCCGCCGGGCACACCCGTCGACGCGCAGGGCAACCCGCGTCCGTTTCCTTTTGCACCCAAGGACCACGTTGCCCTGGGTGAGCGCATGGGCCTGGATTTTGACACTGCACGCAAATTGTCCGGTTCGCGTTTCATGGTACTGCGCGGCCCGCTCGCCCGCCTGCATCGCGCGCTGGCTCAGTTCATGCTGAACCTGCACACCGGCGAGCACGGTTATGAAGAGTGCTACACCCCCTACATTGTGAATGGTTCGACGCTGTTCGGTACCGGTCAGCTTCCCAAATTCAAGGACGATATGTTCTGGGTCACCAAGGGCGGGGGCGATGAGCCTGTCGTGGATGATCGTGGCAATGTTGTGCCCCATGAAGACTTGTATCTTATTTCCACGGCCGAGGTTACTTTGGCTGGGTCCATGCGTGACACGATCGTGACGCAGTCCGACCTGCCCATTCGCCTGACAGCCCACACGCCGTGTTTCCGCTCGGAGGCTGGCAGCGGTGGGCGCGACGTGCGCGGCATCATCCGCCAGCATCAGTTCGACAAAGTTGAAATGGTGCAGGTCGTGCATCCCGACGTGTCGTATCAGGTGCTGGAAGAAATGGTTGTCCATGCGGAAACTGTGCTGCAGCGCCTGGGCGTGGCGTATCGTGTGGTGCTGTTGTGCGGTGGCGACATGGGGTTTGGCTCGGCCAAGACCTACGATCTGGAAGTGTGGTTGCCCGCCCAGAATACCTGGCGCGAAATTTCTTCGGTGTCCAACTGCGAGGCCTTCCAGGCGCGCCGCATGCAGGCACGCTTTCGCCCGGAGAAGGGCAAACCCGAGTACGTGCATACCCTGAACGGTTCGGGCGTTGCCGTCGGTCGCGCTCTGGTTGCCGTGCTGGAGAACTACCAGCAGGAAGATGGCAGCGTCATTGTCCCGCAGGTGTTGCGCCCCTATATGGGCGGCATCGAGAGGCTACCGGCCTGATTCCGCAAAGTCAGAGTGAAGGCTTCGTACCGACGAAAAAGAGGGCCGTAAAAACGGCCCTCAAGCTGCAGCATACCCCAGGAGACTTGGTTGATAACTGTGGCGGCTCTGCGTTCGCCTTAGTTAGTGTCAGGTGTTAGCGGTCGTCGCCGTGCCTATGACCATGTCCGCGGTCGCCATGTCCGCGGCCGCGCCAGTGGTCACGATAGCCGTCACGGTAGAAGCGCGGACCTCTGTGTTCCCATCCACGACGGTAGTAATGGCGCCCAGGCCCAACGACCACGAATGGAGGTTCCACGTACGCTACCGGTGGTGGTGCATAAACAACGGGAGGTGCTATATAGACGGGTGGCGGCGGCGCGTAGTAGGCCGGACCACCGATCACAACGCCTGGTATGCCGATCGCAATGCCGACATCAACTCGCGCCATGGCGGCACTTGAGCCGAACAGCGCCAAGGCGGCAGCCCCTGCAATAAGTAGACGTTTCATGTTTACACCTTTCTGAACGAACGACATGAATGTATTGTCGGCGAGAATCCTCCCGCAAACGTAAGCGCACGCCTCATAAAGGCATCCAAACGCAACAAATGACCGACTTTGGGGCGATATCGTTTACATCTGTTTGCACTTCGTGGCGCGAAAAGGACGGGGCGTGCCTGACGGTACAAGAAATTGAGCCATTGGGCTTGGATAGTAAGGCCTTTATTGCGGTGATTGTGGTGCGACACTGGATGACGCGTGTTAGAGAAGAACGAGCCGGCAATGCAGTACCCATCAACACAACACCCGAACCCGCGCTATCATTACGCTGATTCAAGAGGCGCCCGTGGCTGGCCTGCGGCGCGGTCATATGATGGTCCGTCACACGGGGGAAACTAAGCGCCTCTTTGCTGGCTACGAGAAATTTTGCGTGGGGGATCAAGGTGATTCGTTGGCAAGCCAAACCGGGTGGTCGTCCTTGTACCGTGATGCTTTTCTGCCTTGTCGTGGGCACCCTCATCGCGTTTCATCCATCGGTGGCGGTCGCCCAGCCGATGGCCGGGTCTGGCGCGAATAATTCGGTGCGAATCGCAGGACGGGGACCGGACTCCATGCAAGGCCTGGGCCTTCAGCTGGGTTTTAATTCCGACTACAGGAAGGCGATGCTGGCTTACGAGACGCCGGGATTATGGCGCGGCAAACTGCCTGGCGATTGGGGAAGGCTGAATCTGAGTGTTGAATTGGGCCTTTCGTACTGGAAGTCCTGGCGAGGGGATCCCGATTCCATGTGGCAGGTAAGCGCCATACCGATTCTTCGCTGGTGGCCCAGAGAAACCATTTACCTCGAAGCGGGCGTCGGGCCCACGGTGCTGAGCCGGTCCGAGTTCGCCGGCCGTGAATTGAGCACGCGGTTCCAGTTTGGCTCGTACGTGGGCGGTGGGATACTGATACACGGAACACAACGTCTTGGCATTCGCTATTCACACTATTCGAATGCCGACATAAAGACGCCCAACCCGGGGCTGGATGTGGTTCAGCTTGCTTATATGTATATGTTTTGAGGGTCCGTGAATGCCTGTTCCCCAAAGCGTGGGGCGAGGCCAATAAAAGCCGATATTCCTGGTGGCGTTGAAGATACCGATCGACGGTACGGCGGGACTTGTTTAAGAGCTTGGCCGACGCCTTACATAGCACTTCATCAAACGGGTGCAATGCCCAGCCATCCTTGATCCTTGTTCTGCACCTGGCTGGTAGGGAATTACCCGAGTGAGGGTGGCTGCGCTGTGCGCGTATCGGACAAGGAAAAGCCGCCCGAAGGCGGCTGATGCCGCATGGAATTCGTAACTACGAAATGTCTTGCGGTATATTGTTCTTGTGACCACAATAAGTCCTATGGAAATCACCTTTGACTGGGTCAAAGACAAGAGCAACCAACACAAGCATGGTGTCTCGTTGTCGTTGGCTCAAGAGATCGACTGGCCCGAGGTGATGGCTAAGCCCGATACGCGCCGCGATTACGGCAAGGTGCGGAAAATCGGCTATGCGGTCATAAATGATCGCTTGTACTGCGTGGTGTTCACGCAGCGCGCAGACACGATGCACGTCATCAGTCTGCGCAAGGCTAATTCGCGAGAGGTGCGGGACTATGTCAAGCAAACGTAAACTGATCATGCCGACGTCTGAAGAGGACGCCGCAATTAATCGAGGCATTGCGGCGGACCCTGATACCTACGAGCTTGGGGAAGAAGAGTTCAAGCAGTTGAAGCGGATAGGGCGGCCACGTCTGGAAAGCCCGAAGGTTGCCGTGACGATTCGCTATGACAAGACAGTGATCGACGCGTTCAAGGCCGGCGGCCCGGGCTGGCAAACGCGGATGAACGAGGCCTTAAAGAAGGTCGTGGCCAGCAAGCGTGCATAGGTGGTAAAAAGCCGCGCCAGGTGGCTGGGGGTGGGGTAAGGAATTACCCGGATGTGGTGGCAGAGGCGGCTGACGTGATTCGCATGACGGCTGATACGCGTCCCATGGCCAAGTGGGCCGCCGCCAAGCTCTACCCCATCAAGACGCCGATCACTGCTGCCGATTTGCTCAATGATTGGGTATTGCCCTTCTTCGACGAACAGGGGATGGGCGTGCTGCGCATCCTGACCAAAGGCAGCGTAATGGCCTGCCAGGCGACTTTCAGCCTTATGTTGCGTCCCGTCCGTTACTCCGCTTAATTGTTGCCTCCGGGCCCGCTTCGACAGAGCTATTTTCAAGCGTGCGCTGGCGGTCTGATCAGGCTTTCTGCTGGAATCCCAAGCTGCTGATGAAGTTTCCAGATCATAGGCAACGTTAGGGAGCGCTTGCGATTGAGAACCTCGTAGACGCGGTTACGCTGGCCGATCATCGGCTCTAAGTCTTTTGCGGTGAGCCCAGCTTGCTCCATCCGGAATTTGATGGCTTCGATGGGGTCGGGTAGGTCTATCGGATGGTGCCTTGCCTCGTAGGCTTGCACCAGAGTAACCAGGACATCCAGGCGGTCGCCTTCTGGCGTACCGAGATCCGGGTCGCCCTCCATGAGGCGGGAAGTTTCTTTAAGGGCAGCCTTGTAATCTGCTTCGGTACGGATTGGGCGGATTTGCATGATTTACTCCAGTTGCGCCACAGTCAGGCAAAGCCGGCGAGCGATTCATTGAATACCTGACGGACGCCAACAACGATGCCAACCCCGGGCTGATGCGTCTGGCACTTAAGCTGGCCACCGGGGCGGGCAAAACCACGGTGATGGCCATGCTCATTGCCTGGCAGACAGTCAACGCCGTGCGTCGGCCCACCAGCAAGAAATTCACACGCGGCTTCCTGTTGGTGGCGCCAGGGTTGACCGTAAAGGAACGGCTGCGTGTGCTTCAACCCCACGATCCCGACAGTTACTATCAAAGTCGCGAGTTGATACCCAGCGACATGATGGCCGATCTGGGCCGCGCCAAGATTGTCATCACCAACTATCACGCCTTCAAGTTGCGCGAACGCATGGAGCTTTCCAAGGGTGGCCGCTTGCTGTTGCAGGGGCGCGGCGGTGACGAGCTGGATACACTGGAAACCGAAGGCCAGATGATCCAGCGTGTTATGCCTGATTTGATGGGGATGAAAAACATTCTGGTCATCAACGACGAAGCGCATCACTGCTATCGCGAGAAGCCTGACAATGGTCACGAAGGCGATCTTAAGGGCGACGAGCGCAAAGAGGCCGAGCAAAACAGCAAGGCGGCACGTCTTTGGATTTCCGGCCTGGAGGCTGTCAACCGCAAACTAGGCTTGGCCAGGGTCATTGACTTGTCGGCTACTCCGTTCTTTCTTAGCGGCTCAGGCTATGTTGAGGGCACGTTGTTCCCGTGGACGATGAGCGATTTTTCGTTAATGGACGCCATCGAGTGCGGCATCGTCAAACTGCCGCGCGTGCCGGTGGCCGACAATATTCCCGGCGGCGAGATGCCCAAGTTTCGCGAGCTGTGGAAACACATAGGCAAGAAGATGCCCAAAAAGGGCAGGGGCGCGGGCAAGGAGCTGGATCCGCTGAGCATCCCGGTGGAATTACAAACCGCGCTGGAAGCGTTGTATGGCCACTATCGAAAAACTTACGATCTTTGGCAAAAAGCGGGCGTCCACGTGCCGCCATGTTTTATTGTCGTATGCAACAACACCGCTACATCCAAATTGGTGTACGACTATATCTCTGGCTTTCAGCGCAGCAATGATGATGGTTCCACCACACTGGAAAACGGGCGACTGGAATTGTTCCGTAATTTCGACGAGCATGGTAATCCGATGGGCCGGCCGAACACCTTGCTGATTGATAGTGAACAGCTTGAATCCGGCGAGGCGCTAGACAGCAACTTTCGTAATATGGCTTCCGACGAGATTGACCGTTTCCGCCGTGAAATCATCGAGCGCACCGGTGACGCTCGAGCGGCCGATCATATTACTGATCAGGATCTGCTGAGGGAAGTTATGAATACCGTCGGTAAGCCCGGTCGGCTTGGCGAGTCAATTCGGTGTGTTGTTTCGGTCTCCATGCTTACGGAGGGCTGGGATGCCAATACCGTCACTCATGTATTGGGGGTGCGAGCGTTTGGCACGCAATTATTGTGCGAGCAGGTGATCGGGCGCGCTTTGCGTCGGCAGTCCTATGATTTGAATGAAGAGGGGCTGTTCAATACTGAATATGCGGACGTGCTGGGCATTCCGTTCGACTTCACCGCCAAGCCGGTGGTCGCGCCGCCGCAACCGCCCCGCGAAACCATTCAGGTGAAGGCCATGCGTCCCGAAAGGGATGCGCTGGAAATCAGCTTTCCTCGTGTGCTGGGCTATCGTGTGGAGCTCCCCGAAGAAAGGCTCAGCGCCGACTTCAACGCTGATTCTGTGCTGGAACTCTCGCCCGATATCGTGGGGCCTTCTATTACGCGCAATTCGGGCATCATTGGCGAGCAGGTGGATTTGAGTCTGGAGCACTTGGGCGACATGCGCCCTTCAACATTGCTGTTCCACCTTACCCATCGATTGCTTTATTCCAAATGGCGCGACCCGGGCGAAGAGCCAAAATTGCATCTGTTTGGTCAACTCAAGCGCATCGCCAAACAATGGTTGGATACGTGCCTGGTTTGTAAAGGGGGCACTTATCCCGCTCAGCTGATGTATCAGGAATTGGCCGACATGGCCTGTGAACGTATCACGGCCGCCATTACCCGCGCGGAGCAGGGCAGGCGTCCCATCAAGGCTGTACTGGATCCCTACAATCCGGCGGGTTCGACCCGCTACGTGAACTTCAATACCTCCAAGACCGACCGATGGGAAACAAGACCGGATCGCTGTCACCTTAATTGGGTGATCCTGGATAGCGACTGGGAGGGTGAGTTTTGCCGTGTGGCTGAAGCTCATCCCAAGGTTAAAGCCTACGTGAAGAATCACAATCTGGGACTGGAAGTGCCTTATCGCTATGGCTCGCATATGCGCCAGTACCTGCCGGACTTCATTCTGCTGATCGATGATGGCCATGGCGATGACGACCCGCTGCACCTGATTGTCGAAATCAAGGGCTATCGCCGCGAAGACGCCAAGGAAAAGAAAGCCACGATGGACACGTACTGGGTGCCGGGCGTGAATAATCTCAAACTTTATGGCCGCTGGGCCTTTGCCGAATTTACGGATGTCTTTCAGATGCAAGATGATTTTGCCGAACTGCTGGAAGCCAGCTTTAACCACATGATCGAGTCCGTGAGCGCCCCGCACGCGGTAGAGGAAGTCTGATATGGCCAAGAGAGCCAAAAATCCACTCAGCGTTGAAACGCTGAACCACAGCGAGGCCACTCGCAAAAATATCCCCACCGCCGAATTCCAGTCGGTGATGGCCAAGAACGAACAAAGCCCAGTGCGCGTCGCCTACAACCGCCGCAACCGCGACCTGGACCCGCAATTGGTCTGGCGCGGCAAGGACGAGCAGGACTGGTCCGACCTTGTCGTGCATGCGCCGCCGATTTACATTCAGGAAAAGGTGCACCCCAAGGTATTGATCGACGATCTGCGTCGCCAAACGGAAGCTGGCGCGCCGGCACAGGCCAATGCTCAAGCGGACTTGTTTGCCGACTTTAATGGATTGCCTGACGATAACGCGAAAACCGAGTTTTACCAGCACGACGCCCATTGGGCCAATCGCATGATTCTTGGCGACAGCTTGCAGGTGATGGCCAGCCTGGCCGAGCGCGAAGGCTTGCGGGGTCAGGTGCAATGTATTTACCTGGACCCGCCGTATGGGATCAAATTCAATTCCAATTTCCAGTGGTCCACCACCAGTCGCGATGTGAAAGACGGTAATGCTGACCATATCACGAGGGAGCCTGAGCAGGTCAAGGCCTTTCGCGACACTTGGCGCGATGGCATTCATTCATATTTGACCTATCTGCGTGACCGGTTGACTGTGGCACGTGATTTGTTGGCAGAATCGGGGTCCATCTTCGTGCAGATTGGTGAAGAAAATGTACATCGAGTAAGAGCAGTGATGGACGAGGTGTTTGGCGTTGAAAACTGCGTAAACCAAATCACTTTTCTAAAGACAAGCAGTAGTACTTCAGATTACTTAGGAAATGTCTGCGATTATTTGCTTTGGTATGGAAAACAGAAGGAAGTACTAAAGTTCCGCCAGCCATTTTATGTAAAAGAACTCGGGGCGGGGTCTTTCGAGGCTTACAACAAGGTTCGCTATCCTGACGGAACCATCAGATCCCTCGCAGAATTGTCGCAGAGCGAGCGCACGAGCGCCGACATTATCAGGTTTGACAACATTACATCGCAGAGCATTGGGCGAGACAAAGGAGATGGCGCTGCATCTTGGTTCCCCGTAAAAATCAAAGGACGCGAAATTCTTCCGAGCCTAAAGGTGCGGTGGAAGACTAATCAGAAAGGTATGGAAAGACTCCAAAAAGCTGGTCGTCTAAACGCTTCTAAGAATAGTCTAAGCTATGTAAGACGCTTACACGACTTTATTGCGGCTAGTTTCCATCACATTTGGACAGACACTGTAATTTCAGGGTCATCCCTCGATAAAAATTACGTCGTAGAAACGCTTCCACTTGTTGTCCAGCGTTGTATCCTCATGGTTACCGATCCAGGTGATCTGGTCCTTGATCCGACATGTGGCTCCGGCACTGCCGCCTACGTCGCTGAACAATGGGGTCGCCGCTGGATCACCATTGATACATCACGTGTGGCTCTCGCCCTGGCCCGTGCCCGCATCATGGGTGCACGCTATCCCTGCTATTTGTTAGCCGACAGTCGCGACGGGCAAATCAAGGAGGCTGCGATCACGCATACTGCACCTTCCAATCAATCGGCTAGCGGTGATATCCGCCATGGTTTTGTTTATGAGCGGGCTGCGCACGTAACGCTCAGGTCCATCGCGAATAACGCAGAGATCGATGTCATTTGGGATAAATGGCAGGCCGAACTGGAGCCTTTGCGCGAAGGGTTGAACAAGGAACTGAAGGTGCAGTGGCAAGAATGGGAGATTCCACGCGAGGCCAGTGGCAAATGGTCAGTCAAGGCCAATCTAACTCACGCCGCCTGGTGGCAAGCACGCATCGCCCGCCAGAAAGAAATCGACGCCTCCATTGCTGCCAAGGCCGATTCTGAATACCTTTACGACAAGCCCTACGAGGATAAGAAGAAGGTCCGCGTTGCTGGCCCATTCACGGTGGAGAGCCTGAGCCCGCATCGAGTGCTGGGTGTTGATGAAAACGATGAATTGATTAATGCGGTCAGCGATAAGCTGGGCGCCTTCGGCGTCGAACGGGATTTTGCACAGATCATCCTGGAAAATCTTAGAGCCGCTGGCGTGCAGCAAGCGCATAAGGAAGGCAAGATCAATTTCACGGCACTTGCCCCGTGGCCCGGCGATCTGGTGTGCGCCGAAGGCCGCTACGTTGAGGGGAGCGAAGAATCAGGCAGCGAGCGCCGGGCGGCCATTTTTATCGGCCCCGAGTTTGGCACGGTTTCCCGCCCCGATCTGGTGGCGGCGGCGCGTGAGGCGGGCGATGCCGGCTTTGATGTGTTGATTGCCTGCGCTTTTAACTATGATGCCCGCTCGTCCGAGTTCGATAAGCTTGGACGCATTCCGGTGCTTAAAGCTCGCATGAATGCCGATCTGCACATGGCCGACGACCTTAAAAACACCGGCAAGGGCAACCTGTTTGTCATCTTTGGCGAACCTGATATTGATATTCTTGAAGCCGAGGCGGGCCAGATGCAAGTCAAGGTCAATGGGGTGGATGTTTTTCAACCCAGTACCGGCGAAGTGCGTTCCGATGGGCCGGATGGCATTGCCTGCTGGTTTATCGATACCGACTACAACGAGGAAAGTTTCTTTGTTCGGCAAGCCTACTTCCTTGGCGCCAATGATCCCTACAAAGCGCTTAAAACGACCCTGAAAGCTGAAATCAATGAAGATGCCTGGGCAACGCTGCATAGCGATACCTCTCGACCTTTCGATAAGCCGGAATCGGGAAGGATTGCGGTGAAAGTGATCAACCACCTGGGTGATGAAGTGATGAAAGTGTTCAGAGTGTGATCGTGGAATTCCGGATCGCTGACACCTTCACTGATAGCCTCGCTAAATTGACGGGCGAAGAGCCCGAAGAGCAGAAGGCCGCCAAAATTTAGGGCACCTGATGCCGCGTGTCTTCAGGCAGGGGCGTCCATACCATTGTTTACGGGGTAGAGCCTATTAACGCGTTGGCGGATGCGGTGTCCGCCCTCACCAACGCCAACCCCGCCGTCGCAACATCTGCCGGTCATGGCATGGCCGACGGCGCATTGATCCTCGCCAAGTCGGGTCGGCAGCGCATCAATGATCGCGTCTTTCGCGTGGCCGGGTCGACGTTCGGCACCTTTAATTTTGAGGGATTGGATACCACCGACACCAAGGTGTTTCCAGCGGGCGGCGGCGTGGGTTCTGTGCAGGAAATCACGAACTTTACGCAAATCACGCGAGTGCTGGAATCGTCCACGTCGGGCGGCGATATGCAGTTCGCCAATTACAGCTTTCTTGAAAATGACTTTGAGAGCCAAATCCCCACACAATCCAGCGCGCAGACGTTGACGTTAAGCATTGCCGACGACGATACGCTACTCGGGTACAAGGCGCTCCAAAAAGCGGCTGAGGCCCGCTCGGCTCTTCCGCTGAAGGCGCAGTTGCCCAATGGCGCGATCATCTTGTACATGGGCTACGTGTCGTTTAACACCACCCCCAGCATGACCAAGGGCAGCGTAATGGCTTGCCAGGCGACATTTAGCTTTTGACAGTTAAGTTGAAACCTGCTCCAGTGATACCCCCAAGGCGTTAGCAATCCTTTCTCGAGTGGCTTTCTTGGGCTTTGCCTCCTGCGTCTCCATGGCGGCATAGCTAGGTTGGCGGATCTCCAGCCGAGAGGCCATCTCCGATTGGGTGAGGCCTAGGTATTCACGCCAGGAGCGGATAAGGCTCCAGTCGTTTTTAACTTGCAAGCGCATAACCTCATGCGGCACGCTGCCATCCGCGGGTATCCTGGTATTAGCGGCTGGCTTCGTTTGTGTGAGTTTGATGTATTCGTCGTAGGGAAGCACCACAAAAGCGGGCTTACCGTTGGCTTCTAAAATAGTATGTTGGCGGTTCATAATCGTTCTCAATAAGTATTTCCGTCTCGCCTCTTTACTTCCTGAATGGCTACGATCTTTACTTCGGAATCTGCATCAAAGAGGATCCGGTAGTTGCCTACTCTTAGGCGATAGTCGTACTTGTGTTTCGTGAGGGCTAGGACGTTCTTAGCATTCGGTAGGTCTTGCAGCGTATCTACGGCATCCAGGATTTCAAGTCGATCGTGGCGATCAATGCGCTTGAACTGTTTGCGGGATTTGGTTGACCAGTTGATGTTGTACATGGGGGGCTTCCCTATTGTTGTTATAGGTTAATTATAGCCTAAGCTATAGATCAAGACAACATCATAAATAAACCGCCACTTTGTATGCGTCCACCCTTAGAGTGGTCTTTTGTCTTTCAGCCCCGTCATGTGCGGGACTTCTTCACTAGGCCGCCTTCGGGCGGCTTTTTATTTCCAGCCTCGCTTAAAACGCGCGGCTTTTTTGTGGGTGTCGTATGGCAGATGAATTAGCCAGTTTGGGCATTGCAATCGACAGCGCGCAGGACTGGACGGCAACGCGGACCACGACATCACGAAAAAAAATAATTAAGGCCGAATTTCACGTTTTAGCCAAAATCTTCCCCACACGCTCAAAATAAAAGCCATCTTGTTAGATGGCTTTGGCTTGATGTAAGTGTCTGATTTCACTGGCGGACAGGGTGAGATTCGAACTCACGGTACGCCTAAACGTACACTGGATTTCGAGTCCAGCGCATTCGACCACTCTGCCACCTGTCCGTGCTTTGGGTTCAATAGGCCGATTGCTAGTGAAGCTCGCTATTCTACCAAGGAAACCTGGGGCTTGCAGAGGATGCGGAATTGAGCCCGCAGGCGCGCTTCGTGATTGATCGTATACTCTGCCGTGCGGGACGGCGCGCCATTCCGGCCGGCCCGGCTGGTCGGGGCCGCCTCACACCGGCCGGTTGGTGGCTTGCAGGCGTTCCACCACGGGGTCCTTGTCGGCCCCCGCCACGCGGTCCATCGTCAATTCATCTGGGAAGAACGAATAATGTTGGTGCTATTATCCCCAGCGAAAAAGCTGGATTACGACACCCCGGTGCGCACGGCACTGCACACGCAGCCTTTGTTCGTCGAGCAGGCGGCTGCACTCATCAAGGTGATGAAAAAGAAGTCACCCAGCGAAGTGGCCGGGCTGATGAGCGTCAGCGACAACCTGGGCAAGTTGAATGCCGAGCGCTACGCCGCGTGGACGCCACGCTTCGATTTGGGAAATTCCCGGCAGGCGGTTCTGGCTTTCAACGGCGACGTCTACGAAGGCCTGGATGCTTCCAGCCTGTCGGACAAGCAGCTCAAGTGGGCACAAGAACATCTTGCGTTGCTCAGCGGTCTTTACGGCGTATTGCGCCCGCTGGACCTGATGCAGCCTTACCGGCTGGAAATGGGCACCCGCCTGGCTACCAAGGTGGGCAGGAACCTGTACGAGTATTGGGGCAGCACGATCGCCAGTTACCTGAACCAGCGCCTGGAGGGCCAACGCAACCCTATCGTGCTGAATCTGGCTTCCGAAGAGTACTTCAAGTCGGTCGATCTGGCGTTGCTGAAGGCGCGCGTGGTGCAGTGCGTGTTCCAGGACTACAAAAGCGGCGCGTGGAAGATCATCAGCTTCTACGCCAAGCGTGCGCGGGGTCTTATGGCACGCTACATCATCGAGCACAAAATCGACAATGTGCCCGCGTTGCGCGGATTCGATGCGCAAGGGTATGTCTACACGCCGGAGGAGTCCACCGACGACAGGCTGGTGTTTCGGCGCAAGCAGGCGTAATTCCTGGGCCGGCGTCAGGCATCACCCGGATTCCAGCGGCTTTACGCGGCCCAGCGTCGGCATGGCTTGGGCGGGCTCCAGGCTGTGCATTTCGTGGTGTATGAGTTGCGCGGCCTTGACCATTTGCCGCACGGGGTATGCCAGCAGGGCCAGGTCACCGTCGGTTTCAATGGATATTGGTGGTTTTGCGTCCTGATCGCGCAGCAGCGCGTCGATGGCATCGAGCGACTGCTGTATGCCTTTGGGCACGGTTGGTAGCGCGGCCAGCAGTGGGATGGCGGCGCTGATTTGCGACGACAGTACGTGGAACTGGATGAGCAGGTGGTTAAGCTCGGGCACATGCCTTTGGCGCCGTGCGGGCTCAGACATCATCCGGTAGAACGCGGAGGCATAGTTGCCGAAGGCAATGTAGCAGGTCTTGCGTGCCAGGCGCCAGGCCAGGTCGGCTTCATTCAGCTCGTCGACAAGTTGTGCGGCTTGCTGCTGAGGCTTCCGTGTGGCGCGCAGCGACTTGCGATTCAGCTCGGCATAATGCAGGCCCTGTGCCAGGAAGCGCTGGTTGGCATTGCGTGTTGCTTTGGCCAGCGACCCCATGAAGCTGTATTCCCACCAGGGCAGGATGTAGCCGCATGCTGCGGCCACGAAACCACCTATGAAGGTATCGACCAGCCGTTCGCCAATTACAAAGTTCGACCCCGGTGAGATGAGGTGGAACACCACCAGAATATAAATGGTGGTGAAGGTGGCCGACGCCATATAGTTGACCTGAATCAGACTGTAGCCGACGATGCAGGTGACAACCAGTACGGCGAAGTCGATGTTCGGGTTGTGGTTGATGTTGAACAGCAGCAACGCCAGCACGCAGCCCAATAACGTACCTGCAAGCCGCAAGCCATTGCGCTGACGTGTCAGCGCATAGCCGGGCTTGAGAATGATGATGATGGTCAGAATAATCCAGTAGCCGTGCGAGCTGGCTACCTGGATGCCGGCCTCGTGGACTGCAAAATAGGACAACGCTGTAGATGCAGCCAGGGCCAGGACACTGGCCACGGCAACGCGGATGGCATAGCGGAAGTGGGACGAGTCCAGTCGCAGATTGCTTGTGATCATTCCAAAGCGTATGTCGCTGCGCGACAGGAACCGGCCCAGCGCCTTTTCCAGGCTCAGGTCAACAAGTTCGGATGCTTTGGCGTTGCGTGTGTGTTTGGCCATGCGCTCCACAATGCGCGTGCAGTTGCGCAGCCGGCGCAGAATCTGCACCAGCAGTGCGTAGACTTCCGGCTCGGCCTGGGCGAACCCACTTTGGCGATACTGATCCAGCTCGTATTCAATGGCGCGCAGTTCTGCCTTGGCGCTGTGACGCTCGGTTGTCGGCTGGTTGCGTGAAATGTTCAGGGCAATTTTGTCGATGTTGTCTGAAAGTTTGAACAGCGTGTCGCGTGCGAAGATCAGGACATCGCTTTCCGGCAGGTGGCGGCGCAACGTAGCATAGTCGGTGTGTGTGGCAACCAGCGAGTCCAGCATGGCAACCATGTCGATGAACATGTTCAATGAGGCGTAGCGGCGTGCGTCCGTGCGCCTGCGTCCGGTGGGCTGTTCGCGTAGCACCATGTTGCGCGCCGCCTGGTGCTTTTCGATCATGTCGGCCTGGGTGTGGACAAGGTCCCGGTAGCAGGTCTCCAGATCTGTGTTGACGTCGTAGAAGCGGGCGCGCGCCGCCACGTATTCGGCGGTGGCGAAGAGCGCCACCGATAGCGTTTGCTGTTCTTCACGATGCCACATCAGGCGATGCATCGTGTAGCTGTAAACGAAGTAAAAGAGGCCGCCGAGGAACGTGGAGATGGTGTGGAGGAGCACGGCCTGCGGCGCCATGGGGGTGCGCAGCGTCAGCGTCATGACGAGCAGGCATGCAAAGGCCATGAGGCCACCCTGTTTGCCATATACCGTGAGCATGGAAAACAGAAAGCACAACGCCGGAACGGCCAGCCAGATAAGCAGGATATGCGCCGTGGCCAGGCCGGTTACCGCTGCGGTGGCACTCCCCAGCAATACGGCCACCAGCATCATGTTGATGCTGTTGCGCCGTGGGTTGCCTGGTTGGTCGATGACCGCCACGCAGGCGGCGCCGACCGAGGCGACCATGCCGGTGCCGTACATCTGGAACAGGCTGATCAGAACGACGGCCGGCAGCAGGACGCCTATTGCCTGGCGCAAGCCACCGATAAAATAGTGGCTGTAGAAGAATCGCTGTAGCTGTGGTAGGTGTGACGCCATGAATGCTATCGGTTGCCAAAGCCATCAAGAAAGGGGATCGGGTCGATTTGATTCTGATTGTGCAACGCAGTAAAGTATACGATTGATCAGCTGGATTATCTACGGTTGGTCTCTTCAGGTATCGTCTGCCGGGTTATCCGCCCGGCTTTTGCGCCTTTTTATTTATTTGCCGTGGGCCGTGCCAAAAGCGTGTGATGCCGCGGCGTCCGTTTCTACCTCCCGCGTTCATGATGAACGCTCGTACTGCGTTTCGGCGAGTGCGTGTCGGGGTTGCAACGTGTCTGGGCGGATCGGTTCCGTGAACCGTGAAGCGTCAGTCATGTTGTTGTCTCCGGTGCAGCTTGGGCCCGTTTGGGCCAGTCGGGGTGTTTGTACCGGTTATGAAAGGAATACAACATGGAACTCAATGGCGCCGAGATCGTCGTCAAGTGTCTGATCGAGCAGGGTGTTAGCCACGTTTTTGGTTATCCCGGCGGTGCGGTCCTCTACATTTACGACGCCATCTACAAGCAAGACAGTTTTCAACACGTCCTGGTTCGTCACGAACAGGCGGCCGTGCATGCGGCCGACGCGTATTCGCGTTCGTCCAACAAGGTAGGTGTTGCGCTGGTTACCAGCGGACCCGGCCTGACCAATGCCGTCACGGGCATTGCCACCGCGTATATGGATTCCATTCCGCTGGTTGTCATCAGCGGTCAGGTGCCCAGTACCTCCATCGGCGAAGACGCCTTCCAGGAATGCGATGCCGTGGGTATTACGCGGCCTTGCGTCAAGCACAATTTTCTTGTGCGCGATGTGAAAGATCTGGCCGAAGTCATGCGCCGTGCCTTTTATATTGCCACGACTGGCCGCCCGGGCCCTGTGCTCATCGACATCCCCAAAGACATTTCACTCGCGCGCTGCAAGTACACGCCCGCGCAGGGCGAAGTCAGCATGCGTTCGTACGCGCCAGTCACCAAGGGTCATCAGGGGCAAATCAAGAAGGCCGTGCAGTTGTTGCGTGGTGCCGAACGCCCCATGATTTACGCGGGCGGCGGCACTGTGCTGTCCAATGCCTCGGCCGAGCTGCGTCAACTGGTCGAACTGACCGGTGCGCCGTGCTCTACGACGCTGATGGGGCTGGGTTCGTATCCGGCCAGCGGTAAAAATTTTGTGGGCATGCCCGGCATGCATGGTACGTACGAAGCCAACTTGTCGATGCAAAATTGCGATGTCCTGATCGCCGTTGGGGCGCGGTTCGACGACCGGGTTATCGGCAATCCCAAGAATTTCGCGCAGAACCAGCGCAAGATTATTCATATCGATATCGATCCGTCGTCAATTTCGAAGCGGGTGCGTGTCGATGTGCCCATCGTCGGCAACATCAAGGACGTGCTGGTCGAGCTCAATGCGCTGTACGTGCAGTCGCTGGCCGAGACCCCGGCCGCACCAGGCGTGCTGGACAAATGGTGGCAGCAAATTGGCGTGTGGCGCGATAAGCAATGCCTCAAGTATGCTAATTCCACCAAGCTCATCAAGCCGCAATACGTGATCGAAAAGCTGTGGGAAGTGACCGGCGGTAATGCGTTCGTCACGTCCGACGTGGGCCAGCATCAGATGTGGGCCGCGCAGTACTATCACTTCGACGAGCCACGCCGCTGGATCAATTCGGGCGGCCTGGGAACCATGGGCGTGGGTCTGCCCTATGCCATGGGTGTGCAGATGGCCAACCCCGATGCTCAGGTGGCGGTCATAACGGGTGAAGGCTCCATTCAGATGAATATCCAGGAGCTTTCCACCTGCAAGCAATACAATCTGTCGCCGAAGGTGCTGTGCCTGAATAACCGGTATCTGGGCATGGTGCGCCAATGGCAGCAAATCGATTACGGTGCACGCTATTCGGAATCGTATGTCGATGCCTTGCCCGATTTTGTGAAGCTGGTTGAAAGCTATGGCCACGTAGGCATACAGATCACCAAGCCGGCCGATGTCGAGCCGGCAATTCGCGAGGCGTTTGGAAAACACAAGGATCGCCTGGTGTTCCTGGACTTCATCACCGACGAGTCCGAGAACGTCTGGCCCATGGTGCGCGCAGGCAAGGGGCTTACCGAAATGCTGCTTGGCTCTGAAGACCTGTAAGACATGGAGATCATAAAAATGAAACACATAATTTCTGTTCTCCTTGAAAATGCACCTGGTGCCCTTTCCCGGGTTGTTGGTCTGTTCTCCGCGCGCGGCTACAACATCGAGACGCTTACGGTGGCCCCCACCGAAGACGCCACCCTGTCGCGCATGACGATCGTCACGGAAGGCTCGGACGATGTCATCGAGCAGATCACCAAGCACCTGAACCGCCTGATCGACGTCGTCAAGGTCGTTGATTTGTCGGAAGGCCCGCATGTGGAACGCGAGCTCATGATGATCAAGGTTCGGGCCGTGGGCAAAGAGCGCGACGAAATGAAGCGCATGGCCGATATTTTTCGCGGCCGCATCATTGATGTCACTGACAAGTCCTACACGATTGAACTCACGGGCAATCAGGCTAAAATCGAGGCTTTTATCGGAGCTCTGGATCGCAGCGCCATTCTTGAAACCGTTCGCACCGGGGTTTCGGGGATAGGGCGGGGCGAACGCGTTCTGAAGTTGTAATGGCAGTTCAGGGTGCTGTGGTGGCTTGCCCGCTTGGCGCCCACTCAATAATTCAAAGCCGGCCTTGTGCCGGTTTATATCAAAATACTGACTAGTTCTGGAGCTCTATAAATGAAAGTTTTTTACGATAAAGATTGCGATCTCTCGTTGATCAAAGGCAAGACCGTCGCCATTATCGGTTATGGCTCACAAGGCCATGCTCATGCGCTGAATCTGCATGAATCGGGCGTGAAAGTGGTGGTGGGTCTGCGCAAGGGCGGAGCCTCCTGGAGCAAGGCCGAAAAGGCTGGACTGAAGGTCAAGGAAGTGGACGCTGCGGTAAAGGGCTCGGATCTGGTCATGATGCTTTTGCCGGACGAGAACATTGCGGAGGTCTACCGCAACCACGTCGATGCCAATCTCAAGAAGGGCGCTGCGCTGGCGTTTGCCCACGGTTTCAACGTGCACTATGGCCAGGTCGTGCCGCGTGCCGACGTGGATGTCATCATGATTGCGCCCAAGGCGCCCGGCCACACGGTGCGCAGCACTTACACCCAGGGTGGCGGCACGCCGTCGCTGGTGGCAGTGCATCAGGACAAATCGGGCAATGCGCGTGACGTCGCCCTGTCGTACGCCTGCGCCATTGGCAGCGGTCGTGCTGGTGTTATTGAAACCACGTTCCGCGAAGAAACTGAAACCGATCTGTTCGGTGAACAGGCTGTCCTGTGTGGCGGTACGGTCGAGCTCATCAAGGCCGGCTTTGCGACCCTGGTCGAGGCCGGGTACGCGCCTGAAATGGCCTACTTCGAATGCCTGCACGAGCTCAAGCTGATCGTTGACCTGATCTACGAGGGCGGTATCGCCAACATGAACTACTCCATTTCGAATAATGCTGAATATGGCGAGTACGTGAGCGGCCCGCGCGTTGTCACCGACGAAACGCGCAAGGCCATGCGTCAGATTCTGGCCAATATTCAAAGCGGCGATTATGCAAAAGAATTCATTCTGGAAAACGCCGCTGGCGCTCCCAGCCTGACTTCGCGTCGCCGCATCAATGCCGAATCGCAGGTGGAAACCGTAGGTGCCAAGCTGCGTGCCATGATGCCCTGGATTGCCGCGCACAAGCTGGTTGACCGTACCAAGAACTGATCTTGCGCATTTCAAGCCCGCCACGTGCGGGCTTATTTATTGTGCGCCCAGCATGGGCGCACTCTTGCGGGTGGAAGTCCCGCCGTAAGCTGATCACAGCGAACGAAGTGAAGCGCAACTGCATGAGGGCGACCGAATGTGGGGAGGAAGCGTGGAGCG
>SCSG01000049.1 GCA_004322135.1 Burkholderiaceae bacterium | reverse complement strand
GGCTCCGGCGGACATGGCGGGGCGGCTTTGGGTGCATCAGCTGCAGTTGACGATCGCCGACATGGTGGTTGAAGCTCACGACGTTCATCATCCCATTGCATCCGGCATGTATTACGAAGGGCAGAAGGTCGAGGCGTTGCGCCGCGCGTCGGACTTTCGCACCAAGCGCATGGCGACGCTCATGCCCAAGTATCCCCTTTTGTCTGGCTTGCACGAGCGGGTTGCGAAGTTGCGCGAACTGCAGGATTACTTTGCCAGCGACCGCCGCTTGCCATTTGGCGACGGCATATTTCGTCATTATCCTGAACTGGACAAGCATTAGAAGTATGGTCCGTCCGGCTTGTCGTGGCCCGAATATGACGCGGCTCGCGGTATGCTAATGCATGGCTCACGCATGGATGCGAAATAAAAAGGGAATATCGGGTATGGTTCAGGCAAAAAGCGGCAGGTATGACTTCGATCTTTTTACCATTGGCGCTGGGTCGGGCGGTGTAGCAGGCTCGCGGCGGGCCGCGTCGTATGGCGCGAAGGTTGGAATCTGCGAATCCAGTCGCATAGGCGGCACATGCGTTATTCGCGGTTGTGTGCCGAAGAAGTTGCTGGTATATGGCGCGCAGGTGGCCGATGAAATTGCCGATGCGCGCGGCTATGGCTGGGATATTCAGCAGGCGTCGTTCAGCTGGCCCGCGTTGATCAGCGCGAAGGACCGCGAGATAGATCGCCTGAATGGAATCTACATCAAGATGCTGGCCGATGCGGGGGTTACGACGATCGAGGATGAAGGGCGTCTGGTCGATGCGCATACGGTCGCGATTGGCGGGCGCATGGTGACGGCACAGAATATCCTGATTGCCACTGGGGCTCATCCTGTGCTGCCCGATACGCCGGGCATTGAACACGCCATTACATCGAACGAAGCACTGGATCTGAAGGAGTTTCCCAAGCGTGTCGTGATTGTTGGCGGCGGCTATATTGCGGTGGAGTTTGCCGGAATCTTTCACACGCTGGGCGCGCAGGTTACATTAGTGCTGCGCGGAGACATGGTGCTCCGCGGGTTCGATCAGGATGTACGCGAGCACTTGACTCAGGAAGTGACGGAACGCGGCCTGCGCATTCTTACCGGCACGCTGGTTGAAAGCATTGAAAAAACGGCAGATGGGCTGAGGGCAAAGTTGAACAACGGCCAGTCGTTGCCGTGCGACCAGATTCTTTACGCCACCGGCCGCTTGCCGAACACGCGGTCTTTGCAGCTGGAAGGCGTGGGGGTGAAAACGGGTGCGAAGGGTGAGGTGCTGGTCGACGAATGGTCGCGTACATCCGTTCCAAATATTTATGCATTGGGAGACGTTACCAATCGGCATAACCTTACGCCGGTTGCCATTGCCGAGGGGCGCGCATTGGCGGAAACCCTGTTCCACAACAACCCCACCTCGTTCGACCCAAGCAATATTCCCACTGCTGTGTTCAGCCAACCGCCGGTAGGCACGGTCGGGCTGACCGAAAAGCAGGCGCGCGATCAGGGCAGGCCAATTGATATTTATCGCTCGAAATTCAGGCCGATGCACAGCACGCTAAGCGGGCGTCACGACAAAACCATGATGAAGCTGGTGGTTGACCGGGCCAGCGACCGGGTGCTGGGTTGCCACATGGTGGGGGCGGACGCAGCGGAAATCACGCAGGGTCTTGCCATTGCATTGCGCTGCGGCGCCACGAAGGCGCAGTTCGACAAGACGGTCGGCATACACCCCACCGCGGCGGAAGAGTTCGTTACGATGCGCGACAAAGTGGCCGATTGAAGGACGACGGTGTGACGCCGTATGCTGCGTTAGGGCGTCACCGCGCGTTTTCCGACAGGCGCACCTGCCCCCGCTTCGTCCAGGCACAACTGGATTAGCGCCCGCGCCTGCTCGGGGGTCATCGTTTGGCCTGAAAACAGGCTTCTGTAGATAATGGGCGCCACGAATCGATCCATGATCAGGTCCGCAGGGGGGGCGGTTTCGCCGTGCTTTTGCGCGCGCTTCAGCAAAACTTCGATTTGTTGGCGTATGTAGACGGAGCATTGACTTTGCCAGTCGTCGTTGACAGCGCACGCCACGACCGCCCGCACGATGGCCTTGCCGGGCTCGGATGTCATCTCGTCAAAAAACTGTTCACCCCAGGCATGCAAGTCTGAGCTTATGGACCCGGTATCGGCGGGCTCGCCGTCTGGGCGCATGCGTTCCAGCGCAACATCGGCCAGCAATTCGGACAAGTCGCCCCAGCGCCGGTAGATGGTTGATGGCGTAACGCCAGCCTTGGTCGCGATCATGGGTACCGTGACGTTCGCCCGGCCGAATTCGGCAATCAATTCACGTACAGCCTTGTGTACGGATTCCTGGACGCGGGCGCTGCGGCCCCCGGGGCGGATGCCTTCTCTCACACTCATGTTGCAACGTTAACACAAATTATTTGCTTTAGTGGATTTTTGGGCGCAGAATTCTTTAATGCAAAGTTTTTGCGTTAATAAGGAAGAAACAAAATGGCTTCTTCAGAGTCTTCGTTGTCCGCGCCACGCAGCTGGCCCCGGTTGTCGCGCATGGGGCGTCCCACGGCGCTTTGGCTGCAGGCGTTATTAATGACTACCTTCATGGCGGCTTCCAGTGCGCCGACGCCGCTCTACAGTGTTTATCGTGAGTCCTGGCGGTTTTCTGCCGCCACCCTGACTATTATCTTCGCCGTGTACGCCGTTTCGCTTCTGCTGGCGTTGCTGATGCTGGGCTCGGTGTCCGACCACGTAGGCCGCCGTCCGGTCATCGTCGGGGCGCTTGTTCTGGATGCGGTATCCATGCTGATATTTCTGGTGGCGACGTCGATACCCCTGCTGATTGCGGCGCGACTGGTGCAGGGGGTGGCCACCGGTGCCGCGACCAGTGCGCTGGCAGCGGGGCTGATGGATCTGGATCACAAGCGCAGTCCCGTCATCAATAGCGTGGCTCCCATGGTCGGGCTTGCGGTGGGGGCGCTTGGCGCCAGCATTCTCGTGCAGTTCGCGCCAGCGCCGATGCGGCTGGTGTATGCGGTTCTGCTGGTCGTGCTGGTGGCGCTGGCGCTGGCCGCGTGTTTTATGCCGGAGACGGCCGGTGGGCGTCCCGGAGTCTGGGCAGCCTTGCGCCCCGCCGTGACTGTGCCGGCCGGGGCCTGGCGTGTCCTGCTTCTGATCGCACCGATGAACGTGGCGGTTTGGGCGTTGGGTGGCTATTACCTTTCGCTGGGGCCGACGCTGGTGGCGCGCGTCACGGGCATTCATGCGCCCGTCATTGGCGGCCTGATGGTCTTTGTGGTGGCCATGCCCGCTGCCATTTCGGTTTTGTTGCTGCGCGCATGGGCACCGCGGCGCATGTTGGTGACAGGTGCGTTGTCATTGATCCTGGGCGTTGCCGTCACGCTGGAAGGCGTTCATGCCGGCGCAATGTCGTGGTTCTTTGTGGGTACAGGCCTGTCGGGTATTGGCTTTGGGCTTGGCTTCCTGGGAGCTATGAGAACGTTATTGCCTGTTGCCAAGCCGCACGAGCGGGCTGGGTTGATGGCTATGTTCTATATCATGAGCTACTTGGCTTTTTGCCTGCCTGCAATTTCCGCAGGGGTTTTGACCAATGTCATTGGCCTGATCCCCGCAAGTAATTACTATGGATTGGTTCTTATTGTGTTGGGTGTGGCAGCGCTGGCGGGCGACCGGCTGTTCCCGGTTCGACCGGCAGTCGGGATGATGAAGTAGGTATGTGGGCGCGCCACAGGGCCGCAGCACGGCTACCGCCTAGTGCCGGCCCGGGTATGGCACTAGGCCGCTTTGCCCCAGTGCCGCTACTTTTTAAGGTTGGCAACCACCGCGGGGGTTTTGCGGGCGCTGATGCCAAGACGGTTAAGCGCGTTCATCAATGCAATGGCGTACGACAGGTCCGCGAGTTCCTTTTCGTTGAACTCGGCACTGGCTGCCTTGAAGTCGGAATCGGGGATACCCGTTTCGGCGACCAGGGTCAGGGATTCGGCCCAGGCAAATGCGGCGCGTTCGCGCGCGCTGAACAGGGCTCCGGCTTCTTCCCACGCAGGAACCATGACCAGCTTGTCAACGGAAAGGCCGCCCTTGACGAGGTCGCGTGAATGTTTGTCGATGCAATAGGCGCAGCCGTTGATCTGCGAAATCCGAAGGTACACCAGGTTGATCAGCTCGGTCGGCAGGCTGCAGTTGTGAAGATAAGTATGTACGTTACCGAAGCCCTTGTACCCTTCGGGGGATGCTTTGCCGTAGTCAATACGCTGTGTCATGTGAATCCTTGAAAAGGGGGTTTGGTCGAGGCAGTTGTTTTGTCGCGGCCCGGCTCGGCAATTGCCATGACGAGCCATTCTTGTGCGTGCTTCATTTTACGCGGTGTGTTGTCGGTGGGGCGGATGTACTATGGGCGTAGTTGTCGTGCCGCCAATGCCGCGAACGTACAGCCGCCAGGAACAAGGCAGCCTTTGCGCCATAACACCCATCAACTTATGACTTTCGCTGAATATGGATACTACTCAGGACAACATCGTTTTGCGTCATGCTGAAACCGATGAGGAGCTTCGTGCGTGCTTTGACGTCATGCACGAGCTACGGCCGCGCTTGCCGGATGCGTCCGACTTCCTTACCCGGGTAAAGCGCATGCGGCAGGCGAAGGGATATCGCCTGTTGGCGGTCTGGCAGCTTGACATGCCGGTTGCGCTGGCGGGATACGAAGTGTCGGAAAACCTGATACACGGTCGGTTCCTTTATGTGGACGATTTGATCGTCACGGAAAGCCAGCGCAGTAGCCGTTGGGGTGCGCGCCTGATTGAGGAATTGGGCGCTACCGCAAAGCGTGAAAATTGCCGCCGGCTCGTCCTGGACACGGGGCTGGACAACTCCCTTGCGCAGCGTTTTTATTTTCGTCAGGGCTTGCTTGCCACTGGCCTGCATTTTGGCAAGGTCATCACTGCGGCCGGGTGAACGGGGTCGGGCGTGAATTTTTCTTAGCCGACGTAAGCGGTATGGCCCGACCGGATCGGTTCCGTTTCCGGTGCGCAGTTTGCGTGGCCTGTACTAAGGCTTGGTGCGGTGTGGCCGGTGGCGGCGCGCAATCACGATCGTATAGACCAGCCCGTTGCCGACAACAAGAGCGGTTGCCAGAACTATCTGTACCGTGCGGGTAAGGCCAGGCGGGTAGATGGCCAGCAACACGTAGTGTTCTATGAAACTGCCGCTGTAGCCCTGTTGCCCGGCGAGTTCGCGCAGAGTGTTTTCCAGTGGCGTGAGTGGGCATATCCAGCCAAGGCCGACAACGGTGGCTCCCCAGGCCAATGCCGGCAGGTGCCACCACATGAATTGCCGCCTCCACAAAGCCAGTAGCCCGCCAAAGATGACGAAGGCGATGAACAGCGCGTGCGCCAGCAGCACCAGATCGGCGAGCACATGGTAGATCATGGGCGGTTCCGGTCAGACCCTGTCGCGCGGGTGAGCGCACGCCGCGCGGCTGGCGAGGCATTGGCTATAATCTTTTACGTGACGCATTTGGCATTCCTTCGTGATGTTGGTTCCGCCAAGTATTCCACTATTCCTCCTGGCGTTGACGACGGCCGGTCAATTGCTGGCTCGGCTACCTGCTTGCAGGGGAGGTGAACGCCGGGTTTCATCGAGGCCAATCATGAAATGTCTTACTACATATGGGGCTCGGGCGGCAGCGGTCTTTGCCAGCCTGCTCGTGGCGCCAGCCTTTGCCCACATAACGCTTCAAACTCAGCAGGCGCCCGTGGGCAGCTATTACAAGGCGGTTTTTCGTGTGCCGCACGGCTGCGCGGGTTCGCCTACAACCAGCATCAAGGTGCGTATTCCTGAAGGGGTGATCGACGTGAAGCCGCAACCCAAGCCGGGCTGGACGTTGCAGATCATTAAGGGCAAGTACGCCCGCCCTTATATGTCCCACGGTGCTGAAGCCACATCCGGTGTGCAGGAAGTCATTTGGACAGGCAAGCTGCCCGACGAATACTACGACGAATTTGTGCTCATGTCGTTTCTTACGCCCACCCTGAAGGCTGGCGACAAGCTCTATTTTCCCGTGGTTCAGGACTGCGAGAAGGGCGTCAACCGGTGGATAGACACGTCCGGGTCGGGCTCGGAACCCGCGCCGCACCTTAAACTGCTGCCCAAGCCTTGATCCGCCCGATGTCTGCCGCTGCCGGTTCTCTGTTGCGACCGGGGGCGATAGAGACCATTATTCGTGTAGCCGTATCGAGGCTTTGCATGTGCCGGTGCCTGGTGCGTTGCCTGGGGGCAGCCCTGCTTGTCGTGTCGATGGTCGCCGGTGGTACTGTCGCCCACGCGCATGCGGCGTTGCTTGAGGCCACTCCAGCCAATGGCGTTGTGCTGTCGGCCCTGCCCGAACAGGCGCAATTGACGTTCGATGAGCCGGTCTCGCCGCTGTTTTTTCATCTGATCCTGCCCGATGGAAAGACGCAGGCGTTAACGCGCGTCCAATCCATCAACGACGGCCTGCGCATTGGCTTGCCTGCGCAGCATATGCCTGGAACTTACGCGCTAAGCTGGCGAGTCATCTCGGCTGACGGGCATCCGGTTGGCGGCGCCGTGGTGTTCTCGTTGGGCACGGCAAGTGCCGCGCCAGCTGTCGCGGACGAGGTTGTTCCGCCATTGCGTGACCCGATTATCTGGCTTGCCAAGCTGGCATTGTATGCAGGCCTGATGTTTGGCGTTGGTGGCGCGTTGTCGCGTGCCTTTCTGGCCTGGTCGGTGCATCGTGGTGGGGCATATTACGCGCGTCATGGTATCTGGTTGGGGCTTGGCGCCGTGCCGGTCTCGCTGGCCTTGCAGGGGTTGGATGCGTTGAATGCGCCGTGGGGGTTTGTGGTCAGGGTGCAGGTCTGGCAGTCGGCTATTCATACGACCTACTTTTATGCGCTGGTGCTGGACGCGCTGGCGCTGTTGGTTGCGTGGTTTGCGTTGGCTGCGGCAGGCAGGGGACGGGCTCGCGTAGCCGCGGTTTTGGCCGTACTGCTGCTGGGCGCTTCCTTTGCTGTCAGCGGCCATGCCAGCACCGCATCGCCACAGTGGCTGGCGCGGCCAGCAGTATGGCTGCACACCATGGCCGTCGCGGCGTGGCTGGGTTCGCTTATTCCGTTGTTCTGGCTCGCCCGCCGCAACGATGCGCAATTGGTACCGGCATTGCGCCGGTTCTCCCGCCACATCTTGTGGGTGGTGGCGGTGTTGCTGGCCAGTGGTGTCGGGCTTGTCTTACTGCAGTTTGACGCGGTGTCGTCGCTGTGGCGCACTGCGTATGGCCAGGTGTATCTCGCCAAAATGGCATTTGTCGCAATGCTGCTTTTGGTGGCGGCGTGGAATCGCTATCGCCTGACGGCAGGCGTGGTGGCGGGCCAAGATGCGCCGCGCCGTGCGCTGAGTCGCCTGATCAGGGTTGAAGTTGTGCTTGCCGTATGTGTGCTGGCTATCGTGGCGCTGTGGCGTTTTACGCCGCCGCCTCGTGCCGTGGACATGAGCGCTCCCGCTGTCGTGTCAACGACGCTTCACAATGCCACGGCGTCGGTCCGTCTCGTGTTCAAACCGGCGGGGACGAACCAGCCTGGAACGCTGCTGCTTACCCTTGCCGACGCCAAGTCCGCGCCATTGAAAGCGGTGGCCGTCAATGTATCGTTCCTGGATCCCGCAAGCGGTGTGGAACCCTTGCGGCGGGATGCAAAGCAGGTTGGCCCTGGCCAGTGGGAGGTCAGTTCGCTGTTGCTGCCGCGCGTGCCGCGCTGGACCGTGCGTGTCGACGTATTCGTTTCGGACTTTGACCGGGTGCGGCTGGAGGGTAACCTCGCGATGTTTGCGCCCACAACGGGCGGCAGTCACATGCATGGGTGATGCATGGCTGAAGCCGCTTGCCCGGATCGTGGCTGAATGCATTTGTCGGGAACAGGCTCTTAGCGATTCTGGTTCAGCAGCTCTTCGACGGCGCACCCTATGGCAAGGATATGCTTGTCCTGATTTTGTGTGCCACACAGCATAAGCCCCACTGGTGCGGAGCCGTGTTCGTGCATGGGCAGCGACAGCGCGCAGCCATCAATCATGTTGATGACGGTGGCATTGCGCAGCGCCAGCAAGTTTGCGCGGGAATACTCGCCATCGTCGATCAGATCGGCCATGCGTGGCGCAACGGTTGCGACGGTGGGCATCAGCAAGCCGTCGTACGGCGCGGCATGGGCGTTTGCAGTCCTGATGAGGGCTGCCCGTCCCGTCACGAGGTCCACATAGTCGGCGGCAGTCTGTTTCGCTCCGCGTTCGATGCGGCCAACGACGCGCGGATCGTATTGCGCACGTTGGGTTTCAATGTAGTGCCGGTGCCAGGCGTAGCTTTCTGCCGCAGTGAAGGTAGCCTTGGAATTGAGTCTTGCAATGTCGTCGAACTCGGGGAACGGCATTTCTTCAATAAGCGCACCCGCCTTCGACAACAGGCGCAAGGCGCGCTCGAACCCTTGGGCGACTTCGGTGTCCAGCGTATCCAGTACAACGGTTGTCGGTACGGCAAATCGCAGGCCCTTCACCGGTACGGTGGCGGGCGCTGTCAGATCTTCGGCGGCGAGCATGGAATCCATCGTTGCGCAGCAGCGTACCGAGCGCGCCATGGTACCCATGGAATCCAGCGAGAACGATAGAGGCAGGGCTCCGGTGGTAGGGATGCGGCTGGCGGTTGGCTTGTACCCCACCAGTCCGCAGAACGCAGCGGGGATCCTGCATGAGCCACCCGTGTCGGTTCCCAGTGTGCCGTGAGCCATTGAGCATGCTACCGAGACGGCACCGCCAGACGATGAGCCGCCCGGCGCGCGACCTGTTTGCCGATCCCAGGGGTTCAGCGGCGTTCCGTAATGTGGGTTCAGCCCCAGACCAGAATAGGCGAATTCGGTCATGTTCACGCGCCCCAGCACCACAAGACCGGCGTGGCGAAGACGCGCGACCGTTACGGCGTCGGACGTGGCAGGCGCGGCCCCCGCAAGGACCCGTGAACCTGCCGTAGTGACCTGTCCGGCAATGTCGAACAGATCTTTGATAGAGATGGGGATGCCGGCAAAGGGTGATGGCGCGGCATGAGCGGCGCGCAGGCTGTCCATGGCTTGTGCGGCAGCCCGGGCGCTGTCGGCGTCGACGGAAATGTAGGCATTGCTGCCGTTTCCGCCTTCGGCTTCAATCCGTGCAAGGCAGTCGTTGGTCAGCGAAAGACTGGTTACGCGGCCGGCGGCAAGGTCTGCTGCCAGCGTGTCAAGTGTGGATTCGGATTGAGTCATGGTTTATACGCGTGATGACGTTGGCTAAACGGGAAGCGACACAATATCGTAGCCAAAGCGTATGGTGCGTTTGAGCACAGGGTCTTCCAGTTCTGCCTCGAAGCGCGGCGAGGGGCGGATGCCGCCAATGGCGTGCAGGGTCCCGCCGAACATGGCTGTGTTCGGTGCAAGGCCTTTGGAATTCGAATAGTCGTTCATCAGGCTTTTTGATGGGAGCAGGGCGGCGACGCTGCCCTCCTGATAGGTAATGCGCTTGCCGTTCTCGTGGATGAAGCTTCGAAGAACGAGTTGGTCCCAATGGCCTTCGACCTCGGCGAAAGGCCAGACGGTGCTGGCGATGGGTTTTTCGCACATCTGTTTGGAAACGGTAATGTTGTAGCCTTCCACTTTGCGATCCGTATGGTCCGCTCCCAATCCCACGAAGCAATGACCCGCGGCATCCGCGAACATTACGGTTTCGGCTTCGCCGCTGGAGGTATCCCCCCAGACCTGGATGTGGTCTTCAGTAGTAAGTCTCGCGGCCGACACGCGGTAAAAAACGGGTGTGGTGGGTGGCCTGGCGATGCCAAGCGCCTCAAGTTCAACAATGTGTTTTTCAACAGCCGCCTTGTCGCGCCCGGACCAGCCTGCGATCACCAGGTTGTTGATGGTGAAGCGGGCCGGCGTTGTGCCGGATCGGTTTTCAATTTTCAGCTCTACTATCATTTGATTGCGGTTCCGAAATGGTGGGGATCAAAAAACGCCTTGCGCCCGAATGCCTTGTACGGTAGTGCGGGGCTTGGCGCTGGCCGACGCCCGTATTATAGCGACGCCGCGCGCTCCAGGCTGTCGAACATGGCGATGCGGCGCAGCAGCTTTCGGCCTTTCTCGGGGTCCGAGTAGGCTTCGCGTATTTGGTCGCGAAACTGTTGGCGGTCGCTTTCATTGCGCGCTTCCAGATTGCGTTTGTTGCGGATGGTGTCGCCCTGGATGGCTTCCATAGTTACGGTGCGTCGCTGCCGGTCGTACGAGTCCAGTGCCGCTTCGTCGGCCTGGCCCAGGATGACACGGCCGAGCCGGTTGGAAAGATTCAGCGCGTCGTGGATGCCGCCGTTCATTCCCATGCCCCCAAGCGGATTGTTGATGTGCGCCGCATCTCCCGCAAGAAAAGTGCGCCCATGGCGGAATGATTTCGCCACGCGTTGGTGAACGCGATACAGGGTAATGTGCTTTATGTCGAACTTGGCGCCCTTGGGTACGACACTGCCCATGGATTCCTGTATATACGCGTCGCTGGTGGCCTCGTCGTCCGATTTTTCGCTGGCCACCGGCATCATGACTCGCCAGGCTCCGGCAATGCGCAGCAGGAAATGCCATCGGACGGGATCCGCCACGTAGCTTACCGACGACACGCCGGGGCGCGCCGACTCGAAGTCGAACGTCGTCGTCATGACCAGGAAGCGTTCCGGCCACGTGAACCCGTCAAATTCAATTTGCTGCGTGTGGCGAACGATGCTGCTCGCACCGTCCGCCCCAATCAACCAGTCGCAGCGGCATTGTTCAGCGCTACCATTGCTTTCCAGGCCAACGTTGACGCCGTCGGCGTCCTGAGTGACGGATGTGATGGGGGTGCCGAATCGAATGGTGAAGAGCGGATTGCTTTTCAGTGCGTCACAGATTATGCGTGTGAGCTTGAACTGCTCGCTCTGTACACGGTAGGGGTGGCGGGTCAGGTCCGCGATGGCGGAGAAATTGAACGTACCAAGCTCGCCGTCTTCGCTGGTGCTGTATTGAACGGTGGGTGCCTTGATGCCCTGCGCGATAAGTGCTTCGGCAAACCCCAGGTCGTCGAGCATGTCCAGGGTGGGAGGATGAAAGGTGGACGCCCTGGATTCGAGGCTCAGGTCATTCATCTTTTCCAGTACGGTTACCGGGATGCCGCGACGTACGAGGTCGGCGGCGGCTACCATGCCGACCGGCCCGGCGCCCGCAATAATTACTGGTACTGCTTTGCTCATGATACTCAAGTTCCTAGGATAAGCCGTGTAAGCCGAAGGTTGCAGTGGCGCAATCAGGCTGGATCGTAGTAGTGGATTTCAAGAAGGACGCAACCGTTGGTCGACTTGAACGGGCCGTGATAGGCTCCTGGTGGACGGCATGCATAGGTGTTGGGAGGGAACGATTCGCCGCCTTCGCCTTTGGCATCGTTGCCCACACACAGGTCGCCCGAGACCAGGTAAACCTCTTCCCAGTAGTCGTGAACGAACGGGGTCGTTGTGAATACACCCGGTCCAAAGCGCAACAGTCGCGTGCGTGATCCCCGTTTGGCTTCCTCGTTCAGGGAACCGGACAGAATTTTCTGCTGTACGTTCAGGCCCGGTGGGTACCCGGGCGGCTGCTCCCAGCCCGAGTTCATGTCGAGCGTGTGGAATTCCTTGTGTTGCTTGTTGACTGCCATGTTTCTCTCCGTTTAAGTGAGGTTGGGCTAGTGAAGCTTGTAGTTCGAGAGCGCAGGTGTTCGCGTCATCTGCCAGTATCGCAATAGCGAGTGTGGCCAATTTTGCGAGACCCTTCCTTTCTTGTTCTTGTACCAGCTGCTGACATCGGATGCGCCCCACGCCATGCGCGCGTTGGCCGCATCGATTTCTTCGTTGAAGGCCAGGTAGGCCTGTTCGCGGCATTCCATCGCCTTTGCGTCTTCCTGTAAAAGCACGCGCAGGCATTCCATGATGTATTCGACGGCGCATTCAGACATGAACAGGATGCTGCCGTTGACGACAAGGTTGGTATTGGGTCCGTACACGCAGAACAGGTTGGGGAAATTGGGGATGTTTATTCCAAGGTAAGCCTTGGCGTCACCGTTCCAGTACTGCTTCAGCGTGATGCCATTGCGGCCCGTCACGGTAATGGTGTCCAGGAAGTCCGAGGCATGAAAACCGGTGGCGTAGACGATGACGTCGACGTCGTGTTCCTGACCGTCCGCGGTAGTGATGCCGTGCTTCGTAATGCCCGCAATCGGTTCGGTGATGAGCTGCGTGTGTTCGTGTTTCAGGGCAGCAGCCCATACGCCATTGTCGCGCAGCATGCGCTTGGCTCCGGGTGGATAGGCAGGTATTACTTTGGGCAGAAGATCGGGCCGATCGGCGAATTGCTTTTTCAGGATGGCTACGAGATCCTGGCGCAGCGCCTCGTTTGCTTCGGATACGGCATGCTTGCCTTTCCAGGCTGGGTCGGCATGAACGAATGGCAGCCGCCCTTCGGCTGAAATCCAGAACTGCCAGAAGCGAAACCAGCGTGCGTAGTAGGGGACTTCCTTGAACAGCAGCAGCATGCCGGCAGAAATTTTCTCGTGATAATTGGCGGTGGGAAGAGTCCACGGTGCATTGCGCTGAAACACTTTAAGCGAGCTGACCTTGCCGGCGATGGCGGGGACGATCTGATAGGCGCTGGCACCCGTGCCGATTACCGCCACGCGTTTGCCTTCCACGTCTAGCTGCTGGGGCCAATGAGAAGAATGCACGGCAGTGCCCGAGAACGTGTCAATGCCGGGGATGTTAGGGTACTGCGCCTGGTTCAGCTGCCCCACCGCAGTGATTACGGCCTGGCACGCCAGGGTTTCGCCCTTGCCGTTGGCGTCGCGCAGCTCAAGTTGCCACAGCGCGCGCTTTTCGTCGTAGGTGGCCGAGGTGACTATGGTGTTGAAGCGCACGTGCCGGCGGATGTCCATGTCCTTGGAAATGCCGCGAAGATAATCGCGAATCTCCTTCTGTATGGAAAATTGTTCCGGCCAGTCCTCTTTCTGCGCAAACGAGAAACTGTAGGCGTAGTTGGGGGTGTCGAGCCGACAGCCGGGATAGTTGTTTTCCCACCAGGTTCCTCCCACGTCGCTGTTTTTTTCAATAACGACGAAAGGCAGGCCGGATTGATTCAGGCGGTGTGCCGCGGCGAGCCCCGAAGCGCCCGCACCGATGACCACCACCTTGAAGTCACGTTGTGGCGCGACTTGATCCTTGGTCCATTTTGGAGCGCCGTGGTCGGCATCCAGCGCGAGCTCGTGCTCCAGCAGGGGCAGGTAATCGTGTGACGCGCCACCGGTGAGGAAGGTGATGATGCGTTCAAGTGTTGCCATGTCGGGCGCGCTGGCGCTGTTGACCTTATGTTCGCGTAGCCACAGCAGTTTTTCAAGAATCAGTGTGCGGGCACGCTGTTGCGCCTGGGCACTCATGCCCCCCTGCGGGACGATGGATGTCTTCATGGGGGGCAGGGGTGGGCACAGGTCGTCGGTCAGCAGCGACAGATCCCCGCTGACGTGAGCCAGGGCGGCCAGGAGCGGCGGGAGCTCCGCTTCCTGTATCGCAGCCATCAGCCCTGCCTTCTCGTTGTCGGAAGCGCTTTGGCCGGCTTGTGTCGTTGGTAGGGTTTCTGGCATGGGTCCCGGTTATGGTGGTGTCGGTGTTGAATCGTTGCGTACGGTTGATCAGGGCTTGGGCGCCTTGACGTTTGGTACGGTTTCGAACTCGACGTTGACCAGATGGTTTCCGTCACGTTCGACCTTGCGCAGGTAGATGTTCTGCGTAATGTCGCGGGTTTCGGGGTCGATCGTAATGGGACCACGTACGCCTTCGAAGCTAAGGCCCCTGAACGCATCGATCACCTTGGTACCGTCGGCAGTCTTGCCGTTTGTCTTTTTCAAGGCAGCGTAGATGGCGGCCATGCCGTCGTAGCCGCCCGAAGACAGGTAATCGGCTCTGGCGTTCGGGCCGAACATTTCCGCATACGCTTTGATGAACTTGCGGTTGACGTCGGAATCGTGCGTGGGCGAGTATGGGCCCGACGTAATGGTTCCAATGATGCCGTCGCCAAGCGAATCGATGAATGTTTCGTCGGCAAGGTCATGGATGCCCAGCAGGCGGATACCCGCTTCGCGCAGACCGCGCTCCCGGTATTCCTTGACGAAGGCAGCCGCTGCCGATGCCGAGGGCAGGAACACAAAGGCGGCGTCGGGCTTCACGTCCTTGATCTTCTGGACGTAGCTGCCGAAGTCGTTGTTGGTGATGGGTACGCGCACACTGCCGACAATGGTGCCGCCGAGTCGGTCGAACTCTTTGATGAAGGCCTTTTCCGTGTCCACGCCCGGGGCATAGTCGGCCATCATTGTGTACACCTTCCGGATCTTGTTCTTGTAGGCCCAGTCAGCCAGGGGAATGGTTACCTGCGGCAATGAGGACGAGACGCGGACGATGAACGGTGACCGCGACGGCACGATGGTGCTGGTCGCATTCATGACGATCATGGGGCGTTTTGCCTGCGTTGCAACTGGGGCAGCCGCCAGCGCCGATGGCGTCAGCGCGAAACCCGCCAGCATGTCGGCCTTGTCGGTTACCAGCAGTTCTTGCGCCATGCGTCGGTCGATTTCTGGGGCGACGCCAGTGTCGTCCTTGTAAATCAGTTCAATCTTCCGGCCAGCAACGACGTCGCCGTGCTCTTTCACATAAACCTTGATGCCGTTGCTGATTTGCTCGCCATAGTAGGCAAACGGGCCACTCAAGGGGAGAATGACACCGATTTTCAGCGGCTCGGGGGCCTTCTGGGCGTATGCGCCCGGTAGGCCGAGGCAGGCTGCGGCTACTGTAGCCGTCAGGGCGGGCTTGAAGAAAGATTTAAGGTGGAATGGCATTGTTGGTCGTCTCCTGAGATGGTGAAGCTAAACGTATGCAAAATTGCGTTTGCCTGGGTTTCTTCTGGTTTGCTGTGGTGGTGTCTGGCTGCGGACGATATGGACTTGTTGACAATTATGATATAAATTCACGCGGCGCTGGCGCGACAACTTCGCTCAATGCATGATAATGCCCCGTTATCTTGCTCCGCAAACGATTTATTATAGATAAGTATTGATCATTGGGAAACAAGTCGATGCGTCGAAATATCCCCAGTCTTGGGGCGCTGCAGGCGTTTTCCGCAGTGGCCAAACATCAAAGTGTTACTGCGGCGGCTCACGAGCTCTCTCTTACTGCGGGGGCGATTTCGCGTCAGGTTGCCCTGCTGGAAAGCCAGCTGGGTGTCGCGCTGTTTACCCGGGTACGTCAGCGAGTCGTTCTGACGCGGGCGGGCGAGGTATATAGCGCGCGCATTGTCAAGGTGCTTGACACGCTCGAACGCGAAACGGTCGAGGTCATGGCTCACGAGGGTAAGGGACATGTGCTGGAGATTGCCTCGTTGCCGACGGTGGGTGCGCAGTGGCTCATCCCGCGGCTGGGTGGTTTCAATAAAAAGAACCCCGACATCACGGTCAATGTGCACGCGAGGACCACGCGGTTTCTGTTCAATGAGGCGTCCATCGACGGCGCGCTGTATTACGGCCTGGCGTCGTGGCCGGGCGCGAAAACGGATTATCTGTTTGACGAAATCCTGCTGCCCGTAGGGAGCCCGAAAATCATTCGTGGCCGAAAAAACATGGATAGTGAAGAGATAGTTCGGCAACCGCTGTTGCACTTGATGACCCGGCCGGATGCCTGGCGCGAGTGGAGTACCGCCGCTGGGGTCACGAACATAAATATCATGCGTGGAGCCAGGTTTGAAGTACAGTCCATGCTGATTGCCGCCGCGTGCGCAAGTCAGGGCGTGGCACTGTTGCCCCGCTTCCTCATTGACGGCTTGCTGCAAAGTGGCGCCTTGCAGGTGTTGTCCAGATTGTCGGTACGAAGCCAGGGAGCCTATTATTTTGCGTGTCCGGAAGAGAAACGCAACGAAGAGCCCTTGACGAAATTCCGGTCGTGGCTGGTAAATAGCCGTGACGAGTTCTCCGATTCCGCACCCGCGTTATAGGAGGATCCTGCACGCCGGCGCGTGGTCGCTCGGTGTCGTCCGCGAGGCTGCAGCGGGTTGCCGGGCGCCGTCAAGAGCCTGCAATGGCTAGGGTCGGTCGGTGCTTTCGAGGACCCGTTGCGGCAAGGGTGTGCGCTTGACCACAGCCTCGTCGTACCACAGCGCCAGCGCCGTCAACAGCGCCATCATCAGACCCACGCCGCAGGCGCCTGTCCAGCCGTCGTAGCCCCAGGCCGCCGCGCCCAGTGCCGAGCCGGACGCTCCGCCAATGAAATAGACCGTCATGTATACCGCGTTTGCACGGGATCGCGCGTGCGCCAGCATTGTGTAGATGATCGTTTGGTTATTGATGTGTATGCCTTGTACGGCCAGGTCGCTGACCGTCATGCCCAGAATGAACCACCACAGGCTGATGGTGCCCACCCACAGTGTCGCCCAACTCATGATGAGCAACAGTGTGCAGGTTGCTGTAATCGTCTTGCCCCAGCCTCGGTCCGCCAGTTTCCCGGCGACGTTGGCCATCACGGCGCCGGCGACGCCAGCCAGCCCGATAAGGCCGATTTCCACGTCGCTCATCCGATGGGCGGGGCCGGCCAGCATCAGGGCCATCGTCGAGAAAAGCGCGCTGATCGACCCGAACGACAGTCCGCCCAGCAAAGAGCGGCTGCGCAGGCGCGGCTGTTCCCGCACCAGAACGAGCATGGACGCCAGCATCTGCACGTAACCCAACCGTTTCGGATTGCGCGAATAGGGCAGGCTGCGCCACAGGGCCCAGGAGACAACCACCATGGTGACGGCCGATAGGCGATAGGCCGTATCCCAGCCGCCCAGGCCCGACAGGAGGCCCGAGACGCTGCGCGCCAGCAGGATGCCTGTCAGCAAACCGCTCATGACCAGTCCCACGGCGCGCCCGCTTTGGCTGGGAGCCGATAGTGCGGCCGCCATGGGCACAAGCACCGCCGCTGCGACGGAGAAAAGACCAGCCATGGCTGTGCCGATGAACAGCATGGCAATGTTCACGGCGAACCCGCTGATGAATTGCCCCAGGGCAGTCAGCAGCATGAGTCCGATCACCAGGCGCTTGTGCTCGACCTTGTCGCCCAGTGGCACAAGGAACAGCAGACCCAGGGCATAGGCCACCTGGGCCACCGTGACCGAGGCGGCGGCTGTCGCGTCCCCGACGTTCAGGGCGATTGCGATGGAATGCAGCAGTGGCTGATTGAAATAGTTTCCGCCCACAGTCAGGCCGCACGCGACGGCCATTAACACAAGCGTTGGCGTGCTTAGCGTTTTGGGTGAAGCGGCTGCATCGTTCTGCGGTGACGATGGCATGTACGTCCTTGTGTTCGGGGGCGGGTTATTGTAAATGAGTCTATGCCGTTTACTTCGATCGTAGCGATCCCGCGTGCGCTTCAGGGTGCTGCAATGTGTAATGCCATGTGCTGGCAGGGAGCAAGTTCGGATAGGGCCTACGCAGGCGCGTGGCGCGGTGGAATTGGTCCGCGCGATAAAATTGTACTGTTGCGTGCGTGCGGTTCGATTGACGATACCAGCTGGCACGGTGAACGAAGGGGAAAGCGCGGGCGATGAAGCGATGGGCCATAAGACCGGATCGGGTGTTGGCAGAGGATGACGCTGCTGGCGGCGTGACGGCGCGCTCCACCATGAGCGAGAATACGACCCGCACCGTCTATGAAGCCCTGGAAGGGCGCCGCAAAGGCCTTTCCATGTTGTTTTCGTTTGCGGGACCGGCGGTGGTGGTGTCGGTGGCGTATGTGGATCCCGGCAATTTTGCAACCAATATCCAGGCTGGTGCGCGCTATGGTTACACGCTGTTGTGGGTGGTGCTGCTGGCGAACGTGGTCGCAATTCTGTTTCAGGCCCTGTCCGCGAAAGTCGGCATAGTGACCGGACGCAACCTCGCCGAGCTGTGCCGTGAACGTCTGCCCAGACCGCTTGCGCTTTTGATGTGGATGGTAAGCGAGGCGGCAGCGATGGCTACGGATCTGGCCGAATTTCTGGGCGGAGCGATCGGGTTGGCGTTGCTGTTCCACATGCCGCTGCTGGTGGGCATGGTCGTTACGGCCATCGTCACGTACGGCTTGCTGATGTTCGAAGGTAGGGGCTATCGCCCGCTGGAGCTTACGATAGGCGCGCTGGTGGGCATTATTGGCCTCTCGTATCTGGCCGAGCTGTTCATTGCCCCAGTCAATTGGCCCCAGGCCCTGAGCCATATGGTTTCACCCAGGCTGATGGATGCGGGCGCCGTGACGATTGCTGTTGGGATCATTGGCGCGACAGTCATGCCCCATGCGCTATTCCTGCATTCGGGGCTGACGCAGCATCGGTCTCCGCCAAGAAGTGAAGCCGAGCGCGCAAAGCTGCTGAGGTTCTCGAATATCGAGGTAGTGATTGCGTTGACGGTTGCCGGCGCGATCAACATGGCCATTGTCATCATGGCCGCGAGTGCATTTCACTTAGGCCACTCGGATGTTGCCGAGATCGGTACTGCGTATTACACACTGGTGCCGCTTCTTGGCGTGGGTGCCGCCGGGGTTTTTCTGTTGTCGCTGATCGCTTCAGGAGTTTCCAGTTCGGTCGTCGGCACCATGGCCGGGCAGATGATCATGCAGGGTTTCGTTGGGTTCACGATTCCAATATGGCTTAGACGCGCGATAACCATGGTGCCTAGCTTCGTGGTTGTGGCGCTGGGTGTGAACGCCACCGAGGCACTTGTCCTCAGCCAGGTGGTATTGAGTCTTGCTTTGCCTTTTCCCATGGCGGCGCTCTTGTGGTTTACGTGCCGGAAAGATGTCATGGGGGTGTACCGGAATCGGGGGGCGGTTGTCGTCGTGACGCTCGTCGCCGCCGTCGCGGTCCTGTCGCTTAACGTGGTCCTGTTGCTCCAGGCGGCTGGCGTGTAGCCTTAGGCCTTCCACCCCATGCTTTTGGTCCACTGCGCAACGGATTGCTTCGTGCCCTGGCCTTCGCGTACCAGCCATTCGAAGAAGCTGCGGATTTGCGGGTAGGCGCGTGCGGTAGTGGAGAAGTTGGCGTAGTAGTTGCGCCGGTGTGCGTGTGCCAGGCCCAGCGGCGTGCATAAACGGCCGGCCAGAATATCGTCGATAGCCAAAAACAGCGGCACCAGGACGATGCCCAGTCCTTCCGAAGCGGCTTGCAGGGCAAAAAACATCTGTTCGAAGTTAAGCGTACCGGCCGGTCGCAGGTTTGCACAACCCGAAGCCTCCATCCATTCTTTCCACGAATAGGGCTCGGTGGCATAGTTGATGAGCGTGTTTTTCTGCAGGTCGTCCAGGTTCATCAGTGGCTTGCCTTCCAGAAGATCGACGTGGCTTACCGGGACAATGAGTTCCGTCAGGAAAGGTAGTGAGCTGCAACCATCCAGCGGCGCGTTGGCGCCGCGAATGGCAATGTCGTAGGCGTGCTCCTGAAAATTCACGGGTGAGAGCGAAGCCGTGAGACGGATCTCTACATCCGGGTGCTTGCGCTGAAAGCTTGCCATGCGGGAAATTAGCCAGCGCATGGTGAAGGTCGGTGGGGCGTCGATCCGCAGGTGCGTGGGCCCGGCCTGTTCCTTCAGATACATGGACGCCACAGCCAGCCGGTCCAGTATGGAAGTTGTCTCGGTGAGATAGCTGCGCCCGGCGTCGGTAAGGGTTATTTGGGAGGCCGAACGGTGAAACAGTTCTCTTTCGAACCATGCCTCGAGCAGGGCAACCTGCCTGCTGACAGCGCCGTGAGTGACATGCAATTCTTCGGCAGCTTTCGTGAAGCTGCCATGACGCGCCGCTACCTCAAAGACGCGGACCGCATTCAGAGGAGGGAGTTTTCTGGTCATAGCCTTTCGTCATGGACGTCGTCCTGGGTCGAATCGTGCAAGCCTGTCGGGCGCGGTCATGGGGTCATCGAGCAGTGTTGTCAAACTTGCTGGTGGCAGGAAGGAAGAAGCCCCTTTCCTTGAACTCGGACCGCGACGTTTGTGATTAGTGTACATCGGGCGTGGGCTTTGGAGTAAGAGAAAAAGTGGCTTGCCAATGAGCGGGGCGACACGGTGAAGGAGCGTCGTGCCATGGTGGCGGGTGTTGCGCAGGTAGTGGGCTTTGAGTCTGTTTATGCTGGAGAAGCATACCGTGACGGCCCAGGTTTAAGGCGACGCTCGGCAGATTGCGGGTGGCCGTTCCGGACCTGCCGGTGTGACGAAAACGCACGCGTTGAGTGTGAGTTTTACTAACGCTGCGGAACTATTACTCAATTGCGGGAAACGCTGAGGGTGTCATACTTGATACGTCACAACGTCTGGGCGCGGAGGCCGCAAGATGCGCAAGCTCAAGCTGTATTGCGCAACTGGATTTTATCCGATTTGGCCCACACGCTTTCCTCCCACAGGAGTAAGCCGATGAAGGCGTTCAGTTTTGATTATGTCCGTGCAGGCTCGCTTGACGAGATCTGCAAGCTGCTGCAGCAAAATGGCCCCCGGGCCAAGCTGATCGCCGGCGGCCAGAGTCTGGTGCCGATGATGGTAATGCGCCTGACCAAACCCGCGCTGCTCGTCGATCTTAACGATGTCGACGAATTGAAGGGCATCAGCGTAACGGGCGACAGGCTGGTTGTGCGGGGCGGCACGCGTCAGCGTGCCATCGAGGCCTCGGGTGACATCGCCCGTGTATGCCCCGTCGTCCTGCAGGCATTGCATTGGGTGGGTCACCCCCAGACACGCAACCGTGGCACGCTTGGCGGTTCGCTGGTGCACGCCGATCCTTCAGCCGAATTGCCGCTGGTTTCACTCCTTCTCGATGCCGAGATCATTTTGCAAAGCGCGGATGGTGAAGAATCCATGCCAGCGTCGGAATTTTTCCTTGCGCCGCTGGTGACTGCGTTACGACCCGAGCAGTGTTTGGCGCGAGTGGAATTTCCCTTATGGAAAGGCCACGTTGGCAGCAGTTTTCATGAAGTCAGTGCGCGCCGCGGGGATTTCGCCATGGTCGCGGCCGCCGCTCAAATCCAGATCGACGAAAGCGGGCGGTGCACACGCGCTGCCGTGGGCCTGGGCGGCGTTGACGATACGCCGATCCGCGTGGAGGGTGTGGAAAAGGCGCTGGCCGGCCAGGTGCCCGACCCTTCGAAATTCCACGACATTTCCCGTCTCGCCGCCACTGAGATCGACCCCGAAAGCGATCTTCATGCCAGCGCGGCCTACCGGCGCGACGTTGCATGTACGTTGATTGAACGTGCCCTCCAGGACGCACTACATATGGCACGACCGATGGCAGGAGCATCAAAATGAAAAAATACGACGTAACCGTCAAGGTGAACGGTGTCTATCGGACCAGGACCGTTCCGGCGCGCCTCACCATGGTCGACTATCTGCGTGACGAGTGCGGGTTGACAGGCACCCACGTTGGGTGCGAGCACGGCATCTGTGGCGCATGCACCATCCAGTTCGACGGCCTGCCAATCCGCTCGTGTCTGATGTTTGCCGTGCAGGCCGATGGTCATGAGGTGAAAACAGTGGAAGGTCTGGCAGGAGCCGACGGGAAATTGTCTGTCCTGCAGGATGCGTTCTGTGAAACTCACGCGCTGCAATGCGGCTACTGCACTTCGGGAATGCTGATGGCCGCTCAGGCGCTGTTGGACCAAACCCTGGAACCCACTGACGATCAGATCGAGGAAGCCCTTTCGGCCAATATCTGCCGTTGTACCGGTTTCATACCGATTATCGAGGCAATCAAGCTTGCAGCCGAAAACTTGCGCGCGGCCGCGGGTGGCAAGGTAGCCTCTGTGGAGGCATTGAATGTCTGACCCGCTCCATTTCAACTATCTTGGCAAGAAGCGTCGGACCAAGGAGGACAAGCGGTTTGTACAAGGCGCCGGCAAGTTCGTTGCCGATATCATGCTGCCAGGCACGCTGCATGTCGCCCCGGTAAAAAGCCCTTACCCTTGCGCCCGCATCGTTCGCATCAACACGGAAAAGGCGCTGGCTCTGCCGGGCGTGCATTACGTACTGACGGGTGCGGAACTGGAGCAGGAAACCAGCCCGTTGCTGCAGTACCTGAATACTCCGAACGTGCGTTGGTATTCGCTTGCCGTCGATCGCGCCCGCTATGCGGGCGAGTGGGTCGCGGCCGTTGTGGCCGAGTCGCGCCATGTGGCTGAAGATGCGGCTGAACTGGTTGAAGTCGAATACGAAGAATTGCCCTTTGTGATGGATCCGGAAGTGGCGGTGACCGAGAATTCGGTGCCCGTGCATCCGCTCCACGGCTCGAACGTCATGTACCGCCGCACCTTTGTCTGGGGCGACGTGGAGGGCGACTTTCAGAAGGCGGACCACCAGCTGCAGTTTCGCACGCGCTGGAATCGCAATTCGACCATCCCCATCGAAACCTTTGGCGCGATTGCGCAGTGGAATCCCGCGATCGACATCCTTGAAGTGTGGGCGTCTGTCCAGATGCCGCAGTTTGCCGAACAGGTCGCCACCGCATTGAGGATGCCGCAAAATAATGTGCGCGTGCATTACGACCTTGATGTGGGCGGCAGCTTTGGCGTGAAGCGTGGCATCAAGCAGACGGTCATGGCCTGCTACCTTGCAAAGAAGCTTCGCCGTCCGGTGCGCTTCATCGAAGATCGTCTCGACAACATGGCCGGTGGCGATGCACACGGTCCGGATCGCAGTTTCGACGTAAAGGTGGCCTTCAATAACGATGGGCTCATCACGTCGTTGAAGTACCGTGTACTGGACGACGCCGGGGCATACCCCGGGCGCGCGCCGCTGCAGTTGGGCAAGCCGATCGGGGCGATCGTGGGGCCCTATCATATTGGCAGTGTCGAGTACGAAGCCATCTCGGTCACCACCAATAAAACCGGGCAGGTGGCGGTACGCGGCTTCGGCCAGTCGCCGACCAACGTTGCCATAGAAACCGCGGTTGAACGCGTGGCGGCGTATCTGGGTATTGATCGCATCGAAGCGCGGCGCCGGAACTTGATTCGCCGCGAACAGTTTCCGTACAAGATACCCAGTGGGTCGACTTACGACAGCGGCGATTATCTGGCGGTACTGGACCAGGTACTGGACTTGGCCGACTACCAGAATTTGCTCAAGCGCCGTGATGCGTTGCGCGCGCAGGGATTGGCTGCTGGCATAGGAATCTCTGCCGGCCTTGAACCCGGAGGCGCCAATTCGACGTTCGAGGTCTTGATGAACAAGGCCAGCAAGGGCACGACCTTCGTCGAATCCGTCATGATCAAGGTCGACCGTTCGGGGCTCGTAACGGTGGTGATCAATTCCATCTCTTCCGGCCAGGGGCATGAGACGCTTGCGGCATTGGCCGTTGGTGAAGAGCTTGGCCGTGATCCCGACACCATACGCGTCGTACATTCCGATTCGTTGAACGGCCTGTGGACCCATAGTGCCATCGGCAGCCGCATGGCGATCATGATGGGCGGTGCGGCAGTGGGTGCCGCCAAGAAGATCAAGCAGGACCTGTTGCGCATTGCCGCGCATAACCTTGGCGTGGCAGAGGGTGAGCTTGTGTACGACCATGGCGCCGTTTCGGTGGCCGGCGATCCGGGCCGGAAAATGGACTGGATGGAACTCGTGACCATCGCGCACAGGCAGTATCAGAACATGCCTGCCTGCATGGAGCCCGCGCTTCAGGCCACGTATGTGCTGGAGGTACCGACGGGCGGTCACATGCCGACCGACGATGGCAAGGTCCAGATGTATCCGTGCTACTCATTCGAGGCACACGTGGTGCTCGTCTCCATCGACAAGGGCACGGGCAAGCCGACCATTCTCAAATACGCCATTTCGCATGATTGCGGCACCGTCATCAATCCCGACATTGTCAGGGGAATGGTGCTGGGCGGGATTTCCCAGGGTATTGGCGCCGCCTTCCTCGAGCGCTTTGAATACGGTGACAATGGGCAGCTTCTGAGCCAGACGTTCATGGACTACCTGATGCCGTCCATTCACGAGATGCCCAACGTGGACCTGGCCGAATACTGTACGCCATCCCCACTGACGTCGTTCGGTCAGAAGGGCGTTGGCGAGGGCGGCTACATGGGTGGTCCCGCGGCGTTGGCCAGCGCTGTTAATGATGCGTTGGAACCTTACGGAAAAACGCTTGACGAGCTGCCGATGCGCGTCAAGGACTTGTGGGAGTGCTTTCATTCCGATTCGAAGTCATAGCTGACAGGCACCAGCCCATCCAGGTAAAGGAGCCGGCCTGATGCAAGCAGCTTGAGGGTTCGCCGTTGGCACGGCGGTCGTAGAGCATTAATAAATAAAGCGCGTCAGCGCTAGGAGACATTAATGATCAAATTAATTCGCACAGTCCTGTGCGCAACAATTCTTTCTGTCGGTGCAGTGGCCATTCCTTCAGCAGCAAGTGCGCAAGACCTGCCGAAGGTCGACATCGTGGTTTTCACGCCCCCATCGCTGGGCGCCTTTCTTGTTCCAATTGTCAAGCAACGCAAGTTTGATACGAAAAACGGCATAAACATAAATTTTGTACAACGCAGCACTGACGCGTACATTTCGGAGTTCAACTCCGGTGAATTCCAGGTTGGCGGCAGCGCGTCGTTGTTGTCGGTTGCCGTAGCCTCCAGTCGGGGAGTGAAGGTGGCGTACCTGTTTAATCTGTTCGATTACTTCGGTGCGGTAGTTACCGATCATCCTGACATCAAGACGGTGAAGGACCTGGAGGGCAAGAAGCTGGTTGCCGCCGCGTCCACCACCAACTTCGCCATGTTCAAGTGGCTGGCTATGAACCAGGGTGTGGATGTCAGCCGTATCTCTGTGCAGAACACGTCCACGCCCGGCCTTGTCGGCTATGCACTTGCCGATCGTGCGGACGCCGTGCAGCTGTGGGAGCCGGGCTATTCGATCCTGCTCAACAAGAAGCCGTCGATGCGCACCCTTGATCTCAAGATTGGGCAAAGCTGGAAGAAGTTCGCCGGCACCGAGCATATCCCGTACCTGGGGGTGGCCGCTCATCTGGACTGGATCAAGAAAAACCCCGAATTGGTGAACAAGATGTATGCCACCTTCAAGGACGCGGCAGACTGGCTGCGTGCCAACCCGGAAGAGGGCGGAAAGATGATCGCAGCGTCGATCAAGGGCTCGGATCCGGCAGTCATCATCGACCTCATCAAGAACAACGTTCGTCTGGGGTTGAATGTGGATACGGCAGGCGACATGGAAAAGGGCATCCGGGCGGTATATGCCGCAGGCCACAAAATCGGCTACTTGACGAAAGAAGTCAGCGAGTCAACGATTTACAAAGGCATCAAGACCAAATGATGGCTAACCGGTGGGTATGAGATGAAGCTGCGTTTTAGAAAAGAAGCGTCAATCTCGGCGATTGGTCTAATCGTGGTATGGCAAGTGGCGGCACAGTTTTTGCCGCCCTTCCTGTTCCCGTCGGTCACGTCAATCCTCGAGCAGATGGTCGACATTTTCACCGATTCCGCCATGGTCACCGACGCGCTCGCCACGGTGGTGCGAATCTTGCTCGGGATGCTTGGCGCCTTTGTCATCGGCAGCTTCATCGGGATAATCATGGGGATGTCGGAAAAGATTCAGCGGTACATGCATCCGCTGCTCGCCTTCGATCAAGGCATCCCATCGTTGTCCTGGGTCGTGTTTTCGGTGATCTGGTTTCGTTCGACCGAGTTTCGCATCTGGTTCATCATTGTCATGACCACCTTGCCGGCCTTTACGTTTCAGATTTATGACTCGTATTGCGCCATGTCGAAGGACTTGGTCGAGATGAGCCTGTCGTTCAGGCCCAGCAGGTGGAATAAATTCCGCACATTGGTGATGCCAAGCATTCTTCCCGGTATCCTGACGGCCTGGAAGATCAACCTGGGCAATGTCGCACGCGTGGTGGTGGTCGCTGAACTGGTGGGCGCCTCCACGGGGATCGGCTTTGAATTATTGCAGCGTCAACAGCTATTCGACATGGCCGGTGCCATTGCCTGGACCTTGGTGCTGGTTTTGTTTGTTGTCGTCTCTCAGGCCATCGTAACCCTGGCTGAACGGTACCTGCTGCGTTATCGTCCACGTTCCGAGAGGGGCCTGTGATGATTGTCGAGTTTGATAACGTCTCCAAGCGATTCGAGAGCGATGGATCGGTTTCCGACGAGTCCACTTCCGGATTCGCGGTCAAGGATCTGACCTTCCATATCGGCGAGCACGAGCTGATTGCCGTGGTGGGCAAGACTGGCTGCGGAAAATCCACCATGTTCAATCTCCTGATTGGCCTGATTGAACCCACATCGGGTTCGGTCCGGGTGCTGGGCAAGAATCCGTTTGCGCAGTTCAATGACCTTGCTGGTAAGATCTCGGTCGTGTTTCAGAGTGACCGTCTGCTTCCCTGGCGTACCACGCTGGAGAACGTCACGTATGGTCTCGAATTGCGCAAGGTGCCCAAGGAAGAGCGTCTGGCGGCAGGCCGTGAATGGTTGCAGCGCCTGGGCCTGGAGATGCACGCGGACAAATGGCCGCTATTGCTCTCAGGAGGTATGCGCCAGCGTGTTTCCATTGCGCGCGCGTTTGCCACCAACCCCGAAATCCTGTTGTGCGATGAACCCTTTTCGGCGCTGGACGAACTGACAGGCGCCAATTTGCGGCAGGAATTCCACCGTTTGGTGAAAGAAACGCACAAGACCGGCGTGTTCATTACCCATTCCATCAACGAGGCAATAGATATCGGCGATCGTATTCTGGTGCTGCATTCTCCTGGCCATGTTGTGGCAGAGTTTTCGGTCGCGCAAGCGCTGAAGGAATGCAGTCGGGAGCAGTTGAAGCAGAAGATTCTTGACGTGATGAGCGATGCGGCACCAGATCGCCAGCTCGCAAAAATTGTATGAGGAACACAGATGATTATTGATACACATGCCCACTTCGTACCCGCTTCGTTTGTTGACGAAGCGCGTGCCCAGGCCGCGCGTTTTCCGTCGGTCAAAATTACGATGGACGAGAATCGGCCGCGCTTCCAGTTTGCGGGCGGCACGCCCACGCGGCCCATGTCGGCGCTATTGTCCGACACCGAAAAGCGCGGTGCGTGGATGTCGGCGCAGGGCATCGACAAGCAGGTGGTCGGGGGCTGGCTCGACATGTTTGGCTACGAGCTTCCAGTTTCTGAAGGGGTTGCGTGGAGCGAACTGTTCAACCGGCATATGGTCGCGGCCTACCGTGAGAACCCGAATCTGGTGCCATTGGCATCGGTGCCGCTGCAGGACGGCACTGCCGCGGGCGAAATGCTCAGGGATGTCATGAAATCCGGCTTCTCCGGTGCCATGATCGGGGCGCAGCCCAAAGGCATTGGCGGCAATCTTGACGACCCGGGCCTGGACCCATTCTGGCAGGCCGCGTCCGACACCGGAGCAGCACTGATCATCCATCCCATGTATGCGTGCCCCGATGTGCGTGTGAACGATTACGGCATGATCAATGCAGTCGGCCGGGCCGCCGACGTGACCATTGCGGTTGCGCGTCTTCTGTATTCGGGCCATATGCAGCGCTTTCCCGGCGCGAAAGTAATTGTGTCGACAGGAGGTGGTGCTTTGCCGTTCATGCTTGGCCGCCTCAAGCGCAATGCCGCCATTCACCCGAATACCTGGGCCGACCCGGAAGACAGCTTCCGGCGGCTGTATTTCGACAGCATTTTGTTCGACCCCAACGCGTTGCAGTATTTGATCAATATGGTCGGAGCCGATAAAGTGGTGCCCGGTTCGGATTACCCCTTCCCCATTGGCGATCCTGAACCCATGCAGACAATTCGCAAGTCCGGCGTGGGCAGCGCTGCCGTGAAGAAGATATGTGAGACGAATCCGGCGGAGATGTTCAACATCCGCTAGGCGGTTGGGTTTCGGGATGAAAGGTTGGTTCAAGGCTCCATTGGTCGAAGGCGGGCCTTGCGGGCTGAGGAGGTCATCGGCTGCCGGCCGCAAACCACCAGCCTTCCGATACCCGGCATGTGCGTAGCCGCCGGCGATGCGGGCTGAAGCGATTTTTTAAAGAATATATCGAGGAAGCAACAATGGCTCTGCAATTGAAAGGTGACCATAAGGTTCCGCTTGACCGCGAACACGTGTGGTGCCTGTTGAATAGCCCCGTTGTCCTGGAGGCCAGCATTCCGGGGTGCAACAAATTGAGTCGTACCGGCGAAGATCAGTATGAACTTGCGCTGGGCCTGGTGGTTGGCTCAGTCAGCGGCAACTACAAGGGTTCTGTCGTCCTCTCCGACAAGAAGACGATGGAATACTACGACCTGACGTTGATGGGCGAAGGTTCGATCGGTTTCGTGAAAGGCGCCGCGCACTTCGTGTTGACGCAGGACGGTGACGAAACCACCATCGCTTATGATGGCCAGGCCGACGTGGGTGGTCTCGTGGCGGGCGTTGGCAACCGTGTGCTGGGTGGCGTTGCCAAATTCATGGTCAAGCGTTTTTTCAAGGCGTTTGATGCGTACATCAAGGATCATGACGTCAGCGGCTTTGTGTTGGCCAGCGCCGGCGAGCCCCCTGCGGGCTCGTCAGGCGCATCTGATGGCACCTCGGAAGAAAACGTAGATGTAGGCGGAGCTTCGCTTCGCGTCCTGGTTGATGGCAAGGAAGGTGCGCCCTGGGTCGTGATGTCGCATTCCATCCTGGCGGACTCGCGGATTTTTGAAGACCAGGTAGCGGCGCTGCGCGACAAGTTCAGGATACTGCGTATCGACACGCGCGGCCATGGTGGCAGCGAGGCCTCCGCGCCTCCTTATGACATGGCATTATTGGTTCGCGATGTCGTGGCGGTGCTGGATCACTTCCATGTCGACAAGGCGCATTTTCTTGGCTTGTCGCTGGGCGGCATGATCGGCTACGGGCTTGCGCTGGCTCATCCGGAACGCGTCGCGTCGTTTGTCAGCGTCAGCGCGTCGGCGGCGGCGGCCGAAAACTATGGGCCCGTATGGAACGAGCGCATTGCCGTGGCCCGCAAAGAAGGGACCAGGGCGCTGGCGGCGCCAACGGTTGAACGCTGGTTTCCCGCCCCCGGCTTTTTGGCAGCGCACCCCGACGTGCGCGCCAACGTTTCCGCGGCTGTCGAGGGTGTTTCTGTCGCGGGATTCGAAGGCTGTGCGCGCGCCTTGCAGGGGCTGGACTATCTGAAGGACGTCGCGCGCATCAGGATGCCGGTACTCCTGGTCGCCGGTGCGCTGGATGTTGGCATGCTGGCCGCGATGCGCGACATTCACGGCAGGATCACACAGTCCCGCTTCGAAGTCATCGACAATTCCGGTCATATTCCTACTATGGATAATCCCGTCGAATTCAACCGCATCGTCGTGCCGTTTCTGGAGAAGGTTGCCGGTATCGGGTAAATAGTGATAATTCCTGACGTAATTCGGTTATTCATTACGTAACTTTCGGCCAGCACCCGCGTGGCTGGCTGAAGGGCGCACTATATGCGATCATCCAGCCCCCAGCATCGCATTGTAAATTGGTGTTTTGTTATGCTTTCATGCGATATTTTGATATATTGAACGACGCCACTCTATAATTTAGAGAACTATTTGGTGCTTCGCATAAGCACAGGCTACCGCAACATTTCCAGTAACGTGATGAGGATGAATAATTATGGCAGACATATTGGGCCCTCAGAAGTTAGGACCACTAACACCACTGGTCGGCGAGTGGGAAGGCGATGTAGGCGTCGACCTCTCGTACCATAACGTCGATGATGAAACGACGGAAACCGGCTACTTTGAAAAAGCCTGGTTTCGCCCCATTCCAATCGTCGAAAATGGCAAGCAGACCATGCAGGGGTTGAACTACGAGATGACAGCGTGGCGCCATGGTGAAGAAGCCATGGATCCATTTCACGACGAAGTCGGCTACCTTCTTTGGGACAAGGCAAACGGACAAATCATGCGATGTTTCGCCGTACCTCGCGGCCTTGCCATCCTGGCCGGCGGCAGCGCCGGACCTCGCGACAAGAAGCTTGTCTTCAAGGCTGAACCTGGATCAAAGGCGTACGGCCTAAGCCAGAACAAGTACCTGCTCGAGCGGGCCGAAGCTAAGGCCTTCGAAAGCCGGTTCACGTTCAACGACGACGGCACGTTCAGCTATACGTCCGAACTTACCCTGAAGCTTGCAGCCACTGGCGCTGAAATGCGTCACACCGATCGTAATACGCTGCATCGCGTCAAGCGCATTCACCCGGGTGCGGATAACTCCTGATTACCTCGGCTCGTACCCGAAAGGCCCGCAAACTTGCGGGCCTTTCTGTATTGGCCGATCGTGTCGCGTGCGCTGCGAAGCACTACATGAAGCCGCGGGCTTAGCCTGCCTGAACAAGCGAGGCCACTTCATTCGCTTCGTCCATTAGCCGATCACCCAGAAAATCGAGGAATGCCCGCGTCTTGTTGGGGATGCCCTTGCGGCTCAGGATCAATGCCGTGGCGTGCATCGACGGGCCTTGCCAGTCGTTCAAAACCCGCACAAGACGGTTGGCCTTGACGTCGTTCTTGCACATGATGTTCGGCAGCATTCCCAGCCCAACTCCGCCGATGGCAAGTTCCCGTGCAATGCCGATGTTGTTGACGACGACTTTGCCTTCGACGGTTATGGGTCTGTGGGTAGAGTTGTCCCCCGTCTGGACGAAGTGCCAGGTTCCATCTTGCCTTTGTTGTTCCGTCACGATGCAGTCGTGTTCCGCAAAATCCCCGATGTCGTGCGGCATGCCTTTTCGCGCCAGGTAAATCGGGCTTGCATATACGCCCCGAGTAATAGTTGCGAGCCGGCGGTACGTAAGCCCGGATTCTTTCAGCGGCCCGAGCTGGATCGTCAAATCGTAAGGGTCGTCCCTGGGGTTGACGAGGCGGCTGTTCACTTCAACCTCAAGTTGAATTTCCGGGTATTTCAGGATGAATTCAGCAAGAGTGCGGCTGATCCACGAGATGCCGAAATCAATCGGGATGCTCACCCGCAGTGTGCCTCTAAGCTCGTTCTGAAGCTTTGCCGTGATGATGCCGGCTGTCTGGATTTCTGTTACCAGGCGGCTGCAATGGCTGTAAAGCACTGCGCCCATCTCGGTCGGCACAAGGAACATATGCCCCCGCTTCAGAAGGGTGCCGCCGACCTCGCGTTCAAGTATTCCAAGCTTGCGGCTGATGGTTGGTTTGGGAATGCGCAGGTTCTCCGAGGCGCGCGTGATGCTCCTCGCGTTCACCACTTCGTAAAACAAAATAAGAGAGTTGAGATCGAGGTGTTGTTTCATTGTTGTTCCTGGGCTTTGGACCAAGTTCCAAAAATGGAACGGTAGGTCTCAATCGAACCGGTAGCCATTCGACCAGACTTTACTTAGTATCAATTAAATAAGCACATGGTCCGCTGATGGAACGGGACGTTAAGCACGTCTGGTCGTTCGGGTTGGATCGTGATAGATGCAAATTATATAAATCATGGAGACAACTATGACTAGCATTAGCAGGCGGTCCTTTCTCAAGACGGCATCTGTTCAGGGAGTGGCCCTGGGCCTGGCCGGAACAGGAATCTGGCTGCCGCAATCCGCGTACGCTCAGGCAACAGCCTTGAAATGGGCAAACTTATCGCCGGGCTTCACGATCCTTATCACGGAGTATATACGCGCCAAAGGGCTTGCGAAAAAGCATGGCCTGAACCTGGCCAAGCCAATCACCTATGGGTCGGTCCCCACTTATTACGACGACTTCGTCGTTGGAAATTATGACGTATGTATTGGTAGCTGGGACACCTTCGCTGCCCGCTATCTGGCTGGCGTTCCATTGCAGTTTGTCTGCGCCCTCACGACGGCCAATATGATCAACATCATTGCGCCAAAGGGTGGCGTTACATCCATCAAGCAACTTGCGGGAAAGACATTGGCCGCGCCGCAGTCCACGGGAACGTACCGCCTGACGCGTGCGGTCGTGAAAGACCTCGAAGGAATTGACATTCAAACAGCCATCAAAATACAAAATGTCACCAACCCGGCTGCAGCGGTGACGTTGGTGATGGCAGATCGCGCCGATGCCGGGCTTTCCTGGGAGCCGAGTATCAGTTCCGGCCTTATAAAGCAGCCCGACCTTCGCATTCTGTATAACGTCGGCCAGAATTATAAAAAGAAGCTGAATCTCGACCTGCCGTATTTTGGTATTGCAGCACGCAAATCAGTGATTGACCGTGATCCAGGCGTTGTCGCCAAGCTTAACGCCATGTTCGCGGAATGCGTGGCGGGGATCATGGGCAACGTCGATGAGGCGGTACGAATTGTTGGCACCCGTACGGGCATTCCCGCCGACGTCATGAGCCTTGCCATTTCTTCGAACCGGCTGCAATTCAAGCATATTTCCATGGCCAATGAAAAAGGCCGTGAGACGATCAAGACGGCATCTGGCTTTCTGATTCGCAACAAGATGCTTCCTCGCGAGATCGACGCCAAGTTCTTTGCCTCATGAACAAGGACGACATCTATTCCAGAGTAGCCGTGCCGAAGCATACGGCCAGGGACGGTGCCGCAACAGGTGAGGCAAAGTCGCCGGCGAAGCGGGACTGGACTGATTTCATCGCTCCGATCGTTGTGGTGGTGCTGCTTGGAGTCGCCATGGAAATTGCCAGCGGCTATGTGCCCGACTATGTCTTGCCATCGCCGCAGAAGATCCTGGACTCGCTGGAAGAGATAATGACCACCAGCCTTGGCCAGGTTGCCATCACGCTGGGACGCCTGGCGGTGGCCATCGTATTTTCGCTGGTGGCCGGTGTGGTGGTGGGGCTGCTGATCGGGGTGTCCAAGAAGCTGGGGCCGTTTGTGCGTGCCCTGGTGGTTATTGACACGGGAATCCCCGCGCTGTCCTGGATGCTGGTGGCGGTATTCTGGTTCAAGGATTCCGAGACGCGAATCTTTTTTATCCTGACCGTCATCCTGCTGCCGTTTTACGCGCTTAATGTGCACGAGGGCATGAAGGCCATTCCGCGCGACTGGGTGGATATGATGGAAAGTTTTCGTCCTTCGCGGTGGCAGATGCTGCGCTATCTGATCGTTCCGCATATCGTGTCCTACGTTTTTCTGACGACAAAATCAGTAATTGGCTACGCCATCCGAATGGTGATTTTTGCCGAGTTTGTGGCTTCGGCGGTAGGCATTGGCGCGCGGATGGGCTTGGCCGAATCCACGTTCAGGATTGACCTGGTGTTTGCGTGGACCTTCCTTCTGGTTCTGCTGAACCTGTTCTTTCAATGGCTTGTCGGGTACGTGGAAAGGCACGCCCTGAAGTGGCGCGTCGAGGCCAAAGTAAGGTGACAAATTTGCAACCGACCTATTTGCTGGAATTGGAACACGTCACAAAGCGCTTTGGTGAGCATCTGGTTGTTGATGACCTGTCAATGCAAGTCGCAAACGGCGAAATTGTTGCACTGCTTGGCCGCACCGGTGCAGGCAAGAGTACGGTGATGAGCTTGCTGATGGGGGCGATATCCTGCGATTCGGGAAGTGTGCGTGTCGCCGGCTTCGACCCCTCGCGCGATCACGACACGCTGCGTGGAAAGATGGCGGTAAGTTTCCAGACCGACCGTTTGCTTCCGTGGCGCACGGCGCGCGAGAACGTCGAGCTGGGAATGTTGATACTGAAGCGGCCCAAGAAGGAGGCACGCGCCAAAGCAGTTGAATGGCTTGCTCGCGTGAAGCTTGTGGATGCCGATGACAAATACGTGCACGAGCTTTCGGGTGGAATGCGTCAGCGTGTGTCCCTGGCGCGGGCGCTGGCGGTGGATCCGGAACTGGTGCTGCTTGATGAATCGTTCAGTCAACTTGATCACGCCACGTCCAAGGTCCTGCGCCGCGACTTCAGCCAGGTTGTTCGCGAGTTCAGGAAGACCTGCGTGTTCGTGACGCATCGCATTGAAGATGCGATGGATATTGCCGATCGCGTCTACGTGCTGGTCGAGCCAGCCAAAATTTGTCTGGAGTTGAAGATAACGCCGGAGGATCGACTGGACGAGTCACGAAAGCAGGTCATCTATGACCAGATTGCGGATGCGATTGGCGGCAATGACGAGGCTTAGAGAATTTGATTGCTTCCTCGAAGGAGACGTATGAATTATCAAGACACTATTGTTGAGAAAGTTGAAGGTTGGCTGGAGATAACCATCAACCGCCCCGAGAAAATGAATTCGATCCGGGAACAAACGGCTGAAGAGATTCTTTGTGCCTTGTCCGAAGCAGAGCATGACCGCGGCATTGGCGCGATTATTCTCAAGGGTGCTGGCCGTGCATTCTGTACGGGCGTTGATGCCAGCGAATTTGAACTCAGGGAAGGCGAATACTTCGACTTTTACCGCAAGCGCAAACGATCACGCAAAGTCAACTTCCTGTTTCGTGAGTTGACCGACTACACCAAGCCCATCATCAGCGCCATTGAAGGCTTTGCGCTAGGCGGCGGGCTCGAGCTGGCGCTGGTCGGCGACATGATCGTTGCGGGGGCCGACGCCAAATTCGGAATGCCCGAAGTCAGGCTGGGGTTGATGCCCGGGGGCGGCGGCACACAAACGCTGCCGCGGCTGATCGGCAAGGCACTCGCCAAAGAATTGATCTGGACCGGGCGCCGCATATCCGCGTCCGAGGCAAAAGAGTATCGCCTTGTCAATCACGTCACCGAAAGCGGGAAGGCCGTTGAGAAGGCACAGGAGCTGGCACGTTCCATTTGTGCCAACGCACCGTTGTCGGTCATGTTGACCAAGTCGGCCATTGATCGCGGGATGGACATGGCGCTGACAGATGGAATGGCGGCAGAGGGTGATGCGTCGTTCCTGTTGTATTTTTCGGATGACCGCCATGAAGGTCTCAGTGCGTTTCGCGAGAAACGCCCGCCGGCCTTTAGCGGGAAGTGAGAGGAAGATGATGAAAAGAAAAGACATGGTAATTGCCGGATATGCCGAAACGAAAGTCGGCTTCAAGACGGGCCGCAGCGCCTATGACCTTGCCGGAGAAGCCTACGCGCAGCTCCTCGAGCGTACGGGAATCGCCGCGGACAAGATCGACGGCCTGTCCGTCACCACGGCGCTGAGCGAAGCCTCCAACCCGTTCTTTCCGGTGTACATGGCAGATGCCTTGGGTATCGTGCCGACCTGGTTGAATGCGAGCAGCCTGGGCGGGTGTTCGGCTACCGGTGGTGTGGCGCGTGCGATGTCGGCCATCCGTGATGGCTTGTGTGAGACGGTGCTGGTTCTTTCGGCCGATGCACCCAGCACCGATTGGCGCGCAAATTACGGGGCTTTCCGTTCGGAGTTCCAGGATCCCCCTGGGGTGCAGGGACCGCCGGCCACGTTTGGCCTTTTAATGAGCCGCTATATCCACCAGTATGGGTTGAATCCGGAGGCCCTGGGAAAAATCGCGGTAACGCAACGTGGCCACGCGCTTCTTAACGACAATGCCTGCGAGAAGCTAAAGAAGCCGCTGACCATGGAAGGGTATATGGAGTCGAGGATCATTGCCGATCCCCTGCGTATCCTCGATAGCGTGATGTTTTGCGATGGGGCGAATGCGGTACTTGTGACGAGTGAAAAAAATGCGCAGAAGCTTGGCATAAGCAAGGCGGTCTATCCGGTCGCCTACGCGGAGATCTCCAATTACCGGGGCAACGAGTCGGTTCCGGACATTACTGAATCCGGGTTCACGAAGATCGGGCCGGCGGTGCTGGAAAAGGCGGGCTTGCGTCCCTCGGATATTCGCATGTTCCATCCCTACGATGACTTCACCATTGCCGTCATGATGAAACTTGAAGCCTTCGGCTTTTGTGGGAAGGGGCAGGGGTCGGATTACATACTGCGTACCGATCTGTCGCATACCGGGGAACTCCCGCTGAATACCGGCGGCGGCCAGATCTCGGCTGGCCAGCCTGGCCTAGCGGGAGGGGGTCTTAACCTGGTGGAGGCGGTGCGCCAGATGTTTGGAGAGGGTGGTGCGCGTCAGGTGGCCGATCCACGCAACGCCCTGGTTACCGGCATTGGCGTGGTGCCGTATGCCAGAAACTGGGGAACCAGTTCCGCCATGATCCTGGAGGCATGAGATGACGAACGAAGAGACAGTGACAGACCGCGTCGTGCCGCGCGCCGGCGTGTTCACCGACACACAACCTTTTTGGGATGGCGTCCGGCAAAAAAAGCTGGTCATCCAGTATTGCACCGAGGCGAAAAAGTATCAGTACTACCCTCGCCCCGTCAGTATTTACACAGGACGCAAGACGCTTGAGTGGCGCGAGGTGTCGGGCAAGGGCACGATCTACGCCTCGACGGTGGTGCGCATACGTGGCCCTGGCCTGGAAGGGCGGTTGCCATTATGTGTCGCAACGGTCGAGCTGGACGTCGGGGTCAGAATCATCGCGAACGTGCTTGATTGCGCGCCCGAAGATCTGGCCATCGGAAAACGCGTGACCCTGGCATGGGACCGATTGACCAAGGATCAGCTGTATCCCGCGTTCCGTCTTGAGCAGGAGCTTTGATGCGATTGGATACGCTTCTGGCGTCGTACGCAGGGCAAACGCCCGGCACGACAGCCCTTGTGTTCGGCAGCCGACGTGTCAATTACCGGGATCTGCACCAGGCAGCGTTTGCCATCGCGGGTGGCTTGCACAAAGAAGGGGTGGGCCCGGGCGATCGCATCCTCGTCTATTTGCCCAACTGCGTCGAGTTCGTGGAGGTGCTTTTCGCAGCATTCATGCTGGGTGCAATCGTCGTGCCGGTCAATACGCGTCTGACAGCGAAAGAGCTGGCCTACTTCGTTCAAAACAGCCAGCCGGCTGCGTTATTCATTCACAGCGACGCGTGGGATGGTCTGCGTGACATCGCAGCCGATATATCAGGGCCAAAATGGTACGTGGTTGGCAAGCCTGTGCCGGGCAAGGAGGCTTACGGCAATCTCTTGACGCACGACGTGGTGAAACTGCCTGACGTGCCGGTCTCCGTCGAAGATTGCATGATTCTGTATACCTCGGGTACCACCGGAAAGCCGAAGGGCGCGATCATTACTTCGGCCAACGTCATCGTCCAGCACTATTTCCTGAATGCCATTGATTGGGGGATTGGCCGCAACGACTGTTTTCTCGTCACGACGCCATTGGCACACCGTACTGGCCTTGCGCGCCTGATGAATGCACTTTGCCTGGGCACGACGGTTGTCGTCATGGAGCGGTTCGATCCCGAAGCCGCGCTGGCGCTGATTGAACGCGAGAAGATCACGGCGGTGGGCATGGTGCCCACCGTGGCGCGCATGCTGATGCCGTCCATGAAGGCGCATACGGATCGATGCCGGAGCCTGCGGCACATCATCGTGACTGGGGAAGCATTTCCGGTTGGGTTGAAGAAGACACTGATCGAATTGCTGCCGAAAGTTCAGCTGCATTCCTTCTTCGCCATGACCGAGGTTGGCTCCATCACGCTGCTGAAGCACGAAGAGCAATTTACTCATGCCGCGTCGGTCGGGCGTCCGACTCCCGGGGTGGAAGTGAAACTTCTGGATGACTCGGGAAACGACGTCCCGGTCGGTGAAGTGGGCGAAGTCCTGGCGCGTTCCGGGATGCCAGGCCGTTATACGACCATGCGCGGTTACTACAATTTACCCGCCGAAACGGCCAGGACAATTGTCGATGGGTGGATTCACACCGGCGACATGGGACGGTTCGACGAACAGGGCTACTTATATGTGGTGGACCGCAAGAAAGATATGGTGTTGAGCGGCGGGTTCAATATTTATACAAAGGAAGTCGAGCAAGCCTTGTTTGAACACCCAGCCATTGCAGATGCCGCCGTGGTGGGTGTGCCCGACGAGACGTATGGCGAGGCGGTGGTTGCATTCATCAAGGTTCGAGATGGCTGCAGCATTGGCGCTGAGGAGGTCATTGAACACTGCCGGTCAAGGATCGCCAGCTACAAGAAGCCCAAGCACGTATTTTTCATTGAAACGCTGCCGCGCAATTCGCTTGGGAAGACGTTGAAAACCGAGCTCAGGAAGACGGCATTGCATAACCTGGCAACGAAAGGGGCCTGATGATGGACCCATTGGTGGTTCGGCACCGGGGCGGAGCGGGGTGGGGTAGTGGACGAGTACGCTTACCTGGCGTGGATATCCCTGGCTGTGCCGGTCGTGTCATGGGGAGCGGAATACCGTGTTAAGGCCGCAAACCCCGGAAGAACTTGCTTTTCGCGCTGAGGTTGCAGAGTGGATGCGCGTGAACATTCCTGAAAAGCTGCGTTATGCGACGTTTCGGCCGTCGCCCCATGAAGCCATGTCCTGGTACAAGATGCTGGCGGCACGGGGATGGGTTGCGCCGCATTGGCCGGTGGCAAGTGGCGGCATGGGCGCGACCCCCACGCAACAGGTTATTCTCATGGAGGAGATGGCGCGCGCTGGCGCGCCGGACTTTCCGACACAAGGCCTTAACCATATCGGGCCGATCCTGATCAAATGCGGCACGCCATTGCAACAGAAGCGGTTCCTGTCGAAAATTCTTTCCGGCGATGAAATCTGGTGCCAGGGCTATTCCGAGCCGGGTGCCGGGTCCGATCTTGCGAGTCTGTGTACGCGTGCCACCGTCGATGGCGATTCGCTCGTCATCAGCGGCCACAAAATCTGGACTACCTGGGGGCATCATGCCGACTGGATGTTTGCGTTGGTCAGGACATCCGATGGCACAAGAAAGCAGCAGGGCATCACTTTCGTGCTGATCGATTTGAAGACTGCCGGGATCAGCCGGCGGCCCATTCGAACCATTGCCGGAGACGATGAATTCTGCGAAGTATTTCTCGACTCCGTACGGGTCCCGATGGAAAACATTGTCGGTGAAATCGACCAAGGCTGGAAGGTAGCCACGGCGCTGTTAAGTGAAGAGCGGCTGCGAATTGGGGCACCGGCGCTGGCGTTGAAGGCTTTGGAACGACTGCGGCATTTCGCTGCGGCGTTGCCACGCAGCAGCCGCATCGAGCACCTATTGGCAGAAGCGGAAATCGAAACCGAAACGTTGATCGCCTCTTTTCTGAATGTGGCGGAACGCGAGGCGGCAGGCAATCGCCCTGAAAGCTCGTACCTCAAGGTCCTGGCGACAGAGACGGTTCAGAAAATACTGGATTCCCTGCAAGAGGTCGCCGGCGAATCTGCACCCATTCGCGATGCAGTGTTGACGTCGTGCGGATACCTTGATTACTCCGAGATGTTCCTGCAGTCGCGGCGCCTGACCATTTACGGCGGCACCAACGAAATCCAGAGGACCATTATTGCCACCAAAGTATTGGGATTGCCCAGGGGCCGGAGAAGTGCATGAACGATACCTTTTTTGCATCGGAGACAGAGCGGTCCGTTGCCGACAGTGCACTGGAATTCGCACGTGGCTCCGGCGGTGTACAACGGGCCCGAACCCTTCGTGACCGGTCACCACAATTTGACGGGCGCATCTGGCAACAGGTCGTTAGGCTTGGATGGTTGGGAATGCAGGTTCCAGAGGAGCTTGGGGGATCGGGGCTCGACGCGCAAGTGACGGTGGCGCTGGCTGAGAGCCTTGGGAGGGTGTTGTTGCCCGAGCCTGTCATCCAGGCCATGGCGGCGGCGAATTTTCTGTCGGCCTGCGCGAAGACTGGTCCGGACAGCCTGCTTGAGAAATTACTTGCCGGCAAGCTGTTATGCGCTTTTGCCGGGGCGAATCTCGGCTCGGCAGATTCTGAATTGCGGTTTTCCCACATAGCGGATTGCTACGACGGCACGCGAATCCTGGCTGCTTGTGGTGACGGCGTGACGTTCTCGGTACGAGAGCTTGACCATGGCGTCGGCGACATATCGTGGGCGACAGTGAGCTGCGTCGATGGCAGCATCTTGACAACCTGTGTAGCCAGCCGCCGCGCGTGGGATAATGCCGCCGTGGTGGCGTCGGGGCCGGAGGCGCAGGCCGCCTTCGAGCATGCGGCAGACGTCATGCGACTTGGATATGCTGCATACCTGGTTGGCCTCACGCATGAAGCGCTGCAAATGGCGCTTGACTTCATGAAGATCCGCTCGCAGTTCGGGACGCCCATCGGGGCCTTCCAGGCCCTGCAGCACCGGGCGGCAACTTGCTATGTGGAGGTAGCGGCGTCGCGCGCCATGGTTCACGAAGCGGCCGAATGCTTTCGCTCGCCGACACGCGCGCGCGCCGTGGCGGCGGCCAAGGCCAAAGCTTCAGCCGCCGCATTGCACGTAACCAAAGAATGTGTGCAGTTCCACGGCGCCATGGGGTTCGCCGATGAACACGATATTGGACTGTATCTGCGAAAGGCCATGGCGTTCGCATCGCGCCTGGGCGGGCAGGCACAGCAAATAGCGCGCTTTGCACAGCTTACGCGTGCGGCGTGAGGCTCGAAGCGGCCAGGCCGTCAGCCGCGCCGGGCGGCCTCTATCGCGGCAATGTCGATTTTCCTCATCCCCATCATGGCGTCGAACACGCGCTTGGCCGCGGCCCGATCAGGATCGGCAATCGCCGCAATAAGGGAGCGCGGCGTAATCTGCCACGATAGTCCCCACTTGTCCTTGCACCAGCCGCATGCGCTCTCCTGACCGCCGTTTCCAACAATGGCATCCCACAGACGGTCCGTTTCGGCCTGGTCATCGGTTGCTACCTGGAATGAAAACGCTTCGTTGTGCTGGAATACCGGACCGCCGTTCAGGCCGAGGCACGGGATGCCCATTACGGTGAACTCGACCGTCAATACGTCCCCCTGTTTGCCCGCAGGGTAGTCGCCGGGAGCATGGTGGATAGCCCCCACGGCGCTGTCGGGGAATGTCTTGGCGTAGAAATTCGCCGCGTCCAACGCGGCACCGTCGTACCAGAGGCAGATCGTGTTCTTGCTGGCCATCCTGATTCTCCCGGAGTGGATTGATACGCGTGTTCAAGCCGCAGGACGTTGCTACCAGTGCGCAGGAGCGGCCCTGCGCGGTCTCATTCTAGTTGCCGGAGAGCTCGCTCGTCTGTTGGTAAATGTTGCCAAACGTTTTCGCCGGGGCGGCGCCGTGGCCAAAATCCGTCGGCACTGCCGTTGCTGGCTTCGGTTTGGATCAGACGCGTGGTTTGGTCCAGACGCGCTTCAGGCAGCTTCAGCCAAAGCCACGGCATCCTCGCCAGCGGGAATACGCATCGGCGCTGCGGCATCATTCACCGCGCGCCACGTAGCTTCTGCGACGTCCTTGGCATACGTCAGTGGGCTCGAGGTATCGGTCAACTGTTCCATGAAGCGCTGTCCGAGTTCGGCATAGGCCGCATGGTCGAATCCTTCTGCGCGTGCATTGTCACTTGCGCTGTCGCCAAATCGTGTCTCGGGCGATCGACCCGGCGCGACCAGGTGCACACGGATATTGAACGCTGCAAGTTCCAGTGCCAGCGACTCGGTGAATGCGTTGACCGCCGCCGCCGCGCATCACTCGCCTCGTGTCATCTTACCGTCGAAGCCACACGATGCGCCATGATAGGTCGTGCATGGTCCGGCGACCTCCGTTTTCAGCAGGCCTTGGTCTGCGTCTTGACGCCATTTATTTTGAAGGGAATCTGGCATGGCACCGGCCGTTGTCAAGAGCGGCTATAGTGACGTTTTAAACTATTGTGAGTAGCTATGTTCTTTGGAAATATGTGGCCGCTGGCAATAGCCGTGGTCGGTATTATTCTTTGCTTTATAGGATTCGGCCTGCGCGACCGTAACCCGGGTCTGGTGCTCATGGGCATCGGCTTTCTTGCCGTCCTGTACGCCGTCTTCAACAAGGCGAAGGAACTCTTTGGCTGAAAAACGGAATCAACGGCCGAGTTTTATTGATATGAATAACACCACCTTACGCGATCAGTAGCTATTCATGTATTTCAATTTGTCCGCCGGGGCTGCCCAGATGACGAAATCTGTGTTTTCGATTGTGCTGGCTGGTACCCGCGACCTATGAACCGTGCAGAAGAAGGGCTTGTATGCAGTTAGGGCACAAAATAAGATTCTCCTATCCAGATGGTCCTGGCCAACCGCCAATTTGTCGGTCTTGGGATGTAATTCAAGAGTTTGGTCTTCAAAAGGAAGCATCCGAGTTTCTACAATACGATGTAAGAGCGCGCCGCGCATTTACTGCATCAAAACCAACGGGATCGCAACACAACCCATTGATTTATAAGATGGTGCCCGGTGCCGGAATCGAACCGGCACGCCTTGCGGCGGGGGATTTTGAGTTGGCGTGTAAAGGCGTTTTCGTAGGGAAACGGGGTGAAAGTGAGCGTAGATTTATAAGGTTAAATGTTATTATAAATCAGCAGGTTAGCGTAATTTCGTAAAAACCGAAAGAACTGGTGTGTGTACCTGTACTGTACCGAAATATGGTGCAGCGGTACAGTTCGGTACAGCTGAGATCAATGCTTGTAATGATCTACTATAAATTTGTGGAGCCGTTACCTGTCAGTGCTTTTTACCCTTGTGTTTAAGGTCTTGTTCCAGCTGTTCGATTTCCTTCAAATCCGTAGCATCCGCTGCCTTGGCTTCCGCAATACGCCGCTGCTGATCGAAGACCTCATAACGCTCACGAGCAATCTTTTCCATGTTCTCGCGGCTGGCTGAGCCGGCACCGTCAAGGATGGCCTGGTCGTTGAAAGCCAGCATCCTGTCGATGTTGTTACGCCAGAAGTCCAAGGTCAGTTCCTTTTGCTGCTTGATTCGCAACTCGGCTTGCTCAAGGAAGATCACCACCAACCTATTCAGTGTGTCTATCTCATCAGCTGTCAGGTAGTTTTTGGCGACGATGACATCCTGTTTGCGCACCCGAGAGCCACTCCAACTGGTCAATGCCATATTGGGCTGGCTGGGATTGGAGCGTTTCAGAATCAGCTCGGCGGCGGTATGAGCGGTGGTGGCATAGAGCAGCTTGTTCTGTACCTCGGCAAAGAACAATGCAGTTTCCCGCTCACGAGCCTGGTAGTCAGAGCTGAGCGAGAATAGATCGCGAACCTTCTGATAAAAGCGCTTCTCCGAGGCCCGTATGTCGCGAATGCGTTCCAGCAGCTCATCGAAGTAATCCCAGCCGCTGGGGTTTTTCAGGCGCTCGTCATCCATCACGAAACCCTTGCGCAAAAACTCCTTGAGGTGGGTGCTGGCCCACTGGCGGAACTGCACGCCACGAGGCGAACGCACGCGGTAACCGAGGGCCAGGATCAGGTCGAGGTTGTAGTAAGTAATCCTCCGCTTGACCTGCCGACCACCCTCAGACTGAACTGTCAAGGATTCCTTGACAGTTGCCTCAGGGGCTAACTCATTGTCCTCAAGTATGTTTTTTGCATGCAGGGAGACATTCTGCTTGGTGGTCTGAAACAGTTCGGCGATTTCCAGCTGACTCAACCAGATCGTCTCAGTCTCCACCCGAAGGTGAAGCCGGGTTTGGCCGTCGTCGCTGGTGTACAGAATCAATTCACTCATGCCCTGTTCCCTTTGGCTGTTTTTTTCATCGCTTAAAACCGTAATGACGTACTTCGTAGTTCGTGCTTCGACCACCGGCTGCTGTTTTCTGAAGCACTTCGTACTGTACTAACTCGGTAATGTCGCGAAGCGCTGTGTCTTGCGAACACTTGGCAATCGCAGCCCATTTGCTCGTCGTCAGCTTCCCTTCAAATCCGTCCAGCAGCCGATTCAGCACCTTGATCTGGCGCTCATTCATGGGGACCGTTGCGGCCTGCTGCCAGAACTTCGCCTTGGCCAGCACTTGATCCAGGGTGCCATGTGCTTGTTCGACGGCTTTTAGCAAAGTTGCCAGGAACCATTCCAGCCAGGCCGTTATATCCATGTCGCCTTGTTGTGTGCGTTCAAGAATACCGTAATAGGCTTTGCGCTCCCGCTGAATTTGCGCAGAGAGACTATAGAACCGCTGCGTGCTTCCGTCAGCGCGGGCCAAAAGCAGATCGCCTATGGCACGGGCAACCCGTCCATTGCCGTCATCAAATGGGTGTAGCGTGACGAACCATAAGTGCCCCAAGCCGGCACGCAGTAGCGTGGGTTCTTTGACGTTGGTGTTATTCAGCCAAGCCAGGAAGCGATCCATCTCTGCAGGCAGGTGTTTGGCCGGTGGCGCTTCAAAATGAACTTTCTCACGACCAATGGAGCCAGAAATTACTTGCATGGGACCGGTGGAGTCGTCGCGCCAAGTGCCGACGTGAATGTGGCTCATACCCGAATAGCCGGTCGGAAACAATGCGGCGTGCCAGCCGAACAGGCGCTTAGTAGTTAGCGGGGTGGCCGTATTGCTGGTTGCGTCCAGCACCATATCTACTACGCCCTCGACGTGACGATCTACAGGGGCCAGAGCACCGATGTCTACGCCCAGGCGACGAGCGACCGAAGATCGGACTGACGCTACATTGAGTGATTCGCCTTCGATGGCACTGGTCTGGACGACATCTTGGGTTAGTGCCGAGAGGCTGGCTTCGTCACGCAAGGCCATGCCCACGTCCGCCAAGCGACCGAGCAGCAGTCCTTGGGCACGGCTAACCGCTACCAAGGGTTCGGCCAGGGCAGCGAGATCGTATTCCCAATTAGGCCAATGCGGCGATTGCCAGATGTATTCTCCGTAGTTCATGCGGTGATTGTGAGGTGTTTTCGCCTTGTCGTCAACTTTCGGTGTGGGAGCCGCTCGTGAATGTGCGTAGTGCGACAGGAGACGATGGCGCATTTATTGCTTTGTGAACTATACGGAATTTCCTAAGAGTTGGAACGGGATCAATCTCTGGGTTTTTATATTATTCATTGAGCACCTCTGTCCGATATATGTGTATTTTTCCGGACAAGGCAAGTTTGTCTGAAGCTGGTCGGGATTTCTGCCATTCTCGGTTTAGACGAACCTTGGTTTGTCGCACCAATAACAATCGCAAAATGACTTCCGACTGGGCCCTTGACTGGGCCTCTGACTGGGCCCCGCGTGGAAAGCCGGATTTTAGTCAGCCTGTTTTAAGCCGGTGACCAGAGCATCGGCTTGTGCCGAAAAGTCAGCTGGTCGGCGTTTACGGAAGGCTTCGAGGTTGGCGAGCTTCCAGCGCAAGGCGGGAAGGTCTGCAGCATGGGGGCATTGCAGTAAAGACCAATCAGGTTCTGCACGTACCAACCCGGCCAGGAACTGCTTGTGTTTGTCGGTCAACCGTTGTGGAAGGTCTTGCCGTAACCGGGCGCGTGCTTCAAGCAGCACCTCCAGTGAGCAGTCCACTTCTGTCATACCTACAAAAGCACGCTCGTACTCTGCCGCAATGTCTTTGTCGTTGCCAAACAGCACCTCATGCAGTGGGCGATTGTGTCCAGCCAGGTAGATCACGAAACATTCAGCCATGCCGTCGCTGAGGCCGCCCGACTCATACAGTTGCCACACATCGAACAAGTCGCGTGGATGTTGCCGATCCAAGGCGGCAACCAGCTTACCGGCGTACAGCTCATCACGAGCGAGGATGGGGGTCTCGAACTCGACACCGAACAGGTTGCTGGTTCTGGCACTCAACGCTTGCTGTTCGACCGGCAATACCGTGCCCCGGAAAACAATGTTCACTTCGATTTTGACTTGGCTGGTGTCATTCTCGACGATCAGCTTGGTGTCACTCAAATCCTTGCTGCGAATCAGGCGTGTCTGTACTCCAAGCGGTTCGACCCGCTGGGCGATGGCGGCCAGTTCATCGTTGATGGCTTTCAGCGCCTCATCGCGTTGTGTTTGCCAAGGCCGGTACACCACGTCGATATCGACGGATAGACGGGGCATGTCTTGTATGAAAAGATTGATCGCCGTGCCGCCTTTCATTGCGAAAATATCGCTGTCGAAAACAGCAGGGGTAACGGCCAGCAGCAGGCGAACCGTGTCAGCGTAGGTTTTATCCATGTGGGTTCAGGCTTAATAGTGTGCCGTCGGCGAGCTGGCTCATCCAGCGCTTATTGCTACCCGTGCGCAGGGAATAACTAGCCAGAAGATCATCAGCGTTCACCACCTCGGTTTCTCGCGCCCAGGTGAGGAACAGGCGAACGGTCTTCACGCTGGTGCAGCAAGCTAGCAACTGGCCGAGCAGTTCCTTGCGTGGCGAACGCAGGCCGTCAAAGAGATTGCGTGCTTCTTCCAGGCTTTGCCTGGTACCAGCGTCGTACAGCATTTCTAGCACGGCGCGTTCGGCAACCGATACACATAGGCCTTCGGGTTGGCCAGGCGGCGTGCCCAAGGTCTTGGCAGGCAGCGTGTTGTCGGTCCAGTCGAAAAGATTGGCGTGGACGTAGCGCGCCGGAAAGCGCACGGTGAACCAGGTGGGCAGTGTGTGGCGGACGTCACCCCACAGCACCAGCGTATCGCGGCTGCCCAGGTTGTGCCTCACGCCATGCATGGCCAGTGCGCTCTTGCCCCCGACATGCAGGCCGGATACGTGTTGTTGGAGAAGCTGCAATGCGCCATAGACGCTGAAGTCGTCATTAGGGAAGGCGTAGACGCCTTGAGCCAAGCGCACGAGCCATCCATTTTTGGCATAGGCTGCGGCGAGCTTGGGCGACACCCCAAGCGCGGCCAGGGTGGTCAAGCCAAATGGCGCACCGCGTGGAAGGTCGGATTGCAGCCGTTTGATTAGATCGTGTCGTAAATTTCTATCCATAGGTGAAAAATAGCACAAAATCTAATCATTTGTTGAGTTTTCACAGACAGGCTACGCGGCGACAGTCATACGAGCAGTTCACGTTGTTGGCGTAGATTTCTCTAGTTATCCGGAATTTCCGGACAACTGAGTTTTGCTCCAACCCGTTTCTATTGACGCCCTGGCTGGCCGTATAGAATCCCCCAGCGCCCGTTGCGTGGTGTCAGAAAAGAGCGCATCGGAAAAACTTATGCGGGGCGATTAGACGGTGCTTTTTGTACCCATATTAGGTTCTATCATGCCTAATTTGGGTGTTTTTGGCTAGACCTGTTTGTGCAGTAAACCTTTGCACGGTGCCTTGATATCCACGCTCGATATAACGAAATAAACGCTATGCGGCGTCAATCAAGTCGGCCACGACGCTTGCACGGAAATACACCCGTCGGCCAACTTTCCGCCGTGCGGCATTCCATTGCTCGGCGAATTCGGTTTGGCTTCGTAACGAGATCCGCAGCCCATCAGGGCTGCGTTTCAGCAGCTCGGATAAATCGATCAAAGACAATAACGGCCCATACCGTTCAATCAGTTGCTCTTCGGTTGTCATCGAATGACTCCTGGTTGTTTCTCCCTATGACGCAATACTCGCCGGGAGTGAATTGATGCGCTGGCAGCGGAGGGAAATAAATCAACCCACGAGCGCATTGCGCCGGTGGGTCATGGGTATCCCAGAGGGATCTGGATGTTAGGCTTAGCAGGCAAGCGCCTTATTGCGCTCAATGAGAGCATGCACACTTGCGACAGTGATACCACTGGATCGTTTTCCAATCTTGATCAGCACCAGCTGGCCTTCGCTCACAAGTCGATAGATCGTGGACCTAGAAACTCCGAGCTTGGCTTCGGCTGTATGTATTCGGTAAAGAAGTGCTTGGTCAGACGGCTGCGAGACTTCGTTTCTGCCTACTGAACGGTCGAAAGGCAGTTGCTGGGACTGTTGCTGCATTGTTTCCTCCTTTAAACCTTGGTGTCACTGCCGGATGAATACTCCTCAATCGCCCTGCCAGATGGCGGCACTACCGTCGCGCCTGTAGTAGTCATCCGCTTGGTCGGCGTAGTAATGGGTGGCGAGAGCCGCACGGGCGCGGTAGATCTGGCTGTGCGAGATCATGGGTGCTCCGGGTAGTGGGGATCACTATGTCTACAAGTGAAGTGCGGGTGTCAAATCGCAAGGGCCGGCCCAATTATCCGCAAGCCTATAAACGCCAGGTGGCGATCGCTGCGGGCGATCCCACTATTTCGGTTGCCAAGGTTGCCTTGGCTCACGGCCTGAACACCAATATGATGTTCAAGTGGCGTCGGGAATATCGTGCCGGATTGCTAGGCAGTACAGAGGGCTGCGATCTGGTGGCGGTGACGTTGCCGGAATTTTAAGCTGGTGCCCGGGGCCGGAATCGAACCGGCACGCCTTGCGGCGGGGGATTTTGAGTCCCCTGCGTCTACCAATTTCACCACCCGGGCGATCAAGCGGATCGCTTCGAAAAGTTCGAAGCGCGGCAGAAAGAGCGTCATTATACGACACTTGAAAATGCTTAAATTGACCCCATTTCGATGAAGTATGCTCGTATGGCTGCGGGTGCTTCCGTCTTGATATAAATAGCGGCGTCTACCGACGCCTCGGTCGTCTCAATAGAGCCAACCACTTTGCTGCCGCAGGCATTTTCGCCCCAATAACTACTACTTTACGTGAATTGACCATGACTCAAACTGATACATCCGTTCAATCTTCCGAAACGTTGGGTTTCCAGGCGGAAGTCAAACAGTTGCTGAATTTGATGATTCATTCCCTTTACAGCAACAAGGAGATTTTCCTGCGCGAACTGGTTTCCAATGCATCCGATGCGTGTGACAAGCTGCGTTTCGAGGCCATTGATCAACCCGATCTGATGCAGGGTGATACTGATTTACATGTGCGCGTTGAGTTTGATGCGGAAAAGCGTACGGTTACGATTTCCGACAATGGCATCGGCATGTCGCGCGACGAGGCGGTGGCTCATCTGGGTACAATCGCGCGGTCGGGCACCAAGGAGTTTTTCGCAAAGCTTACCGGGGACAAGCAGAAGGATGCCACGCTTATTGGTCAGTTCGGCGTGGGGTTTTATTCGTCGTTTATTGTGGCCGACAAGGTTTCGGTGCTTAGCCGCCGCGCCAATGCCGAACCCACCGACGCAGTGCTGTGGGAATCCGATGGCCAGGGCGAGTTTTCCGTAACGCAGGTTGAGAAGGCCGATCGTGGCACCTCGGTTACGCTGCACTTGCGCGCGGACGAAGACGAATTCCTGAATGGCTGGAAGCTGCGCGAGATTCTGCAGCGCTATTCCGACCACATTTCCCTGCCGGTACAGATGCTTAAAGAGCAGTGGGACGAGAAAAAATCGGCGCAGGTCAAGACAACAGAGTGGGAAACGGTGAATCAGGCCAATGCGCTGTGGGCGCGGGCCAAGTCCGAGATCACCGACGAGCAGTACAAGGATTTCTACAAATATATTGCGCACGATTTTGAAGAGCCGATGGCATGGACGCACAATCGGGTCGAGGGCCACAGCGAGTACACGCAATTGCTGTACATTCCGAAGCACGCTCCCATGGATATGTGGGACCGCGACGGCAAGCGCGGGGTGAAGCTGTATGTGAAGCGCGTGTTTGTCATGGACGATGCGGAACAACTGTTGCCCATGTATTTGCGCTTTGTGCGCGGGGTGATCGACTCGGCCGACCTGCCGCTGAATGTGTCGCGCGAAATCCTGCAGGAAAGCCGCGATGTGCGTGTCATTCGCGATGGCTCGGCCAAGCGTGTGCTGTCGCTGCTGGAAGATATCGCCAAGAACAGGCTGGAAGACTATACGGAATTCTGGACGCAGTTTGGCCAGGTGCTGAAGGAAGGCGTGGGGGAAGACCCGGCGAATAAAGAGCGTATTGCGAAGTTGCTGCGTTTTGCGACAACGCATGGCAATAATCCCGTGCAGCTGGTTTCGCTGGCCGGGTATGTGGGCCGCATGAAGCCCAAACAGGACAAAATTTATTATGTGGCGGCCGAGACGTACGCGGCGGCCAGCAATAGCCCGCATCTGGAAATCTTCCGCAAGAAGGGCCTGGAAGTGCTGCTGCTCTCGGACCGGGTTGATGAATGGATGCTGTCCTTCCTGCGTGAATACGATGGCAAGCAACTGGTGTCAATCGCCAAGGGTGGGCTCGATTTGGAAAAACTGGCCGACGATAAAGAGAAGGCACATCAGACCGAGGTCGAGAAAAAGTTCAAGCCTTTGGTCGAGCGGCTTACGACGGCGCTGGGCGAAAAGGTGAAGGAAGTGCGTGTGACGGGGCGTCTGGTGGATTCTCCGGCGTGCATTGTGGTTGAGACCAGCGACTTGAGCCCGCACTTGCTGCGCATGCTGCGCACCGCGGGGCAGGAAGCTCCCGAGGTCAAGCCTATTATGGAAATCAATCCCGATCACCCACTGATTGCCCGCGTCGAGCAGGCCACCGATGAAGACTTTGGCGAATGGGCGCAGTTGCTGCTGGATCAGGCCATGCTGGCCGAAGGCGGGCAAATCGCCGATTCGGCGGCGTTCGTGAAACGTCTGAACAAGCTGCTGCTTAAGAATTAACTGGCTGCCTGGCCGAGAGGCGGGACGGTGGGGCGGGTGTCGATCCATGGATCCGGCACCCGCCCCGATTGCGTCATGGGGCCGCTCATGGGGTTGGGCGGTGCTGGATTACGCTGTAGGCGGCAGTTCCCGCAGCAGCCACTGGCTTTCTCGGGCATAGCGTCGCCACTGGAATGATGGTCCGGGGTCGGTCTTGCGCTGGGGGGCAATGTGTTCGTGGCCGCGCACGGCGTTCAGGGTGTGGCGCGCACGCAGGGCGTGGGTCAGGCCGCTGAGTGTCTCGTATTGGTCATCGGTGTAGGGTTCGGTGTCGGTCCCTTCCAGTTCAATGCCGATTGAAAAATCGTTGCAGCGCTCGCGCCCATTGAAGCGGGATACGCCGGCATGCCAGGCGCGGTCGTCGCAGGAAACGAACTGCAGGATAGCTCCGTCGCGTCGCACGAGGAAGTGGGCCGAGACGGTGACGCCGCGCAGGCGCGCCAGCCAGGGGTGGCTTTCGTAGTTCAGCTTGTTCTGGAAGAAATCGGGGATTTCGGTGCCGCCGAATTCACCCGGCGGCAGGCTGATGTTGTGGATGACAAGCAGCGTGGGGGCCACGCCGCCCGGGCGTCTGTCGAAATTGGGCGAAGGCGTGTGCGTGACGAGGCCGTGAGGCTGAAGCCAGCCCTGCCTGTCAAGGACCAGCGCCGTCACTTGCGCACACCAAGTTTGGCGTGCTCCTTGCTGCACCAGGTTTTGCCGTCCATAAGTACGGCATCCGAGCGCGGCAGGTGAATGCCGCAGTGGGCACAGCGCACCATGGATTCGGGCGCGGTTTGGCGGCCCGAAAGTGGGGCGGCCCGTTTCGGTGGGCGCGGTTGTGCCTGTTTGGCGGCCTGGCGGCCAATCAGGCGGGCGGCAAGCAGCCCGCCAAAAATCACGACAATCCAGAATACAAGCTTGCCCACGCTAACCCCGATGTAGTATGACGTCCAGCACGAAGCGGCTGCCGGTGTATGCCAGAACGACAAAGACGAAGCCGATGAGGGTCCAGCGCAGCGCCTGGCGGCCGCGCCAGCCGTGCATATAGCGGCCCACGAGCAGGACGCCGAAGGTGATCCACGCCAGCAGGGTGAAGACGGTTTTGTGGTCGATCGGGAAAGGGTAGTGGCTGATGCCCATCGAAACCACGATGCCGGTGATGACGGTAAGCGTCAGCGTGACGAAACCGAACCAGATAAGCCGAAAGAGCACGTGCTCTTGCGCCAGCAGCGGCGGCATGGAATCCAGTGCGCGACTCAGGCCGCTGCGTTGTTCGGCCTGCTCGACGGGCCTGTGCAAGTAGCGGTCAAGGATGGCCATGAGTATGGCCTGCATGGCGGCCACGGTGATGAGCCCGTACGCAATGAAGGCGATGGTAAGGTGAACGAGCAGCCAGTCGTCGTTGGCGTGATCAATAAGGTGGCTGTGCGGGAACACGGCAGCTAGAAGGGTACCCAGCGTGGCGGCCGGCAGCAGAATAAGCAGCAGGCCGTCGATGCGCATGCTGAGGCTTTCCAGCCAGAATACGATCATGCCCAGCCAGAAGGCCAGTGACAGCGCAATGGCCCAGCCCAGATGCAGGTGCCCGCCATGCAGGATGGCGATGGCCAGACCGATGCCGTGCAGGATAATGGCCCCGAGCAGGGCCAGCCGCCCGGCCGTGCCCAGTTTCCCCTGGGGGCCGTTTTGTATCAGCGGGCGCCACAGTGCTACGCCCAGAACAACGTAGGCCAGCGCGGCCAGCGAGTGAAATACAATGTCAGCAGACATAGACCTTGTTTTTGAATGATGTGTGCGGGCTGTAATAATCCCATCACGGCATTTTAGTCCGTATCCGGCAGTTCCAACCAGTTTAAGCGAAACCATACCCATGCTCGAGAATCTTACCCAGCGTCTGTCGCACGTCGTCAAGACAATACGCGGCGAAGCGCGCCTTACCGAAGCCAATACGCAGGAAATGCTGCGCGAAGTGCGCATGGCTTTGCTGGAAGCCGATGTGGCGCTGCCGGTCGTGCGCGATTTTGTCGCCCGGGTCAAGGAACGTGCCCTGGGGCAGGACGTGGCAGGCAGCCTGAACCCCGGCCAGGCGCTGGTTGGCGTGGTGCATAAGGAGCTTACCGCGCTCATGGGGGGCGAGCTCGGTGATGAAGGCAGCGAGCTGTCGCTGGCGGTGCAGCCGCCGGCTGTCATTCTTATGGCCGGTTTGCAGGGTGCCGGTAAAACCACCACTACCGGCAAGCTGGCCAAGTGGTTAAGCGATGGCGGCCACGTGCTGCATGGCCGCAAGACAGGCAAGAAGAAGGTTCTGGTCGTTAGCGCCGACGTCTATCGCCCCGCGGCCATCGAGCAGTTGAAAACGGTGGCTGCGCAGATCCATGTGGATTTCCTGCCCTCCGATCCCTCGCAAAAGCCCGAAGACATTGCCGTGGGGGCGCTCGATCATGCCAGACGTCACCATTACGATGTCCTCATCGTTGATACGGCCGGGCGCCTGGGCATAGACGAAGCCATGATGCACGAGATCCGCATGCTGCACGATGTGCTCAAGCCGGTTGAAACGTTGTTTGTGGTGGATGCCATGCAGGGCCAGGATGCCGTCAATGTGGCCAAGGCCTTTGCTGAGGCGCTGCCGCTGACAGGTGTGGTGCTTACCAAGCTGGATGGCGATGCGCGTGGCGGTGCGGCATTGTCTGTGCGTCACATTACCGGCAAGCCGCTCAAGTTCGTGGGCCTGTCTGAAAAGCTGGACGGCCTCGAGCCGTTCCATCCCGAGCGCATGGCGCAGCGGGTGCTGGGCATGGGCGACATTGTGTCGCTGGTGGAGCAGGCGCAAAAAAACATCGATATTGCCGAAGCGCAAAAGCTGGCCACCAAGCTCAAGTCGGGCAACAAGTTCAACTTGAACGACTTTCGTGATCAGTTGCAGCAGGTCAAGAAGATGGGCGACATGGGGTCCATGCTGGAAAAACTGCCGGCGCAGTTTTCGCAGGCGGCCAGCCAGTTGCAGGGCGGTCAGGCCGAGAAGCAGCTGCGGCGCACCGAGGGCATACTTAATTCCATGACGCCCGCCGAGCGCAACAAGCCCGAATTGCTGAAGGCGTCGCGCAAGCGCCGTATTGCGGCCGGTTCGGGCGTGCCGGTGCAAGAAGTGAACCGCATGCTGACTCAGTTCGAGCAGATGCAGGGCATGATGAAAATGATGAAGAAGGGCGGCATGGCCAAGATGATGCGGGCCGTGGGTGGGATGAAGGGGTTGGGCGGCAAGGGTGGTGGGTTTGGGGGCAGGCACTAGCCCGAAAATTCCGTCACAAGGGTAAAAAGGAATAGGCAATTTGTGCCTGAGGGCTTATGGTTATTGATGTTTAACTGATCACAAGGAGACCATCATGGCCGACGCGCCCACCACCGAGTTTTGGAAAGACATTGCTGCCATTCCCAATGTCTTCAAGCCGGACGCCCTGCCCGAAGCTTATATTGCCAACGCCCCCACCGACGACGAACGGTATTACGTGCCATTTTCCGATACGGTTTCGTCTCGTCCCTTGTGGATCTCGCCCACCCAGAACAAGTGGGCCGACATCCTCATGGCCAAGTCCGCCGGACTGGTCAACCGCCACTACCATCCGCACGAAGTCTTCGCCTATACCATCTCGGGCAAATGGGGCTATCTGGAGCACGACTGGACAGCAACGGCCGGCGACTTTATTTATGAAACCCCGGGCGAAGGCCATACCCTGGTTGCCTACGAGCACAAAGACCCCATGAAGACCTTTTTCATTGTCAAGGGGCCGCTGATCTGGCTGGACGACAAGGGCGAGGCCGCTGGCTACTTCGACGTGCACGACTACATCAAAATGTGCCGCGAGCACTACGAAAAAGTCGGCCTCGGCGCCGCCTATATCGACACCCTGTTTCGGTAGATTATCTCGCGGCGGTGCTTGCCACGTCGTGGCGGCACCGCTGGCTCATTCCGCGAATTTATCGGTGGCGGCAAGCAGCAGCTTCAGATTGCCGGGTTCGTCAAAAGCGTGTCCCGCGTCGTCCACCAAATGGAATTCGGCCTCGGGCCAGGCCTTGTGCAACGCCCACGCCGTGGTGGCCGGTGTGCACACATCGTAGCGACCCTGAACGATGACGCCCGGAATGTCCTTGAGCTTGTAGGCGTCGCGCAGCAGTTGGCCTTCTTCCATGAAGGCGTGGTTCACGAAGTAGTGGTTTTCAATACGGGCGAAGGCCAGGGCGGCTTCGTCGCGGGCGTGCGCCTGCTGGTGGCGTTTGTTGGGCAGCAGCGTGATGGTGCGGTCTTCCCACTGGCTCCAGGCGTGCGCCGCCTCCAGCTGCACGGCATGGTCGGATGACGTCAGGCGCTTGCGGTAGGCACCGGCAAGGTCGTTGCGCTCGATCGGCGGGATGGGAGCAAGGAAGTCTTCCCAGGCGTCGGGAAAGAGCAGGGAGGCGCCTTCCTGGTAGAACCACTGCAGCTCCGAGTGCCGGGCCGTGAAGATGCCGCGCAGGATAAGCGCGTTGACGCGTTCCGGATGTTTCTGCGCATACGCAAGCGCCAGGGTCGAACCCCACGAGCCGCCAAATACAAGGCTCTTCTCTGTTTTCAATATCTCGGTGCGCAGGCGTTCGATGTCGGCGACCAGGTGCCAGGTTGTATTGTTTTCCAGGCTGGCATGGGGTTTCGAGCGCCCGCAACCACGCTGGTCGAACAGCAGGACGTTATAGCGTTTTGGGTCGAACAGGCGCCGGTACGTGGTCGAGCAGCCGCTGCCGGGGCCGCCGTGAAGGAATATGACAGGTTTGCCTTTGGGATTGCCGCATAGCTCCCAATAGACTTCGTGGCCGTCGCCGGTAATCAGGAAGCCGTGGCGGTAAGGCTCAATTGCTGGGTACATGTTAATCGGGGTTCCGTGTGAAAATCAGGTCCCATACACCATGGCCCAGGCGCAGGCCTCGGGTTTCAAATTTGGTTTGGGGACGAAAATCGGGTTTGGGCGCATAGCCGTCGCAGGTGTTGGCAAGGCGGGGTTCTGCGCCAAGTACGGCCAGCATTTGCTCGGCATAGTTTTGCCAGTCGGTGGCGCAGTGTATATAGCCGCCAGGTTGCAAGCGGCTGGCCAGCAACTGGATGAAGGGCGGTTGCACCAGGCGCCGCTTGTGGTGCCTGGATTTGGGCCAGGGGTCGGGGAAGTAAATGTGGACCCCAGCCAGCGAGTTGGCTGGAATCATGTCGCGCAGGACTTCGACGGCATCGTGCTGAATAATGCGAATGTTCTGCAGGCCTGATGCTTCAATGCGCCTGAGCAGCGCGCCTACTCCTGCGTTGAACACTTCCACACAGAGGAAGTTTTCTTCGGGCCGGGCCAGGGCAATTTTTTCTGTGGTTTCGCCCATGCCGAAGCCGATTTCCAGCACGGTGGGTGCCGTGCGTGCAAAGACCTGTTCAAAACCCAGCGCCGCCGCACCGTAGGGGAGGGACCATTTCGGCAAAAGCTGCTCCAGCGCTTCCAGTTGGCTGGGAGTAATGTGGCTGCGCCGATGCACGAAGCTGCGAATATGGCCTGCACCCGGATGCGGCACAGGCGCCTTGTCGGTTTCCATGCCGGCGGTTGGGTCCGGGAGTACGGAGGCGGGTGTGGTCGTCATGGATAAATTATAGGATAGTGCGTTGCGTGAGGCTCCTTGTGTACGCTGCTATAATCTCGTTCTTCGCGAGCGGGTGTATCTCAATGGTAGAGAAGAAGCTTCCCAAGCTTAAGACGAGGGTTCGATTCCCTTCACCCGCTCCAGCAACTGCCGGGGTACATACCGGAGACTTCGTTAACGGTTTGTATCGATCACATGGTTAACACCTTGGGACCAAACGGATTGGCGCCGCGTTCAATTACGTCGAACGCTGCACTGTCGCCTGTGGCGCATCCCGTCCCGCATCCCGAAAACTTGTAAGAACCTGTCCCGTGACTTGTGGCGTCCAGGCGCTGCGCGCGCCGGGCAGCAAGTCCGGCTTGTATGCCGTGGCTTTTGGCCGCTCTTGGCCCCACCACCTTTGTAACTCATTTGAGGTATGGAAATATTCGTGGTGCGCACTATACTTTGCTTCAGGCGGCGCCGAGTATTCGAATAAAAATGGCGCATCCGTTGTTGGCCTGACCCTTGGCGGTAGGGCGACGCGATTATGGATCTGGAGACAAACATGTTCTTGAAAAACACGTGGTATGTGGCCGGCTGGTCGCACGAAATAACCGACACGTCGCTGTTTTCCCGAACCATTACCGGTGTTCCGGTCGTGTTCTGGCGCGACGCGCAAGGGCGGGTGGCCGCGTTGCCCGACCGGTGTTCGCACCGTGGCGCGCCGCTGTCCAGAGGACGGCTGGAAGACGGCGAGTTGCGCTGCATGTACCATGGCGTGAAGTTCAACTGCGAGGGTGCCTGTACGTTCGTGCCGGGGCAGGAACGCATTCCACCGGGCGCCAATCTTGCGCCATTTCCGGTTGTAGAGCGCAATAAATGGGTGTGGATATGGATGGGCGAGGCGGCAAAGGCTGACCCATCGCTTATTCCGGACACGTTCTGGCTGGACAGCCCGCAGTGGCATTACAAGCCCGATTGCATGCATTACGACGTTAATTACCTGCTTATCGCAGACAATCTGCTCGACTTTTCCCATCTGCCATTTGTGCACGAAAAAACGCTGGGCGGCAGCACCGAGTACGCCAATGTCCGGGCCGACGTGCAGCATATAGACCGTGGTTTGCGGGTTGAGCGCTGGTTCATGGATGCGGAACCGGCACCCTTTGTGAAACGGGTGACCAACTGGACGCAGAATGTCGACCGTTGGAATATGTACGACTTTATTTTGCCCGGGGTCTTTATGATGGATTCGGGCAGTGCTCCGGCCGGCACCGGCGCGCGCGAAGGCAACCGTGTCGGAGCGGTGCAGTTTCGCAGTGCGCAGGCCCTGACTCCCGAGACCGAAAACAGTACCCACTATTTCTTTTCGCAGGCGCACGACTTTGCGCTGGATGATCCCTCGGTTACCGACACAGTGCACGCGAGCGTTGTAGCGGGCTTCAAGGAAGATTGGGACATGATTCACGCCCAGGCCGGCATTCTGTCGTTGGACCCGGGTTTCAAAATGATGCCTTTGAACGTTGATAACGCGTTGGGGTATTTTCGCTGGCTGATGGGCCGGTCAATTTCCGCCGAGCAGTCGCTGGCTCGCGCCGCCTAGGAGGCACACAATGTCTATTCCACCGCTACCTGTCTTGCAGGCGCTTAAAAAAAGTTCGTCCACCATGGCCAACCGCAGCACGCCATTTATTTATAACGAATGGTATGTGGCCGCTTTTTCCGAGGAAGTCACGCGCACGCTTTTGCCGCGCATTTTGCTGGACAAGCGCGTAGTGATGTTTCGCACGGAAGATGGCAAGCCTGTGGCGTTGTCCGACCGTTGCGCGCATCGCGCCTACCCCTTGTCGCTGGGCGCGCTCGACGGCGACACGATCGTTTGCGGCTATCACGGCTTTCGTTTCAACTGTGACGGCAATTGCACCGAGGTGCCGTCGTCGGCCAAGTTGCCAGGCAATATTGGTGTCGCCAGTTATCCGGTTGTCGAGCGTGGCCTGCTGGTGTGGATATGGCTGGGCGACCCCGCGCTGGCCGATGAGTCGCGTCTACCCGAGCAGGAGTGGATAGGGCAGGATAGCTGGGCCACGTCCCATGGGTATTTCGAGTTGAAATCCAATTACGTCAGCATGCATGAGAACTTGCTCGACCTGTCGCATCTGTCGTTCCTGCACGCGAAGACGTTTGGCACGCCAGACTATGCCAAGGCGGCGTTCAAGTCTGAAGTTGGCGATGGCTATTTCGCGTTGTATCGCGATGTGGTGCCTACAACGCTGCCGCCGCTGTGGGCCAAGCCAACGGGGCTGGAAGGGTGCGAGACGGCCGCACGCATTGTGAAGTCGGAATTCAAGTCGCCCGCGTTTCATCAGGTAAACGTCAGCTTCTATGACAACAAGCTGGCCGAGAAGGACCGCAACGTGTCGCGCATCAAGACGGCGCATATCCTTACGCCGCAAACGCATTCCAGCTGCCATTACTTTATCGTGCACGGGCGTGACTTCGGGCTTGAGGACGACAGCATTACGCAGTTCATGCATGAGAACCTCTTCAAGGCGTTCAACGAAGACGTCACCGGCATGGCGGCGCTGGAAGAAGTGTGGCGCACGACTGCCCCCGACGAGATGTATGAAATTTCGGTCGGAGCAGATGGTCCATCGGTCGCCATGCGACGCTACATCAAGCGGCGCGCGGATGCCGAGGCACAGTCCCGCACTGGTGAGGTGGCTATTGCGCGGGAAGGCGCTCCGGCCGATACCGAAGCAACTGCGTGAATAGGGCATGGCGTGGATCCGCTCGCTCCCTGTCCGGCGCCTGATGTCGGTTCGAAGTTGAACCCGCCAGTAGGGTGCCGGACTTGTAATGCCTTAGCGTCATGAGCTTGCGTGCGCCGCCCTATCCGGCGCTGGGCCGGCTGGTGACCAGCATTGGTCATGACGGTTTTTCGCGAGCGGTCTTCGAGCTTATGTACGAGGCCGTTGGCGCCGATCATGTGGTGGCGCAGCTGGTGGGTGGCGATCAGATTCGCGGCCTGTTCACACAGGGACTGTTGTCGGCGCGCATTGCCAATACGATCAACCAGCGCTATCTGGAACGCTACCACATGCTGGATAAAAGTGTGTCGTCGTTTCGTGCGCTTGGCGATGGTGAACCGGTGGTCATGCGGTTCGATCAGCGGTTGAACGCTTCGCCCACCTACAGCGCCTTCTTCTTCGAACGAACGGGCCTGTGTGACAAGCTGTCGGTGGTAAGCAACCACGGTGAAGAGCTGGTGTTTTGCAATCTGTACCGCCTGGATGCTTCGGGCAAATTCAGCAAGAAAAACCTGTTGGATACACAGGCACTGGCACCTGTGCTGATGGCCGCCATCTGGCAGCACGTGGGCAGGACCGCTCGCGTGAGCCCACCCGCCATGAAAGCGCTTTCCGACCCCTATGCGGCCGAGAGACGGGCTCTGCAGCAGTTGTCCCGACGCGAAATGCAGGTATGCCAGCGCCTGCTGGCTGGTGCGAGCAATGAAGGCGTGGCGCTGGATCTGTCGATCAGCACGCATACCGTGCGCACGTTGCGTAAACGCCTTTACAAGAAACTGCAGGTCAATTCGCTTAGCGATCTGTACGCCAAGTATCTGAATGTCATGTCCGCAATCGTAAGTGGCAACCGGTAATTGCCACTCGGCTACTGGTTACCGGCAATCGGCAGGCAGTGGTTCGTGATCAGTAGCCTGTACCTGCCGCGCGTACGGCTTGTGGGCGCACACTGTTCAGCAGTTTCGTTGCTGCGCTGCGCAGCAGGCCGGTGTCGGCGCCCAGGGCCAGGAAGCAGGCACCGCTGGCCTGATAGGGCGCGGCCAGTGCCGGATCGCCGCAGAATACGCCGGCCGCCTTGCCTTTGTCGGCTAGGCGCTTGAGCGCCTGTTCGACGGCCGCCTTGACTTCAGGGTGGCCGGGCTGACCCAGGTACCCCAAGGATGCACCAAGGTCCGAAGGCCCGACGAATACGCCATCCACGCCGTCCACGTCGGCAATCTCTTCCAGGTTTTCCAGCGCCGTACGGGATTCGATCTGTACGATCAGGCAGATGTTGGCGTCCACTTGCGCGAAGTAGTCGGAAACCGCGTTCCAGCGGGCGCCGCGCTCCAGGCCGCTGCCTACGCCACGTATGCCTTTGGGTGGGTAGTGCATGGCGCGGACGATGGCGCGTGCCTGGTCGGCGGTATCGACCATGGGAACGAGCAGCGTTTGCGCGCCGACCCCCAACAACTGCTTTATGAGCGCGGGGTCGTGATTGACCGGGCGCACCAGGCACTGGACAGGATAGGCGGCCATGGCGCGCAACTGGTCCTGGACCATGGACACGGTGTTGGCGCCGTGCTCGGCATCGATAAGCAGGAAGTCGTAGCCGCAGGTGGCAAGGATTTCGGCGCTTATCGGGTTGGTCAGTCCCAGGAAGAGGCCAAGTTGCGTTTTGCGTTGGGCGAGAGCCTGCTTGAAGGCATTGCGAGGCATATCCATGGTTGGTGTCCGGGTGATGTGTGCGTTGTGGTGTTGAAAGTGGAGATGTTGTCGTGCACGTCAGTGCGACGGCGCGGCATGCATGCCGCGTGGCCGCGCTGGCGTCATACGAATCGGAAGGCGATTTGGCCCAGCTTGCCGTAGTCGACCTGGAAGGTGTCGCCCTGTTTGGCATTGGCGGGTCGCGTGAACGAGCCGCCCAGGACCACGTCGCCGGCGTTGAGCTGTTCGCCGTACGGCGCAATTTTATTGGCCAGCCAGGCAACGCCATTGGCGGGGTGGTTGAGTACACCCGCGGCAAGCCCGGTTTCTTCGATGACGCCATTGCGGTAAAGCATGGCGCCAACCCAGCGCATGTCAAGACTGTTGGGTCGCACGGGCAAGCCGCCAGTAACGATGCCAGCATTGGCGGCGAAGTCGGAAATGGTGTCGAAGACCTTGCGGGGCGCTTTGGTGTTGCGGTCAAACTGTTCGATGCGCGCGTCGATGATTTCCAGTGCGGGCGTGACATACTCGGTGGCCGAGAGCACGTCAAATAGCGTTACGCCCGGGCCCTTCAGCGGTTTGCCCAGGACGAAGGCCAGTTCCACTTCGACCCGCGGTGCGATGAATCGCGTGAAGGGAATGTCGCCTCCCTGTTCGAAGAACATGTCGTCCAGCAGCGGTGCGTAGTCCGGCTCGTTGATTTGCGAGGACTGTTGCATGGCGCGCGAGGTAAGCCCGATCTTGCGTCCGCGAATGACGCGACCTTCGGCCAGCCGCAGCTTGACCCATTCGCGCTGTATGGCGTAGCCGTCCTCGATGGTCATTTCGGGATGGGCTTGCGAGAAGTGGCGCAACTGGGTGCGGGTCTTTTGAGCGTGGTCCAGTTGGGCGGCCAGCGCTTTCAGGGTGCTTTCGGGTAGCATGGGTTGCTCCGGCGTTATTTTTTCTCGGGTGCGGCGTTGAAGCGTGCGTGCAGGTTATTGTGTTTCCACGTGCCCAGTTCGTTGAATTCGGAAATTTCCAGCGACAGCGCAAGGCCGTGTTGTTCGAACAGCTCTGCGAAGTGGGCTTTCATGACTTCAAGCAACGCATTGCCGGTTTCCTTTCGGGTTTGCTCGCTGCGGCCCGGCGCAATTTTCAGTGCGGCATGAACGAACGCGGCATCATTTATTGACCCGTCGCCGATGCAGTAGTCTTCGGCGGCGTAGGCCCGCACGCGAGTGCCGCCAATCGGGTAGACGGCCTTGCCATCGGCAGTGTGCTGGTCAAGGAGGCAGCGCGCCAGTTTTTTGCACAGCGAGTTGACGTCGCCATTCAGGTGAAGATTGGAAGAATATTCGACGGTAAGGTGCGGCATGGTGTTTTCCTAGGCGGTGGCGGTGGATTTAAGCGGCGTGACGGGGAAGATGGCATTGATCTGCCCGGTGCCAGAGCTTCCGAAGTAGGGCGTGATGACTTCGACTTTCTGGTCGTAGTCGCGGCCGCCCAGCATGCCCAGGAGCATGGCTGTGTCGTGCATGCCGCCTTCGCCCCAGCATTTTTCGTTGTACATGGGGAGCATGTCCACGAAGGTGTGCCAGTCTCCTTTTTCCCACATGGCGACGACGCCATGGTCGACGCTTTCAAGGAATGGGTCGAAGACCTTGTGCATGTATTGCGGAGCGGTGCCGTTGTTGGCAAAGTGGTGCGACAGCGAGCCGCTGGCAAACACCGCCACGGTGCCGTCGTAGCGATCTTCGATGGCTTTGCGTACCGCCAGGCCAAAGCGCGCACTTTCCTCCAGGTTGTGCCACATGCACCAGCCCGAGACGCTGACGACCTTGAAGTGCTGGTCGCCGTTCATATAGCGCATGGGCACGAGGGTGCCGTATTCCAGCTCCAGCGTCGTGTCGCGGTGGGCACGGCTTACGACGCCCATTTCGTTGGCGGTATCGGCAATCAGCTGGCCCAGCTCCGGGTTGCCCGGATATTCGTAGGGCATGTTCTTGATGAAGTGCGGCAGTTCGTTGCTGGTGTACACGCCCTTGAAGTGCGGCGCGCAGTTGATGTGGTATTCGGAATTGACCAGCCAGTGCACGTCGAACACGACGATGGTGTCGACGCCCAGCGCGCGGCAGCGTCGGCCGATTTCGTGGTGGCCGTCGATGGCTGCCTTGCGGCAGCCCTTGTGCGGTCCGTCCAGTTCCGACAAATACATGGAAGGAACGTGCGTGATTTTTGCTGCCAGTGCGAGTGTGCCCATCATGTGCCTCTCTGTGACGTGCGTTGGCTTGGGTTCAAACGCCCCAGCGCGGAATCGGGTGGCTGCCGTATGACAGGCAGACGTTCTTGGCTTCGGCGAACACTTCGAAGCTGTAGTGATTGCCCTCGCGGCCCGTGCCCGAGGCCTTGACGCCGCCGAACGGCTGGCGCAGGTCGCGGACGTTCTGGCTGTTGACGAACACCATGCCGGCTTCCACGCCGCGCGCCATGCGCAGGGCGCGCCCGGTGTTTTCCGTCCAGATGTAGGACGACAGGCCGTACTGGGTGTCGTTGGCGATGCGCAGCGCTTCTTCCTCGGTGGTGAACGGGATGAGGCAAGGCACCGGGCCGAAGATTTCGTCCTGCGCGATCTTCATGCGGTTATCGACGTCGGCGAATACGGTGGGCTGGATCCAGTTGCCATTTTTAAGGTGGTCGGGCACTTGTTGTGTGCCGCCGCCGAGCACCACGCGGGCGCCTTCCTCTTTACCCAGTTCGATGTAGTGTGCCACTTTTTTCTGGTGGCTGCGGCTGATCATGGGGCCGACGATGGTGGCGGGATCGGTGGGATCGCCCACGGTAAGCTTTGCAGCCCGCGCGACGTAATCGGCCACGAACTTGTCGTAGATGCCTTTTTGCACCAGGATGCGCGAACCTGCGGTGCAGCGTTCACCGTTGTTGGAGAAGATCATGAACAGCGCGGCGTCAAGTGCGCGTTCGTAGTCGGCGTCGTCGAACACCACGAACGGAGACTTGCCGCCGAGCTCCATCGAGAATTTTTTTAACCCCGCCTGTTGGACGATGCGGTTGCCCGTGGCGGTGCTGCCGGTGAATGAGACGGCGCGCACATCGGGATGGCGCACCAGCGGCTCGCCGGTTTCCGGCCCGAAGCCGTGCACGATGTTGAACACCCCGGCGGGGATGCCGGCTTCCAGCACCAGCTCGCCCAGACGGCTGACGGTCATGGGTGAGAGCTCGGACATCTTCATGACGGCGGTGTTGCCCAGCGCCAGGCACGGCGCGGTTTTCCAGGTAGCGGTCATGAAGGGCACGTTCCACGGCGAGATAAGCGCACAGACGCCCACAGGATTCCACATGGTGTAGTTCAGGTGGCCGGTGTCGGACTGGTAGCTTTCGCCGTCCATGTGCGTGGCGATTTCGGCAAAGAAATGAAAATTATCGGCCGCGCGCGGGATGAGCGCCTTTTTGGTCTGGCCAATGACCTGCCCCGTGTCGTTCGTTTCCATTTCGGAGAGTTCGGGCACGTTCTTGGTGATGAGTTCGCCAAGTTTTCGCATAAGCCTGGCGCGCTCGGCGGCAGGCTTGCCGGCCCATCCCGGGAAGGCATTTTTGGCGGCTTGTACGGCCGCGTCGACTTCGGCTTCGCCGCCGCGGGCGACTTCAGCCAGCGTTTCGTTGGTGGCGGGGTTCAGGGTTTCGAAGACCTGCTTGCTTTCAACGTGTTTGCCGTTGATGAGGTGTTTGATCATGTTGTGCCTGCCAGTCGGTTCTAGAGGGCTTGCGGCGCTTACGCACGCCCTGCCATGGTTAGATAAGTTTTGTCGTCGACAAGGGTGTTGACCAGGCGGCCCACGTCCTGCACTTCGGTGGTGACGACGTCGCCAATCGCGACATTTACCAGCCCTTTGGGCGTGCCTGTAAGAATGATGTCGTTGGGTGAGAGCGTCATGATGGCTGACAGGTACTCGATTAGCCACGGGATGCTGAACACCATGTCGCGCGTGGTGCCCTGCTGGGTAATTTTACCGTTGACCGAGGTGGTCAGCTGCAGCGCCATGGGGTCGCGGATGTCGGCGGCATCGACCAGCCACGGACCCAGGGGCGTGCTGGCGTCGCGATTCTTGGCAAACAGGTTGGGGCGGTAGTAGTTTTCCAGGTGGTCGCGCGTGACGTAGTCGTTAGCCACCGTGTAGCCGGCCACGTAGGCATAGGCGTCTTTTTGCTTGACGTTTTTTGCCGGCTTGCCAATGACGACGGCCAGTTCGCACTCGTAGTGCATGTATTCGGCGCTGGCTGAGCGGGGGGTGTGGGCGTTGTGGCCCACGACAGCGTTGGGACCCTTGAGGAATACCAGTGGTTGTTCGGGAGCCTTGAATGCCAGCTCTGTGGCGTGGTCGGCGTAATTCAGGCCCAGCGCGAAAATGGCACCGGGCTCGACGGGGGCAAGCCATTGAACTTGATCTTGCGCCAGGGTTTGGCCGTTGGCCAGGCGAACGTAACCGTCTTGCGCCGGTTGAACCTCGTGAATGGCGCCGTTCAGGAATATGCGGCCTCGTTTCATGCGGCACCCCTTGCTTCGGATACGATGGAAAATTCAAGCTGTCCCACATTAGCGACGCTGACCTTGACGACGTCGCCGGGCGAGGCGGTGGGCGCCTGCCACTGGACGCCCAGCAGCAGCACGTCGCCGCGGTTAAGCGTCATGAACCCGGTAACGTCGCGCAGCAGTTCGGGTGCCGTACGGATAAGATCATTCAGTGACCACCGGCCAACTTCTTCGCCGTTGACAAGGGTTTGCACGTGCAGTGCGGCAAGGTTTTGAGCACCGGCCGCGTTGGCGACGGTTTCGGCAAAGACGCAAGAACCGTCGAAACACTTTTCGCGCACGGCGGGGCGGTAGTAGCTGGTATGCGGCAGGCTGAGGTCGGCGACCGCTGTGCAGCCCTGTACGGCGGCCAGTGCGTTTTGTGTTGTCAGACGCGAAGCCTGTGCACCCATGACAAGCCCGACTGTGGCGCCGATTTCAACTTGGGTGGCGCCAAGGGGCAGCGTCACGACAGAGCCGTTGGCAGTCAGCGTATTGGCAGGCTTTATGTACATGACCGGGGCGCGTGGCGGCGCCTTGTAGGGGGCTTCGTGAAGTGCGGCGCCCATGCGCTGAATGGAGCCGCGGTCGTTCAGGATGACGCCATACACGGTACCCTGGATTGATGCCGGAAAATTGTTTGCGCGCATGTTCAGCCGTCGGTCTTCGCCCTGTTGCGTGGGCATATTTTGGGTTGATTCAAATTAGCTAATATATTCTATAATTTAGAGGTTAACATGTTGGTTGTCAATGGGGGCGGCCAACCGGCGGCATGCCGCGCAGCCGGCGCGATGCATCCGATTCAAAGCGGGATAGGAATAATGGGAAAACCCCTGAAGCACCGTAATCTGGCCTTGCTGTTGCTGCAGGCGCGTGAATGCGTCATGGTCAATTTCCGGCGCATTTTGAATCACCATGGCCTGACCGAACAGCAATGGCGTGTAATGCGTGCCATCAGCGACAACGGCGAGCCCATGGAGCAGTGGCAAATCTGCGCGACCTGTCACATTCTTAGCCCCAGCCTGGCCGGGGTGCTGGCCCGCATGGAGGAAATGCAACTGGTTGACCGCAATCGTGTCGATACCGATCAGCGGCGCATACTGGTGGCGCTTACCCCAGGCAGCCGTGCGCTTATCCGCGCCATTGCACCATTGGTCGAACAGCAGTATGCCAACCTGGAAGTGGGCATGGGAGAGGATACGGTGCGTAATCTGTACGATGCGCTCGACCGGTTTCTGGCCAACCGGCAGAGCAATATAGAGCTAGTAACATTGAGCGCGACACCCCGCCGCGACGTCGCACGCAAGTCAAAGCGCAAATAAGGCGTGTGCAAGAAAATGCTGGATGAATTCCGCTTACATGTGTTCGGTATAGTGTAATAAAGCAGTCTTATCGTGCAATTCCGTATATAGCTAAAAACAGGAGACAAGCATGAATCCAGGCGATTTGCCTAGTTCTTACCCCGAAGATGTGCGTGCTGCAAAAAACCGCCCTTTCACCGGGGCGGAATACTTGGAGTCGTTGCGCGATGGGCGCGAAATTTACATTTATGGCGACCGCGTCAAAGACATCACCACGCATCCGGCGTTTCGCAATTCGGCCGCTTCCATGGCCCGTCTGTACGATGCGCTGCACGACCCCGAGCACAAGGATGAACTGTGCTGGGATACCGATACCGGCAACGGCGGGTACACTCACAAGTTCTTTCGCTTTGCGCGTAACGCCCAGGAACTGCGCGAGCAGCGCGACGCCATTGCGGGCTGGTCCCGGCTGACCTACGGCTGGATGGGGCGCACGCCCGATTACAAGGCGGCGTTCGGCAGCGCGCTGGGCATCGTGCCCGAATACTATGGCAAGTTCGAAGACAATGCGCGCAAATGGTATACCCGCATTCAGGAGGCATGCCTTTATCTGAATCACGCCATCGTCAACCCACCCGTCGACCGCAACAAGCCAGTCGAGCATGTGCGCGATGTGTTCGTCTCGGTTACCAAAGAAACCGATGCGGGCGTTTATGTCAGTGGGGCAAAGGTGGTGGCCACAGGTTCGGCATTGACGCACTACAACTTCATTGGCCAGGGTTCAGCGGGCCTGCTGGGTGACAACACCGATATGGCCTTGATGTTCATCGCGGGAATGAATACTCCCGGGGTGAAGCTGGTGTGCCGCCCGTCGTACGAGCTTACCGCTGGCGCCATGGGGTCACCGTTCGACTACCCGTTGTCCAGTCGCTTCGACGAGAACGACGCCATTCTTATTTTCGACGATGCCTTTGTTCCCTGGGAAAACGTTCTCATCTACCGCGATCTCGATCGGTGCCGTAGCTGGTTTCCACAGGCCGGGTTTGGCCGCCTCTTTCCCATGCAGGCCTGCACGCGGTTCGCCGTCAAGCTGGATTTCATTTCTGGCCTGCTGGTCAAGGCACTTAAATGCACCGGTACGATGGAGTTCCGCGGTGTTCAAACCGCCGTGGGCGAGGTGCTGGCGTGGCGCAATATGTTCTGGTCGCTGACTGAAGCCATGGTGGGCAATGGCAGTGCGTGGCATAACGGCAGCTGGACACCGTGTCAGTTTGCCGAACACTCGTATCGCGTGCTGGCGCCGCAGGTCTATCCGGCCATCAAGAAGGTGATCGAGGAAATCGTCGCCAGCGGCCTCATTTATCTGCCCTCGGGCGTCCGGGATCTTCAGAATCCGGTGCTTAATGAGTATCTGTCGCGCTATGTGCGCGGGTCAGACAACATAGGCCACGTCGAGCGGATCAAGACGCTGAAGCTGCTGTGGGACGCCATTGGCACTGAGTTCGGCGGCCGCCACGAGCTGTACGAAATCAATTATGCGGGCAATCAGGACGAGATCCGCCTGCAGTGTCTGCGGCACGCCCAAGGTTCGGGCGCGTTGGCAAAAATGACCGAGCTCGTGGATAAATGCCTGTCTGATTATGATCAGAATGGCTGGCTCGTCCCGCATCTGCATAACAACGACGACATCAACGTTCTGGACAAGTTGCGTCAGTAATGTCTGCCGCGCCAGTCCGCTGCGCCACCAGCGTCCGCCGCGTCACGTCGGGTGCCGCGGCGGTCAGCTGATGCGCATGCCCGGTTGTGCGCCTTCCCAGGGCTCCAGAATATAAATCCCCGCGTCCACGCTGGCATCGCTGTGGCTGGCAGCCAGGATCATGCCCTCGGAAACACCAAAGCGCATTTTTCGGGGTGCCAGGTTGGCGACCACGACGGTCAGCTTGCCGATCAGGTCGGCCGGGCTATAAGCGGCCTTGATCCCTGAAAGCACCTGGCGGTTACGATCTTCGCCAACATCAAGGGTAAGACGCAGCAATTTGTCTGAACCGTCTACCGTTTCACACTGGACGATACGCGCGATGCGCAAGTCGATCTTGGCAAAATCCTTGAAATCGATGGTTGGCGCAATGGGTTGCCCGCCGGGTACGGCGGTGGGCGCCGGAGCGGCTTCGGCGGGGGCTTCGAACAGGTCGTCCAGCATCCTGGGTTCGACGCGCTGCATCAGGTGCTTGAAGGGAGAAATGCTGGTAGGCAGCTTGTGCGCGTCGGCCCACTGGTAGGCTGCCGTTTCTCCGAAGAGGTTCTGAGCCACGTTGGCAGCCAGCGTTGGCAATACGGGGGAAAGCATGACGGTCAGGGCACGAAAGCCGGCCAGCGCGCGCGAGCACACGTCTTGCAGTTGGTCTTTTTGCGCGGCACTGGCTTGGGCGAGGCCTTTGGCCAGGACCCACGGTTGCGCCGCGTCGAACGCCTGGTTGATGCTGTCCGCAAAGGCCATGGCCTGGCGGATGGCACGGCCGTATTCGCGTGCTTCGAGGTCTGCGCGTACGCTGCTTGCAACCCGTTCGATTTCGCCCAGAAGCACTTGCGTGTTTTCCTGGTAGCCGAGCTGGCCGTCGAAATGCTTGCTGATGAAATTGGCGGCGCGGCTGGCAATGTTGATGTACTTGCCGACCAGGTCGCTGTTGACGCGCGCGATGAAGTCATCCGGGTTGAAATCCACGTCTTCCACGTGGGCGTTGAGCTTTGCCGCCATGTAGTAGCGCAGCCATTCCGGATCCATGCCAAGTTCCAGATAGCGTAGCGGCGAAATGCCGGTGCCCCGGCTTTTGGACATTTTTTCGCCGCTGACGGTGATGAAACCGTGCACGTGCAGGCCATCAGGGGTTTTGCGGCCTGAAAATTTCAGCATGGCTGGCCAGAACAGGGCGTGGAAGTAAACAATGTCCTTGCCGATGAAGTGGAATTGTTCAGTCTGACCGTCGGGGTCCAGAAGTTGGTCGAAATCCAGCCCCTTGATGGCGCAATAGGCCTTGAGTGAGGCCAGATATCCCACTGGGGCATCCAGCCACACGTAAAAATACTTGCCAGGCGCGTCGGGGATTTCGATGCCAAAGTAAGGCGCATCGCGCGATATGTCCCAGTCGGCCAGGTTGGCCTCGCCGCCGTTTGCACCACCGCCCAGCCATTCGCGTGTTTTGGCAAGAACTTCGCTTTGCAGGCGTTTGTGGCCCTGGCGGTTGTTGCCCGTAGTCCAGGCCTGCAGGAATTCCACGCACCGCGGATCAGAGAGGTTGAAGAAAAAATGCTCGGATGACTTCAGGACCGGCGTGGCTTTGGTAAGCGCGGAGTACGGATTGATGAGATCGGTGGGCGCGTATACCGAGCCGCATACCTCGCAGGCATCGCCGTACTGGTCTTTGGCGTGGCAGTTGGGGCATTCGCCCTTTATATAACGGTCGGCCAGAAACATGCCCTTGACGGGGTCGTAGAACTGTTCGATGCTGCGCGTGGAAATCAGCCCCGCCGCTTTCAGGTTTTTGTAGATGTCGTGCGATAGCTGCGTGTTTTCGGGCGTATCGGTGGAATGCCAGTGGTCGAATTGAATATGGAAGCCGTCAAGGTAGCGCGGGCGCTCGCTCGCGTAGCGGGCCACGAGCGCCCGCGGGGTGATCCCTTCGCTTTCCGCCTTGAGCATGATGGGCGCGCCATGGGCATCGTCCGCGCCAACGAAATGCACGGTGTGGCCAGCCATGCGCATGCAACGAACCCAGATGTCGGCCTGGATGTATTCCATGATGTGGCCAATATGAAAGGAGCCGTTGGCATAGGGCAGGGCGGTTGTGACAAAAATCGTGCGCGACATGAATTGGGCGTGAGGTAGGGGGATGGACAGCAAGGTTTATGCATACGGCCAAAAGGGCTTTGCAGCCACGCAGCGCGCATAAATAGTATCTTTCTATTGTAATGAATCGCGTTCGGTTTGGAATTATGCCGTCCGCTCGGCCCCTGGCGGGGCCGCATTGTGCAGGGGTGTGGCGTTGGCTGTTACGGGATTTCGCGCATTTCGACGTCAACGACGTCTTTTTTGTTGAAGTTGCGCGAAGGTGCGACAGGCTTGCGGCGCTGGTCCCAGTAGGCCCGAACGCCGAAAGGTCGCCCCTTGATCCTGGCAACGCCATACAGTATGGCCACGGCAATTGCCGTGGAAACCATGAAGATGAGCGCCATGATCATGCCGAAGATAGCCAGCACGAAAAACAGTACGCCACGAAGTATTTGAGTGAAAGTATTCATCTTGATGTTAAGACAGCCCCTGCCCGAAAATAATTCCCTGAATCCGCTATTCTTTAGGTTGCACCATGAAATTCTTATTTACTCGAGGCACGAAAATGAGCACCAGCCTGGAACAACTACGCACGACGCTTGCCGAAGTTGTTGACCCGAACACAAACACGAAGCTAGGGGTTTTGTCCGAAAATAGCATATTACAGCTTGATAATAATGCACTTTCTCTTACTTTAGCCCTAGACTACCCTTTGCACAACGGGCTGGAACAATTGCGCAAGAATATCGAGACGGCGGTGACAGGGCAGGGTGCGCAGCTTGCAAAGCTTGATTTTACGTCGAAGATCGTGAGTCACGCGGTGCAGCGCGGCTTGCGGCCACACGCCTCCATCCACAACATCGTTGCCGTGGCCTCAGGCAAGGGTGGGGTGGGCAAAAGTACCGTCGCCGTAAACGTTGCGCTGGCGCTGCAGGCCCAGGGTGCCAGTGTCGGGTTGCTTGATGCCGATATCTATGGTCCCAGCGTGCCCATTATGCTGGGTGTGTCCGGCAAGCCGCCAAGCCTGGATGGCAAGACCATGGAGCCGCTGGTGGGGCATGGGCTGCAGACCAATTCCATCGGGTATCTGCTGGACGACAACGCACCGGCCATTTGGCGCGGCCCAATGGTAAGCCAGGCGCTCGAACAACTGCTGCGCCAGACAAACTGGAAAAACCTGGATTACCTGATTGTTGACATGCCCCCTGGTACCGGCGATATTGCTCTTACGCTGGCACAGAAGGTGCCGTTGGCAGGTGCCATTATCGTCACCACGCCGCAGGACCTTGCCCTGGCCGATGCTCGCAAAGGGTTACGTATGTTTCAAAAAGTCGAGGTTCCAGTGTTGGGAATCGTCGAAAATATGTCCGTGCACATTTGTACCAACTGCGGGCATGCCGAGCCCATCTTCGGCGAGAACGGTGGCCGGGACATGGCCGCCGAATACAACGTTCCATGGCTGGGCTCGTTGCCGCTGGCCATGAATATCCGTACGGAAACCGATTCCGGCACACCTACGGTCATCGCCGAGCCCGATAGCAAGATTGCGGGTCTTTATCATGACATTGCCTGGAATATGGCCATCCAGGTGGCCAAGCTGCCGCCTGACACGTCCGGTCCCGCACCCAAGGTCGTCGCGCGCCAGGCAACTGTCGTCGCGCGTCGATAAGCAAGGTCGATGAAGGCGGCCGTCTGCAGCCTTGCACTTGCGATTGGGTGGGCTCAGGCGGTTTATGCGGCCGCTCCCGAAGTAACCATTGATCCTGGCGGCGTTTCGCCCCAGGCGTTGCAGGCCATTGTTGCGTCGGTCAATGTCATCACGCGTCTTGCCGAAGATCAGGACGGCGGTGAGCTGTCACGCTTGCGTCGCCGTGCGCGCGAGGCCACGTTGTCCGCTCTTGAGACTCAGGGCTATTTTTCGCCCACGGTCGTGCTCAATGTGGGCGAGGATCCTTTGGGTGAAACCTGGGACATCGTCATCAAGTCCGGTGAACGCACACGCGTGGACAAGGTGGCTCTGGACTTTTCAGGCGGGATCACAGCGCCGGATTTTCACGCGCGTACCGACTTGCTCAAGCAGTCGTGGCCGCTGACGCAGGGCATGCCGTTCATCAACGAAGAGTGGAACCGGGCCAAGGGAGCCTTGATTGACGACGTGCGCCGCAAGGATTTTTATCTTGCACGTGTCACGACGTCGCGGGCCACGATCCATGCTGACAAGGCCCAGGCCGATTTACACGTTGCGATAGATAGCGGGCCTCCCGTGCGCTTGGGCAAGGTTGAGGTCATTGGCCTGAAGCGCGTGCCACGAGAGCTGATTGACCGCTATGTGCGTTATGCGCCCGGTCAGCCCTACAGTCAGGATCAGCTTGATGACTGGCAGCAGGCGCTGCAGTCGACGTCATTTTTTCGCGGCGCGTTTGTGTCGTTGGATAGCACGCCTGCGCACCGCGTCGTGATGCCCGATGGTGACGTCGAGATGCCCTTGCAGGTGCGCGTGTCGGAGGCTCCTGCACGGCGCTTCTCCGCGTCGCTTGGCGTGGACAGCGACAATGGGGTGCGGGGCGAGGCCCTGTATCGGCAAAATGTGGTGTTCGGCAAACCGGTCTGGATAGAAACCGGTGCGGGTGCTGACAAGAACCGCCAGCGTGCTTTTTTTGATGTGCACTTTGCGCCTGATCTGGACGGCAACAAGGACAGCGTCGGGCTGTTGCTGGACCATTCCGATATAGAGGGAGTGGACACCAGGCGGGCTGGTGTGGGGTGGAAGCGGATCCAGGAACGCAAGGCCCAGGCGGGCAGCCGGGTCGAGTACGAAACAAAATGGGGGCTTGTAGGGGCTTATGACAAGACCAGAGTGGAAGGCGCGGAAACCTACGAAGTGCCTTCCCTGGTGGGGACGTGGCAGTGGTTAAGGCGTGACGTCGATGACAAGTACAACCCGCGTGAAGGTAATTTGATTGAGCTTGGCCTGGGGGCGGGGGTAACGCTGGACCGTGGCGAGGGCTTCTACAAGTCGGGCTTGCGAGCACGGCAATGGTGGCCAATTGGCGAGTGGGATGTCCTGACCTTGCGGGGCGAAGTCGGCAAGGTTTGGTCCGGGACGTCGCGGCTGCCCGAAGATTTCGGATACCGCACCGGTGGCGCGCGCACAATACGCGGCTATCGTTATGAAAGCATAGGCGTAAGTCGCGGCAGCGCGATCATTGGCGCACCGGCACTGGCAGTAGCGAGCATTGAATACATGCATTACTTCACCCAGCAGTTCGGCATGAGTGTGTTTGTCGATGCAGGTGATGCGGCGGAATCGTTTGGGGCGATGAAAATGGCCGTGGGGTATGGCATCGGGGCACTGGCGCGTACACCGGCCGGTCCGCTGGAAGTGGACCTGGCCTGGGCACAGCGTGATCACAAGCTGCGCATCCACTTTTCCATGGGGATTGCGTTTTGAACCGCGCCGGGCGCTGTGTGCGCAGCGTGCTGTTGTGGCTGGGTCCGGCGCTGGTTCTCGCGTTGGCTGTCGTATGCGGCTTCATCGTCTGGTGTGTGGGCACCGAACCCGGGACGCGTTGGATGCTGCATACGGCAGTGCGACAGGTACAGGGTGAAGTGCGCGGCATACAGGGTACGGTCTGGAATGGCTTGCGGGTGCAGAACCTGTCGGTCAAGTTGCCCGAGGTCGCGATTGAACTTGACGACTTGAACCTGAAGGTGGATTGGCGCGAGCTGACACAGCGGCGGCTGCATGTGCGCGAAATTTCGGCGGCGCGGCTGGCCATCACGGTAACGCAATCGGGTCAGACGTCCCAAGCGCCGTTTTCGGTGCCGGCCTTGCCCGTGCGCGTGGCGCTGGATCATGTGGCGGTGGGTGAGCTGTCCGTAACTACAGATGGCCAACCCCTTCCCGTGGGGGTACGGAACTTGCAGGCGGCCTTCAGCTTGTCCGGGCAGAATGCCTCGCTGGCGCTCCAGGGTGTTGATCTGGCGCATGCGGACATCACGGCAAGTGTCGAAGGAAACGTGGATGTTTCGGAACTGGCCGACCCGTGGCCATTGTCGGCCCGTCTGCAGGCCCGCGTACAGACGTCCCGGGCGAGCTCGCCATTGTGTGTGCATAATTTTCTGCCGGCACTGCCGTCGGCCGCGCCGGCTACGACGGCGGGGGCTTGCGCCGCGGATGTGGCGGTGAACCTCTCGGGTTCGCTTGACGCCATGAGCCTTAAGGTTGATGGGGGTGGACAGGGCCTGGACCTGGTTTTTAATGCCAACCTGCTGCCGCGCAAGTCCTTGCCGGTAAGCAACGGGGACCTTGCGTTGCGCTTGGCCGATGGTTCGACCCTGAAGGCGGACCTGAGTGTGGATGCCTCGCCCAACGAGGGTTCTGGCCGCGATCATGTTGTGGGATGGGTGTCGGCGGACAGGTTGAACCTTGGCCGGCTTGTGGGGAGCGCTATTCCTCAGGCCATGCTGACGGGCAAGCTGGAGCTTGATGCCTGGCTGCAGGACTATACGAATCTGTTGTCGGCCAAGGTCGGCTTGCAGGTAGCGGCGGGGTCAAGCTGGAACCGGCAGCCGGTATCGGGTCACGTACGGGCGAATATCGCCGTGCAGGATGGTGCAACCCCTGCGCAGGCACCTGCCGCTGCGGGTGCTGCACAGGCCTCAGCAGTGCAGATGGCGGCGCCACAGGTCCCCCCTCCTGTGTGGCAGAGGTTACGGCTGTCCGGCCTGGACATCGATATGCATGTGGGTCGTGACCGCGTGTCGGGCAAGGGTGCGCTGGGTGCGCCAGGCAGTCAGTTGGCGCTGGACGTTGCCGTGGCGCGCCTGGCCGACTTGTGGCCGGGCCTGCAGGGGGCGGTGCGCGCCCAGGTCCAACTGGGCGGCACGTTGTCGAAACACGATGCAAAGATCAATGCAGTGTATTCGCCGGGCGCCGCTAAGGCGCAGGGAATCGGGCAGGGGCCATTTGATGTTCGTCTTGACGCGGATGGAGGCTGGGCCGCTGATCGAGCTGGGGTTGGCGAATGGAAGGGCCGCGTTCTGGCTTTAAGCGTGAGCCATGCCGGCCTTGGAATGCAGTTGCAGGCGCCCGTTGCCGTGTCCTATGCGCCGCAGGCGCCGGCGCCTGCGTGGCAATGGCAGGTGGGTGCCACCACGCTTGCCGTGCAACTGCCGCTGAATCAATCCGTAGTGGTGCGTCATCTTGGGTCTCGCGGAAGGGCGGGTGCATGGGAGACCCAGGGCGCCATTGATCACCTGACCACGTCCCGGCGCCTGTTGCGGGAAGTGCAAAAAACTTTGGGACTGGCACAGTCGAGCGCGGATGCGCGTGGCCGTGTCGTGGTGGCATCGGACAAGCGCAACGACCAGCAGCAGATCGACTATGCCGTCGACTGGAACATGAAGTTCCTGGGGGCGCTGGAAGGCCGGGCCCATATCAGGCGGCTGTCGGGTGACCTTATCGTGCCGGGCAACCCGGACGTGCCGCTCGGTCTGCAGGCGCTGAACGTGAATATCAATGCCAAACCGGTGGGCGCATCGCTTAGCAGGCTGACGGCGGACGTACGCGTGGTGACGGCCAAAATGGGGCAGGGCACGGTCACGGCCAGCGCCATGCTGCGCAGTACGCCCGGCGGTGGGTTTGTTTTGGATCGTAAAGACCCGCAAACGGTGGACGTGGACGCCGAGATCAAGGATCTTGGCTGGCTGAGCCTTTTCACGGGTGATGCCATGGACCTGGGTGGGTCGGTCCGGGCCAATCTGAAAGCGCGCAGCAAGCCTGACGGCACGTGGACGACGAGCGGTACGGTGCGTGGCGAGAACATACGAATTGTGCGTGTTGACGATGGCGTGCGGCTGCTCAATGGCACGCTATCCGCGCATTTTGACGGCGATCGATTCGTTCTGGACAGCCTGCGCTTTCCGGCGCGCCTGCGTGTGACGCCGAAAGAGTGGCGTACGGCCGAATGGGTGTCGAGCAATCCCGATGCACGCGACGGCAGCCTGACTTTGACGGGCCAGTGGAGCCTGGAAAGCTCCACGGGAGCGGTGGATATTGACTTGTATCGTTACCCCCTCCTGCAGCGATCGGATCGCTATGCTATGGTCACAGGCAAGTTGCATGCGTCTGCGTCTGCGTCGGGTGTGGCGCTTTCAGGCAAAATTACGGCCGATGCCGGCTGGGTCGATCTGGACATGCTCAGCAGTGTCCCCACGCTTGATAGCGACGTCGTCGTACTGCGCAACGGGAAAGCCCCTGCGGCAAGCGCGCCGGTCAATGTGTCGATGGATCTGGACATTGATCTGGGGCCGCGGTTTTACATCACGGGCTACGGCGTGGATTCCGGCCTTGTTGGTGACATGCATCTAAGTATGCACGAGGGAGCTCTGACCGCCATGGGAGCGTTGCGCACCCGCGGGGGTGCCATTGACATCTACGGCCAGCATCTGCAGTTGCGTCGCGGCACCATCACCTTCCAGGGCTCTGCAACGGACCCCGTGCTGAATATTGAAGCCCTGCGCACGGGGCTCTCGGTCGAGGCTGGCGTGCGCGTGGCCGGCACGGCCAAACGGCCGCGCATCGATCTGGTGTCGTATCCCGACGTCAGCGACGTGCAGAAGCTATCGTGGTTGTTGCTGGGGCGCGGACCGGATGATTCCGGCGGCGATGCGGCGCTGCTGTTTTCGGTGGGCACCTCGTTCCTGACAGACGGCGAACCTTTCTATCGCAAGTTCGGGCTGGACGACGTGGCCATGCAGTCGGGCACGCTGGGCAGCACGGGCAGCATTCTGCCGGTGGAAACCGTGGTTCGGGGCCTGGACACGGGCACCAGCGACATCGAGCGCCGTTTCGTCACGGCCAGCAAAAATCTGTCCAAGGGGTTTACGGTAAGCGTGCAGCAGGCTCTGTCCGACACAGGTACGGTGGGTCGGCTAAGCTATCGGCTGGCCAGAGGCCTGTCGGCAGATCTGAGTGTTGGAACGGTAAATGGCATCGCCTTGATTTACCGTACTATTTTCCGGGATTGATTTTTTCCGGCCATGTCCGTCGTCGCCCTTTTATTTTGGGTAAGCGATAAAATACGGGCCCACGGAATAAGGTTGAGTTATGAGCATAAAAAGTGACCGCTGGATTCGACGTATTGTCGAGACTCAGCGCATGATCGAGCCGTTCGAACCTGGTCAGGTTCGATCCACCGAGAAGGGGAAGATAGTGAGCTACGGCACGAGCAGTTACGGGTATGATGTGCGCTGTGCCGACGAATTCAAGATCTTTACCAACATCAACTCCACTATTGTCGATCCCAAAGATTTCGACGAGAAGTCGTTTGTTGATTTCCGGGGCGATGTCTGCATTATTCCGCCCAATTCGTTCGCGCTGGCCCGCACGGTCGAGTATTTTCGTATCCCGCGCAACGTCCTGACTGTCTGCCTTGGAAAAAGCACGTACGCGCGCTGTGGAATCATCGTCAACGTGACGCCGCTCGAACCAGAATGGGAAGGTCACGTCACGCTCGAGTTTTCCAACACCACGCCCTTGCCCGCCAAGATTTATTCCGGTGAAGGGTGTGCTCAAATGTTGTTTTTTGAAAGCGATGAAGTCTGCGAGACTTCCTATCGTGATCGTGGCGGCAAATATCAGGGCCAACAGGGCGTAACATTGCCGCGCACCTAGCAGGAGCTACTCGCATGAAATTTCGTTTTCCCATCGTGATCATCGATGAAGACTACAGGTCCGAAAACGCGTCGGGCCTGGGAATTCGCGCGCTGGCCAATGCGATTGAAGCCGAGGGTGTTGAAGTCCTGGGTGTGACCAGCTACGGTGACCTCAGTTCGTTCGCGCAGCAGCAGAGCCGCGCCAGCGCCTTCATTCTGTCGATTGACGATGAGGAATTCGACGTCGATTCGCCGGAAGATGTGGCCAACGCCATCAAGAACCTGCGCTTGTTCATTGGCGAGCTGCGGTTTCGCAATGAAGACATTCCCATCTATCTGCACGGTGAAACCCGTACGTCGCAGCACATTCCCAACGATATCCTGCGCGAACTGCATGGCTTCATTCACATGTTTGAAGACACGCCCGAGTTCGTGGCGCGTCATATCATTCGTGAGGCGCGTGCGTACCTTGACGGCCTGGCACCGCCGTTTTTTCGCGAGCTGGTCAAGTATGCCTCGGACGGTTCCTATTCCTGGCATTGCCCGGGGCATTCGGGTGGCGTGGCGTTTCTTAAAAGCCCGGTGGGGCAGATGTTCCATCAGTTCTTTGGCGAGAACATGCTGCGTGCCGACGTTTGCAACGCGGTCGATGAACTGGGCCAGCTGCTGGATCACACGGGCCCCATTGCCGAGTCCGAGCTGAATGCCGCGCGCATCTTCAATGCGGACCACTGCTTTTTCGTCACCAACGGCACGTCGACGTCAAACAAGATTGTGTGGCATGCCAACGTGGCCATGGACGACGTCGTGGTGGTGGATCGCAATTGCCACAAATCCATTCTGCACGCCATCACCATGACGGGTGCCATTCCCGTATTCCTGCGCCCGACGCGCAACCACTTGGGCATTATCGGGCCCATTCCGTACGACGAATTCAAGCCTGAAAATATTCGCAAGAAGATCGAGGCAAATCCGTTTGCAAGCAAGGCCAAGAACAAGAAGCCGCGCATTCTTGCGCTGACTCAAAGCACTTACGACGGTGTCAGTTATAACGTTGAGATGATCAAGGAGCGGCTGGGTTCGGAAATCGACACATTGCATTTCGACGAGGCATGGATACCGCACGCGCCGTTCCACAAGTTTTACGAGAACATGCACGCCATCGGGAAGAATCGCCCGCGCAGCGAGAATGCCCTGGTGTTCGTCACGCATTCCATCCACAAGCTGCTGGCCGGCCTGTCGCAGGCGTCTCAGATTACGGTGCAGGATTCCAAGACCCGCAAGCTTGACCGCAACGTGTTCAACGAAGCCTACCTCATGCACACGTCCACGTCGCCGCAGTACGCCATTATTGCGTCCTGTGATGTGGCGGCGGCCATGATGGAGCCACCGGGCGGCACGGCGCTGGTCGAGGGCAGCATCAGCGAAGCCATGGATTTTCGCCGCGCGATGCGCAAGGTGGAATCCGAATATGGCAAGAACGACTGGTGGTTCCGGGTTTGGGGTCCCAATCGACTGGCTGCCGACGGCATAGGCAATCGCGACGACTGGCTGCTTGAGGCAAATGACGAGTGGCACGGCTTTGGTAATCTGGCGCCGGGCTTCAACATGCTTGACCCCATCAAGACCACGGTTGTGACCCCGGGTCTGGACATCTCAGGCACGTTTGCCGAAACCGGCATCCCGGCAGCGCTGGTGTCCAAGTACCTCGCCGAGCACGGTGTGGTCATTGAAAAGACAGGTCTTTATTCGTTCTTCATCATGTTTACCATTGGCATTACCAAGGGCCGCTGGAACACGCTGTTGACTGCGCTGCAGCAGTTCAAGGACGATTACGATCGCAACCACCCCATGTGGCGCATTTTGCCGGACTTCTGCAAAGAGCATAAGCGCTACGAAAAAATGGGCCTGCGCGATTTATGCCAGGAAATCCACGAAGCCTATCGGGCGCACGACGTGGCGCGCCTGACTACCGAAATGTATCTAAGCGACATGGTGCCCGCCATGAAACCTTCTGACGCGTACGCAAAGATGGCGCACCGTGAGGTCGAGCGGGTGGGCATCGATGATCTGGAAGGTCGCGTTACCGGCGTGTTGCTTACGCCTTATCCGCCGGGCATCCCGCTGTTGATTCCGGGCGAGCGATTCAACCAGCTCATCATTAGTTATCTGCAGTTTGCGCGTGGGTTCAACGCCCGCTTTCCGGGGTTCGAAACCGATGTGCACGGGCTGGCCAAAGACATCGGACCCGATGGCGAGCGGCGTTATTACGTTGACTGCATCCACGAGAGCTAGCGGTCTGTCTGGCTGATGTCATGAGCACTAGTCAGCCAGACGGGGCGTTGGCCGGTCTGCCATCGTGGTGTGGGGAGTTCGAAACATTTTTGACGGCTGTACTTTGAATTCGGCCGTTTTCGATGTATGCTTTGCCGCTGCTGTTCCTGCAAGGTGGGAGAGAGCCATGAATTCAGTGGCCGCCGAAGGCGCAATTCGCCCAGAATCGCTCAGGTACCCCGTACCACTTTGCATTGCTTTTCGTTCAAGCAAGACAGCGTTCTGGAGAGATCCGCACCATGCCTGACTGTACCGGCAAGGTGGCGGGCGCCGAAGGTGAATCCCCAATAAGGGCAACTCTCAGGCAAAAAGGACAGAAGGGCGGTCTCAGCGCTGTGCCGTGTTGTGTTCCGTCTTGCCCTGTACTCCGGAGTTTCCATGCCTTCTGCCTTGAAGCAAACCCCCTTGTTCGACGCCCATGTGCGTGCCGGAGCCAAAATGGTCGATTTTGGCGGCTGGGAGATGCCTGTTTCCTACGGGTCCCAGATTGAAGAGCATCACGCGGTAAGGAACGATGCCGGCATGTTCGATGTTTCGCATATGCTTTCCGTGGACGTTACAGGTCCGGATTCGAAAAAATTCCTGCGGCGGCTGTTGGCCAATGACGTTGCGCGCCTGACCACGCCAGGCAAGGCGCTGTATTCGTGCATGCTGAACCCCGAGGGGGGGGTCATAGACGATCTCATCGTGTATTTTTTCGATGCCGAGCGCTGGCGCGTGGTGGTCAATGCCGCGTGTGCGCAAAGTGATGTCGAGTGGATGCGTCGCGTGATGCACACAGAACACTTTGATGTTGGCCTTACCGAGCGTCGCGACCTTGCCATGATTGCGGTACAGGGGCCGCACGCGCGCAGCAAGGTCTGGGAGGCGCACCCCGCGTGGCGGGCCGATACACAGTCATTGGCGCCGTTCTCGAGCATATTCGTTGACGAGCAGACGCTTGTTGCGCGCACGGGCTACACGGGCGAGGATGGCTTCGAAATTGTTTTGCCTGCGGCACAGGCTCAGGCCTTGTGGGATGACCTGGCGGTGCGCGGTGTGCGTCCGTGCGGACTGGGTGCGCGCGATACGTTGCGCCTGGAGGCCGGCATGAATCTGTACGGGCAGGATATGGATGAATCCGTTCAGCCCGCCGAATCCGGCTTGTCGTGGACGGTTTCGCTTCACGATACAGAGCGTGAATTCATTGGTCGTGACACCATCGACGCGGCGGCAAGCCAGCGTGTGCTGGTCGGCGTCAAGCTGCTGCGCAAAGGTGTGATGCGTGCCCATATGGCGCTGCGCACGGCGTTGGGTGATGGCGAGATTACCAGCGGCACCATGTCGCCAACCATGGGGGTGTCGATTGCCATGGCGCGGGTGCCCAGCGGGGTTGCTGCTGGCGACAAGATCGAAGTACAAATGCGCGGTGAATGGGCGCCGGCCGAGGTCGTGAAATTGCCCTTTGTGCGCCAGGGGAAAATCCTGGTCGCCTGAACCAGGCTCTTACCGGAACAAAACCAACCACACTGATGAGGTGAATGATGAATCTACCCGACGATCGCAAATACACAGAATCGCATGAATGGGTCAAGGCCGACGGCGATGTGTTTCAGGTTGGCATTACCGACGATGCGCAGGACCAGCTGGGCGACCTGGTGTTTGTCGGTGACGTCAAGATCGGCGCCGTGCTCGCTGCCGGAGATACGGCAGGTGTGGTGGAATCGGTCAAGGCCGCTTCCGATATTTATGCACCCGTTGACGGCGAGATCGTGGCTTTTAATGAAGATCTGGATAGCCAGCCCGACCTGATCAACAAGGCGGCGTTCGATACGTGGATCTTCAAGATCCGGCCGAAGAATGTTGCCGATGTCGAGGCGCTGCCTGGTGCGGAGCACGACAAGTCCTAGTCCTGGACCAACCTTGCGTTGTTCGATGTTTGAGCCTGATTGAACTCTATGCTGCCTGAATTGAATCCACACTCTGATTTTATCCCGCGCCACATTGGGCCCACTGCGGCCGAGCAGGCGGCAATGCTGTCGGCAATTGGCGTCGACAGCCTTCAAAGTCTCGTGCGCGAAATCGTGCCACCCAGCATTCTGGATGAAAAGGCATTAAGCCTTCCCGGATCGCGCAGCGAGCCTGATGTGCTTGCCGAGCTTGCGGGCATGGCGGCAGAAAACCGCGTATTTCGCAGCTACATCGGTCAGGGGTATTACGGCACTCACGTGCCCAATGTCATAGCGCGCAATATTCTCGAGAACCCCGCCTGGTATACGGCGTACACCCCTTACCAGCCAGAGATCTCCCAGGGCCGGCTTGAAGCCCTGCTGAACTACCAGACCATGGTGGCCGACCTTGCGGCGCTGGATATTGCCAATGCGTCATTGCTGGACGAGGCCACTGCTGCCGCTGAAGCCATGGCGCTTGCGCGGCGCGGCTCTCGTTCCCCGAGTCAGGTTTTTTTCGCATCCGTGCACTGCCATCCGCAGACGCTTGAGGTATTGCGCACGCGCGCGGCAGGCCTGGGTGTCGAGGTTGTGGTGGGCGATGAAGCTCAGGGCCTGCCCACTTGCTTTGGCGTTCTGCTGCAATACCCGCACAGTCTTGGCAGTGTGGTCGATTACCGCCATCTCGTCGAGCAGGCACACGCCCAGGGTGCGGTGGTTGCGGTGGCTACCGATTTATTGGCGCTGGCGCTGCTGGTTCCGCCGGGCGAATGGGGTGCCGATATTGCCGTTGGATCGGCGCAGCGATTTGGCGTGCCGATGGGATTTGGCGGGCCGCATGCGGGCTTCATGGCGTGCAGGGATGCTTTCAAGCGCAATATGCCCGGACGCCTGGTCGGTGTGTCGCGCGACAGTCAGGGTGATCCGGCCATGCGCCTGGCGCTGCAGACGCGCGAACAGCACATCCGGCGCGAAAAGGCTACTTCCAATATTTGCACTGCCCAGGTGCTGCTGGCAGTCATGGCTGGCATGTATGCGGTGTGGCACGGCCCACAGGGAATTCGGCGCATCGCCAGTCGGGTTGCGCACTTCTCGGCATACTTGCGTACCTCCCTGCTGTCGTTGGGGATGCCCGTTGTGAACGATACCTTCTTCGATACACTGCTGCTGGATAGCGGCGTACATACGGCTGGAGTGCTGCGCGCGGCGCGGGCGGCATCCATTAACCTGCGCCAGGTGGGCGATGATCGCGTGGCAATATCGCTGGATGAAACTACTGACGCAACGGATCTGGATCGGCTGCTGCATGTGTTTGCCAAGGTGCTGGGCCGAACCTGGAAGGGACAGGATGGTGACGGCGCGGGCCGCGCGCAGTCGGGCATTCCCGCGTGGCTGCAGCGGCAGTCGCCCATCCTGTCGCATCCGGTGTTCTCGCAAATCCATTCCGAAACCGACATGTTGCGCTACCTGCGTCGCCTGGCAGACAAGGACCTGGCCCTGGATCGCACGATGATCCCCCTGGGCTCGTGCACCATGAAACTTAACGCCACCGCCGAGATGATTCCCATCACCTGGCCCGGATTCGCGAACCTGCATCCGTACGTGCCGTCTGATCAGAGTCTGGGCTACCAGACGCTGATCCAGCGCCTTTCGGACGCGTTGTGTGCGATTACCGGCTACGCGGTGGCCAGCCTTCAGCCCAATTCAGGGGCTCAGGGCGAGTTCGCGGGTCTTATGGCCATACGGGCGTACCATCGGTCCCAGGGCCAGGCACGGCGCGATGTCTGCCTTATCCCGGCGTCGGCACATGGTACGAACCCGGCGTCGGCGCAGCTGGCCGGCATGCACGTGGTAGTGGTGGCTTCCGACGACCACGGCAATGTCGATGTGGCCGACCTGAAAACCAAAATCGCGCAGGCTGGAGATCGCCTGGCGGCCTTGATGATTACCTATCCTTCGACGCACGGCGTCTTCGAGGTGGCCATCACTGACATTTGCGACCTGGTGCACGCGGCCGGCGGACAGGTTTATCTGGATGGCGCCAACATGAACGCCATGGTTGGCCTTGCTCGGCCGGGGTTGTTTGGCTCGGATATCTCGCACCTGAATCTGCACAAGACGTTCTGCATTCCGCATGGCGGCGGCGGACCGGGTGTCGGGCCGATTGTGGCGCGCGCGCACCTGGCGCCATTTTTGCCAGGCGTGCTTGATCACCTGGGTAAGCTTGAGAAAGGCGCTTGCGGACCGGTAGCCGCCGCGCCTTATGGCTCGGCCGGCATACTGCCGATTTCTTACGCCTACATCGCCATGATGGGCGCGGACGGGCTGCGGCGCGCGTCCGAGGTGGCCATCCTCAACGCCAACTACATTGCAGCGCGGCTGGGCAAGCACTACCCCATTCTGTACGCCACGGGCAAGGGCCGTGTTGCCCACGAATGCATTCTGGACATTCGGCCCATCAAGGATGGTTGTGGTGTTACCGCGGAGGACGTGGCCAAGCGCCTGGTCGACTATGGGTTTCACGCCCCGACGATGAGCTTTCCTGTGGCCGGGACGCTGATGGTTGAACCGACCGAGTCGGAAGGGCAGTTCGAGCTGGACCGCTTCATCGATGCCATGATTGCGATCCGCGCCGAAATTGCGCAGATCGAGCGCAGCGAGTGCGATGCGCTCGACAATGTGCTGAAGAACGCGCCGCATACGGCACAGATGGTTACCGCGTCGCAGTGGCAGCACGGCTATACGCGTGAGGAAGCGGCCTATCCGCTGGCGGGCCTGCGTCAGAACAAATACTGGCCGCCAGTGGCCCGTGTCGACAACGCTTACGGTGACCGCAACCTGGTGTGCTCATGCCCGCCTGTTGAAGCGTACGCAGAAGACGCCCACCACGTCTGAGTGGATCGTGGCTTGCTTCTCCCGGCGCGGGCGCAGGGGCTTTTGATCAGGTCAGTTTCTTGAGCACGGCGCCGATGGTCGTGAAGATCCGTTCTATCTGATCCTGTTCAATGATGAGCGGCGGCGAGATTGCAATGGTGTCGCCCGTGTAGCGGAGCAAAATGCCCTGGTCGAAACAGGCCTGGAAGACTTCGGCGGCGCGGGCACCTGGCGCGCCCGGTCGTGGGTCGAGCTCGATACCTGCAACAAGGCCAAGATTGCGTATGTCCACGACGTGGCGTGTGTCCTTGAGTCCGTGAGCGGCGACTTCGAAGCTGGGCGCCATGGTGCGCGCCCGGTCAAATAGTTTTTCGCGTTCGTAGATGTCTAGTGTGGCCAATACCGCGGCCATGGCCAGTGGGTGGCCCGAGTACGTGTAGCCGTGAAATAGTTCGATGCCTTCAGGTGTGGCGTTGATGATCGTGTCGTGAATCTCGCGCCGCACGGCGACCGCGCCACAAGGCACGCTGGCATTGCTGATGCCTTTGGCCAGTGTGATCAGGTCGGGGACAACGCCAAAGCAGGCGCTGGCAGTCGCCGCGCCGAGGCGTCCGAATGCCGTGATGACTTCATCAAAAATCAATAAGATTCCGTGCTTTTGGGTAATGGCCCTGAGCTTTTCCAGATAACCCTTGGGCGGCAGCAACACGCCCGTCGATCCGGCCATCGGTTCGACGATGACGGCGGCAATGGTCGAGGCGTCGTGCAGGTCGATAAGCGCTTCAAGCTGATCGGCCAGGTGCGCGCCCCACGTTGGCTGGCCGCGGCTGAAGGCGTTGTGCGACAGACTGTGGGTATGTGACAGGTGGTCGATGGCGGGAAGCAATGCGCCGGAAAACATCTTGCGGTTCGACTTGATTCCTCCTACCGAGATGCCGCCAAAGCCCACGCCATGGTAGCCGCGTTCACGGCCGATCAGGCGCGTGCGCCGGCCCTCGCCGCGCGACTGATGGTACGCCAGGGCGATCTTCAGGGCGGTGTCCACCGACTCGGACCCCGAATTGGTGAAAAAAATGCGGTCCAGGCCCTGGGGCATGATTCTGGCGACGGCGGCAGCCGCCTCGAAAGCCCCTTCGTGACCCATCTGAAAGCCCGGCGCATAGTCAAGCTGGGCAGCCTGGCGTGAGATGGCCTCGATGATTTCCTGGCGTCCGTGCCCGGCGTTGACGCACCATAACCCCGATGTGCCGTCCAGGATCCGCTGACCGCTCGCGTTGGTGTAGTACATACCCTTGGCACTCACGAGAAAACGGGGGTGCTGCTTGAACTGCTTGTTGGCCGTGAAAGGCATCCACAGGCTGGATAGGTCGGGGGCACTGGCTTTAGTGTTCATGATTGTCTTCAGAAATGACTTGGCGTCGGGTGTACGTGACAAAATCGAAGTGGTAACCGTTTTCGTCGGGCTGCTTGTCACGCGCGGTTTGCTGCCAGTCTGATTCTGCCAGGCGAGGAAAGAACACATCGCCGTCGATCTGGGCGTGGACCTCGGTGGCGATGACTTCGTCCGCCAGCGCAAGCGCCTGTTCAAAGATTTGGGCGCCGCCGATAATGCATACGGTAGTTTGCGACGAGCAGCTTTCCAGAGCTTTTGCAAGGGAAGGGAACACCGATGCCCCCGGGGCGCTGTAGCCTGTCTGGCGGCTTATGACCAGATTGGGCCGGCCCGGCAGCGCGCGGCCCAGGGATTCCCATGTCTTGCGTCCCATGATGATGGGAAGTCCCATGGTGTTGCGCTTGAAGTGAGCAAGGTCGCTGGGTATGCGCCATGGCAGCGTGTTGCCGCGGCCTATGACGCGATTGTCCGAGTACGCGACGACAATCTTGATGTGGGGCCTGGTCATGGAACGACTCCTGTCGCGGCGCTGCCGTGCTTAAACTGCGACGGGAGCCTTGATGTGCGGGTGGGGGTTGTAGTCGGTGATCTCGAAATCCTCGTACTCGTAACTGAAAATGTTCTCGGGCTTGCGTTTGATTTTCAGTGTGGGGTAGGGGCGTGGCGTGCGAGAAAGCTGCAGCTGCACCTGGTCCATGTGGTTGCTGTACAAGTGGCAGTCGCCACCCGTCCAGATGAAGTCCCCCGCGTCGAGGTTGCATTGCTGCGCAACCAGATGCGTCAGCAGGGCGTAGCTGGCGATGTTGAACGGTACGCCCAGGAAGATGTCGGCGCTGCGCTGATACAGCTGGCACGACAGCTTGCCGTCGGCGACGTAGAACTGGAAGAACGCGTGGCATGGCGGCAGCGCCATATTGGGGATGTCGCTGACGTTCCAGGCCGAGACGATTAGCCGGCGTGAATCGGGGTTCTGGCGTATCTGATCCAGCACCTGCGTTATCTGGTCGATGTGACCACCCGCCGGCGTGGGCCACGAGCGCCATTGCACGCCATATATGGGGCCAAGGTTGCCGTCGCCGTCGGCCCATTCGTCCCAGATGCTTACCCCGTGCTCGTGCAGCCATTTCACGTTCGAGTCGCCGCGCAGAAACCAGAGCAGCTCGATGAAAATGCTTTTCGTGTGCAATTTCTTGGTCGTGATCAGCGGAAAGCCTTCGGCCAGATTGAAACGCATCTGGTAGCCGAATACCGAGCGCGTGCCGGTACCGGTGCGGTCGGTTTTGGCCTGACCGTGTTCGTACACATGGCGCATGAAGTCTTCGTATTGGTGCATGAGTGGCAGGTTATGAATAGTGGTGGCAGTTTGGCCTGTCGCCGGCCCGGAGCGGCTCGCCGGCAGGTGTCGGGGCGGATTGATGCGGCTAATCTGTGGGCGCGGCGGTGTTGACTACGGTCACCGAATGCGTAATCTGCGCGGTCTTGTTTAGCATGGCCGTGGCCGAGCAGTACTTGTCGTGAGACAACTGTACCGCACGTTCGACGGCTGCCTGCGGCAGGTTGGCGCCCGTAACGGTGAAGACAAAGTGGATTTTCGTAAAGACTTTGGGGTCCTGCTCGGCGCGCTCGCCGGTAAGTTTGACCTGGCAGCCGGCTATTTTGTGGCGGCCCCGCTTGAGAATGAGCACAACGTCGTAGGCCGCGCATCCACCCGCGCCTGTCAGAAGCATTTCCATCGGCCTTGGAGCCAGGTTGTTGCCGCCGCCATCTGGTGCGCCATCCATGGCGATTACGTGTCCGCTGCCGGTACGGGCAACGAACAGCATCCCTTCCGGTCCACCCCAATCAATTGTGCATTCCATTTCCTGAACCTCGTTGCTAGACCTGAATCGTTGCGCGGCGCCGCTGGAGGCCAGCCTGGCGCTTGCGTCAGATGATTGTTTAAGTTGTATTATTGAATCGAGACCTTTGAATTTTACCGTGTGGCTGTGCAAGGGGGCAGATATGCTTGAACAGGGTGCTGCATCGGACGGCAAGGGGTTTGCCCGACGCATGAGCAGTTTCGACAAAGTATTGGTCGAAGTGGGCCGAGCCATTGATGTTCTGGGTGGCGCTGCACGCGCCAGCCGTCCCAATCCCGCAGGCAAACCCGATCTTGATGCCACGGGACTGCCGGCCAACGAGCAACGGCACGCCGCTGGCCTGATGCGCGTGAACCATGTTGGCGAGGTCTGCGCGCAGGCGCTTTATCGTGGGCAGGCTGTTTTGTGCCGCGATGACGCGGCACGCCAGATATTCGAGCAGGCCGCAGCCGAAGAAGTTGATCATCTGGCGTGGTGCGGTCAACGCCTGCACGAGCTGCAAAGCCGCCCCAGCTACCTGAATCCGCTTTGGTATGCGGGCTCGTTTGCGTTCGGCATGTTGGCCGGGTTTGGCGGGTCTGCCACGAATCTTGGTTTCATGGCCGAGACGGAAGCTCAGGTTGAACAACATCTGGAATCGCACCTTAAGCAGCTGCCCGTTGACGACGGCCGCTCGCGCCGCATTGTCGAGCAGATGCGCGCTGACGAAGCGCGGCATCGGCGCACCGCACAGGCCAGCGGCGGCCGAAGCTTGCCCAAGCCGGTGCGGCTGGCCATGCGTGCTGTGTCCAAGGTCATGACGACGACGGCTTACCGGATTTGAGGCAGGCTTGGTGGCGTAAAATATTAATTGAAATAAAACGAAAAATTTGTAATAATTAATTCATTAATGCGGGTTTTTACCACTTGTGGAGTCTCGTTTTCATAGGGGGCGGCGGCAAAAAAGCAACAAATCGACCTTTTTGCGCCATTCCTCAAAATTATCTTGCGTTGCACCATTAGTTTCTATACAATTTGGTTATCGGATGTCGAAACGTGATTGCAGCGGGAAAACCCCAATCACAACGCCTCAAGCAAATGCTTTAGCAGGCCGACTTGCCAAGGTTGTCTCCTCCACCCTCCTCCTTTGGTGGATTTAACCCGAGATCTTTTGATCTCGGGTTTTTTTTATCTTTTTTTTGCCAGCCGGCACGTAGCTTCCCTATGGCAATGGCTAATTTGACGTAACATCTTTAGTTGCACTTATTCCCGGACAGTGCACCACGCTGTTACAGATTCAGCCGATAATATTGTTTGACTAATGCACGGGGGCTACGTGGCTGCTTCGCCTCACACTTGGGATTCTTTAACCTGGCTATATATTTGCGTCGTGGCGTTCACTGTTGGCGGGCTGATCGTTGCGTCCGAGCGCTGGCACGGCGCCTATACAGGTGATTCCGATTTAAAAAAACCTCAAGCTTCACATTCCCGCGCGACGCCGCGCGTAGGGGGTCTGGCGGTTGTGGCGGGCAGTCTGGCCGGGCTGCTTGTGCTGGGCCCAAGCAACATGACCCTCACGTGGCTTTGGCCTGTGCTTTTCATTGCCGTGATGCCAGTCTTTGTGGCGGGCTTGCTCGAAGACATCACCAAAGACGTCGGGCCGGGTAAGCGTCTGCTGGCGGCCTTTGCTTCGGCGGCGATCGCCTGGTGGCTGTTGGGTGGAGTTTCCCGCGTGGGCTTCAGTGGCTTTGACTGGGCGCTATCGTTCTGGCCGGTCTCGCTGGTGTTTACGGTGTTTGCCGTTGGCGGCTGCACCCATGCGCTCAATATCGTGGATGGCATGAATGGCCTTGCCGGCATGGTTGCCACGCTTATGTCCGCATCCATCGCCCTTGTGGCCTTGCAGGTGCAGGACTACCCCATTGTGCTGATTGCCACCGCACTTGCGGCAGCAACCCTGGGCTTCCTTGTCTGGAATTTTCCTTTTGGCCGTGTGTTCCTGGGAGATGGCGGGGCGTATTTTCTTGGCTTCATGCTGGCCGAACTGGCTGTGCTGCTAGTTATCCGTAATCCGGGTGTGTCGCCGTTCTACGCGTTGGCCGTGCTTTTTTACCCCGTGTTCGAGACCATGTTTTCCATTTGGCGCCGCCGTTTCAAGCGTGGTACGCCTGTAGATCAACCCGACGCGTTGCATCTGCATCAACTGGTTTTCAGGCGCCTGGTGCGTGTGACCTTCAGCCGCGATCGACGTCATGCCGTACCTGCGCTCTGCAACGCGCTGGCCTCGCCCTACCTATGGGTGCTGACGCTTATTGGCCTGATTCCCGCCACGATCTGGTGGGACAACGCCCTGGCGCTGTGCGCCAGCCTTGTCGTGTTCGCAGCCGTTTATATCTGGCTGTATTCCCGGCTGGTTTCGTGGCGCGGACCCGCGTGGCTGCTGTTGCCTTCGCAGGGCCGGACACACCGGCACAAGAAATGATATCTGTTCAAATAATCCGTATGTAGCGTAGGAGATTCAAGTTGCAAATTCAAGACGTGAAATTAGCCGTAGTCGGCTTGGGCTATGTGGGCCTGCCGCTGGCAGTCGAGTTCGGAAAGAAGCGCTCGGTCCTTGGTTTTGACGTCAACGCGCGCCGCATCACCGAACTTAAAGAGGGCAGGGACCATACGCTTGAGGTTGATGCGCAAGAGATGAAAGAAGCTGCGCATCTTGAGTTCACGCACGAGGCCTCCCAGTTGGCGCAGGCCAATGTCTTCATCGTGACCGTTCCGACGCCCATTGACGAATACAAGCAGCCCGACCTGACCCCACTCGTGCGCGCCAGCGAGACGCTTGGCAAGGTACTCAAGCGCGGTGACATTGTCATTTACGAATCCACCGTCTATCCCGGTGCCACTGAAGAAGTCTGTGTACCGGTGCTGGAGCGGGTTTCGGGCCTGCGCTTCAACGAAGATTTTTATGCTGGCTACAGCCCCGAGCGCATCAACCCTGGTGATAAATCGCATCGCGTATCCACCATCAGAAAGGTCACGTCCGGCTCAACAAAGGAAGTTGCCGAACTGGTCGATACGCTGTACAAGCAGATCATCGTTGCCGGCACGCACAAGGCTTCGTCCATTCGTGTGGCCGAGGCGGCAAAGGTCATAGAAAATACGCAGCGCGACGTGAACATTGCCCTCATCAACGAGCTGGCACTCATCTTCAACAGGATGGGTATCGACACTCAGGCGGTTCTGGAAGCGGCGGGTACGAAGTGGAATTTTCTGCCGTTTCGGCCAGGTCTGGTGGGGGGGCATTGCATCAGTGTCGATCCTTATTACCTGACGCACAAGGCGCAGTCCATTGGGTATCACCCCGAAATCATTCTGGCCGGTCGCCGCCTGAACGATGCCATGGGAAGCTATGTGGCGTCGCAGCTGATCAAGGCCATGACCAAGCGGCGTATTCAGGTGCAGGGCTCAAGGGTGCTCGTCATGGGCCTTACCTTCAAGGAGAACTGCCCCGATCTGCGTAATACGCGCGTGGTGGATATTGTGCGTGAGCTGCACGAGTACAACGTCGTGGCCGACGTCTTTGATCCGTGGGTCGACCCGGCCAGTGCCGAGCACGAATATGGCATCAGGCCCGTGAAGGTGCTGGAGAAGGGCGCGTACGACGGCATTATTGTTGCCGTGTCTCATCGCCAGTTCGTCGAAATGGGCTCCAAAGGTATTCGGGCATTGGGCAAGCCCGAGCATGTGCTCTATGATCTCAAGTATGTCATGACGGCCGAAGAATCGGATCTGCGTCTGTAGCACGTGAAAAATAAAGGTTGGCTATGAGTACTCGTTATCAGGAAGTTCTGGATCAGATTGCCGCCGAACCCAAACGGTGGCTGGTTACCGGTTGCGCCGGTTTTATTGGCTCGAATCTGCTTGAAACGTTGTTGCGACACGGCCAGCAGGTTGTTGGCCTGGATAACTTCGCAACCGGTCATCAATACAATCTTGATGAGGTCCAGAAAACGGTGGGCCCCGAAAAATGGGACAAGTTCACCTTCATCAAGGGCGACATTCGGGATCCGGCCGCATGCGAGCAGGCGGTGCAGAATGTCGATTACGTGCTGCATCAGGCGGCGCTGGGCTCCGTTCCACGGTCTTTGAACGATCCGGTTACCACCAACGACGTCAATATCACCGGGTTTCTCAACATGATTGTGGCGGCGCGCGACGCTGGCATAAAGTCCTTCGTGTATGCCGCGTCCAGTTCCACCTACGGCGACCACGAAGCGCTGCCCAAGGTCGAAGAGCATATTGGCCGGCCTTTGTCGCCGTACGCGGTGACCAAATTCGTTGATGAGCTGTATGCCGATGTCTTCGCCCGTGCGTATGGATTTGGCAGTATTGGATTGCGGTACTTCAATGTATTTGGCAAGCGTCAGGATCCCAACGGGGCTTATGCAGCGGTCATCCCGAAGTGGGTATCGGCCATGATTCACGGTCAAGAGGTCTTCGTGAATGGCGATGGCCTGACCAGTCGTGATTTCTGCTTTGTGGAAAATGCGGTGCAGGCCAATATTTTGGCTGCACTGGCTCAGCCGGAGGGTGTCAATCAGGTCTATAACGTGGCGTTCAACGCACGCACCACGTTGAATGAACTCTTCAGGCATTTGGCCGATGCCCTGGGCAAGAACGGGATCGTTTACGACAAGCAGCCGGTGTACCGGGATTTCCGCGCGGGCGACGTACGCCATTCTCAAGCCGACATTGGCAAGGCCCAACGTCTGCTGGGTTATAAGCCGCTGTTCGACATCGTCCAGGGCATTGAGGTTGCCATGCCGTGGTATACGCAATTCCTGCGTTGAATTGAAAAGCTTTTCCCAGAGGCTCGCCAGCCTCGGCACTGATCATCAGCGCATTGCAAAGGGGGCGGCGCGAGTCGCCTTTTTTTTGTTGCTGGGCAAGTTCGCGGGCGCAGGCAAAGAGATGGCCGTGGCGTATCGCTATGGCGTAAGCAACGCGGTCGATGCCTATCAATTCACGATTACGCTTGCAAGCTGGCTGCCGCTGACTATTGTCGGTGCGCTTTCCGTTGTCCTGATTCCCGTGCTGGTACATACCCGCTACGAGGATCGCGCGCAGCGGTCGGCGTTTCTTGGCGAGTTGCAGGGTTGGACTATTGCGGGTGGTGCGGTGCTGGCCGTGCTCACGTATCTGTTGTGGCCGCTGGTGCTGGACTGGGCAGGGGTTGGTCTTACGCCCGAGACCCGGCGGATGAGCCTGGAACTGAATTTTGCGTTTGCGCCAGCCGCGCTGCTTACTTTGGTGACGGGCATCAGCGCCGCGCGGCTGCGTGCGCATGAACGGCATATCAATACGCTGTTGGACAGTGTTCCGGCGGTCGTCATCCTGGTCTGGGTTTTGTTGGCGGGCACCGTAACGGACGTAGGGCCGTTGATGTGGGGCACTTTGGTCGGGTATTTCATTCAGTCGGCCTGGCTCCTGCGGCTGGCTGCCAGGGCAGACGGCATATGGGGCCGGCCACGGCTCTCGTTCGCTTCGCACCATTGGCCTGATCTCGTCAAGGCAGCCGGGGTCATGCTGATCGGCCAGGTTGCCATGAGTTTTGTCGGGCCTATTGATCAGTACACGGCCGCCAATCTGGGCTCGAATGCCAACGCCACACTTGGGTACGCGAGTCGTTTGCTTTCGCTGGTGCTGGGGATCGGTGCCGCGTCGGTGGGGCGTGCCGCGCTGCCGGTACTGGCCGATATTCAAAGCCGTGGTGACGCGGCGGTTGCGCGGTCGATGGCATTGAAATGGTCGGTGCTCATGCTGGCTGTCGGTGCGGCGGCAACGCTGGTGGGGTGGGTGCTTTCGCCGTGGGCCGTGTCGCTGCTGTTTCAACGCGGCGCGTTCACTGCGCGGGACACGCTGGTTGTCGCTCATGTGCTGCGTTGGGGGCTGCTGCAGTTGCCATTCTACTTTGGCGTCCTGGTATTGGTGCAGCTTCTGGCCAGTCAGAACAGATATCGCATCATGGCCATTATTGCCGTGGCCAACTTCGGGCTGAAGGTGGTCATGAACTATGTGCTGGCACCTGTCATGGGCACGGCCGGCATTATGCTTGCCACAGGCCTGATGTATGCGTTGTCTTACACATGTTACGTCGTTGTTGCGCTAAGGGTCGCACCTGATAGGCATACTTCAGGCCAACCATCTTGAACATAGGTAAAGTTTTGTCGTCCACGCAGTCCAGACCACGCTTATTGATTGTCATTCACTCACTTTGTGGGGGCGGCGCAGAGCGCGTGGCCGTTGATTTAAGTACGTACTGGTCCGAGCACGGTTATGAGGTGTCGGTGGCGACACAGACCGACGCAAGCGATGACGCCTATGCGCTGACCCCGTCGGTGACGCGCATAGTGCTGGGCACCGCCGCGCCCAGCTCGGGGCGGTTGTCGGGGGTTCTTGCGAACCTTCATCGGCTCTGGAAGCTGCGCCAGGTCATTCGCAGGCAGCGCCCGGACGTTGTGCTGGGCATGATGACCACGGCGTCGGTTCTGGCGATTGTCGCGGCCAGAGGCATGTCGTGCCGCGTCATCGCCACCGAACACACGCATCCTCCCTCACAGGAGTTGCCGGGAGTGTGGCTGCGCTTGCGGCGCTGGGCGTACCCGCGGGCCGACAGGGTTGTTGCGCTGACGTCGGGTACCGCGGCGTGGCTCGAGCACTATGTGCCCGGCTCGAAGCTGGCGGTGATTCCGAACGCGGTATGCTGGCCTCTGAAAGAAGGTGAACCGGTATTGGCGCCTCCCGAGAAGAACGGGCGCTTCAGGTTGCTGGGCGTTGGGCGCCTGCATCCGCACAAGGGCTTCGACCTGCTGATTGAGGCATTTCGCAGTATTTCGGGGTATTTCCCGGACTGGGATCTGGTTATAGTGGGTGAGGGCGACGATCGCGACGCCTTGCAGGCACAAATCGACGCTGCCGATCTGGCCGGGCGCGTGGTGCTGGTTGGCCGCGTAGGGAATATCGGCCAGTGGTACGAGGAGTCCGATCTGTATGTGCTCAGCTCGCGTGTCGAGGGTCTGTCCAATTCCCTGCTGGAGGCCATGGCCAGCAGCCTGGCGCCGGTGGCATTTGACTGCGAGACCGGGCCGCGCGAGATTATCCGCGACGGTATTGATGGCGTGCTGGTTTCTCCCTCGGAAGACGTCGAGGCGCTGGCGGCGCATTTGTCGGACCTCATGGTGCACGAGAGCAAACGCCAGGCGTACGCCAGGCGTGCAGTCGATGTCCTGGATCGCTTTTCTGTAGCGCGTGTCATGGCGCTGTGGCGACAGGTTTTCGAAGGACGCTGAAGGGTTTTGTCCAAGGTCGGGCGAGGCCGTAGCGCGTGGACAGCCGGATGGACAGGCGGGACTGTTAAAGAACAACAAGAGGTATGTAAGCGATGTGTGGAATCATAGGGGTGTGGGGTCCACTGCCGAATCGGCGCAGCGCGATCCGTCAGGGGTGTCACAGCTTGCGCCATCGCGGCCCGGACAGCCATGGCTACTGGGAAGACCCCAGCGCGGATCTGGCGCTGGGGCACGTGCGCCTGGCCATCGTGGATATCAGCGCAGCGGGCAATCAGCCCATGGTGTCCGAGTCCGGACGCTATGTGCTGGTGCTCAATGGCGAAATCTACAATCACCTTCGGCTGCGTGAGCGGCTGCAGGAGCAGGGCAAGGCGCCGGCGTGGCGTGGGCATTCCGATACTGAGACGCTGCTCGCGGCACTTGTGGCGTGGGGCATGGAAGCCACGCTGAAGGCGGCGGTGGGCATGTTCGCCATGGCTCTCTGGGACCGGCAGGAACGCACGCTGTCGCTGGCGCGTGACCGCCTGGGCGAAAAGCCGTTGTACCTGGGCTTTGCCGAAAAGGCGTTTGTGTTTGGCTCTGAAATCAAGGCGTTTGCGCGAATCCCCGGTCTGAGCAAAGAGCTTGACCGCGGCGCGTTGGCGCTGTTGATGCGCCACAACTATATTCCTGCGCCGCATAGCATTTACCGGGACGTGAAGAAGCTTTTGCCCGGAACGTGGTTGGTGCTGACCGAGGCCGATCGTCTTCAGCGGCGCATGCCCGAATCCCATGTGTATTGGTCTGCGTACGACGAGGCGGTGCGGGGCAATGCGCAGCCGCTGTCGTTTGGTTCCGATCGCCAGGCGCTTGAGGCGCTGGAAAAGATTCTGGCTTCGGCGGTGAAGGGGCAGATGATGGCGGATGTGCCGCTGGGCGCCTTTTTGTCGGGTGGAGTCGACTCGTCAATCATCGTGGCGTTGATGCAGGTCCAGAGTTCGCCGGCAGTGAGCACGTTTTCCATCGGGTTCCATGAAAAGGATTTCAACGAAGCCGAACACGCGAAGGCGGTGGCCAACCATCTTGGGACGCGACATACCGAGCTTTACGTAACGCCCGATGACGCCCTGGCTGTTGTGCCGCAGCTTGCCAGCTTGTACGACGAACCGTTTGCCGATGCGTCTCAGGTACCTACGGCGCTGGTCATGCGCATGGCCCGTCGCAATGTCACGGTGGCAATTTCGGGTGACGGTGGCGACGAGATGTTTGGTGGCTATTCGCGCTATTTTCGCGCGGCGCGCTGGTGGGCAAAGCGTGAAGTGCTGCCAGCGGGCCTGCACAAGCCGGTTGCCGTACTGGGTCGGGCTACTGCCGGCCTGCTGCCGCGTGGCCACAACAAAGAGCAGTTTTCCAAACTGGCTGACGTGGCCTCGGCAGCTACCGCCAGCCTGTTCTACCGCCAGTTCGTATCGTACTGGAAGGATCCGGCACAGGTGGTGATTGGCGCGCAGTTGCCGCCCACGGTATTTGACAAGACATCCACGTTGCCATTTTTTGAAAATATGATGAGGCTGGATGCGGAAAGCTATCTGCCTGACGACATTCTTGTGAAGGTGGACCGGGCCGCGATGGCCGTTGGTCTGGAAACCCGTGTGCCGTTCATTGACCATCGGGTCTTCGAGTTCGCGCAATGTCTGCCGCTGGACTACAAGGTGCGTGATGGTCAGGGAAAATGGCTGCTGCGCCAGCTGCTGTACAAGTACGTGCCGCGCGAACTGGTTGATCGCCCCAAGAAGGGTTTTGGTGTGCCGCTTGCCGCGTGGCTTCGTGGCCCACTCAAGGATTGGGCCGCGGCGTTGCTGGATGAGCATCGTTTGCGCAGTGAAGGCGTGTTTCACGCACAACCGATATCTGAAAGATGGCGTGAACACCTTTCGGGCGAGCGCGACTGGAGCACACACTTGTGGAGCATCTTGATGACCCAGGCCTGGCTCGACCAGACGCGAACAAGTACACGGGATGAGGTGGTGGAGGCGTCGTGAAGATCGTCTTCCTGGTCAGTTCCATGAACGCCGGTGGGGCCGAGCGTGTGGCAGCCACGCTGGTCAACGCCTGGGCGCGGCGTGGCGATGAGGTGACACTGGTCGCCACGTTCACGCAGAAGAAGCCAAGTTTTTATCCTCTGACCGATGGGGTGGATTTTGTCTGGCTCGTCGACAGGATGGGGACTGCCCGGGGGCGCCCGTTGGCCGCCGCGGCCAAGCTGCTGGCGTTGCGGCGTCTGGTGCGCGAGGCCAGGCCGGATCTGGTCATATCGTTTCTGACCAACGTCAACGTCATGGCCCTGCTTGGTTTGTGGGGGATGAAGGTACCCATCATTGTGTGCGAGCGCACCAACCCGGCCGTGAGTGCGAGCAGCGGCGCGGTGTTGCGGGCGTTGAGGCGTTGGACTTACCCCAGAGCGAATGTCGTGACGGTGCAGGCGCAGGCCAGTGTGGCGGCGTTCAAGAGCATGGTGCCCGGCATTCGCTGCCTGCAGGTCATTGCCAATCCGTTGCCGCCCGCATTGCTCGATGCCCCCACCACCACCGGTTCGCCCGGGCGGGAAGGTCGGCGCAAACTGGTTGCCATGGGGCGCCTTGTGCCTGACAAGCAATTCAATATCCTGGTCCGTGCCTTCGCAGGTGTTGCGGCACGGCATGCGGATTGGGATCTTGTCATCTGGGGCGAAGGCCCCTTGCGTGCGCAACTGGAAGAGCAGGTCGCGCAGGCGGGCCTCGCGGCGCGCGTAACGCTGCCCGGGCGCACCGAGAATCCGTGGGACGAGCTTTCCCGCGCACAGGCTTTCGTGTTGACTTCGGCGGTTGAAGGATTTCCGAATGTGCTGCTGGAAGCCATGGCGCTGGGCCTTGCGTGCATTACGTTCGATTGCCCGAGCGGCCCGCGTGAAATAACGCGCGACGGCACCGACGCCTTGCTGGTGCCTGCGGGCGATGAAGGGGCGTTACTTGAAGGGCTGGATCGTTTGCTGGGCGATGCCGCGCTTCGCGCTGTCCTGGCACGCAGTGCCGCCGAGTCGGTGCGGCGGCGCTACGCCTTGCCCGTGGTATTGGAAGCCTGGGACGCGTTGATGGTGATGGCTGGTGCGAGCCCGGCCGCGTGCAAAGACGTCGGGGCCCACCATGACTGAGGTGTCTTCAGAGGTTCCCTTGCACGTTGTGCATATTATTTCCGGTCTGGGCCAAGGTGGCGCGGAAACCGTTTTGCTCCGTCTGGCCACATCCCCTGAACAGCGCAACCGGTGCACCGTTATTTCCATGACGGACGAAGGGGTGTTTGGACCCAGGCTGCGTGCAGCGGGGGTTGCCGTTCGTACGCTGGGCATGCCTTCGGGCCGCCTGTCGATTTCGGGCTTGTGGCGCCTGTATCGCCTTTTGCGCGCGCTGACGCCCGACGTGGTTCAAACCTGGATGTACCACGCCGACCTCATAGGCGGAGCGGTTGCGCGTCTTGCGGGGGTACGGGCGGTGTCGTGGGGTGTGCGTAATTCGGGCGTCAATCTGAAGCGTAGCAGCGTTGTTGCGCGAGCGGTGGCGTGGGCGTGTGCGCGACTTTCTGGCCTCGTGCCCGCGGTCATTGTGGTGTGCGCTGAAGAGGCGGCCAGACGTCATCAGGCCTGGGGCTACAGGGCGGACCGGATGCAGGTTATTCCCAATGGCTATGACTTGTCGTGCTGGCAGCCCAGCCCGGCGGCAAGGGAGCGATGGCGCGATCAGTGGGGGGTGTCGCCGACGACGCGGGTGATTGGCAGCGTGGCACGCTGGAACCCGCTGAAAGACCACGCCAATCTGCTGGACGCTTTTGCGCGCTGTACGGCGCGGCATGCCGATATGCGCTGCGTGCTGGTTGGCTTTGGCATGACGGCGGAAAATCACGGGCTTATGGCGTTGGTGGATAGGTTCGGTGTGCGTGACAAGGTCGTTTTGCTGGGAATGCGTGATGACGTGCCGGACGTCATGAACGCGCTGGATGTCCATGTATTGTCCAGTTGTGCCGAGGGCTTTCCGAACGTTGTGGCCGAGGCCATGGCGACCGGCGTTGCGTGCGTGGTCACGGACGTTGGCGACGCGGCGCTGATCGTGGGGGATGAGGGCTGGGTGGCCCCACCGCAGAACGCTGAAGCGTTGGCGCGCGCCATGGACGAAGCGCTGGCCGAATTGGGTACGTCCAACCTGGAGGCCCGGTTGCGGCGAGGGCGCGAACGCATAAGCCGGTTGTACGATTTGCCGGCCATGGTAAAGGCCTACGATGCCGTGTGGCGCAGGCTGGCCCGCGAGTTCGCAGGGCGCGAAAGCGTGATGGTAACCACGCAGGCAGCGTCTCGAACGCCGCAAGATGCGACGCAAGCGCCGGTCCCGGTGCAGGGCGCGCTTTTTGCGAATGAGCAAGGTCATGGTGGTGCCGGCAAGAAAATCCTGTTGTTCGTTGTAAACAATCCCGCGTTCTTTCTGTCGCATCGGCTTCCGATTGCGCTGGGCGCCGCGCAGGCCGGCTATGCCGTGCATGTTGCCACGATGGATGGCGCAGCGGTGCGAGTCATACAAGAGCATGGCTTCGTGCATCATGTCATTCCCATGACGCGTAGTGGCAAGAATCCGCGGCAGGAATTGCGCAGCCTGTTTGCCTTGTGGCGCTTGTACCGTCGTCTGCGACCGGACGTGGTCCACGCGGTCACCATCAAGCCGGTGTTGTATGGCGGCATTGCGGCAAGGCTGGCTGGCGTGCCGGCCTACGTGGCGGCCGTGTCGGGGCTGGGCTTTATTTTCACGCGGCGCAAGGCGGGCTTTGACCTCTTGCGCTGGGTGACCGTCACGCTGTATCGCCTTGCGTTGGGCCATGCGAATAGCCGGGTGATTTTCCAGAACGGGAATGATCGTGATTTGCTGGCGATGGAGCGTGTCGTGCGTCCGGAACAGGTGGTGATGATACGCGGCTCGGGTGTCGATCTGCAGCAATTCAGCGTTGTGCCCGAGCCCGCAGGCGAGCCCGTCGCCGTCATGGCCTCGCGACTGTTGCGTGACAAGGGTGTGCGGGAATTTGCCGCAGCCGCCAAAGAATCGGCGGCGCTGGGTGGCGGGGTACGCTGGGTATTGGCGGGTAGCCCCGATCCGGGCAATCCGGCCAGCGTCACTCAGGAAGACGTGGCCGTGTGGGAGCGTGAAGGGGCGGTGGAGTGTCTGGGCGAGCAGGCCGACGTTGCGGCACTGTATCAGCGTTCACACGTGGTTGTCCTGCCTTCTTATCGCGAGGGCTTGCCCAAATCGCTGATCGAAGCGGCCGCTTGCGGTCGGGCCGTGGTGACGACGGACGTTCCGGGCTGCCGCGATGCCATTGAGCCTGGCGTTACTGGTGTGCTGGTGCCGGCGCAGGATTCGTCGGCTCTGGCACTTGCCGTTCGGCAGTTGGCTGAAGACGCGCCGCGGCGCCAGGGGATGGGCGCCGCCGGGCGCAACTTGGCCGAGCGCGAGTTCGATGTCCGGCTGGTTGTGCGCCGGCATCTGGAACTGTACGAAACTTTGTCCTCGGGGCGGGGTACCGGGCACGCGTAGCCGGCGCTATTAGAATGGCAGTTTGGCCTGTGGGGCCAGGTCATTCAGCGCCGAGTGGAACTCGCGTTGTATGCGTGCCAGCGCCTCGGGGGTATCGCCTTCAAATCGCAGGACGACGACGGGTGTGGTGTTCGACGCCCGCGCCAGTCCGAACCCGTCGTGATACTCGGCCCGCACGCCGTCAATCGTGATGAGGCTTTCCGCCGATGGGAATTTGCCTTCTTCCTGTAGCCGCTTGATCAGCGCGTGTGGCTCGCCTTCCTGCATTTCCAGTTTGATTTCCGGGGTGGAAACGCCTTGTGGCAGGGCCTCGAGCTCGGCCGAGGGGTCGTCGCTGCGCGACAGGATTTCAAGCAGCCGCGCTCCGGTGTATAAACCATCGTCGAAGCCGTACCAGCGTTCGTTGAAGAACGTATGGCCGCTCATCTCGCCCGCCAGCGCGGCTCCGGTTTCGGCAAGTTTGGTTTTAATCATGGAATGTCCGGTTTTCCACATAAGCGGCTTGCCGCCCGCTTTGGAAACGGACCGCGCCACGTGGCGGCTGCATTTAACGTCGAAAATGACGGTGCCACCGGGCACACGCCGCAATACGTCGCGCGCGTAGAGAATTAGTTGGCGATCCGGCCAGATGATCTGCCCGGATTTGGTCACGACCCCCAGGCGGTCGGCGTCGCCGTCGAACGCCAGCCCCAGGTCGTAGTCGCCGGTCGTGACGCAGCGGATGAGGTCCTGCAGGTTGTGGGGGTCGGCGGGGTCGGGATGGTGGTTGGGAAATTGACCATCCACATCGCAGAAAAGCTGGGTGACCTGGCATCCCATGGTCTCGAACAGCTGTGGGGCAACGGTTCCGCCTACGCCGTTGCCGCAGTCGATGGCAATCCTGAGCGGGCGTGCCAACTTCACATCGGAGACGATGCGTTGGATATAGTCGTTGATCACGTCAACACGCGTGCGTGTGCCGCGCGTTGTTCCCGCGGGTGCGGAAACCGTGCGCATGACGTCTTTCAACGCCTGCACGCCCGCGCCAAATAGTGTTTTTCCGCCCATCATCATTTTGAAGCCATTGTATTGGGGCGGGTTGTGGCTGCCGGTAATGGCAATGCCCGAGCCGGTTTTCTTTACGTGAGTCGCGAAATAAACCAGTGGAGTCGGCACCATGCCGATGTCGATGGTGTTGATGCCGCCGGCCATGATCCCGTCTTGCAGCGCCTGTGCCAGGTCTGGGCTGCTCAGCCGCCCGTCGTATCCGACGACCAGCGCAGTGATGCCCTCTGTGCGCGCGCGTTGTGCCAGCGCGAGTCCCAGTCGGTGGGCAAACTCGGGATTCAGTTGTTCGGGTACGGTTCCACGTATGTCATACGCTTTGAAAACCGCGTCGGGTAGCGGGTTGGACAGGGTCACGTTACATCCTTCAGAAATTTGGCCTGGAGCGTAGGAGCGCGTGGCGGCGCGTTGCACTGCACGTGTGTTCGCGGTGTGTTCGACTGGCGCGCTCTGGCTTCGCTTATTGTATAGGCGTCGTTGAATCCTGCATCGCCAACGGGGTGGCTTCGGCCTTCGAGCAGGCCCTGGCGCATGTTTCATGCTTCGCGTAAAGGCCGGCTAAAATGAATGTCGCCACCTCGCAAAAGTCGTGGAAGGAAAGCCATCACGTGTCGATGGCATTGAAAAGGTATGACGATGAAGCTTCTGGATGAACTGGTACAGATGTTGGGCCAGCCCTATGTATTGACTGGCAAGGACGCCGAGTCCAGTTTGGTTGACTGGCGTGGCCGTTATAGCGGCACGGCGATTGCCGTGGTTCGGCCCGGTTCGGTCCAGGAAGTGGCGGATGTCGTCAAGTGGTGTGTCGCCAATAAGGTGCCGGTCGTGCCACAGGGCGGAAATACCGGTCTGTGTGGGGGGGCGACACCCGATTCCAGCGGTACGGCGCTGGTGGTTTCGCTTGGGCGCCTGAACCGTGTGCGTGGCATCGATACCGACAACGACACCATGGTGGTCGAGGCCGGCTGTATCTTGCAAATGGTGCAGCAGGCGGCGCGTGATGCGGATCGTCTGTTTCCATTGAGCCTGGCGGCCGAGGGCAGTTGCACCATCGGCGGCAACCTGGCCACCAACGCGGGCGGCACTCAGGTATTGCGCTACGGCAATACGCGCGAGCTGGTCCTTGGGATTGAAGTCGTCACAGCCGAAGGCAAAATTCTGCACGGCTTGCGCGGCCTGCGCAAGGACAATACCGGCTACGACCTGCGCGACCTCTTCATAGGCAGTGAAGGTACGCTAGGCATTATTACCGCCGCGACGGTCAAGCTTTACCCGCTGCCGGTGGCGCAGTGCACGGCGCTTGCGGGGCTGCGCTCCATCACTGACGCGGTTTCACTGTTGTCCTCGGCACGAAAGGGCTTTGGCTCGCTGCTTACGGGGTTTGAATTGATTGCGGGCGACTGCCTGAATGCCGTGGTGCAGTGCTATCCGCAGCAGCGCATTCCTTTCGAAGGCGAGTCCGCGCGGTTGCCGTGGTATGCCCTGCTCGAGCTATCCGATAGTGAAAGTGAAGAACACGCCCGTGCCCGCTTTGAAACGGTTGTAGGAGGTGCAATAGAAGACGGGCTGGTGGTGGATGCCGTCATTGCGGAAAATATTGCACAAAGCAAGGCGCTTTGGCATTTACGTGAAAGTATTCCACTGGCCGAGAAAACACTTGGCAAAAGCATCAAGCACGACGTCTCGATTCCTGTTTCCCGCATGGCCGAGTTTGTCGAGAAAACCGATGCATCGCTGCAGGCCCATTTTCCGGGGATCCAGCACATTACCTTCGGCCACCTTGGCGACGGCAACCTGCATTACAACGTGGCCCGTGGCAGCTACTCTGAAGAGCAGTTGTTAAGTAAACAGTACGACGTCTACGAGCTTGTGCATGAAAGCGTGCATGCGTTTGAGGGGTCGATCAGCGCCGAACACGGGGTGGGCCAGCTCAAGCGCGATGCGCTGCCGCGTTACAAAGACCCGGTCGAAATGGACTTGATGCGGCGTATCAAGGCCGCGCTGGATCCAAACGACATCATGAATCCAGGCAAGGTTCTGGCGTCCCGCTCGGCCAATTCGACTAAGTGATTCTAGCGCCTTCGCCATGCGGCGTGTCAAACTTTGCAGGCGGGGCGTGGTTTAGCGGTACGCGTTGCTATCGGCGCTGGCACGTGGGGCAGTAATAGGTAGCGCGCTGGCCCTGGACGATCTTGCGTATTGGGGTTCCACAAACGTGGCAGGCCTGCTTTTCCCTGTCGTAGACGTCGGCATGGATTTCGAAGTACGCGCCGGCCTGACCGTTGGCGTTTACGTAGTCGCGTAGTGTGGTGCCCCCAGATTCCAGTGCATCGTTTAGTGTTCCCCGAATGGCGTCGGTCAATAGTTCGCAGCGTTTGAGCGAAAGTTTTCCCGCATGGGTCCTGGGGTAGATGCGCGCGCGAAACAGCGACTCGGACGCATAGATGTTGCCCACGCCCACCACCATCCGGCCTGCCAGGAGAACCTGCTTTATCGACGCCGTTTTGCCAGCCAGTTGCTGGTGCAGCCAGGCTGGGGTAAAAAGGGGATCGAAGGGCTCGAGCCCAAGCGAGGCCAATAGCGGGTGTTTCAGGACGGGGCCGTCCGTGGCCGGATGCCATAGCACGGCGCCAAAGCGGCGTGGGTCGTGCAACAGAAACCGGGAATCGTCGAACAGCCATTCCACGTGGTCGTGCTTGCGCCGCTCTTCGCCGGGGCTGGCACGCCGCAATGATCCGGACATGCCCAAATGGATAATCATCGTTCCGTTCGGGAAGTTGATCAGCAGGTATTTCCCCCGCCGTTCACAGCTTTGCACGGTTTGCCCCTCAACCTGGGCGGGCAGGTTGGCTGGAATGGGCCATCGCAGGCGCGATTCGTGCACAATGAGCTGTTTGAGCACATGTCCGGGCATAATCGTCGCAATTCCGCGACGAGTGGTTTCGACTTCTGGCAATTCGGGCATGTTGGGGTGCTAAGATCCTAAAAGAACTTTGTGTTATTTTGCCATGTTGCGCTGTCCGGGCGCCGCGGTAACGGTCCTGATGAATGAAACCTTCAAATTCTGTATTTTTGGCAGTCTTGTCTAGTATCTGCCTGCAGTTTCCTGTGGCTGTTCTTGCTGCTCCGGCGTCCGATCCTGGCCAACCTGTTGAACAGATTCGTCTGCGAGCCGGCGAACCCCCCATCGTAAACCTGACTGGCGAGCTGCTGTACCGGATTCTGGCCGCCGAAATTGCGGCCCAGCGCAGCGACTACGGCCTGGCCAGCCAAAGCTATCTGGACCTGGCCAAAGATACGTCCGACCCGCGTCTGGCAAAAAGGGCGTTTCAGTTATCCATCGCCGACCATAACATGCGCCGCGCGCAGCAGGCGGCTCAAGAGTGGGCTTTTCTTTCCCCCGGCGACCCTGAAGCCGTGGCCAGTTCGCTGGCCCTTGCCGCCTCGAACGGACAGACGACCGGCATGGCCCTGACGCTACGCGAGCGCATTGCCAAGGCAACCGATAAAAGTGCCGCCATCGCCCAGGCCCTTGCCATCGTCAGCAAGCTCAACGACAAGACCGTGGCGCTTGAGATCCTGGATCAGGCGCTGGACCAATCCGTCCGCACCGAGCCGGCAGCCCATCTGGCGCTTTCTGACGCGGCCTGGGCCGCGGGCGATGTGACCCGGGCGCTCGACGAGGCGCGCCAAGTCCTGGCCATGGATCCCAATTCCGAGCCTGCCGCGCAGCGGCTTCTGGAGTACGGCCTCAAAGATGATCCGGGTCAGGCCATTCAGTCTGCCTACGATTTCATCGATAAGCATCCGCAGGCACGCAGGCTGCAGTTGCTGCTTGCCAGCCGGCTCGTGGATCGCAAGGACTACGACGGTGCGCTGGCACTGGTACAGGGCATGGTCCGGGCCTCCCCCGAAGATTTCGACCTGCTTTATACCGAGGCCGAGATCAATTATCAGGCAGCGCGCTACGAGAAGGCCAAATCGCTGCTGAATGAATATATTTCCGTACAGACGCAGCGCCGCCAGTCGGTTGATGACCGGGCCAGCAATGCCATGGCCGACACGTCGGACGCACGCCTGATGCTGGTCAAGATCGCGGAAAAACAGGAAAAATTGGACGAGGCAATTCGCCAACTGGGGCTCATTGACGACCCGGGGCTGGTTTTTCAGGCCCGCATTCATCAGGCCGTGCTGCAAGGTCGCCTTGGCAATATTCCACAGGCCCGCAAGACTATTGAGGCGCTTCGGGCCCAAAGCCGCCATGAACAGGCAGTCAAGGCCCTGACGTTGTCGGCCATTTACCGCGAGGCGGGGCGTACTGACCTGGCGACCGAGGTATTGGTCAAGGCCGACAAGGCGCTGCCCAACACAGCCGAAATCAAGTTCGATCTTGGCATGCTGTACGAACGGCAGGGCAAATTCGACGACTTCGAAAAGATGATGAAGCGCGTCATCGATCTTGATCCGGGCAATGCGGACGCCTATAACGCGCTGGGCTATACGCTGGCTGATCAGAACGTGCGCCTTGACGAAGCCCATGACCTGCTTGAAAAAGCTCTCGATTTGCAGCCCAACAGCCCCTTCATCCTGGACAGCATCGGCTGGTACTTTTATCGGGTGGATGATCTGCAGACGGCGCTGGACTATTTGCAGCGTTCTTATAACGCCATGCCTATCGCCGAAGTGTCGGCGCATTTGGGTGAGGTGCTGTGGAAACTAGGCCGGCACGACAGAGCCAGGAAGATCTGGCAGGATGGCATCAGCAAGGATGCCACCAACGAGACGCTGCTGAAAACGCTTCAGCGTTTCAAGGTAAAGCTGCCGTGATGGCTGGCTGGGGCGAACGCTGGCGTGTCTGGTTGGTGGCGGGTGCGTTGTCCCTGCTTCTTGCCGCGTGCGCAACACCACACAAGATCATCGGGCCTGGTAATGAGGCGGCATTCGACCGCACCGGTCGTTTTGCCGTCAGCGTCAACTATCACGATAGCCGGCAGGATGCCGTACAGGGCGGATTTGCGTGGCACGATACTGGCAGCGAACTCATCCTTGATCTGGCCAACCCGCTGGGCAGCACCCTGGCGCGCGTTCAGGTACTGCCCGGTTTGTCCGTCATGACACGAAGTAACGGTGAGGTCGAGCGAGCCGCCAGCCCCAGCGCCCTCGTGGCTCAGGTTCTTGGCAGCCCGGTCCCTGTTTCCGGACTGCGCGACTGGTTGCGTGGCCAAACCGGCCAGGAGCCTGTCAGTGGGCTGCACAAAGATGCTGCTGGAAATGTCGAGACGTTCGACCAGGCGGGCTGGCGGGTGGCGCTGTCGCGCTACGACAGTCTTGGTCCGCGCCTTCTGAAGCTTGAGCGCGACGAAGCGGATCGCGATATCAGTGTCCGCCTGGTCATAGACGGCGACTAACCCGGAGGGGGCACGTGTCACTGTACGATGTTCTGGCGCCCGCCAAGCTCAATCTTTTTTTGCACGTCGTGGGCCGCCGCCCTGACGGTTACCATTTATTGCAATCGGTGTTCCGCTTTGTCGGCTTATACGACACGTTGAATTTCGACTTGCGTGCGGACGGACACATTGTTCGTGACGGTACCCATTATGGTCTGCCGCCCGATGAAGATCTGGTCGTGCGTGCCGCCAGGGCGCTGCAGCGGGCAACGGGCGTGCAACAGGGGGTACAGATTCACTATGTCAAGAGCATACCCGTTGGAGCCGGGCTGGGCGGGGGGTCCAGCGATGCGGCCAGCACGCTCGTCGCGCTGAATCGCCTTTGGGACACGCGGCTGTCGCGCCAGGATCTTATGCGGCTGGCCTTGCCGCTGGGGGCGGATGTGCCGGTTTTTGTCTTTGGGCAGCCGGCGTTCGCTGAAGGTGTGGGCGAAATCCTAAGTCCGGTAACCGTGCCGGAGTGCGCTTATCTTATTGTGCAGCCTTGTCAGGAGGTTGCCACGGCAGCAGTTTTCTCGGCCCCTGATTTGACAAGAAATTCAGTGTGCATCAAAATGTCGGTCTTTGCTGACTGGCAGCAGGCGCGGGCCGGCTTGCCGTTGGGGAGCTCGCAAGGCCGCCTTCTGGGCTTTGGTCACAACGATCTGGAGCCGGTTGTTTTTGGCAAATATCCTGTTGTTCGCAGCGCTTCCGAGTGGCTGCTTGAGCACGGTGTGCCGTCCAGGATGACAGGGTCGGGCGCCTGCCTTTTTACTGAATTCGCAAGCCTGGAACAAGCCGCTGGTTGCCAGCGGGAAATTCTCGGTAAAATACGCTGCGAAAGCGGCAGCGGTGGTAAAGCGGTGATCAAGAATGCCTGGGCTTGCCCGGGTCTTGTCGATCATCCGCTTCGGCACTGGCAGCACAGTTAATTGGGGAATCGCCAAGCTGGTTAAGGCACTGGATTTTGATTCCAGCATGCGAAGGTTCGAATCCTTCTTCCCCAGCCAGCATCCCTGGCCTGTCGCAGGCTTGCGGTTAAACAGGCTGTTGAGTCGCCTCAAACAGGGGCGCTGGTCAACAGCTTTGTTGTTTAACGCTTTGGAACCTATATTTCCACCATGACCAACGACAGATTCATGATTTTTACCGGCACTGCCAACCCACGCCTGGCGGTCGATGTCGTCAATCATCTGGACATGTCGTTGGGGAAAATGACAGTAGGTCGTTTTTCCGACGGCGAGGTCATGGTTGAAATCAATGAAAATGTTCGCGGAAAAGACGTCTTTGTCCTGCAGCCCACTTGCGCGCCGACCAATGACAACCTCATGGAAGTCATGGTCATGGTCGATGCGTTGCGTCGCGCTTCTGCAGGGCGCATTACCGCTGCCATGCCGTACTTCGGCTATGCGCGCCAGGACCGCCGCCCGCGTTCGGCGCGCGTAGCCATTTCGGCCAAGGTCGTGGCCAATATGCTGCAGGTGGCAGGTGTTGACCGCGTCATGACCATGGACCTGCACGCCGATCAGATCCAGGGGTTTTTCGATATTCCTGTCGATAACGTCTACGCCAGTCCGGTGCTGCTGGGTGATATCTGGCGCCGCAACTACCAGAACGTCGTCGTGGTGTCGCCCGATATTGGCGGTGTGGTGCGCGCACGTGCGCTGGCCAAGCAGCTTGAAGCCGATCTGGCCATCATCGACAAGCGTCGTCCACGAGCAAATGTGTCAGAGGTCATGAACATCATTGGCGAAATCGATGGGCGTACCTGCGTCATCATGGACGACATGGTCGATACGGCCGGCACGTTGTGCAAGGCAGCTCAGGCCTTGAAGGTTCGTGGTGCGACAGGTGTGTATGCGTATTGCACCCACGCGGTGCTTTCGGGTGGTGCGGTGGCCAGGGTTGTTGAATCCGAGCTCAACGAACTGGTGGTGACCGACACCATTCCGTTGTCCGAAGAAGCGCGCGCCTGCGGAAAGATTCGCCAGCTGTCGTGTGCTTCGCTGTTGGGCGAAACCATGCTGCGTATTTCCAACGCGGAATCGGTCAGTTCGTTGTTTGTTGATTGAATGTAATTCCGTTGCCTGCTGGTCGCGGCAGGCAACGATACACCGCGACGCCATCTGGCGTTGCGATTTTCAACTGGGCTTGAACGCCCTATGTTTTGGAGTTTTCCATGAAATTTAATGCCACTTTGCGTAGCGTACAGGGTACGAGTGCGAGCCGCCGCCTGCGCCACGCTGGCCGTGTCCCTGCCATTGTCTATGGCGGCAAGGCACAGCCACTGAATATCGAACTTGATCACAACGAAATCTACCATGCGTTGCGCAAGGAAGAGTTTCACGCGTCCATCCTCAGCATGGATCTCGAAGGCAAGGCTGAACAGGTCCTGTTGCGTTCGGTTCAGTGGCATCCCTACAAGCAATTGGTGCTTCACCTTGATTTCCAGCGTGTCGATGCAACGCAGGCTCTTACCACGCGCGTGCCTTTGCACTTCATCAATGGCAATGACTCGCCGGCCGTCAAGGTAGGCAAGACCGTCATCAGCCATCTGGTCACCGAGCTCGAAATTTCCTGCTTGCCGGGCGATTTGCCCGCTTCCATCGTGGTTGACCTGGGCACCCTGGAAGCCGGTGCAACGTTCCACCTGTCCGATACGACCCTGCCCAAGGGCGTGACCTTTGTCGCACGCGGTGGCGACGGCAATCCGGCCCTGGCTTCGGCACCAATCAAGTCTGCCGCGGACGAAGAAGAGGATGTGGCAAAACCGGCTGGTGATGCCGCAACGCCGCCGGCACCCGACGCGCCTGCAGCCGAATAAGGCGTCGTGCCTCACTGCACCCTTTCGCGGCCGGAGTCGGTCGCAAAAGGGCGCGCAAGCCCCCCGCTGACATCGCTCTTGGGGGGCTTTGTTTTAGAATCTCTGCGTGCCTGACGTCGGAATCATTCCGTGGATCCGGGCTACGCGTTTTTAGCAAAGCTGCCCATGAAGCCTTCCATTCGCCTGATTATCGGGCTTGGCAATCCCGGCCCAGAGTACGAAGCCACGCGTCACAATGCGGGGTTTTGGCTGGCGGACCACTTGGCCGACGATTTCAAGGCCAGCTTTTCTCTTGAGAAGGGCTTTTCCGCCTGTGTGGCCAAGGGTCGCTTCGATGGCGCTGTGGTCGTGCTGGCCAAGCCGATGACATTCATGAACCGCTCGGGCCAGGCCGCGGGTGCGCTATTGCGCTTTTACAAGCTGGCCCCCGAAGAGGTATTGGTGCTGCATGACGAGCTTGACCTGCCGCCGGGACAGGTCAAGATCAAGCAGGGTGGTGGGCATGCCGGGCACAATGGTTTGCGCGATATTCAGGCTGCGTTTGGCAGTCCCGATTTCTGGCGCATGCGTGTGGGCATCGGGCATCCACGTTCGCTGGGTCTGGCCCAGCAGGTGGTGGATTTTGTGTTGAGCCCGCCGCGGCGCGATGAGCTCAAGGCTATCGAAGGCGTTATCGATCGCTGCCGTGCGGCGTTGCCTCTTTTGCTGCAAGGGGATTACGAAACCGCCAAGCAGCAACTGCACGAAGGCAATAGTGTCTGACGCTGGCCTGGCCGCGGCCCGGTTTCGCGATGAATTCGGGGAATTCATACGGTTCCTGAGGCGGCCGCGTCTGGCGCCGCGCCTGCCTGGCCGCCGTACCGGTCGTGGCAGCTGGGAGGCGGACTGGCTCGTGCAGTTACCCTTGCGTCGGCTGTGGCAGTGGGCGGCGTTTCTGTGGGTCATCAATATAGTGTTTCTTGGGCCCATTGCGTTTATCGCGGCGGGTGCGGGGGGTGCTCAGCACCACATGAGCCTGTTCAATATTCCCTGGCTGCAGGCCATCGTGTGGGCGCCCATTGTCGAAGAACTGGTGTTCCGCTACGGTTTGCGGCGTCTGGGTCAGGCCGTGTGGGTGGTGCCGGCCGCAGCGGTGATCATGGTCACTGGACCGACCTGGCCAACGGCCATGCTGCTTGCGGTGGTGGTTGTGTGGTGCCGATGGGTGGAGCTACGGTCTTCACGCATGGACGGCGGGCTTTTGCCCTGGTCACGTCGCCGAGTCTACCTGGCGTTGTTCCCCTGGGTTTTCCACGCGTCTTGCCTGCTTTTTGCAGCAGTTCATTTACACAACTTCTCGCTGAATCACACGCCGTATTGGCTGATGCCGCTGCTTGTGCTGCCTCAGTGGCTGACGGGACTGGTGTTGGGCTGGCAGCGGGTAAAGCGCGGCATCGGTGCTTCGATGTTGCTGCATGGGCTCTTCAATACGGGCCCGCTGCTTATCGTGTGGGTTGTGCTGCATACGGTGCCACATCTGCTGGCGACCTGAGGGCCGCCGGGCCAATGGGGTGCCCGCACACGGTAAAATGCTGTCTTCCACGGATGATTTGGGCAACGTGCCATCTGGCCGTCATACGGCCGTACAGCCTTGCCCGACGCATCCTTCATGGCTTTAGTTGAATTTACAGGATATTCATGGCTCTGCAATGTGGCATTGTTGGTTTACCCAACGTTGGCAAATCCACCCTTTTCAATGCGCTGACCAAGGCTGGTATCGAGGCGGCGAATTACCCGTTCTGCACCATCGAGCCGAACGTCGGCGTGGTAGAGGTGCCCGATGATCGCCTGGCCGCGCTGGCCGAAATTGCCAAGCCGGAACGTGTCGTACCCGCCGTGGTCGAGTTCGTTGACATCGCGGGTCTGGTCGCTGGCGCGTCCAAGGGCGAGGGGCTGGGCAATCAGTTTCTGGCCAATATTCGCGAAACAGACGCAATCGTGCATGTCGTGCGCTGCTTTGAAGATTCGAACGTCATTCACGTGGCGGGGCGCATCGATCCGATTTCGGATATTGACGTTATCAACACGGAGTTGGCGCTGGCCGATCTGGCCACGGCCGAGAAGGCGTTGTTGCGTAATCAGAAAACGGCTCGTGCGGGAGACAAGGAAGGCATCAAGCTTGTGGCAGTGCTTGAAAAAGTTGTGGCCGCATTGAACGAAGTTCGTACCATTCGTTCGCTGCCGCTGGACGCCGAAGAACTGGCCCTGATCCGGCAATACTGCTTCATTACTGCCAAGCGCTGCATGTACGTGGCCAACGTCAAGGAAGATGGCTTTTCCGCCAACCCCCATCTTGAAGCAGTGCAAGAATACGCACAGGCCGAGAATGCGCCCGTCGTGGCAGTGTGCGCGGCGGTGGAGGCCGAAATCGGCGAGCTGGATGCCGAAGACAGAAATGCCTTCCTGGCCGACATGGGCATGACAGAACCGGGCCTTAACCGCGTAATTCGCGCTGCCTACACCTTGTTGGGCCTGCAAACCTATTTCACCGTCGGCCCCAAGGAAGTCCGCGCCTGGACTATTCACATCGGCGATACCGGCCCCAAGGCGGCCGGCGTCATCCACACGGATTTCGAGCGCGGCTTCATACGGGCTCAGACCATTTCATACGAAGACTTCGTCGCCTGCAAAGGCGAGCACGGCGCCAAGGAGGCCGGCAAGATGCGCGCCGAAGGCAAGGAATACGTGGTCCAGGACGGGGATGTGATGAATTTTCTGTTCAACGTCTAAGTGGAACGTACTGTTCATCCACGTTCATTCAAGGCGCGCGCACTGGTCAAGCAGGGCATCAACCCCGCCCATAATCGCCAACTGGAGCGCGTGAAGCGCGAGCAGGACAGTGCCAACACCTTCGAGGCCGTGGCGCGCGAGTGGGTGGCGCTCAAGACGTGGGAGCCGATCACCAAGAAGCGTCGGCTCGACATGTTGGCCCGTGTGGTCTTTCCGAAAATCGGCATGCTGCCCGTCAAGCAGATCACGCCGGCGCATATCCTCGACGTGCTGAAGGCGGCTGCTAAGAAGAGCGGGCCGAGCGTGGCGGCGGAGGCCAAGCGCACCATGTCCGGCGTGTTCGAGCTGGCGGTGTCCACTCTTCGCGCCGAAACAGACCCGACCTATCCCGTGAGCAAGGCGCTCCCAGCCAACAAGACCCAGCACAAGCGCCCTCTCACGCCTGAAGAGGTCGGGCAACTGCTGCGCGACTTTGACGGCCACGGGGTTAAGTTCGAGACGGCCTGCGCATTCCGCTTGATGTGGTGGACGCTGTGCCGTCCCATTGAGATTGCTGCGGCCAGGTGGTGCGCGAGGGGTTCGAGATCAACCGCGACGTGTTGAAAAAGTCGGCCTGATCACGGGCCGAGAGCATCATGGGCACCTATGGCATCAACATGGATGATGGCAGGGTATTTCGCGCGGCGGAAGAAAAGCTGGCGCAGTTCGCAGCGTTCCTTGGCCTGGATGACATCGCATCGGGCCGCTACTCCATGCTGTTCATGCTCAAGCTGGCGTTCTACCAATGGCAGGGGGTTGAGCCTGAATTCATTGTTGAAGAATTGAAGGCTCTGGAAGAATTGCCTCACCTAGACATGCGCACCAAGCCAGCCACTCTTTTCACCCGGCCACCGTTGAAAGGGTTATGGCACAAGCATTTCTTCTCAGCCCGGTTCGTTGGCCATAACATTGCTACGCACATGCAGGGCAAACGGCTTGAAGAGACTGTCCGAAGTGTCTTCGACCCAGCGCGTTCGCCGACAGTCACTCGAGAGATGGTTGAGGAATTAGCCCATGCCGTATCGCATGGCGCCTTAGAAGAACGTGGGGGCCTGGGCAGGCTAACGGGTGAGTGGATCGTATTCGCTCAGCACCAGGGCCAGAATTACTACCTGACCCTGGCAACCCACACGACCGAAGACCAACAGACCTTCGACGAGATCGTGAGCATGGCCTACGCAGAGTTCCCGTTCCTGGCTGCGCTGTAGCCAAGAAGGAAGGCAAGGGGGGGGCTCGTCTCCACCAAGTTAGAAGTGGTCGGGCGTGTCTGGTGGAACGCTCAGATCACCGTAGTCCTCATCGTCGCGCCAGCTATCGTCCGATGTCGCGCCGGCGCCGCTCTCCGAGAACACCAAACCCGCTCGCCCGGCCTTCAGGTAGTGCAGCCAGCCGAGGCAATGCAGCGTGTCGCCGTTGAACATGCGATCACCTTCAGGGTCATACTCGCCCACCATCTTGCCGTCGGCCTCTATGCGCCAATCATCAACGGCACCCCACAAATCCAGCGTGGGCGGGCACTCATCGTCGATTTCGGGATCGCCGGGGTAGGTGGCGTTGCTCCCGGCCATCACGCCAGCAACGGCATCATCGAAGGCGATAGCCTCGACCAACTCTTGCCGGGCGTGGAGGTCGTAAAACTCTACCAAGCCGTCGAACACCTGCGTGTCGTCATTGCTGGCGGTTGCTTTCAGTGCGGCCACACAAGCTGCAATGGTCGGCGGGCCTTGCAGGCCAAGGCTGGCGGCCCGCTCCAAGCCCAGCGCCTGAGTGAGCACGATAATTTCGGCATCGTCCAGGTGCAGAACCTTGGCGGCGTCCGCCTCTTCGACCATCAAGGCCGCGTAGGAACGGTAGCCCAGCAGGGCTGCGATCACTTCGGAGATGTGGGAACGCTTGACCGGCAGCCCTTGAGCGGCCAGGGTCTGGGATGCCGCGTAGGCGGCGGGGGAAACGAAAGTAGCCATGTTGGGCTCCAATATCGCTGTCCGTGGCGCTGGGCGTTTTGTCGCTCACGAGCAGCCGGATACCCGGATGATTCATGGCGAAAGGTACTGCGTGAGGGGTACTGCCTTGCCTGTTTCAAGCCGTCCAGAGCTTGGGCTGGCGCCGCTGGGGACACTTTACGCCCTCCTGTCCGGTGCTGCAAGCCCCTTGCATGTATCCGCAACTTGCGTATAATTTGAGAAATGAAAGCCGTCTTCGTCGAGCCCCGCCTTCACCCGCTACCGAGGCGACTACCTGGACGACGAGGGTTTCCGTGGTCTGCAAGAGGCCATGATGAAGAATCCCGAAGCCGGGGATGTAATCGAAGGTACGGGCGGCCTGCGCAAGTTGCGGCATGGCGACCCGCGCCGAGGCAAAGGCAAGCGAGGCGGCTTGCGGGTGATCTACTACTGGTGGGATGGCGGCTCGCAATTTTGGTTGTTCACCCTGTACGACAAGGACGAAATGACCGACTTGAACCCCGACGAGAAGAAGGCGCTCAAGGGCATGTTGAAAGCGGAACTGGAGGCGAGGCGATGAAAAAGCGGAACCTGTTTGCAGAGATTGTCGAGGGCTTCGATGCCCTGACGAATGCGCGCGTTGGCAAGCAGACGCTGCGCACGCACGAGGTGGAAATTCACCCGGCGCCGGACGTGACCGCCGACGAGTTGCTGGCCCTGCGCGAGCGCCTGCACCTGTCGCGCCCGGTGTTCGCTCGCTACCTGCGCACCAACCCCCGCACCCTGGAAAACTGGGAGCAGGGCCGCGCCAAGCCCAACGCTCAGGCCGCCTTGCTGATCCGCCTGGTCGAGAAGTTCCCCGATACGGTGGAACGGCTGGCGGTGGTATGACAGATTTTCAAAAGCGGGTATGAAAGCGGGTACAAAATGACCATGCCAGCCAGTACAGCAAGCAATGGCGCGGATCGTAGCCCATTCTTCCCGTTTAACGTCTGACGATTTTTTTAGAACAGCTGTGCGGACGAAAAGTTGGATTACCTTGAAAGTAGTTTGTGTGTTCGTCTGCACTCCGAAACGGAGCATTTCTATCTGGCCTCGGCTCGCCTAGGCGCGGCTGGATAGACTTGGATTGCGACACGCAATTTGCCGACTTTGGTCAAGCCTGTTTTCGAGAGTCGTTGCCGAACCGAGCTTCGAGTCGCGCTACGTCCGGGCGCCAGCGTTTGTGATGGCCCGCATGTTTGACAGATGCGTGCACAATGCCAGAGCCTTTTTGCTGTTGTGCGACAGTTTTGAACACAGTTCGGTCAGGCTGTCGAATTCATCTTTCGAAAAATTCTGAAGCATCAGATTGTTCGTAGGTTGCTGCAGGGCTTTCAGTGACCGCAGCATTTCCAATGCCTTACTGGTGAGTTCGACGACAACCTTTCGACGATCTTTTGATGAAGTTTTTTTCGTGACGTAGCCGCCGTTTTCCAGCTTTCCTACTGCCTTGGTGATATACGACCCGCTGTACCCGAGCCGTCTGGCAACGTCGTTGATATTCACTTCCTGGTGCTGGCCCAGGTAATATATGGTGGTTACGATCAAGTACTCGGAATCGCCAAGGCCGATACTTTCTCCGAATAGTTCCCGTATGTCGTGCAGGAAAATCGACAAGGACACCAGGTTATCTATCAGCAGTCTGAATTGGCCATCACTGCCATCAACCAGTAACTCGGGGATAGTTAGCGTGGGTGGCAGGCTGTGCGTTGCGTGAACATTCTTTGGCGGTTCTTTTAGAGTTTCTAGCATTTAATGACCGAAAAGCTCCCATTAAGAAGATGGGCGGCGATGCCGCCTTCATTCGTCCGTCAGCCGCAGATGCGTTCAAAGTTATGAATCTAAATTAGCTGATTTTGTTAGTAGGGATATTGAACTCGCGTAGAAACCCTGCCCATGGGGGATATCCCTATCTTGCGGGAAATATTGCCAAAAATTTGAGGCTGTGCGCCGCCGCGCTGCTCGGCGTCTTTAACCTGTGCGCTATCTCCATGCGCACCGGCTCCTCGAATTCTGTGCTGAGAGCGCGGAGCTTCCTGGCCACAGCCCCGTATGCCTCCTCTCGGGCTTCGACCTGAACCGCTGTTTCAATTTCGCGGTCTACCTTCGATTATGGCGGCTGCCTCGATCGAGCGCCCATGCTCAGGGATATTCCCAATGTGCAAATTATGTGTATTAGCTCACTGTTATACATGATTGATTCAGCTAGTTTATACATGCAACTTAGAACGGTTTGAATGTTTGATTCGTGCGTTTCTACGCCAGTGTGTAGAGACTTCGCTGCGAATGGCGGTGCCCAATGGTGGGCACCGCCGCAGAACGGCCCGAAATTATCTTTTGATAAGAGTGAGCTATCGTGCGAGTTTATGAATCTGTCGTCAATTATCTGGATTCCGCGAACGTAAGATTGTTTGCCGGCATGGTCGGATCCACCAGCGCGCCTTATGTTGTCGAAATAGCGGCACGCGAGAATATGCGCTTTATTCCTGTGCGGCATGAGCAGGTGGCCGCTGCCATGATGGATGCCGTCACCCGACTTGAACATAGGCCTGGTTGCCTGCTTACACACGGGGCATCAGGCGCGCTCGCAGCGAGCACGGGGATTGCTTCCGCTGCTCTGGATTCCGTACCCATGCTGGTATTGAGCGCCACGCAAGAGCGCCAGGCCATGGAAAAGGGCTGGTGGCAGACTTCGGACGTGCTTCAGCCAATGCGCAGTTTCGTCAAGTGGCAGACACGCGTGGAGCGTCCTGATCGCGCGGTAGCGGCTGTACGTCACGCATTGCGGGCCGCAGTAAGTGGGCGACCGGGGGTGTGCCAGGTCGATATACCGATCGACGTGTCGACAGCAGATTACGACGGCCCCGATTTCTCGAAGCATGAGGCTGATATTGTCGTTCATCGTGTGCTGCCGGATCCGGAATTGGTGAGCAGGGTGGTGCAAATCCTGAATGGCGCAGACCGTGTGTGCCTTTTGGTGGGCGGCGGTGCCACTTACGGGAATGCTTCGGTTGTGCTTGAACGCCTGGCCGATGCACTGCACGCGCCGGTCGTAAATACGGCGACTTCACGTGGCGTCATTGGCGAGCATCATCGCCTGGCGTTCGGCCCGTCAGGCATCCTGGGTTACGAGCCGGCAAATGATGTTCTGCAGGAAGCGGATGTATTGCTTGCCATCGGATCGCGTCTTTCTGACCTGCAAACCGCGCGTGGCACGCTCGTGTCAGAACACGCACGCATTATTCAGGCCGACATCGCGCCGGAGTCGTTGGCGCAGGAAGGACCGGTCGAGGTGGAGGTGGTTGCGGACGCATTGTCTTTTGCAGAAGCCCTGCTTGCACAGCTGGCACCGTATTCCGCCGAGAAGTCGTCCTTGCGCGAGAAATGGGTGGATTCGCTCCGAAGACGCCAGAAGAAGTGGCTTGATGGCTGGCTCTCCTCTGAGACGTCGGCAAATGGCAAGATTGCACCCGTTGAAGTCGTATCGGACCTGATGCGTTTGCTGCCAAAGGACGCAATCCTCACGCATGGGCCTGGCGATCATGGCTTTTATGGCTATGCGGTGCCGGTTTCCGGTAGGGGGGCGCATCTGGTGTCGTCCCGGCTGGGCGTTATGGGATGTGCCCTGGGCTATGCGATGGGTGCACGCCTGGTACGTCCCGGTCAAACGATCGTGGCTTGCGTCGGCGACGGTGAGTTGATGCACCAGATTGGAGATCTGGAGACGATGGCACGCGAGCGTCTGCCCGCGATCGTGGTCGTGTTCAATAACTTCAGGCTGGGTTCGCAACGTAAAAGGCTTGAGCTGTATGGCAAGCCCTTTGGCGTGGATCATGGAAACCCGGATTTTGCGAAGTTGGCTGAACTGCATGGAATACGCGGGTATCGCATCGATAAGCCGGGAAGCTTTTCGAAGGCGTTTGCAGACGCTATGGCATCGGGGTCCGCCGCAGTGCTGGATGTCATCGTAAATCCCGAATCCAGGCCGCCTCGAATTGCAATCAGCCGCGAAGCACGATAGCAGACAACTGTGGCCATGCGGCCCTTGCTGAACTAGGTCATAGCACCATTATCTTTCGTTGGTTTTTGTCATTAATGTCGAGGAAGCGGAAATGGTCACTGATGTCATGAATGAAGCCCGTGGTGTTGAGTTGGCGAATCGCGATTGGCGGTTGATTGTTGGCGGTAAACGGGTCGCGCCACGTAGCGGGAAAACGTTTAAGAATTACAGTCCGGTTATCGAGGATAACGTATGCGAGCTACCCGACGGTGGCGCCGACGACGTAGCCGCCGCTGTTGAAGTGGGCAAGCGTGCCATCGATAAGTGGAATCAGCAGGCGCCGAGGGTGCGTGGGAGATACTTGCGCGAGCTGGCAAGTGTTCTTCGAGCCCATAAAGAAGAATTGGCTGCACTCGACGCCATCGATGTGGGTAACGCCTATACGCCCATGCTGGGTGATGTGGAGGTTGGTGCCGACTCGCTGGAATTTATGGCGGATTCTGCAGGCGTTTTGTCGGGCGAGGTGTACAACGACATGACAACTCACCTGCATTACACGATTCGGGAGCCGTTCGGTGTGGTGGCGCGTATCGTCGCGTTCAACCATCCCCTCATGTTCGCCATTCAAAAACTGGGCGCACCACTGGTCGCGGGCAATGCGGTGATACTCAAGCCCTCCGACTTCAGTTCATTGTCTGCACTTCGGATAGGCGAACTTGCCAGCGAAGTTATGCCTGAAGGCCTTGTCAGCGTGCTCGTGGGCAAAGGGGCAGACCTTCCGCGATCCATCGTCCGGCATCCGGAGATCCGGCGCATTGGATTTATTGGGAGCGAGCCGACCGGAAGAGCGATCCAGCGTGAAGCGGCAGATGTTGCCGTCAAGGATGTCTCTCTTGAACTGGGTGGTAAGAACGCCATCATTGTCTGCAATGACGTCGATGTGAAGGCCGCTGCGCGCGGTGTTGTCAAAGGAATGAATTTCATTGGCTGGCAAAGTCAGTCATGCAGTTCCACAAGCCGGTTGATCGTTCATAAGGATATTGCCCGCGAGCTGATGGCCGAAGTTGTGAAGGTGATCGAAGAAATCCGCATTGGCCATCCTCTGCATGCGCAGACGCAAATGGGGACCATGGCGAACCTCGCGCAATTTGAAAAGACGCAGCGCTACATAGAGAAAACTCGCGAAGCGGGTGCCGAAGTCGCCACTGGCGGCGGGCGCCCGGCAGGTGTGCCGACCAAGGGCCTGTATATCGAACCTACCGTCTTCGTCAATGTGCCGCGCACCAGCGCGATTGCCTTCGAAGAGGTATTTGGGCCGGTATTGTCCACCTTCGAATGGAGCGACGAGTCCGACGTCATAAGCCTGGCTAATTCGGTCCAATATGGGCTTACTGGCTCCATCTGGACGCGAGACGTCGTACGGGCCCATCGCTTTGCGCAGCAGCTGCATGCCGGGTACATATGGATCAACGACGCGTCAAGCCACTTTAACGGGCTGCCGTTTGGCGGCTACAAGAGCTCTGGCATCGGGAAGGAAGAGTCAAAGGAAGAGGTGCTGAGTTATTCGCAGATGAAGTCGGTTCACCTCGCCCTTAATATTTGAGGGTGTTGGTACACATGTATCGCCAGTGGCCGGGAGCAATGTGGCAGTCGGCTTCAGTTGGGCTGCAGTGGGCGCAGGAGCGAGATATTGGAAATCGTGCGAAATCCTGAAAGTACAACAGTCGGCCGGGACGATTCTTCGCGTGCGGCGCCCGACCACTTGGCCGTAGCGGCCAGCAAACTGGTTGTGCAGGGTGTGTCCAAGACATTCCGGGGCGAAGGGCAATCGGTATCCGCTATTGGTGACGCCTCCCTGCATGTGAAGGCTGGGGAATTCGTGTCTCTGATCGGGCCTAGCGGCTGCGGGAAGAGCACGCTCCTCTACATGATCGCGGGCTTTGTGAAGCCGGATGCAGGCAGCATCACGTTTGATGGCAAGGCGGTTCAGGGACCTGGCGTTGAGCGCGGGATTGTCTTCCAGGAGTACGCTCTGTTCCCATGGCGTACTGTCTTGGGGAATATACTTTACGGCCTTCAGTTAAGGCCCGAGATGTCGGCCACGACGCGTACCGAAACGGCGAGAAAGGCCATCGACGCGGTTGGCCTGGCGGGGTTCGAGCAACACTATCCGCGTCAATTGTCTGGTGGCATGAAGCAGCGTGTGGCGATTGCTCGTACGCTGGCGTGTCGGCCGGATTTACTGCTGCTGGACGAGCCGTATGGCGCTCTGGATGCTCTGACACGCGAAGACATGCAGGATCAGCTTCTTGAAATATGGCGTGCGACTGGTCAAACCATCATTATGGTTACGCACGATGTGACAGAAGCCGTCTACCTTTCACGGCGGGTGGTGGTTATGTCGGCGCGGCCCAGCCGGACCAAACACGATGTGTTGATCGACATACCCCGCGAAGGCACCAGGGACGAGATCATGAGCACGCGTCGTTTCATTGAGCTTCAGACTCAGGTTCGTCAGCTTGTGCACGAAGAAGCGCGCATGGCCAAGCCGGGGGGCGTACGGTAATGCGGCGCGCCACGCCTCCAGTGCGGTCGGCGCTGGCTCGTTCGTGGCACGGGCGTGAGTGCAAGCGTGGAGGTGGGCAATGAGGGCAGGCGTTCGTCTTGTCTTGTCGCTGAATCGGTATCTCCCGCTGCTAATCGTGGCGGCCGTCTGGCAGATATTGGCCTACACGCCCGTAAGGGCAGAAGGTTTGTTGCCGACTTTCTCTGATTGTGTCGTTGCTGCCTGGGGCCTGATCAACCATGGAGGCTTACTCTTTCAGTTGGGGGTGTCTCTTCTCAGGGCATTGGCAGGGCTGTTCATTGCAATTGGCGTGGGCATTTTCATTGGACTCGGTATGTCGTACGTACCGGCCATACGAAGAACCATCGGGCCTATCGTCACCATGACATACAGCCTGCCAAAATCTGCACTCATTCCGATATTGTTTATTTGGATGGGTGTCGGCAATGCCGCAGACATCACGGTTGCGGTACTCGGTGCCGTGGTCCCGATAATCGTGAGTACATACGAAGGCATTCGCAATTTGCCGTTGCAGTACACCCGTTCCGCCCAGTCATTCGGGGCGGGAAAATACCATATTTTTTTCACGGTGACGGTGCCGGCCATACTACCTTTCATTGTTCCCGCGTTCCGGATTGCTTTGGCGTTTTCCATGGTGATTGTTATTAGCGCTGAAATGGTTGGTTCTTTCGTGGGTGTAGGCCAGTACACGTATAACTTGGGACAAAATGGAAATTACGACAAGATGTGGGGCTGCATCATTGTGACGGTGGTCGTGATTTATATCATTGACCAGGTCGCCGCTTATGGTATGCGGTACCTCCTGAGGTGGCAGTGACATGGTGAGCGAACTGGCGACCTCGGTCGTGCCGCGCAGCAAGTGCCTGAAGGGGGTGCGGTCCTTGAATCGAGGCCTCTTGGGTCTGTACCCGATCATCGCACTGGCGATCGTCTGGGAACTTGTAGCGCGCTATTCAGACGTCTCCGCCGTGTTGCTGCCGCCGTTCAGCTCGACGGTACTCAAATTCTTCGACATGATACTTGCCGGCGATCTGCTGAATGATCTGGGCGTCACGGCGTTGCGTGCAGCGGCGGGTCTGGTGCTGGCGCTGGTATCCGGGACGCTTGTTGGCCTACTGATGGCACGACTGCGCGCGTTGCGCTGGTTTTTTGAACCCATCATCGCGATCGGGTTGCCGACTCCTACGATCATGCTGCTGCCGGCGTTTCTCATCTGGTTCGGTATTGGAAGCTGGTCAAAGATATTGTTGACGGCGGTGACGTGCTTTTTTCCGGTAGCGCTGTCGGCCTATTCCGGTGCCGTGTCCGTGGACGAGAAATTGTTGTGGTCGGCGCAATCGCTGGGAAGCAACCCAAAGGACCTTCTGCAAAAGGTCATATTTCCGGCTTCCCTAAGCTACATATTTGCAGGGACTCGCGTGGCGGTTCCCCTGGCCGTGATCATCACGATTTTGTCGGAGATGATTGCCGGCGGTGGGGGGTTGGGCGCTCAGCTGACCGAGTCATACCGCTTTCTGGATAGCACGGCCGAGTATGCAACGCTCATCATGATACTTATTTTTGGATATTTGCTGGACCAGTTGCTGTTGTTCGCGTTGAAACGGTTCGCACCATGGACGAGTGGGGTGCAATAGGACGTTTCTAGTCATTCACTAGAGGAGGCTGGACAAAATGTTAAACATACAATCAGGCAGTACAGAGTTCTGGCGCGCGTGGAACCACCTGCTGCGGCCGGTAAGCAGCAGGGTCGAGACACCGCGGGTCAAGCTATCACGCAGATGGAAGGTACTGGCCGTTGCTGCAGCTGCCGTGCTGGGCGTCGGAGGATTGCCGACTGCAGGCGCTGCAAGTGCTGCCGGTGCCAGTCCGGTGCATATTCGATTTTCGACGGGTGGTGCAACGCCGCCCAACGAGATGGAGGCAGCGATCTTCAGTCCGGAATTGCAAAAGAAAGGAATCCTGAAGGGCTATGACAAGGATTACACACTAAGCATTCTGACGGCGAGTAAAGGTACGCCGCAAACATTGAGCCTGCTTGCCGCTGACCAGATCGATATTGGAACGCTTGGGTTCAGTACGATTGCCCTGGGCCAAGCCAAACATGCGATCAAAGGTGGCTTTTCTGTTGTTGTGGCGCAGTTCGTGGACGCGCATCCTGGCTATGGCGCGAATGCCTATATGGTGTTGAAGAATAGTGGGATCTCCGGCCCTGCCGATCTAAAAGGAAAAGTCATCGGGACCAATCAGCTGGGCAGTGCATCCGACATTGTCTTGCGTGCATGGTTGGTGAACCATAAGCTCGACCCGCGTAAAGATGTGCAGTTTGTGGAAAGCGGATACGCTACTCAGCAGGCGGCCTTGAATTCCGGTCGCGTTGCGTTGGGTACTTTCGTTCAGCCGTTCGAGGCAATGGAACAGGCAAGCGGAAAGGCAAAGATCCTGTTTACGACGGCTGAAGCGACTGGCGAAACTGCCGCAATCGCGGTCGTGGCGCGCAATAACTTTCTGAAGGAACACCCGAAGGCGGTGAAGTCGTTTCTTGCGGATTGGGTGGCCGGGTTGCAATGGCTGGCAAAGCCAGAAAACCGGACCGAAGCGATTGCCATCATGTCCCGAATCACGGGGACGCCGACCAACGTGCTTGGACTGGTCTACGGTGTAAAAGGCAAGGACTACTATCGGGATCTCAAGGGGTGTCCATCCGCCAAGGCATTGCAAAATGGCATTGACGCCATGGTTAAGGTTGGTGATTTAAAGACACGAGTTGACGTGAGCAAACTGATTGATGCGTCATACCTGCCCTATCCTTGTTAGCACGGTAACCCCATGAGCACAGCGGAAGAAGACGATTTCTACCTGCCAATGCATGTTCTGGCCGAAAAAATAGCAGATGGCCGTATCTCTGCACGAAGTTATATGGAACGGCTGTTGCGGCGTGTTCAAACGAGCGAACTGAATGCGTTCTGTGCTTTGGCGGCGGAGAAAGCGGTTGAGGAGGCCTCAGCCGTGGATTTCGCTGTCGCGCATGGCAAGGCAGACTGGACTGCCACCCCTTTATTGGGTGTGCCGGTTTCGATAAAAGACAATATCGAGACGGCAGGGATGCGGACGACCTATGGTTCAGCCGTTTTCGCGGACAATGTCCCCGACCAGGATGCCGTTTGCGTGGCTCGCCTGCGTAAGGCCGGTGCCATCATTTTTGGCAAGACGACTTTGCCGGAATTTGCGACCAAAGGGGTGGTAGATTCGCCTCTGCTCGGGGTTACGCGAAATCCCTGGAATCCGGGGAAGGTCGTGGGCGGGTCCAGCGGTGGCGCTGCCGCAGCGGTTGCAGCGGGGCTTGGGCCGCTGGCAATTGGCAACGACCAGGCAGGATCTGTACGGATTCCTGCTGCGCTATGTGGTGTCGCTGCCCTGAAGCCAAGTGGCGGCAGGGTGCCGTTCGCGCCCAATTGGTTTCCGTGGGACCATATGTTCACTGTCGGGATGCTGGCGCGTGATGTGAGCGATCTGGATATGGCCCTGCGTGTGCTCGAGGGCCCCGATTCACGGGATCCTTTGTCGTTGCCCAGGATTCATGAAGGCGACGTGCAAGTGCAGGAACGCACGATACGAGTTGCGTGGAGCAGCACCTTGGGATTTGGCCGCGTCAGCGCAGATGTGCTAAGTGTGGTGCAAGATGCCCTGAAGCGCTTGGCGAATGCCTGCGGAATCGTGGAATGCGCCATCGATCTGAGTCCGGCCATTGAAGCCTATACGACACTCGTTCCCGTCAAGCGGTTGATTGAAATTGGCGACAAACTGGACGCCTGGGAGTCAAAGATGGACCCTGCTGTCGTGGCGTATGTACGCCGCGGGCAGGCACTGTCGGTCGACGACGTCAGGCAGGCGTTCCAGTCTCGTCTTAATACTTACAACGAAGTGGAGCGCGTGTTTGCTTCGCATGATGTCATCATGACGCCAACGCTGTCCGTGACGGCCTTTGATATTGGACGCGACCGTCCCGAACAGATTGACGGCGTGGGTCTCAAGGATTTTCACGAGTGGTTCCCGTTCACGTACCCGTTCAATATGACGGGCCACCCCGCGGTGACTATTCCGGTTGGCTTCACGGCCGAAAATCTGCCTGTGGGGCTGCAATTGGTGGGAAGGCGTTTCTCCGATCACAGCTTGCTGGCATTCGCGGCGTACGTGGTGGAATGCTTGCAACTCGAGAGAAGAAGGCCGAGCGTGCATTGACTGCATTATGTTCAATCGAGTCCTGTTACTGATGCTTGGCGAGCAACGCCATAGCGCAGAACGCCAGGGCGGTGGCGCTGCAAGCGTGCCGCCACATTGGTTGTTTACAGCCAATAAATCAGGGTTGTATACTATATACAATCCACCTGTTGCACCATGATAAAGCCCGTCTACGTAAAGATTTAAAGTTCCGAAGCTGTCGGTTTTTCGCTTAAAACGTGTGCATTACGTGTTTATCGCCACGAGCCAGGCACCGATCAATCTTAGACATCAGATACAAAAGCTTTCGTTACTTCAGGTCTGTCTTGACTGGCCCAGCAACCCTGAAGGGAGGGCGATGAAACAAGGCGATTCATCACGTAGTGGAGGGCAAGTACTCGTTGATGCCCTCCGAATTCATGGCATTGATACGGCATATTGCGTTCCTGGTGAAAGCTTTCTCGATGTGATTGATGCGCTCTATACCGAGAAAGATGCGATCCGATTGATCGTTTGCCGCCATGAGGCGGGCGCAGTCTACATGGCAGAGGCCCACGCCAAGTTGACTGGCGAACCCGGCATCTGCTTTGTCACACGCGGTCCGGGTGGTTGTAATGCAGCTATCGGCATCCACACGGCCAGACAAGATGCCACACCGCTAATCGTGTTTGTCGGCCAGGTCGCACGCGGCAATTCCGGCCGTGAGACATGGCAGGAAATTGACTACCGGCATATGTACGGCCATATCGCGAAATGGGTCGAGCAAATTGATGACCCGCGTCGCATCCCCGAGTTTGTCAGCCGCGCGTTTCATGTCGCCACTTCGGGCCGCCCGGGCCCCGTTGTGTTGGCCGTGCCCGAAGACATGCTGGTTGAGCGGGTGGTGGTGGACGACATTCCACGCTACCAGCGTCTTCAGATGCAACCGGCACCTGACGCAATGGAATCCATGCGCGCCATGCTCGCGCAGGCGCAGCAGCCATTGGTGATATTGGGTGGAGGCGCGTGGTCGCGTCAGGCAGGCGATGACATGGCGCGCTTCGCCGAAGCCTTCGATTTGCCCGTGTCGTGCGTGTTCCGGCGTCAGGATCTGTTTGACAACTGTCATTCGAACTACGTTGGCGAAGCCGGGCTGGGCATGGACCCAAAACTGGCCACGCGTATTTCCACCGCTGATTTGATCATCGCGGTAGGGACCCGTCTTACTGAAACCGCTACCAACCACTACACGTTGCTTAATGTACCTAAACCGCGGCAGCGCCTGGTTCACGTGCACCGTGATGCGGGCGAACTGGGGTCTGTATATTCCGCTGCTTTGATGATTCTTTCCGGCATGGAAGAATTTGCAAAGGCGGTAAGCACGTGGAAGCCGGTGGCAGATGTTCCGTGGCACGAGTGGACAGCCAGTGCCAGGGCTGATTATCTGAACAACCTGAAGCCCACGCCGATGCCGGGCCCAACCGATCTGGGCGCGATCATGCAATACCTGCGGCAGACGTTGCCGGCCGACTCTATTGTGGTCAATGGCGCGGGCAACTACGCCATTTGGGTACAGCGCTTCTATCAGTACCGTGGCCATCGCACGCAGCTTGCGCCGGCCAGCGGCACGATGGGGTACGACGTACCGGCGTCAATTGCCGCCAAACTGGTCTACCCGGAACGCACGGTGGTCTGCTTTTCTGGCGACGGATGCTTTCTGATGGATGGCCAGGAACTGGCTACGGCGGTGCAGTACAACCTGAATATTGTGGTGGTCGTCGTCAACAACGGCATGTACGGCAGCATTCGCATGCACCAGGAGCGCAATTATCCAGGCCGGGTTTATGCCACCAATTTGCGTAATCCAGATTTTGTCGCGCTGGCAAAGGCATATGGTGCATCAGGTGAACTTGTCGAAAAAACGGCCGATTTCGCCGCCGCGTTCGAGCGCGCGCGCAACCATAATGGTCCGGCGTTGTTGGAACTGCGTGTCAGTCAGGAAGCAATTACGCCGCGCACAACGATCACTGCATTACGCAGTGGAGCGCATTGACCTACCACTGGTAGCCATCACAAAACAACATAATGGAGACAACCATGAGCGCCCTGTCACGTTTCGTTTTGCTTTTGTTCCTCTCGATGGCCACGCTATCCACGGCGCTGGCCCAACCCGCAACGGATGCGGCGTCAAATTATCCATCCAGACAGATTCGTATTGTCTACCCCTATGCGGCTGGCGGACCTGGAGACATTGTCGCACGCATCGTGGCGGCGGAACTGAGCAAACGCTGGCATCAATCCGTCATCGTCGAAACCAAACCGGGTGCCGGCGGCAACATCGCCATGGATTACGTGGCTCGTTCCCGTCCCGACGGCTACACCTTGGTGGTAGCACCAACGGCGAACCTGGTGATCAATCAGCATCTTTATCCCAACCTGCACTACGACCCATTCAAGAACTTCACGCCACTCACGCTTATGGTGAGCATTGACAATATGCTGGTCGTCAACGACAGCATACCGGCGCATAACGTGAAGGAGCTTGCTGCCTACGCGAAAGCCAACCCGGGGAAGCTCACCTACGGTTCATCGGGCATAGGCACACAGCCGCACCTTGCAGGTGAAATGTTCAAACGGGCAACGGGCATTGACATGCTGCATGTTCCTTACAACGGAACCGCTGATGCCACGACGGCCATTCTGGGTGGGCACATCACCGCGCTGTTTACTCAGGTGTCAGCAGTGGCCCCACTCATCAAGGCGGGTAAGCTGCATGCCATCGGCATCGGTAGCGACAAGCGCTCGCCGCTACTGCCAAACGTGCCAACGTTGCAGGAACAGGGCCAGGGCCTGACTGGATTCGAGGCGGTGTCGATCTATGCCTTGATGGCGCCAAGCGGGACACCTGCGCCGGTCGTCAAAAAGTTGTCTGCTGAAGTTATTGCGATCCTGCATACGCCTGCGGTCGAAAAAAAGATCACCGGCATGGGCATGAACGTCGTGGCTGACACTCCCGAACAACTTGCTGAATTAATGCGCAAGGAGTCGGCGCGCTACGCGAAGATCATCAAGGATGAAAAGATCAAGCTCCAGTGATTGTGGTTCGCTTGATGCCATACTGCTCGCATGGTGACGCGCAGGGATAGCCGTTGCATTACTTCAGCGCTATTTCTGCGTTAATGCATCCGTACGATACACACAGCGACTGTCATACGTGCATGCCCGTCAGAACAGACGTCAGGAACTGAATTCGCGGACGAATGCAACCAGCATAGAAGGGACACGTACTTGCGTAAAAACGGCATCAACAAGGATTATTACGGTGGCGTGCTGATCATTGCAATAGGGCTCGGAGCTGTCCTGGGCGGCGTGAGTTACCGGATTGGTACGTTGAGGCAGATGGGCCCGGGCTTCTTCCCTGCCGCCGTCGGTGCGTTGATGGTACTGATGGGTGTGTTGATTGCCATCCAGGGTCTGGCGCACAAACACGCTGACGCTGATGCAGAGCCAGACCCGCCAGCTGAATGGCGAGGCTGGCTGTGTATCGTCGGTGGCATCGTGGCGTTTATTCTGTTGGGGGATTATGGCGGTTTGCTGCCTGCAACGTTTGGTGTTGTCTTTATTTCTGCTCTGGGAGATCGGCAAAACAGCATTAAAGAGGCGGCGGTCCTTGCTGTGGCCGGGTGCCTGGTGTCCACCATTATTTTTTGGTGGATGTTGCAACTGCAGTTTCCGCTACTGCATTGGGGCTAAGTGATGATAGACCAATCACTGACAAGTCTCTGGTATGGGTTCAGCGTTGCATTTGAACTGCACAATCTGATGTGGTCCATTTTTGGTGTTGTTGCGGGCAACCTGATGGGCGTCTTGCCTGGACTGGGTGCCATGGCTGCCATGTCCATTTTGTTGCCGTTGACGTATGCCATGAGTCCCGTAGCCGCCATTTTGATGTTGGCCGGGATTTTTTACGGTTCGATGTATGGCGGCGCAATCAGTGCGATTTTATTGAATTTGCCGGTCCATCCGCCCCATGCGGTGACGTGTCTGGATGGGTATCCACTGACGGTGAAAGGCAGAGGGGGCGCGGCGCTGGGGATCGCAATGGTAGCCTCGTTCTTTGCCGCTTCGGCGGGAATTTTGGTGATGGTGTTTTTCTCGCCATTACTGGTCGAGGTGGCGTTCAAGTTCGGTGCGGCAGAGCTATTTTCGGTCATGCTGCTTGGGCTCTTGGCGGGCTCGACTATGTCAAAGGGCTCTCCCATAAAAGGGATAGCCGTGACCTTGTTTGGCTTGTTGCTTGGGGTTGTGGGGACCGACATCAACACGGGCGTGATGCGCTTTACGTTCGGCACATTGGGTCTGGAGGACGGCGTCAACCTGATAGCTCTTGCCATGGGTTTGTTCGGTGTGGGTGAGTTCTTGTTGCACGTCAACCGGATGAAAACTGTGGGCACCGGGTTGAAGATGCGCCTGCGAGATATGCGCCCAACCAAAGCCGAAGCCAAGCGCTCGTTCTTCCCGATGGTACGCGGCACTTTAGTGGGACTTTTTTTTGGCGCGCTACCGGGAACCGGACCCACCATTACGACCTTCGTTGCCTATGCCTTGGAAAACAAGGTTGCCAAGGATCCCAGGAAATTCGGCCATGGTGCTATCGAGGGCGTAGCTGCGCCCGAGGCTGCTTCGCATTCGAAAACGCAGGTCGATTTCATTCCCACGATGACATTGGGTATTCCAGGCGATGAAGTCATGGCGTTGATGCTGGGCGCATTATTGATTCAGGGCATACAGCCCGGGCCGCAACTGATCGTTTCGCACCCGGATATTTTCTGGGGCCTGATTGCGAGTTTTTGGGTGGGCAACTTATTGCTGCTTGTGTTGAATATGCCTTTGATCGGAATATGGGTCAAGTTGTTGCAAGTCCCTTACCGATACCTGTTTCCATCGGCGTTGCTTTTCATTGTTATTGGGTGTTACAGCGCCAACAATTCCCTGTTCGAAGTCGGTGAAGTGCTCGTCCTGGGCGTTATCGGCGCGGTGCTGATCTATCTGGAATTTTCGGTGGCGACCGCGCTGTTAGGCTTTGTGCTCGGCCCGATGATTGAACAGAATTTTCGTCGCGCGTTATTACTTTCGCATGGCGACATATTGACTTTTGTAGAACACCCGATCAGTGCCTGGTTCATCGGGGCATCGGCTTTGATGGTCACGGTACAGATCATTGTGTTCATATGGAAAAAGAGGCGAAAGAAATTGAAGCCTCTTGCGACCAAGGACGCGTCCTTTGAAGCGTAATATTTGCTCGGCGGTTGTGCTGTACTCGACGCCTCAACTAGACATGTAATTTTTTTGGAGACAATTGTGGAAGCTATACAGGCAAAGAATCTTATTGGCGGCGAATGGGTCGCAGCCGCCAGCGGCAAGGTCGCCAACAGCATCAACCCGGCTGATCAGGAGGTGATCGGCAATTTCGCCGACAGTGGCGTGGCCGACGCGCGTGCGGCGATCAGCGCGGCCACCGAAGCGTTTGAACAGCCGAATTGGTCGCAGGACCCGCGCCTGCGTCAGAATGTGATGCTCAAATGGGCAGATCGGCTGGAGCACCGCGCCGAATATCTGGCACAGCTGCTCACGCTTGAAAATGGCCGGGTCATTGGCCAGGCGCGCAACGAGATAGCCGGCAGTATCTCGGAAATCCGCTACTATGCCGGCCTTACGCGCTATATTCGCGGCCACGTGCTCGAGGCCGAGCCCGGCGTCTATTCAACGCTGCTGAAGGAGCCAGCCGGTGTGGCCGGCATCATTGTGCCGTGGAACGTACCAGCCGGATTGTTGATCCGCTCGCTGACGCCGGCGCTTGCCGCCGGCTGCACCGCGGTCATCAAGCCGGCGCCGCAAACCACTTTGATCACCTATGAAGTCTTGCGCGACCTGCATGAAGTAGAGGGCTTGCCAAGCGGTGTAGTGAACCTGGTGATGGAGACCGGCCATGAAGTGGCACAAGAGCTGGTCTCGGCGCCGGACGTCGCCTGCCTGAGCTTTACGGGTTCCAGTGAAGTCGGCCAACGCATCATGGCGGCGGCTGCCAAGACAATGAAAAAGCTGTCGCTTGAACTTGGCGGCAAGTCCTGCTGCGTGGTGTTCCAGGATTGCGATATTGACCAGGTGGCCCCGCAGATCGCGCAAGCAGCAATGATCATCTCTGGCCAGCAATGCACGGCTGCGCGCCGTGTGCTGGTGCACAGCTCGCGCTACGAGGAAATGAAGGCTGCGCTGAAGGCGGCGCTCGGTGGCATGGCTATTGGCCGGGGAAGTGCCTCCGGAGTGGCGATGGGTCCGCTGATTGACGATAGGGCGCTGGCCCACGTCAGTGCGCGCGTCGCCGAAGCGCTGGATACCTGCGACGAAGTGATCCTGCAGGGCAAGCGACTGACGGGAGAACTTTCAAAAGGATTCTTCATGGCGCCGACGCTGGTGGCACATCGCGATACGTCGGCTTTCTTTTGCCAGGAGGAAATTTTTGGCCCGTTCGTCGTGCTGGAACGCTTCGACGATGAAAAGGAAGCCGTGACGCGCACCAACCACACTGAGTTTGGTCTGTCTGCCAGCGTCTGGACCAACGATGGGGCACGGGCAATGCGGGTAGCCCGCGCGCTGCGCGACGGCACGGTGTGGATCAACGACCACAACAAGCTATATGCGGAAGCGGAAATGGGTGGCTATCGGCGCAGCGGCCTAGGACGTCTTCACGGCTACGACGCGCTGGCCGACTTTACCGAGATCAAGCACATCTACCAGCGAGTCGGCGTGGTGTGAGCGGCCGACTCGCTGGCAGCATTGTCGTTGCTGCTGCCGAC
>SCSG01000048.1 GCA_004322135.1 Burkholderiaceae bacterium | reverse complement strand
CTTCAATTTGGTGAGCACCTGATTTGCTTCTGGCATCCCCTTCGTGAGAAGGAGTGGCCTCGCGCATTCCAAGCGCCCACACTTATCGGTTGTTGAATTGTTAAAGAACAAGGGGTTTAAACTGCCAACCCGCGTAAAGTAGAGAAGCGAAAGTATGACCCGATTTAAACGCGCTGTCAAGTTGATCGCCCTTCAATCCGCTTCACCCACGCCCCGCACCACCCCGCCTCGCGACCCCGCCTGCTTCGCCCTGCTGCCCCCCGTTTACCCGCGCCTTGCGGCCCGGCCGCGGGGCCCCTTTCTACACCACCAAAAGGCCCAGCTCCACGAGGAGGCTTCGCCCCGCGAAACGCTAGGGAAAACCCCAGGCCGCGCGGCGAAAGACCGCTACTATAGCAAGCCTGCGCCCCGCGTGCAACTCGCCCGCCGCCGCCGGCGGCAACGCCCACTGAATAGAGGTATTTTCACCGGGCGGGGCACCACCGCTACGGCCCTTCAGCGACAGCACGCATCTTTGCACCGCGGGCATGTTTTACCCGGCGGTGCACCACAACCACCGCCTAATCAGGACTGCAAAAGGGGCGCGAATTTTTTACGGAGCTTCGCCATTTTCGGCGAAATGACTACCTGGCAGTAGCCCTGCTGTGGGTGCTTCGCATAATAGTCGTGATGGTATCCCTCGGCCGGCCAGAACTGCGGGGCAAGTTCCAGACGCGTCACCAATTTGCTTCCCAGCGACTGCGCAACACGCGCCATGACCTGCTCTGCGATTTCCTTCTGCCGCGAGTTTCCGTAGAAAACAACCGACGCATATTGGGTGCCTTCATCGGCACCCTGCCTGTTCAGGGAAGCAGGATCGTGCGTTGCGAAAAATATCTCCAGCAACGTTTCAAGGCTTACGACATCGGGATCGAAGGTAACCCGAACGACTTCCACATGCCCGGTATCCCCGCGGCAAACACGCTCGTAGCTGGGGTTATCGATACGGCCCCCGCTATAGCCCGGCACCACTTCCTGCACACCACGAACCGCCAGAAAAACCGACTCGGTGCACCAGAAGCAACCACCGCCAAGAATCACGCTCTCATTTTTGACTGCCACTTCCGCACTTGTACCCATTGTGTTTCACCTTGATGTTCAACCAACCTGGCGCCTCGTGCCCTGTCCGGTCAGTTTGCCGGCGGCTGGCTTACAGGACGACTGCCGATTTGCTCGCACGTGCCAACCAGCCGCCGAATCCATCAGGCAGCACCCTAGCAGACACTGACGCCCATACGTGGCTAGTTTAAGTCTTTGACCACCGCGCGTGTGACGAATCTGGTGCTGCACTCCCGCCGCTTCATCCGCAGCAGTGGACGCCAACATTTATTTGGCTGGTGTATTGCTTGCAAGCGACAGGATCCACTGCGCCAGCGTACGCGCAGAGTCCTCGGTTACTTGCGGTTGGGCCGGCATCGGTATGGGGCCCCAGCGCCCTCCACCACCGTGGCGAATGCTGTATGCCAGGGCATCGACGGCCGCCTCATTGCCCGCAAATCGTTGGGCAATCGCCTTAAAGGCGGGCCCAACACGCTGCCGTTCGACGGTATGACAGGCAATGCAGTTATTCGCTTTCGCCAGGCCCGGACCCAGTGCCCGCGCCCGAATCAACGCTTCTTGCGCCGCCCCTGCGGCCGATGCCGATGCCGATGCCTGTGCTGGTGCTGGTGCCTGTTCTGGTGCCCGGGCCTGGACGTACGCCTGGGCCGATACCTGCGCCCCCGCAGCCTGTGTCGGGGCCAATGCCTGCGACAGCGCCGGGGCCTGGGCCCGCGTAGCGGCGGCAGGCGCCGATACCCCGGCCAGCGACGCCAGCAGCGAGAACATGAATACGGACTTCAGTGCGTGCCAGTCGAGACAATGCCGCGTGGTGAAGAAAACGGATAACAAAACAACCCCGCACAGATAGAATTCAGGACAATGGCGTATTATCGGCCAGAACCCCCATCAAGCGCCAACGGGTGATCGCGCCCACAAAGCGCAGTTCCGCGCACGCAGTTGCAAAGCCGCGCCGACGTGTAATTATGTAGTTGCGCCGTGGCAAGGCCGTTGAAAGCCCGCGCGGCACATAAAGGTTTATCCAGTACCACTAACATAAAGACAGCCCATACAAAAAATTATGCTTCCGTATCCAAAGTTTGATCCTGTGGCCGTACAGATCGGCCCCGTAGCCGTTCACTGGTACGGTCTTATGTATCTTCTGGCGTTCGCATTGGTATGGGTGCTTGGCCGATGGCGCATTCGGCACGGCAAGACCGACCTCACACTACCCCAACTGGAGGACCTGCTTTTCTACAGCGTGCTGGGGGTCGTGATAGGCGGGCGGTTAGGCTATGTCCTGTTCTATCAGCCTTCACAATATTTTGCCCATCCGCTGGAAATTTTTTACCTATGGCAGGGCGGCATGTCCTTCCACGGCGGGCTGATCGGCGTGACGGTCGTGCTACTGCTGTTTGCCCGCAAGACAAACCACCGCCTCCTTGAAATCGGCGACTTCGTCGCTCCACTTATCCCACTGGGTCTGGCGGCAGGCCGATTCGGAAATTTCATTAACGGCGAACTTTGGGGTCGCCCCACGACACTACCCTGGGGCATGATTTTCCCAGAAGCAGGCAACATACCAAGGCATCCATCCCAGTTGTACGAAATGGGCCTCGAAGGATTCGCCCTGTTCGCCATTCTATGGTGGTTTGCCAGCAAACCCAGGCCAAGAGGTCAGGTGACTGCCGTATTTTTCATGGGATACGGCATATTCAGGTTTCTGGTGGAATTCACGCGCGAGCCCGACGCCTTCCTGGGCCTTTTGACCTTTGGACTTTCAATGGGTCAGCTATTGTCGCTGCCCATGATCGTGATCGGTGTGCTTATTTTTTTCCTTGCAGGAAGATCGAACCACGCACCGACACCGTGACTCTCTCAGTCCCGCCTTCGAGCGGGACCGCCACCTTATCGGCAGCCATGGCCATCATGCGCGGCACAGGTTGATAGGGCTGCACGCCCAAACCGCCCAGTTCAACGCTGCGCAACGTGTATGTCGAAAAGTCAAAGGCGTGTGTCAGTGCCAGGGCCTTTGACTGGAACGATTTGACGGCCTGCGCCAGGAGACCCTGTTCAGCTTTGGCGCGCGCATCGCGCGACACTGAAAACGCCAGGCTGGCTATGGGTGCGCGATCATCCAGCTTGCTGGCCAACTTCGAGGCCACCGCGAAATCATTGGATTCCAGAATCACCTCGGCGCGACCACGCCAGGAGGCGATCTTGCCATTCTTGTCGGTAGTTGGATACAGGCTGTAGTTGCCGCTGTACACCTTGACCCCCGGAGCCGCATCGGCCTTGGCCCGTTTCATGACCTCGTTCAATGTCGCCCCAAGTTCCGCAGAAACCTTGGCCTGTGAAGCATCCGTAAGCTCTGTCGCCAGAGTGATCTTGACAGTGTCCTGCGCAACAACCGCGGAAGCCTCGGCACTAAGCGTGGCCTGAGGCCACGCATGTTCCGCCTCCCGCTGCGGTGCGCCCGCGGACACAGGTTGCACCTGCGCAAGTGCCGGCGCTGCAATCACGGCCAGGCACACCAGCCCGACCCAGTTCCGTAGCCGCCCGATACTTGCACGTGTGAAGCCCATTTTGCCCGTACCGACACCAGCCTGAACAACGGGGCACCCGCCTTCTTGACCTGCATAGGCAAGAGTCGTCGTACTTATCCCCGCACCAGTTTGAGTGATGGAACACTGGGCACCGTCATATGCGCAAGTGGAATTCATTTCGCTCTCCTGTAAGAAAAAAAGCTCGTCGTAAACCACGACGAGCTTTTTGGAAAAATGCCCCACCTGTGCCGTCTAGACCGGCATCCTGGAACCGGAGTTCAAGGTTGGTCGCCATCAGTCAAGCTTCGGGATCACCAAAAGAGGTGTTCACGCCTACTTGTCAATCCGGCAACCCGAATGCCATAGCATTGGTTCAAGGAATGTATGGTCATGTCACGAACACTGCAGGGACTAAGGCTTAGGCTACGCCGACCTTCACGACAGCGCAACAAATATTGGGTTACTAAATCTGCTTATTTGGTGGGAGCGGCGGCCCCCATGACCTGATCGAGCAGGCTATTCATGTCGTCGATTTTACGTTTGAAATCGCCCACCGCCACGTTGCTCAGTGGACCGTCAGGCGCACGCATGGCAAGCAATTCGGAAGCGATCTGAATGGAAGCCATGACTGCAATGCGCTCGTTGCTGGCAACTTTTCCAGCGCCCTTCACACCCACCATTCTCTGATCGACAAAGCGCACAGCAGCGAGCAGCGCTTCCTTCTCGGCAGGATCGCAGGCCAGGGAATAGTCCCGCCCCAAAATGGACACGTCAACGCGTTCCATGGCATTACTCCTGTGGCGCGCCTGGCAGACGCTCTAGTATGGCATTGAGGCGATCGCGGGCCGCCCCCGCCGCAGCGCGCAAACGGGCGCATTCTGACTGGCTAGCCTGCAGATTGTGAATGGCCTTTTCACCATCGGCCCGATGACGCGCTATTTCATCACGCAATGCCGCTTCGGCGGACTCGGCCTGGGCACGCAAAGCAGCAAGCGAGGCTTCGGCCTGAGCACGCGCGGCGTCGACTTCGTTGTCGTGTTCGACAAGACGCTCGGACATGGATTTGTGTTCGTCCTTCTGGCGAGCAAGCTGCTCGCGCAACTCGTCGCGTTCCCGTTCCACACCGGCAAGCCGCGATTGCAGCGTACTGCGGTCAGCCTGAAGCTGACGTGTAAGCTGCACTATTTGCCCAACGCGGGCAGCGAGAATATCAAGATCTTGCAACATGGGCGTTATCGTAAACCATCCGCCTGCCGCCTGGAAAGTGGAAGCAAGTCAAAAGTTGAACAGGAAACGAAAGTGCTATTAAAACACGACCACCACCGCCATGACAGCAGCCCGTGGTCCATTCAGCTATATTTGGTAGCGTGACGGCAGCACTCACGCATGCTCCCGCCGAAGAAACTCTGCCGACGAACCCACCCAGGAGACCCCCTAATGCCATCCATCACCGCAAAAAAATACTTGCCCACACCGGCGCTGGATGTCGCATTTCTGGGACTCGGCGTAATGGGCTATCCGATGGCGGGACACCTCAGCACGGCAGGGCATCGCGTCACGGTCTACAACCGGACCGCCAGTAAAGCCGCGGCATGGATCAAAGAGTTCGGCGGAAAATCCGCGGCCACACCACGACAAGCGGCGCACGGAGCGCACATTGTATTCAGCTGCGTGGGCAACGACGACGATCTGCGCAGCGTAGTCCTGGGCGAGAACGGTGCACTGGCGGGCATGGTGCCAGGCTCGCTGTTCGTGGATCACACGACGGCGTCGGCCCAGGTCGCGCGCGAGCTGCATGCCATTGCAAAAGCTCGGCAGACCGGTTTTGTCGACGCCCCCGTTTCGGGTGGCCAGGCAGGCGCCGTCAACGGCAAGCTCACCGTCATGTGCGGCGGCAACACGGAACACTTCGCAACGATGGAACCCGTGGCGCACGCGTTTGCGCAAGCGGTAACGCTGCTGGGTGAATCGGGCAGCGGGCAACTGTGCAAAATGGTCAACCAGACATGCATCGCGGGACTGATGCAAGGGCTGTCCGAGGCCATCGCGTTCGGCGCAGCTGCTGGCCTGGATATGAAGCGAGTGCTTGAAGTCATCGGCAAAGGCGCGGCGCAAAGCTGGCAGATGGACAATCGCGGGGCCACCATGGTGGACGGCAAATTCGATTTCGGATTCGCCGTGGACTGGATGCGCAAAGATCTGGGACTGGTGCTAAACGAGGCCAGGAACAACGGGGCGCGTGTTCCCGTCACGGCGCTGGTGGATCAGTTTTACGCCGATGTCCAGCAGATGGGAGGCGGCCGCTGGGATACTTCGGCGCTGATAACTCGGCTAACCGGCAAATAGTCCCATCAGCCAGTTTCGCCGGACAGCGCGATCGACGACAAGGTTAGCTTCCGGCCGTTGGCGGCTGTTCTTTGCCACTTGATGTGCCGCCACGCTGCCCTTGCGAACGATGACGCAGATACCGGACATCCTGGCCGCGCTTGAACAGCACTGCAGCCAGTTCGTTGAGCGCCAGGGTGTAGACTTCACGCTTGAACTCGATGACCGCATCAAGCGGAACCCAATAGTGATTCCAGCGCCAGGCATCGAACTCGGGGTGATGAGTGGCCCGCAGACACACATTCGAATCACGGCCCACAAGTCTCAACAGGAACCAGATTTGCTTTTGTCCCTTGTACAAGCCGCGCGAATCGCGCCGAATAAAATCATCGGGCACGTCATAGCGCAACCAGTCGCGAGTACGCCCCAGTATGCGCACGTGCTCGGGCAGCAAGCCGACTTCTTCGTGCAGTTCACGGTACATCGCCTGGACAGGACTTTCGCCAAACTTGATGCCACCTTGCGGGAATTGCCAAGCGTGTTCCCGAATGCGCTTACCCCAAAAAACCTCGCTTTTGTGGTTTACCAGGATAATGCCGACATTAGGGCGGTAGCCTTCGCGATCTAACATGGCCACACCACCTCTATAACGAGTTTTATACAATTACATCCAATTATACGTACCTGTCCGGAAAGCCTACCATGCGCGCATCAAAGTATCACATCAACACCCTCAAAGAAGCTCCTGCCGAAGCCGAGGTGGCAAGCCACCAGCTCATGACGCGGGCGGGGATGATCCGCAAGATAGCTGGAGGCATATACACCTACATGCCTTTGGGCTTGCGGGTGCTGCGCAAGATCGAAAACATCGTCCGGCAAGAAATGGACGCCGCCGGCGCCATTGAACTATTGATGCCGGTCGTGCAGCCTGCGGAGCTATGGATGGAGTCTGGTCGCTGGGAAAAATATGGCGCCGAACTGTTGCGCATCAAGGACCGCCACCAACGCGACTTCGTGCTGCAACCTACGTCGGAAGAAGTCATCACCGACATCGTCCGCAACGAAATCCACAGCTGGCGCCAGCTCCCCGTGAATTTCTACCATATTCAGACCAAATTCCGCGACGAGCGCCGCCCGCGGTTCGGCCTGATGCGCGGGCGCGAATTCACCATGAAGGACGCCTATTCGTTCGACCGTAACGTAGAGTCGGCTCAAGCCAGCTACGACATCATGCACGCGGCCTACACGCGCATCTTCACCCGCCTTGGCCTGGAGTTTCGCGCCGTCGCTGCCGACACGGGCTCGATTGGCGGTTCACGCAGCCACGAGTTCCAGGTTATTGCCGACACAGGCGAAGATCTGATCGTCTACAACCCCGACTCGCAATATGCCGCCAACATCGAACTGGCTGCAGCCCCTTGCCTCATTCCAAATCGCGGCGCAGCAACGGAAGACCTCGCCAAAGTCGCCACACCGGGCACGCAAAAATGTGAAGCTGTCGCCGAGTTACTGCAGCGGCCCTTGTCGGACACGGTCAAGTCCATCGTACTGGCGACCGAGCCCACCGACAACGCTGCACAACCCGCCCTGTGGATGCTGCTGGTGCGCGGCGACCACGAACTCAACGAAGTCAAGGCAGGCAAACTGCCCGGCCTGGATCATGGGTACCGGCCAGCAACCGAGGCCGAGATCGCGCGCGCCTTTGGCTGCGTCCCTGGCTATCTGGGCCCGATCAAGCCACTGGAGCCCGTTACCATCATCGCCGACACAACCGTCATCAACATGAGCAATTTCATCTGCGGCGCCAACGCGGAAGGCTTTCATTTTACGGGCGCCAACTGGGGTCGCGACATGCCCGAGCCTACCGTGGCCGATTTGCGCAACGTGGTTGCCGGCGACCCTGACCCCGAAGGCGGGCAACTGGCCATCCAGCGTGGTATCGAGGTGGGGCATGTGTTTTTCCTGGGCGACAAATACTCGAAGGCGCTGCAAGCCACCTATCTCGAAACCGACGGCAAGCCCACGGTCATGCAGATGGGCTGCTACGGCATAGGCATCAGCCGGGTCTCGGCTGCCGCCATCGAGCAAAACCACGACAACAAGGGCATTATCTGGCCCAAAGCCATCGCCCCGTTCGAAGTCGTGATTTGCCCCATGAGCTTTTACAAGAGCGAAACCGTACGTAACGCGTCCGAAAAAATTTATACACAACTTCAGGCCGAAGGCGTCGACGTGATTCTGGACGACCGGGACACACGGCCCGGCATTATGTTCGCCGACTGGGAACTGATCGGCGTGCCGCTGCGGATTACCGTAGGCGATCGCGGCCTGAAAGATGGCATCATCGAAGTCCAACAGCGCCGCTCTGGTCTGTCCGCCAACGTGCCGATCGACGCCGCGCCGGCCCATGTCTTGGAACAACTGAAAACATTGCGCTGAATTACACTGGGCGCTGATTCACGACTGACGGAATCAGAAAGGATTATCATGTGCCCGGAGCCCGACGACGACGTTGCCGGGCTTGTCACACTGTCTAACGAATCTCATGTCAACCGAAACGCCCGATTCTCCTTCCTCCCTGGATATCCGCGTATATTACGAAGACACCGACACGGCAGGCGTCGTGTTTTATGCCAACTACCTGAAATTCTTTGAACGGGGCCGCACAGAATGGTTGCGCCGCCTGGGTGTGAATCAGTCCGAACTGGCCAAACGCGAACATCGCATGTTTGTAGTCAAAGGGGCTGACATCCAATATTACAAGCCAGCCAGACTGGATGACCTGATTACAATACGCAGTGGCATCACACGCCTGGGGCGCGCCTCCGTCGATTTCAAACAATGGGCCGAGCTTGGCGGGGAACTGCTGTGTGAAAGCTCCATCCAAATATGCTGCGTGGACACACTTACGTTCCGGCCCGCGGCATTGCCTCAAGAAATCAGAACTCTCCTGGAAAAGGTTCAAAGCTAATCATGCAAGCATCCAGCGACATATCGTTGCTCTCTTTAATAGTTCACGCCAGCTTTCCAGTGCAGCTCGTGTTGCTCGTGCTGTTAAGCATCTCGGTTTTGTCCTGGGCCTATATCTTCAGCAAACGCAAGACTATCCGGCGCACCTACGAACAGACCACCCGCTTCGAAGACGACTTCTGGGCAGGTGGCGATCTATCCATGTTGCAGCAATCAATCGCGTCACGTCGCGACGAGCACGGCGCACTGGCGCGCATTTTCGATGCGGGGATGACCGAATTCCTCAAGGCGCGTCGTGGCAACGGCACAAGCGACACGCTGCTGAACGGCCCACGCCGCGCCATGCAGGCAACCTACCAGCGCGAAATGGACGGGCTGGAATCGCACCTGAACTTCCTGGCAACGGCCGGCTCGGTCAGCCCCTACATCGGCCTGCTTGGCACGGTCTGGGGGATCATGCACGCATTCCTCGGCCTGTCGGGCATGCAGCAGGCCACGCTGGCGGCCGTCGCCCCAGGCATCGCCGAAGCCCTGATAGCAACCGCCATCGGACTGTTTGCCGCCATCCCGGCGGTCATCGCCTACAACCGCTATACCGATCAGATCGACCGGGTGTCCATCCGCTTTGACAGCTTCATAGACGAATTCCTTAACATCTTGCAACGCCAGGTCCGCTAATGCCCTCAAACCGTGGCTCTGGCGGCCGCCAACGCCGCCTTAACAACGACATCAACGTCGTACCGTACATCGACGTCATGCTGGTGCTTCTGGTCATTTTCATGGTCACAGCACCAATGATCACGCCCGGCAACATCCAGCTACCTACGGTTGGTCAGGCGGCCGAAGTACCAGCCACGCCCGTCGAAGTCCAAATTTCTCAGGACAAATCCCTCGCCGTGCGCGTGCGCATGCCTGGCGCACAATTCAAGACAATCGACAATCAGGACCTGGTCAGCGAAGTGCAATCACACCTTACGGCAGACACGCCCGTCGTCATCTCCGCTGACGGGCGCGTCCCTTACGAAGAAGTCATGAAGGTCATGGACGAGCTACGCAGCAATGGCATTACGCGACTCGGCCTGCTGGTGGACCAGAAGTCCGGTACTGAAGCGTCGGGCAACGCAAGTTCGGCTGGCACCACCGCCAAAGCAAAGGCCGCCACGAAAGCGCCGGCAGCCCGAACCTCGGGCAATACGACATCCGGCAAAAAACACTAGGCCGGCCAACTCTGTCCAGTTCGCCACAGGAAAATCCGCCAGTAACCCATGAAGCGCTCCCAGACCAGGCAACCCACCGCCCCACACACCCGAACACCCGAGCAGCGGGATGAACGTCGTGCGCTGATCTATTCGGCGAGTGCCCACCTGCTGATTTTCCTGCTGATGCTTTTCGGGTTCCTGGAAAATGCACCAAAAAGCCCGAACCCCGTTCAGATAGAGCTGTGGGCCAATGGCACAACGCCAACGGCTGCCGCGCCCGAACCCCAACCAACGCCCACCGTGACGCCTCCGCCCAAGCCACAACCGGCGCCGCAACCCACACCACAACCTGAGCCTCAGCCAAAGGTAGCGCCTCCTCCCCCGCCACCTCCTGCAGTTGCGCCACCCAAGCCCGAACCCAAGCCGACGATCGACCCCGAGATCGCGCTTGAAAAGGCACGCAAGGAACGTGAGAAGCAGGAACAGGAGCAGGCCGAACAATTGGCGGCCCAAAAGGCCCAGGCCAAGCAGAAAGCCGACGCGGAGAAGGCGGCCAAACTCGCCGCCGAAAAGGCGGCTGCCGAGCAAAAGGCCAAAGAAGAGGCCAAGAAAGAAGCGGAAAAAGCCGCCGCCGAAAAGGCGGCAGAAAAGGCCGCAGCGGCCAAGGCGGCCGCCGAAAAAGCTGCAGCGGCGAAAGCAGCCGCCGAAAAGAAGGCGGCGGAACAAAAGGCGGAACAAAAAGCTGAAGAACAGGCCGCCAAAGAAGCAGCGGAAAAGGCGGCGCAAAAAGCTGCTGCCGACAAAAAGGCCAAGGAAGCCGCAGCAGCCAAGGCAGCCGCCGAAAAAGCCGCCAACGCCAAGCGCGACGCCATCCGCGCCGCCATGCGCGGCGCGGCGTTGGGCGCGGCGGGCATCTCTGGCGGCACGGCCGATCGCAACCAGCAAGGCGGCGGAGGCGGCGACGGCGGGTACGCCGCGCTGGTACGTCAATGCGTCGAACCAAAAGTTGTTTACCCAATTCCGCCCCGTAACGGACCGAATCCAACAGTACAATACAGAGCTACACTGGATCCCAACAAGCACTCGGTCACGACGGTGGAAATTCGACAATCATCCGGAATACCCGGCTTCGACCGTGCGGTCGAAGCCGGAATCAAGGCATGCACGCCATTCCCGAAGCCACCTAGCGGCAAGTACCCGACGTCCATCGAAGGGAACTACCAAATGTATCCACAATAGGAGATTACCGATATGATTGTCGCCACTTCCGCAAAAATCACGCCGGCCGGCTTCTGGAAAGCCTTGTTACCGGGGCTGATCATGCTGCTGGCAATCCTGTTTGTCGCACCGCAAGCCAAAGCCCAGTTGCGTGTCGATATGTCGGGGGTCGGTGCCACGCAATACCCAATAGCCATTGCCGACTTCTCTGGCGACCCGCAGGGCCAGTATGTTGCCGAGGTCATTCGTGCCGACCTGACACGCTCGGGGCAATTTCGCCTGATCAGTGCCGCCGGTGCCAACCTCACGGCCGATACCCCCATTCCTTACGATGACTGGCGCACCCGCGGGGCCGATTACCTGGCTTACGCGTCAATCAGCCAGAACGGCGGGCAGTACTCGATCAGCTACCGCCTAAGCGACAACGTGCGAAAAAGCCAGCTTGATGGCGTGGCATTCACCGGCACCGAGAAAGATCTTCGCCGCATGGCGCACCAGATAGCCGATCGTATCTACGAAAAAATCACAGGTATTCGTGGCGTATTCTCCACACGGATCGCCTATGTGTTGCAGCGCGGCAACACCTACGAATTACAGATTGCCGACGCCGACGGGCAAAATCCTCAAGTAATGTTACGTTCGAAACACTCTATTATCTCGCCGGCGTGGTCGCCCGATGGCAAAAAATTAGCCTATGTCAGTTTCGAAAGCAACAAGCCGGTTGTATATGTGCAAACGCTGGCTACCGGGCAGCGCTTCCCCCTCGCGAACTTCAAGGGTAACAACAGCGCGCCAGCCTGGTCGCCAAACGGACAGCAGCTTGCCATCGTGCTTTCACGCGACAGCATCTCCCAAATTTATACGGTCAATGCCGACGGCTCGGGCCTGCGTCGCGTCATGCGTTCCCCCCTTATCGACACCGAACCCAAGTACACGCCCGACGGCGGATCGCTAGTCTTTACCAGCGATCGGGGCGGTGCTCCGCAAATATACAGAACCAGCATCAGTAGTGGTGATGCCCAGCGTGTAACGTTCAGCGGTAGTTACAATGTTTCACCAGCTATATCACCTGATGCCAAAAACCTGGCGTACGTTACACGCAGGGACGGTGCATTTCGTATCGCCATGCAAAACATGGGCACAGGTGGAGAGCAATTGCTAACCGCTGGGCCCGACGACGAGTCGCCGAGTTTTGCGCCCAATGGCATGCAAATACTCTATAGTTCTGTACAAGGAGGTCGCAGCATTTTGGCCGTGGTTTCAACCGACGGACGGGTTCGTCAGACCCTTTCGGCGCCAGACGGCAAAGTGCGCGAACCTACCTGGGGACCATTTACAAATTAATTTTTAGTGTGACTCTACTCTCAAAGGAACTTAAATGAGCTCGCGCATTGCAAAAAGCCTAAGTATTGCTGCATTGGCTGCCACGTTGGCAGCTTGCAGCTCTGTACCTCTCGACCAAAACGCCGGTAGCGGATCCGGCAACGAGGGTGCCAGCTCTGGCCAAATCATGGACCCGTTCAACCCACAAAGCCCGCTCGCCCAACAGCGCTCGGTCTACTTTGATTTCAACCAATACGTTGTCAAAGACCAATATCGTCCCCTGGTTGAAATGCATTCCAAGTATCTCACCGCGCATGCCCAGCAAAAGATTCATATCGAAGGCAACACGGACGCACGCGGCAGCGCCGAGTACAACCTCGCCCTCGGCCAACGTCGTTCCGACGCAGTCGCCAAGATGATGGAATTGCTTGGAGTCAATGCCAATCAGATTGAAGCCATCAGCTTCGGCAAAGAACGTCCTAAGGCAACGGGCACCACAGAAGCCGACTACGCTGAAAACCGGCGTGCAGATATCGTTTATCAACGTTAATATCGGCAATAGTCGCAACAGCGCCGTGGCGGCTTTCCCGCTGCGGCGTTTTTTTTCCAAACGGGAACCATTATGCGTGTCTCCTCTCTATCTCTACGCGCCGTTTTTCTGGCGACATCCATTTCCATTACCGCCTTGGCCTGCGCGCCGACCAGCGCATTTGCCGACGACGAAGCGCGCCGCGCTATCCTCGACCTGCGTCAGCAAGTCAAGCAATTGACCGACCAGAGCCAAAACGCGCGCTTCCAGCTTGCTGACCAATTATCGGCACTGCAGCACGAAATGACGGAGATGCGCGGCCAGATGGAAAAATTGCGCTGGGAAATCGAAGTCAACAAGCGGACCAGCGAAGATCAATCAGGCGGCAACACACCTCAGGTGGGAAACCCGCAGGAACAAGCAGCGTTCAACAGCGCCATGGGCCTGTTCCGCAGCGGCAAATATAAAGAATCCGCCGCCGGCTTCGGCAGCTTCCTCAGTGACTACCCCAACAGCCAGCTCGCCACCGAGGCGAAGTTCTACCAAGGCAGCAGTCAGTACGCCAGCAAGGACTACAAGGGGTCCATACAGAACCTGCAGGCCATGATCCAGGCCAGCCCCAAGGATGCTCGAGCGCCCGACGCACTGCTCATTGTGGCAGCCAGCCAGATCGAACTGAACAGCACGGCAGGAGCCAAGGCCAGCCTGCAGAAAATCGTCAAAGACTATCCCCAGAGCTCGGCGGCAGAAACCGCCAAAAGCCGTCTGAAGCTTCTTCAATAATGCGCGATTACGTCACGGCCGCCCTCACCCGCCGCCATTCTTTTGGACGCGAGGGTGTCGGCCTGCACGTGCCGGCCGACACCCTGGTACGCCAATAGCCCGCCCGAGCATGCCTTCAACCCTTGATCTGCCTCAATTTTTTGCCAGCGAACTCGACTACCCGCTTGCCTACACCCAGACAGGAGCGGGCGAAATCCAGTTGCTGATACACGGCTCGCTGTGCGATTACCGCTACTGGCGCTGGCAGCTTGCCGCGCTGGGCCAGCAGTACCACGTCGTGGCGCCAAGCTTGCGCGGCTGCTGGCCAAATGCCTTTCAGGTCGAAAACGCGCGCTTCAGTATCGCGCAACACACCGAAGACATCATCAACTTCGTGTCCCGACACATGCGCGGCCACCGCGTACACGTGCTGGGACACTCACGCGGGGCGCACGTCGCGCTTGAAATGGCACTGGCGGCGCCGGACCTGGTCACATCGCTTATTCTTGCCGACCCCGGATTTCGCATCGATTCCCAAAGCGACGCGCACTCCTTCCTGCAAACCACGGTAAGCCAATTACAAGAGGGAAACACCGAGGCGGCCTTGTCGGAATTTGTCGACACCGTCAATGGCGAAGGCACATGGCGTCACATGGTGGACTGGTTCAAAACCATGGTGCGCGACAACGCCACTACCCTGCTTTCGCAGTCTCTTGAAACCGATCTGGTGTTTGATCCGGCCCGGGCCCGGCAACTGAAATGCCCGGTGCTGCTGCTGGGCGGTGCAAACAGCCCACCGCGCTATGGACGCGTCATTAGCGCATTGGCCGAAAACATTGCTCAGGCGCAACGCGACACCATCGCGCTGGCCGCGCATGGCATGAACCTGGCAAATCCCAGAGCCTTCAACGAACGCGTGCTGCAGTTCCTGTCGACGACTACCGCGACAACGTCGTAGCCGGCTTTACCTCGCACGACGCCCGCACCTTCTCGCCCGAATCGAACGAAAACACCATGGGGACGGAAGTACCCACAACAATTGGCCTGCGAGCCTTCTCAAGCATGGCGTGATAGCCGCCCGGCTTGAATTCCAACACACCCTTTGCAGGAACAGCAATGTCGTGCACCATAGTCATCTTGCTCATTCCGGCGTCCGTGGTTGTTTCGTGCAGCATGACCGACCCGTAAGCGTCCGATGCAGCGGACGCAAGTTTGGCGACAGTCGACCCCGAGTTATGCACGATGAAATAGGCGGCTGATGGAGTGGGTTCAGGCAAGGAACGAATCCAGCACCCGGACACGGTCAGGGTTCCTGAGACCGCCGTCGCGGTAGCCGTCATGGCCTGCGCCGTATGGTTCATGGACATTGGCTGTGCTGCCTGGTCCTTCATACCCTGCATCGGCGATGCCGCCATCGCTGCGCCACCAACCAGTGCCAACCCGGCAAAGACAAATACCCGCTTCATACTGACCTCTCTTCAAAATAATTCGAGTAAAAGTGTACCCTGGAATGAGCGCGGGATCGCTTTTGATGATTTTTGCGGATCCAGCGATAATGTCCATTCGCGATCCAGCGACAGCGCGCGCAGACCCCTGCGGCAACAGCAGCCGCGCCATCCATCGACACATCGCTATCCGGAGACCAAACACATGCCCAAAACCTCCCTGGCCCAGACCCGCATCCGCTGCGCCTGGGCCGGTGACGATCCGCTGATGCGCAGCTACCACGACAAAGAGTGGGGACGCGCCGAGCGCGACAGCCGCGCATTGTGGGAAAAACTCATGCTGGATGGTTTTCAGGCAGGCCTGTCGTGGAGCACCATTCTGAAAAAACGCGAAGCCTTCAGACAGGCCTTCGACCATTTCCAGCCGGAAGCCGTCGCGCGCTACACCGACGCGGATGTTGAACGCCTCCTTGCCAATGCCGGCATCGTGCGCTCTCGCGCCAAGATACAGGCAACTATTGGCAATGCGCGCGCCTACCTGGCCATGAAGGCAACCGGAGAGGATTTCGCCCAATTCATCTGGGGTATGGTGGGCAACGCCCCAATATTGGGATCGGGCCACGATTCGTTTACCCAGACCTCTCTCTCGCAGGAAATTTCAGCCGCGCTGAAACAACGCGGCTTCAAGTTCGTGGGTCCAGTCATTGTCTACGCCTGGATGCAGGCCACTGGTCTGGTCAACGACCACGCCCACAACTGCTTCCTTCACAAGAAGCCATAACACAGTCAGCCGCCGGTATCCGCATTCCGGAATCGGCGTATACCGATGCACAAGCCGCGAAGCTCATGACAGCGAGGCCACTACACAGCAGGCCCACAAGGCCTAGGCTACAGCACCGCACCGACCGGAATGGGACAGAAGGGCCCGACACCCGAAAAATGGCCGGCGACATTGCGCAGGAACTGATCCACCGTATTCTGCACCGCCACGGGCGACGTGCCGGCGATGTGCGGTGTAAATATTACGTTCGGCAGGCCCAGCAGTTCGGGCGGCGACTTCGGCTCACCTTCGTATACGTCCAACGCCGCGCCGGCGATCCGACCTGTACGCACCGCACGCGCCAGCGCCTCGGTATCAATCACAGTGCCGCGCGATATATTGACAACATAACCATGCGGACCCAGGGCATCGAGCACCGCTTCATTGACCAGGTGTCGGGTGTGCGTGCCGCCCGGTGTTGCCACAACCAGAAAGTCGCACCAGCGTGCCAGGGACTCGAGTGTTTCGTGATACCCGTAACCCACATCGCCACGGGCATGACGGCTGTGATACGCGACGTCAATGTTGAAGGCCTGCGCGCGATGCGCAATTTTCAGGCCAATATCGCCCAGCCCAAGCACCCCCATCCGACTGCCCGACACATTGGGCGCCCACGCAAGGCCACGACGCCAGGCGCCGCCCTGCACGACTTTATTGTATTGAACGATATTGCGCACCACCGCCAGCAGCAGGGCCATTGCATGGTCGGCGACACAATCGGAATTGCATCCGGCACCACTGGCCAGCACAATGCCGCGGTCGCGCGCGTGACTGACGGCGATTCTCTCGTAACCAACACCAAGAGCGCAAATCAGCTCAAGCCGGGGCATGGCGTCGATTGCCTCTTTATGCAAGCCAACGGGGCCGTTTGTCAGCACGACCATGACGTCCGGATTGCTGGCGGCAAGCTGGGCCTCGATGGTACTCGCATGGGGCGCATACAGCACGTCATAATGCTCTGCAATCTGGGCGCGATGCGCCTCGATCAGAGGGCTCAAAATCAAAACCAGCGGCTTCATGGGAAAATCACCTTTTCAGAATCTCAAAATCTGCAATGACATTGAGATAGGGTGGTAACATTTTAAGCTTATCCACTTGAAACAACGATGCTCCATGGCCGATTTCGATATTGACCCTATTGTTCAGTCTTTAAGCTCCATTCGGCAGCAGTGGCGTGATTCCCAAATGCGCTCGCGTGAACCCAGCGAACGCGAATTCCCGTCGCGCGACGCAGTCTCCACAATAATGGACGACCTGAAAGCCGCGCTATTCCCGATGCGGCTGGGCCCCGTCGACCTGCGCCACGAAAACGAAGACTTCTACGTGGGCTACACGCTGGAATCGGCGCTGCACAGCCTGCTGGATCAGGCTCGCCTGGAGCTGCGCTATCAGAACAGGCTGGAACCCTGCCCCGACAGCGAGGCCGCGCCACGTGCCATCGCCGCCATCTCGAACCTTGCGAACCGGCTGCCACATATTCGCGCACTGCTCGACAGCGACGTCCTGGCCGCATACCGCGGAGACCCCGCCGCGCATTCCGTCGACGAAGTGCTGCTTTGCTACCCCGGCGTGCTGGCAATGATCTATCACCGCATTGCGCACGAACTTTACCGCGGCAACCTGCCCTTGCTGGCGCGCATCGCTTCCGAACTGGCCCACAGCCAAACCGGCATCGACATCCACCCCGGCGCACAGATCGGCGCGAGCTTTTTCATCGACCATGGCACGGGCGTAGTCATTGGCGAAACCGCCATCATCGGCGAGGGAGTGCGCATTTACCAAGCGGTTACGCTGGGCGCCAAGCGCTTCCCCACCGACTCGCGGGGCGGGTTGCAAAAAGGCCTTCCACGTCACCCCATCGTCGAAGACGACGTCGTCATTTATGCAGGCGCCACCATACTTGGCCGCGTCACGCTGGGCAAGGGTTGCGTCATCGGCGGCAATGTCTGGCTGACGGCCGATGTGCCTCCGGGCGCATATATTACGCAGGCCGATTCCCAGGGCACCCCCACCACGCCAACGCGTTTGGGCAAAACAGCCTGATACGCCGGCAACGCTACCGGGAAGACTCCCGACCGAAAGAGTCGTGGCCCTTGCGCCATACGGTTGCCAGCCAGGGCTGCTGTTCACGCGGCAACCCAGCCGGACGATAGTAGTGTTCAATTTCCACGAACCCCACAGCGGATACAATCCGTGTCCACGATTGCAGGTCATGGTGAACGCCGTACCTATCGCCATACCAGCCTTCCTGATTCTGGCCGCGCGGGTTGGAGCAGAACAGGACACCATCAGGCTTTAGCGACGCATACAGCTGCCCCAGTACGCGCGGCAACTCTGCGGCCGGAACATGAAACAGCGATGCATTGGCAAAAACCCCGTCAAACGCATCCAAAGGCAGGTCCAGGGCCAGGAAATTCTGGTGCCAGACTTCGCAACCCGAATCATGCCTGGCCATGTCCACGAACTCATGTGTGCCGTCCAGTCCGATTGCAACATGCCCCATTTGCGTGAACGCCTTGAGGTCGCGCCCAGGACCGCAACCGAAATCCAGAATACGAAATGGCGGCACAGCCGTTATATGGCGCAGCAGTGCCTGCCGATTCTGGCTGACGTCATGATCAGCCGTGGCAAGCCGGAACTGTTCAGCCTTGCGGCTGTAATCGTCCAGCGTTGCCGAAGCTGCCTGCAGCAAATCTCTGGAAATATTCATCACAAGTCAGTCGATAAACGGCTTACCCGTCATGGGCAAGTCTGCGAAGATGTCAATTCAATTGACGGGATGTGAAGCGCGGAAACCTATGGCAATGCGATTCCAGGCGTTAATGGTGGTAATGAGCAGTGTAAGCTTGACCTGCTCAGCCTCGGTAAACTGCGACTTGAGCAACTCGTAATCGGCGTCCGGCGCATGGGTTTGCGCAATCAGGGTAAGAGCTTCCGTCCAGGCCAGCGCCGCCCGCTCGCGAGGCGTATACAAAGGCGATTCGCGCCATGCATCAAGCAGATACAGGCGCATCTCGCTTTCACCAGCCGCCCGTGCATCGGTCGTATGCATGTACAGACAATGCGCGCAGCCGTTGATTTGCGAAGCGCGTGTCTTGACCAGTTCGTACAGGCTATGCTCCAGGCCACTGCCGGCCACAGCCTTTTCCATGGCCACCATGGCTTTCATCAATTCCGGGGCTGACTTGCGCGGATCCAGACGAGGTTCCATCTTCATCTCCCAAAAAATTTGACGGGTCCGTAAGGACAAGCCGGGTTCGAAAAAACCAATTCAAAACACGTGTCTATACGAAAAACCCATGCCTGAATTTTACTCTCGGCGGCCTCATCGCCAGCGCCAGTAGTACGCCCATTCCCGCGCCGTCGAAGCACGAAGGCCGGCGGCCGCACTGGTCAATCCCCACGCCCCACCCGGCCGCGCAACTGCTTTACCCTACCTTTGGCTGCCTTGCTTTCCAGGCGGCGCAATTGTGAGCCGAGTGTCGGACGGGTGGGCCTGCGCCGCTTCGGCGGTGTTGCCGCGCCATCCACCAGGGCCTGCAACCTGGCGATGGCGTCGATTCTATTCTGCGGTTGGCTGCGGCTGCGCTGGGCCTTGATGACGACGACACCATCCGCCGAAATGCGCTGATCCCGAAGGGCTAGCAGGCGTGCCTTGATCGTCTCGGGCAACGATGATGCCGGAATCGAAAAGCGCAAATGGATGGCGCTGGAAACCTTGTTGACGTTCTGCCCCCCCGCCCCCTGGGATCGAACGGCAGAAAATTCCATCTCGCTCTCTTGCAGCGGAACACGCGCCGCGTGACGCCGGGGAGCCGCGCCTATCATGTCAAAGCGCTGGCAACCAGGCCGGGTAATCGGTGTAGCCCTGTTCGCCGCCCCCAAACAGAGTCTTGCCGTTCAGCTGAGCCAGCGGCAGGTTCTCACGCAGCCGGATCGGCAGGTCGGGATTGGCAATGAACGGCCGGCCAAACGCGACCAGGTCGGCATACCCTTTGGACAACACCCACTCGGCGCGGGATTTGTCGTAGTTGCCTGCAACGATGATGGGTTGGGTGAAACGCGCCCGCAGGGCCCGACGAAAATCTTCAGGGACTTCCGGCGCGTCTCCCCAATCGGCCTCAACCAGATGGATATAGGCCAGCCCACAATTTTGCAGATAAGTGGCTGCCTCCAGAATGGTCGGAAGAATGTCGGGGCAGGCCATTCCTCGTTGGGTCAGGAAAGGGGCAAGGCGGATACCGGTGCGCCCCGCGCCCGCCTCGTCGGCGACGGCGTCAACCACCTCTTTCAGAAAACGCAGCCGATTGGTCCGCGAGCCGCCATATTCATCGGTTCGTACGTTGGACGTCGTGCGCAGGAACTGATCAATCAAGTATCCGTTCGCGCCATGAATCTCCACGCCGTCGAAACCGGCCAGCATGGCATTGCGCGCGCCCCTGCGAAAATCGGCGACGATCGCTCCGATCTCGTCGTGAGTCAGCGCACGCGGTACCGGACAGTCGACCATGGCGCCAACGCCAGTGGCCGGATCGGCCATCCAGATTTTCCCTTCGAAGGCAACCGCGGACGGCGCCACCGGCAGCGCCCCGTCATGAAAATCCTGATGAGACATGCGGCCTACATGCCAAAGCTGCAGAAAGATATGGCCATTGGCGGCGTGAACGGCGCGGGTCACCTCACGCCACCCCTCAACCTGCTCGGCACTGTAGATGCCGGGCGTAAACGAATAGCCCTTGCCCTGAGCGGAAATTTGCGTTGCCTCGGTGACCACGAGTGCGGCCGAGGCACGCTGCGCATAATACCTGGCGTTCATCACACCCGGCACATCACCAGGCTGAATGCTTCGCGCCCGCGTCATGGGCGCCATGACTATTCGATTCGAAACTCGATACCCGGCGATGACCGTCGGTGTGAAAAGCAGTGAAGATGTTGACATGACAGACGATAAAAAAGACAGGATGAAACGCAACGCGAATCAGACGCCCGGGTTCGTATTGGTTATAAGGTCGTTCAGCGCCAGCCTGGCCAGAGAGCGGTCAATATAGCCGAACTGGCCTGTTTCCCTGATTTCGCGCGCGGTACTCACAAAAGCGGACATGGCCGACCGATACAGCGACGTTCCAAAGCTGATGCGCTTCACACCCGCCGACTCGAGCTCGGCGACACTGAACGAATGCCCCGGAACACCAGCCATGAAATTGACCGGTCTGGAAACCGCGGCGCACACCTTGCGGACCGCGTCCAGGCTGGGCAGACCAATAGCAAACAGGACATCGGCGCCAGCGCGCTCGTAGGCCTGCAGGCGATGAATGGTGTCGTCCAGATCGGGATTTCCGCAGACAAAATTTTCAGCGCGCGCGGTTAGCGTGAACGCAAAACCCAATGAGCGTGCGGCGGCTACTGCCGCCTCGATGCGCGCAACCGCAAGATCGAACGCATATTGCGACTGTGGGTGATGGCCGGCTGTGTCTTCAATGGAACACCCCACCAGACCCGCTTCAGCGGCCAGACGAACCGTTTCGGCAACCGCCTCGGGTGCATCACCCCAGCCTCTCTCCAGGTCGGCCGAAACCGGGAGGTCAGTCGCCGCGACAATGGCCTGTGCCTGCTCAAGCGCCTCATCGCGCGACAGTTCCCCGTCGTGCCGGCCAAATACGCACGCCGAGGCGCCGCTTGACGTGGCAAGCGCCTGAAAGCCAAGGCTGGCAAGCACACGCGCCGACCCTATATCCCACGGGTTCGGAATGAGCAGGGCCCGAGGCCCCTCATGCAACGCCCGAAAAGCCGCGGCTTTATCTTTTTGCGCCGCACGTACTGCACTCATGATATCTCCTTGTCTTGCCGCCGAACGCGGCCAGGCTATTTTCCTCAGCGCCCCGGACGCGTTCCGTACAGATCCATCATAACAAGCCGCGCACTCTCACGAAACGCGGCGCTGCTGGCGCCACCGCTACCAACGGCATCCAATAGCCGCGCCCCCACGCAAAACGTTTCGATGCACATGACTTGCGTGACGTCGGCCGCACCGGAAACTACTCTTCAAAATTTCTGCGGAGTGCATCGACACTGGTCACGGGCGCCGCGCAAACACGGTTGCGGCAGACGTAGGCGGTAGGCCGGCCATTGACGGGCGCGCGGCCTTCGCCGGTGGGGACATCTTCGGCAAAGGCAAGGACACGCGCGGAAACGTAAGCGCGATGAACACTTTCCACCAGCGGCGCCGCGTCGCGCCGGCCACCGGCGAATATGACGCTGAACGGGTTGCGCCGACTGAAATCCTGGGCCGCGAGCAAATGGGCAAAGCCGGCTGGCGAGACCACAGCCGCCGCCTGGTACCTTGCCAGTTCATGCTCGGCGCGGCGGCGATACATATCGTCGCCAGTAAGCTCGTACACGCGCAGAAAGGCAAACACGCCGGAAGATAGACCCGAGGGCCAGGCTTCGTCATACGGAGAACGGGGTCTGTACATCAGGCGCTCGCTGTCACGCGACGTGAAGTACAGCCCATTTTCCCAGAATCTGTCCAGAATCATCGTGACCAGTTCGAGAGCCCGGTCCAGATAGCGCTTCTCGAAACACGACTCGTAAAGGTCGAGCAGCGCATTGCTAAGGAACGCGTAGTCTTCGAGAAACCCGGGCACTTTTGCCACCCCGCCCCGCCACGCCCGATAAACACCTCCGTCCGGCATGGTGAGCGACTGTTGAATGAAATCGGCGGCACGCTGCGCCGCCTGCAGATATGCCGTGGTGCCGGTCGCCTGGAAAACGGCGCACAGCCCCTGTATCATTAGCGCGTTCCAGCCCGCAAGAATATTTTCGTCCCGGCCGGGCCGTACGCGACTCGTTCGTGCGGCCAGCAGCCTGTCACGCAAACGGGGCAGACTCGACTCGTCGGCGCCGGACAATTCCACAGGCCGGTGCAGCACCGTAGCCCCGCCCTCGAAGTTACCCGACTCGCTCACACCGTAAACGCGGCACGCGAGAGCGCCGTCGGCCTCTCCGAGCACCGACCGGATCTGAGCCGGCGTCCAGACATAGAACTTACCCTCCACGCCCTCGCTGTCGGCATCTTCTCCCGCATAAAAGCCGCCCTCGGGGCTGGTCATGTCACGCATGACATAGTGGGCGGTTTCTTCGGCAACACGGCGCCAGGCCGGCTTGCCCGCACGGCGATAAGCGTCGGCGTACAGCTTCGCAAGTTGTCCGTTGTCATACAGCATTTTTTCGAAATGCGGCACGGCCCAGCGATCATCAACGCTATAACGCGCAAATCCGCCGCCAAGATGATCATAGATGCCCCCGGCCGCCATGCTATCCAACGTGACCGTCAGCGCCTGAAATAGTGCCGGCTCGCTCGTGCGGCTATACACACGCAATACCAGGTCGTAGCAGCTGACGTTGGGAAACTTGGGTGCGGCGCCCAACCCGCCCTGCGTCAGGTCGGTGTGCTGCGCCAGAGCGCGAGCCGCCTCGGCCGGCAAATCGCCTCTTTCAATCGAGCCACTGCCGCGATCCGCACGATCAACCTGCAGAAACCCCTGGCGAAACTGCTCGACAGTGTCATGCAATTCACTGCGACGGTCGCGCCAGGCATCGCTCAGGCCCTCGAGTACGCGCATGAACCCCGGACGGCCATAGCGGTCTTCAGGTGGAAAGTAAGTCCCGCCGAAGAACGGCTCGCCTTTGGGAGTAAGGAACACGGTAAGCGGCCAGCCACCGCTCTGGCCCATCATCTGCGTAACCTTCTGATAGACGCCGTCGATATCGGGGCGCTCCTGCCGATCCACCTTGACGCTGATGAAGCGCTCGTTCATCAATGCCGCAATGCGCGGGTCTTCGAATGACTCGTGCGCCATGACGTGGCACCAATGGCAGGCCGCGTAGCCCACCGACAGCAAAATGGGCTTGTCCTCGGTCCGGGCGCGTTCGAACGCCTCGTCGCCCCACGGATACCAGTCAACCGGGTTTTCCGCGTGCTGCTGAAGATAGGGCGATGTTTCTGTTGCAAGGTGATTCGTCATTGTAAATTTCCATCCCGGCCAGTGTGCCGACAGACCCACTTTCGCTCAAAGCAGTGCCTGTGGCAAGTGGCCGGCCCGGCTATCCAGAGGCGCCTGGACGCGGCGGCGACACGCGCACTGTATTGCGCGTCTTCCTCATCGCCCTGAGTGCGCGCATTTTCTTGCGGCGCGTATACCAATAATGGGCGCGATCCAGATAGAGATAAATGACTGGCGTGGTGAACAACGTCATCGCCTGCGACAACAGCAGCCCGCCCACCATGGCAAAACCCAGCGGCCGGCGCAGTTCAGACCCCGCTCCATGGCTAAGCATCAGCGGCAGACCGCTGAGCAGCGCACACATCGTCGTCATCATGATGGGCCGGAACCGCAGCAGGCACGCCTGGTAAATGGCCTCGCGCGGAGCCAGGCCTTCCTTGCGCTCGGCCGTCAAGGCAAAATCGATCATCATGATGCCATTTTTCTTGACGATGCCAATAAGCAGAATGATGCCGATCAGCGCAATAACGCTTAAATCGTAGCCATTGAGCATCAGGATGAGCAGCGCGCCCACGCCCGCCGATGGCAGTGTGGACAAGATGGTCAGCGGATGGATATAGCTTTCGTACAGGAAGCCCAGAACAATATATACGGCAATCAGGGCCGCGGTGATCAGATACGGCTGCGTGGCAAGCGAATCGCCAAACGCCTTGGCTGTGCCCTGGAACGAGCCGCTGAGCGCTTGCGGCACACCCATCTGCGCCTGCGCATTCTGGATGGCCGTCACGGCCTGCCCCAACGCAACGCCCGGCGCCAGGTTGAACGAAATCGTCACCGCCGGAAACTGTCCCTGGTGGCTGATGGAAAGGTAGCCGGTCTTGTCCGTATTGATGGACACGAATGTCGATAACGGCACCTGCCCGCCAGTGAGGGGCGACTTGACATACAGTTTCTTGAACAAATTCGGGTCTTTCTGAAAGCGGGGCGCAACTTCAAGCACAACATGATAGCTGTTGATTTGCGTGAAATACTGCGCAACCTGACGCTGCCCTATCGCATCGTAAATGGTCGAATCGATCAGAGCGGGCGATATGCCAAAGGTGGCCGCCCGCGCGCGGTCAATGGTCAGGTGAATGGTCGCTGCCTCATTCTGCTGATCGGTCGCAAGATCGGTCAGCTCTGGCAACTTGCGAAAACGCTCCAGCAGCCGGGGCGCCCAGGTATTGAGCTCCGTCAGGCTGGCATCGGTGACGGTGTACTGGTATTGGGTGCGCGCCAGGCGCCCCCCCACATTGATGTCCTGCCCCGCCTGCAGGAACAGATTGATGCCCTCCACCTTCGCCAGCTTGGGCCGCAGGCGCGCGATCACCTGGTCGGCGCTGGCAGTGCGCCCTTCCTCTTTAGGCTTCAGACTGATGAAGAACCGGCCGGTATTCAACGTCGTGCCGCCGCTGCTCATGCCAATCTGTGCAATATCCGGATCCTGACGCACAACATCGGCCAGCGCCATCATGCGCTCGTTCATGGCGGCAAATGACGAGTCCTGAGCCGTTTCGGAAAATCCGAAAATAAAGCCGGTATCCTGCTGCGGGAAAAACCCCTTGGGAATGAAAATGAACAAAAGTACGGTCGCCAGCAGGGTGATCAGAAAACTGCACAACGTCATGAACTGATGCCGCAAAACCGTATTCAGCCCGACCCGGTAGCCGTCGAGCAAAATCTCGAAGCCACGCTCGAACAGCCTGTATACACGCCCGTGACGATCACCCTCATGATGCTCCTTGAGGAAACGTGAACACAGCATGGGCGTCAGCGTCAGCGACACCATGACCGAAACAACTATCGTCAACGTGACGGTAACGGCAAACTCGCGAAACAGCCGGCCCACGATTCCACCCATCAGAAGCAGCGGAATGAACACGGCAATCAGCGAGACCGAAATCGAAACGATGGTCGGGCCTATCTCGCGTGACCCGGTCAGCGCCGCCTCCATCGGTTTCATGCCGGCTTCGACATGACGATAAATGTTCTCCAGCATGACAATGGCATCGTCCACCACAAAACCCACGGCGATGGTCAGCGCCATCAGCGACAGGTTATCCAGGCTGAAGCCCACCAGATACATGATCGCCGCGGTGCCGAGCAGTGAAAGCGGGATCGTCGCACTGGGAATCAGCGTGGCCGGCACGCTGCGCAAAAACACGAAGATCATCCCCACGACAAGGATTATGGAAAGGATGAGGGTCATTTCCACTTCATCGACCGACGCGCGGATGTTCTGGGTTCGATCCACCAAAGTACTGACATGCACCGTCGGCGGAATCGACGCCAGCAAATGCGGCATCAGTGCCTTGATGCGCCCCACTGTTGCAATCACATTGGCGCCAGGCTCCTTGGTTATCCCTACAATCAGGGAACGGCCTTCAATGGCCGTATCATCCACGTGCGCCGCCTTGCCGGGAAACGCCCACGCCGCCTGCTTGGTGTCTTCCGGCCCCGGCACGGCAACGCCCACGTCGCGCACGCGTATCGGCGCGCCATTGCGGTACGCCAGCACCACATCATTCCAGGGATTGGCCTTCAACAGCTGGTCATTCGTATAAACCGTAAAGCTTTGCTTATCGCCGTCTATAACCCCCTTGGGCTGATTTACCGTCGTGGTGGCGATGACATCGCGAACATCTTCCATGCTCATGCCCAACGCCGCCAGCTTGTCCGGATCCACCTGGATTCGTATGGCGGGCTTTTGCTGCCCGAAAATCTTTACCTGGCCCACGCCTTCAACCTGCGAAATCTGCTGTGCCAGGAAATTGTCGGTGTAATCATTGACCTCTGTAATAGGCAGCACATCCGACTGCACGGAGAGAATCAGAATTGAAGCATCGGCCGGATTGATCTTGCGAAAGGAAGGAGGACTGGGCAGATTTGACGGCAGTTGTCCCGCCGCCGCGTTGATGGCCGCCTGCACGTCCAGCGCCGCAGCGTCGATATTGCGGCTTAAATCAAACTGCAGCGTGATCTGAGTGGACCCCAGGGCACTGACCGACGCCATCTGCGTCATGTCGGAAATCAGCTGGAACTGCCGCTCAAGCGGCTGGGCTACGCTGGACGCCATGACCTCGGGGTCGGCCCCGGGCAGTTGGGCCGTGACCAGTATGGTAGGGAAATCCACCTGAGGCAGCGGCGCCACCGGCAGCAGCGGCCAGACCGCGGCTCCGACCAGGAACAACGCCAGCGCCAGCAAAGACGTGCCGATCGGGCGTTTTATGAAAACCGCGGAAATGCTCACTTGGCGTTATCCTCGCCAGGGCCTGCAACACTGACGCCTGACGCCACGTTCGCAGTCGTGACCGGCGGCGCCTCAGAAATATGCAAGCCTGGTTTGAGCTTGTATTGACCGTCCAGCACAACGCGATCGCCAGCATCCAGTCCTTTTTGAACTATAGCTACGCCGTCCTGAATGCCGAAGATCTGTGGCGCGCAACTGCATGTAATCCTGCGCCAGCGAAGTTTGAATGCTTAGCCTGGCGGCCGCCAGATCGGCCTGACTGGCCTGGCTACCCGCCACGCCGGCTTCGACGCTACGGCGCACGCGGCCCCAGAGATCGGGTTCCCAGGCAGCCGAAACGCCCACGGAATAGGTAGTGTCCAGCAGCGGGCCGCTTTGCGCCGTATTGGTCAATGCCCGATTGACGCCCGCACTCGTCCCGACGGTGGGCCAAAAACCGGCCCGGGCCGCAGCGGCAACAGCCAGCGCATGGCGATACTGTGCCTCGGCCTGACGTATGGACTGGTTCGCTTCGTCGGCCTGCGCGATGAGGGTATTTAATGTCGCGTCGCCGTAGACTTCCCACCACGCAGTCCCGGTGACCACATCTCTGGGCTGCGCCGACTTCCAGGGCCCGGCCTCTTTGTACGCTGTCGGGACTTTCATGGCGGGACGCACATAATCCGGCCCCGCGGTGCAGCCGGCCAGCAACGCCGCCAAAAGCAAATACACAAGGCCAACTCCGCATCGCTGCGATGATAGTGACGGCGGTAGCGCGAAAGGCATAATGGCTCGAGAGCGACGACCGCCGCGGCGGGGCCTTGCTGAAGAAAGCACAATTATGCTTGATACAGAATGCGATATTCAAGATCAGCCCGGAAAACAAAACCCACTGAAACATCTTATTGAGAGTTCGGGCGGGAAGCCTGGTGGGCAGGGCGCACGTGCCGTGCCCGGGCAGGTGCGCCGTGCCCGCCTATAAAAAGGCCGACACCCTCAACGAGCGCCGGCCATCCGGGTACCGCAGTCAAACTCCAGCCGGCGCCCGAGCACGGACGCCGGCCTTCATGCCGCCTCAAGGCTCCCGAAGATCCTCCGGGCAAGTCCTAGCGCCTGCTTCCCGCTCGACTTGTCCAGTGGGTCTCTAGAATGGGAACTTGCGTTTGCCCAGTTGTGTGGTGATCCACTTGAGCTCGGTCATCTCGTCCATCGACGCACGCCCGCCTTCCCTTCCGAAACCGCTGTTCTTGACGCCGCCAAACGGCACATGGGGCTCGTCAGCCACGGTGCAATTATTGATATGCACCATGCCCGCTTCCAGACGCAGCGCGATATCCATGGCTTTCTGCAAGTCGTTGGTCATGACGGCCGACGACAGCCCATACGACGTGTCATTGGCAATACGCAGCGCCTCTTCCGAGTCGGCCGCCTTGATGACGGAAGTGATCGGTCCGAACGACTCTTCGGCATACACCTTCATGTCAGACGTCACGCCAGCGAGTACCGTTGCCTGGTACAGCGAGTCGTCATGCTTGCCGCCGCACAGCAGTTTTGCCCCCTTGGCCACGGCATCTTCCACGTGAGTATTGATGACCGCGCACTGCGACCGGCGGATCAATGGCCCGATAATGGTGGCGGGGTCGTGTGGATCACCCACTTTCAGCGACTTGGCCTTCGCCGCGAACTTCTGGCAGAAGCTGTCGAAGAGACCCGCTTCAACAATGATGCGGGAGCTAGCCATGCAAACCTGGCCCTGGTGGAAGTAAATGCCAAAAGCCGCCGCATCGACGGCATAATCCACGTCGGCGTCGTTCAGAACGATAAACGGATTCTTGCCGCCCATTTCCAGCGTGAGCCGCTTGAGGCTCTTGCCGGCCTGCTCCGCCAGAAGGCGGCCAACCCGTGTTGAACCTGTAAACGTCACCATCTTCACACGCGGGTCGTTCATGAGAATTTCGCCCACCATCTGCGAAGGCCCGGGAATGACATTCAGCACGCCCGCAGGCAAGCCGGCCTCTTCGAAAATCGACGCGATTTTCAGGCCGATGACGGACGTATACTCGGACGGTTTCAGCACAAAGGTATTTCCCGCCGCAAGCGCAAACGCCACCTTCTTCATGGCAAGCAAAAACGGCGCGTTGAACGGCGCAATGCCTGCTATCACACCCAAGGGCCGACGAATCGACATCCCCAACTGCCCGGGTTCGGTCATGGGCAACGTATCGCCGGTAACCTGCCGCACCAGACCGGCCGCAACCCGCAGCAAATCGATGCAATAGCTGATTTCAAACATGGCTTTGCCAAACACCGATCCGGACTCCTCGATGATGACGTCGCGCAATTCGTCCGTGCGGGCGGCGATGATATCGGCCGCCCGGATCAAAATGGCTTCGCGCTGCGAGGCCACCATATTGGCCCACGCCACGCGGGCACGATGCGCCGCGGCAATTGCATCGTCAACATCCTTTGCCGAAGCCTGCGAAACGAACGCATACACCTCGTCCGTAAGCGGATTGAGATCTTCGCTGACCTCTTGCTCGGACCCTTGCCTCCAGACCCCATCAATGAACAGCGGGCTGATTTCTTTGACCATCGCCTTGATTTCGTTCTTGCTCATGTTTCCTCCTACCTCATGGATAATCTGATTTATCTAATACAACGCCCTATTGTCGAGTCAGTGTCTACAAGTTTCTTGACCGTACACGCAACGCAATGTGCCCCATGCGCGAACTTGCAATATAAGTGCCCACTAGCGCCAATTCCTCCAGGCCGCGCGAAGACGGATAGCCGGTAATGTTGCGCCGCAATATATTCAATGGCTGCCCACCAGGACGAAAAACTAGAGTCGTGAGCAATTCAGTGTTAGCCTTAGTACTTACTGGCTGCCATCCACACAGGTCGTCTCCCGGACGTCCGCGGTCGTATAGATGGCGCCGCCCCTTGTCGTTGATGCCGCCGTTCAAGCTTCGGGCACTTTGGATGCCGGGGTGCGCAATGAATATCGATTTTTCAACCGATTCCGTCGCCGTAACCAACCGCCTCGCATACTGGCGCGATGTTGTGTGCAACACCTTTGCAAACATCGACTGCCAGGCCCCGCCGGACGTGCCGTTCCACGCCCGCCTGGCGGACTGCGGGCTACAGGGAATCCACTTTTGCGAAAGCAGTGCCAGCCCGGTCCAGGTCAGCAAGAACACAGCCCTCATTCAGCAAAACTCACATAACAACTTCATGCTGTGCATCCAGCAGGAAGGCCTTTGCGTGGTGGACCAGAACAACCTGCAGGCACGCCTTTTCCCTGGCGACATGGCTCTGCTGGATTCCGTGCGGCCCTACCGTGTTGCATTTCCCGACACCTCGCGGCAGCTCATCGTACACATGCCGCGCGATGCCCTGCTCAAAGTGCTGAGCGATGCCGAACGCCGCTGCGCGCAAAGGATCTCGGGAGCACAAGGCACTGCGCGGCTCGTCACACAATTCATGCAGGGCCTGTCGACACAATTGCGCCGACCCGACTCCATCGACCTGCTGGGCCCGGTAGCCGTGGCGCTCAAGTCCGGCGCGCTCGAGCTCATTGCCTCGGCATTGTCCGAAACGCTTGTGACACGCGCCGAGCCACCGGCGCAAATAGCGCGATACCGCCTGCTTTACCGCGCGCAGCACTATATTGAAAGCCAACTGGCAAACCCCGACCTTACGGTGGACGCCGTGGCGCGCCACTTGTCGATTTCCACCCGCCGGCTGCAGCAAGTATTCAAGGACTGCGGCCTCGATCCCCCTTCCCGATACTTGTGGCTTCAGCGCCTTGAATGCTGCAAAAAGGCCTGCGAGGCGCCCGAATTCGCGCAGCGCAGCATAGGCGATATTGCACTGATGCATGGCTTCAACGACTTCTCACATTTCAGCCGCAGCTTCAAGGCGGCATATGGCTGCACTCCAAGCGAATACCGCCGTACGCGCTAAAAATGCTGCATCTCTTACTTCGAGCAACAAATGAATAACACTGCCACTCAACCCTCCATCAACGAAATTGCCTCAGGCATCTACCGCATCAGCATCCCGGTGGCCCCCGAATACATTCCCGGCGGATTCTCCTTCAACCAGTTCCTCGTCAAGGATGACCAGCCGCTGCTGTTTCACACAGGCCCCAAGAAAATGTTCAAGGCAATCTGCGAGCAAATAGAAAACGTATTGCCCGTATCAACGCTGCGATACATTGCGTTTTCGCATATGGAAGGCGATGAATGCGGCAGCCTGCCGGAATTTCTTGCCGCAGCACCCGGCGCCCGGCCGGTATGCAGCGAGGTAGCCGCCATGGTGTCCGTCAGGGATCTCGTGGATGTCGAGCCTTTGGCCATGGCCGATGGCCAGACACTGGAACTCGGTCACCACACGCTCGTCTGGCAAAACACGCCCCATCTGCCACACGGATGGGAATGCGGCTATTTTTTCGACACCACCACAAAAACGCTGTTCTGCGGCGACCTGTTCACCCAGCCAGGCACAGGCGAACACCCCCTTACGCAGGGCGACATTCTGACCTCAAGTGAAGCGCTTCGGCGTCAAAGAGACTACTACGCGCATGGCCGCAACGACCCGGCACTGATTGAAAAACTGGCGCAATTACAGCCTGCGGTGCTTGCGTGCATGCATGGCAGCGCATGGTCGGGAGACGGCGCCTCCCTGCTCCGCAAACTGGGCAAATCGCTGGCCGCGGCCTGACGTACGTCAACCACCCACCCGACACAACGGGCTACGGCAGCTCCCCCTTCAACAAAGGGAACAGACGGCCCAGCGCGTGCTTCAGTTGCACACCAGGCCGCCGTCGACAATCAGGTTCTGGCCTGTGACCGAGCGCGACCAGGGGAAGGCGAAAAACAACAGCGCATCGGCAAATTCGGCGGGCGTGGTGACGCGCCGCAAAGGCGTGCTGGAGGCGATCAGATCAAACACAGCTTCGGGGGTGGCAGCAGAGGCGTCGGTAGTGCGCAGCAGACCACCCGACACCATATTGACCGTAATCCCCTGCGGCCCCAGCTCGTGTGACAGCGTGCGCGTAAACGCAAGCAGTGCCGCTTTGGCCGCCGTGTAGTCGTGATAGGGCACAACCGGATTCTGAAAGAGATTCGTGCCCACATTGATGACCCGCCCAAACCCCGTCTTGCGCATGCCAGGCAAGGCCGCCTGGACTGTGTTCAGGGCGCCACGCAGCGTGCCTTCCATTTGCTGCTTGATATTTTCCCAGGTCAGGTCCTCGGCATGAGGGCGCTGATCGCCATTGAACTGAAACGAAGACAATGCGTTATTAACGACGGTGGTCACAGGCTCACCGAAATGCTTGGCTGCCAGATCCACCATAGCGCACACGGCATCGGCGTCGCGAACATCGGCGGCAACCGCCAGGGTGCGATCGGGCGCCTGTGCCACCAGCACGCTGGCAGGGCCGGCGCTATTGAAGTAGTTTACGATCACCCGTGCGCCTTCGCGCTGGAACGCTCGCACGATATGTTCGCCCAGGCCACGGGCGCCGCCCGTAACGAGGACAACTTGTTCTTTCAGGGATAAGGATTGTTGCGCGTTTGTCATGATGGGTCTCTCTGGTGTCGGGCGAAAGGCCCGACGCCGGCCATCCGCCGCCGCGTCGCGAACATCCCTTCGCCAGTATGAACTGAATCAGGTTCGACGGGTGTCATCTCAGCCCCGATTGAGTCGGGACACCCCGTGTCGCACAGACAGAATTTAGCACGGAAGTAACGAGGGCATCGCCAGTACACTCGGCCGTCAACCGTAGGCGCGTTCTAGCCCCAATCGGTCCAGTAAGGAGGCAAAAGCCTGAATGCAGGGCTGGCGGACCTTTAACGCAAGCAGCGCATCGGCGCGGGTATGGCCAAGGTTGATTGCGGCAATGGGCTTACCCAACTGATGTGCCAAAAGACAAAAACGGTAGCCCGAATACACCATCAACGACGACCCAACAACAAGCAGAGCGTCGGCATTTTCCATCTCCTGTGTCGCTGCGTGGATACGATCGCGCGGCACACTGCCCCCGAAAAAAACGACATCAGGCTTGAGCAAACCGCCGCAATATGAACACTGAGGTACGTGGAACGCATCAAAATTTTCGTATTCGACGAGTGCGTCGCCATCGGGCGCCTGTACTGCAACGCCGCCGGCAAATAGTGGATTCTCGGACTCGAGCCGATGCTGGATTTCGCTGCGCAAAAACACGCGCCCACACGTGAGACACACTACCTTGCCTAGGCTGCCGTGCAGCTCGATTACGCCAGTGCTACCCGCCCGCTGATGCAGCCCATCGACATTCTGCGTGACCAGCCGTTGTACATGACCGGCCGCTTCAAGCCGGGCCAGTGCATAGTGCGCCGCGTTGGGTTGCGCATTGGCGACCTCCGGCCAGCCAATCATGCTGCGCGCCCAATAACGCTGCCGGGCCAGTTGCAGACCCAGGAATTCCTGGAGCATGGTGGGCCGTCGCCCCTTCCACACTCCGTCTTCGTCCCGATAACCCGGGATGCCCGACGCCGTGCTGATGCCCGCCCCCGACAGCACAAGCAAGCGGGGATGACGGCCCACAAATTCATGAAGTTCTTGAATCAACGGAAACTCTTCTTGAGTCAACGGAAGCCCCTTGCATAAAGACTCAGTACCTAAAAGCATATTACTGCCGCCCTTCGCAATCCGGACAGCGCCAAGGGCCTCGCCGCACGGTGTCCAGATCAACCCAATTTTTTAACCAGTAACGATTCTCGGAATACCGAAGGCCGTTACAGGCGGCAGCGGGCCCTCGAAACGTTCGAGGTCCACAAGCACCGACTGTGTCGCAATGGATTGCGCTAGCCGCGACGTCCCCAGATCCTGCGTCAGGACGTTCGGATTGCCGTGTTTTTCAAGCGAGCCGGGCTTCCCGGGTTCCAGCGGGTCATACCAGGCGCCAGTCGCCATAAGCAGCACCCCCGGAAGCAGGCCATCGACGATTCTCACGCCAGCCAACGTCGCGCCGCGATCATTGAAAACACGAACAATGTCGCCTTCACACAAGCCGCGCGCCTGGGCATCAGCCCGGCCTATTTCAATCGGCTCGCGATCCTTGATCTTCGTCTTGCGGCTTTCGGGCGCAGGATCCAGCTGGCTGTGCAGGCGCTTCCGGGGCTGATTCGACAGGAGATGAAACGGAAAACGCCTCGCAAGTGGCGAGCCCAGCCACTCTTTCGGCTCGATCCAGGCTGGGTGACCGGGGCAATCATCGTAGCCAAAGCTGTCGACTCGCTCGGAGAATATTTCGATTTTCCCCGAGGGTGTCTTCAGACGCCTCGCGTCCGGATTACCAACGAACCCTTCAAGCAGGACCTCGTCACGCAACGGCACGGGGAAGAGATATCGGCCCACTTGCCAGAACTCATCGAAAGGCGGCGGTCCGTAGCCTCTTTCCAGGGCAACGGCGCGCGCCTCGTCATACATATGACGTAGCCATTCCATCTCGTCACGGTTCTCGGTATAGGCAGGGCCAAAACCAAGACGATCGGCAAGTTCGGCAAAAATATCAAAGTCATTGCGCGCCTGCCGGTAAGGTTCGATCACCTTTTTCATCGCGATCCAATAGCTTTGCTGGTCGGCGGCCAGAATGTCATTTCGCTCCATCGTCGTGGTGCTGGGCAATATGATGTCGGCGTGCCTGGCCACCGGATTCCACCAGATTTCGTTGACAATAATGGTGTCCACCCGCTGCCACGCGGCAAGGAGACGGTTGATGTTGGCGTTGTGGTGAAAGGGGTTGCCGCCGGCCGAATATACCAGCCTGATGTCGGGCAGTTTCAGCTGTGTTCCGTTGTACTCAAGGACCTCGTTGGGTCTTAATAAAAGATCATTCGTTCGACCAACCGGACAAAATGCCTTGACGGGGTTGGTACCCAGACTGATCTTCGGCCGGGGTATGTCGAACGCACGCGAGGCCAGGCTTCCGTTCGTAGCACCGAACCCAAATGCAAACCCGCGTCCAGCCTGGCCAATCTGTCCAAGCATGGCGGCCAGCGTCACCGTCATCCACACTGGCTGCTCGCCATGGTCGGCCCGCTGAATTGACCAACTGGCAGCAATAAGCGTGCGGGACGACGCCATGCGCCGCGCCAGCAATCGCACAGCCTGCGGCGCGATGCCGGTGATCGGCGCCGCCCATTCGGGGCTCTTTGGCTGGCCGTCGGAGTCCCCAAGCAGATAACGTTCGAAACGCTCGTAGCCCACACAGCAACGCGCCAAAAACGCACGATCATGCAGGTTCTCGGCGACCAGCGTATGGGCAATGGCCATCATCATGGCGGTATCGGAACCGGGCCGGATCGTGTGCCACTCGGCCTCGGCGTAGTCGGGCAAGTCCCGATTTGACGGACTGACATTGATGAAGTGAACCCCGGCTGCCCGCGCACGCATAAAGCCGGAAAAGTTATCATGCACAACCGCTCCGCCCGAATCGATCTGCATGTTCTTCACATTGGCACCGCCAAACATGACAACCAGGTCGGTGTGCTCGGCGACCGCGCGCCACGTCACGACCATGTCGGTGATGTCGCGGCGGCCGAGTACGTGCTGCATGATCCCCATGGCGGCCCCAAACGAGTTGTTGCCGCGCTTGTCAACATAGCCGCCGTTAAGTCCAAGAAACCGCTTCAAGACACTGGGCGCATGATGCAGGCGCCCGGCGCTGGCCCAGCCATAAGATCCGCCGTAGATCGCTTCGTTGCCAAATTCGGTTTTTACACGCGTCAGGGCATCGGCAACCAGACCAAGCGCTTGGTCCCAGCTTACGGGAACAAAGGGTTCCGCTCCGCGCGGATGCGGCCCCTGCGCATCGCGATTGCGCAGGTAGCCCTGCCGTACGTAGGGCTGGTCAATACGCAACGGGCTGCGAACGAGGCTTTGCAAGCCGCGAATCAGCGGCGACGGTTCCCGGTCGGCGAAAAATGGGTAGGTATTGATGATTTCGCCGCTACTGTCGGTTTCGACGTAATACACGCCCCAGTGCGACGCCGTCTGCGTCAATTTGTGGGTTGGCCTGCTGTCAGACATAAGGCGGTCTCCTTTCCTTCCGTTCAATCCTACCCGTAATTGAACAGAATGGGTAAGGCCGTCCGATGCTGATTCAGGCGCCTCCCAGATATGCCCGACGCACTCGCTCGTCGTTGATCAGTTGTTCAGCCCGGCCCCCGAGCGTGATGCGACCGCCTTCAAGCACGTGCCCCTCCGAGGAAACCCTCAGTGCTGCACGGGCGTTCTGCTCGACCAGAAGCACCGACAGGCCGGTTTCACGCAATTGTCCGATTTCGGTCAGTATTTCGCGAACAATCAAAGGCGCCAGACCCAGGCTGGGTTCGTCCAGCATCAGCAGGCGCGGACGACTCATCAGCGCCCGGCTTAACGCCAGCATCTGGCGCTCACCCCCCGAAAGCGTGTCCGCACGCTGATTTCGCCTCTCGGCCAAGCGCGGAAAACGCGCATAGGCTTTGTCGAGATCACGCCGCAACTGTGCCGCGGAAAGTCTTCTGACATAGCTGCCTAGAACCAGGTTGTCCAGCACGGACATGTCACCAAACAACTCCCGCTGCTCCGGCACCAGGCAAAGCCCCATATCCAGCCGCGTTTCGACGTCCAGGCTGCTCACATCCACACCATCGAAACGAATTTCGCCGCGTACCTGGGGCAGCAAACCCATCAGGGTGGCAAGCAGCGTGGTCTTTCCGGCGCCGTTGGGGCCGATAATCGAACTGATCTGGCCGGTCTCCAGGGAAAATGACACCCCACGTACTGCCTCGACCTGGCCATACGCCACATGCACGTCATTGACCTCAAGCAAAGCCGTCATGCCTCACTCCCCAGGTAGGCCGCCTGTACGTTCGGGTCGGCACGGACTTCCTCGGGTTTGCCTTCGGAAATTTTGCTGCCGAAGTTCATGACCACCAGGCGATCCACCAGACTCATGACGAATTCCATGTCGTGCTCCACGATCAGAACAGTCACTCCTTCGGAGCGCAGCGTGTCCAGCAGGCGGGCCAAGGCCTGCTTCTCGAGCAGACGCAATCCCGCAGCGGGCTCATCCAGCATGATCAGCACAGGATCTGCGGCAAGTGCCCGCGCAATCTCAAGCAGGCGCTGGGTTCCCAGAGGCAGGCTGCCAGCCAGCTCATACGCCCGATCGGCAAGGCCGACACGCGCAAGCTGCCGCATCGCTTCAGCCATGATACGTGCCTCTTCCTCGCGGTCAAGGCGCAACCCACCACGCCACAGGCCACAATGGCCTCGCGCGTGCGCACCAAGCGCCACGTTCTCAAGCAACGTCATGGCAGGCCGCAGCTTCACGTGCTGAAACGTGCGTGCCACACCGCGCAATGCAATCTCGCGCTGGGACAGCCTCGTAATCGGCGCATCCAGGAATCGCACCGTCCCTTCCGAAAGGGGCAACGTGCCGGTCAGCAGATTGAACATCGTCGATTTCCCCGCACCGTTCGGGCCTATCAGGCCAACGATTTCACCCGCCCTGATGTCGAAGCTGACCTCATTGACGGCCACCAGGCCGCCAAAGCGCTTGACAGCGTTATCGACGCTGAGCACCTGGCTTCCCTTGGCCGGCATGATACGGTGGACGAGTTTCGATGACGACGATAAAAGAGCAGGCGGCTTCGCGCGTGGCTGCATGCGCGACAGCAGACGGGCCAGCGGTCTGCCTATTCCTCCGGGCGCGCGCTCGAGAATCAGCAGAAACAATAGGGCGAAAATCAGTGAATTGACCTGTGCACCGCGACTCGTAATGGCAGCCAAGAGGTCCTGCAACTGGCTGTTCAGACCGATATACAGCGCAGACCCCAACAGCGCGCCCCCCAATTGGGTCATCCCGCCCACAACCATCATGAAGACGTAATCAATACTGGCGTGCAGCGAAAACGGCGCGGCACTGACGAAGCGATTCGTGTGCGCATAGAGCCAGCCTGCCGTCCCCGCATAGAAAGAAGCGACGACAAAAAGCATCAGGCGCACGCGAAAGGCGTCTGCGCCAAAACTGGCCAGCAGCACTTTCCCACCCCGTACAGCGCGCACACTGCGGCCGGTTCGTGACCGCAACAGGTTGTAGGCAAACCAGCCACCGCAAAACACGATGAGCCAGATCAGGGTGAATACGCTGCGTGACTGATCGAGCACCCAGGGGCCAATCTGGATCGGCGGAATGCCATCGATGCCCGAATGACTACCCAGTGCGGGGCTATTGGCAAAAACGATAGGCACAGCCAGCCCCCACGCTATCGTGCTCAGTGCAAGGTAATGCCCACCCAGCCGCATGGTAAGGCCGCCAAGTATCCAGGCGCTGCCACAGGTGAACAGCAACGCAAGCGGCAGACCCATCCAGGGAGACAGCGCCTGCGACGTCGTAAGCCACGCTGTCGTATAGGCGGCAATACCCACAAAAGCCGCCTGCCCGAATGAAAGCGCGCCACCGATACCCGACACGAGGACCAGCCCGAGCACGACCAATGCTGCGATACCAATGTCGTTAAGCAGTGCTACATAAAACTTGCCGAGCAATTGCGGCACGACAATGATCAGCAATAACAGGACTAGCGGGATCGCGAATGCCCGAATTCGTTGGTTCATTCGTCACCCTCCTCTTCGTCGTGATGAGCGACCAGGCCCGAACGGATCACAAGAATTGGAATCAAGAGTCCGAACACAATGGCGTCCTTCAGACCACTGTTCCAGAATGACGCGAAGCTTTCCGATACGCCCACCAGCAGGGCACCCAACGCCGTCAGCGGATAACTGACCAACCCGCCGATAATCGCGGCAACAAAAGCCTTGAGCGTCAGTATCAGCCCGCTGTCGTAATAAACAGTCGCCACTGGCGAAATAAGCACCCCGACAATGCCTGCAAGCAGCGCCGCGATCATGTGCGCGATCGAAGCCGTGAATGCCGGACGAATTCCTACGAGGCGCGCGCCCGTCGGGTTGGACGCGGTGGCGTGCAACACCTTGCCCATTCTGGTTCGCTGAAAGCCCACATAAAACAACAGTGCCAGGGCAAACGCCACGGCAATGGTCAGCAGGGTCTGATAATTAATGGTCAGGCTCGACGACAGGGCAACGGAGCCGTCCAGCGCCGCCTTCGTGCGCAGGCCCTCCGGGCCAAACCACAACAGCCCCAGCCCCGACAGAACCAGATCAAGAACCAGCGCAACGATAAGCAGCGAGAGTACCGATGCGCGTGCTACAGGCCGCAGGGCGATGCGCTCGATCAGCGGCCCCATGGGGACAGCCAGGAGCACGGCCGCCAGCACCCGCAGAAGCTCGGAATGCTGGGTCGTGGCCCAGGCTGCCAGCGCGCAAGGCAGCAACGGCGCCACCCCCCAGAAAGCCAATACGCGCGGCAACCCGCGCCACGCATGCTGACGCCACAGGCGTGCCAGTTCCATAAGCAGCGCCAGAACGACGAAAAGGCCAATGAGGTTGATCGCGGCAGGAAGCCGCCTTAATTCCATGGCCCCCAGACTGAGTGCCGAAAAAACCGCAATGCTGCCGAACGGAACAAATATGACGCGCGTCACGGAAAAAATCAGGACGAGTCCAAGCCCGACAATCAGATAGATGGCTGACCATGCCAAACCATCGGTCAGCAATATCATCGCAATGGTTGGGTCCATACTGGGTTATTCCGTCAATGATTATTTCTAATGAGCAGCCGCGCCACCGGCCACAACTGTTCGCATCAGCGCTGCAGCACCCACTGGCCATTGTGAAGCTTGACGATCACAACCGAATCCTTGCCGGTACCGAAGACGTCATCAGGCTTGAAGCTGAAAACGCCTTCTGTCCCTGCCAGCTTGGCAGTTGACTTGATCGCGTCACGCAGCGCGGTACGGTACGCCTGGGTCCCCGGTTCGACATTCGCCGGCACGCGCTTGGCCGCATTGGCGACGACCAGCCAGGCGTCAAAAGCATAGGCGGAGAACACGTCATTGGGCTCCTCACCATTTGCTTTCTTGTAAGCCGCGCGATACGCATCGATAATTGCTTTGCTTGGATTGCTGGCGGAAAGCTGATTGCCAACCAGAGCCGGGCCAGTCGGAACGATGAGCCCCTCACCAGCCGCGCCAACCAAGTGCACGAACTCGGGGCTCAGAAGAGCATGCGTACCGTAAATGGCTCCTTTGTAGCCGCGCTCATGAAGCCCGATATAGGGCAGCGCGCCAGGCGTACCCGCCCCGCCACCCAATACGGCATCGGGCTTCGCCGCCATGACCTTGAGCACCTGAGCGGCTACAGAATTGTCAGCGCGCGCATAGCGCTCATTGGCCACAACCTTGATTCCGTTCTCTTTGGCGTACTTCTGCAGCGCGGCATACGCGACATCACCCCAGGCGTCCGAAAAACCGATATACCCAACCGACTTGACGCCGTTGCGCTTCATTTCGTCAACAACCGCCGAGACCATCGTGAATCCGGATTGTGTCGTGGTCACGGCCCACGTGGCAGCTTCCCCCTTCAGGTTGATCGGCGTAAACGAAACCAGTGGCGTCTTGTCCTCACGCGACACGGTTGCAATAGCCAAAGCCCCAGGAACACCACCCGTACCAATCAAGACATCGACCTTGTCCTGGTCGATCAGCTTGTGAGCATCGCGAGTCGACAATGAAGGGTTCGATGCGTCGTCCAGCTGCACAACATTAAGCTTGTGGCCATTGACCGAGCTTTCGTACTGAACACCTGCCTTGATGCCCTTGACAGTACTCAAGCCCTGTGCGGCGATCGGGCCCGACAGGGGCAAAATGACGCCAACATTGATGTCGGCCGCCTGAGCCGAAGCACCCATGCCCAAAATTCCCGCGGCAAGGGCGCAACTGAAAAATCGCAGGGCGCGATTGCTATAGGTATGTCTAAACATGGACTATCTCCTTAGTACCAAAAAATAAGAGTTATTGAGTACTTCATTAGCCTGCAACCAACCCAACCGGGCACTACGCCGAACGGGTCAACAGCTCGCGCATCCAGTCCTGACACTGGCCTGCCGCTTCGACTGGCCATTCAACAGTGACAGTGCGATCCATCTGCCGGATCTCGACACGAATGACACGGCCGGAACATCCAACGGTTCGACTGACTGACGATGGACGGTATCCAAACAGGCGCGCCAGCCATCCGCTGGACGCCTTATCGGCCGACGCAGCGCCGCCGCCAGTGGGCGATGGGACAACTGTGGCACCTATTGCGGCCGGAATGGCCGGCCCCGCAGACGCAGGCAGCTCTCGGGGCGCGTCCGCCGGTTTGCCTTTCATGCTAGTGTCAGCGCGTTCGCCCGCACCCACGACAGTAGACGACTCATCCCCTTCGAACCGTGCAGCAAGGTTCTTGCCAAATTCATCCCACATGCGGTCGGCCTTGGTTTTCATGACCGACAGGCCAAAGGTTCCAAGGCGCCCAAGCAAGTCAACCTTCACCTTGATGCGCAACTGGGTCCGCCCTTCGGGAGTATCAGTCAGAAAAATTTCGCTTGTCTGTTTGAGTGAACTCGCCACCGATGCGTCTTCTCCGGTGCCTTCCGCGCGCAGATATTCAGGCTCGCGCTGCTCGACGATGCGAGTGCGCAACTGGAACTTCGCGCTAACGAAGGATATCTTCACTTTCATCAGCGCCACGTATTCAGTCGGACTGATGACGTCAATGGATTGCATCCCGGGCACTGCACTCGTCATGACGTGCGGATCCATCAACGATGCCCACACCTGCTCGCGCGCTGCGGAAACAACCAGCGTTTTTTCAATTTCCATGATTCATTTCTTCAGCGGCGTGCATGATGGATTCAACGATCTGGGTATATCCCGTACAGCGGCACAGATTGCCCGAAAGGTCGCGACGCACCTCATCAATACTGGGGGTGGGACTATTCTTGAGCAAGTCGCACGAGGCCATGATCATTCCGGGCGTGCAATAGCCGCATTGCAGTCCACCACACTCCATAAAGCTTTTTTGCAAGGGGTGCAGTTCGTCACCCTGAGCCAGGCCTTCGACCGTTGTGATCTCACGTCCATTGACCTGTACGGCCAGCAACAGGCAGGACTTGACCACTTCGCCATCGAGCAGCACCGAGCATGCCCCACAGACGCCCGTTTCGCAGCCCCGCTTGGTGCCGGTAAGATACAGGTCGTCACGCAAGAAGTCCGAAAGCATCCGGCTTGCGGGAACCTCAACGCTTTGTGCTTCGCCGTTAACGGTGCATTCAATACGATGTGAGCTCATGCGGGTACTCCTTCGTCTATAGAGAGCCCAAACAATTCACAGACGGTGCGCCGGGCTACGGCACGCACCATGTCGCGCCGGAAATCGCCGCTGCCACGCGAATCAGACAAAGGCTCGATGTCCTGTGCCACCATGTTCGCCACCTCGGCGGCAACCGCCGGGTCGACGACGCGCCCCTGAAGAAACTCTTCAGCGCGTCGCAACCGCATGGGTATGGGAGTGGATGCGCCGACCGCCAGGCGCGCGCCGCGACAGGACGCCCCTTCACGCCGGGCCACCAGGGCCACGCTTACCAGCGGGCGATGTTCGGCCGCCGTACGCAGAAAGCGGCTATACACCCCCGTCGTCCCCGCAGCCAGCGCAGGCACGCGGATTTCGACGAGGATCTCATCGGGCTCGAGCGCAGTTTCGAAGTAATCCACGATGAATTCGCCCAGAGGCATGGTCCGCTCGCCACGCGTACTGCCCAGTACCACGGTCGCATCCAGTGCAAGCAGGCAACCGGGAGGATCGGTAGATGGATCACCGTAGCAGAGGTTGCCGCCGATGGTCCCCTGATTGCGCACCTGGGGGTTGGCCACGCGCCCAGCCATGCTGGCCAGTATGGGAAAATGCTGACGAACGACGGCCGAGCGTGCCACGTCTGCATGACGTGCCAGCGCCCCAATACGCAGGCCCGATTTCTCGTCAAAATCAATACCACGCAGGCGGTCGATCTTCGCAATGGACAGCAGGTGCGTGGGCTTCACCATCCGCTGACGCAGCGTAAGAATCAACGCCGTGCCGCCAGCAATAATCCGTACCTCTTCATCCCCCAGCTCGGCGAGCATGCGGCTGGCCTCTTCAACAGAAGTCGGCTCCAGATAATCAAAGTCACGCATTGGCAGCACCTCCCTGCTGTTCTTTCCTGGCCCGCAACGCGGCAAGCACCTTCTCGGGCGTGATCGGCAAATCTCGAACACGGATACCCACCGCGTCGTACACGGCGTTGGCAATAGCTGGGGCAGCCATCAGGATGGCCGTTTCACTCGACGCCTTGGCACCATACGGACCAACGGGATCCATGGTCTCTATGAAATCACCACGCAACATCGGCACGGACTCGGCGGTAGCCATCGTGTAATCGGCGAAGTTACCGTTGACGATGCGGGCGTCTTCAAGCTGCAGACTCTCGTACAGGGCCCAACCTATCGCCTGGGTACAACCGCCATTGGCCTGCCCATGCACGGCGTTCAGATTCAGGGCTCTGCCCAGGTCGTCCGACAAAAAGCTGTCGAGTACCGTAACCTGCCCCGTTTCAATATCCACCTCCACCTCGACGGCTTGCGCGGCAAAGGAATGGGTGGGCGCACAATCTCCATAAAGATCGGCATCGGGTTGCACAGTGGGCGGATCCCACGTCTCGCTGACCTGCAGGTTCTCACCCCCGTGGCGCCAGATATGCTCCCTGGCCAGGTCGGCAAGCGTCAGCCGCCGATCCGTACCGCGTATCTGCACGCCACCGCCATCGATTAACTCCAGGTCATCGGCAGACGCCTCGAGCAGTTCGGCAGCAAGGGCAAAAAGCTTGGCATGCACGGCCCGGCTTGCCCGGATAGCGGCGTTACCTGCCGACATCGTTACCCGGGAAGCAAAGGACCCCAGCGCAAATGGAGCGCTGTCGGTATCGGGGGGAAGCAGGCAGACCTGCGACAGCGGCACCTTGAACTCGTTCGCAACGATCTGGGTAATCATGGTCATTGCCCCCTGGCCCATATCGCATTCGCCGCTGTGCGCTGTAATGCCTCCGTCTTCATTGAGCTTGAGCATGACGGTGGAGCCATCCCAGTTACCCATGGTTCGGTTGCCACAAACGTGCATGGCTGCCGCCAGGCCAACCCCACGCCGTCGTACACCCGTGCCGCGCGGCGCAGCGCGCTTGGTCGTCCAATCGATGGCTTTGGTGGCATGGGCAATGCATTCCTTGAAACCGGTGCTTCGGATCTGCCATCCATGCACCGACGTTTCGCCCAGACCTATGGCATTGCGCTCGTGAACCACTGCGGGATCCAGGTTCAGCTCGCGCGCCATCGTGTCGATGTGGCTATTCAGGGCAAACAACATCTGTGAACCGCCAAAGCCCCGGAACGCGCCATGCGGCGGCGTATTGGTGTGCACCAGCAAGGCATCGCACCGCACGTTCTTGTGCCGGTACATATTGTCGCTGCGCATGGCACTGACGTGCATGACTTCACCCGACAAGCCTGAATACGCACCGCAGTCGGCAACTATGTGAACGTCCTTGGCAACGATGATTCCGTCGCGGGTCATGCCCAACTTCAGCGTGATTTGCTCTGGCACACTCGTGCAACAGGACAAAAAATCTTCCAGCCGATTATTGAGCAGCCGCACGGGACGCCGGGTGCGCAGGGCCAGGAGGCCCGCAACCAGTTGATTGTCGTCTTCCACAATCTTGCCGCCAAACCCGCCCCCTGTGGTCTGCTGCGTGACGCGCACCGAAGAGATGGGCAGTTCCAGCGCCTTGGCTATTCGCGAACGCGCCAAAAAGACCGTTTGTGTGGATGTCCAGACATGAAGACGATCATTGGACTCAAGGGCAGCAACCGAAACCATCGGCTCCAGATATCCCGGATACTGCGGCGACGTGCGATAAGTGGCTTCGTACACAAGATCGGCGCTTGCAAAGGCGGCGTCCACATCACCGCGATGAAACTTGATTTCGTGGGCAATATTGTTTTCGCGACCAGGATGAACGGTTTGCGCCTCAGGCAGCAGCGCCTGTTCGGTCGTCAGGACAGGAGGCAGCTCTTCGTACTCGACCCGGATCAGATCCAGCGCGTCGCGTGCAATATCTTCGGATGTCGCGGCCACTGCGGCAACTTCCTCGCCAGCAAAACGCACCACGCCTCTAGCAAGAACGTAGCGTTCTTTGGCGGGGCCTCCGCCCCATGGCTTGGCGGGCGCGTCGTCACCGGTGAGTACAGCCTTCACGCCAGGCAAGGCCCGCGCCGCAGAGGTGTCGATGCTTACAATGCGGGCATGCGCGTACGGGCTGCGCAAGATCGCCCCGTGAAGCATGCCAGGCTGCTTCAGATCGCCCGCATACTGCGCCCGGCCCAGGACTTTCGCACGGTGATTGACCTGAGGGATCTCTTTGCCCAAAGTGGCGTACTTTGACGTCGCGCTTTCCGCCGCATTGACTTCGGCTATATTGCTCATGGCGAATCTCACTATTGTGTTTGCCTGCAAATCGGCTCATGCGTGGACTGCAGGACGTGGCACCCGGTAACATCTTGCGCTATCCATCGCGAACCACTCATGCAACGAAAGCCGGTTTGCCTGCAGGGGCGCCGCAGGTTACTGTAAGCAACTATTTGCTTTTGAAGAACCCGTTGAATATTGCTTGAACTCTGGCATTCTGTCTTCATTAAATTGATTAATCAAT
>SCSG01000047.1 GCA_004322135.1 Burkholderiaceae bacterium | reverse complement strand
GAGGTAATTACATAGAATCTAGGTGTTTCCACCAATATTGACATGGTTGGAGCCGGTTTGCCATAATACTCGTATGTTTTTGTTCTATACAAAGAACAAAATCCAATGCACACTGAGGCACCGTAAAACACAGCGTAAAACCTGGGGACTCACCATGAACAACGCGTACGGGCGCGCCACGCCCACCGAAAACATCACACTCACCCACGTCGAGCAAGGTTCGCCCATGGGCGAAGTCATGCGCCGATTCTGGCAGCCCATCGCCGTATCAGACGAACTTACCGATCTGCCCAAACTCGTCAAGATCCTTTGCGAAGAACTGGTCCTGTTTCGAACCAAAGAAGGCAAGGTCGGCTGTGTGGATCCACATTGTTCGCACCGGGGCGCCTCACTGGAATTCGGCCGCATCGAAGAAAAAGGCATCCGTTGCTGCTACCACGGCTGGGTTTACGACACCACGGGCAAGTGCATCGAAATGCCCTGCGAGCCCAGTGGCGTGTGCGAAAGAATGAACGTCTACCAGCCGGCCTACCCCACTATGGAATACGGCGGCCTGGTGTTCGTGTACATGGGGCCTCCCGGCACCGAGCCGCTATTCCCCATGTACGACGTCATCGACACGCGCGGGCGCGACGACGTCGTGCTCAAAGGCATGAAAATCTGGGGCGACTACTCCATTGGGTACGTGCGCGATTGCAACTGGCTGCAGCACTACGAAAACGTCGTCGACCCGTGGCACCTGCTCATTCTTCACCAAATGATCAGCGGCGATCAGTTCGTGGGCGCCATGATGGACGGCACCGCGCCCGGCATCGATTTCATCAAAACACCGCTGGGCATCTCGTACCACTTCACCCGCAGCCTGCCTAACGGTAACCGCATGGTCCGTTTTGGCCAAACCGTCGTCCCCAATATTTTCCTCGTGCCCAATCTGCACGAATCGGGCGCCAATCCAAAACGCCAGGACAAACCCAGCGAATGCTCCTGGGCCGTTCCCATCGACAACGAACACGTTACCGCGTTCAGCATCGTCGCCTGGCCACTTGAAAACGGCAAACCCAAAAAGGACTGGCGTCCACGCACCGATACGGCAATTCCCATCCGCCCCGGCTCGAACAGCCTGCTGACCCGCTCGTATGAAGACCGCCAGCGCCGCCCCGACGACCTCGAAGCCCAGGAAGGGCAGCGCACCATCGCCGTGCACGCGCTTGAAAAGCTTGCTACCTCCGATAAGGGAATCGTGCTTTTGCGGCGCATGCTGAGCGAACAGGTCAAGGCCGTACAAAAAGGCAAAGACCCGCGCAACGTCGTGCGCGATGAAAAACTGAACCACGCCATTCCCACCCACGCCTGGAACACCATCCTCTCGGCCGAAGAAGCGGCACAATACGCCGGCGAGGTGGTTTAATCGTAGCGGAATGCACGCGGGCAAAACGGCCGCAAGCCAATCACCACATAACCCACAAAGGAAAAAAACAAGCATGAACCCCGAGACACTGCACAAACAGGAAATTACCGACGTCGTCCAGAACTGGGCCATATGGCGCGACGCGGGCTTCTGGAAAAAATTCCTTACTGTGTGGCACGACGACGGGTGGATGTCCGCCACGTGGTTCCAGGGCCCCGGGCACAAATTTGTCGACATCAGCCGCACAAGTTTTGAAAAGGGCGTGTCCATCCTGCACTTCCTGGGCGGCATCAGCATCGAACTAAGCGGGAAACGCGCCATCGCGCAAACCAAAATGACCATCAGCCAGCGCGCTATCGTCGATGGCGCGCTGGTCGACGTCCTTTGCACCGGCCGCTTCTACGACTTCTTCGAGCAACGCACCATAAACGGCAAGGACGAATGGCGCATCGTGCGCCGCCAGCCCATCTACGAAAAAGACCGCATGGACTTGCTCGACCCAGGCGCAAAGCTTGATCTGGACAAAGACCTTCTGGGCCAGTTCCCCAAAGGCTACCAACACCTGGCCTACCTGCAGGCGCGGCTTGGCTTCAAGATCAAGCGCGACATGCCGGAACTTACCGGGCCCATCGTGCAGGCGCTCTATCAGCGCGGGCAAAAATGGCTGGATGGCGATGCGTCGGCCTTCGACGAGCCGCCCGTCGAAGTCGGGCTATAGCGCAGCCCCAAACGGCATGGCAATCCACCCACTCCTGGCAGCAATGGATTTTCGTAGAGCAGGTCAATGGTGGGAAGTTACCTTCCCTTTCAACTGCCAACCCGTTCCATAGCCAAGCGCAGAACGCAGAACGCAGAACGCAGAAACATTATCAACAACCTTGGCGGGAAACCTCTGCCAAGGTTGTTTTTATTTCATTGAGCTTCCCTTGTGATGGTGTAGTTGGCACCCCTGGCGTTTGTATCGGCGATACGGGATTTCTGGACTTGCCAAAAAATACAATATTTTGTATAGTTCAAACATGACTGTTCCCAAGCCTGTTGTGTTTCGAGGCGGTTCCCTCGACGACCTGCGCGCCTTCCCTCTTGTGGCCAAACGAGAAGCAGGCTACCAGCTCGATCAAGTGCAAAACGGTCAAGAGCCCGACGACTGGAAGCCCATGCACACCGTGGGCCAAGGCGTGAAAGAGATTCGAATCCGGGACGAGACTGGAGCGTTTCGCATTATCTATGTCGCCAGGCTCGCTGATGCGGTCTACGTGCTGCATTGCTTTCAGAAAAAGACAGCCAAGACCAGCAAGTCCGATCTGAACCTGGCCGCCTGCCGTTACCGCGACTTGTTAAAGGAGGTAGGACAATGAGCAACCAACGATTCGCCAGTGTCTGGGATGCCATTGAAGGCACTCCAGAAGAGGCGGAAAACATGAAACTGCGTTCCACATTGATGGCTGCGCTGAAGAACCATCTTATCCACAGCAAAATGAACCAGGCGCAAGCCGCAGAGCTCTTTGGCGTGACTCAACCACGTATCTCGGATCTGATGCGCGGCAAGATCAACTTGTTCGGCCTTGATGCGCTTGTGAACATGGCCGCGGCTGCCGGGCTGCACATCGAAATGCGGATACGCGAAGCAGCCTGACGCAGAACGCAGAAACATTATCAACAACCTTGGCGGGAAACCTCCGCCAAGGTTGTTGTCATTTCATCGGGCACTGCTTGTAGTAAGCGTCCTTGGCGTCGGAAAGTATTTTCCCCTGGGTAACCTGTTCCATCTTGCCATCGGGCGCTTTCATCGTCTTCAAGATGTAGAAATTGCCTATCGGGTAATTGTTCGTGTTGAACGTGAACGAGCCGCGCACCGAATCGAAGTCCGCCTTTTTAAGCGCCGCGGCAAACGCGTCTTTATTGGCAATGCCGCCCGCCTGCTTCAAGGCGGCGCCGATCATGCGCGCCACGTCGTACGACTGCGCGGCAAAATTCGTGGGAACGTAGTGATACGTGGCTTCAAAATGCCTGACGAAATCCTGGCTGGCCTTGTTTGGGAAATCCGTATTCCACAGATTGCTCTGGTAGGTTCCGTCGGCGGCCTCGCCGATAGCGGGCAGCGTATCGGCGGTAATCGTCGAATTCGAATACATGGGAATCTTGTGAATCAAGCCAGCCTGAGCATACTGCCTGGTGAAATTGATGCCCATGCCACCAGGCAAAAAAGCATATAAGGCATCGGGCCTGGCCGCGCGGATTTCGGAAATTTCCGCCGCAAAATCCAGCTGATTCAGGGCCACATACCGTTCACCAACCACCTTTCCCTTGTAGGCGCTCTTGAAGCCGCGCAGCGCATCGTGACCCGCAACGTAATTGGGTGCAATTAAATAGATACTTTTCACGCCCTGTTTCTGCAGGTAGGCGCCCATGGCTTCATGCGGCTGATCGTTCTGCCACGACGCGTTAAAGAAATACGGGGAACAGCCCTTGCCCGCCAACTGCGAAGGCCCGGCGTTGGGACTGATAAAAAATACCTTGGCGTCGATGGCGGGCTTGGCAACCGCCAGCGCCACATTCGAGAAAATCACCCCACTCAGAATCTGAATCTTGTCCTGCTCGATAAGCTTGTTGACAGCCTGCACCGCCAGATCGGGACGCAACTGAACGTCGTTGACGATGACCTTGGTATCGAAGCCGCCCAACTTGCCACCGGCTTCCGCCACAGCAAGATCAAAACCATCGCGTATGCTCCGGCCCTGCGCCCCCGTCGGCCCGCTAAGCGTGGTAATGAGCCCAATCCTGACCTGATCCTTTGGCTGGGCACTTGCCGGAACACCTAGCACACCAACAGCTATAGCCAACGCGCAAGCCACAAAAAATTTCCTGTAGATCATGACCGTCATCTCCTTTAGTGTTGAATCGCAAAGCGCCCGACGACCGGCACAAACACGTGCATCCGTCGAATGGGCGCTTGCCCGTGTCGAATCGCAAAGCCCCCAATAACCGGTGCAACGTTCTTCGTGCCCTGCTCAAGACCGCGCCATGCCGTTACTCGTAGCGCTTCAACATGGCGCGCGCAATGACCAACTGCAGCACCTGGCTGGTTCCTTCGTATATGCGCAGGGCGCGCGCGTCGCGATACAGGCGCTCGACCGGATACTCGGCAATGTAGCCAGCACCGCCAAATATCTGCAGTGCGCGATCGGCGATGCGCGATACGGATTCAGAACAGAAGTACTTGGCGGATGCGGCCTGGGCAGTTGCCTCTTGGCCCGCTTCAAGTGCCGCAGCCGCCTGCATAACCAACGCGTGCCCCGCCAGATACTCGGTCTCGGAATCCGCCAACATGGCCTGGATCAACTGGAATTTTGCGATGGGCTGCCCGAATTGCTTGCGTTGCAACGCGTAGCGCGCGGCCTCGTCGATCAAACGCCTGGCCATGCCCAGGCCCGATGCGGCCACACTGATGCGCCCCGCGTCAAGGACCTGCATCGCCATCCTGAAACCATTCCCCTCGGCGTCCAGCCCGCCGATAATGTTCGACACGGGTACGCGCACGTCTTCGAAAACGACGTCACAGATGGGGGAGCCCTTCTGGCCCATTTTATTTTCGGGCTTGCCCACGCTAAGCCCTGGCGTGCCGCGTTCGACAATGATTGCGCTAATGCCCGCCGCACCGCGTTTTGACGAATCCGTGCGGGCCATGACAGTGAACACATGGGCGCGCGATGCGTTGGTGATGAACCGCTTGCTGCCGTTGATGACCCAATCGTCGCCGTCGCGCACCGCCGTAGTCCTAAGGCTGGCCGCGTCCGAGCCCGCATCGGGTTCGGTCAGGCAGAACGATGCGCGCAGTTCGCCGCTGGCCAGGCCGGGCAGATATTTTTCTTTTTGCGCCGGCGTACCGGCCAGAACGATGCCTTTGCTGCCAATGCCCACATTCGGCCAAAATACCAGCCTGAACGCCGGCGACGTATAGCTGAATGCCATCTGCACCTGGACTTCCTGAAACAGAGTCAATTCGTAGCCGCCGAATTCCTGCGGAATGCCTAGCCCGAACAAACCCATTTTCTTCATCTCGTCGATCACATCCGACGGGACTTCACCGGCTTCCTCTACCTGCTTCTCAAGCGGCATCAAGCGATGGCGAACGAATCGATCGACCGCATCCAGCAACTGCGCAAAACTTTCCTCATCAAATGCCGACGCCACCATTCACTCCTTGCTAAACCATCACAAACAACGCATCCAGCGCCATTACGCCTTTCCCTTCCGGCAAGGCAATAAGGGGGTTTACATCGACTTCGCCGATTTGCGGATTAGCCAGCATCAACCCGGCCAACCGACGCAGCGCCTGCGCCACCGCGGCGACGTCCACAGGAGCACTGCCCCGCAAGCCGGACAATAACCTCGCCCCCTTCAACTGCGACAATTCGGCCACCACCTGGGCCTGCGTCATATCCGGTGCAAACAACCGCACATCGCGCAGCGCCTCGATCCAGACACCACCCAGCCCCGCCATCATGACCACGCCCCAACTCGGGTCGCGGCGCCCGCCAATCACCATTTCCAGCCCCGCGGGCGCCATGGCTTCAACCAGAATACCGTCCAGCGTCAGGCCTGGGCTACTTTCCGCCAATCGGGCATTCATGGAATGCCAGCCCGCCCGCAATGCGGCCTCGTCAGGCACACCAACGACAACACCGCCCACATCGCTCTTGTGCGTAAGCTGATCGGCCTGCGCCTTGATGACCACGGGGTACCCGATGCGCGCGGCGACGCTCAGCGCCTCATCAACTGTCCGAGCCAACTCGCCCGCCGGCGTACTGATACCCAGCGTGCCCAGCAACCGCTTGCCCTTATATTCGGCCACAGGGCCGACTTGAGCAACACCCAATGCTTCATCCTCTGTGCGCCACTCAGCTGCCGGCGTACCGATGCCCAGTGCACCCGGCAATTTCCCTTTTTCATGTCCGGCCGAGTCTTCCTTTCGGATGGCGCCCAGCTTGCCGGCCGTCGCGACATCACGCTGCGTAGCCGCCGCGCACAGCCGTCCATAGCGATGGACGTGCGACATGGCGCGAATGGCCCTGTCGGGCGAGCGCAAAAAGGGCACTTTGCTTGCCATCGCCAGATCCATGAACTCCGAGCCAAGCGGCCCGGCGTCCCCCAGCATCACAAAACATACCGGCTTGACCGAACCGGCCAAAACCGGAAGCGCCGACTTGCCCTTTAAAACCTGCTGCGCGGGCGAACCGCCCATGACCGAAACGATGAGGCTTCCCACTCCCGGATCCGCAAGAATCGCCTCGGACGACCGGCCAAAAATTTCCGGATGCAGCATCCCCATGGCGGTCACGTCCAGAGGATTATCGGGGGTGATGAAGTCGGGCAGTACTCGTGACAACGCCGCCGTGGTTTCAGGCTGAAAGGTGGCCAGCTCCAGGCCAACAGCCTCGCAAAGGTCAATCGACACACCACGCAGCGCCCCCGAATTCGACGACACCACCGCCTTACCTTCGGCAACGGGTGTGGGATAGCGGGCCAGAATAGCGGTCACGTCGAAGAGTTCATCCATCGTCTCGACCACGACCACGCCTTCGCGTTCGACCAGCGCGCGCATGACCTGGTAGTCGCCGGCAAACGCACCGGTATGCGACTTGGCCACTTCGCGTGCCCGCAAGCTACGCCCCGGGTGCATAAGAACAATGGGCTTGCATAGCTCGCGCGCACGCCGCGCCACGCGCAGAAACTCGGCGGGCCGGCGCACCATCTCGACAAAGACGGCAAACGCATCAATGTCATCGGCTTCAACCAGTTCCGCCAGGACGTCCTCGGTGGACAGCACCGCTTCGTTGCCCGTGGAAACCGAAAACGCCACCCCCAGCCCCTTGCCTACAAAGGCCTGGCGCAAGTTGCCGCTCATGGCGCCGCTTTGCGCAATGATGGCAACGCGCGGCCCACTGGTGTATTCGGGCGGCTGCACCGGTTCGAACGTCAGCGGAATTTTGCCGAAAAAATTAATGAAACCCAGGCAGTTCGGGCCAAGAAGGGCCACGCCGTAGCGCTCTGCAATGGCCGCCAACCGGCGTTGCTCTGCCTGGCCAGCCTCACCAAGCTCGGCGAAGCCCGACGCAAAGACCACCGCACCGCCAATGCCGCGCCGGCCACACGCCTCGACCGCATCGCACACAGCAACCTGCGGCACCATCAGTACCGCGGCGTCCACCCCTTCCGGAAGCTCGTCAATGGATTTGAAGCACCGCTGGCCATTGACGCTTTCGCGACTGCGGCTAACCAGGTGAAGCTCGCCGTCATAACCAAAACGCTGCAAGTTCGCAAGCAGCAACCCGCCTATGGAAGTCTTCTCGGGCGAGGCGCCGACAACGGCAATCGACCTTGGCCTAAGCAGGCGACCCAATGGTACCGACGACATCGTAATTTCTCCTACACCCAGTTCAAAAGCCCCAGCACCACTTTACCGAACCACGGATAGCCAAGCCTTGCGGAACCGCTGCCAGCTCGAATTCGGGCAGCGGCACTACCGAGCCCTGCGCGGCGCGCAGAGGCAGAACCGTGACACAACGTCTTGACGACAAGACACAATAGCTCAGCGCCGATACGAATCCAGCCCGGGTTTGAACGACTTCTCGTCCAGGAACTGCGACATGGCGGTATTGCGGCCGTTCTCGGCGTCGCGGAACGTGCCTTGGTCAACCTTGGCGATGAGATAATCGGCCGCCTGCTCCCATGTCATCTCGGCAGCCATCCGGTACGCAATCTTGGCCTGGCGCAACACCAGCGGATTTTTCTTCATCAATACCCTGGCAAGCTCGCGCGTGCGCTCACGCAAGCGCGCCAGCGGAACCGCTTCGTTCACGAGGCCAATCTCGGCCGCACGACGGCCGTTGAAATTTTCCCCGGTCATTACGTAATACATGGCGTCGCGCTCGCGTACCAGCGCGGCAACCGCGCGGCTTACGACACCCGCCGGAATGATGCCCCAGTTGATTTCGGACAGACCGAACGTGGCTTCCTCGGCCGCAATGGCCAGGTCACACGACACCAGCGGCGTGAACGCACCGCCAAAGCACCAGCCGTTGACCATGGCAATGGTGGGCTTGGAATAAAAACGCAGCTGACGCCACTGCCAATCGCCATTGGCGCGAAACAGCTTGGCGCGGGTTTTGGGATCGTTATCGGTGGCACGAAAATATTCACGCAAATCCATCCCCGCCGAAAACGAGTCGCCCGATCCCGTCAGCACAAGCACTTTACAGCGATCATCCGATTCCAGCTCGTCCAGTATGCGCAGCATGGCATGAACGATATCCGGATTAATGGCGTTGCGCTTTTCGGGGCGGTTCAACGCCACCCATGCAATGCCGTCCTCGAAGCTTACAAGCACAGGGGGCTTGCCCGCCGGCGAAGTTGAAGTTGAGTCATTAACGTTGTCTACAGCCACTGAAAGCCCCTTGATGGTTCCCGAAACGCAGGGAAAACAATATTATATAAATAACATTTATATAAATCAACATTCCAATGTTACCGACAATCATCCCAAGCGACCGGCATCGGACAAAGCATGCCGCCTACCTGCACAACACGTTTTTGAAGGCACCCGGTACGATTTGCCGGACACGATTCAGGACTGATCCCCCGCCGGCTCTTCGCGCAGCGTCCACATCAGCGTGTGCAGCATGGACCGAAACTCTTGCAGAGGGCCTTCACCCAGGCTAGCCAACGCCTTCGCTTCAAGCTTGCGGATTTCAGCGGTGCCTGCCTTCACAAGCTTGCGTCCCGCCGGGGTAAGGCTGATGCGCAAGACACGGCGGTTTTTGGCGTCTTCCACGCGTTTCAGCAGGGCGCGATGCTCGAGCCCCGCCAGCAGTTGGCCCATTGCCTGCGGCGTAACGTAGAACCGGCGTGAAAGGTCGGCCGACGACAAGCCATTGTGTCGCGCCACGACCGACAGAACCGTGAACTGAAGGCCGGTTACCGCATACGGCTTGAGCACCACTTCGGCGCGCGTACGCAACGCGTAATGCACCTGTGAAGCAAGATAAATGGTACTGGGCGTACTTGTCGATGACAAGATTTCGTGTGAAGGCAAATAGGGCTCCCGAAAATTCAAACTACCACCTGCCCGAAGAACACACGGCCCAGTTACTCGAAACCGCCCTGCAACCCCAGATCGTCCAGCGCGCGCCGCGCCAGGCCGCGCACGGCGGCACGGGCTTGCACCGCGTTGCGCTGTTCTATGGCATCGATCAAATTCTGCCACAGCTGAAGAACACGCGGCAAATCCTTTGAATTGCGCAGCGACGCGTAAATGTACATGCGCGTCTGGTAAGTGAGGCGGCTCCAGTCATGCTCCAGCCGCTTGTTGCCCGAACAATTACACACCCACTGGCTCAACTGCCCGCCTATGGGCATTTGCGCATCGATGTCGCCGCGCTGCAGCGCCACGCCCATCTTGTCCAGCAACCGGCGCGCCACAGTCAACTGCCTGGGTCTGGCGTATTTGGATGCGAGCTCGGCCGCCAGTTCCAGCAAGGCAAGACGAAGCTGAAAGATCTCGACGATTTGCGCGCCGCTCAAGTCCACCACACGCACGCCCCGGCGGGGTTCACGCACGAGCAAACCTTCGTTGACAAGCGTCTGCAGCGCTTCGCGCACAGGGCCTTTGCTGAAATTGAACTCTTCGGCAAGGCCGCTTTCGCGTATCCAGCTGCCTGGCGGGTAAACGCCGCCGGCCAAGCGGTCGCGCAGAATTTTTGCAATGCCCTCGGCAAGGGACTCGTGTGGCTGAAAAACTGCCTGCGCACCAGAACGCACCAACGGTGCGACCACCAGCTTCGCAAACGTGTCCATTATCCGGCCACCCGCGAAGCAACCTGCCTGACAGCCGTCGAATTTGACTCTTCCACCAACTTTTGAACGATTCGCCGGGCCGAAATCGTGCCGCTATCGGCGCGAATACTGACATCGGGCTGCTGCCGCTGGTCGGTTTCAATCATGATCTGCTGCGCTTCAAGCACCTCGACATCTTCCATGAACGTCTTGTAGATTTGGTCGCCGATCAACTTGGTCAGGGCCTCGTCTTCCAGATCAAAGCACCGTGTGATCGTCCAGAAGTAAAGGCTGCTGCGCTCGTCGATGGGCGTGATGGAATTGATGGAGAACCAGCGCAACCCGCGCGAGACATCGTCGGTACCCGCGGGAAGGCCGCGCGCATCAATGGAAATATGCGCCGGCATATTGAACCGGATGATTTGCCAGCGATCGATATTTCCTTCGAAGTGCCGCACACGTTTGAACAGCGGCGGTGGCGGCGTATTGCGCATGACGCGCTGAACGTGCACTTCGTTACCTTCAACATGGTGTTCAATGGGTACATCGACAATGGCCGAGTTTCCGATGGTCTTGCCGTGCACATAGGCTTCGTGAGTCAGGTCCAGCAGATTGTCGGTCAACAACTGGTAGTTGGCCTCGACCGGAATACACCCGCCCGTTGCCACCCAGCCGGGTGCCTCGTTGTAATGGAAATCGGGCAGCAGCGACTCATCGGCGGCAGCCGGGTCGCCCATCCATATCCACACCCACTGCCAGCGTTCCACAACAGGGAAGCGCCTGGCGGCCATCGACGATGGAATCTTTTCTTGCCCCGGCACATGAACACAGGCGCCAGTGCAATCGAAGGTAATGCCATGGTAACCGCACTGAACGGCATCCCCAACCAAACGGCCTTTGGATAAGGACGCGCGGCGATGCGGGCACCGGTCTTCCAGCGCAACGACTTCACCAGCCTGCGTGCGATACAAAACCAGCGGCTCGCCAATAATCCAGCGCTGCGTCAGTTCGCGCCCAATTTCATGGCCCCATGCCGCCACATACCAGCCATTTTTAATGAACATGTTTATCTCCCCGTGATCCACACACTATCAACCACACACTTTATAAATACGGCGCCGCGCCATAAAGCCGGCGCCTGCCTCCGTCCCGACGCTACTTTCCCGCCACCGCGTGCCACGCTACTTCATGTGGCATTCTTTGTAATAGGCGTCCTTGGCATTGGCCATGACCTTCTTCACCGTAACCTGCTCCAGCTTGCCGTCGGCTCCTTTCACAACCTTCAGCACGTAAAAATTGCCAATGGGAAAGTGGTTGGTATTAAACGTGAACGAACCCAGCACGGACTTAAAGTCTGCCTTTTTCAGTGCGGCGGCAAAAGCGTCTTTATTCGTGATGCCGCCGGCCTGCTTCAACGCCGCACTGATCAAGCGCGCCACATCGTAAGAGGTTGCGGCAAAATTATTGGGAGTGTAGTGATACTTTGCTTCAAAATGCTTGACGAAATTCTGGCTGGCCTCGTTAGGAAAATCCGTATTCCATATATTGCTTTGGTAGGTTCCCACCGCCGCATCGCCAATGGCGGGCAGCGTGTCGGCATCAATGGTAAATGCCGAATACATGGGAATCTTCTCGGTCAAACCCGCCTGGGCATACTGTTTGGTGAAATTAATACCCATCCCGCCAGGCAAGAACGCGAACAGGGCATCGGGCTTGGCCGCGCGGATCTCGGAAATCTCGGCCGCGTAATCCAGCTGCTTCAAGGTGACGTATCTTTCGCCAACCACCTTGCCGTGGTAGGCATGCTTGAAGCCGCGCAAGGCAGCCTTACCGGTTACATAATTTGGTGCAATCAAATAAACACTTTTCACGCCCAGTTCCTGCAAATAGGCGCCCATGGCTTCGTGCGGCTGATCATTCTGCCATGACGTGTTAAAGAAATAGGGAGAACACCCCTTGCCCGCCAACTGCTCAGGCCCGGCATTGGGGCTTATGAAAAACACCTTGGCGTCAAAAGCCGGTTTGGCAACCGCCAGCGCGATGTTGGAGAAGATTGTGCCGGTCAGAATCTGGATTTTGTCCTGCTCGATAAGCTTGTTGACAGTCTGTAAAGCCAAGTCGGGACGCAGCTGGACATCGTCGACAATGACCTTGGTGTCGTAGCCACCCAGCTTGCCGCCAGCCTCGTCCACCGCCAAATTGAAGCCATCGCGAATATTCTTCCCTTGCGCCCCCGTAGGCCCGCTAAGCGTGGTAATAAGTCCAATTCTGACCTGGTCTTTAGGTTGGGCACTTGCCGGAACGCTTAACGCGCCGGCAGCTATGGCCAACGCGGAAACCGCAAAAAATTTTCCACAGTTCATAACTGTCATCTCCTTTATTGTTGAATCGCAAGGGGCGCGGCGTGCCGCCACCACAGGCACAGGCCGCCCACGGACGGGGCGTCCATAAATAGTAAATCATTTATTATTTATAGCTCATGGTAAATACCCTAAGAAGCGGCACACGCGCCAATAAACTCAAAACGTGGGCATCTTGCATCGTTGGCTACACGATGGCGCCTGATCGGAGTCGCACCTCGCCAACAAGATCAAAGCCATCAACTAATTCACGACGGCCATTGAGATCAAAACCGCTATCGAGCCTAAGGCCGCGATCACTCGCCAGATTCCCCCTCCGGGGAAGGTGGATACGTAATCTGCGTTCCCTCCACATGGGCAAACGGCGTCATGGTGTGCGGCCTGGCCTTTTGTGACCCAATAATATCTTCCACCACCACCCCGCGAACCAGCAACGCATCGCCAATAAGCGACCGATGGCAGCGCCACGGAACCGCTTCGGCGCACATCAGGACGCAACGCTCTTTTTGCGCCATCTGCATGACTTGCTGCACATTTTCAGAAAACTCGGGGGTCTGCATGTAATCGGCGTAGCCCCTGAACGAAAGATTGCGCCAGCCCATATTGGGCGAGTCGCCCCGGGTATGACGCAAGCCGCCAAGCCCCGCAAGATGATCGTAGGCAATGTGTGCCGCAGCCAGGGAATCGGGAAGCGCATCCTTATTGAACTGAGGGTTGTGGCGCGACCGGGGCACGGTTCTTACGTCCAGCACACGGGTAATCCCGTTGCGCTGCAGTAAATCAATAAAGGTTTCTATTGGCCTATCGGAATGGCCTATCGTATAAACAACCAGTCCGGTTTGCGCAAGCTCACTATCCATGAAAAAGCCACACAAAATTTATGACAAGCTTACATACCACCAGCAGTCATCACCAGTCACTACTATAAATCTTTAAAAACACCGCCCACCAGCGGGCCCGGAACCGTGAGTGTTCCAGCCGGAACCGCAGCCCACGCCGCGCCAGGGGTATGGGGCTAACAATACCAGGCCAACAATACGGGCCAGCAGCACGAGGCCGGCAAAACACATCACGCGTGCCACGCCTCCATTACAATCGACCATCATAAGAACAACGGAATCCGCCTTGAACAGCCCCATACCCAATCTGCCGTCGCTGCAACAACTGCCCGAATGGTCGCGATTCGCGGCGGCGGCCAAAGCCGCATCCGTGCATGCCAACAACTTATGCGTTCTGGAGGCGGCGGGCGTCAGCGTAGACCTTACGGGGCAAGTGGCCTCACCCGAACTGGCCGCAGCCGGCCAGGCCCTGCTTCAAGCGCGCCAATTCGACCAGCGGCGCAACACGCTCCTTTCAGGCGGCATTGCCAACGTTACCGAAAACCGCGCCGCCTGGCACACCATTTTGCGCGCGCCCGCGCCCATTGCAGAAGTGGCCGCCGAGCGCCAGCGCCTGAACGAATTCGTACGCAAGGCCGACTCCGAGCGGCGCTGGCGCAACATCATCCACATTGGCATCGGCGGCAGCGACTGGGGCGTGCGGCTGGCCGTTGGCGCCTTCGGCTATGCCGGCACCTGGCGCCAAGTGCGCTTTGTGGCCAATATCGACGGCCACGCCATGCAGGGCGCACTGGCCGGGCTGGACCCGCGTGAAACCCTGGTCGTGCTGGCGTCCAAATCGTTCACCACCGCCGAGACCCGCCAGAACGGACAGCGCGCACGCGAATGGCTGACCGCCTCGGGCCTGGAAAACCCCTGCGAGCACCTGGCGGCCATTACCGCCCGGCCAGACCTGGCTACCGCATGGGGCGTACCGCAAGCCAATACCTTCAAGCTGTGGGACTGGGTGGGCGGACGCTTTTCATTATGGTCGTCGGTAAACCTTACCACCGCCCTGGCGGTAAACACCGACATCATTGCCGGCATGCACGCGGGCGCAGCGGCCATGGACGCCCACTTCGCCCAAGCGCCGTTCGCAAAAAACGCACCCATACAAATGGCCATGGCGGGCATCGCCAACCGCAGCGTGCTGGGCTACGGCTCGCTGAATATCGCCCCCTACGATTTCCGGCTGGCGCATCTGGTGCCGTACCTTCAGCAACTGGATATGGAATCACTGGGCAAGTCGGTGGACCTGGCCGGCAACCCAATCGGTGTGCCCACGGGGCCGGTCGTGTGGGGCATGCCGGGCACCGACGCACAACACACCTTCTTCCAATGGCTGCACCAGGGCAGCGACGGCGCACCAGCGGACTTCATCGTGTGCCGACAAGCGGACCACAACTGGCCCGACCACCACACCAGTCTGCTGGCCAACTGCCTGGCGCAGCGCGAAGCGCTGCTTAACGGCAAAACCTATGAAGAAGCACTGCAGGAATGCCTGGAAGCGGGCACGCAACCCGAGCAGGCCCGCTGGCTCGCCCACCACCGCGTCCACTCAGGCGGGCGCCCCTCAAGCCTTATCGTTCTGCCGCGACTTTCCCCCTACACCCTGGGCGCGCTCCTGGCCTTGTACGAGCACAAAGTGTTCGTGCAAAGTGTGGTGTGGGGCATCAACCCCTTCGATCAATGGGGAGTGGAATACGGAAAGGTTCTGGCCAAGGGAATTATTGGCGAGCTAGGGGAGAGTAAGGATGCAGGCAAAGGAAGCAAAGGCCCGGACAGCGCGCCAATCGACGCCAAAGCGCCGCATCACGACGCGTCAACCCGGCACTGGATCGAGAAATTCAGCGGTCGGGATTAGAAGCCCCGCGGGTGCTTCACTTTCGGGCTGGCCATCTATTGAAAGTAAGGTTGAATTACCTTACCATACAGATAAGCCGGCTATAAAGGAAACCTCCCCATGACAACGCTCACTGTCACCGCAAAAGGCCAGGTAACCCTGAAGCAAGAGCTACTAAAACATTTAGGCGTCACGCCGGGTGAAAAAGTTGAGGTCGGAAAGCTTCCGGACGGACGCATAACAATAAAGGCAGCCACGCCAAGAAGGAAAATCAGCAACGCGTTTGGCATTCTTGCGGAAAAAAATACCAAAAACATTACACTATCCATTGACGAAATCAGCAAATTAACCCGCTCCGGCTGGGCAGACAAGAAATGGAAATAACGGCCGACACAAACGTGCTTCTACGCTTTCTGCTGAACGACGATCACAAACAAGCCGCAGCGGCCAGCAAAGTACTTAACAATGCCTCGACTGTCGCCGTAACGCTTCCGGCCCTGTGCGAGGTCGTTTGGGTCCTGTCCCAAGGCTACAAAATGGCCGCGACCGACATTGCCAACGCTGTGGAGAATTTACTCGACAGCGACAGCATCAAAGTGAACCGGCCCGCCGCCGACGCGGGCTTGAGGCTTTTGCGAGCCGGCGGCGACTTCGCCGATGGCGTCATTGCTTTCGAAGGCCATGCGCTTGGCGGCCTGGTGTTTACCTCGTTTGATAAAAAAGCCATTGCGTTGCTGAAAAAACAAGGACACACAACCCAACTGTTAACCTAGGCATCACCACCAGCTTTTACAGCCATACCCCAGAACGAAATCCTAACGCCTAACACCCCACACCCACATGGCTCACACTATATTAGTCACTGGCGGCACCGGTTTCATAGGCAGCCACGCCACCGTCGCCCTGCAGCAAGCCGGCTACAGCGTCGTCATTCTGGACAACCTGTGCAACAGCAACCCTTCGGTCATTGAAGGCATCGAGCGCATTACCGGCACACGGCCCACGTTCGTGGAAGGCGATGTGCGCAGTTGCAACATGGACGCACTCGATCCTGACGCGGGTCACTCCTTCGAGGGCACACATCTTCGAAAGTAAGCTCTTACAGCCATAGGTATTGGTCGGGGAGGTATAGCCGTGCGGTCGGCAACGTCTGGCCACGATAGTCGCGACATATGGTGTCTTTGGGTATCAACCCGCCCACGATACGAGTCAGAAAATCGCCAAAATCATATGATTCCCATGTGGCTTGAAGCACAGGACCTTGGATTATTTACATCTTTCATGAGATTTTACTAGACATAAAAATAAATTATTCATATGATTAAATATCTCATTTGAAGGAGGCAAAAATGTCAGTCAGCGACCACACTATGGTTGAGGCATGGACAAAGGTCCTAAAACTCTCTCGTGTCACCAAAGGCCAGAAAGTTACCCTCCTTACGTCCAGCGACACTCATCCGCAGACGCTTGCGACTGCCATCGCTGCCGCCCGTGGGCTAGGAGCAATGGTCAACCGCCTGGACATGCTCCCAGTGAACGCCGAAAAATCGCTCAGTCCGGACAAGCTTGCTTACGTCGGGACTACGCCGCTCACGGGAAATTCTGTAGCCATGGCAGCGCTAATGGAGAGCGATTTGGTTCTCGACCTCATGCTCTTATTATTCTCACCAGAACAGCACGAAATCTTAAAATCTGGTACGAAAATACTCCTGGCGATCGAGCCCCCAGAGGTATTAGCGCGCTTGGTGCCGACAGAAGAAGATCGCACTCGTGTGCTGGAAGCCGCGAAATTGCTTCAGGTTGCCCGACAGATGCATATCGAATCAGCTGCCGGTACAGATTTGTATTGCGCCCTAGGCGAATATCCACTGCTGAAAGAATACGGCTACGTTGACGAGCTGGGGCGTTGGGACCATTGGCCCAGCGGCTTTCTTGCAACCTGGCCAAACGAGGGAAGCGCTAACGGAAAGATCATATTGGATCGAGGCGACATACTTTTGCCTATGAAATCATACGTTCAGGAACCCATCAGCATGACAGTCAAATCTGGTTATGTTACGCAGATCGAAGGTGGGTTAGATGCGGATTTGTTGAATGATTATATGGATTCATTCGACGATCCAGAATCCTACGCAATCTCGCACATTGGCTGGGGGCTACAAAAGCGTGCCCGCTGGTCAGTAATGACGTTATATGGTCGCGACAGCACTATCGGGATGGACGCACGGGCATTCGCCGGCAATTTCCTATTTTCGCTAGGTCCGAATACGGAGGCAGGAGGAACGCGTGACACGCCGTGCCACATCGATATACCCATGCGGAACTGTACTGTAAGCCTTGACGGAAATCCCGTCGTAAAAGAAGGTAGGCTCGTGGACGACAAGCAGGGTCAACTAGCCGTCGCCCCTTAGTTAGAACATATCAACTACAACGAGCTTACCCTTTCTGGTTGCGTTGAGTTCGCTTTCGAGCAAGAGTCTTGCCTGCTTTGGGGCTCCGCCCCAATTCGCCGTTCGTGGTGGCGACTTTGACCTTCGCAGCCTTGGGTTGTGTTGTCTTCGGATGAGGGTGCGAATATTGAGTGCTGGCTGCCGACATTCCACCGACCATAAAAGAGGTTGCCCTGGCAGTGACTTCGTCGATGTCGTCAATCTTGCACAGGCCGCCTGACAAGTCTTCTAGCCGAGCACCTCCTGCAAGCATATATAAAAACCCACCGATTACGAACACAATACGCCAATTGATGTCCACAGGATCGATCTCGGGCAGCGCGCGTTCGAAGGCGGCAATATATCGTTGTGTGGCAACATCGTAGACCTCACGTCGTAACCGGAAGCAAAAATCGTCGATCTCGTTGTGTATCCTAGCCTGCAACTTCACAAAAGCTTCTCCCGCTGCACCACTCTTTTGCATGTCAAATTCGACCGACAGATAGGAGTACATAAGCTCATAGACGGTAGGTGGCCGCTTAGGCCTCGACTCGAGTGCGTCGAGCAGTTGGAGCCATCGGTCAGCAATTTGGGTCGCACGCCTTTTGAATACTGTTTCGATCAGATTTTTTTTCGTGCGGAAATAGTACGTAATCATCGCCGGGTTGATGCCGACGTCGGTCGCAATATCTCTGAAAGATGTTGCCGTCCAGCCGTAGCTACCGAACATTTGCTCAGCGGCATCCAGGATTTTTTCACGTATATCGTTCTGCCCATCTGGCCCGGCGATCGGACGACCCGGCCTTCGTGTAGTTTTCTTTATTGCTTGCATATGGTTGGCTGTTAGTACTCAGGATGTCACATTTCGTGGGGTTACTCGGGAGTGGACAAATCGGGTCATCTTGTATACAACCAGTTTGCCCGGCAAAATAGTACGCGGCAATATGCGATACTCCGAGGCTCGCTACCTCACGAAGTGTATTACACCAGATGCTGCGACATGGCCGCATTCGCGCTCAGGAAAACGGAGGCAACAGAAGACGCAGTCTGAATGGCACTAGAGAGCGTTTGAAGAGAATCCACGACGCAACTCTCGTAAGGGTCTGCCCAGCATCGGCGCTCAAGGTCATAGATTTCGTTATCGTCCACCGCACTATAGTGGTCCATTATTTGCAGCGCCAAAGCATCGTCTAGCGCTGCGTTTCTCAATAATTGGCGGCAGGGTTGCCTCAAGGCCTTGAATACGATGTTTGCACCTGCAGAGGTTTTGCCATCGGCCGCCAAGGAGGCCTCAGCTTCCGCCGCCGCCCTGATCAGGGTCGCACCAGCACCTGGCACTGCCCCGTGCTTTAACCCGGTTCTTATGGCATAAAGCACCCTGCGAACTTTCTCGAGTAACTCACCCATTTCTACATCATTTTGCGCGCCAACGCTGAGCGTTGCGGTCTTGCAGAGTAAATTGCCGAGACGCTTCTCCCGACGTTCCCGATCATATTGCGAGAGACGCTCGTCAACGCTCTGCTGCCGGACTTCCACAATGCGCAACTCGACCTGTGACGAGTCACTGTGTGGCCTCACAAATGTCGTACTGCACTTCGTCACTACGACCTCATCTGCCCTTCCGAAAAATTCTTCAGGAATGGGCCCGCAGAGTCGGCCTTCGTACACCATCCCACCAGTCAACGCCGCCACATCGCGCAAGGCTTCGAGTCGTTGATCGCCATATTCGGGAGCCTGAATAGCGGCGACGGAGATTGTCTCTGCCAAGTGGCTCGTCCCCAACAAAGAGAGCGCTTCGCCCTCAATATCCTTAGCGACAATTAGCAGCGAGCCATTCAATGCCGATACTTGTTCGATCAAAACTCTGATCTCATGGGCGAGAACTATAACTTTATCCGTTAGGAAAATGTATGGTTCCTCTAAACGTGTTTCGCCATTTAACGTGTCTTTGGCCAGCAGCATCATGACTAGGCCGTTGTCAAGCTGAAGTGCATCGGCTACAGCAAGCTCGCTGAACGTTTTCCGAGATTCGCGGACAAGGATGATACCGTCAGCCCCGACGGCATCAAGCGCATCTTCTATCATTCCAGGTATCTGCCGATCAAGTGATACCGTGCGCAGCAAAGCCGTAACAACGCACCTATCATCGCGCGCATGTTGAACATAGCGCGGTAGCACCTGAAGCACTTGGCGTGTAGCAAGATCTATGCCATTTCGTAGGATCGCCGGATCGATTCCATAACGAATCTGCCGCAGGCCGCCTTCAATAATCGAGTCCAATAAAATAGCTGCTGTAGCTGCGCCATCTCCAGCGGCTTGATTAACTGTGGAGATTGCGGCTTGCAGAACTCGGACCCCCATAGTTTGGTGGCGATCTTCCAGCTCGAAATCCTTGCATATCAGATACGTATCGCTCACAAGGACAGGAGAGTCCAGCTTGCGAGTCATCACCACCAAGCGTTTTTTGGGGCCATAGCAGCAACGCACCAGCCTGGCCAAGATCCTAATACCAGAGGCCATACCCAGCAGGCCGTTCGTGGTGAACGTGCTGTCACTCAATACTCGAGCCAATACGTGGTCGGGTCTCACCATCACGTTTTAACCGCATTCCGCCGAATGTAGCCTTACGCGACAATGGCCCCGGAAGAATAGATCCCTGCTATTGATGACCCTCAAGCCGTTTTCCCGTCTTGGCGGGATGTACATCGGTCAACGAACTCAACGATGTAGCTAGCGGTCTCTTCAGGAGCTTCCTTATAAATCATGTGACTTACTCCCTGAACACGTATCGCTTCCAACTGGCCATTAAGGAGTTGTAGCACGGCACATTCTTCAGGGCGTATGGTATCGCCATGCTCGGCCGCAAGCAAGAGTACTGGACATTGCGCAGCTTTTATATGAATGTGAAATGGTTCCCTGAGCAATGATTCATACGATTCGATCAAGGCTTCGGTACTGACATTCAAGTACTCTTGCGCGCGTTCTTCGACTTGCGCCGCGCTGAAGTTTGGGAAGGATCCGCGAAACACGTCCATTCGGCCTTGCTCGACCATGGCTTTCTGATTCAGAAACATGGCGAGTGAGTTCGGATAGACTTGGCGCTGACCGGGACCATTCACTGGCGGGTCAATCAGCACCATTCCTGAAATTAAACGCGAATAACGACTTGCAAATGCGGCTGCAATACGAGCACCCATAGAATGCCCAACCAATACCGGCGCAACTGGATTCCCGACTACCGCATTCAACACGTTAAGTAGGTCATCAACGTAGTTATCCAGGCGATAGCCGCGTTTAGGCCATGTAGACCGGCCTCTACCACGGATGTCCATCGACATTGAGTAAAAGCGGTCGGGCATCATCGCCAGGATTGAGCTGAACGACACACTATAACTTGTAATACCCGGCAAAAATATCAAGGGAATCCCGCTTGGCGCGCCCCTGGTGATTAGATTTATATCCACATCCATACCACGCACTTCCATGCGGTCGAATGCCACTTTATTAGTCATTACGCTTCCTTGTGGTGGTCCGCTCCTTAACACGCAGGACCCAAACGGACAATGCATTGATACAGGGGTCCTGTGCCACTATCACATTCACCTTACATGCGGGCTTCGTTACTCCAACCCCGGCGTCAGGACGCGCTAACCGGTGACCCACTCGGCGTTGGAACTATTAAGGGCGTCTCGTTGTGACACACAGTCCCGCACGCCTTTTCCGTTGAACAGCAGTTCGAGCAGATAAATTTTCCGCTTTGAAAAGGGCAAGAGACAAAATCCGACCTGTGAAACATCCCCCCGCATTTGACGCATTTGTAATTCATAGCGAGCTGGGCAGTGCTGGCCGGTACACGAGCGAAGTATTGCTTGAAGACCGCTTCGCGCGACATGGTATTGCTGATAACCGCTGGCAAAAAGAAGGCAACAATACCTGTTAGCGGCACTGCTGCGGCCTGAATCCCTTGGCCGAAGTATCCGCTTCCCATCACTACACCAACGATGGTGGGTACCCACATAGAGTACATGCCAATTTTGTTGTATTGGGCCACATAGCCGCGCCTGAATTCCGACCAGTTTGGCAACCCGTGCTTCCTACGTACCAACATCAGGTCACCGAGTAACACGTTTGCCCAATTGACGAGGAAAACACTCAACATCGTCATTAGTGTCCCGAAATAATTCAAGAACGTCGACGTGATAATCACGTATGAGATGATCATGAACGGGATGATGAACGCGGAACGTTTCCAGTTCAGCTTGAAAACCTGGGAGGTAAAATTCTCGAGCGCGTTAGTTCCGAAATAGACATTGATGACATTAACTCGTATTTGCGTCAGAAGAATCAATGCCAAGCCGAAAGTGCCCATGAGCCGCACCAATGACACGCCAGGGTCAGGGGTTTTGCCACTGGATGCAGCCAACAGGTAGACTCCGAACAGTGAAGCAAGAATGACCGGTCCAGTGCAGCCGACAACAGCCATCAGCCAGCCGACTTTCTTGTTTTCGTTGCGTCTCGCGAATCGCGCAGTGTCAGTACAAAGCAGAATCAGGATAGCCCCCAGCAGACCCGAGAATGCGCCAAATGCGCTAAATACAGAGACCCAACTGAAAGGTACATTGTTCGGATTGATACTCCACCAGCTTGCTCCCGCTGCGATAGCGTTAACTTCGTTGGACCAACCGGCGAAAAGCCCGTAGAGCGCCATGATGATACCAATAGCGTAAAACCAGATGGTAAAGGACTGGAGCTTGCTTATAAACTGCATGCCATAAATAGTCAGCGGGATGAATGCGATACAGACGATTGCGGCGGCCACGTCGTACGACAGGAATGACACCGACTCGGCAAGGGCACTCGACATGACGTGGGCTTCAAGCGAAAAATAAACTGCCCCTAGTACGCCGAAAATAACAAACTGATAAGCTGAGCCTTTAAACCCGAACGTGTGCTTGCTCATGAGTTCGAGGATGGCCCCTTCAGTCGAGGCCTTTTTAGACATGTAGTAGACGCCAACCCAAACATACAACATCGTCAAGCAAATAGCGACAATGACTGCGCTGGCGCCAAAAAATAGGGCCAGCAAGCCGGCAGTCAAAGGGTAGGCCATGGCCGTTGAAATGCCAGTAAACGCCCACAAAGAACCCCAAGCGGACCACCGCCACGTGGCTGGAACCCGTCGTAGTGCGTAATCATCCTGAGCAGTTTCAGTGTCACCCACACGCTCATTAAGAACGCGGGTGTCATAAATCTCGTCTTCTGCTAATTGTTGTACTGAAGCCAGCTTATCCATAGTTCCCCCAAATATCGTCAATAAAGAGTTGTGACAACAGACAGAAAATTACAGGAAGTCAACATTACTGAAGCTCATTCACGTGGCGAGCAGCTACCTGCTCCGCATGACCTTCACTGCATGGGGGCCCTCGCGCAGCATGCACTGTGTTGTCCAACGTAGGCGGTAAACTCTTCTCGAAACAGTGAAATACAAGTTTGTATATGGCCCTAGTTAGAAAAAATCGCCCTTGCCTGGCAAGAGGCCGGCATCGATAATGTCAAATATCAGCTTTTTGAGGCCGGCATCATTATGTTCGGTGAGACGCGGTATTTCCGCGCCCCCGTCGAGATATTCCGCGATATCGTTAATGTCCTCTTCCGTGACACCTGAAAACCAACACCTTTTCGACGGAATAATCATGTTAGGGCCATGTTGGCATGCAGAAAAGCAAAGATATGGCTCGAGGGTAACGTGATCCATTCCCAACTCTTCGAGACGCTCGTCGAGTCGCTTTAAGACGCCTTCAGCTCCTCTACTCTTACAGTCCACGTTCATGCATACATAGACCTCAGTGTCTTCCTTCGTCATGCTTCATTCCTTCCTTTGCGAAAATCGACGGTTGACTGACTCAAATGCCGAATGTCACGCGTTTATAACGTCGGTCCGCGGTGGGCCTCAGAATCAGCATGGACCAATGACCCACGCCATAGGAACTCAATTTCTCGTTTGGCTTATCCAAAACGCGGCCGTTGTCGGCAACCACCAATTGCGATTCACTTGCCGCCCGCTTGAAAAACCGGCATGCGGCGTCCAAGGCTTCTTGAATCGTCGTTTCGCCGTCCATTGTGTAGGGTGGTAGTACGATCGGCGGCATTTCGCTCTCAAGACTTACGATCAGTGCCATTGCTATCTCCCTTCTCACTTACGGCTCAACACGCCATTGTTAGCTCCGTCGACAGCCCAAAATCCAGTCATTTCATCTGGCTTCACTAACCCGCCTGCGAAGATCTCATCCTGAGTCAGGAGGCTCGTATATTTGCCAGGCTCCAGATTAAAAATCCACTTGCAAGGGCTGGAGCAGAAATAATGCATTTTCCCCATATACATCTGCGAGTCCATAGTCGGACGGTTATCGGCATCGACGAAAAGCAATGGAAATTGACAAACTTTACAGTGCAGAAACGTCGTATTGAGGTCAAGCGCCTCGCCTTCGTCGACCGCGTCCCAAAACGGGCCGTAGGTCTGCTTGAAACGCGGATATTTTTCTTCAAACCATGCGCGCTCCGCATGATCGGGGGCCTCAATCTGATGAATGTTTACCTGCTTACCCTCGTACATGTTTTTCCAAAGCGCATGGGAATAGATTTCGTTTTCATCGATCATGTTCTTCAAAAACTGTGGGGGTTTGAGGCCTAACGGGCCCAAATCTTGAATCAAACCCTCGATATAATTTTGCAGATAGTAGTGCTGAAACGCCTCTTTATAGGACATCAACTTGTTCTTACCAAAATAGTCGATAAAGATACTAGTCGGTCCACCAACAATGCGGTGCAGCAGCCAGCTCCATTTATCAAACCATTCTTGTACGACCGGGATATTACGCTCGTCAGCTTCAAGCATCATCTTGATGCCGGTCATCCCTATTGCAATGTGGCGTGTTTCATCCGTTTGCGTCGTAAGCTGATGCTGACCGAACATTATGTCGCCGTTAGCAACGGCCACGGCCGGGTTAGCAACGAATAGGAGATTAGTCCAGCCTGCTTCGAACACCGCATTAACGGCGATCACCATCTCAAATGGATCACCCGCAAAAAGATTTTCGAACCCGACTCGAGCCGTCTGCATCAGCCAGTGCCGCTGGAACCAAGTCATCCAATCATCCAACCCCCCGTGGTGCTTGCCTAACCAACGCATGTAGTTCACGTCGTTTTGACCGTGCCTGACTTCGTCTATGGCCTGATACATAGCTGCTTGGCTGAAAGAAGGCGACGGTATGAAGCGCGCCATTCTCATCATTAGATTTGCCGAGAAGTTTTCCGTATTTGACAGCGCACACATGTACAACTTCATGCCTTCAATCCATCGCCGCTCGATATTATTTACAACATCAAAGCGTTGATTCGAATCTGCAATGCTGTGGTAAGACATTTCCTTTTTTGCTTGGATTCGCACATATTCTCGATAGAACATGCGAAAGGGATCCTCCCACTCATCCCAATTCTTCGCCCGTATACGCGTTGATTGGGGTGTGTATTTCTTCGGGTAGGCCTGCTCCTGATTGACGTAAGTGGGATCCCAGTACAAGCCTCGGGATGTTTCCCGGTAATAGTGGCTTGGATCTCTCTGGCGCGCTGTAGATGCTGGTGTGGATTTAGATATGTTATCTATCGACATTCTTTCACCTTGTTTTAGACCTTCAAGCGAGAGAGGACTAGGTCTTGCTCTGTGTAGATCTCAATTTGACCTGCGAATGCGGCCATAATCTCATTCAGATCTGTCATGACCCAGCCGGATCTTCCAAGATGGTCGCAGACCGATTCTGCACTGACCTCCAGACGGTCCGGCACTTCGATCACGAGAAACCCTGGAAGGTTGCTAACCTTGACGTCGTTGTTGCACTCTCTGATCGCTTCAAGGACTGCATCGGCAACCTCGCCTTTCATAAGCTCCAGACACACGTGATGCTTATTATCTTGAAATACTGATTGCTGGCTCATAGCTTTCCCCATTCACCGCCGGTGTATTAAGCCCATAGCGCGAAAGTGTTTCCGAATATCGCTTCAATGTTTCATCCTTTACCTCGTCGAAATCGAGAATACCGCCGTCTTCGAAGAGCGGCCTCAGGCCATCAATCGCGTCAATCGCCAGTCCGTACCATCTGTCGAGCCACCCTTGAACAACGGCATGATTGCGCTCGTCTTCCTTTAGCACTGCTTGAATGAAATCTTCGCCGGTAGTGATGTGGCGTTTAGAGTCTTCTGAGAGACACAGCCAATAATGAGCGATAGCCCAGTCGCCCGAAGCCTCTGGAATTTCAATCATTAGACGTTCGTGCAAAGGTAGGAAAAGAGGGTCAAGCACAAAGTTAAGCGCGACAAAACTTTCCCCCCAGTCGAACACGGTAAGGCCGTACTCTATATATTTGCGTAACGCTTGCAACGGCCCCCAATGCATCCAAATCTCACGCGAGTCAATCTCACCTGGAGCATCTCTGTTGATTTCCCAAGACAGCTCCACAAGGCGCTGTGCGTGCCTCATGGCGTCGAACACCTGAAAGAGCAGCGTGTTCATGACCGGCCCATAAGGGGTATAGGCGGAGCCGTATATCTGCATCAACCCCGCACCCCAGAAGAAGTGCCTAATCGCCGGGATATAGAGCCGTCTGATAGAAACAGGGGTTTGCAAATCAGAAAAGCAATCTCGCTGTTTCGCAGTGTCGAAGATTGCATCCAACTTTTTCTCTTCGTTGTCCTGCTGCAAGATATAGCTTCGGTATGTCAACTTGTAGCGGTCCCGGTAGGCTGCCCCGTTTTTTATATGGAGGCTAGTCGGCTCAGTCATGCCGATACCCGTTCCAGAAAATAAATGGTAGCCGTCCCGTAGCGCCTGAGGCCAGCTTGTGTCGTGCATGATTGACCAGTGCCCGATGGACTGTACGGTCATCTCTTCGTACTCGCCCACCCTTCTCTCGCCCTTTAGATAGGACCAGCTTGATTTGGCCACTTTTCTCCCCCCCTTATCGTTGAACTCAACCTAAAAACACGGGATAGCTACCGTGACGGGAGTTCCCATAGTTCAATGATTTCGCCATTGGGCCCTTTGCCATGGATAAATTTGACGAGCCCAGCGGGTTCGGCGGCTACTGACTGCAAATCGGTAATAAATCCGACACCCATTTGCCTTAAGTCTTCAATCGACGCAACGATATCGTCAACTTCGAAAGTTAAATGGTTGATTACTCCGCCTTGATGGTACGGTAGTGTGGTGCCCGCGTACGCTTCAATCAGTTCCAATTTCGTACCCGCAAGTGACACGAACGCATTCCGTATTTTGATTTGCGGTAGGTCTAGTTCGAGATCAACACTGAATCCCAATCCGGTATAGAAATGCTTTGCCTTTTCCAGATCGTCGACTATGAGGCCGATTAGAGCTACGTTTTTGATCAATGGGAATGCCCCGTGTGTAGTTGGCTACGGCTCAAAAGCGACGATAGAATTCTTACGTCTTTAAATTTAATCAAACACATGACTAATACTACGAATATGGTGATGGAATGATAATTAGTACTTTCCCTAAATCCATCGAACTCGACACTGAGAGACGAACTCAAGCACGAGATATGTCGCCTGCCCCCCTCTCCACATCGTCATCAAAATGAGCCTTTCACGGGCGGACTAGAACGCTAACATCCGGAACCGTTACTCCCTTTGTTAAAGGCCATATCGTTTTCATACTTCGATACCGTTTCTGTCAAGAGTGACGGCCCCAGTACGTTACCGAACGCACCCCACATTGCCCCCCGCAAAGGCCTACGGCACAGCCAGCGCCTTTAACGCCTCGTCTCTAGTCATAACCGCGGCATATTTTTGCCCCATATCAAATAAATTCGCTGTATGGGGACCCAGCGAACGATCACCTACGCAGTCAGAGACCACTAACGGCCGGAAGCCATACTGCATGGCATCAATCACACTAGCGCGCACACAACCGCTAGTTACCGCACCCACCACTACCAAGGTCTGCACACCCCGCTGAGCCAACCACGCCGCCAGGGACGTACCGAAAAAGGCAGACGGCACAGTCTTGCGAACCACCAGCTCCCCGGCGACGGGCGCGAGGTCCGATACGATCGCACTACCGTATTCGTTTTCTTTCAATGCAAGTAGACTAGGGACCTTCAGGCTGAAGATATTATGGTCGGCACCGTCGTCCGCGTATACGATTCGGCTGTATGCAACAACCCAACCACGTTCACGCGCCTTGGCCAATAACGGTACGGTGTTGGCGATCGCCTGGGCTATATTCCCACCACCAAACGCCGCAGGATCGGCAAAGCTATTCACAAAATCGACTATCAGCAAGCCAACGGGATTCTTCAGCTCAAGTTGCGCACCAAAGCCTTGGCGGGCATAAGTCTTGACGTCATCGGTCTGGCTCATTTCGTCCCTCCATCCAGCACCCTACCATTGCGCACCATGTCTTCCCCATCAAGACACACCGTGCAATTGCGTAATGGAATATCGATATGGCAGGCTGTCGTTCGGCTACCACCTGCCTCGTTATTGGGTCCTAGCGAAAACAGGAAATTACCTTCGAAAGCGCGGGCATCCATGGCTATAGTCTGCTCGCGATCATACAGGGATAACGTGGACCAGCGGCAACGCGGTTGCAACCCCCAACCAATATGAGAAATAGCGTAGCCTTCCGGGTCATTGAACGAAGACATATAGTCGCGCAGTAGTTCAGCGTCGACACCGCCCTCTATCTTGGTGGCATACCCACTTTCCACCGTCAACTCGATACGGCTGCTGGTATATCCCTTTTGGGGCAAAAGGATATCACCCACATCAATCACTATCTTTCCCTGGGCGGCACCGTCGTTGGGAAACGTCAAGGCAAAACCGCTGGGCCAGTGATCCCAACGGCCAGGTTCATCAACGAACCCGTACTCGCTAATGACCGGGAACTCGCCAAGAGGACAGTGCAGGTCAGTTCCGGCGTCAGAAACGACAGTCATTTCGCTGGCCTTGCCCATCTTAGCTGCCGCTGCTTTCACACGCGTCCGATCTGCCACTGTGGGAACCGTGCGCAATAGAATCTCAGGAGGCTCCACCGCTAGCAAGATCTTGGTACCGGCCTTAAGGATTTCATGTTGCTCTGGGGAAAACAATAGGGTCATGAGGTCCAGAACGAGGTCGCTTTCTTTCAGCGCCGCAATAGCAGGGCGGTTCCCCGTAAGGGGCGTCGTCCCAAGATACGCCACAGGATCTCGGCTTAACGACTTCTCGGCATTGACTGGTTGTAAATCGAGGCGATTCACGACAGCGCCCAGAGCCTGCGCAGCGACCATCGCGGCTGATAGCGTCTGTTGATGCGTAGACGCGCTAGTAAGAGCGGTAACGCTTTGACCAGGTTTCAAATTTGAGAGTGTTAGGACCTGCTTCCAGGCTTCTATAAGTTGGTAGTCACTAACAGGCATTGTGTTCTCCTTACCCAACAGGCGGGCCGGAACCACGCGAGTCAAAAAGTGGCGCCCAAGAACTGAGCAAGCGCCATATGAAACCTTCTTCGCTATATCACGGAGTCGTGTGCCTGGCTTGCAGCACGTCAACAGTCTCCCAGAACCCAGACGTCAATCAGATATCAAGCCCGCGTCGATTAAGCTGAAGATCATCTCCTCTAAATCCGGGTCGTTCTTGCCCTGCAAACGCTCTACTGGTGGACCCCCTTGCAAATAACGCACAATATTCTTCGCATCGCTAGGCTGCACACCCGATAACCAACAACGCTGATCGGTCACTACAACGTTAGGGCCGCTATTACAGGCGGAAAAGCATATATATGGCTCCACCTTGAATTCCGTTTTGCCAGATTTCTCCAGGTGTGCTTGTAATGCGTCGATCACAGACTGAGCCCCACGACTTTTACAGTCGGTGTTCATGCAAACGTATATCGTGGTAGCCCCACCTTTCATGTACAGCTCCAGTTATATTGAAATAAACGCCAGCTATGCTGACAGCCTCACGTCAATATATCTTCAGTCCTCATCACTGAATAATTTTCAGTTCGCTTTACTGCTTGTGACATACGTTGCCGAAAGCTCATCCCACTGTATGGGCAGTTAACGAAACAAATTTTCACTACCTTATTCGCGCACGACTTTGTCAGTGCTCACCTCGAAGTGCCGCACAAAATCCTCGTCAAACTTTTTTAGGATGCTTAACGCGGGCGCCGCTGGCATATGGATAAACCCGCAAATGCCCTTATCCTCATTAGCCTTGATCACAACGGGAACTTGCCGAGTCAGTTTTTCGGAACCTCGCCCTGCCAAAGTTTGATCCATAATGCGGGACAGAACCTGAGTTTGCATGCGACAACCGGGACATTGGCCGCAGCAACTCTGCCTGAAAAAATCCATAACGTCTGCGGCGACACTAACCATATCCTGATCTTCATCAAATGCCCGAATAACACCGCAGCCTAACGCGCTACCCGCCTCCCTCAAGGGTGCATGATCAAAACACACGTCCAGCTCAGCATTGGTCAAGAATCCTGCCGAGTATCCACCGGGCTGTACCGCTTTGATTTTTTTACCGGACTTGAGCCCACCACCGTAAATCGTCAGTACGTCACGTAAGCTAATCCCCAGCGGCACTAAACAGACCCCCTCTTTTACGAATTCCGGACCAAAGGTGCAGAGCGTCACCCCAGCGCCAGCTGGACTCAGCGCTCGATAAGACGCTGCACCATATAAAACGATATACGGTAAATGTGAGACGGTCTCCACGTTTTGCACAAGCGTGGGTCGGCCGTCAAGGCCAGCTTGAACTGGATGGGGAGGGCGCTGACGCGGTAGAGGATCGCGCCCACTCAGCACCTCGAGCAAAGCGGACTCTTCGCCAACAATATAAGATTCGGATACGACACTAATACGCACTTCGGGTGCACATTTACTTAAGCTGTCTTCCTTCAGTAAGCGAACTGCATTTTTCAAATTTTCAATAGCTCGCTCAGCTGTTTGTAACAGAGCTATATGCAGTACGCCGGCTGACGCAGCATGAGCCAAAATCAGTGCGCCTTCCAGCACGGTAATGGGATAGTGCTCTAGTAAGTGATGATCTTTACCCGAGCCAGGCTCATGTTCGCCACCGTTAATAACTACATACTTGACAGCATCTGGCTGACGTTGCATGAGAGCTAGTTTGCGACACGTAGGGAAACCGGCGCCTCCCTTACCGACCAGTCCCGCCTGTTCAATCAAATCACGAATCGCCTCCGGCGACAGCCGATGTGCAAGCCTAAGCGCCGGGAAAGCCGTTTGGCCAACTTCCGCTTCCAGCTCGCCGCGATCAAAGATGTCCTGTATCACAATAAATAACTCACATTATGTCTGTTACACCAGCCTTCATATCGATAGCCGGTTCGTAGTCTCCCAGTTGCCGGGACAATGACGCCGTATCGCTGTAGAACATAACCGTCGTCATTTGGCTACCCTTGACATCCACGAACATGCTTTCAAATACGTCGAAGTGCAAACCACGCACGTCACGGCCCGCCCAAGTTCCGATGCCGGCCCCTGTTGTGCGCAGCGCAGCAAAGACTTTATTGCCTTCTGAAATCATGCCAGTTATCTCAAAATGCACGTTCAGCGACGAAAAAATCATACTGAACAACTTGCGTACATCGTCCTTCCCATCCAATGGAATAGGCGCCGCCACATCTATCATTACGCTGTCCGGCGCAAGATAAGTCATCATCTTTTCAATATCATGGGCATTGTGTGCATCCACAAAAGCACGTACAACTTCTTTGGGGTTCATCTTGTATGCTCCAGTGAGTAGAACGACATCATTGAAAACTGTTCAAGCTCTTTCAGAGTCCGCTGGCTGCATCACAATCGTTGGCTTTTTCTGCCAACCAACGGTTTCGTGCTCGGGCTTCCAAACATCACCGGGCAAGCCATCAGGCACGATAGGGCTCTTATGAAGCTCCACAGAAAGTGAAGCATCTGCAAACGCCAGCATCAACGTAAAAAGAGTTTGCGTAGAAGCATCTGCTGCCGCGAAACTGCCGGTCTTGCGCAGATGATCCATAATTTCTGGCGTCATCGCCAAAACAGCATCATAGAAAGCGCGTATTTCTTCCATAGAGCTGGATTCGCGTTTCTGACGGCGCAGCGTCTCAGTAGGTAAGGCCCAACCTATGTAAGACGTGAGTGCTCCAAAGGCGGGCGGCAGGCTCGTAGGCGTATTCATAACTCCTCCGTGAGTCAATTTTTTTCTATCTCGGCAGCCAGCACGTGCTCCGCGTGTCGAATCAGAATCTCCTGATCTTGCAGATACATTTGCTTAAAGACGCCCGAGTTAATGGAGCGCTGAGCGCCTAATGTCGTATTACCATCTTCTCGCCACAAATCACGCAAGCTGTATTTCATATATTCCGCAGCCCATGCCGCCTCTAGATCATCTGCCTTGACGGGGGGCGCGTAATAGCGCGCATTCCAGCTAGACAGATCAACCCTCGAGCCTGGCATCATCTTGTGGCCGATGTAAGCCTGGTAGCCGAGAAACACAATATGGAAGTTCGGGAAAAGGTATAGGAAATCAAAAAACCAATCCTCAGCACGTGCTGGGTTAACCCCTTTACACCACTTCGTGACATCAACGCGCGCTGCGGTGTTACTGGCTAGAGTTTGGCCAACTTTGCTAGCCAAAGCGGCTACGGGAGCCGTCCGCGACAAGTCCGCTCCTATCTTGGCCCGGTTTCCGAAAAAACTTCCAGAGCCATGCTTACCGAGTAATTTGAAGTCGTAGGCATGACGGTTTGGCGCGTCTACTGACTCCATGAAGTCAGGAGCCGAACGACGGTGTAAATATTTCAAATGGTAGCCGTCCAGCTGTGAATCTCGTAGAACCGGCCAGCTGCATTCCAGGTCAGCCTTATAGGATAGATGCACCGTCGTGGTTTCAAATGGATAATCGCCATACAGTTCCAACACCTGTGGGCCCAAATGCTCTTTCAAGGTTTCTCGCGGGTGTGGATTCTGGTTTACAAAAATAAACCCTCCCCAGGTACCAACGCTCACCGGGAACAGATCTTTTTCCATCTGATCCGCATCGAAAAACATCTCTTTTTCCGTTACGAGCAAGTTTTTTCCGGCCAGAGAATACGCCCAGCCATGGTAAATACAGGTCAACCTTCCTTTAACAGATCCATAACTGTCAAATAAAAGTTGAGTACCACGATGTTTACAGGTGTTATGAAAACCCCTAACCTTGCCATCCATCCCCCGAATCACGATTATGGATGCTTTTGTCACCTCAATATTTTCGAGGAAATAGTCGCCGGGATTCGGAATTTCTTCCACTCGCTTGCCCGTACATATCCAGGTGTTTGCAAACAAATTCCTGATGTTCTCAAAATATTCAGGTGATATATAGGAATCGATAGGCACCGGACCTGTTCCTAAATGGGGGTAGTTCATCGTCCAACGAGTATTTCCCAAATCACTTAATCTCATAGCAAGCCCTCCCACCTTATGCAGACAAAACCGCGATCTACGAAATATTCTAGAGGCGAGATTGGAAGCGGGCTTGCTCTTTTGTGTATAAAAGCTAGTGTTTAGGTGCAGTCGGATGCTAGGTGTTCACTCTAATTGACAAAAAATTTTGATAGGTTAGCGTGAAAGCACTCGCTTACGAGTCTGAACTGCAATTCTGATATCTGGACTAGCCGACTATCCCAAGGGTACTGTAGGGTTTCTTCTCTAACATGCTTAAAGTTCTCGACACGACGACCGCTGGCATTGAGCTTGAGGATAAGCTGCTCTTCTGGCGTCGTGCAATCAAATCGGTTGTTTACGAACTCGACATTACATTTAGCTCGTCGAAAGAATTCCGAGGAATAGCTGAAAACTGTCCTTTAGGAGACGTGCAATGGACCCGAATTAAGTCCATGCCCATACAGTATCAACGCCACAAACAACACTACGCAGGCCAGGCACCCCAAATACTCCTGTGCGTGCCTATAGTAGGCCGGACTGAATTCACGCAGTTTGGGCGGTATATTCATTGTCAACAAGGCCAGTTCATGCTCGAGCATAGTAACGAGCCCTATAAGTTCAGCTATGACAAGGATATTGATCTGTGGGCCATTCGCATCCCCGAAGATATGTTGCGAACTCGTGTACACGACCCGGCACGTTTTTGCGCCATAAATTTCGACGGTCGGACCGATATGGGAAAATTCTTCCTGGATTACCTTGATGCGGTAGTTAACAACATCCAGCAAGTACCCGAGCAAATGCGATCATTAGTTGGTGCACAACTTACCGATCTGTTAGCAGTAGTACTGGAAGGTGACAAGCGCATATTGAACTCGACCAGTTCTTCCATCAAAGCAGCACATTTGGCCAGGGTCGAACAGCATCTGCGAGAGCATCTTTCCGATTCAGGCCTTTCTGCCCAAAACGTAGCTTCAGCCTGTGGCATTTCAGTACGCTATTTGCACCTGTTATTCAAAGAAACCAATTGGACTTTTTCACAATGGGTACGTGAGCGTCGCCTGCAATTAGCGTACGAATCGTTACATCGATCTACTGGCAAAGTCTCGGTAGCGCAGTTAGCTTATCAGCTAGGCTTCAACGACCACGCTCAATTCTCTCGTGCCTTTCGCACAAGGTATGACTGTACACCCAGCGATGTCCTGAACCGTTATCTTGAGTCTCACTGAAAGTCAGCGTCATTCCAAGGCTGTCTTGACAACAGGGCTAGTCAAGACCATTCAGCTTGGCACCGCAGGATGGCTCTAGACCTACAATAATCACCGACCCTATAAGTCCCCAGGTGGGGCGACACCCATACAGAAGCGAACACCGCACGCACTAATACATCCTATGAAAGACTACCGCTAAAAATGCGGAAGTTACCTACCTACACCATGACATCCACCATACTCGTCACTGGCGGCACCGGTTTCATTGGCAGCCACGCCACCGTCGCCCTGCAGCAAGCCGGCTACAGCGTCGTCATTCTGGACAACCTGTGCAACAGCAACCCTTCGGTCATTGAAGGCATCGAGCGCATTACCGGCACGCGGCCCGCGTTCGTACAAGGTGACGTGCGCAACGCGCAAACACTGGACACCGTATTCACCCGCCACGCCATCCACGCCGTCATGCACTTTGCCGGCCTGAAGGCCGTGGGCGAATCCACCCAAATTCCGCTGGCCTATTACGACAACAATATCTACGGCAGCATACAACTGCTAAGTGCCATGCAGCGCGCCAACGTGCGCACATTCATCTTTTCCTCATCCGCCACCGTGTACGGCAACCCAACCACCCTGCCCATTCCGGAAAGCCACCCGCGATCCGCCACCAACCCTTATGGCCACAGCAAGCTCGTCGTGGAAGACATTCTGGAAAGCCTGTATGCCAGCGAGCCCGGCTGGCGCATCGCGCGCCTGCGCTACTTCAACCCGGTCGGTGCACACCCCAGCGGCCTTATCGGCGAAACCCCGCAGGGCATACCCAATAACCTCATGCCCTACGTCGCCCAGGTGGCCGCGGGCAAACGCGAAAAGCTGCAGATATTCGGCAACGACTACAACACCCCCGACGGCACAGGCGTGCGCGACTACATTCACGTAACCGACCTGGCCGAAGGCCACGTGGCCGCGCTGCGCTACTGCGAAAAAGCCGATCAGGACATGCTTACCGTCAACCTGGGCACCGGTGAAGGCTACTCGGTGCTGGACATGGTGGCGGCATTCAAGGCCGCCAGCGGCCGGCCTATTCCCTACGAAATCACAAAGCGTCGCCCCGGCGACGTTGCCTCGTGCTGGGCTGACACCACTCTTGCCAAACAAAAACTGGGCTGGGCCGCCACAAAGGGCATTAAAGAAATGTGCGAAGACGCCTGGCACTGGGAAACGCGTCGCACTATGCCTGGATAGAACCTGTATCCACCCCCTACCTCAGAAATGAATCACTATTCTGTTGGTCTGCTTTTCTGTTGGTCATCTTTGTAGCAAGACCTCTTTTCTCTAGTTGGCTCGGTATAACAATTGGTTGATACGGAAGCCGATACCTTCCTACTCGCTCATCATCAACGCAATTAAACCACCCCGGCTTTAACGGCTTTTTTCAAGACCTCATTGACCCTGGACTGCCAACCTGGGCCAGTTGCCCTAAAACGTTCCACAACGTCTTTGGACAGCCGTATAGTGATCAATTCCTTAGTAGGCGCGCGCTGCGGCCCCCGTTTACCAATGGTACGCAACGTATCCTGCAAATCTTTTGGCAAATCGCCGAAGGATTCCGCACGTTTGAAGTCCCCGGCCTTAAGCTCCCGAACTTCACCTTCTTTATTTGTGAATGGTAATGGCTTCGCCATAGCGCCGCACCTCTCTCACATTTGCCTTGCGAAAACTGATAACGCGAATACCTTGTGCAACGCGGGTAAAACAAAGCACACATAATCGGGTATCTACGTATCCAACTGCGACATACCGCAGCTCGCCATAGTCACGCCTATCATCCACGAAGATGACCGAGCTTTCAAAATGCATATCCGCTGCGCGCTCAAAGCTTAAACCACGCAATGCGATATTCCGCTGGTTCTTCACAGGATCGTACGTGATATTCACTCTTATTGTAAATACAATCTACATCATAGTCTAGTGGCTTCGGCATGTATAGGGAAACCAATGGCGCGATAGATCAACTATAGGGAGCGCGTGAGCGGCCGTGTCACCCAGTGAGCGTAAACATCCATGGGGAAAACACCAGATGCATCAGACTTTTGTGAGCGAGATAGCTAAATAATTTTTATTCCCTCACCTTGACGGATCTCTCGCCGAACAGCAGAGCGAGCAGATTCCTGGCCGATTTCTAATCGAAGGCTGCTCGTACGTACCGAACAAAAGCCTGTATACGTAACACCAGCCCCGTTACAATCGACAAGCCAATAATCCGATTCATCACCAAAAAAAACCGTTCAGCCCTGCCAAAAATTTATGTCATCAGCCTAGCGGCTGCACAAGAACGACGCGCCTTTATGTACCGGCAACTTCAGCCGCTGGGTGTGCCGTACGAAATTTTCAATGCCATACACGGCAAACAAAATCCACATTTCCATTTATTTAAAAAATACAACGAAAAAAACGCGCTCGCCGGCGTGGCGCAAACGCCTCGTTGAAGCCAGGGCAACTGGGTTGCTTCGCAAGCCACTATTTACTCTGGGAAAAATGCGTTGCGGGTGCCACGCCAATTATCATCCTGGAAGACGACGCCATACTACTGCCCACCTTCGTGCCGTTCATCGAGAACTCTGCAACTTTCGCCAACCACTACGGCCTGGTATGGATGCAACCCAGCCGAAAAATAGCTAACCAGGCTGGCTATTCGTTAGAAAAAATTGGACCATTTACCGTAAAGAAATTCGCCAAGGGCTTCTCGGGCACCACGGGTTACCTCATTACCCCCCAAACCGCGCAAACGTTCCTAAACTACACTGCTGAATGGCTATGCCCCGTTGACACTACAATGGACAGGTTCTACGACCACAACGTCGAATCCATAGGCATCGACCCAGTATGCATACGACAAGAAGATGAACTGCCATCGTTTGTTAATAGGCCTGCTTCGAACGCCAAACGATCACTACAAGACATACTGCGCCGCGAATACGCAGATGCCGAGGATAACGTGAGAAGGGTCGCACACAACTTGGCTTTCTTCATAAAACGGCAATTCACAAGCCGGTAAGCACCACACAACTCGCGCTACATGGCACTGTCTTATCGCCACAACTGGTACACATACTTGCGGCGGAACTTTTCCCAGGCGTGCAGAGCCGCCTGAACAGGAGCGGGCCACCTGCCTTCCAACGTGGATTTGAACATACCCCGTTTGGTGCCTTGCTCCACCACGGTCGGCTCCAGCCACAGAAGACGAATACCCAACTCGGCATCCATAATGTCAAACGCGTTGTCAATGGCGCTACGCATCTTGTGCTGAGTTATCCATTCCAGACGCATCCGTGCCGCGCCGGCCCCAATGATGTACGAGTCGGTAAACCGCCCCTTAGGCGCAGGGTACAGATACCGCCCTTTTTTACGCTGGCTGCGAGGCGTATACCAATTACCGCCGCTTCCAATAAACGCCACATAGGGCACGTTCGCATAATCGCGCTTCAGTTCGCGCAGTGCGTTTTCAACACCGTGACGAAAATCACGATGCAAAATCGCGTCGTCTTCCAGTACCAAACAATACTGCCAACGCCTGGCAACCACCCTTTGCATAATGGCAATATGCTTCAAGCCACAGGATTTATGCCCATTGGTAAGGGGCAAATTTTTCAAGTAGTACTGGTCATCCAGCTCGGACGTGATCTCATCCGCATCGTGCTCCCACACGAATTCACCCACCAGCCCAAACCGCTGCAGCTCTTTTTGGATATGAGCACGCCTGTCTGCATACGCCTTCACGTTTACAACGCAGATGCCATCCAAGCCCCATGCTCCGGTTTGAATTGGGACTTCCTCATAACTCATAACACACCCACCGTAACAATATGCGCGCATTGTATCCTAACGAAATATTCCGGAGTATCCGCAAAAACCTCTACCCTCCGACGACGACACGGACTTCATCTTGAGCCACCCCCCTCAGCGGCCCAAGCAGAAAGTACGCGGCATAGCGTAGTAATATATTCCGTTCCATACCCCTCCACGTCAATCGGGCGGCGCACGTTCCAATGCCAGAAACCACAACCCCCTCAGCCATTCCGCTGCCGTTGACACACGTCACCGAGCTGGGTGTATTTATTTTTTTCGCTGCCATGTTTGCCATCCCGTCGGGCTATTCCTATGGCGGAGTACTGCTATTGGTTGCTGGCCTCTGGATGCTGGCGCAACGCCCTACGCTGGTCCTGGATCGCGATGACCACATAATGGCCTATACGCTACTAGCCTATTTCCTAGTGTCCGTGATCATGGTGTTTGCGCTTGACAACAACAAGACCGACATAGATCAGTCTGTGCGGGCATTCCTGGCGATCCCGATTCTGTTGCTGCTGATTCGAGTACCCGTACGCCTACCGATCATTTGGGCGGGAATCGCGCTTGGCGTAATCTTATCCGCGGGCATTGCCTGGTGGCAAATGAATATCCTGCATTATCCGCGCGCCGAGGGCTTTCTGAACGCCATCCACTTCGGCAACTTTGCACTGCTGTTCGCGGCTTTTTGCATCGGCGGCCTATTCTGGGCTTCGACCCAAGGCAGGCGCGCAGTAAAATGGCGCGTGTACTTTACTCTCGCGATACTTTGCGGCTTGTACAGCGTCATCGCTGGCGGCAGCCGAGGCAGCTGGACTGCGTTACCTCCCCTCGCCGTGGTGTTCCTCCTGGCCTTCCTGAACCGGCGCAACGCGGTGCGAGTGGCGGGCTACTGCGTAATTGGCGCAATCACGATTGCAGGGCTATTCGCTATACCAAATAGCCCACTGCTCGCGCGCTACGACAACGCCGTTAGCGACGTCACTCAATACAAGGAAGATAACCCCGACACCTCTCTCGGCGCACGCTTCGAAATGTGGCAAGGCGCGGCCGCCAACCTAAGGAGACAGCCTTTCATAGGCTGGAATCAGCAAGACTACCATCAGGCCTTGCAACATCTTGTGGACAAAGGAGAGCTTTCCCCTGTAGCCCTGGATTTCAATAGCAACCTGCACAATAACTATTTGCAAGCTTGGGTATTCACAGGGCTACCCGGGTTGCTGTCCCTATTGGCACTCTTCGCTGTGCCGCTATGGCACTTCGGGCGGTACTTGCGCCACACAGACCTTACTGTACGGGCATTGGCCTTTTTGGGCACATCGCTTGTCGCAGCCTATGCATGCTTTTGCCTAAGCCAGGCGGTACTGCGGCGCGACAACGGAATCATGCTGTTCGTGCTGGCACTAGCGGTATTCTGGGGCGCGCTGCGCCATGCACTCACCGCAGCGAGTCCTGTTACCTCCGCTTCTTCAACACCATCCAACGCGGCATCTTGAACAACACCAGCGCTCGATACAGCAGCACATAAAGAATTGAAAACAGAGCGGTGAACCCGATCAGTACAGGCTGGTTTTGCCAAAACAGCACAGCAGGCACGCCGGCCAGCGAAGAGAAGACCCATAAATAAGGGGATGTAAGCGCGTTGCGTTGTGTTTGGACCCGCTTGGAACGCGGCCCCGCCTCGACCCAACGCACCAAGCGCTTATAAATCAGCATGTGTAGGTGTACGCCATCGGGCACGCCCGGTGACTGGCGTCGCAGAATGCCCTTGCGGTAGATGGAAAATAGGGTTTCAAACACCGGGTAGAAACACAACAGCAGAGGAAACCACGCCGAGACGCCCGGGTGGCGCGCCAGTATCAAAATGGACACTACACCCATCATATAGCCAATGAAATACGCGCCCCCGTCCCCCAAAAAAATCATGCCCCTGGGATAATTCCAAATCAAGAAGCCGCCAATCGCACCAATCATGCTCACGCACGTCACCAACAGCAGGCGATCGCCCAAATAATAAGATACGTACGCAAACCCAGCGAAAATCAAACCCGATACCACGGCCGCCAAGCCGTTATACCCGTCCACGATATTAATAGCGTTAGCCGCGCCGGCAATCACAACGACCGTCACCACAAACGACACTGCCGCGAAACCAAGCAGCCAATCCACCCCGAAAATGTTCAAGCGTGTAACCTGTGCATCCAACACGAAATAGACCAGAACGCCAGATGCCGCCATAAAAAACAGGCGCACTTTCACCGAAAGCTTCTTCGTCAGGTCTTCTGCCAAACCACACAAAAATGCCGGTAGTGCGCAAACCCACACTAGCAATATGGGTACCAGAACATCCGGCTCACGCCAAGCCACCACCAAACACGTAGCCAGCACGGCAACTATCAGCGCCGCCCCGCCCACACGGGGAACAGGCCTCACGTGATATTTCTGAACGCTGGTCAAATCCGAGTCGGCGGTCAAGCTGCCATACGCGTTCTTAAAGCGTATTAATAGCACCGTCAAGACAAACGATACCAAGAATGCGGTGATTAAATACACCATACCAATCGTATTCCTGTGCGGCCTCACATGGCGAGTATTGTAGACCGTCGCGTAGCAAAGGCCCATTCTGGAAAGGTACCATCAAAGATCTCTGACAGTTCAACTTGGACGGTTTAGCCCAGGTGTTGAGTGACCGCTGCTTCCTTCCACCATCGACGCCTCTGGCCGAAAGCAGCAGTTGTAAACACAACTCTATCGCTTCCGACGGTACATGTCAGATTAATCCTGAGTCAATACAACCTACCCAAGAATGAACGCCCCAGTCACCCGTCTACAATTTGAACCCTGCCGCCACCGCATCGTTATAAAACATTTTGACGGTATCCAGTGAATAGGTATCCAGATCTTTCCCGACAAGCGCAAGTTTCTTCAGGATGTCGTTAGTAACAGTAATCACCTGGCAGCCAATCGCATCGGCCTGGAAGATGTTGAATAATTCGCGCGGGCTGGCCCAGATCAATTCCGCAGCCGGGGCAACTTTAAGCAACTCGACGGCCGCCGCCATCATCGGAAGCGGGTCGTGGCCCGTATCGGCAACGCGGCCAGCGAAGACGGAAACATAGCTGGGAACCTTCGGATCCAGCGCTGCCACGACGTCGCGCACCTGCGACAACGTCATGATAGCCGTGATATTCAATTTAACCTTTTTAGCAGCTAGCTTCTTTACCAGCGCATAACAAGTTTTCTGCTTCGTGTTCGTTATAGGGATTTTGACGTACACATTCTTGCCCCAGCTAGAGATCTCGAGCGCCTGGCGCTCCATCTCGGCGAAATCATCGGAAAAAACTTCGAATGAAATGGGTTTGGTTTTAACGGTGGTCAGAATGTCTTTGCAGAAAGCGCGGTAGTCCGTGATTCCCACCTTTTTCATCAAAGTCGGATTCGTCGTCATGCCCTTGATGAAAGGCTTTGCATACATATCCAGTATGCCGGCTTTGTCCGCGCCATCGGCGAAAATCTGAACCTTCAAGTCCTCAACCTTTTTCATTTGTGCCCCTTAATATAATTCGCGCCGCCTGAGCTAAAGACTGCACGCGGAAATCAACTGACTCGGGCTGCTTCTCGTCATACCCGTAGTCGATAAAAATGGTTTTACAGCCAGCCTGCTGCCCGGCCAGGATGTCGCGCCAGCGATCGCCGATCATATAGCTTTCAGCCAGATCAATTCCGTGCAATTTGGCGGCCGCTATCAAGGCCCCTGGCTTGGGCTTGCGACAGTCGCAATTATCCGCATTGTCATGAAAACACGTGCGGAACTCATCAATTGGCAACTGGCCGGATAAATAGTCGTTCATCTCTTCGACCACGGCGCGCGATGTCGTGCCTCGCGCCACGTCAGGCTGATTAGTGACCACGATCAGCAAATAACTTGCCAAATGCAGGGCCTGCAAGGCGTCGGAGACGCCGGGCAAAATCTGCAATGCCGCAAGGTTTGCCGGCGGATAAGGCTTTCCGTCCCGCACTACGGCCAAATTGATGACCCCGTCCCGGTCAAGGAATACAGCGCGCCGCATTTACTTGACCGCCGATTCCCATTTGGTCTGGTTGGCTTTCAGCTTAGGATGCGAAACCAGCAAATGCCAAATAACCGCCTGAAACGCTTCCGAGTGTGGCGTAATATTGTCAGGGTTCACTATCGGCACAATAACGCAGGCGTCCGCGACCTGCGCGGTATAGCCGCCATCACGCCCGACCACGCCCTCAACCTTCGCGCCAACGGATTTGGCCAGCTTCAGGGCCTCGACCAAATTGGGGCTAATATTCTTTTCCAGATTACCGCCGCCAACGGAAAAGATAAACACCATGTCCCGGGCAGACAACTTGCTAACCTTCAGCCACCCAACGAAAACACTGGCCCAGCCTTCATCATTGGTGCGGGCGGTAAGCTCGGACACATTGTCGGTGGGCGCGTAGGCTTCGATTCCTACAATTTTGCGAAAATCGTTCACGGCATGTGAGCAATTGCCCGCGCTGCCACCCACGCCAAGAAAGAAAACCCGGCCACCATCGGCCTTTACCGTAACCAGAAGGTCGACCATCTTTTCAATGGCGGCCACGTCTATCTTGTGAATAATTTCGACAGCTTCGTTCAAGTGCTGTTGCGCGTAAGTCATACCTTACCCTTGTTTAAAAAATACGCTTCTGTTTCTTTAAGCCCACTATGTGAGCCGATTTCGTAAAACCGCTCGTTCACCTCATATCCGGCAAGCTGTCCATCCAGCGACAACTGGTTATATACCTGCGCCAGATCGAAAGTCTTTCCTTGCGGGAAAGCCTGCAAAACGCCTCCCGAGAGTATCCCCAGGCCATAGTCTATGTAGGCCATGTCAGGCTTCGGAACCTGTTTGTTGTATTCGATTAATTCACCGTTGCGAAACAACACGTTGCTTTTATCCCAACGGTCGTTGTTTTTGAGCACTGTCATCAGAGCCATGCGGCCGCTGGTCAAAAATGCCCGTTCCACCGGCGCGAAGCTAATGGGCAAAAACGAATCACCGTACAACACAAAGAATTGCTCACCGAGCAACGGCAGCGCCTGCTTTAATGCTCCCCCTGTGCCCAGTAATACCGGCCCATCCGGCGCATACGATACATCCAAACCAAACTGCGCGCCATCACCGACCACTGCCCGGATCATCTCGCCCAGGAAGCCAACGCACAAAACAACACGCCGCACGCCTTGGGTATGCAAATACTTCAACTGGCGGCAGATGAACGGCACGCCAGCCACATCCACCAGGGCTTTGGGAATAGCCTGCGTAATCGGATGAAGGCGGGTGGCCAAACCACCAGCAAGAATAGCGACAGGCAGCATCAGGACGACATCACAACCTTGGCACCTTCGAAGTCAAAACGAAAACGCACCTCTTCAAGACCCGCGTCGGTCATGGCTCGACGCAATTTGTTTCGGTCGTGCGCCATAAACATCAGAAAGCCCCCGCCACCGGCGCCAACCAGCTTGCCACCCATGGCGCCATTCTTCATGGCGAGGCCGTACCATTCGTCAATTTTCGGATTACTCATGCCGCCGGAACGGCGTTTTTTATTTTCCCAGTGCTCATGCATCAACTCGCCGAACAAAGCTGTATTACCCGATTCCAGCGCTTCCTTGCTGCGGTAACCCAAATCTTTAACACGGTGAAGATTACTGAGCATATCGGCGTCATGCCCCTGCGAGCGCACCTTCTGATCCTTTAAAATGCCGCTCGCACTGCGAGAAAAGCCGGTGAAGAAAAGGAGAAGGTTGTCTTCAAGGTCGAACATGGTATCCATACTGATACCCAAAGGGACCGCTGTAACCTTGTCGTCTTTGTGAAAGGTGAAACAAGTCACGCCGCCTAATGCAGCAATGTACTGGTCCTGCTTGCCGATGGGTTCACCCAGACGGTCAATCTCGATATGGCAGGCCAGCTCGGCCAACTCTTCCTGATGCAGGTGGCGTTTTCGGTGCGTGTACAGCGCTTTCAGTAATGCTGTAGTGAAACTGCCTGAGGAACCTAGCCCGGTACCTGCGGGGATATCGGCCAGGGTTGTGATTTCCACCTGGGGGGTTCTGAATCCTAACATCTCAAGTGCTTCGCGGATAATGGGGTGTTGTACCTCGGAAATTTGGTCCACGTGCTCCAATTGCGAGTACTTCAGATAAATGCCAGGGGTGAAAGGCCGCATCACATTCACGTAGACGTACTTGTCAATCGCCGCCGACACTAAGAACCCTTCGTGGTCTCGATAGTAAGAAGGCAGATCCGTGCCGCCTCCCCCCAAGGTTATGCGTAAAGGGCTACGCGCAATGATCATAACCAGATTCCTTATAGACTTGCCCAATAATTTTTAATGCGGCATAGGCGTCAGCCAGGCCAGCGGCAGGCGTGCGATCGAGGCGGATATCATCGTAGAACTCTGCCAGTTCGACAGACCACGAATCATCAGCCATTGGGTATTCCCAGGACGTGGTCCGTGGCGGCCCCATCTCGGGCAGCATCTCGTACCACGTTAATTTTTCCACGCCATAGCTACCGCCCAACCCGGACAAATCCAATTTCCCGGATCTCCCATAGATTTCCATGGAAAATAGGTTCTTCCATTCAGTACACGAAGCGTGCAAGAATGCCGTTCGCTTACTTTCAGTTTTGAGTAATAGAAAACCGTTATCGTCAACAGGCATATCCCAATAGTAGGTATGTGCAAAGCCCTGCACCTCGGAGAATTCACCCAGGAACCACCGAGATAAGTCGATCAGGTGTGGTCCTTGATCAATAAGTTCTCCACCACCAGACAGTTCTGGTTTCGCACGCCATTCTTTATCGTATCCAACGCGGCCTCCATGCCCATAGCGAGCACGAATAAACATGGGTTCACCCAGTGAATCCGCACTGAAAATTTCCTTGGCTTTACGTAGAGAGCGGTGGTAACGATGGTTGAAACCCACGTGAACTTTAATACCGCTTGCGTCGGCTGCGGCCATGACGGGTTCCAACTCTTTCGCCGATCGTGCGGCCGGCTTTTCCACCAGTACGTGTTTGCCGGCTTTGATGGCAGCCAAGGTTATGCCTGCAAGCGAATCGTGAAGAGTGGAAATGATTACCATGTCCACTTCTGGCAGCCACAACAGTTCACGCCAATCGCGAAATGCCTTGGCACCCACCGTGCCAGCCAGGGCCTGCGCACGGCCTGCGTCGATATCGGCACAGGCAACCAAGCTCCCGCCGCTACCAAGGGCCTTGGCGCGTTTATGCCCAATTGCCCCGCAGCCGATAATACCTACACCTAAAGGCTTATTCATCCCGTTCACTTATCGCCCCAATCAAAACCACGGTCCCGACCCGTAATACGGCGAAGTGTATAAGCGTCTGTAGCGGACAGATCCGCCAAGTGTTCTGGCCATTCCATCCAGTTATCCCATACCGCACTGATCAGCTTACCGGTTATGCCATCACTTGCGGCAGAAGCAAGAAAAACGGCCAATTCAGCCCCCCGATCCAACGGCGCCCCGCCCGATTCCTTTTGTTTCACAGAGCGCTCGTAAAATTTCTTGCCGACCTTATCAGGCCCAGCCTGGAGGATTTCATCCAGCATGCGAGTATTCAAGGCGCCAGGTGCGATCGCATTGACATCAATACCGGTACCACGCACTTCCTCTGCCAGAGTTTCAGCGAACCTCACGATGGCGGCCTTAGATACCGCATAAGCACTGATTCTGGGTAGTGGACTTGTCGCACCGCCACCCGATAGCTGAACCACCTTACCGTAGCCCTGTTTTTTAAAGTGAGGAATAACGGCGCGGCACATCAAGACCGAACCGAAAACGTTAATTTCCATGGCCTTGACCCACGCCGCCCAATCTACGTTTTCAATTTCGCCCTTGGGGCCATAAATACCGGCGTTATTAACCAGCACATGACAGGCGCCAAGCACATTGACTGCCTCAGCGACCAGGTCGTTGACATCGCTGACGCTAGAAACGTCTGTCGGCCTTGCCGCTATTTTTTGGCTGGGCGCTGCCAATGATAGAAGTTGTGCACGCGCCTTCCGCAGCGCCGCACCATCGCGAGCGCATATCATTACATCTGCGCCAGCCTGAATATACTTTCTCGCAATTTCAAAGCCCAGCCCCTGACTGGCTCCGGTAACAATTGCGGTCCTCCCTTCCAACACTCTCTGCATGTTCATTCCACTTTCAACATGGGCGTTCCCACGGCAACGTATTTCAACCCGGAATCAGAAAGCGCAGCATACAAATGACGGTTGGCGTCAATAATGACAAGGCCCGGGTTCGCAACAGCTCGCAATCCCACCGCTTCAGTCCGAAACTCTGGCCACTCCGTTCCAACCACCAACGCGTCTGCGCCCACAACCGCATCCAGCGCATGCACATAGCTCGCCACCTTTCCCAACCAGCGCTCAGGCAACTGGCGAACAACTGGGTCGTATACATGAACAATAGCGCCCTGTCCTATCAACCAGTCACAGAGCTCCACCGCGAGCGAACGACGCAAGGTATCGGTGCCCGGTTTGTACGTAAGGCCCCACACCGCGATCGCCATCGCATGCAAATCCCCACGCTGATCAAGTAATTTGCGCCTCGTCCAATTCTTATGCTCGTCATTACTGGCTCGGATCGATGATAATAAGGGAGTCAGCAAGTGATTCGCCCGACTCTCCGCGCCTAGAAATTCTATATCACGGGCAAGCGTACCCCCTGCGAAAGGCCCACCGGGAGAAAGATAGGCCTTCGGACCAATCCGCATTTCCGACTTTAATCCGCGTTCAACTTCCTTGGCATCCGCGCCCACCAGCTCGCATACAGCAGCAATTTCGTTGGCGAATGTTACGGACGTAGCCAAAAATGCATTAATCGCGTGCTTGGTCATCTCGGCAGATTCCACCGACATCCACTCGATTCGATTGGTTATAGGCAAAAGCAGGCCTTCCAGCCTGGCGCGATCAGCCAATGTTCGAACGCCAACAATAATCCGATCCGGTTTAAGAAATACATCCAGCGCTTTGCCCAAACGCAGATTCTCGGGGGAACATGCGAAGCTTAATCGCTTGCCGGGCAAATCATTGCGTGCAAAGGCTTCTAGCCTTTGAATCGACCCGACTGGCATCTGAGATGAAACCAAAACAATAGTGTCATCGGCCAACGTAGGCAAAACACTCTTAATTTGCGCCATAACGAATTCGACATCTGCTCTGTCTTCGTCGTCAACCGGGGTATCGAATGCGACCCACAACACTTCCGCCCCTACAATGGCCTCAGTAACCGAGGTGGTAAAGCGCAAGCGTCCCGCTGAGATGCCTGCCTGTAAAAGGTCGTTCAGGCCAGGTTCGAAGAGCGGCGCGCTACCGTTTTGTAGACCATCAATGACGCCCGGTTCTGCATCAAGCCCGGTCACATCATGACCAACCGAGGCCAAGCAAGCGGCAGTCACCGAACCCAGGTGCCACAGCCCCTGCACGCACACTTTCATCATCGTTCCCGTGCTTCAAATACCCACTCGTTATTCCGCAAATACTCGACGGTCTTGAGCACACCCTCGCGAATTCCAAACCTTGGCTTCCAGCCAAGAGATCGAATTTTACTGGTCTCGAGGAAAATAAAAGGGTTGTCACCTATCCAGCCACGATCGCTGCCGGAATACTCCAACTTGGGCGAGGCCCCCAATGCATCACAAATCCAGCCTATGGAATCATTAACCTCGCAGTAGCCGTCGACACCCAAGTTGAAAATATTGACCTTGTCAGTTGCCTTGTCCATCGCCAACAGAATGGCGTCAATACAATCCTGCACATAGAGATAAGATTTGCGCTGCTTGCCATTGCCCAGGACAGGCAAGTGTGAGGGATCGGCCTTTAACTTTTGATAAAAATCGAACACGTGGCCGTGTGTATAGCGCTCACCAAGAATCGAAACAAAACGAAAAATAAACGACTGGAAACCGAAACCTTCGCAATAAGCGGCAATCAAACCCTCACATGCTGCTTTGGATGCGCCGTAAAGCGATGTTTGAATAGGAAACGGGCCGTCCTCGGGAGTGGGCACCACGGGCGACTCGCCATAAACAGAACCTGTGGAGGAAAAAGCTACTTTCCGGATCCCATTGGCCCGCATTGCCTCCAAGACGTTATATGTGGCAATCGTATTTTGCTCGAGGTCTTTGCGGGGGTGTTCCGTGCCAAACCGTACGTCAGCATTAGCGCTCAGGTGAAAAACCGCCTCGCCGCCAGCAAATGCATTCTTTAATGCATCAAGATCCAGTAGATCCGCTTCTACTAGGCGGAAACGCGGATTCGCCAAGGCGCCCTCAAGAAACCGACGCTGACCGGTGGAGAAATTGTCGATGCCTATTACATTATGGCCACCTTCTAATAGCCGATCGACCAGATTACTTCCGATAAACCCGGCACAGCCGGTCACGATAAACGCACTAGACATTAAACAAGCCCTTACTACGAAAAGACCCAGAATTTAAAAATAAAGTAACCGATGCATGTCGGTATAAGCATCGATAATATAGCAGCCAAATAGCTGGTCATGCCCAACAAGTCAACCAGACAGTAAGCAGCGAGAAGAATTACGAGGTAATTGACGACTAAAACGATCACGTATCGAAAACCTTGATGCAGCACATTGGAACCTACGGCACGAAAAGTGAGGTTACGGTTTGCGAAAAAATGAAAACTCACTGCAACCACGTACGCAATGCTAATACTGACGCGGTAGTCAATACTTGCGACCTTCACGCACAAAGTGATCAAACCGAAGTAAATAGCAGCGGTTAGCCCACCAACGACGAGATAAGCCAGGAAGGACAACTGGCGAAAATGCGAAACAAGCCCCATTAGGTCGCCGCCAGCGCCGGGGTAAAGGTTGCCCCAATACACAGGTTACAAAACCTCATCTTGACCGGTATAGGGAAATAGGTCGAAGCATTCAAGGTAAAGTACGGCGCTAGTTCCTCAAATATTTCGTGCGGCAGATTTATATGTTCACGCTCAATGAACCATTGATAAGACTGCTTATATCGTTTTTCGAAAATTCTTTGTGCAGACATTTTCCGAGCCAACGAATAGGCGAAACTACCTTCACATGGGATCACAATCGACAAGACGCCTCGTTTCTTGTCGCACAAGCGGTACATTTCCCGTACCGCCGCAGGCAGATTCGGCAAATGTTCCAACACATGGATGGCCAAAATTCGATCGAAATGGCCGTCTTCGAAGTCCATGCGCCGCTGGCAATCACCTACTACCGCCCGGATATCGGGAAACAACTTGCGCGATTCCGCGACCATGTTTTCCCGAATATCGACAGCCACGTAACTGGCCTTCTGCTGATCGTTTAGCCGCTCATACTTCAGATGCTCGCCAATCCCCGACCCAATTTCAAGGGTGCGCGAGAAGCCGGCAGGCGCCGTCTTAACCACATATCGATGGTTGAACTCGTCCACAAAGCCAAAGTGGCGCGGTAAAACTTCGTGCCAGTACTTCATGAAATCATTACTAATAAGCTGTTGCTCGGAAGTCAGAGGAGGAAAGGTCTTCGGCCACTTCGAGTGCTGCTTAATTTCGGTATCCGACATCTTGTTTCTCAAAAAAATTCCGTTACGATTAGCCTGCCATCTCCGCTGAACTTTGTGTCGCTACAAATTTGCTGTAGACAGTGGGCACTGCAACAAGTCGAAGCGGATTAAGGGTATGCCGGATAAAGTTTCAGCCAGATGATAGAGCGGCTGTTTAACGACGTCCGCGCCGACGATCGTGGCATTTGGAAAGGCACTCGCTAAGTCTTTGATCAGAAACCCGGGAGAGCAACCGATTTCCATCACTACGCCAAGACCCTGTGGTAAGCATTTTTTTACCTGTGCCAGGGCATCGTGGCGCGACGCCAAGTCAATGGGGTGGCTACCGCCAGCAGCCTCTTCGTGCAGCACAGTCAGGTCGTCGGACCACCCAGCGAAGTTCTCACTATATTCCAGCACTGGCACGCACTGATCACCTATCTCGAACTCGACCCCATTCCAGAGTGGCGCGGTAGAAAAGCCGACCGGTAGCGGCAAGTTGAAGGGCAACACGTTAGTCTTCTTCCTCGAAATTTACTTGCCTGTCTACGATGTACATTGGTCTACGTTTTACTTCGTCGTATATCCCGCCCACGTACTCGCCAATTAGCCCTAGACCAAGCAACTGTACGCCCGCAAAAAAGCTAATGACTAATACAGTTGTAGATAGGCCTGGCGTTAGGTTCACGCCGATAATTCTCTGTAATACGTACCATGCGCCAAGTATAAAGCTGAGCCCAGCCAAGATCACGCCTGCTATGGACATCATGAATAGGGGCCTGGAACTGAAACTTACTAATCCGTTCAAGCCTATCTTCAGTGACCCGGTCAAACGATTATAGTTACCTTTGCCAGCAAACCGTTCGTCACGATCGTACTCGATAAATGTCTGTTTAAAACCGACATAGGCAACTAAGCCGCGCAAAAAACCATGGTGCTCGTTTAAACGCCGGAGTTCTTCGATGACTCTCCGCGTCATGATACGAAAATCGCCTGCATTGCGTGGAATTTGCACATCGCTTAGGCGGTTGATTACCGAGTAGCCTAAATACGAAATAAGTCGTTTAACGAGGGTTTCGCCCTTACGGGAGCGCCGCTTGGCATAAACGACCTCGTAGCCTTCACTGAGCTTGTCGTACATTTGCTCGATTAGTTCGGGTTGGTCTTGTAAATCGACGTCAATGACAACGCACGTTTTTCCTGTGCAGCTGAGTATGCCGGCCATGGTGGCGGCCGGTTGTCCGAAGCGGCGAGAGAACACTAACAGTTTGATCCTCTGGTTACGGTTTATTTCTTCTAGGATGATTGCTTCAGTTCTGTCTGGCGAGGGGTCGAGCGCGAAGATGATTTCGTAGGACTTTCCCATGGATTCGAAGACTTTCTCTGCCCTGGCCAAGAAGGGCCGAATGTTAGGTTCCTCTTTATACACTGGGACAATTAGCGAAATCTGCGGCTGGTTGTCGCGCGGCACCAGAGGGCGCTCAGTAGTCATCATTAATTCTCAGTAAGCCGAAGAGGCCAATTTTAGTGCCAACATTGTAGCCATCTTCGTTCTAGAGTATCCCGTAGTTGCTAAAAATAAAGCTTATGCGCGGCCGCCCCCAGGCGGCATTAGGTATTTTCAATACTGAGAAATGCTCAGCGCGGCGCTATTGTACCAAGGGCCATCGTCCGTTGACGCGTGTGAACCGTTGACTCGTATGAACACTAGTGCCGGAAAGCTCGGACTCCGTATTCCACGGATGTAACCATGTAATAACAAGATAGCCGCTCCTACCCCGAATCTCACGAATGACGCATATTACGCAGAGTAAACAGGTTAGAAAAGCTACAACCCCGACCGCCATAACCACCACGCACAACCTCTACTTGGCTCAGCCTACGCGGCTCAGAAGCATCGTACGGTTTCGGAATGTACGTGAGAGACAACCTATCACCGAGAGTTTTCTCTCATATATCCAAACGCTATGATCCAGTTTATTCTATACACCTTGATAGCTTTTTGTTACTGCGCTCTGCTGGGCACGCCAGCATCGCTGTTTCTTGCTTCGCAATGCACGAGCCCAAAAAAACAATTAGCAAGAACTAAAATGCTCGGCTTATTCGTGATGGCGCCCATATTCGGAGTGGTAATCCAAATGTACGCAGGTGCAAGCATTCACGCAATTTTGGGTTTGCACCCGCGACTAGTGGTCCTGATCACGGCTCTACTTGGTGGAGCATCTGTCAGCCTCATGGTCAAACAGGCCACTTTTCCACGCTCTGAAATACCGACGATATTGATAGGCCTTTCAGCATCTTTGGCCGTTGCGATCATTGCGATTCTGACTAACACCATTGACCTGTACCACATCGCTTTCAACAACTACTTCCCCGTAACGAATGGCGATACATTTGTATACCTAGGCTATATCGATCAGCTTCGGATTTCAGGTCACAACGTCCCTGTTATTAACTATCCAGCGGGCTACAAGCCTATTATCGAAGCCGCATTTGGTGGGCGAGACGCTGTAGTCGCGTTTGCTGCTGCGATTGCGGATACCTTGCATCTTGAAACCCACACAGCCTTTTTCATCTCTCTACGGCTTGCATTTGTTGTTCTGGCGACCGGTGTATTTGGCGTGTTGTTATTGGTGACGTCCAGTATTGTTGCCGCTTCCGTCGGGCTATTTTTCGCAACAGTAGGCAATTTCTTCCTGCCCCAGGTTCTTCAGCAATTTAGCAGTAGTGTCATGGGCGCGGTTTTGGTTTTAGCCCTCGTATTTATCGCTTGTTGGGAGTGCGAACGCAAAAACGTGAACTCGAACGATGGCTGGTCAGCAATTTTCGGCTTTACTGCAGGGGTACTTCTTCTAGTTTCTCCAGAGACAGCCGTCGTAGCTGCGTTTATAGCCGGGCTCTGGTTTCTGGTAGCTCACGTCGGAGGGGGGAGCGCGCGAGTGACGCGATCCATGAGGAACTCCCTCATAGGTTTCATTTTAGGTGCATTGCCAACCCTACAGCACTCTGTGATGTTCGTTTATAACCAATTTACCGTTGCGGGGGGACGTCCGGGAGACTGGATTGCTAACTCGGCAATATTATTGCAAGCATCAGGTCTGAACTTCACCACGACTGTTGGCCTAGGAAGCCTAACGTGGCTGGACGCGGCAGGCGCGATAGTGACACCACTGCTTTACCTCGTTTCTATATCGTTGGTTTTTTTAAAAGGGAATAATTTTAATTGTCTGAGGCGAAGCGACAACGCGATGCCAGTGGTATTTTTTTCATTGATTAGCTTACTGGTTGCAGTCGTGTTGTTCGCCGTGGGAAGTGGCTATGCGATGCTCAAGGTCATCGACTACTTCAGCATCTTCCCCGCCCTGATATTCGGACTAGCAGCCGCTGTCATTATGAAGTGCCCGAATTCATTATTACGTAAAAGATGTCTCGTCTTCAGTTTGGTATTCCTCGTTTTTTTCGGCGTATTGGCAAGCTCAAAAAAAATTCTCATTTTCAACAGATATGCTAACGCGGTAAAAGGAGTACCCAAGCTCGCCGATTTACGGCTTTCGCACCAGCCGAAGGACGTTCCCGTCGTCATCCCTGACTTTACTGGGGGCTCACTTGATCTTTTTCTCTATATAAATAGATTTAGCACTACCAAACTTGCATTCGATACCTCGGAATCATACCGTTACGACCCACTGATTCAACCGAAAGTGGGGATGCCATTCGTTCGACTTAGCGCGCCAGGATATGGAGGCAATATATTCGCTGACATAACACATAAAACTCCTTGGGCGGTAGGCCTGCATCTAACTGAATACGACGATGCGATTATCGTATCCGGTGCCGGCTGGCTCCCACCAGACGGATCATCAGGCGAGACCATGTTTAGATGGCTGAGCTCGAAGGGAGAATTTACCGTTTTTCAAGCAGGCCCATTAGAAAAACGCCATATTAGGATGAATATCTATCGAGGCCCGGACCTCTCGCCCGAGAACCGAATTGAAATACAAATAAATGGCTCAGTATTAAAGACAATCCGACCAAAAGATCTTCCCCTGCAACTCGACTTAATACCTGGTAATTTAAAATGCGGAGCTAACGTTGGTGCAATAGTTATTTATGGGCCCAATGAAGGAATACGCCAAGTGAGCGTGGCGAAGCTTTCGGCCTCACGGAGCTAGTGTCCCATTTGATTAAATTCGGATTCCAACGGGCGATGCCCTGTTTCGCCCTCTCAGCCGTGGCAAGAACGGCTGAAGATAGAAGCCCCCAAAATTCGACTGGGTTTTTGGATTAGAAGAAAGGCTATCAAAATTGTTTAATTGGGCACCGGACGCTCGATAATTTGACCAGGGAAGACCCGAGCCAGTGGGTATTTCCCTTCCAAAGTATCAGTAACATCATTACGACCTAGCACGTCGTCTAAATTCAAAGAAGGTGTCACAGCGGCAATATCCCGTGTTGATGCCGCCCCATTACAACTAATAGTTACCTCCTTTTCAAGCAGGCGAATATACACAGCCACTCGTAGACTGACACCAGTACAAGCAGCACCAGGCGCCATCAAAGCTGCCGGGTAACCCCATTCGTCGTACCGAAATCGAACACCTGATTTCGCGAAATTGACGGTGATCAAAGTCGCCGACCCCGGCCGCCCCGCAACCCACAATGGGTACCATGTATTGGGATCAACACTTCCAATGTAAGCGTACGCTCAGCACCGTCTTGCGCTACAGCTGAATTTCCCTCAGGCGGTGGTTGACCTCGTTTAGATCGAATGCGCTTGGGTCGAATTGACCGCCGCACCACTGCCTCATATGTG
>SCSG01000046.1 GCA_004322135.1 Burkholderiaceae bacterium | reverse complement strand
AAGCAACAAGGCAACAATGCTGATGTTAAGCAGATTCCAGGCCATGCTGTTGACGAAGGCTGCGTGGTAGGAATAGGTTAAATCGTAAATGGCGCCCGAGAGCCAGCCGCCCAGGGCCATACCAAACAGCGTCGCCATCAGCATCATGCCGATGCGCGTGCCGGCTTCTTTAACGGAGAAGTATTCACGCACGATCACTGCGTAGGCCGGCACGATGCCGCCCTGGAACAGACCGAACATGCCTGAAATGACAAAGAGCGACACCAGTCCGTGGTAATTCAGAAACATGAGCAGCGCGATTCCTTGCATCAGTGAGCCCAGCAGCAGGGTGCGCAGGCCGCCGATATGGTCTGAAACCCAGCCCGATACCAAACGGCTGATGATGCCTAGCCCCATCATGAGGGCCAGCATTTCGGCGCCGCGCGCCGGGCCGAAACCCAGATCGCTGCAGTAGGCCACTATATGCACTTGCGGCATGGCCATCGCCACGCAGCACGCAACCCCGGCAGTACACAGCAAGCCCTGCAGCATATTGGGCGTGAGCCCAAGCGGGTGGTCGGGGTTTGAGCTGGCCAGTTCGCGCCGCAACCATGCCGTTACATGCGAGGGCGAACGGGCGCCGGCTTCGGCATTGGGTGCGCGTCGGCGCAGCACGAGTGACAGGGGCAGGATTGACACGACGCAAAATACACCTACGCCCATATACATATGGCGCCAACCGACCGTGTCGACGAAGTACTGCATAATCGGCGGCCAGACGGTGCCGGCCAAATAATTGCCGCTCATGCAGATAGCCACCGCAATGCCGCGACGGCGGGAAAACCATTGCGACGTATCGGCCACCAGTGGCGCGAAGGTTGCCGAAGTGCCCAGCAGGCCGATCATCAAGCCCTGCGTCAGGTTGAACACCCACATAGCGTGGGCCATGCTGGCCACGATAAAGCCCGACCCCAATCCTATGGCACCCACCACCAGCGGGATCACGACCCCGAAGCGGTCCGATATCTTGCCCATCAAGATTCCGCCCAAACCAAAGCCGATCATGGTGAGTGTATAGGGCATTGAGGCATCGGAGCGTGTGATGCCGAAATCTTCCTGGATGCGAGGCAACACAACTGTGATCGAGTACATCCCAGCACCCCCTATTGTCATGATCAACAGGGATACGATCAGCCTTGTCCAGGCGTAGGGCGACTCAATGTCTTGTCGAGTGGGCGTGTTCATGATTATGGGTCACCAGGCTGCGCGACGCATCCCTTGGCAGGCCGGTGACCAAATCCATCGGCGACGCAGGCTTAGGGTGTTACTCGCCCTCCAGCTTAGGCAGGGCACTATCGGGGGGGGACGACAAGAGTCCGGATTTGGCGTAATTCAAGAGTTTTTCGCGCGTATCGACGATGTCCAGAGTGCGCATCGTCAGTTGGCCAATGCGATCGAGGGGTGAAAACGTCGATTCGCCCTTTTCCATGGTGAGTCGCTCGGGCTTGTAGGTGAGGTTGGCCGAGACGGTATTGAGTAGCGAGTAGTCGTTGCCGCGGCGCAGTTCTAGCGTGACTTCGCCGGTAATGGCCCGCGCTATCCAGCGCTGCGCGGATTCGCGCAGCATAATAGCTTGCGGATCAAACCAGCGGCCCTGATACAGTAGCCGGCCCAAGCGGCGCCCATTGTCGCGGTATTGCTCGATCGTGTCTTCGTTGTGTATGCCGGTGATCAGTCGCTCGTAGGCGATGAAAAGCAGGGCCAGCCCTGGGGCTTCGTAAATGCCGCGGCTCTTGGCTTCGATAATGCGGTTCTCGATCTGGTCGCTCATGCCCAGCCCGTGCCGGCCGCCGATACGGTTGGCTTCAAGTAGCAGATCGATCATGTTGCCGAACTCCACCCCGTTCAAGGCCACAGGCCGGCCTTCTTCAAAACGCACTGTGACTTCTTCGTTTTTCACCAGTACATCGTCGCGCCAAAAGGCCACGCCCATGATCGGTTGAACGATTTTGATGCCGCTGTTGAGGTGTTCCAGGTCTTTGGCTTCGTGTGTGGCCCCCAGCATGTTCGAGTCGGTGGAATAGGCTTTTTCGGAGGACATGCGATAGTCGAAGCCCGACTGCCGCATGAATTCGGACATTTCCGCGCGCCCGCCCAGTTCATCAATGAAAGCCTGGTCGAGCCAGGGTTTGTAGATTTGCAAGCCGGGATTGGTCAGCAAACCGTAGCGGTAGAAACGCTCGATGTCGTTGCCTTTAAAGGTGCTGCCATCGCCCCAGATATTGACTTCATCCTCTTTCATCGCCGCCACCAGCATGGTGCCGGTGACGGCACGACCTATAGGCGTCGTATTGAAATAGGTGACGCCAGCGGTCGAGATGTGAAATGCCCCGGATTGCAGGGCGGCTATGCCTTCGGTCGCCAGTTGTTGCCGGCAATCGACCAGGCGTGCTTTCTCGGCCCCGTATTGCAGGGCACGGCGCGGAATCTCGTCGTAATCGGGTTCGTCGGGCTGGCCCAGGTTGGCGGTATAGGCATAAGGAATAGCGCCTTTTTGGCGCATCCACAGTAGCGCTGCGCTAGTATCGAGGCCGCCCGAAAAGGCGATGCCAACTCGTTTGCCGGTGGGAATATGTTGCAGAATGGTAGTCATCGGTAATGTAAGGATGATGAGAAAACGGAAAGGTTCTGAATGGTGTTGCCGCTGTAGACGGACCGTAATCAACCCGCCTGAGCAATAAGGCCCGACGCTATTGTACGCGGTCGATCAAGCGGCCGGGCGGCCCATATAAAATCAACTATTATTGGGTCATAGCCTGCCGCGCAGGGCCGGCCGCTTCATAAATAGGTAGGCACCATGCAGACTTTGCTCGATCAAACTATTGCACGCACTGCCGATCAACTATTGCGGCAATTGTCCACCGGTGCGTATCACCACGCCAAGGTAAAGATATGGCTGTTCGAGGATATGGCTAAACGGCAGGCTATGCAGGCCGAGCTGGCTGCCGTGGGCGTACAGGCCAGGGTGTTCAGTGCCTATAAGCCTTTGTTGCATTTTTTCCTGGAAGAGGTCGATCACGCCAGCTTGCAAGGGGCCAGGGTTCAATATCCCCGTCATCCGGCATGCGTGTCCAATCGTTTTTTGCTGGAGGCCTACCCGTTGACTGGCCTTTTCCCCGGTATTGATATTCAGTTTACCGAAGGCCCTGATGCGACGGGCCAAAGTTATTACCAGGTGGCGCTGTCTTATGCAGATCGTACCGAAGATCGCCGGATTTTTGCCCCCAATGTTTTCAGCAAAGATTTTTTGAACCTGGATGTATACGCACCGTCGGCGTGGCTGAAGGTGACGGGCGGCGGGCATGAACATGATGCGCATATGCTATCCGAGTATCAACTGGCATTCCACGCTGTGATGACCGCAGTTGTGCAACACGGTTGGGGCCATCGCGAGCCCTATTTCAGCCAATTGCACATCACCATGAGCTTGCCTGGTATTGAACGCGCCTTGCTCTATGGGCACGAGCGTTTGAGCACTACCGAGGCCATGCATGAAGATATTTATTTCTCCTTGCTGGAATTTTTTCAACAGCACTCGGGACGAGCGCCTGGAAACAGAGGGCTGCAGCCTGGCCAGATTGTGCCGGGAATTCACCTGGACAATCAGCAGGGAACGGCTCGCGTCAGGGTGATGGTTGATGCCGAGTCTGCAATCCATTCCCGCAGCGCCATGGCAGATTCTGTACCGCCCGATCAGGATCAAAATCCGCTGTGCGGCGATGCCTCTGACCTTGCCCTGGTTGACGGCCCATTTGCGCCTGCATTGGTAGGGCAATCTTTGCAGTCCTTTGCTGGAATGCATTTTGCTTTCGCCTCCAAGCAGGGAAGGTTCGTTAATGGCGTGCATCGCCAAGGCGTCTTGCCTGCGGTGCTAATTAGCGGGGCGCAGCACGCCAATGAAACATCGGGTGTGGTTGGCGCGATACGAGCCGCGACACACCTGCAAGATAATCCCGATGCTCATTTTGTGCTGGTGCCGATTGAAAACCCCGATGGCTATGCCATGCATCAATCCTTGTGTGCACTCTATCCCACGCATATGCACCACGCCGCGCGCTACACGGCATTAGGCGATGATCTTGAGTATCGCGAGCATGCGCCGTGGTTTGAACGCGATGCGCGCAACCATGCATTTGAAGCCAGCCACGCCCAGTTGCACCTGAATCTGCACGGTTATCCGTCTCATGAATGGACTCGTCCTTGCACAGGCTATGTGCCGCGAGGCTTCGAGCTTTGGAGCCTGCCCAAAGGGTTTTTTCTGATCTTGCGCTACCGGCCCGACTACAAAGAGATCGCCGACCGCCTGTTGGAGCATGTCATGCAGCAGCTGTCGTCCAATGCAGACCTGATTGCCTATAACGCCAAGCAGCTGCAATGCTACCAACGTTATGCCACGTCGGCGCCTTTTGATGTTCGGCATGGTATTCCGTACACCACCGCAGAGGCGTCGAACCAGACGCCAGGCGTCACCCTGATCACCGAATTCCCCGACGAAACCATCTACGGCGACGACTTTATCTTTGCCCATACGGTGCAGATGCAAACGGTACTGTTAGCGACCGAGTGGTGGTGGGAAAACTTTGGCAAGAAGCCGAAATGACGCGCAGGTTTATATGAAATTTGTAGCGGCACCCCTTGTGGGTGCCATCTAGATTACAACTGCTACGTCTACACCAAAAAATGCTTCAATGAACATTATTAGCGAGACAATCATGTCATCTCCCGCCGTAACTCGGCTCGTTCATCAATTCGATCTACAACCGCACCCTGAAGGCGGCTATTACCGTGAAACCTATCGGTGCGAAGAGCGTGTACAACGTTTGCAGTCAGGCCAGGAACGCTCGGCGTCCACCGCTATTTACTATCTTTTAAGCGGCGACGCGTATTCCGCATGGCATCGAATTCGTTCGGACGAACTCTGGCATTTTCACGCGGGTTGTCCTTTGGATATCCACGTACTCGACGACTTGGGCCAACTGCGCACACTTCGGCTGGGCAATGTTCTGGAAGATCCCAGTGCGAGGTTTCAGGCGGTTGTGCCAGCCGGGCGTTGGTTCGCCGCCGAACGTATCGACCATCGAAGCTATTCGTTTGTGGGATGCACGGTAGCACCCGGGTTTGAGTTCAGCGAATTCGAGCTGGCGGATGCAGCTCAACTACAGATGCAATACCCGCAACATGCAGCGTTAATTCAGCGGCTTGGCCGATCCACCGACTGATGTAGAAACAAAATGATCAGTCAATTAATTTTCCTTCCGCATCATAAAACGGATACCGGCCACCGTAGTCGTTGACATAAACGCTGTGCGTGATCCAGCGCTTGCCTACCTGCGCATGCACATGGAATGCGGGCGGCTCCATAATGAATGCGCTGGGGCCGTTTTCCCGTAGATCATAGGCCACCTGATGCGCCGGAGACGGGCAAATGCTGGCGATGGTGTTGGCAAAACGTGTGAATACAGAGCGATGGACATGGCCGCAAATGATACGTTCGACGTTGCGATAGTTGCTTAGCAAGGCTTCCAGCTCTTGCGAGTCGCCGGGCGCCAACCCTTGCTTGTCCATATGCTCTATCCCGCAATCGAAGGGCGGGTGATGCATGGCGATCATCACGGTCTTGTCGCGTCGTCGCGCCAGTTGCTGCGTCAGCCATGACAAGCGTTCAGCGCACAGGCGCCCGCCGCTATTGGGCAAGTCCTGCGTATCCAGTGCCAGCACGCTAATGTCGTCGAAATCGAGTGCGTATTGCACAAAGCTCGAATCCGTCTTTAGATAAGCATGGTCTGGAAAGGCTTCTTGAAGCGTCGTTCTATGGTCGTGATTGCCTACCATCAGGTAGTAAGGGATGGTCAGAGCCGAAAGTTCATGGCGCAACGATTGGTATTCGGGCACAGCGCCGAAGTCGGCCAGATCGCCGGTGATGATAAGGGCATCCGGTTTGGGCAGCAATGTGTTGACCTTGGCGATGCAGGCGCGCAGGTATTCGGTGGTGTTTACCTTTTTGTAAGCCAGCAATCCGGGCCGTTTGATATGCAGGTCGCTGATCTGAGCTAGCAACATGGTCAGTCCTTCTCGATGATTAGAACGTGTTCCTGGGGAATCAGCAGGCCGATTTCTTCGCCTGCCTGGTAGTTGCTGCGGTTTGATGTTTCTACGCAGACAACGCTGTCGCTGACGCCTTGCAAATACACACGGGTGCGTTCGCCCAGAAACTGTATGTTGGCGACAGTGCCCCGCAAAGTGCTTTCTTCGGCGGGAACCAGCATGGCATCTTCCGATCTGAAAAAGACTTCCGGCAGGCCCGCTGCTTGTGCCGGACAAGGAAAGCGCCCACCTTGGGTGTGAAACTCTCCTTCTTTGAAAAAACCGCGCAGGCAGTTCAACGAGCCCAGAAAATGGGCGACATGGCGGTTTTTTGGCTGAAAATAAATATCGCGCGGCGAGCCGGTCTGTTCGATGCGTCCGGCGCTCATGACAATGACACGGTCGCCCAAAACCATGGCCTCTGCCTGGTCGTGCGTGACGTAAACGGTGGTCACCCCCAGGCTCTTCAGTAAAAGATCCATGTCGGTTCTAAGCGTTTCGCGCAGCTTTGCATCCAGGGCGGTGAGGGGTTCGTCCAGTAGCAAAACACGCGGCTCGGGTGCCAGTGCGCGCGCCAGGGCGACCCGTTGTTTCTGTCCACCGGACAACTGGGCAATATTTTTGTCTGCATGTTCGGTCAAGTGCACGAGCTCCAGCAGCTCGTCAACGCGAGCTTTGCGCTGTGGGCGGGGAATTTTTTTTATCTTCAAGCCGTACCCGACGTTTTCCCGAACCGTAAAGTTGGGGAATAGCGCATAGTTCTGAAAGACCATGCCGACCCGGCGTTCTTCAATCGCTTGTTCGGTTACATCTTCATCGCCAAAGAAGACACGGCCGCCCGGATCCGGGCGTTCCAGGCCTGCAATCAGACGCAGAGTCGTGGTCTTGCCGCAGCCCGATGGCCCAAGCAACACCAGAGTTTCGCCTGCGCTGATGGCGAGGTTTGTCGATTGCAGGACCTGGGTTCTCTGGTTATAGGTTTTGCTGCAATTTTCCAGGCGAATGGGAATCGAGTTCAGTTTCACGTGTGGGCTCAGTGTTTCGAGTTTTGTGGCTTGTCCATGGCCTGCATGATGAGCAGCAGTGGTATGACAATGGCGAAAAATATAGTGGTGTAGGCACTGCCTACTTCAATCCGCAGGGATGCATAGGCGTCGGCCAGGCCTACTGGCAGCGTTTTTGTTTCCGGCGTGTGTAGCATCCAGGTCAGGTTGAACTCCCCCATCGACAGGGTTACGACCATTAGCGCGCCAGCTGTAATTCCCGAGCGGATATTGGGTATCACGACAGTGGTGAAGCGGGCCATGAAACGTGCACCCAGGCTGGCAGCGCCTTCTTCCAGTGTTTTGATATCGTTGGCTGAGCAGGCGGCGGCAACGGAGCGGACCATGAAGGGCAAGGTGAAAACGACGTGGCCGACAATAATGAACCACAGGCTGACGCGAAAATCTCTGAAGCTGCCATATACGACGATGATGGCCAGAGCGCTAGCCAGGCCGGGCAGGGCAATGGGCAGGGTGATCAATTCTTCGATAAAGCGGGCGAACCGGCTTTGCCAGCG
>SCSG01000007.1 GCA_004322135.1 Burkholderiaceae bacterium | reverse complement strand
GACAAACGCAAAGCCGGACAGATGAAGGCAAAGCCTTAACAAAAATGGAGCCCCAGATGGGTCAGTTTTACTCCGGCCAAAAAGCCGAAAACTGGATCAGTTTTGAACCGACGTTGACAACTATTCAGGCGGCGGGCCCAACCGGGGTATGGCAGTTGTTCGCCGCAGGCAAGGCTAGTGTCATGGCGGGAGTCGCCGGGTGGGTGGTCAGTGCCCGCGAAACCGGCGCCAAGGTTCACCTTATGAATCCGAAGCACGGTTTCGGCAGTATGGCGCAGGCCATTCTGGCTTCGGATGAAACTATAACTAAAAATCCTCAGCTGGTTCAGAAGGTTGTGACCGCTGCGCTCAGGGGCATGGCGCTGATCATGAAAGATCCGGATGCCGCCGTGGCCGCGTATGTCAGGGCAGTTCCTGCATACAAAGGCCATGAGCCGCAAATACGCCAGGTTTTCGATCTGTTCGACAAATACGTATACGCCAACCAGAAAGTGCTGGGTGAGATGGACGCCGGCCGCCTCGCCAGGATTCAGGACTTCTATGTGTCTGAAGGCATTGTCAGTAAGGCCACACCACTCAGCGAGTTATACACCAATCAGTTCGTCGGAGCTGCCAACTGAAGCCGTGAGATCGTTAGCTATTTCAACGCATATTGGTAAGAATGGATGCCGCCGTGCGTGCGTCTGCTGTGTTCGACATGAAACGAATCGCAGGGCGCGCTGTGGTAAGTGGCTACCGCACGGCGGCGACCGTCCATGTGCCAGGGCCGGCGCAGCGTGGCGCTGGCCAGGTCGGCCCGACGCTAGATATGGCCGTGGTGGGTGTTCTTGTCATCACATCACGGCTGGCCGTAGGCGGCAAATGCCTGCCGTATTTCGTCGCGGGCAAGACCGGCACCCAGGCTGACTGAAAGCAATAGCCTTGCCTTGTGGGGCGACAGCCATTCTGCTGGGATCACGCCTCGCCGGATGAGGTCTATTTCCGAACCGGGAAATCCGTAGGTGTTTTTATAGACCGAGCCGCCAATGACCCGCGAGGCCAATACAACTGGCATCGTTTTTGAAAGTTTTTCAATGTCGGCAGCAAAGCGTTCGGGGACGTGCCCCGCTCCCATGCCTTCGACGATGACGCCCTCGTAGCCAAGTCTGGTCACGGCGTCGAACATCGAGATGGTGCTTCCCAGGCCTATCTTAACGATGGCGACGTCCGGAAAACGGCTTGGGTGCAAGGCCTGGCGAAGCCTGGCGCAAGGGCGGCGAATCATGCGGACCGCGTTTTCAAGAAAATAGCCCAGCGGGCCGCCATCCGGCGATTCGAACGCTGAAACCAATCCCTTGTGCATTTTTTCCACGGCGTGCGCGGCATGAATCTCGTCGTTCAGTACTACAAGACATCCCAGGCCTCTTGCTGCGTCGGATGCTGCGGTGCTGACTGCGGCGAAAAGGTTGGCGGGCCCGTCGGCACTCAGCGCGGTGGCGCCGCGCATGGCGCCGGTAATGACAATCGGCGCTTCCTTGTCGTAGAGCAAGTCGATGAAAAAGCTGGTTTCGTCGATGGTGTCTGTACCTTGAACGATGACCATGCCGGCATGATTGGGCTTGCCCTTGTCGGACTTGCCCTGAATCAGTTGAGCAAGCTCTGCGAGCTCCAGCGACGCGCTGGGCTTCAGAAACGGGGTGTGAACCTCGACATTGGCCACCTGGCCCAATTGAGGGATTTCACGCAGGAGGTCCGCGCCGCTCAGGGAAGGGCTTATGCCTTCTTCCTTGCCGGGGGCCATGGTAATGGTGCCCCCCAAAACCATGACCTTCACCGTAGGTAGTCCTGCCATCTGTGTGTCTCCCGATCACCTGTATTCGTTGCGCCTATTTTATAGGTGTGGGAGATGCCTTGATGAAGATTTTGGACTGCTGGTTGTAATTCCGTTCGCTTTTTGGTTGTGCGGAATGAAATAGACTGAAACGCCTGTGTGGACACATCCGGGTTGGGATAAAGGAATTGCTCGTAGCTGGTGATATAGTTGGCCCTTCTGTATTATCAGTTCAAAAAAATCGGGCTTGGCGCAATGCCGAGCCCGAAAAACTCAAATCTACGGAAAAGAACGAATACTACAGTACTGCCTGCTTTTACCCGGGGTGCGCCGCCATGCTTTTGGCATGGCCCGCTACCCCGGTTTACAGCCTTACAACATTTAGATTAGAAGTTGTGACGCAGGCCAACCAAAGCGGAGGTCTGGTTTCCACCAGGCGTGGTGTAAAGGCCAGCTGTTGCACTGGAAGCGGAGATGGTGCTGTTGCCCTTGTTTTTGATGTAGGCAACTTCCGCATAGGCGTAAGTGCGTTTGGACAGGAGGTACTTGGCGCGTGCAACAAAGTACCAGGCGTTGGAGCTTGTATCCGCATTGTTGAACTTGATGTAGTTCGCGCTGCCGTCGATCACGACTTGCGGGGCGACGTTATACGAGGCATCCAATGTGTAGATGTCACTACGGTTGCCCAAGCCGGCTTGGCCGAAGTTTCCGGCCCGGATGCCCTTATCGGCGTCGGTCTTGCGATTTATGTAGATTAGGCTGACTTTGAAGTCGTCAGTGGGCTTGAAGTAGCCGTTAACCGTGAAGCGACGATCTTTCTGGCCCTGTTGAAGGCCATAGAAGTTGTTCAACGATGTGACGCCATCGGTCGTTGTAGTCTTGTCTGAGCCGGTGATTACGTCATAGGCTCCTGCCACGCCCCAATTGGAGGCGTCGTAGCTCAACATGGCCGAGTAAGCGCTGCAGGCGGATTGCGCAGTGTACTCAACGCCGCAGTTAGAGGCGGCTGGCCCGCCGGTAGTTACGTTATCGCGGCCACGCGCGTAAGCCAAGCCGACGCTAACACCCGAGAAATGCCCCATATACGTAATGGCGTTGTCCATACGCGTATTCGGGATGTAGGAGTCGATGGTACCCAGACCGTAGTCGTTCGGGCCCATGAAGTCAGCCTTCAGGAGGGAGCGCATCAGCATGTTGTACTGACGGCCGAAAGCCACCTGGCCCCAGTCACCCTTCAAACCAACGAAAGCCTGACGACCGAAGAAGCGTCCGCCTTGCTGCGAGGTGCCGGTGCCGGGGTTGAAGCCCGATTCCAACGTGAAGATGGCGCTAAGGTTATCGTTGATTTTCTCGGTACCACGCAGGCCCCAGTAGGAAGGCCAGGAGGACGTGAGATTCGTGAAGTGTACGGAACTGTGCGAGCCACCGGTGCTATCAGGAATCTTGTTGACGAATTCGATACCGGTGTCGATAACGCCGTACAAGGTGACACTGGTGTCGGTTTGTGCGCTGGCTAGTAGCGGGAAAGACAGAGCTAGCCCGATAGTTAGTGCTCTTAATTTCATTGGTTTCTTCTCCAACGTTGATGAAAGAAAATCAGTTTGTGTTTGTCTTGCAGCGTGGCAGCACCTTGATGCAAGCGTTGCCATTATTACAGGGGCACTACAATGTGTATACGTTTGATTCCACTAACGACGGTAATAAACCACACGCCTCTGGATGAAAAGCTTGAACGCCGTTAGATCTATCCCCAGCCAGCTACTTATACCTGCTATGAATTTTGCC
>SCSG01000045.1 GCA_004322135.1 Burkholderiaceae bacterium | reverse complement strand
TCGCAACCGCGCAATTTCCACAAGCAACAGCAGGATGTTGCTGGAGATGGCCACGTCTCGGCACGGCAGGTCTTGGATGTATTCACCCGATATCGCCGCAAACAGGTTTTTTATTTTTAGGACGTCTTCTTTCTTGGTGGTGTCCTCTGTGATGACAAGTGGCTGGTCTTGAACAGAAACTATTTCTGGCGCCTGGGCCTGGCCGATGATACCCGCCAGCGGAGTAGCTGCCATCGTCAAAATAAAACCATCGCTACCAGGCCGCCACCGGAAGCCGTGCACGACGAGCGGCGGAACGTAGATCAGCACCGGAGACCGCAGAAACAACGTATGCGCGTCAAGCTCTACCGTGCCATCCCCTCTGCTTACCCAGATGATTTGGTAAAGGTCGTGATGCCGATGAGCAAGGATGTTCCAATCGTGGCCCTCGTTACCCGATTCAAGCGTTTCCAGATGCACAAAGCTTAGTTCAGCTTCAGCATCGGTGCGCCCATAAAGGGAATATAGCGGTATACGACCACTGACTGATTTTCTTGAGAGTGCAGTCATGTGCGGTTATAGCCTGGCTCGCGGAGCGTTGTGATGTAAGCCTTTCCATTCTGCCGGAAACGCTTGAAATGGTGGGACACCTTGTCTCAAAAGTACCATCCTTAGTCACCTTTGTCTATGTGATGCCCCGCAGCCATGCTGCAAGATGGCCGTAAAGGACTACAGGTATTGCATCTTTATTAGTTATCGCCAAGCAGGAGGCAGATCATGATAGAAAATAACGCTTACGGCCAGACCACGCCGTCAGAGGACATTGAGTTGACGCATGTGGAACAGGGCTCGCCGATGGGCGAGGTACTACGGCGGTTTTGGCAGCCCGTAGCTCTGTCCGAAGAACTGACCGACCTCCCCAAAAAGGTCAAAATTCTCTGCGAGGAGCTCGTGCTTTTCCGAACCAAGCAAGGGAAAGTCGGGTGTGTTTTGCCCCATTGCTCCCACCGGGGCACGTCGCTGGAGTGGGGGCGGATCGAGGAAAACGGCATTCGCTGCTGCTATCACGGTTGGCTTTACCAGCCGGACGGCAAGTGCGTTGAAATGCCTTGCGAGCCAAGCGGCGTCTGTGAGCGCATGAACGTACATCAACCCGCCTACCCCACTACCGAGTACGGCGGTTTGGTATTCGTCTACATGGGGCCTGCAGGGACGGAACCACTCCTGCCCATGTACGACATCATCGACACACGCGGCCGTGACGACGTGGTGCTGAAAGGCATGAAGCTTTGGGAAGGCCAGGGGATCGGATACGTACAGGACTGCAACTGGTTGCAGAACCACGAGAACGCGGTTGACCCGTGGCACCTGTTGATTCTGCATCAGATGATAAGCGGCGACCAGTTCACAAGCGGGCTCATGCACGGCGGTAAGCCGACGATCGAATTCATCGACACACCGCTTGGCGTGGCTTACGAATTCAGGCGCGAACTGTTGAACAAAAATCGCGTGATCAGATCCCTTGAAGCGATCTTGCCAAACGTCATCCTCGTTCCCAATTTGCACGAACCCGGCGACGCGGCGAAATACCAGGAAAAGTGCACGGAGTGCACGTGGACCGTACCCGTGGATAACGAACACCTTACCGCATTCAGCATCGTGGCCTGGCCACTGGAGAACGGCCAACCCAAGAAGGGCTGGAAGCCCGGCACGGACACGCGCACGGCACTACGGCCCGGCTCGACAACAAACCCACTTTCCTATGAACAGCGCCAACGCCGGCCGGACGACCGCGAGGCCCAGGAAGGACAAAGGCCAATTGCCGTTCACGCGCTGGAAAAGCTGGCAACCTCTGACCGGGGAATCGTGATGCTGCGGCGCAAACTTCGGGAACAAATCAAGGCGGTAAAGGACAACAAGGACCCCAGCAATGTGGTTCGGGATCCGGATCTGAATCGCGCCATTCCAACGCGCTCCTGGAACACGATCCTGGTGCCGAAAGAGGCTGGTGTTACAGCCGAAGCATAGGTTTTTTGCCTATTGTCGCGGCGGCATGTGGCATGTGGCACACCAATCAAACCGCATAACACAACCACCGAGGCTCAAGGGGGAAGCCACATCGGATAGCGGGCCATTTAAAGGAGGAGAGACAACTCTCGCGTCAGCGGGACCGCTCTCATAAACATACTATATCCAGCCCAGCAGTAGCTGCCGGCTGAAATTGAGAGACTTACCTATGAAATTTGCAAAATTGGCTGTAATTCTGTCCATGCCTTTGTTGGTGTCTGGAGTCGCACAGGCGAAAGACCAGGCGAAGGAACTGAAGATAGGTTTGGTGTTGACGGCCTCCGGGCACTTTACCGTGCCGGGAACACAGATTCTGCATGGTGTGGAAACCTACATAAGGCTGCACGGAGACACCGTCGCGGGACGAAAAATAGTACTGGTGATCAAAGATGCCGGAGGGATGAAACCCGAAGTGGCCAAGCGGCTGACGCAGGAACTGCTGGTGAAGGACAAGGTGGACATTCTTGCAGGCTATGTCCTGACACCCAACCTGATGTCGTCCGCGCCTTTGGCCACCGCAACAAAAATACCCCTGGTGGACATGCTTGCCGCCACGTCGTCCATTACGGAAAAATCCCCCTACATTGTCCGCACCTCGTTTACGATGCAACAGAGTGCATGGGCGATGGCAAAGTGGGCATACAGCGAAGGCATCCGTACCGCCTACACGCTGGCGTCCGATTACAGTGCCGGACACGACGTGCAGCAGGAATTTGCGAGCGTGTTTACCGCGGAGGGCGGCAAGATAGTCGGCAGTGTGTTTACGCCCGTGGACACCATTGACTACACGCCCTTCCTCCAACGCGTGAAAGACAGCAAACCAGACGCCATCTACACTTTCGCGCCTCCCGGCTCGAACATACCCACTCTTATAAAGAACATGAAGGCCCTGGGCTTTGCGGACGCCGGGATCAAGATTCTCGGGGAAGGGGACGTAACCGCGGAAAACCAACTTGGTGCAACCGGTGACGCGGCAATAGGAGTGATCACTTCATTTCACTACTCGGACGCACACGACTCAGCCATAAATAAAGAGTTCGTGAAAAACTTTCGCGCGCATTACCCGGATCGTAGACCAGACTTTGCGGCAGTCGGCGGCTACGACGGCATGCACCTTATCTACGAAGTCCTGAAAAAAACGGGGGGAGATGCCAGCGGTGACAAATTCATCGCCGCCGCAAAGGGAATGAAGTGGGAAGGCCCAAGTGGCCCGGTCGAGATAGATCCCAGGACCCGGGACATCATTCACAACGAATACATACGCCGGGTAGCAAAAGTTGACGGCGAATTGAAGAATGTCGAATTCAAGACGTTCGAGGCGGTGAAGGATCCAGGTAAAGAGTAGGTTTTCTTAAAGATTATCTTGGGCTTTGCGATGCGACATGTCTGCGGCAGCAGTGGCCCAGCAAGTCACCGTTGCAGAGAAATAATTGAGTTTGGACCTGACTGGCGTTGATGACGCCAGTCAGGTCTATCGATCCAGAAATTCGTAAGACAGCCCTACATCGGTCTCGCCAGCAAAACTCAGAACGCACAGAAAATCATCTCCGAAAGTGCCTGAGTGTTTGGCACCCGGAGCGCGATAAACGTATGTCGCGTTTTCTATGGCATCGGTCGCGCTTTTTTGTTCTGAAAAATAGTACACCTGCTCATTACTGTCATCAGGAACAATCGCAATCAAACGCAACGTTTTACCCGGCCAGCCAACCCACTTAAAAAGGAACGTCCAACCACGCTCGTACTCGTTAGGTCGATGTAGTACCTTGACCCACCCACCATACTTACCTTCGCAGGCAGGAACCCCACGGAAATAGAGCTCCCAGGGTTCCCACTCGAGCTCTTGAACAGGATGTATGTGATTCAAGGATCGTTTCTGCTCTTCATTCGCCATCATTCAGTCTCCATCGATTGCATTACACAACTACTGTTTCACCATTTATTCCGCTTTCTAAGCAGCGTATATAAGCCAGCACTACGTGGTGCATAGGCACCACCGCAAATCCTGGAAAGGCGCGAACAAATTGCATGGGTGTACCCTCCACAAGGCTTGGGCTGACACAATTGATTCGTGGCCCATTAGGCAGCTCTGTTGCCGCAGCCTTTACCCAGGCATCCAGGGCGCCATTGACCATACCTAGCGAGGAGCCGCCCAAAATGGGCGTACGGTTTGTTGTGCCACTAGTCAGCACAATTACACTGTCTGTTTTGGTGTACGCACGGGCGGCCAAAGCCAGATTGACCTGACCCAAAAGCTTGTTTTGCAAACCAAGGCTATATACAGATTTATCTATGCCTGCCGCATCGATTGAGGCCAGTGGACGAAAATTTGCTTGCCCAGCTGTACACACCAGTGCATCAATCGTTCCGATTTCTTTCAAAGCAGACTTGATCGAGTCCACAGAAGACAGATCCATATATATGTCTTCGTGGTCAATGCCTCCGGTGATCAGCTCATAACTCGACACGAAAGCGGCTTTGAGGCCAGCTCCAATAACACCGGTAGAGCCAACAAGCAACAATTTCCTCTTCTTCACGAATCCCTCCACACTATTTCTGCTGGCGATTGGACAAGCACACCCCAGCGACAGCCCAATCACCTGGCCTCACATCTCTAAAAACCACGTAGACATGCTCTGGATCCGCTAACGCGTGCTTTGCCAGGGTGGCGGTCACTTCTTTTGCAATTTCATTCTTCGCCTCTTGCGACCTACCAGCTAAAAGTTCAACAGTAACTACCGGCATAAAGATCTCCTCGACTTCTGGGAAAATATGGACCTGCTGAAATTTCGCCCGAATGCCCACACATCAAGTCTGCAAGCAGGCTGGCCGACCCGCATGCCAACGTCCAGCCGTACGTACCATGGCCTGCGTTGATAAACACGTTATCGCCTAACGGACCGATCACAGGAACCGTAGAGGGACGAGTCGGCCTGAATCCGATCCAGGATGACGCACTTTTCCAATCAACCGAACCTGGGAACAGCCCGTCGTACACGGCTTTCATTTGATCGACGCGAGAACGTTCGATAAACGCATCGTGTCCGACTATCTCGGCAATAGCCGTAATACGGATTTTGTTTCCCAATCGGCTTATGGCAACTTTATTGTCGCCATCGATGATCGGGTGAGAAGGGGTATTCACACCGTCCCCTACCGGGACGGTCAGGGCATACCCCTTGACCGGATAGATGCCTGAACGGCATTTTCCGGGAAGCAAACTCTCGGTGCCTACGCCGGTGCAAAGAACTACTTTCGATGCCTGAAGCTCTGCATCGTCAGTACTCAGCGATACACCGCCAGCCGAGCTACTTACCTTATGGACTCGAACTCCACCTGTAAACCGAGCCCCCTGCTCCACGAGATATTGCATCAGGGCACGCGTAAATTCACAGCAATCGGCGGCGTAGTCGTCATCGACATACAACCCGTACAAACGCCGCTCGGGCGACTGGCTAAACGCGGAATCGATCGACGCAATCGACGCCCTGTCCTCCAGAACTCTGCCACGCACCACGGTTCCGCGATAGCTTTCGCTCTGCCGCCTCAAGGCCGGTAGTTGATCAATCTTCCGCGTAATCTGCAACACGCCCGTTCTGCCTCGAGATACAAAGCCGTGGCCGCCCAACAGCGTGTCCAGACATTGCCTGCTATACACGGCCAGGTCATAAAGTGCCTTTTTGTTGACGGCAAATTTTTCATGAGTACCATTTTTGTAGAACTCCCACAGCCACCGCAACTGGCTCACCGTGCCGTCGAATCGCCACCGGGCCGGCGATTGACGGTTAAACAAAGATCCGATCATGGTCTTGGCGATCCCTGGCTGCGACCATGGAACAACGTGGCCCAGCGAAAGAAACCCACCATTCGCATACGAACAACCACTTGCTGCCTCGTTGTGTTCATCGACAACATGAACGGTATGTCCTTTGCGCATTAAATAGTAGGCGGTCGTGATGCCGATGACGCCAGCACCGACCACCACGACATCGGCAACACTCGTATCCCGTTTTCTGTTTTCACCGGATGCGTTTACACAACCGTTCTGTCCGACCAAAAGTGAGCGATGCATTATGTGCTTGTGCTTTTAAGGTCAACGTCTCGCGTTTCGGGCCCCATAAGCGCCCCGACAATTGTCAACAGCCCACCCACGACGACTAGTATCAGCGGGGTAAACTGCGGAGCCACAATCTTCTCAAGTAACCCTTGGTACACGCCATATAGCGCGGGCACAATGACAGGCGCTGCGTACGCAACGCCAAACCCGGTAGATCGGATTTCAGTTGGAAAGCGCTCGTTCAGATAGCAAGTTGTTATTCCCGCCACGGATGATGTCAGCACAACGACGATCGTTGACAGGACAGTTATTCTTATAAAACTGCCCGGATCGGTAACCAGCAGATAGTAGCAATACGTGCCTACCGTACCAGCTAGCAGCCCCATCAAAACGATCATATTGCGTCGGCCAGTGATCTGGCTCAGGCTTGGCACCAGTATGAAGCCAACCGTCAGTGCAACTGAGGCAATCATGATCACAACCGTCATGTCTTGTGCCCCGAGATGTACAAATCTCATCAATACTCGCGGCAAGAGTCCGGCGGCAGACGCAAACAAAGTGCACCAGAATCCGGTCAGTACGACCACAACCTGAATAAAATGGCGTCGATTGTCCTTATTAAAGAGAATTTTTAGGGTGTTGGCCTTGCGCTTCGACTTAGTTCGGGTCCACATGACGGACTCATCGACCAGAGTTCTATAGGGAATGATTACTGCAAATGCCAGTATGCCTCCGAGAAAGAACGGAATCCTCCAGCCATAATTAACGTACGGTGACGACAACCCACCATCAATGGGAAAGACTTTCAACATAAGAAAGGTAAGCGCGGCTATCGCAATGTACGCGAGTGGGTATCCGGCCTGTATCAGACCAGAATAAAGCCCCCTTTTCTCTTTGGGTGCCGATTCCATGGCGAGCACATTCGCGGCAGTGTATTCACCACCAAGAAAGATGCCGCCTATAAAGCGTAAAGCAATCAGGGTATACAAGGCCCACACGCCCCAATGTTGATACCCTGGTAGCAGGCCCATCAGAATTGTGCATATACCAAAGCCGGCTACCGAGACGAGAGTAATTGGCTTTCGCCCAAACCGATCCGACAGAGCCCCGAAAATAATCGAACCAAGCGGCCGACCGAGCAGGGTAGCGGCGAGGATAAGTGATCCAGCAACGGCAGCCTCGGTTTCAGTCATGTTGGCCGGTTGAAAATATGCCTGCGCCGGTGCCAGAACAACCACAGGAAGGAACACATCGAACATATCAACAAAGAAGCCAGCCGTTGCACTTATCGTCGATCTACGTGACTGCTTATCGGATATTTCGCTCTTCAAATCACCATCTGAAAAACTCTTTGCCGTTGGTAAAGCTCCCATTAGCGTCTCCATTTTTTCTTTTCGCTATGCAACATCCAGTAGCGGTTGACAGCACACTGGCGTTTCCCCAACACGACGCATGCAGCAAGTGCTCGGGGTCGCGTCCAGTTCGATCCTGATTTACATCTGATCCGCCTAATGGTGCGAGATACACCACAAACGAGCAACGAGCCTATTGATATAATCGATATTTCAAATTCGAATAACGACGCGTGTAGTCATGGAATTGACGCAACTTGACCTCAATCTTCTCGTCGTCTTCGATGAGTTGATGAACGTTCGAAAAGTATCTGTTGCGGCCGAAAACCTTTCGCTCTCACAACCCGCCGTCAGCAAGGCCCTCAACCGCCTGCGCAGTACTTTCAACGACCCTCTGTTCCAGCGCACTGCTCGTGGCATGAAGCCTACCCCACTTGCCGAACTGCTTGCTGGGCCTATCGCCTATGCCCTCGTGTCGGTCAAAAACGCGGTCAATCAGCGAATTTCCTTCGACAGTGAGAATTCTCACGACACATTTGCCATTGCCACGACCGATTTCGGAGAGTCCTACCTTCTGGCTCAGCTAATCGACAAATTTCGTAGTGGCGCATCCAACGTACGCGTGCGTTCAATGGTTTATCAACCGCGATCACTCAATCGTAAGATGGAGAACGGCGAAATCGACATCGCAATTGGCTTATTACCTCAACTATCGGCGGGCTACTTTCAGAGAAAGCTACTCGAATCCGATTACGTTGTATTGTTTCGCAAGGGGCACCCATTCGCTAGCAAGCGGCCCAGTGCGGCTGATTTCATGCAGGCCAGGCATATATTGATTGAGTCATCAGATCCAGGCCATTACATGGCAACCACCCAACTACTTCAAAGCGGCCTTGACGCACAAATCCAGTTTTACGTTTCAAGGTTTGCAAGCGTACCCAACCTGCTAAGGCGATCGGACCTTGTGGCAACGGTACCCCGTATTGCCGCCGTCGCGCACGAAAAAGACTTTGATCTAGCCTACGCGGAACATCCACTGCCACTACCCTCCTTCTCCGTCAACGTGTTCTGGCATGCACGCTACCACACCGACCCGCGTAACCAATGGTTCCGTCAGCTTCTTTTTGAGTCACAAATTTGAATCTGAACGCCGCTGGGTATTAAAAATTCAGGCTTATTTAAGTCGATATTCCCTAGGAAGGTTTCAGGAGGCGTTGACCAGCGAAACCCATCGGGGGCAGCAGTAAATATCATGTCAAAAGCCTGAATGTATCGGGCGCGCCCCAGGCGACATTTGCAGCATTACTGCGATTGCCGCGCCTCCAGCAGTAGGTTAATTCTCTCCGAAGCCAAATCGCTCCTGCGGACGCCCCAATTCCCCCACCTGATCGGGCCGCAACCACGCCTTGACGTATGGCTCGCTTTCCCGCATGCGCTGGAATAGGCGTGCTATCAGATCAAGTGGCGTGTCGTCCCCACGCCGGAATTTTGCACCCAGATCAAGGATCGAGCCCGGATCCTGCACATAGCCAGCCATAACGTCACCTATTTGTTATGTGAACACCTGCCAAGGGCGAAAAGACTCAAACAATCTCATCAAGCTCCGCGTCTTTGGTTTCCGGCCCGATAGCGGCCCCCACGACCATCAGGATGCAGCCGATCCCCGCAAAGATGAACGGCATCGCATTGGGGCTGATCACGCCCCTCAAAAGATCGACATAAATACCGTATAACGACGGGATGATGACCGGAATGGAAAACACCATACCAAACCCGCTTGAGCGCACATTGGTCGGGAAGATCTCGTTTGGATATACCACCAGGACGCCAAAAACAGACGTGAATGAAACAATGATCAAGGTGACATACAAGATGATTTCACCATAGGTATTACCGTGCCCGTACAAGAGCATGTAGTAGGCATATACGCCGACGACTGCGGCAATGACCGCCCAAAGAATAATCATTGCCCGTCGGCCAATATATTGGCTAAAGGCCGCCGCTGCCAGGTAACCGAATATCAGGAAAAACGACGCGACCACAATGGAAAGCGACATCTGCTTGGACGTTAATCCAACGACCTTGAGCAAGATCTGTGGCAACATACCTGCCGCGGCCGCGACAGTAAGAAACCACGCTCCTGACAAGACCAGGAACACCTGGCCGAAACGCTTGAGGTTTTGCCCAGTAAATACGGCCACGATTGGATTATGTCTTTTCTGGCCTGCCTCTTCCGTCTTCTCTTCTATCCACAATTTGGATTCTTGGACGTTCCAGCGATACGGAATTACTACGAGAAATGCGATCAGGCCACCAATGAAGAAGGAAATTCGCCACCCATATTTCACGTAAGGTGAATCAATGGTTCCATCCGCTGGAAACAAGTACAGCATGAGCAATGTCAACGCTGCAATACACAAGTAGGCCACTGGGTAGCCACACTGGATTATTCCTGAGTACAGCCCTCGCTTTTGTTTCGGCGCGGCTTCCATGGCCAACACATTAGCCGCGGTATATTCGCCACCCAAAAAAACGCCGCCTATGAGCCGCAGCACCACCAGAAGCACCATGGCCCAAATGCCCAACGTTTCCTGCCCTGGCAATATGGCAATCAGTAGCGTACACGTTCCAAAGCCGACGATGGATAGAATCGTTATGGGGTGCCGCCCCACCCTGTCGGACAGATAGCCGAAAATAACGGAACCCAACGGCCTCCCTATGAGAGTGGCAGCCAGAATAAGCGAGGCAAACAATACGTCCAGCTCAGTACTCATATCTTTCGGCCGAAAATAAATCATGGCCGGCGCAAGTGCGATCACCGGTAAAAACACGTCGAACATATCGACGAAAAATCCTAAGAAGGCACTGAAGGTTGCCTTGAAAGCCTGACGCTCATCCGGCTTGTCCGCAGTCGGACTGTAAGTTTGATTCATGGCTGTCTCCCGAATTTTAATAATTGAATGCCGCTTAATAATTAATATTTATGACGCAAGCCCATGCACGGCATGCCCGCGAAATACGGGCCCCCGAGGTTTCTTTAACCTTGGTTTTCCACAGCGGCGATTGCGGCCTTGAGCAGCGCCGTATCCGCCTCATTCAAATCTTGGACTGGTGCCCTTTGAGGACCCAAAGAATGCCCTCTAAGTTCGGCAGCGGCCTTGACCGCTCGTGGTGTACTGATTTTCTTGAACGCGCGCAGCACTGGAAGCATGCGGAGATAAACCGCTTTTGCGCCGGGGACATCTCCATTCTGGATTTTCCGATACATATCGGAGACCTCCTTCGGGAAAACACTGGCGATCGCGACACAACAACCATCGGCCCCAAGCAAAAAGGCGGCGAACAGCAGGGACTCTGCCCCCGACAAATAGCTCATCTTGAGGTCGCGACACGCGTCCGTGACCGCTGGAACGTTGAACAGATCCGGCCCACCGTCCTTTGTGACAATAGCGCCAGTTCGCCGAACGATTTCCGCATAATCGCGATCGGTGATCGCATAGCCTGTTGTCTGTGGATGGTTATAAATGCCGATCGGACCGGTCACGGCCTTGGCCACTGCTTCGTAATGGGCGAGCACCTCTGCTGTCGTTAACGGCAGAAAGGAACGTGGCTGCACCATGAGCGCGGTTGCGCCCATGCCATCCACCGCGCGGCCAAGCTCAACGGTTTCAGCTGTGCTCTCTCCGGTAATGCCAACTAACACCGGCACCCTGCCGCTGGCCGCTTTAATTACGGCTTCAGCCACTTGATAGCGCTCGTCGCCAGTCAAATATGTAAAGCCGCCCGATCCCAGCAAACAGCTGACCCCGTTGACACCAGACTCAATTACCCAATTTACATGCGCCCCCATGCGCTCAGTATCGATACTGCGGCCGTCTTCGGTCAAAGCCGTCGGCATATTAGAAAAGACGCCTCGAATGATCATGCTGCTCATATCTGCTCCCGATCTAATTGGTTTCCCGCATTCATGCATGCGCCGTCGGCGCTGCATCGTTATGCTGCCCTGAACGCGCCAGGATCAGCTCAGTACGGCGATTGCCTGAATTTCCACGAGCAAGCCGGGCTCGCTCAAATGGTTTACCTCAACCATCGTGCTGGTCGGCAAACAGTCGCCGTTGTCCAGTTCCTCACGCGCCGCGACAATTTCCTGCAATTCCCTCATATCTACGGTATAGACCGTCGTCCAGACAACATCGGACATTTCTGCACCAGCCGCTTTCAGGTTCAACTCAAGATTGCGTAAACACTGGCGGGTTTGCTCCAGCATGCTGCCTACCCCGACTTGTGCACCGTACCCATCGCGCGAAAGCTGGCCAGACACAAAAATCATGCTTTTGGGATGGTCTACGCGCACGTAATGGTTGTACACACCGGCGCGGACATTTTTAAAGCTGGACGGATTGCCCCGTGTAATCGACATATGCCTCCTCAACCTGTTTGACGTAACATTCGCAACCCTCTGACAGCACTCGATGATCCATGGTGAAAGGCTGGGTTATTGCTCATCGAAGCCTGCCTCGATCCGCAGCGTACGCGTCTCCGTTCCTGTCAGAAGCTCAACAAAACGCCTTGCCGCCATCGTGTTGTGCGTGGGTTTTTCGGGGATGGCTGCAGCGTATACCGTTGCCAGACCGAAGCGGGCCGGTAATGGCGCCACCAGGCTCACGCCCGGCGTATACAGAATCTCGGTGATCTGCGTGCATCCAATTGCACCCCGAGCCCCAACCAAGGCCATTTCGCGCATTGCCGCAGCCCCATTGGGACGTGGCCGCAAGCGGCCGGCCAAAACTCGATCCAGCCCCAACGTGGCCAATACGCGGGCAAAATGAATACCAGCCGTCGACTTATGGGGGTCTGGAAAATATATTTCTGGAGCTTGCGTCAGAGTGTGCATCAAGGCATCCGCGTCGTGTACCGAAACGTCAGGGTCTTGTGCACGCCGCGCCACACCAGTACGCACTACGCCCAAGAGTCGTGTTTCCTTCGGATCCAGGCGGCCTTCGTGGCTTAACTCGTCTATGTGTCTTTGACTCAAAATCAAGAAATCACATTCTTGGTCTTGCGCGAATCTTTCGCGCATCGCGCCGACGGCCCCGAACTCACCTTCCAGGCGATAGCCTGCCTGGGTCTGGAAGCGCTCGGCCACGCCCATGACGACCCCTTTGGCGGCTCCCGCACTGAGGAAATGCAATACGCTTTCTGCGTCGGCACGAAGTGTGCTCATTCTGAAACGCCCACCGTCACCACCCGATTACGCATCTCACCCAGACCGGTTGCCGAAATGCGCACGTCGTCACCACTTTGCAAGAAACGCGGCGGGGTAAAACCTATTCCTACGCCCACTGGTGTGCCAGTTGCAATGAGATCGCCTGGCTGCAGCGTAAAGGCCTGCGAGAGCGTGGAGACCAGGGTCGGGATGTCAAAAATCAAGTCCTTAAGGCATGCGTGCTGGCGCTGTTCACCATTGACCCATGTACTGAGCATGCAGTTATCAGCCTGAACCTCGTCGCATGTGGCTATCCACGGACCCAGTGGACAGAACGAATCCAGGGATTTGCCTAAAAACCATTGGCTATGCCGCTTCTGCAGGTCTCGTGCCGTGACATCGTTGAGCAGGACATACCCGAACACGGAGTCCATGGCTGCGGCAGGGCTTACGCGACGGCACACCTTGCCGATCACGACAGCGATTTCGCCTTCATAATCTACGGATTGGGTTAAGCCCGGATCGAAACTGATGGCATCATAGGGCCCCGACAAAGCAGTGGTTGCTTTGGTGAAGATTTGTGGATAGTCGGGGATAGAGCTGGTTCCTGCGGTGGCATTGAAACCACTTTTGTCGAATTCGGAAGCGTGTGCCCGGTAATTTTTGCCTACGGCGAATACATTGCGCCGAAGCGCCGAGAACGGTGACAGGAACTGCACGTTTTCCAACTTGGCAGAACCCGCAGTCGACACCGCGCCGGGGCCGCCGGATATGATCCAATCCATAAGGGGATTGGCACTATGGCTGAAACTATCCTGTACAAACGATACACGTTCCTGCGCCTCGTCAACCACCCCAAGGAGTACCCGGCCTTCCCAAACACACCGTCCAATTTTCATAACTACGCCCCCTTATTGTGATGACTGTCATCCATTTATTCTGTCAAGTTATTATGACATGTTGACATCACGATGTCTATGGCTTTACGATATCAAGCATGATGGTGACAAATGCGACACGACACGGGCTAATGACAAACAGGCTCTAACCATAGAAACAGGAGACGCTGCAATGGACAAAATCAAATTAGTTAAACCACAGGAAGCCAAAGGCGAAGTTGCTGAAATCTTTCAGGACATACGTAAAACCAAGGGTGATGGCTTCTTAACCCCGACCTGGGGGTTTTTTGCTCTTGACGTGGATCTATTGCGACACTGGTGGGGCCTGACCAAACGTCTGCAGATGATGGACGGAGATCTGCCCCCCACCATACGTAATGCGATTTCGCTGATTTGCGCCAGTGAAGTGGACTGCCCACGCTGCATCAACAACCACCAAACACACCTTATCGAGCACTTCAAGATGACCGCTGACGATGTCGCGGAAATTCTGGACTTCGAAAACTCAGACAAGGTAGATGCCAAGACCAAGGCAGTCTTGCGCTTTGCCCGAAAGATGGCCTTTACCGAAGGGCTAACGGATGAAGACTTCAAGGCACTACGTGACAACGGCGTAACTGACCGTGGCGTAGCGGAAATCGTCTCGATGGCCATGATGGAGTCCGGCATGGCGCGTCACGCTGTTGGGGTCGCGCAGTTCGAGGACGGCGATGCGTGGCCACGGGACAACCTGCCATCTGCCTTCTATGGCGAAAACGTCAACCGCTAAAGCCAACGCCCGCGCGCGATGAATGACTTTGAGGAAAACAGATGCTCTTCGATGTAAATGACACAGACTTCAATGAAAAAGTACTGCGGCATGACATGCCTGTATTAGTGGATTTTTGGGCTCCTTCGTGCAAGCCTTGCCTGAGCATGGTTCCAACTTTCAAGAGCCTGGCAACACAATTCGAAGGGCAAGTAGCCATCGCAAAGATCAATGTCGACGAAAACATGGGTACGGCCGGCACCTACAAAGTGCGCGGTCTGCCTACGCTGATTCTGTTTCGGGGTGGCGAAGTCGTGGACAAAAAACTTGGCGCCATGACAGAGCAGCAAATTAAAGATTGGGTTGCGCACCAGCTAGGGAACTGATTTGCAACCTATGCTTGGTAATAACTGATTCCTTCCACTCAAGCGGGCCAGTCCGCCCGCAAATGTTTTCATCCGCATTGCGGGAAACTATCTGCACGCCTTTAGCAAGCGCTAGAATAAGCATATAGAATAAATTCATTTCGTGAATCGCTGCCGCTATGGACCTCATGAATACCGACACCGCACTCGCGCTGGAAGACACCACTCGCCAATACGACGACAGTCTTGACCCCCTGGCAGGCCTTGCGGCGACCCGGCTACTTGACCTTAACAGCCCAACGCCCCTGTATGCACAGCTGGCCTCTGTGCTGGCGGACTACATCGGCACCCTTGGTGCCCAAGGTGTCGGTCGTACTTTGCCCTCGGAAAATGAATGCATTCAAATGTTCGGCGTCAGCCGTCCCACGGTGCGCCAGGCCATCGCCGAGCTTGTGGCTCGCGGTCTGGTGCGTAAGGAACGCGGGCGGGGCACATTCATTTGCGAACCACGCATTATCCACGACATTACGCATATTTTCGAAGACGATATGCGCGCCGCACATCGCCAGGTAAAGTTCTACGTGCTGGAACACGGCGACGTCACCACCCCGCCAGAGCTACGCGAAATTTTTGGTCGCCAAACCAAGCATCTATACCGGGTCCTACGGCAACGCTCGGTAGCGGGACGTCTTATCGGGATTGAGCAACGCTTCCTACCCATAGAATTCAAGCGCCACCTTACTTCGAAAGCATTGAACGGACATGACTTGTTCTCGTTCCTGAAACTCTGCACCCAGGCTGAATCCTTCTCTTCCGTCAACACAGTGCGCGCGGTTTCATTGGACGCCCGCACCGCTGACCAGCTTAAAGTTCCCAAGGGTTCGGCGGCCCTGGTACGTGAAAGCGCCTATTACGTTGATCAGCGCGCCCGAACTCCCGTCATGTACGGAATCGTGACTTTCCTGGCAGAACAATATCAGCTTAAGTTCCGTTCCAGCATAAAATTGCATGCCGAGCCTGCCGAAGAAGCCGATCGTAGCTAGAAGCGGCTGTGAACTCTGCGGATTGCCCGCGTATTGCACTCACCACTCAGGCTGGCATGTCCGAAGACAGATCCACGTATACCATGCATTCCCAACACGCAATAACAATTAATACAAGCCAGCCGAAATTAGCGAAGTAATTTCAGAATCCCGCTTATCCAGCAAGTTACTTCCCTCGGACTTTGGTGGCGGCGCGCTTACAACATCCATCATAGGCAGGTCATACTTCTTGGGCTTCACAATCCCCTGAGATAGAAGCTTCTTGTGAAGCGCCATGGCCCGACTCAACCCATCGGTCTGATACGGCTTTTGTTCTTCTAGCATTTTTTTCAGATCGTCGGCAATGGACATGGCTAAACCCCTAACGTATGACGAGCATGTAGCAAAACGGTCATTTGCTTCTGCCGCATGTAGTCAATCATAACATCGTGATAACTATTTATTTTCTTTCTTCTTTCTACCTGATCCGTGTAATCGTCGACCTCCAGTCGCAGCGCCTTGGTTAAGGTTCCGATACCTATCATCCGGCCATGCGAATGCCACGTATGATTATCTCCAAGCTGAGCAGCGATTGCCTGCGCCCTTTCTTCCTTCTCTGCAGTTGTCACCTTAGCCCCATGTTTCGGTCCCGGACTACGATGCATCGCCCAATCCTTAAATTTGTACATGACCAACCACTGCTTCAGCAAATTTACAGAAAGGTCCCGTGCCTGCTCATACCGACGAAGTAACGCCATATCCTGATTTTGCGCAATCGCAAACTCTACTGGGCTTAGTTCATCGTGTTTGCTCTTTTCCAGGATGTCGTTGAACTTATCTAAATACCCCAAAGCCGGCACAAAATTGCCACCCTTTTCCTGAACTTGAGGATCAATAGGTCCCAAGGCTGACGTATAGTCCATAAAAATCTTGTCGCCCGACATACAAAATATTGTGCCCGCAGACATTGCGATCTGAGGAACGATGAAATATACCTCCGGATACCAGCGCCGTATCATTTCCACCATCCGCTCAACGGCCTCAACCTCACCACCCCCCGTGTGCAAAATGATAGCTATACGTTCCTTACGCTGTTCATCATTCTTAGTCATGGCCTCCAGCGCAGTACGAAACGGTTTCAACGCCCATGTGCCTATTGGCCCATAATATGCGAAGACATCTGAGTCAAAATCTTGTTCGATATCCGCCCTTTTCAGATCCATAAGATATTTTGTGAAATAATCCAGGTCGCTCATGGCACGCTTATCCCCTATTTAGTTTTGTGCGGAAAATCAGATGCAATTGCATGACTGAAGAGATAAATGCGTACACTTGTAACTTCTCTTGGGTAAATTGGCAATTGGCACATTTTGTCCATCGCGGGCATGCGCAACCTAACTCGTCCAGCACCGAAGACGCATGGCGTTGCCTCGCTCAAACTACGTAAGGCTAAAAGTGAGAGCCTCGTTCTCCGCCACTCACCCCTTGACCCCCAGCCGTTCGCGCTGGTAACTGCCGTCTTGCACGTTCCGGCACCACTCCAGGTTATCCAGGTACCACTGCACGGTTTTGCGCAGGCCCGACTCGAAAGTTTCCTGCGGCTTCCAGCCCAGCTCGCGATGGATCTTGGCGGCGTCGATGGCGTAACGCAGGTCATGGCCGGGGCGGTCGGTAACAAACGTGATCAGCGTTTTGTGAGAGGCGGACTTGCCATCACTGCCAAGCGGGCGGCTTTGCGGGTGCAGTTCGTCCAGCAGGTTGCAAAGCGTTCGTACGACCTGAAGGTTCTGCTTTTCGTTATGGCCTCCTATGTTGTACGTTTCGCCTACGTGGCCTTCGGTTATGACTTTGTACAGTGCGCGGGCATGGTCCTCGACATACAGCCAGTCGCGCACCTGGTTGCCCTGGCCGTACACCGGCAGGGGTTTGCCTTCCAGCGCGTTCAGAATAACCAGGGGAATGAGCTTTTCCGGAAAATGATACGGGCCGTAGTTGTTGGAGCAGTTGGTCACCAGCGTAGGTAGGCCGTACGTGCGGCGCCAGGCGCGCACCAGGTGGTCGGAGCTGGCTTTGGTGGCCGAATACGGCGAGCTGGGTGCGTAGGGTGTGGTCTCGGTGAATAAATCCTTGGGGCCTTCCAGATCGCCGTAGACTTCGTCCGTGGAAATATGATGAAAGCGAAACGTTGCCTTGCGTTCGGCGCTTAGCCCCTGCCAATAGTGGCGGGCTGCTTCAAGTAGCGTGTAGGTGCCAACGATATTGGTTTGAATGAACGCCGCCGGCCCGTCGATGGAACGATCCACGTGCGACTCGGCCGCCAGGTGCATGACCGCATGGGGTTGATGCCGGGCGAACACGCGATCCAGTTCGGCGCGATCGCAGATGTCTACCTTTTCGAATGCATATCTGGGGCTATTGGCAACCGCCGTCAGTGATTCCAGATTGCCCGCGTAGGTAAGCTTGTCCACATTGACGACCGCATCTGTCGTATGGCCGATAACGTGGCGCACAAGGGCTGAACCAATAAACCCGGCCCCGCCGGTAATTAAAATTTTCATGGGTAAACTTTTATCAGGGTACGACGCCATGGCGCGATTGCGCCAGGCGCGCCGTCGAATCGCAGGTTAACACCAGCAACCAGGTATTTTAGCTGTACCAGCCTCGACTAACGGAAACCCCCAACGCAACAGATGCGGCGAAGGTCTGCTCAACGCAAACACTTGCGCACGACCTCTGGCAAGCTGGCGTCAACGGGCTTGGCGTGTATTCCGTATTGACGGATTTTTGCGCATGACAGCGCGGAATATTTGGGGCGTGCAGCGATGCTCGGGTATTGCGCTGAAGTAATCGGCACCAACGCAGGGGTCAGGCCCGCGGCCTGGAAAATACGCTGAGCAAAGCCATGCCACGATAAGGCCGTCGCGCCGGAATAATGGTAGATGCCGCCTGGAACGTCCGGGCGCTGGCTCAACTGGATAATGGCATCGGCCAGGTCGCCCGCGTACGTGGGCGAGCCAATCTGATCATCGACAACGTGAATCGCCTTACCCTGAGCAGCCAGGCGCAGCATTGTCTTGACGAAGTTGCCACTATATTCACTGTATAGCCACGCGGTGCGCAACACGATGGATTGGAATTGGTGTAACGACGCAGGCTTAGACTGTGACCCCTCTGTGGGCCACGACGGCGGCACAACCAGCCCAGACAATGACGGCGGCAACGCCGCATAATGTGGATCAGGCAACGCCCGCAGCACCGCCAGTTCACCCGCACGCTTCGACGTGCCGTAAACATTGATGGGATTGGCGCAAGCGCTTTCGCCGTAGGGCTTTGTGGCCTTGCCGTCGAACACATAATCCGTTGACACATGCAGCAACTTTGCGCCAACCTGCACGGCCGCCTGGGCCACATGGCGCGGCCCTTCTGCGTTGACGGCCATGGCCAGGGCGACGTTGCTTTGCGCCAAATCCACGGCGTTATAGGCACACGCGTTGATGATAAGGTGTGGCGTCGCGTTTTCAATGTACGCCTGTACCGCAGCCTGGTCGGTAATGTTTACCTCGGACGAGCTCGGGCAAAGAAGCGTCCAGCCTTCAGGCTGACGATCTTGCAGGCATCGACCCAACTGGCCGGATGCACCGAAAATCAGAACCTTCATGACGTGCCACCCTGTACCGCGATAACCCAATGATTGACGACAACCATTACGAAGCCCCGGCGACAACAGGCAATTTTCCAGTCTCTTGCAGCGCCTTCAGGCTAAGACCCTGGCGGTCTTTGGGCGACAACACCGGCGCGCGTACCGGCCAGTCTATCGCCAACGTGCGATCATCCCAGCTAAGGCAGGCCTCGTCTTCGGGGTGATAATAATCCGTGCACTTGTACTCGACGCCGGCCTCATCGGAAAGCACCACGAAGCCATGCGCATAGCCAGGCGGTATCCACAACTGCTGCGGCTTTGCGTGCGACAAGGCAAGACCCTGCCACCGCCCAAACATGGGGGATGCCAGGCGTACATCCACTACCACGTCGTAGACTTCACCCTGCACGACACGAACAAGCTTGCCTTGCGGGTGCTTGCACTGGAAATGCAGGCCACGCAAAACGTGGCGTTTTGAACGCGAGTAATTGTCTTGCACGAACGATGCGCGCAACCCCAGCAGCGCTTCGTACTGCCGCGCCTGGAAGCTTTCCAGAAAGACCCCACGCTCGTCGCGAAAAACACGCAGATCAATAAGTTTGACGTCGGGCAGGGCGGTGTCAATGACAGTCAGGGACACGAGAGCCAGTTTTCGTTGAAAACTTATTTTAGATTAACTTCGGCCGTACACACAGACCCAGTATTTCTTCCGCAGCACGCGCAACGCCCGCATCGGACAGGTCGTCCGTGCGGATGGATTTGCGCTGCGCCCAGGTTTGAAAATGGCGCGCTTGCGAGTTTTGGTAATGCGGGTCGTAATGCCGCACGATAAGTTCTTCGAAAAGCTGCGGCAGGTTGCCTTGGCTGGCCCATTGCTGCCAGCGCTGCACGGTCTCGGCGCCCTGCATCTGCCTGAGCATGCCCAGGGTATTGGACAACGCGCCGGGATCGTCGCCAAGATAGGCGTAGTCACGCAGAAGATAGGCAACACGCGCCTTATTGGTGGCAACGATTTCTATGCAGGGGGCCTCGCGCATGCGCTGCACCAGCGGCACTGGCACCGACAGCCGGCCTATACGGGCGCTTTCGCCTTCTATGTAAACGGTACGCTCCAGGTTCATGGGTTCCAACGCGCTGACAATCAGCGTTTCGAACCGCTTTTGCGAAGGCTGCTCGACACCGGGCAGTGAACCCAGCAGGGACCCCTTGTGGCTTGCGCACTGCTCAAGATCCAGGACCTGCTCACCCCTGGCTGCAAGGGCCTGCAGAATGCGGGTTTTGGCGCTGCCCGTGGCACCACAAATGACCTGCAGCTTCAGCCTTGGACACTGTGTGGCGATTTGCTGCAAAACATGATGGCGAAAGCTTTTGTAGCCGCCAGACAGTTGCTGGGCGTCCCAACCAACCAGGCGCAGCCACGTCACCATGCTGCCGCTACGCATGCCGCCGCGCCAGCAATACACCGCGGGACGCCAGCTTGCGGGATATTCGGAAAACCGCTCACGCAAATGACGTGCCAGGTTGGCCGCCACCATGGCACCGCCCACTCGCCGCGCTTCGAACGCCCCCGTCTGGGCATACAGCGTGCCAACAATGCGCCGTTCATCGTCGTCAAGAACAGGACAGTTGATGGCGCCCGGGATGTGGTCCAACGAAAATTCGGCAGGCGAGCGCGCGTCGATGATGGTGTCGAACGTACTTAAATCCGCGACTCGAACCGGCACATTGTGTGTCATGCACGCACCATAGCGTGCGGCGTTTGAGTCATTGCCGGGCAGCGCCCTGTAGAACCTGGAATCTGCATTGGGGTCTTGATGAAGAAAGCTGTGTACCAGGCAGAATTATTGCATGGGGGGCTGTTCAGTGAGTCCCCTGCATATTGTTGCGTATGCGGTTCAGCAAATCGTGCAACAGCAACTGTTCTTGCTCGGTAAGCCCACGCACGGCGCGCTCGTAGATTTTCCAGGCAAGCGGCAAGACGTGGCGGAACTGCTTTACCCCCGCAGTAAGGATTTTGATGACGACCATGCGGTGGTCGGAGGGGTTGGCCTTGCGCGCGATGTAGCCGGCGTTCTCCATGACGGTCAGCGCGCGCGACAGGGTGGCCTGATCGACGTCGGTCACGCTGGCCAGCGCGCTGACGCCCAGGCCATCGGTTTCGCTAAGGAAAGCCAGCACACGCCAATGCAGCAAGGTCATGTGATGCTCGCGCAGCAACAACTGGAAGTCGGCATTCAACGCCGCAGTGGAACGGTTGATCAAATAGGGCATGAAGGTTTCATGGCCCTGATAGGCCCGCCATGGTTCTTCTGCAAGCCGTTCTTCCTGCACCTGCGGCAACTGTCGCAGCGCACCGTGATTCAATGAACGCATGACGCTCCCCTAATTCGTCGCTGAAATTTAACCACCGTGATCCAGCTTGCGCTGCACGTAACCGATAAAGCCATTCAGGCTGAGTCCGATGGCGCAGATCCACACCAGCGGCACGAACATATCAACCGTTTTGTATGCGCGTGCCGCCATGGTCAGCATGTGGCCCAGGCCGTCCGTCGAAGCAATCATCTCGGCCAGGAAGACGACGACGCAGGCAATAACGCCCGACACACGCACGCCGGCAAGGATGGTGGGCACGATGGCCGGGAGCGTAATTTTCCACAAGCAGCCCGCCCGGCTGGTTCCGGCCGCGCGGGCCGACCAGATAAGCTTTTGATCCACCGAGCGCGCCGCAGCCCAGGTGGCCATCAACACCGGGAACATGGCATCGGCGACAACCAGCGTTACCTTGGACGAGTTTTCAAAACCCAGGACAAGGATCAGTGCGGGATACAAGGCTATTTTTGGAATAGGTGCTATCAGACGCACGAAGGCGTCGAGCATGGCGGCGCTAAGGCGCGACAACTGCGCCCCCAGGCCCAGCACGACACCAAGAATGACGGCGATGATCATGCTTATCACGAGCCGGTACAACGTAATGGCAAAGTTGTTCCAGAACTCAATGCCCGATGCAATTTGCACCAGCCGCAGGGCCACGGACGTGGGTGCCGGCAACAGTTGCGGGTCGACCCAGCCAAGACGGCTTACAGCCTCCCACACCAGCAGAACCACCACAGGCGACAACACGCGTTTGGCATGCCCAAGCGTGATTCGTGCCACAGCTTCAGCGCAGCGCATTGTCATCCACCGATTCAGCCCAACGCGTCAGGTAACGGCGCACTTTTTCGAACAGCCAGTTCAACACCACCCCCATCACGGCCAGAATAAGAATCACCGCATAGACCGACGAGTACTGCGCCATATCCATGGAAGTGAACAGCAGGTTCCCCACGCCCTCCTGGCGCGCGATCATTTCGGACGACACCATGACGATAAGCGCCATAATGACGCCGACGCGGCAGCCAATGAGGATCTCGGGCAGCGCCGCCGGCAGCACGACACGAAAGAGGCGCGCCACAGCCTTCATGCCCATGGCCTGCGCCGTCCAGACGAGTTTGTTTTCAACGCGGCTTGCGCCCAAGCAGCTGTGATACAGCATGGGCAGGCTGACCCCCATGGCGATGACCAGAATTTTCGAGAAACTGCCCAGGCCGAACCACAGCATGAGAATGGGCATGAGCGCCGCCTTGGGCATGGGGTACGACAGCGAAGCCAGCGGATGAATGAGGTCATGCACGAACTGACTGCGGCCCATGGCCAGCCCGAGCGGAACGGCAAACACCAGTGCCCACACATAACCTATGGCCATGCGGCCAAGCGACATGGCCATTGCCAGCAAAGCGTTGGGATCGAACAGCAGAGCCGGCAAGGCGCGCAGCGCATCCACCGGCCCCGGAAAGGAACTGAACCCCAGCCACCAGGCAGCCAGCGCCCACAGTCCACCCAGCAACAACACGACCAGCGCCATGGCCAATGCGGAATTCTCGTACCACGCGGCGGCTGATCTGGCGGTCGTTTCAGCGGTTGCTTCAGGCGTGGAATTCGTTGGTGCGTTCATGCCCGCCGCTCCGGGCGCAGCGCCAGTTGTTGGAAAATCATGCATGCGCCTCGGCTACCAGCAAGCCCTCCAGCCGAATGATGTACTCCTGATACGTCTGATTGCGCAATAGTTCGGCACGCACGCGTGGGCGCGGCAATTCTACGGAAACAATCTCGCGGACCCGGCCCGGAGTGCCCGTCAATACCACCACGCGGTCAGACAGATACACGGCCTCATCCACACTGTGGGTAACGAACAGAACCGTGTTGTGCAGTTGCTCCCACAACGACAGCAGTTCGGCCTGCAGGGTAAGCCGCGTGTGCGCATCCAGCGCGCCAAACGGCTCGTCCATGAGCAGGATCTTGGGTTCGTACGCCAGAGTACGGGCAATGGCCGCACGCTGGCGCATGCCGCCCGACAACTCGCGCGGATAGAAATGCGCATAGTCTTTGAGTTTGACTTTTTCCAGCCACACCATGGCGCGCGCCTCGGCCTCGCGGCGCGAAACGCCCTGCTCGCGCAGGCCGTACGCCACGTTGCCAAGCACCGTCTTCCAGGGAAACAGTGCATACTCCTGGAAGACCGGGCCGCGGTCCGGGCCGGGGCCCTGAACCGCTTTGCCATTCACCTGGATTTGCCCGGCGGTGACTTGCTCGAACCCGCCCACCATATACAGCAACGTGCTTTTGCCACAGCCGCTGGGGCCCAGGATGGACACAAACTGCCCTTCGGGCACATCCAGGGAAATGTCCTGGATGGCCGTGTGTGGCGTACCCCGCGACGTTTGAAACGTTTTGCCCAGTTGCTCGATGTGAATCATTTTATGGGCGCGATGGTGTCTTTACGGACGAAGTCGTTGATGTTCAGGGCTTTCGACAGGAACCCTGCCTTGTAATAGAGGTTCCAGGTTTCCTGAATGGAAGCCAGGTTGGGCTTCATGTCGTCGTCACGCGCGAAGTCCTTGTTGGTCATCAGATACTTGCTGAGCAGGGCAACAGGTGCGCGGTTCACTTCGGATGACACGGTAACGGCCAGCTTGTGGTCGGCCTGCACCATGGTCATGGCACGCTGCAAATCCTTGACGTACGCCTTGACGACCTCGGGGTGTGCGTTGGTGTAATCCTGGCTGCAGCCCTCGAAGATCTGCACTTGCGGCGATTGGATGTCGGCCTGCGACGCGAGCTCGCGCAAACCGCCTTTTTCCTGCGAAAGCAGCGCGAAAGGCTGGACCATGGTGCCCAGATCGATGCGCCCGGAACGAATGGCGTCGGCCATGGGAGGGAAGCCGGTTTCAACGATCTTCACGTCCTTCTTGGGGTCGAGGCCGTTCTTTTCAAGCCACAGCACGAGGTTGAAGTAAACGCCCGAGCCGTAGGCATTGGTGCCCAGCACTTTGCCCTTGAGGTCGGCCGCGCTTTTTATGGGGCTGTCGGCCTTCACGGCCCAGTACACGTTGAAGTACCCCTTCTTTTCATAAACGTGCTGTGCCACGATGTAGGCCCTTAGCCCGCTTTCCAGGTAGCCTTGCGCCAGCGACATGGGGGCCATGGTCGAACAATTCAGGACATTGGCGCGCATGGCCTGAACCATGGGCGAGGTGCCTTGAAACTGGGTCCACTTGATGGTGTATTTCTTGCCCAGGTCGGGGAACATCTCGGGGCGCTTCATCATCAGGTACTTGGCCTGTTCGGCGGGGATGGTCCAGCCCACACTCAGCTCGGGCACATCGGCCGCCACGGCTGGCACGGTTGGCGCCGCCACAATCGTCGTAGCCAGAGCGGCCAACATTACGTGCACAGATTTTTTCATTATTCAGTCTCCTTTTTCCTCATTGGAAGTAGCGTTTTGAACCAGGCCGAAGTGCCGTGACATTCCCAGGACTCTGGCCAGTACATCGCGCCGATATGCTTCAAGGTCTACCCCCTCGTACGAAAGAAACCCACTCGCCGAGCGCAAACCGATTTTGCCTTCCTGCATATACTGCCGGACGATGTCTGGCATGGCATAACGGTTCGCGTCGAGGTTTTTGGCGAGATAGTTATTGGCGTGGAACAGGATGTCGTTACCGCCGTAATCGATGAATTCCAGTACGCCGATGGCCGCGAATCGAAAACCCAGGCCATAGCGCGTTGCCAGATCGATTTCCTCGGGCGTGGCAACTTTTTCTTCGACCATGCGCGCGGCTTCGTTCATGATGAGCGACTGCAGGCGCGGCACAATGTACCCGGGACTGCAACTGCATTGCACGGGTACTTTGCCAATGGCTTTCAGGCTGTCCTTCAATGCCTGCACGGCCTGCGCGTCGGCGCCTTCGTGCGCACTGATTTCAACCAGTGGAATCAGGTACGCGGGATTGAGCCAGTGCGCATTCATGAAGCGTTGCGGCCGATGCACCATGCCAGCAAGGTCGGAAGCCAGCATCGTGGAAGTGCACGACGCAATGATGGCGTCATCGGGCACAAGCTTGCCAATGCGCCCCAGTGCGTCGCGCTTGGCTTCCTGGGTTTCGGTAACCCCTTCGTACACGACATGCGCGGCCGCCAGAACCTGGGCGGCTTCGTGCACGGGGTGAACGCTGATGAGCTTCCGATACCCTTCAATGAGGCTCGGTGTGAACATGCCCAGATCGGCCAACTGCTCCAGAGTAAGCTGGATTTCGTTGTGAATGCTGTCTTGCAATTGCCGGTATTGCTCGGGCGTACGCTCCTTGAAGTCGACGATGGCGGCCGCCTTGCCATGAATGGCATACGCCAGCGCAATACCCCGGCCCATGCGGCCGGCGCCGATGGCTACGATGGCACCCGTGGATGCTGCAGGTGCCATCACGGCCTCCCGCTAACTAGCAACGCACGCAGATCGTCGCGCGACAGATGGGCCAGCCCAAGCGCGGCGAGCGAACGCTCGCCAAAACGCAGATCACGGCCGACGATGCCGCCGGCAATGGCCAGCAGGCCGCTGGCCACCGGCGCGTCGCAGTCTGCCCAGCCCGCGACGGACACCAGAAAGGCCAGGCCAAGCATGGTGTCTTCCGTCATATAGCGATGCGTGTGCAGGTCAATCTTCTCTCGCCAGTCGCCGCTGTCGACAAGCTTGCTGTGCGAGTCGCCGTACATCCATTGATCGTTCTCGTAGTGGTCGGACAATGGGAAATGCGGCGCCTTGTATCCGATGGCCTCGCGAATGGCAATGCGCTCGTTGTCGAGCTTGCTGGTTACTGACCTGACGGCGGGTTGCGTGCCCTCGTTGTGAATGTCCCAGGCTTCAAAATGCTGAAGCGGCGCGGCATTCATGATAATCAAGGGCGGATGAATGATGGGGCCGGCGTTCATCAGCGCCCCCGACAAGGCGTCCTCGCAGGGTTCGACACTGGAAAACGCCTGTCCGATGACTTCCATGGCGTGCGCGGAACGCTTGGCGGGATACGCCCCCGTGGGCAGGCGCGTGGCGCGCATGGTAATGGCGACACTGGCTGGCCCGTGCTTGCGCACCAGCCATGGCAGCGTGCCGGTTTCCGCCCACGTTACTTCGGCATGGTTGCCTTCGGCCCGCACGACTTCACTCATGATGTAGCTGCCAAAGGTGCCAGGCGGCAGGTACACCACCTGACCGTCTTCCAGATACGGAGCCAGCGCACGGGCGATATCCAGTTGGGCAACGGCAGGGGACGGAATAAGGATGAGTTGAGCGCCCGCAACGGCATCGCCGATATGCGCGCACACTTTGGCGATGCGGATATCGCGTTCGCCCTGGCTGTCCTTGAGGTGAATGACGGGGTTTTGTGCCAGCGACTGCAATGCTTGCGCATTGCGGCGCCAGAAGCGCACCGTGTGCCCCTGTTCGCTTAAGTCTGCGGCCGCCGCATAACAGCCATGCCCGCCTCCAAGTACAGCAATTTCCATCCTGACCTCCGTTGGGGCCGGCTGCGATGACCGGCTATACTTTACACAGCGCTGCGTGCGCTGCCTTTGATCTATGCACTTGCATATACACAGTAAAGAAAAGCTCCCCAACGCGCAATACGTGGGAAGCCCGTGATTACCCTTAGTTTTCCAACGCAGGCGTGCCGGTCGTCGTTACGCCGGGCACGGCAAAGCTACATGGCCGACAAGCCGCCATCCACCGCAAAGGTGGCGCCGGTAATAAAAGACGCCTCGTCAGAAGCCAGCCACAATATGGGCCATGCTATTTCTTGCGGCTCGGCCCAGCGTCCCAGCAACGATGTGTCGTGCCGTTCGGACTTGAGTTGTTCAACGCTTTTCCCTTTGGCGGTTGCACGCGACACGTGGAAGTCCGTCAGGGTTGAACCCGGGCACACGACGTTGGCGCGCACACCGTGCGCGGCCTCTTCGTGGGCCAGCGTGCGCGTCAAGGCAAGTTGGCCGGCCTTGGTGGTGTCGTAAAGCCCCATGCCCTTGCGGCCAACCAAGGCGTAGCAGGAAGACACGTTCACAATGCTGCTCTTGCCCGAGCGGCGCAAATGGGGAAGGGCTTCGCGGCAGTAACTGGCACAGCCGACCAGATTGACGTTGATGATGGCGCGCCATTCTTCGGGGCTTGCCCGATCCAGCGTCGAATAATTACGCATTGCCGCGTTGTTCACCAGAATGTCCAGACCACCGTGAGCCTGCACGGCAAGCGCTACCGCCTTTGCAGTCTGCGCGGCGTCGGCCACGTCGGCCACACAGTGCGCGACCTGCGCGCCCGGTATCTCGGCACGCAAGCTTTGCACCGTTGCAAGCAACGCGTCTTCGTTGGCGTCCACCAAGGTAACGGCCGCCCCTTCGGCACAGAACAGACGCGCGCATGCAGCGCCAATCCCCGCCCCGCCGCCCGTAATCAGGGCCCTTTTATTTGCCAGCCGTGCCATAGAATTCCTATTTGGTTTCACTGTTCACAAGAGCGTCGACCGCGCCGTCGGCTATGCCAGCCGCCTCTACGCCGTCGACGCCCGCTCTGCATGACACCGACATCACTGTGACTTCAGACCGAATAAAGCGGCTTTTCCAGGCTATCCGTCAGATGCTCCTGGGCCCATTCAAGCGGACTGACAGACCTGTCCAACAACACGCCTGCAGCGCGCACGCGCTGAGTCGCGCCCTGAAGGGCCGGCGGCTCGTTGCCCTGCTCAAGGCCCATGGCCGCCTCGTGCAGCATGCGGCGCGCCATGGCAATGGGCTTGTCGGTGGGCAGCAAATGTTCGGCCTCGCGATTCTGTATGGGACCCATGCTTTCCTGCAAGGAAGCATCCTGGATCGCAAAGCCAAACACGCCGCTGTACGAGCGCTTTTCCCTTTGGGCCTTGCGATCAACCAGATAGTCGTTGTCCTTGTTGGCAACGGGCCGGAACGTGCCCTCTTCGCACACGGCATGTACACCGCGGCCGGATTGAAGGTCATGGAGCTCTTGGGCGGACAACGGCTGGTCGGGGCGGAAATTGACACTCCAGACCCAGCAGTTTTCGTCGTCTATCGGAATAAATGCGTGGCCGCCCAAAGGATGGTCGCCAAACGGAGGAATCAACGTGAACCACGGGAAGATCCACTGCGTGACACGCCAGTAGTACGAGTCGGCTTCGCCGTTTCGACGCCCGAACAAGGCCAGGCCGGAAGGAATTTTTTCGATGTCGAATACCACGTTGCCGTCGGCCTTGATGTAGTCAAGCGCCTTGGTGCCCATGTGCATCGGATCGGTGTCGACTTCGTAGCGGTGCACGTAGGAAACGTGCGCCGTATCGATTCCGCCTTCCATTGCCTGCAGATAATTGCATTGCTGCCAGCGGCGGGAAACGAACACATGGCTGGAAGGCAGCGTTGCCCATTCAAGCCCTACTGGATCGGGCTGTTTGCCTTCGGGTCCCATATACGCCCAGACGATGCCGCCACGTTCTATGCAGGGATACGACTTCAGATTCATTTGCGAACAAAGCTGCGGCGCGCAAGGCACTTCAACGCATTTGCCGTTGTGGTCGAACTTCAGGCCGTGATAACCGCAGCGAATGCCGTTTTCTTCGTTGCGTCCGAAAAACAGCGACGCGCCGCGGTGTGAACAGAACTCGTCAATCAGGCCCGGCCTTCCATCGGTATCGCGAAATGCCAGCAGCGCTTCACCCAGGATCTTGACACGCACCTGCGGACCATCGGGTTCAATTTCGCTGGACGCCAGAATGGGCACCCAGTAGCGCCGCATGACATTGCCCATGCGGGTGCCGGCGCCGGTGCGGACAAGTATTTCCGATATTTCCTTATTCATGACTCCGTACTCCGTTAACGACGAGTGGCGACGGAAAAAGTCCGTCTGATGAGATTAATATTCATTATATGGATAAACGCCAGGAAAATGAACTGGGAGCAGCTAATGGCTACGACCGTCACGCGTTTCCTTACCCATCATATTGGTACAACCGATAGTTTGACACATTTCAATATCTGTCCATACAATAGACTCCGTGTTCTTTGTGCGGACTTTCTGGAGATACTGATGAGCCAAGTACCCGTCCCATTTACTCTGCTGTTTGCAGACGGGGGGCTCATCGGCGGTCCGTGCCCAGCGGCGAAAAATTGATCGTAGAACTGGTAGAACATCGTCGCAGTGAGAACTCGGCTGGCAATGGATCGGCGCCTCCCAAGGTGCTGTTTCAGTACTTAGAAAGCCAGATCCATTCATAGTAGATCTCTTGCCGCGAGCAACAGATTCAGAACCCAAGAAGCTTCATCCACCGATTTAGAAAGGCACAATCATGAGCATAGAGAAAATCAGCCACGAAATGAACGCCACCGACATCAAGCGCAAACGGGGGGCCATGACCAGGGTTTGGGGGGTAGTGGCGGCTTCAGCTTTCGCTCTTGCCTTCACCGTAAACGCCACAGCGGCGAGTGACAGCTCGCAATCAGCACCGCTCAAGGTAGGGTTCCTGGTCACGCTCTCGGGTCCGGAGGCGCCTTCGGGCCAAAGCATGGTCAAGGGCTTCAAGTTGTACCTCGCCGACCACAATAATGAACTCGGCGGACGCAAGGTCGATCTAGTTGTCGCCAACGACGGCGGGCATCCCGCCTCAGGACTCGCCGCCGCACAAAAGCTCATTCTGCAGGAGCATGTGCAGGTCATCGCGGGCATAACACTCTCACCGGTGGCACTCGCCATCCGCGATCTCGTCACGCGCTCCAAGATTCCGCTCGTCATCTCGAACGCCGGGGCGGATGCGATTACCGGCAAGCAGAAATCGCCCTACGTCTGGCGCGTCTCGTTCGCCAATTGCCAACCCAACTATGCCATGGGAAGCTACGTCAAGTCGCTGGTCGGCAGCGACGGCGTCTACGTCCTCGCTCGCGACGACGCGGCTGGGCACGAACAGGTTCAGGGTTTCATCGACGCCTTCACCGCCGCGGGTGGCAAGATCGCTGGCACTGTCTACCCACCATTCGGAACCACGCAGAACTACCAGCCGTTTCTAACACGGATTCAGCAGTCCGGTGCGAAGGCGACCTACGCGTTCTTCGCGGGTGGCGAGGCCGTGGCCTTCGTCAAGCAGTATCAGCAGTTCGGGCTCAAGGGCAAGATCCCGCTCTTCGCCGCAGGCTATCTCACCTCAGACGGTCACGTGATCAACGCCGAAGGCGACGCTGCCGTGGGGATCCAGACCGCTGTCAACTACAGCCCTCATCTTGATAATCCGGAGAACAAGACCTTCGTCGCGAGTTACGAGAAGGCCTATCACGTCGTGCCGGATCTGTATGCGGCACAGTCGTGGGACGCCGGAACGTTCATCGACAAAGGTCTGCGGGAGTCTGGTGGGGCAATCGGGGAGAAACTTGTTGCCGCTTTCGGCAAAGTCGGCAGCATCACAGGCCCCCGGGGCAAAGTGTCGATGAGCGCCGATCACAACGCCGTACAGAACTGGTATGTGGTCGAAGCGGCCAAGACAGCCAACGGTTTTGAGAACGTAGTCAAGAAGTCGCTCGGCGTCGTCACGTACTCCTGCCAATAAGGGCGAATAGACTATGGCATGGCTGGATACCAACATGGTCAGTCTGCTTGACGGACTGGCTGTAGGTGCTCTTCTGTTCATGATGGCGGTGGGGCTCTCGCTGATATTCGGACTCATGGACGTGCTCAATCTGGCGCATGGAACGATGTTTCTGCTGGGCGCCTACTTGGCCTATCAACTGACTGCGCTGCACCTGAGCTTTGTCTCGGCCGCGTTGATCTCCCTGGCGGTCGGTGGCGTGCTCGGATGTGGGTTCTCTTACGCGCTGCGTCCGATCCGCCGACGAGGGCATCTCGACCAGGCTGTGCTCACGCTCGGAATTGCACTCATAGGCGCACAGATCTTCTCGATGATCTGGGGGGACGATGTGTACTCGGTCGCAGCACCGGTCGGCACCGCCCACAGCATGCTGATCGCAGGTCACGACTATCCTGTGTATCGGCTCGTCGTCATCGGCATCGGCGCCACGTTTGCGATTCTCGTTTACCTGGTCTTCCAGAGAACGAATCTCGGTGCGACGGTCCGCGCCGCAGTCGCCGACCAGCAGATGGTAGAGGCGCTCGGGGTGAATACACAGCGGGTGCTGCTGGGCGTGTTTGCGACGGGAGCGGCGCTTGCGTGCTTTGCGGGCGTGATTGGCTCGCCGATCCTGGGCGTGCGCGCGGGCCTCGACGACGAGGTCCTGTTATTGGCGCTTGTCGTCGTCGTGATTGGGGGCCTCGGATCCATCATTGGCGTTGCAGCCGGCGCGATCATCGTGGGTGAGGTCCAGTCTCTCGGTGTCGTCATGCTTCCGAAGTACGCCTCGTTCCTGCTCTTCATCGTCATGGCGCTTATCCTCGTTCTGCGGCCCGGTGGGATTTTCGGACGCAGCGAAAGGCGGGCCAGCTGATGGCGACAGATCCGCAGACCGATCACCTGCCGCTTGCAGGCCGACCATTGGTCGGCCCACTCGGGCACCCGCGGGTTGAGACGATCGGCATGCTCGGGGCACGCTCAGTGTGCATCCTGCTGCTGATTGCCGCACCGTTCCTCCTGAATGATTTCTCACTTCTACTGTTGACCGAGATCCTGATCTTCGGCTTATTCGGCGCGAGCCTCGATCTGCTGATCGGCTTCACGGGCTTGCCCTCGCTGGGGCATGCGGCCTACTACGGTTTCGGTGCATACGTCGCAGCGCTGTTCGCAATGCACGTCATGGACAACGTCGTCCTGGCCTTGCTGATTGGCACGGCGGCCGGCGCAATCAGCGCTGCGCTCACGGGCTGGGTCACGGTACGAACCCGTGGCGTCTACTTTTTGATGATCACGGTGGCCATTACCGAGATCGTCTACAGCCTGGCGGTTACCTGGACGGATGTCACGGGGGGTTCCAATGGATTGACCGTTTCGACCCCCATGCTTGTAAAAGGGCTCGCCCTTGATTCGAGACAGAGTGTCTACTGGTACGTGCTCATCGTCGTCATCGCGGGATACGCATTCGTGCGCGCCATAGGTCGATCGCCGCTCGGTCGCACTCTGAACGGCATCCGGGAGAACGAGCCGCGTATGCGAGCCATTGGCTACTCGACGGCGCGATACAAGTTCGCAATTTACTGTGTGGCTGGGGCCGTCGCCGGCGCAGCAGGCGCGCTGGGTGTCGTCAACACCGGGTTCGTGTCGCCAAGCGACGCCTCCTTCACGACTGCAGCGCTGGCCTTCATCGCCGTTATCGTTGGTGGTTCAGGTACTTTGTACGGCGCTTTCCTCGGAGCGATTGTGGTGATTCTGGTCCGCGACGAGTTCTCCACGCTGCTGCCCGGGCGCAGCACTTTAGTGCTTGGGGTGATCTTCATCGTCGCGATCTACCTGTTCCCAAAAGGGATCGCGGGCGGCTTGCATCAATTACGTCAATTGCTTCAACGCCTCGTGCGTCACAGGCGCGCAGGGGTTAGCGACAATGACTGAGCTTCTCGAACTTGATGCGGTCAGCCTCCACTACGGATCGCTGCGAGCGGTCGACCAGGTGAGCCTGAAAATCGGGCCAGGGGAGCGGCATGCGTTGATCGGCCCGAACGGGGCAGGTAAATCCTCATTGCTGGGCCTCATCGCGGGCACGCTGCCGTGCACATCGGGCCGCGTTCTCGTCGGCGGCGAAGACCTCACAAGCATGCCGGAACACGCGCGTGCGCGCCGCGGGGTGACTAAAACCTTCCAGCACTCAAGTGTATTTCTAGGGCTGACGGTGCTCGACAACATCGAGCTCGCGGTGCAGCGTTTGCAGGGCGTGAGTCATCGTGCACTTCGGTCCCTGGACCGCTTCGACTCGGTGTGGAAAAGCGCGCGCGAGAGTCTGGACGCCGTCCACCTGGCTCATCGGGCGAACGATCTTGCCAGCGAGCTGTCCCATGGCGAGCGCAGGCAACTGGAGGTTGCACTCGCGTTGGCACTTAAGCCTCGGCTGCTGCTGCTGGACGAGCCGGCAGCAGGCATGTCGAGTGCGGAGAGCGCAGCGCTGGTGCGGCTCGTGAAGTCACTGCCCAGAACCGTGACTGTTCTGCTGATTGAGCACGATCTGGATATGGTGTTCGATCTTGCCGAGAAGATCAGCGTACTGCATGCGGGCAAGTTGATCGCTTCTGGCGACGCTGCCGAAATTCGCGGCTCTCAGGTGGTGCAGGATGCCTACCTCGGTGGGGCAAACGTCGAGGCGTTATTCGAGGAGGACGACGGATGACCACATTGCTCGAGATCCACGGACTGGTGTCCGGCTACGGCGCCGGACAGGTCGTCCGTGGAATCGACCTGAACGTCGAACCCGGCCAGATCGTCGCTCTGTTGGGCCGCAATGGTGTTGGCAAGACGACATTTGTCCACACTATTATGGGGATGGTCCGACCGATCGCCGGGTCCGTGTTGATTGATGGTGAAGATGTCGCAGGACTTCCGGCGCACGCGATCGCTCGCCATCGCATCGGCCTCGTACCTCAGGGCCGTCGGGTCTTCGCTGCGCTGACTGTCGAGGAAAATCTGCGTATCGCCGTGCGTGGGGTGCGCGGCCAGTGGACCGTCGACCGTGTCTACGATCTGCTCCCCAGGTTGCGAGAACGCCGCAGGAATTGGGGACATCAACTCTCGGGTGGCGAGCAGCAGATGCTTGCGATCGGGCGCGCGCTGCTCGGCAATCCGCGTCTACTGTTGCTCGACGAACCCTCCGATGGGCTCGCGCCTGCCGTCATCACGCAAATCATCGATCTGCTGCATGCGCTTTGTAAGGATGGGGAACTTACCGTCCTGCTCATCGAGCAGGATCTGCGCAGCGCCTTCGCACTCGCTGACACGATACACATAATGGACCATGGCATCTTGGTACATAGTGCGACTACCACCGCGTTCCGACGTGATCGTGCGACGGCTCAAAGGCTGCTTGGCGTAAGTTAGCCGGGGTGCGTAGCGAGGCCTCAGGTTTCATTGCTGTTCCGCGCCGGCCAGCCCAGAGACCTCTTCACAATGCACGAGTTCCCCATCCTCGCTGGCAGCGGCAATTCTGGTCTTGCCATCAGGCTCCAGGAACCTCGCTTGAACCCATATGCCGTCCCCCATATTTTCAAGCACCTCTGCCACTCGTCCGTCCTTCAGGCGCAGCTTCTGGCCAGGCGTCAATTGCATGAAATTCAGTATCATGTCTACACCCTAGAAGAACATCGTTAGATTCTTGGCCAGAAGAACGCTCTGGGGAAGATGGATTTCCCGCCTCACCAGCTTCCAAACCCCATCTTCGCGGCGAAGACGGTCGTACCGCTGGCCTGCAAAAAAATATTCCTCATACTCTCGGCGATTTTGGTAGGTCAGGAACCGGCAACGCGTGCTGACTTCATCCTGACCCGCCTCGTTTTTCTCAATGGCCGTCAGTTGTACGTTGGTTACCAATCTGCACAGCCTGGATAAAGGCTCTTCTGCCCAGTGAACCCCAGTCATGATCTGCTCGGCCCGCTTGGTCAAGGTCCACTTTCCTTCGTTGAACCAACTCATATCCTTCTCGAGTCGTGTTCGTTCTTTTTGCTCGTGCGTACCGAACTTGACATTGAATGTCATAGGCATGAAATACACGAGATCCTCAGCCAGGGTGTCAAGCCACTCCTGAAAACGGCGCGTGTCAAGCATCTCGCACTCGTCGTAATAATGCTCTTCAATTTCACGCTTCAGCTCGTAATAACGCGCATCACGAACCACAGCAGACTTTGTCCCAGTCTGAGCTTCTTGCACAGCTTCAATCATTGCAATCTCCTTTTTGCGTGTCAGGGATGAATAGGCACAGGTCCACCCTGGCTGGCAAAACAGCCGACATCTATAACGGTGCCGGAAATAGTCTGAGCCTGATCGGAAAGCAAAAATGCCACGACATTGGCCAAGTCTTCACCAGTGGCCGAACGACCTGCTACTGTACCGACAGCACCTTTACGTTTGAACCTTTCTTCATCACCATCAAAGCGGCCCAGGCTCATGCCGGAAATAATGCCGCCGCCCCCCGGTATGGCCACATTTACACGGACGTGATCATGGAAATGGTCGTAGGCCATGGCTGCGGAGAGCGCAAGCAATGCACCTTTGCTAGCGGCGTACGCTGCCATGTTGGGTTTTCCGTAGCCAGCACCAGACCCGATATTGACGATCGAGCCGCCCCCATGTCGCTTCATATGCGGGATCACCGCCCGCGCCGTTAGAAACGGGCCTTTGACATTGACCGCGAGAATTCGATCCACTATTTTTGGGTCTGTGGTCAGGACCGTGCCCAACGGCCCGATAGCCGCATTGTTCACTAGCCCATTGACATGGCCGAAACGCGTCACCGCGTCATCGACCACTCGCTCAACGTCCAACTCCGACGAAACGTCGGCTTCCAGGATATCGATCCTGTCAGACAGGCCTTCGCGCTCGGCGGCATCCTTTAACGTGTCAAGACCCTTGGCTATGCTGGAAACCTGGGGCTGCGCCAACCCAAATGCAACCACCGCGTGACCACGACGCGCCAGATTCAAGGAAATACTCAGACCCAGTCCGAAAGTACCCCCGGACACAATGGTTACCTGATCCCACTTCATAACGCTCAACCCGCCACACTTGCAGGACCACTATCGTGGCGACCCAGGAGCGTATCCCAATCAGATCCCTTCATGTAGTCTCTCCATCGGCGATAGTACTGCCGCGGGTTTTCCTCACTGATTTGGAGGCTGACATTACCGGCAACCGGGCCCTCGGTCGTCACCTTACCCAGAGATTGCTGGTAGTTATAGGGATAGCGCTTGGCAATTACGCCGCGGCTACCTGCCGTAGCGGAGTTCCAGTTCTCCATATCATCCTGCTCGGTCATGCCCGCCGGGCCGGAATAGCGCATATAGTAATGGCGCAGGAAATCCTTGACTTCCTGAGGAGCATCGGCATCGACCAGGAAGAACCGCCAGGCTTCCGTCGTCTCGGGGCCATGCGGATGCCAGACGCAGAGGCTGCGCGGCTGCTTCCCGTGATAGGAAACGTTGGGATAAATCGTACCCACAAACGGTACCAATCGACTACGTTCTGCTCCCAAGCGCCGCTTGCGCTCTTCGTGGCAATAACGGAAATACTCAGCGATGACTTTATTGTTCTGAAACGTATCAACAAACGGAGTGTCTTCCGGGACGATTGCACTGTGCACACCATGACCCGCAGGAAAATTCACCCAGAGGTGCTTTGCATACTCCAGTTCGTTATCCCGCCTGCCTTTAACACCTTGTTCCGCGCTAGGCCCAATGCCTATTAAATCGACGGACCGATGACTAACGTTGTGATAGGTGTCTCCCAGAAAGTTCTCGGCGGCGAATTTCCAGTTACAGGGGATAATCCATTTATGCACACCGAAGAGAACCTCAGACCCGCCTTCGCGCCCATCACGGCAGTCGAGCGCCAGATCCAGATGGGTTTTGGCATCGCCCAAATAAGTTAGAAACTCTGGAGCGTTCTCATCCCAACTGGCCCAGACTGTTCCCTTGTAGGTGGTAATTTTCGGTACCTCGATAAGCGACCAGTCTCCCTTGTTCAGAGACCCTTCGTAAATGTTTTTGTACTGAGGCACCCCAAACAACTTTCCTTCAGTTGTGTAGCTCCAGCTATGGTATGGGCAAGTGAAGAGTTGTGTGTTTCCATAGTCGTACTGACAGACTTTCATACCTCGATGACGGCAGGAATTAAGAAACACGTGTACTTTCTTTTTCTTGTCTCGTGTCAGGATGACCGGTTCTGCCCCCATACGAGAAGCGAAAAAATCACCGGGGTTCGGGATCTGGCTTTCATGCCCGACAAACAACCAGGCACGCGTGAATACCTTTTCCAGTTCCTCGTCAAAAATTTCCTTGCTGGAGAAAATCTCCCGGCTGATCGCCCCTTTCTTCAGGTCGACCATGCCGTCATAGATTGTTGAATTCACGATAAGATCCTAAGTAAGTAAGAGTGCAATAGCGTCAATTGAAGCGTTCGCAAAGCATGTCACGTCGCGGCAAACCAGCCGCCTCCGCAGCGGTTCGCCCGGCTTCCACCATTGCGGGGGGTCCACAGAGATAAACGCGCGTATCTCCTGGCACCTCCATCGAAGTAATCAACTCGGTTGCATAGCCACTGTGGCAGTTGTCGACCGGATCTTGCTCTGCTGCATATTGAACCGTGAGAGACGGAATGCGTTGCCGCAGAGATTCGAGTTGCTGCAAGGCAAATAGATGCCTCCCGGTACGTACTCCTACGAGCAACGTCGTGGGTATTTGACCTAGCTCCGGGTCACCCGCAATGGACTCCAGCATGGAGAGGAATGGGGCCAGGCCCGTGCCGCCTGCGATAAATAGCCGAGGACGAGGCTCCCGCCGCAAAAAGAAGCTTCCGTGTGGCTCGGTAATTTCCAGGCCATCCCCCACCTGCGCTGATTCTTTCAGCCAAGTGGAGAAGCGTCCTCCGTCCACCAACCGTACATAAAAGGCCAGCCGTCGCGCATTCGAACAGCTGGCCATGGAATAGGATCTCCACTCTTCGGCGCCGGGTGGCTGCAGACGAACATATTGACCAGGCTCGAAATCAACTGGATCAGAGACATCTATTTCGAGCAACATTGTTTCTGCCGCCACCTGTTCCAGCGTAGCAATGCAACCATCAATCGGAGGAGCTTCTTCCGTAAGTGCCTCGGAAGAGTCATAGGGAAACTCCACCACACAAGGCCCGGTCACCCGCGAAATACAGGTCAGAACCGCACCATTCAAGCGATCGCTATCCGGCAGAACGGCCTTGTCGTAATTCCCTAACTCAAGCGAACCCGCGACGAGGCTGGCGGCACAAGTGCCGCACTGCCCGTTACTACAGTCCGTCAACAGCGTTAATCCGGCATTTTCAGCGGCACTTACTACGCTTTCACCGAGCTGTGCCTCGATTCGGCGCGACACGCCGTCCGCAAATAGAAGTGTTATTGGAACACCACCCATTTTCTGTCTCTCTGTAATCCGCCATCACCGATTGCCACGATGGTCCGCACGTTGATGCCGTAGCCAACCAGCGGCCAACCAGCACCAACAATACGCACCAATCACGTCACAGCGCTACGACCGGCAAACTACCCGGCCAGGTCACGCAAGCTGTTGCGAATGCTTATCTTCCGGCCGCGAGCCTTTTCTGCCTGCTCTTAATGCCATCTATCACTTGTTCGTAATATGAGATTATTGTCCATTCTATGGATATGAAAGAAACTTGTCAAGGCGGCACAAGAAGATTTTTGGGGGGTGCTCTGGCTCGCAAAGACCACGCGTATAGTGGGTATTACTCACCAACAGCAGCTAATCCGGTTAAACAGCGTGCCCGCATGCGCGCGTTGATGGGTTAGCAGCTGGGGCGTGTTCTTCTTTGTCCACAAATCCATCAGGTGGATATTACAATCATTGACTGAACATAAAGATAAGGTGCATTCTATTCAACAACCACTTGGTCTGGCTGCCACGTAAGGACATAGACAGTTAGTCAGCGCCCGAAAATCTCCAACTCGGCGTGACAAAGGGTACGACCGGTTAACATTCGACATGCTCATCTAGTGAACACTCAACTATATTGCCCCCTCTCTGGAACAACACACTATGGCAACCGCAGACAAAAGTGACAACGTGCGCGCAGTGGGCCGCGCGCTGGAAATCCTGCTCGCTTTCGATCCTCAAAATGCAGAACTCTCCGCCGGCGAATTACTGAAGCGCGTGGACCTGTCGCGGCCAACGCTTTACCGCTTGCTCTATACATTGCAAGAGCATGGTTTCGTTGATTCCATAGGAGACCCCCAGCGGTTTCGTCTAGGGCCATCAGTCGCAAAGTTGGCGCATGTCTGGACCTCAAGCCTTGACCTGGCAATGATGGCGCAACCGGTCCTCCGTCGCATTTGGGAGCAAACTGGAGAGACTGTCGCCATGTTCGTACCGCAAGGGCATCTTCGCCTGTGCATTGCCGAACTCCCCAGTCCCCAGCCCTTAAGCTTCAAGCGGGGAGTCGGATATACCGAGCTCATCACGCGCGGAGCCAGCGGGCGTGCCATCCTGGCGTATATGGACTCCATACCCCAAGAGGCGGCGAACGAAGCCTTACAGTCCGGGCTCGATCCAATGGCTCTGGAGGCAAAGCTTGCGGAAACGCGAAAATACGGCTACGCGAGTAGCCATAATGAGTTAATTTCGGGGGCTACTGCAATTGCAGTTCCATTCTTCGACCGCACGGGTGCCGTTGCTGGATCCATAGGGGTGTTTGGGCCAGAGGTCCGATTGGGCCGGCGGACTCTCAAACACCTGGTACAGCTGCTCGCGGGTGAATCCACCAAACTGTCGGCGCTATTGGGCTATACCGAAGCGTCCCATGCCGCAAGTTGAGTCGCGGGCGTTACCCTAAGTTCGCTCGAAAATTCCCGCTGCCCCCATGCCGGTACCGATGCACATGGTGACCAAGCCATATTTCAGATTATGGCGGCGCATGGCGTAGATGGTGGTGGCCGAGCGGATGGCGCCGGTGGCGCCCAGCGGGTGGCCCATGGCAATGGCGCCGCCCAGCGGATTGACGACTTCGGGGTTGAGGTCAAGGTCGCGGATGACGGCCAGCGTCTGCGCGGCAAAGGCTTCGTTCAGTTCTATCCAACCCATCTGGTCCTGCTTCAACCCCGCCACTTTCAACACGCGCGGAATGGCGAACTTGGGGCCTATGCCCATGATTTCTGGCGGTACGCCACGCACAGCAAACGAAACGAAACGGGCCAGCGGCGTGAGGTTGTGCTCTTTAAGCGCACGCTCGGACACCACCAGCAAGGCGCCAGCACCGTCGGACATTTGCGAGCTGTTGCCGGCGGTAACGCTGCCTTTGGCGGCAAACACCGGACGCAGGCGGGCCAGGGCTTCAAGGCTGGTGTCGGCGCGCACACCTTCGTCGCGCGAAAACATGATGTGCTTTTCGGTAATGATGTCGGCAGCCAGATCGGGAATACGGCGGGTGACGTCAATGGGCAGGGTCTCGTCGTTGAACTCGCCCGCCTTTTGCCCGGCCAGCGCGCGCTGGTGTGACTTCAATGCAAACGCGTCCTGATCCTCGCGCGAGACCTTCCAGCGCTGCGCCACCTGTTCGGCGGTTGCGCCCATGCCGTAGGCAATACCAATGTTCTCGTCGCGCGCGAAAATCTGTGGACTGAAACTGGTCGTGACGCCAATGATAGGGACCTGGCTCATGGATTCGGTGCCGGCCGCAATGATGATGTCGGACTCGCCCACACGAATGCGGTCGGCCGCCATGGCGATGGCTGTAAGGCCAGACGAGCAGAAGCGGTTGATCGTGACGCCCGGCACCGTGTTGGGCAGCCCCGCCAGCAACACACCCATGCGCGCCACATTGAATCCTTGCGAGCCTTCGGGCATGGCGCAGCCTACGATGGCGTCTTCGATGGCCGCAGGATCCAGATTGGGCACCTGGGCCAACATGCCCTGTATGACACGCGCCAGAAGGTCGTCGGGCCGGTAGTGCGAGAGCGCACCATGCGGAGCCTTGCCAATGGGGCTGCGTGTGGCCGCTACGATGTAAGCCTGTTGCAATGATGTCATGACGATCTCCTTAGTTGCGCACCGGTTTGCCGGTTTTCAGGAAGCCCGTAATGCGCTCTTGCGTCTTCGGGTCGGCCAGCAGGGCCAGGAAGGCCTGCCGCTCCAGCGACAACATCCATTCGTCATTGACCAGCGATCCTGGATCAACATCGCCACCACACAATACATAGGCCATTTTCTCCGCCACGGTGAAGTCGTGCTGCGAAATATACCCGCCCACCTGCATATTGACGAGCTGCGTCTTGAGCGTAGCCAGAGCGTCGCGCCCCGCCACGGGGAACACGCCCGGTACGGGTGGTCGCCAACCGGCTTCGGCCAGCATGGCCGCTTCGCGCACTGCAACGTAAAGCAGCTCGTGGCGGTTCATGACCACCGTGTCCGAAGGAAGAAGAAAGCCGATGTCGCGCGCATCCGGCGCCGACCTTGAAACCTGGGCGCGTGCAATCGCCAAAGCCGGATTCTTGAGCAGCGCCAACAGCGGTATTTCGCTTGAAGTTTGAGCCTGCAGCTGCGCGGTACGCCGCGCGAAATGCGTCAGCCCGCCCGAGCCGGGAACCAGACCGAGCCCAACCTCTACCAGACCCAGATAGGTTTCGAAGTGCGCCACACGCTTGGCGCAATGCAGGGCAAGTTCACAACCGCCACCCAGCGCCATGCCCGCCAGCGCCGCCACAACAGGAACCTGCGCGTAGCGCAGCCGCTGAACCATGTCCTGCATGGCACGCTCGACCGGCTCGACTGCCTTGACGCCGCCCTGAGCAAAGAGGGGCAACATGGATTTGAGGTCGGCTCCGGCCGAGAACGGCTCGGACAACTGACCGATGACGAGCGCCTTGAACGAGCCCTCGGCGATTTCAACCCCATGCACGATGCCCTGGATGACGCCCTGACTGAGCGTATGCATTTTGGTCTTGAACGACAGCAGCAGCACGTCGGACGGGTGCGGCGCAGGCAGCGTAAAGCAGCGAACGGCGTCGTCTTCGAACACAACTGTTTCGCCAAGGCTGGACGACTCACCCACCAGACGCGGCGCAGCCACTTGACGGCTGTACACGGGCAGGTTGCTGCGCGGCTGGAAAGATTCTGTGTGCGGGTTCCACGAACCCTTGGCCGTATGCACACCCCCTGCTTCCCACACCGGCCCGCTGGTTGCCCAACCGGGCAGTGGTTCGCTGGAAAGCGCCAACCCATTGGTGATGTCGTCGGCCACCCATTTTGCAACCTGTTGCCAGCCGGCGGCCTGCCATATTTCGAACGGACCCTGCTTGTGGCCGAAGCCCCACACCATGGCCTGATCGACCTGACGGGCGTTATCGGCAATGTCGGCCAGATGCACCGCCGCGTAATGGAATGCATCGCGCAGCACGGCCCATACAAACTGGGCCTGCGGATGCTCGGACGAGCGCAAGACCTGCAGGCGCTTGGCCGCGTCGCGCTCGGCCAGTATGGCGGCAACGGTGTCATCGACCTTGCTGTCGGCCGGCACGTATTCGCCCGTGGCAAAGTCGATGCGCAGAATAGCTTTGCCTTCCTTGCGATAAAAGCCTGCGCCGGATTTCTGGCCAAGCGCGCCTTTCTCGATAAGCGCCGCCACCAAAGGCGGCAACTCGAAATACGGATAGAAGGGATCATTGGGCAGCTGGTCATGCATGGTGGCAACCACGTGGACCATGGTGTCCAGGCCCACCACATCGGCCGTACGGAACGAGCCCGATTTGGCGCGCCCCAGGCGCGTTCCGGTCAGATCATCGACCAGATCGACGGGCAACTCGAATTTTTTGGCCTGCGCAAACACGGAAAGCAGACCGAAAACTCCAATGCGATTGCCCACGAAATTGGGCGTGTCCTTGGCACGCACCACGCTCTTGCCCAACTGTGAAGTAAGGAACGTTTCAAGCAAGTCGATGAGGGCAGGCTCGGTGTCGGACGTGGGGATGAGTTCCACCAGCGGCATGTAGCGCGGCGGATTAAAGAAGTGCACACCGCTGAAGCGATGCCGCAATTCTTCGGGCAAGACCTTGGCAAGCTCGGTAATCGAAAGCCCGGACGTATTGCTGGCAACGATGGCACCGGGCTTGATGAAGGGCGCCAGCTTTTTATATAGGTCCAGCTTCCAGTCCATGCGCTCGGCAATGGCTTCGATGACAAGATCGCATTCCGCCAGGCGCGGAAGATCGTCATCGTAATTGGCCGGTGTAATGGCATTGGCCAATTCGGGCGCACCCAGCGGCGCGGGGTTCATTTTCCTGAGTCCGGCAATGGCGCGGTTGACGATGCCGTTCTTGTCGCCTTCTTTGGCCGGCAAGTCGAACAACAGGACGGGCACACCGGCGTTGACGCAGTGGGCCGCTATTTGCGCACCCATCACCCCTGCCCCACATACCGCGACTTTGCCCACGTGCCGTTGGCCTGACTGATCTGCTTGCATAAACGTAACTCCGAATGGCCCAGGCCGCGTGCAAGCGGCCGACTAATTGATTATGACGGGTTTCCGCCCCCAGTGTATTACGTAAGCGACGGAAAATAAAAACGCCGCAAAGGCGCGCGAAGTGCGCCTTGCTAGTATCTTGACGACTCGCCAGTCAGCGCCACGCCCACACGCAACAGGAAATAGGCAAAGGCGTCGATGGTCCGCTCCACCCAGCCACGCCGCTGCAGGCTTTGCAGCGTGACGCAGGTGGTGTTGGCGTCGATTTCCGCCTCCAGCGCCGCCTGCAGCGTGGCGGCGAACGCGGCGTCGTGCACGACGATATTGGCTTCGCGCGCAAGCAGCAGGCTGAAGGGATCCAGGTTGGACGAACCCACCGTGGCCGAGGAATCGACGACCGCCACCTTTGCATGCAGATAGCTCGCCATGTATTCGTATATTTCTATGCCTTCTTTCAACAACTCGTGGTGCATGCTGCGGGTGGCGCGAAACTGCAGAAAATATTCTTGCCGACCCTGCAACAGCAGCCGCACACGCACGCCACGCGCTGCCGCACGTGCCAGCACCTGACGCAGTCGGTGTCCCGGGAAGAAGTACGCGTTGGCTACAAGGATCTCTTTGCTTGCGCCTTCCATGGCCCGCAGGTAAGCATTTTCAATGGTCTGGCGGTGGCGGATGTTGTCGCGCAGCAGCAGCGCGGCACGCATGCCCGGCTGGAAGCGCGGTATGGTGCGCGAGCGCAACGCCCGACGGCGGGAAAACCAGTCGCGCACCCGTTGATAGGTGTGGTGTACATCGTGGCGGGTATGCCGCGCCAGGCGCAGCCACAGGACGTCCTGCGCATGATCAATATCCAGTACAACCGGACCGCGCACACGGACCGAGAAATCAAAACGCGGCCTCGGGCCAACGCCGTCGTTCGGCACGTCCTTCAAGTCGTCGATGATGTTGATGCCGCCCACAAAGGCAAGGCGACTATCGATGACGGCCGTCTTGCGATGCAGCCGCCGCAAACGCGCAGGATCAATACGGTAGCGGCTCACACCTCTGGGCTCGGGACGGTAAACGCGGCAGATCGCCCCCATTTCACTCAGGCGGCGCGTAAGCTCCGGCGCCGTCGCGAAGCAGCCAAAGCCGTCCAGCGCCACCCTTACCTTGAGCCCGCGTTCGCAGGCGCCGCGCAAGTGGTCCAGCACCTTCAGGCCCGTGCGGTCGAGCTCGAAAATGTAGGTCTCTAGATGAACGCTGCTACGCGCCGCGTCAATAGCTGCGCACAGCGCGGGGAAGAACTGTTCGCCGTTCTGCAAAAGTTCTATTTGATTGCCATCGTGCCAATGTGGTTTGCTGCGCGCCATACTCCACACCTGAAGGACACCGGGGGTTGCGGACTAAGGCAACTCCAGCTCGGTAAGAATCGGGACATGATCGGACAGCTGGCTCCACGGGTGGCCGTGCAGCACATTTGCCTTGCGCACCGCAAAGCCGCGCTGATAAATGCGGTCGAGCCGCAGCCAGGGAAACGCGGAAGGAAACGTGCGTGGCGGGAGCGTGTGCCGTGCCGCGCCGTTGATACCTAATTCGAACACCAACTCGGCTGGCGCCTTGGCAAGATGAAATGACCGCAGGCTGCGCCCCAGATTGCGCACTGACTTGCTCAGCGGAAGCTGGCGCGCGCTAAGGCCGTGCGGTGAGGCGGAGAATACTTCATACAGCCCAAGCTGGCGCACGAACTGCGGTGCCAGGCGATTGTTCCAGTCGTTGAAGTCGCCCGCGATCAGCAGCGGGTCCTGCGCCGGAACCAGGCGCTTGATGCGATCGACGATTGCGCTGATCTGGCGTGAACGGCCCGCCGCCAGCAGCCCCAGATGCACCACAACGCAATGCACCGGCGTCTCGTCTACAAGTATCGTCGCATGCAGCAGGCCGCGCTGCTCAAGCCGATGGTCGGAGATGTCCTGGTTTTCGTAGCTAAGGATGGGGTAGCGTGACAGCAGCGCGTTGCCGTGGTCGGTCTGCGCGTGCACGGCGTTGCATCCGTAGGCCACGCTCATGTCAAGCGCTGCGGCCAGCGACTCGTGCTGCGCGTCCAGAATGGAATCGCGTTCGTTGCGTCCCTGTACCTCCTGCAGGAAGAGCAGGTCGGGGCGCAGGCCATACAACCCCAGGCGCAAGTCTGACAACGATTCGTGCGCACCGGTCGCGGACCGGCCTTTATGAATGTTGTAGCTGACAATCCGCAGGACTGACACGGCTCGCCCCCTTATGAACGTTAAACCTTACTTCACCTCGGCAGTGCGCAAACGAATGTGCAGTTCACGCAACTGCTTTTCATCGACTGCGGAAGGCGCGTGTGTAAGCAGGTCTTGGGCGCGCTGTGTCTTGGGGAAAGCGATGACTTCACGAATGGATTCCGCGCCGGTCATCATGGTGACCAGCCGATCCAGCCCAAAGGCCACGCCGCCATGCGGAGGGGCGCCATACTGCAGGGCATCGAGCAGGAAGCCAAATTTTTCGGCCGCCTCTTCGGGACCGATGTTCAGCGCCCGGAATACCTTGCTTTGCACATCGGCGCGATGAATGCGCACCGAACCGCCGCCAATTTCCGACCCGTTCAGCACCATGTCGTAAGCCTTGGCCAAAGCCTTGGCAGGATCCGTTTCCAGGAGTTCTTCGTGGCCATCCTTGGGGCTGGTAAAGGGGTGATGCGCCGCAGAATACCGCCGTTCCTGTTCATCGTATTCGAACATCGGGAAGTCCACCACCCACAGCGGCTTCCAGCCAGCTTCGAAAAGGCCGTGCTCTTTGCCGAAATCGCTCAGGCCAATTTTTACGCGCAACGCGCCGATGGCGTCGTTCACCATCTTCACCTTGCCCGCGCCAAAGAAAATAAGGTCGCCGTTTTGCGAACCGGTGCGTTCAATAAGCTGCTTCAGTGCGGCGGCATGAATGTTCTTGACGATGGGCGATTGCAATCCCTCGGGGATCGCGCAGGCATCGTTGACCTTGATGTAGGCCAGTCCCTTGGCGCCGTAAATCGCCACAAACTTCGTGTAAGCGTCGATTTCGCTGCGCGGCATGGCGCCGCCAGCCGGAATGCGCAAGGCCACGACGCGGCATTCCGGATCGTTGGCTGGACCTGCGAACACCTTGAAATCCACATCCTTCATCAGGTCGGAAACATCGGTGAACTCAAGCCTGACGCGCAGATCGGGCTTGTCGGAACCATAGCGGCGCATGGCCTCGGCCCAGGTCATGACAGGAAACTTGGCGGGCAGATGCACGTCCTGCACCACGCTGAATATATGACGCACCATGCCTTCGAAAATATCGCGGATTTCCTGTTCGTTCAGGAACGACGTTTCGCAATCGATCTGCGTGAACTCGGGTTGCCGGTCGGCACGCAGGTCTTCGTCGCGGAAGCATTTGGTGATTTGATAATAGCGGTCGAACCCCGCCACCATCAGCATCTGCTTGAACAGCTGCGGCGACTGCGGCAAGGCGAAAAACTCTCCCGGGTTCACGCGCGAAGGGACCAGATAGTCGCGCGCACCTTCCGGAGTGCTTTTGGTAAGCATGGGCGTTTCTATGTCGATAAAGCCCAGGTTGTCCAGGTACTTGCGAACCTCGATGGAAACGCGATAGCGCAGCATCAGGTTGCGCTGCATTTGCGGGCGGCGCAGGTCCAGCACACGATGCGTCAGGCGCGTGGTTTCGGACAGGTTGTCGTCGTCCAGCTGGAAGGGCGGCGTCACCGACGGATTGAGGATTTCGATTTTGCGGCAAAGCACTTCGACTTCGCCCGAGGCCAGGTCGGGATTGATGGTGCCTTCGGGGCGCGGGCGCACGAGGCCTGTTATGCGTATGCAGAATTCGTTGCGGATGCGTTCGGCCATGGCGAACATGGCGGCATCATCAGGGTCCACCACAATCTGTGCCAGGCCGGCACGGTCACGCAGATCGATGAAGATGACGCCCCCGTGGTCGCGACGACGGTGAACCCAGCCAAACAAAGTGACTGTCTGGCCCAGGTGATTCTTACTCACCTCGCCGGTATAGCAGGTACGCATGAACAAATACTCCGTATATAAAAGGCTTGATTTGAAACTTCAGGGCTGCCCCGGGCTGGACGACGGGGCGTCCGGATTGATGTCGTGGGGCAGCGAACCGGTCTGGCCCACCGGCTGGATATCGTCTGCAGTGAATTTCCCTGGCGGCGGCGCTACGACACCCATCGACACAATGTATTTCAGGGCGGCATCAACGCTCATGTCCAACTGTTTGACATCGTCGCGCGGCACGATCAGAAAGTAGCCCGACGTGGGGTTGGGTGTAGTGGGCACGTACACGCTGATGTAATCGCCATGCAGCCGTTCGGCGATTTCGCCGCTGGGCGCACCGGTGTAAAAGGCAATGGTCCACGAGCCATCACGCGGGAACTGCACCAGAACCGCCTCGCGAAAGGCCTGGCCATTGGGCGAAAGCACTGTGTCGCTGACTTGCTTGACCGAATTGTAGATGGACCGCACCAGCGGAATACGCCCCAGCAGGTGCTCCCACCGGTCAACCATGGCGCGGCCGATGAAATTGGCGCCCAGCAGACCGCTGAGGAACACCACCAGCACCACCAGCGCAACCGGAAAGCCCGGAATCTGCACACCAAACAGCGCCCGCGACGACAGGAACTCTGGCACAACGCTTTCCAGCGTGTTAACGACCAGAGTAATGACCCAGACTGTAATGATCAGGGGAATCCAGATCAGCAGCCCGGTGATAAAGTAGCGTTTAAAAAAGCGCATTCAACCCCTTACGTTGGCGATGCCGCAGCCGAACCTGAAGACGTGCCCGACGTTTTGGGCGGGCTGCCTTCATTGCGGAAATCGGTTTCGTACCAGCCAGAACCCTTAAGCTTGAAGCCGGCAGCGGTAACTTGTTTTTTATAAGTGGCGTGCTTGCATTCCGGACAAATGGTCAGGAGAGGGTCAGACATTTTCTGCAGCACATCTTGCGTATGCCCGCAAGAACTGCACCGATAAACATAAATAGGCACAAAAAACCCCAAGAAAGTCGCCTGATGCAACGCCGCCTGCGCCAGGGCCCGCTCAGGTCATGGCGGTGGTTTGGCCCGCCGCAGGCAACACGACCGTAATTCGGCCGATCAGACTTATAAAATATCTTGCCAACGCTAGATTTTAGCTGTTTTTGCCAGTGGGCATCGAAGGCGCGGCAAGGCCTCCCCGCCGGGGCGTGGGAACCCATCGCGCCAGGCAGGGAATCTTCGTACTTTATGTGGGGACAAACGCAAGGAACACAAGGTGCATGCTCGCGAAGGCAAAGGCGGCGTGGAATCGACTATTGCCATTTTGCGCGGCAAGGCGCATACACGCTGGAGCAAAGGGGCCACAGCACTCTTGCGCCGTGAACCGCGTGCCACCAGACACACACCGCGTCCAGAGGTTATAGTTCGACTTTGCCGGCCTGATTGCGGATGCTGCCATTTTTGGCGCCGAATCCGTCCATTTGCCCGTTGAATTGCATGCCTTATTTCCCGTTGCACTATTCCGAAAGCCGCTGTGCCTGAAGAACGCCCCCTCAAAGACGCCAGTCCCCGTCACGACCTCGATCCGCCGGACGAACCGGGCTACCCCGACCTGTCCGATATGCGGCCCGACGACTGGGTCGAAAAATGGCTGCCGCGGTCCTGGGGCCCTTATGCCAGGCTTTGCCGGCTTGATCGCCCGATAGGCACCTGGCTCACGCTGCTGCCTTGCCTGGCGGCGCTGGTGCAGGCGGCGGACGGATGGCCGACCCTGTGGCGCCTATTCATCTTTTCGCTAGGCGCATTGCTGATGCGCGGTGTCGGCTGCACAATCAATGACATTTTCGATCGCGACATCGACAGCAAGGTGGAACGCACCCGCTTTCGGCCACTGACGAGCGGCCAGCTTACGTTGAAGAAGGCGTTGTTCTTCCTGCTTGGGCAGCTGCTTGTGTGCGCCCTGCTGCTGCTGGCAATTAACGCGTACAGCCGCTGGCTGGCCGTACTGCTCATTCCCATCGTGGTGGTTTATCCCCTGTGCAAGCGCTTTACCTACTGGCCGCAGGTGGTGCTGGGCATCGGCTTCAACTGGGGAATGCTGATGGCCTGGTCCGACACTCAGAACGTTGTACCCCTGGCAGGCATCGCCATGTGGGTGGGCGCGGTGCTGTGGCAGGTAGGGTACGACTCGATTTACGCCTACGTGGATGTGCGCGATGATCTACGCCTGGGAGTGCGGTCGACTGCCATGCGGTTCGCGGAAAACGGCAAGGCGTGGATCAGCGGGTTCTACCTCGCCACCATTGCGCTTTGGGTCTATGGTGGTGCGGCCATTGGTATGAGCTGGGGCTATTTTGCCGTCATCACAATCATTGCCGGTCATTTCGTCTGGCAAATGGCGACATTCAGTCTTGCACGGCCCGATCGCAACTTCATGCTGTTTCGCGCAAACATGCTGGTGGGTGTGCTGCTTATCGTGGCCGCACTGGCGGGCAGCCTGATTCCATAATTCAATAATCCAGCGAAGGTTATCCCGCATGCCCAGCCACATCGAAGTCATTGCCACCGCGCTGTTCGTCATTGCCATCGTTCACACGTTTTCCGTCCCCGTGTTCGCGGGCATGGCCAATCGAAAGGGCAGGCATGCGGGCCTGTGGCACATGTTGAGCGAAGTGGAGGTGGTGTTCGGCGTATGGGCGGGCGTCATGCTTGTCGTCATGGCGCTGTTAAGCGGCGCCGACAGCGCCATCGCCTACCTGGACGGACGCAATTTCACGGAGCCGGCCTTCGTGTTCGCCATTATGGTGGTGGCGGCCAGTCGGCCCATTATTCAGCTGGTGAACCAGCTGGTACGCATCCTGGCCCGCCTCACACCCATCCGTACCGAGTTGGCCACGTTTTTCATTACCCTGTCCATCGTGCCGCTGTCGGGCTCGTTCATTACGGAACCGGCCGCCATGACTGTCGCCGCATTGATGCTGCGCGACGCGTACTTCTGGCGCCCCGAGCAGGTTGGCTTCAAGTACATGACGCTGGGTGTACTGTTCGTCAATATCTCCATCGGCGGCGTGCTTACCTCCTTCGCGGCGCCACCCGTGCTGATGGTGGCGCAGACGTTCGGCTGGGACGCGGCGTTCATGGCCACGCATTTCGGCTGGCGCGCAGCCGCGGCGGTGTGCCTGAACGCCGCGGTGCTTACTCTCGTATGCCGCAAGTATTTGCTGGCCGGAGAAATCGGCGGAGCCAGGGGCGACTCACGCCCACCCGTTTCACCTTACGTCACGTTCGTCCACCTTCTGTGCCTCGTGGGCATCGTTCTGGGTGCGCACCACGCGATCGTGTTCCTGGCCATACTTCTGATGTTCATCGGCTACACCCATGCCTACGATCGCCACCAGGACCCCCTGCTGATTCGCGAAGGCCTGATGGTGGGCTTCTTTCTGGCGGGCCTGGTGGTGCTCGGAGGCATGCAAAAGTGGTGGCTGCAGGATCTGCTGGCGGGGCTTTCGCCAATTGTCCTGTACTGGGGCGCCACGGCACTTACCGCGGTTACCGACAACGCCGCCCTGACGTACCTGGGCTCGCTGGTGGACGGCACCAACGAGCTGTGGCGCTATATGCTGGTGGCGGGCGCAGTCACCGGCGGGGGGCTGACCGTTATTGCCAACGCACCCAACCCGGCCGGGTTTTCCATCCTGAAAAACTACTTCCCCAGCGGGGCGATCTCTCCGCTGAAGCTTCTGGCGGCAGCCGCCGTGCCAACTGCCGTGGCCGCGTTCATGTTCCTGTTGCCCAACGCCTTCAGCTAGTGGATGCGTGGGCGTCACGGTAAAATCTTCTTTTAAGCCAAGGTTTTTTGTTCTGGAAGGATGGACGCGATGAGCCGCTACGACGAAATATACCAGTCGTTGGAAAAGCAGGGCTGGGCTATTTCCGACTCTGTCATTCCCATGTCGTGGCAAATAACCCTGCTTATGCAAGGCTGGCAGCTATGGGAAGACGGGCATTTCCACATGGCAGGCATTGGACGCGGCGCAAATGATGCGCGGCGGCCCGACATCCGCGGCGATACTATTTACTGGATCCAGCCCAAATCGCCCGAAGCACGCCATCCATTTTTTGCGTGGATGGCCGAGTTTCGCGAGGACCTGAGCAAGCGCTACCATCTTGGCCTGCGCAGCCAGGAGTTTCACTTTGCGCGTTATGGCGCGGGCCAGGGCTACAAGAAACACATCGACCAGCATCGCGACAGCGATCACCGGAAGATATCCATCGTGTTGTATTTGAACGTGCAATGGAACCCGATAAACGGCGGTGAGCTTTGCCTGTATGAACCCGAGAACCCCGATCTGGAAACGCGCCGCGTCACGCCCATGGGCGCGCGCCTGGTGGTGTTTCGCAGTGGGCTGATCCCACACGCCGTTCTGCCGTGCCGCCAGACCCGCTGGAGCCTGACGGGCTGGCTGCGTTCAGACGAAATACCTGAATGACGGGAGCGGTTGCGCGGCTGGGCTAACCAGTGTCCTGCCTTGCCAGTTCGGATCCTTAACTTCGGCGCCTGATCTCGCCACGCATCCGAATTTAAGCGCTCAAACTACGCAATCCGGACACTAAATTGCACACACCTGATCGGCGCCCGACGATGGCACGCCGTGCTCGTTCTTGGCCCAGGTTACGTCCATGTCGCGCGGCAGCGTTACGCCATTTTTTACCGCCAGCACCTCAGCCATGAGGCTTACCGCGATTTCGGGCGGTGTCTTGCTGCCGATGTAAATGCCGATGGGGCCGCGCAGACGCGCAAGCGATGCTTCGGTCTGATCGAAGTATTCGATAAGGCGTTGGCGCCGCAAGTCGCTGTTGCTGCGCGAGCCAATGGCGCCGACATAGAACGCGGGTGTTTCCAGCGCCTCGAGCAACGCCAGGTCGTCGAGCTTGGGATCGTGGGTGAGCGCCACAACACAGGTGCGGCGGTCGGCCTTGAAATCACGCACGACGTCGTCGGGCATTTCGGACACCACCTTGGCCCCGGCCACCGACCACGTGCTGCGGTATTCTTCACGTGGGTCGCACACCGTAACCTCGAAGCCGTTGAACAGGGCCATGGTGGCTACGTATTCCGTAAGCTGACCTGCGCCGATGAGCAACATGCGATATTTCGGGCCGAACGTATTGACGAGCTCGGTATCCGAAACATACAGTTCAGAAGGCTGATCGGTTTGCGCCAGCAGCACTTTGCCGTCGGACAGCCGCACCGTGCGCCGCATGAGCTTGCCGGCTTCAAGTGCCGACACCAGCTGCGACAGATCCTGCGGGTCGGGGTCGTACTCGACCAGCAGCTCCAGTGTGCCGCCACAGGGCAGCCCGAACTGATGCGCTTCGTCGGCCTTGATGCCGTACTTTAGAAAGCCCGGCTTGCCCTCCGGCATGTTGGGGCGGTTGCTGCCGCCCGCGTAGGCTTGCGTATAACGGTAGATAAGATCGTCTTCAATACAGCCGCCCGACACCGACCCGACCACCGTACCGTCTTCGCACAGCGCCATGATTGAGCCTATGGGCCGAGGCGACGACCCCCACGTGCGCACAACCGTCGCCACGAGCGCGCGCCTGCCCGCCACGCGCCAGTTGCGCGCGGTCCGCAAGACCATAAGATCGATATTTTCCATAACGCGACCCCTTTTACCGCGCGGCAGCCATCGCCACACGGTCTAATCATACCCAACGCCAAACCAGCCTGTTTTCAGGTTTACTGCCAATATCGCGGCAAATCAATATGCAAGCACGTCGTACTTCAGGGTTTCACGAACCTGAGGGTCATGCGATCGCTTTCACCTATTGCCTTGTATTTGGCGCGATCCACGTCCTTGTTGCGATACGTCGGGGGCAGTGCCCACACACCATTGGGGTGATCGGCCGTGTCCTTCGGGTTGGCGTTGATTTCCGATTTTGCCGCAAGCTTGAAGCCGACGTCTTCCGCCAGGCGGATCACGTACGACTCGTGCACATAACCCGTACCGGCCGTTGCGTCCTGCGTCATGCTGGCGGGCAGGCGGTGCTCGACCACGCCAAACACGCCGCCCTTCTTCAGGCTGTCATAGGCGCTTTTGAACACTTTGCGCGCCTCGCCGTGACCCAGCGCAATCCAGTTATGAATATTGCGGAAAGTCAGCACCATGTCCACACTTCCAGGTGGCGCGTAATTCAGATGCGCGGGCGGCTCGAAAACCCCAACCTTCACTTTGCCAAAGCGTGCGGGATCCGCCGCCATTTTCTTCTGAAATTTCAACGCAAAGCCGCGCAGTTCTTCGTTCGATGAGTCGGGCGACGCGGAGCCCGCAATGTATTTGCCCTTGTCGCGCAGGTAGGGTGCCAGAATTTCCGTATACCAACCGCCCCCCGGCGACAATTCCACGACCGTCATCGTGGGTTTGATGCCGAAAAACGTCAAGGTTTGATATGGATGACGCGCGCCGTCGCGCTGAACGTAGGCGGGCGTGCGCTGGCTACTGGCTATGGCGGCCTTGAGTGCCGCGTCGTCGGCGTGCGCAACGCCCACCAGACCGATCGCCAGCGCGCCGGCCACAAAAAATTGCCTCATGCTGTTCTCCTGTATGCGGGCATTGCGCGCGCAACGTCCAACGGAAGGCACTCGCCGTGACTCACCCAATGCCGCGCAACACCTTCCTGACTATACAACGCCTTCAAGCCGGGAGGGCTGCGCACGCCGTGCAATATATTCCAGCGCCGCCTCGACCTGATCAATAAGAATCAGGCACAAGTCGCCCTCTTCCAGGCGTTCAAGCGCGGCATCGATGGCAAGGAACTCACCGTGAATTTCCTTCACGAAACGCGTCCGCGATGCACCCGTCAGCCCTTCGCGCAGCAGCGCCAGGACTTCGCCGTCGGCGCGTCCGCGCTGGCACTGGTCTTCGTAAAGAATCACGTCGTCGAACGCCGCGCCCAGAATCTCCGTCTGACGACGCAGGTCCACGTCGCGCCGATCGCCGGCACCGCTGATCACCACGCTGCGGCGCCTGGCCGGCATGCTGTCCACGGCCCGCACCAGCGCGAGGATGGCGTCGGGGTTGTGGCCGTAATCGGCAATGAGCATCGCACCTTTGAATGAAAATACATTGAAGCGCCCGGGCGCCGTCCCCGCGTCGCTCACGAACGTCGCCAGGCCGGTTCTCACCACCCCTTCATCCAGCCCCAACGCCCACGCTGCCGCCGCGGCCGCCATGGCGTTTTCAACCTGAAAAGCAATCGTGCCCCCACGCGTCAAGGGGATTTCGTCGAGTGCGAAGCGCATCTGGCTGCCGCCTTCGGCCAGCACAATGGCGCCGTCTTCCACGAACACCACACGCCCGCCGCGGGCGCGATGCGTGGCCAGCACCGGATGGCTGCTGTCGTGTGCAAAGAAGGTGACTGCGCCGGGGCAATGCTCGGCCATGGGCGCAACCATGGGGTCGGCGGCATTAAGCACCGCCATGCCATCGGGTGCCACGTTTTCAACCACCACCCGCTTGACGATGGCCAGATCTTCGACCGTGCAGATGTAGTTCAGGCCCAGATGATCTCCCGTTCCCACATTGGTCACCACCGCCACGTTGCATCGATCGAACCCCAGGCCCTCGCGCAAAATGCCGCCACGCGCCGTTTCCAGTACGGCAGCATCCACGTCCGGATGCATGAGCACATTGCCCGCGCTGCGCGGGCCGCTGCAATCACCAGTGTCAATGCACTGGCCATTCACATAAACACCATCGGAATTGGTCATGCCCACGCGCAATCCGGTGCCGGCCACGATATGGGCAATAAGCCGTGTAGTCGTGGTCTTGCCGTTGGTGCCGCTGATGGCAACAACCGGAATGCGCCCGTTTTCGCCGTCGGGGAACATGTTGGCGATGATGGCTTCCCCAACCGCCCGGCCCTTGCCGAACGATGGGTTCAGGTGCATGCGCAGGCCGGGCGCGGCGTTGACTTCCACAACGCAACCCACCTGCTGATCCAGCGGAACGAACACACTTTCGCTGACAAGATCAATACCGCAGATGTCCAGGCCCACCATCTGCGCGGCCGCCACGGCCACGGCGGCCAAGTCGGGATGCACATGATCCGTGATATCGGTTGCGGTGCCGCCGGTGCTCAGGTTGGCGTTGTTGCGCAACGCCACCAGCACGCCCTGCTTGGGAATGGAATGAACGTTATAGCCCTGCGCCGCCATGGTGGCCCGTGCTATCTCGTCGTCGATGTGTATTTTGGTCAGCGACGAACCATGCCCTTCGCCGCGCGCCGGATCCATATTGATGGCTTCGACCAGCTGGCCTATGGTCTGGTTGCCGTCGCCGATGACCTGGGGCGGATCACGCCGCGCCGCCGCCACCAGTTTGTCGCCCACCACCAGCAGGCGAAAATCGTGGCCTGGAAAATAGCGTTCGACGATCACGTCCGAAGAAATTTCCGACGCCACTTCAAAGGCGGCGATGACCTGCTCGCGACCCTGCAGGTTCACGGCCACGCCGCGCCCCTGATTGCCGTCGCGCGGCTTGACCACCACCGGTCCGCCAATTGCCTGAGCGGCGCTCCACGCCTGCTCGGCCGTCGTCACACTGCGTCCATCAGGAACCGGAACACCGGCCGAGTGCAACAGCAATTTGGTCAGGATCTTGTCCTGGGCAATGGATTCGGCAATAGCGCTGGTGCGGTCGGTTTCGGCGGCCTGAATGCGGCGCTGCCGACTGCCCCAGCCAAACTGCACCAGGCTGCCTTGCGTCAGACGACGATAAGGAATGGCGCGGCTTACCGCCGCCTGCACAATGGCGCCCGTACTTGGCCCAAGGCGCACATCATCATTCATCTCGTGCAGACGCGCCAGCGCATCCACCAGATCGAACGGCGTATCGTCGATGGCGGAAAGGCAAAGCTCCTGAGCCAGATCAAAGGCCAGCCGGCCGACATCTTCTTCGCTGTATTCCACAATGACCTGAAACACGCCCTTTTCGACCGTCTGCGTTGCACGGTGGAACGACACGGCGCACCCAGCCTTGGACTGCAGGCTCAACGCCGCGCAACCCAGCGCATGCGCCAGCGAGTAACTTTGTTCATTGTTCAGCGGGCGCAGCAAGTCCAGATCAGGGAAACGCGCGCGCAGCCGCATTTCGAATCCGGGCATGGCATCGATGACGCACTCGGCATCGGTGCATGAAACGATCGCTTCGATTGAAGTCCGGCGACTCCAGAGATTGGGCCCGCGCAAAGCCCGTACACGTGACACTTCCATGAACTGCGTATCCTTATTGGCGTCGCCGCGAAGGCAAGACCTTATGAAAAACCCCCGTCATCACCGAGGCCGTAGGTGTTATACCGAAACTTCCAGTGCGGGAGCGGAGCTGTCGGGCACGACCTCGGCCCCGGCAATATCCAGGCCAAATGTCTCGATGCCGGTACGCATGAGGGCTTCGTCAACGCCCAACACCCACGCGGCCGCAACGGCCGCCAGCACATTGCACACCTGTTGTGGCTGTGTGCCGCCTTTGGTAAGCGGAATGGCTGCCACGTCGGTTAAGGGTGTTTCGACCCGGCCATTGGCAAGCACAATGACGCCACCGCGGACGAACACCGCACGCCGGCCCTCAGACCGGTGTCTGGCAATGATCGCGGATTCACCGTCCATTCCGAAAAACACGATATCGCCGTCGCACAGCGACGCCATGTTTGCCACCCTGTCATCGTCGGCGTTGAGAACAGCGGCACCATCTGAAAGAACGACGTCAACCTGTGTGCGAAACACGTTGGCAATTTGATCGACCTCGGTGATATAAAGGTCGGGCAGCGTGTCGGCCGGATCCAGGTTGGTCACAATGCCCACCTGGCAGCGGTCATACGCCAGGCCTTCGGTAAGAATGACGCGGCTGCTGTTTTCAATGACACCGGCCTGGACCGAACGATTCAGCAACACGCGGCGTGCCTGTTCCCAATTGGCGCTGTCTTCCTTGTTGACGTGCCGGCGCGCAAAGAACAGGCCGTCACTGCATGCCAGGCCTGTGGACTGACCGTCGATCTGCAGCAAGCGGGTAACGATACGCGCGACCGTGGTCTTGCCATGGCTGCCCGTCACCCCCACCAGCGGAATGCGCCCGGCTTCTCCGGGCGGGAACAGATGACCAATAATGGCTTCGCCTACCGGACGCGACTGGCCCTCGGCAGGCTTCAAATGCATGAGCAGGCCGGGACCCGCATTGACCTCGACAATGGCACCACCCTGCTCTTCCAGAGGGCGGGAAATATCGTTGGCCACGAGGTCCACGCCAGCAATATCCAGGCCGACGACACGCGCCGCCAGGGCAACCGTGGCCGCCACGGACGGATGCACCTTGTCGGTGACGTCCAGCGAGACATTCCCGCTGCGCTGGATCACCACGGTCTTGCCCACTGGCGGAACGGACTCGGCCTCATAACCCTGCCGGCTGATTTCCAGCCGAGCTGCAGAATCCAGGCGAATGAAATTAAGCGGATGATCCTCGTCGCGCCCACGGCGCGGGTCGGCGTTGATCTGGCTTTCAATAAGCTGCTCGACGGTGCTCACCCCATCGCCCACGACGGAGGCCACGTCACCGCGTGCCGCGGCCACCATGCGATTGCCCACCACCAGCAGCCGGTGTTCGTCGCCCTGAATGTGGCGTTCGACCACGACACCGCTGCCTTCGTCCACCGCCACGTCGAACGCCGTCTTGATTTCGGCGTAGGTGGCCAGATTGGTGAACACGCCGCGTCCGTGATTGCCGTCCATGGGCTTGATCACCACAGGCAGGCCGATCTGTTGGGCGGCATCCCAGGCCTCTTCAACCGTCTTGACCAGTTGGCCTTCGGGTACCGGTATGCCACAGGCGCTGAGCAGCGTCTTGGTCAGGTCCTTGTCGCGCGATACCCCTTCGGCTATGGCACTGGTCAGATTGGTCTCGGCGGTCCAGATGCGCCGCTGCGCGGCCCCGTAGCCCAACTGGACCAGGTTCACGTCGCTAAGGCGTATGGCAGGAATGTCGCGGTCGTCGGCGGCATCGACAATGCTGTCAGTGCTGGGGCCAAGACGCAGCGTTTCGGTTAGCTCGCTAAGCTCGTCCACCGCCGCCTGCACATCGTAGGGGCGGTCTTCAATCGCAGCCATGACCAGATCACGCGCGGCATACAACGCCGCCCGGGTGACCGGCTCGTACCAGGCGCGCACGATGACCCTGTAAACGCCTCGCACCGGTGTCTCCCGCGCGCGTCCCAGCCCACCCGGCAGGCCCGCCAGACTTTGCAGTTCCAGCGTGACGTGCTCCAGGATGTGCGCGGGCCACGTGCCATCGCGCAACCGTTGTAAAAAACCACCACGCGCGCCCACGCTGCAGCGGTGCTCCACCAGAGTCGGCAGCCAGGACGACAGCCGCTCGTAGAACCCCGGAATGGTGTTGGAAGGGAAGTCTTCCAGACCACCAATATCGACCCATGCCTCGATAATCGGCCTGTACGCCCAGATGCTGGGCCCGCGCAGCGACAGCATCTTTATGAATTCAATGTCTTTTTTGTTCATCTTAAGATGAAAGAATTTATTGGAATGAGGAGGGGAGGCACAGTTCGGACGAAAGTGCTAGTTACAACCGGAAGCGGAAATACATGAACGCATTTGCCAGGCGCAACCAAAGAGAAGAGAATTGCAAAGCCAGCCGCAAAAAAAACAAATTACACTCCTAGCCTGCTCGCAAAGCAAGAACTATTCGCTTGGCCATACTTTCTTACACGCAACTGACGTTTTCTGTGCCAAAAATACCGCACTTATTCCATGACTACCGAAGCAACTAAGGCGGATGCCGCGGCAAGCGACATTCCGGTCCTTTGGCTGCCTGCGCTGGAACGGCATTTGGCGGAAAACGAAACCGTCCTGGCCTGGCTCGAGCTGGACCTGAACGAGCAGTTGCAATTTTCGCAGGGGCTGCTGGCCGTGACCCAGCGCCGCCTGCTGGTCAAGGTATCGCCCGACGCCGACTGGCAGGAATGGACCTACCGCCCGGGACTGACGCTAAGCCAACAGGATCACGCGGGCGTTGGCACGCTGGAGCTGCTGGATGCGCGCGCACGCCTTGCCCGCTGGCGGCATACGCTTACCCACAACCTTGCGGCGCTAAGGCTTATTGCCCAATTCGAGCGCCAATGCGCGCTGGCTTCGGGCAACAAGTATGACTGGGTCGGCGCAGACCACGACGAAGGACCGGACAGTGACGACAGCGTTTCCGAACCTCCTTCCACCTGGGCCCTGCTGCGCCTGTGGCGCTTCGCGCGCCCGTACCGGGTGCATCTTCTGACCGGCTTTGTGCTGACGCTGATATCTACCGCCGCCGCGCTGGTTGCGCCGTACCTCACCATGCCGCTGATGGACGACGTACTGATTCCGTTCCAGAACGGCACGCCGATCGACTGGCTGTTGGTGCGCCTATATTTGGGCGCATTGCTGCTTTCGTCCGTTGTGGCGTGGGGGCTGGGCTGGGGCCGCACCTACATCCTTGCACGAGTCAGCGAACGCATAGGCGCCGATCTGCGCACGGCGGCATACCAGCACCTGCAAACGCTGTCGCTGCAGTACTTTGGCGGCAAGCGTACAGGCGACCTGATCTCGCGCATCGGCTCGGAATCTGACCGGATCTGCATTTTCCTCTCGCTGCATCTGCTGGATTTCGCCACCGACGTGCTCATGATCGTCATGACGGCCATCATTCTCGTTTCGATCAACCCCTGGCTGGCCGTGGTCACGCTCATCCCCCTGCCGTTCATTGCGTGGCTCATCCACCTGGTGCGCGACCGACTGCGCCGCGGCTTCGAGCGCGCGGACCGCATCTGGTCGGAGCTGACCAATGTGCTGGCCGACACGATCCCCGGCATCCGCGTCGTGAAAGCCTTTGCCCAGGAAAGGCGCGAAGCGGGGCGCTTTCGCGAGGCCAATAACCGAAACCTGACAATCAATGACCGGGTCAATGCCATCTGGTCGCTGTTTTCCCCTACCGTCACTTTCCTGACCGAAGTCGGCCTGATGATCGTGTGGGGCTTTGGCATCTGGCTGGTATCGCGCGAGCAGATCACGGTAGGGGTGCTGACGGCCTTTCTGACGTACATCAGCCGCTTCTACATCCGGCTTGATTCCATGAGCCGCATCGTGTCGTTCACGCAAAAGGCGGCGGTAGGGGCCAAGCGTATTTTCGACATTCTGGATCATGTGTCGAGCGTGCCCGAACCGGTTCACCCCGTGCACCTTGCCGAGGTCAAGGGACGCATAGAGCTGCGCCATATCGGCTTTCGCTATGGCAATCGCGCGGTCATCCGGGACATCAACCTGAACATCGAACCCGGCGAAATGATTGGCCTCGTGGGGCACAGCGGCTCGGGCAAAAGCACGCTGGTCAACCTCATCTGCCGCTTTTACGACGTGACTGAAGGGACCATACACATCGACGGCGTCGACATCCGCTCACTGCCCGTCTCGGAGTACCGGCGCAATATCGGCCTGGTGCTGCAGGAACCCTTTCTGTTTTTCGGCACCATTGCCGAGAACATCGCCTATGGCAAACCCGACGCCAGCCACAAGGAAATCATTGCGGCGGCGCGCGCGGCCAACGCCCACGAGTTCATCCTGCGTCTGCCGCATGGCTACGATTCGCTGGTGGGTGAGCGCGGGCAAGCGCTTTCGGGCGGCGAACGCCAGCGCATTTCAATTGCCCGCGCGCTGCTGATCGACCCGCGCATCCTGATCCTGGACGAAGCGACTTCGTCTGTTGATACCAAAACCGAGCAGGAGATCCAGAAGGCGCTGGACAACCTTACACGCGGGCGCACCACCATCTCTATTGCGCACCGTCTAAGCACCCTGCACCAGGCCAATCGCCTTGTCGTTCTTGACCGCGGCGAAATCGTCGAAGTGGGCAACCACGAAACCCTGCTCGCAAAGAACGGCGCGTACTCGCGCCTGTATCAGGCGCAGGCGCGCGGCGAGCCGGCTGAATCCAGCCACAACACGTGGGACGACGAGAACAGCGAAGAGGTGGCATCATGAGCACGCAGAACCTTCACTTGCGGCGCGACGCCTTTGGGCGCCTGTTGCTTGCCACACCCGAATACGGTGAAGTGCCGGTGCTGCCGGTGCGCAGCTTTCCCATTTCGGCCCCCGCAGAGGGCCTGGCCCTGGTGGGAATGGACGGCGCGGAACTTGTCTGGATAGAAGGCCCCGACGACCTCGCGCCCGACGTCCTGCAGCTTATCAGGGAAGAGCTGGCAAGCCGCGAATTCACGCCCGAAATCCAGCACATCATCAGCGTATCAAGCTATGCCACACCCAGCCGCTGGCACATCGAAACGGACCGGGGTACCACCGATTTGATACTGAAAGGTGAAGAAGACATCAGGCGGCTTTCGGCCTCGACCCTTCTTATTGCCGACCACAACGGCGTGCATTTTCTTATTCGCCACGTGCCGGCGCTGGACAAGGCCAGCCGCAGGCTGCTGGATCATTTTTTATAGCAATCGTTGCATGGCGCCTGGCGGTTGCCGGACATTGCCCTGAGCAAAGCCACTGAATTGTTTTTTATAGTTGTCGTGGTGCAGCGGCCAACTACCGGAGCGCATTTACATCAGCGCCCCGGCGGCTTGCAGACCGCGGTGCTTAACCCTTTGAAAGCTTCTTGCACAGTTCGGGAATCAGGCACTCGAACTTATCTTCGCCTTTTGAGTTGGGGTACTGTTCGAACTCAACGTTCCTCAACACACCATCCACGCGTTCCACAACGCGGATGTACTCGCGCTGATCAATGTCGCGTGTTTTGGCGTCGATGGTGATCGGACCACGCGGGCTGTCGATGTGCATTCCCCTGAGCACTGTCATGGCCTTGTCGCCGTCGATCACGCCATTCAATTTCTTGGCCACCTGATAGATGGCATCCATACCGTCGTAACCACTTACGGTCATGAAGTTGGCGGGACCCGCATCCGGATTGACCTTCGCATAGGCAGCCAGGAATTTCTTGTTCTCGGGAGAATTGTGCGCCTGGGAATACTGGTGCGTGGTAATGACGCCCAAGGCCTCGTCGCCCATGGTGTTCAACACGTGGTCATCGGTGACGTCTCCTGGGCCAATGACTTTGACTCCCGCGGCACTCATGCCTTTTTCACGAAAATTCTTCATGAAACTGATGCTTTGCTCGCCTGCCGGCACGAATACGAAAACGGCATCCGGCTTCAGGTCGTGGGCGCGTTGCATGAACGGCCCGAAATCCGGGTTGTTCAAAGGCGTACGGATGGAATCCAGAATTGTGCCGCCACCGGCTGTGAAGGTTTTCTTGAAGGCCGTCTCGGCATCAATACCGGGGCCGTAATCTGCCACCATCGTCACGACCTTCTTGATACCCGCCTGGGCAGCCCAACGACCCATGACGTCACCGCCTTGCAGCGTCGTCAGTGAAACCCGGGCAATGTATTTCGACTTGTCCATGATGGATGTCGTAGCGGCATTCATGACGATCATCGGCGTCTTGGACGCCTCGGCCACAGAGCCTGAAGCCTGCGCCTCGGGTGTCAGGCCATATCCGGCCAGGAAATCAACCTTGTCACGCGTGACCAGCTCTTGCGACAGCCGCTTGGCGGATGCGGGCCCACTGCCACCGGTATCACGACGAATGATCTCTATCTTCTTGCCCGCGACCTCGTCGCCATTCAGGGACATATACGTTTTCATGCCGTCATACATTTGCGTGCCGTACGCGGCAAATGGGCCGGAAAACGGCGCCACAAGACCTATTTTGAGTGTGCCCTCGGCCTGTACCGACGTCATGGCAAACCCCAGGGCACTGACCACCAGCGCCTGACTTAATACTGTGCGCAACCTCATATCCGCCTCCGTTATTTTGTTGGAAATAGACCAGCGCCGCCTGTTCGGCCGGCGCAATGGTTACTACTTCTAACATTAGATGTCATAGTATTAGATAGTGTGCCCACACATAAAGAAAATTTAAATAACTTATTAATTGATAGTAAGAATTTATTAATCACTCTTGGTGGGCCACAAACGGCAAACTGGGTACGGCCGCCACAAACGCCTTGATGAAGTCATCCATCAAACTGGCGGCGGCGCGGCAAAAGGGCACGATTGCCATACCCATGCCCGCCCGAACCAAGGTAACACGCTTACATTGAGGGCCGCGCGCTCAGTGTCCTGGATACACTGGGGAAGAAACCACATCCTTGATCGCATTATCGACCTTTTTTCTCGTCCACTCCGGCGCTAGCATCCCGATGAAATCGTAAGCATAGCCACGGAGATAACGAAGCGGATCAAGTACTATCGTGAGCGGAGTCGGAGCAACAATATGGCTAAGATCAACGGAACACAACCCTCTATCTCTTTGAGGATCGTAAGCCGCCCCTGAGATAATAGCTATACCCGCGCCGTGCTCCACATACACTTTGATGATGCTGGAGTCCATCACCTCGACAACCGGTTTGACCTCTATCCCTTGTGCCTTGAACGCACGCATCACGGACCAGCCACTGCTGACGAGGCTTCGATGAAAAATAAGCGGATATGCAGCTATATCTTTCAATTCAATGGAAGCGCGACCGAGCAAAGGATGATCACGCGGCAGAATAAGCACACGCGGTATGCTGCCGACCAGCAGAGATACCAAACCATACGTAGCCGGCGCCTCGTCAATGGTAACGGCCAGATCAACTCCCCCTGCACGCAACAGTTCAAAGCTCTGACTGGCGGAGCCATGCTGGATGTCTATCGTGACATCCGGATATCGCTCCCTGACGCCAACCACGGCAGGCAACAGCGTGGACAAAGCAAAAGAATGCAATGTCACGATGCCGAACCTACCCGATTCCTGTTGCAGGAACTCTTCGCCCATCAGCTTCAGGCTACTCATCTCGTTGACTATGCGCTTGGCCGACATCGCTACTCGCTTACCCTCTTCGGTAAGGCCAACGATGCGGCCGCCGTTGCGCGCAAGCATACTGATTCCCAGCTCTTCCTCAAGCAATCGAATCTGCCGGCTAATGCCCGGCTGCGACGTATACAGCGCCGCGGCTGCATGCGTAATGTTGAACCCCTGTTCGACAATGGCCACCAAATACTTCAATTGCGTCAACGTCATCAGAACTCCCGACGTAATGGCCTACAAACGAAACACGCAAAGGCCCACTCCTTTGTCGGCCTACCACCCTGAAATCGACAAAACTATAGCACGGCCGATTTGGCCGAATGCGTACAAAACCAGTGGCTGCGCCGGCAAGCGCAACCAAGCTCGGGCGACACTCAATGCTGCAGCTCCCAGGAGCCATTTTCAAGCTTCACGATAACCCGCGCTCTGGTATCCACCCCATACACTTCGCCCGGCTTAAAGTCGTACACCCCCAGCGTCCCCACAACATTACGAGTCGTTGCAAGCGCATCTCGCAACGCCACCCTATAAGCCTTTGTTCCGGGTTGCAGGCTGGCGGGAACACGGGATGCGGCATTGGCGATCAGCAGCCACGCGTCCTGCGATTGCATCGCAAAGGTGTCTCGCACTGGCTCGCCGTTAACCTCCTTATATTTGTGCTGAAAGGCCAGCGCCACTTTACGTATGGGGTTATTCTCGGGCAACTGCTCGGCCACCACCCCAGGCGGAGCCGGCACAACCAGCCCATTAATCGATTTGCCAGCCAAACGGACAAAATCGGCATTGACATTCCCGTGCGTACCATAGATTTTCCCGCGATAGCCACGTGCCGCCAACTCAACATACGGCAACGCCGCGGCAGATCCCACAGTGCCGGTAATTACAGCGTCGGGGTGTGCCGCCATCACCTTCAACACTTGCCCAGTCACCGATACGTCGCTACGTGCATACCGCTCGTTGGCAACCACTTTCAGGCCGTCGGCCGCGGCATTCTTTACCAGTTCTGAATAAGCAAGATCACCCCATGCATCGGAGAATCCTATGAAGCCCACCGTATGTACGCCAGCGCGCCTCATTTCATCGACGACCCCCTTCAACATCATCGAGGCTGGTTGCGACACCGAGAAAGTCCAACCCCTCCTTTCCTCTGGAAGGTGTACAGGAGACATAACTATTTGAGGAGTCTCCGTTTCTCGCCCCACAGCTATGACAGCCAAATTTCCCGCTACGCTCGACCCACTGATCAGGACGTCAACATTGTCATCGCTTATCAGCTTGCGCGCGTCACGCACGTCCTGCGATATATCAGAATTATCATTTAACGTGATCAGTTTAATAGTATGGCCGCCAGCTCTCGGGACCATATCGATTGCAGTCTTAGCAGCCTTCAAGTAGGGAATGCCTTCCGCGGCATTAGGACCCGTTAGGGCTGAAATGAATCCTATTTTAATATCCGCAGCATTCGCGGCACTGCACACGCCAAAAGCCAAAGCCACCACACCTGCGAATAACGTCAGACGTTTCATCCTTATCTCCACACAGTTATTGAATTCATAAATCCAAAGTAAGCGGCATCGCCACACCCGGCACACGCGAAGTTTGCCCGCAATCGCATCCGCACCCTATGTCCCGAAGCGGGACGAAAGTACCCAAGCCATCCAGACGATGACGAAACGCAACCAGCAAATCCGGTCGGCACCCCACGCCGGTCAACGGTTCCGTAATTACATGCGTTCGAAAGTGGGAACAACAAAACCTGCCGTCATACCCCCATCCACAGCCAATACAGCGCCCGTAATATAGGAAGCATCGGCACTAGCGAGAAACAAAGCGGGCCTGGCAATTTCCTCGGGCTCGGCTGAACGCTTCATCGGGCACATCTCGGCCATCTCGCTTTTTCCTATGGGGGATTTCTGCCAATACCCTTCGGTGCGTGGGGTCCGCGTAGAGCCAGGACATACCGCATTGACACGTATACCATCGCCAGCAAAATCCATAGCCATATTGCGAGTCAACAGCACCACGGCACCCTTCGAGGCGCTATATGCACTGCACCGATTCTCGGCCATGATCCCTGCAATAGACGCAATATTGACTATTGCTCCTCCACCGCGCCGACGCATATGCGGTATCGAATACTTGCTCGCCAAATAGACAGCCGTGACATTGACGTCCATGACCGAATGCCACTCGTCCTCATTTATCATCTCTACGTTCTTCGGAATGTTGATGCCTGCCACATTGAATAAAACATCGAGCCGCCCAGCCAACTCCACCGATGCCTCAACCGCGGCACAGATTCCATCGGTGTCGCGCACGTCCAAGCCCATAGCATCCGCTCGTCCACCCGCCGCAACTATTTCTGCAACAACTTCTCTGGCCAAGCTTTCGTCGCGATCCGTAACTAAAGGAATACCGCCATGGTGAGCAAAACCCAAAGCTATGGCTTTGCCTATCCCCGATCCAGCACCCGTAACCAGCGCGCCTTTTCCGGCGAAATCGGTCATGCCGCGACCTCCAATTCCACGAAGCCTAAGCCCGTAATCCATTCCACGACAGGCTCGTATAGAATAAGGCGCGGTATGGCCTGCGGCAGGGCCGCCATAGCGACTATCCAGTTGCGCACTTCCAAAGCTCCATTACCCGCATGATCGATAATTTCGCGATCAGTCAGGGACACCAGGGCATCCACATCGTTATTGTTCACTAAACCGAGTATCCGCCTGTCGAATTCCTCATTCACAGATCCCATATCGGCCATGCCAACCCAATGACTGATACCTCCAGTCCCAAGAATGACGATTCGTTCAGCTCCCGGCCACGCCGAAACCGCACGTCCAAGCATCTCACCCAACTGCTTGCAGCGTTTACCGCGGATAAACGGCTCCATACCACTGGATATGTATATTGGAACGACTGGCAATCCTTTCGGAACAGCAAAATGAATCGGAATAACGGTCGAATGATCAAGCGCCAATGTTTTGGCCACACCCCAGTCGAAGCCGCTCTCGAAGCCGAAAGACATGATATGTTCCGCGAGCTCACTATGGTTCGGCACAGGCTCGCGTGGAATATGCAGCCACGATTCAATCGGCCCCTCAAGATCCCCTATCCCTATGAGAATGCTGGGCTGGCACGAGGGATTGAACATAGCGCAATGGTCATCCCCAACGACGATGACCGCGTCCGCATTCAGTCGCTCTATCGAATTCCGGATATGAGTAAAGCCAGCATGCACCCTCTTCGCTTTTTCCACCGGCACCGCGTCCGGTGCACCAGCTATCAAGGGGACATGAGGCAGGCAAAAGCCTCCTACGATACAGGCCATGTCAGTCCTCCCGAAGCCGCCGCATATATTCGGGCATCTTCTCGCGACCCTCAATAGCTGAAAATACGCGCATTACAAGCATAGGGTTCACACCACGGTTTATCATCTCACGAACGTCCATCTGTTCTATCATCCCGACCTCATCGGCCTCCAACCTATAGGCCTTCAAGTAGTCCACTGGCCCACCCCGGTATGCCCGCACGTTCTGGGTGTTCGCAGCTATATCAAAAAGAGCCTTTTCAACCATGTGTATGCTCATTTCTTTCCTCGCCATACGTCACAGCCAGCTCAGCCCATGACTCGCCCGCACGCCGTGCGCCTTCAAGGTATTCGGGGGGAGTTAGCTGGTAAGGAGGTCTGCACGGCCCTGCTCGCATCCAGCCAGCAGCGTCGATACGCGCTTTTTCTATAGCAATGTTGTACTTATAGAATTCCTTGATATCGCCTCGGGGAAACATTGGTGCAATCGCGGCCCGTACTTCATCTGTAATGTGCTTTGCCACGGCCCAATCGTCGTTTTGCTTTGCTCTACGCACCTCGTCGCGCAACCGCACAGTGACGGAAGGTCCGCACGAGCCACCGCTACTCCAGAATGCAGTACATTGCTCCGGATCTATGCGCGCGGCCGCATAGTGATCGCCGTCCGTAGTCAGAAATCGGACTCGTCCCTTTGTCAACTTCAAGTCTGTAAATAACGACGCAATCGTCAAATACTTGGCACACACCACTTGAGGGATTTCAGATACCTGTGCCCAGAAAGCGCGTGGATATTCGAACTTGAACGCCTCAACATTGGCATAAATACAGATCGCCATTTCGGGTACAGCCTGTGCGACATCTCGAAAGAACTGCACAGCCGCTGGCGTCTCCATCTTGCACCACATAGGCAGGCCAAGCATGGTGCCATCCACTCCCAAATCGTATGCCTCCTTCGTCTGGCGTACAGTATCTCGTGTATTCAAGGTGGTGGTACCCCCAAAAAAAGGCACCCGCCCTCGTACTGTCTCAACCATGGCCCCCATGAATTCACGCTTTTCGTCCCACGTGAGCGTAGCTCCTTCGCCGAAAGTACCCAAACTCAAGATCCCATCAACGCCAGCAGCGACTAGCCCTTCCACAGCGCGAACCGCCTCATCGATATCCACAGTGGACTCTGAACGCCAGTCGGATGCCGATTCTTTCGACGGTGTAGGCATGATGACCCACGCGCCTTGAATGTCGGCAGCGGTTAAGCGACTTCTTTTGCGCGTCATTGTTCAATCCCTTTTAAGTAATCTTCAAGAAAGTGAAGCCTGTCATTCCCCCACCACATTTCGCTTCCGATGCACATCGTAGGCACGCCAAAAACTCCTTTCTTCAAGGCATCCTCGTTCATCGCTCGAAGACGCTCAATGGCCATATCACTGGAGACGTACTCCAAAAACTCCTCCGGGCACCAACCCATTGACAGCGCAACCTGCGCAAGCAGTGCGTCATCGTTCATATCCCCGCCATCCCCCCATACCAGCGGCCACGCCGCACAGACATATGACTGGGCAACCCGCAAATCCAAAGCAAAGAAAGTTCCGCAATTGAGCCTTTGCGATCCATATCCAGACGGCGGGACAAATGGCACGCCATAGCGATTTGCCCATCGCCGCAAATCCAGTCGCAAATACTTATGCTTTATCGGTATCGCACGATTCCCAGGCCCGGTATTGCCCACGGCAATTTTCGCCCGCATCAGGTCAATAGGCCGATAGTCCACCTCGAAGCCGTATCTCACCGCTAACGCCTGCAACCTGTGATGTGCCAAATACGCATACGGACTCATGAAATCGAAGTAAAACTCGACCTTGAGTTTGCCTTTCTCTACCGTGCTGTCCACCTTTCTACCCTGGAAGTTGGTCAACGACCATCATAGGGTTTGAGCTAATCAAAGAGAAAGAATGTTTGGTTATCGCGGTAGACCCGTGAGTTATGGCCCGGCCATAGTGCGTATTGAGGGAGCAGAAGACCGAGGGCTGCATTTTCCCGGCGCGTCTCGACAGACCCGCATGCCGCTATGCAGCATGGCTACGGAATCGCTTTTAAAGAATCGTATGCGCAACCTCGGACACAAAGGGATGCATCGTTATGGAAATATGCGGGCCCATTATGGTTGGGTGGCAAGCAAGCATAAGGAAGCGGCATGTAGGCATAACGAACCGATCTTCGACGAGCCTGCTGCGTAGTAGTAACTTACAACGCGAGCAGTTCTGGATGAAATCCTGATTCGTAATAAATATAAGGAGACTGGGATGTTCTTAAAGAATGATTGGTATATGGCCGCCTGGGCAGCGGAGGTCGGCAGCGCACCTGTGGCCCGAAGGATATGCAATGAGCCCATGGTCTTGTATCGCGACGCCGCAGGAAGCCTGGCGGCTTTGCAGGATCGATGTTGCCACCGTGGCGTGGCGCTGTCTCTTGGCAAGGTCATAGAAGAAGGCATCCAGTGCGGCTATCACGGGATAGTGTTCGATGCAAAGGGCCAGTGCGTGCATATTCCCGGCCAGGACCGCATACCGGCCAAGGCCGTGGTGCACTACTATGCCGTGCACGAGAGAGATTCCATAGTCTGGGTCTGGATGGGGAATCCGGACGAGGCCGATCTGTCGCTGATCGTCGACTACCCTTACCATGGCGATGTAAAGAATTGGCCGCACAGGGAAGGGCTTATCCCCGTCAAATGCAACTACGAGATGTTGATAGACAACATCATGGACTTGACGCATTTGCCGTATGTGCATACCAAGACCATAGGTGGCGGCACGCCGACGAACGTCCATTCCAAGGCCGTCATGAAGACCGAGCGGATGCCGAGGGGTGTTAAGTATTCCCGCTGGCTGCTAGACAGCGTGCCCCCGCCGACCTACGCCAAGGCAATTGATTTTCCGGGGAAAATCGATCGATGGCAGGAAGAGGAGCTACTTACTCCGTCCGTGATCATTCAATTCACAGGTGGCGTCGATACATCGCAGAGGCCTCGTGAAACGGGCAATCGCGAAGGAGGATTCGGCATGCGCGTGTTACATTGCATAGTGCCCGAAACGGAGACGAGCTGCCATTACTTTTTTTCGGTTTCCAACGGCTTTGGACAAGATGACCCGGCGAATACCGACCTTGTATACGACCAGGTATATCCCACCTTGCTCGAAGACAAGGTGTTTTGCGAAAACCAGCAGGCGATCGCCACCGAATTTCCCGACGAAAATTTTGTGGATATACGGTCCGACGAGGCGCGCATTTTGTATCACCAGCATCTGGATGAGCGCCTGGCCAACGAAAAGAAGCTGGCGAAACGCGATGCGGCGGTGAGCGCCTGAACTGGACGAGCCGCCGCGCCCGCCATATTGTGAGGGGGCCGGCTGAATCGCCGCACCACCCATGCATGGGTGGTGCACGCGTTTGCAATTTAAAAAATTGGTTATTAGAGAGACATTATGGCAATCACCCCCCCTCCCGTCGATATTCTGCCTAATGCGGGCCTGCTTATCGGGGAGCGCTGGCGCCGCGACTCCAGCGGCGGACAATACCAGCACATCTACCCAGCGACCGGTCGGCCCACCCTGGATGTGGCCATGGCCGGTGTCGACGAAATCGGCCAGGCCGTGCAATGCGCCCGCAAGGCCTTGCCTTCCTGGAAACGCATGTCGGCGGGCAAGCGGCGAGACCTGCTGTGGCGTTTTTCCGAGCTACTGGAAAAGAACGCCGAGGATCTGGCGCGCATCGGTACCGTCGAGAACGGCGCGGCATTGAGCAAGGCGCGGCTGCATTTCGGGGCGGCCGTGGACCAGTTCAGGTATATCGCGGGCTGGGCGGACAAAACGACCGGCGAAGTGCATCAGTCGTGGCCTGTTCCGGCGTTCGACTATGTCCAGTACGAGCCCTATGGCGTGGTCGCGCTGATCATTCCATGGAATGCTCCCATGCATATACTGGGCGCGACTTTGGCCCCCGCGCTGGCCGTCGGCAATACGGTGGTCGTCAAGCCTTCGGAGCTGGCGCCATACTCATCGGCGAAGTTCGGCGAGCTTTTGTTGGAAGCGGGCTTTCCACCCGGGGTGATAAATATCGCTCCGGCAACACCTTTGGCAAGCGAGGCGCTGGTCCGTCATCCCGGCGTCGACAAAGTGCATTTCACGGGTAGCGGGGCGGTAGCGCGCAAGATACTGGCGGCTGCGATCGAAAACCTGACTCCGGTCGGCCTGGAATTGGGCGGCAAGTCCGCGCGGCTGGTGTTTGCCGACTGCGATATCGATGCAGCGGTGCAGAACGCGGTGTCCGGAGCGACATCGATCTCCGGGCAGGGCTGCCTGCTTGGAACGCGCATCATTGTCGAGTCCTCCATCTATGAAGAGTTCGTAAGCCGGTGCTCGAACTTGTTGTCCGCGACGATTCTGGGCGATCCCCTGGGCAGCGATACACAGATGGGACCAGTCGTCAGCGCTGCCGCTTGCGAAAGAATCCTGGGCGTCATCAAGTCGGCGCAATCGACCAAGGCGGGGAAGCTGGTCACGGGAGGGCAGCGCCTGAACGGCGACCTCGCCGAGGGCTATTTCATTCAGCCAACCCTGTTTGCCGACGTGGATAACCGCGGCGCCCTGGCGCAGACCGAGATCTTCGGACCCGTCCTGGCCACAATGCCGTTCCAGACTCAGGAAGAAGCAATTGCTCTGGCCAATGATACAAAGTTCGGCCTTGCCGCCTATGTTCATACGCGTGACCTGAAGCGAGCCCACCAAGTTGCCAGCGATCTGGAAGCGGGCAATGTTTGGATCAACGGCTTCTGCTTTTGTTCGACGATACCGTTTGGCGGAGTAAAGCAAAGCGGGCACGGGCGCACAGGTGGCCGCCAGGGGCTGGAAGAATTTTCTCGCACCAAAAACGTTTGGATCGCCATGTAGCGCTGTAACGTCGATCGGCTGACGACAGCGTCTACGATTTACATGAAGGTTTTCGATTGAATAGTTACGACTATATTATCGTCGGAGCCGGTTCGTCAGGCTGTGTGCTCGCCAATCGCCTTTCCGAGGATCCCGCGTGTTCGGTATTGCTGGTAGAGGCTGGACGTCGGCCTACAGGATGGTTCAAAGACATGCCGGCCGCCCTGTTCAAGATGATGGGCAGGCCGGATCTGAACTGGAACTTCACAAGCGAACCCGAGCCCGAGCTATTCAGACGCCGGCTTCCCGTCCCGCGTGGGAAGACGCTTGGCGGCTCATCCCAGATCAACGGCTTGGTGTACGCACGAGGCCATTGGCGCGATTACGACGACTGGGCTCATCAAGGTGCCGCAGGATGGGGCTATGACGATGTACTCCCCTACTTCAAACGCATGGAGCACAGCTGGGCCGGTAGTGGGCCTTATCACGGTAACGACGGGCCGCTGGGCGTCAGTTCACCTGACGACACATCGCTGATGTACGACATCTACCGCGACGCGGCCGCCCAGGCAGGCTACACCATCACCGCCGACTATCATGGAAGCGTGCCGGAGGGCTTCGCGCGCATCGAGTTGACGACTAACCAGGGACGCAGGGCAAGCACCTATCGGGCGTATCTGGCCCCCGTGCTTGGCAAGCCAAACTTGAAAGTCATTCAAGGGGCTCACACAACCCGAATATTGCTCCGAGACGCACGTGCCGTGGGCGTTGAATACCTGCAGGATGGCAGACTCCAGCGTGTCAGTGCCAACGCCGAGGTGATACTCAGCACGGGGACCTACGGGTCGCCGCAATTATTGATGCTATCAGGCATAGGGCCAGCCGCCGAGCTGATGGCTGCCGGTGTCAAGCCGTTGGTCGCACTCCAAGGCGTCGGATCCAACTTGATCGAACACCCATGCCTATGGATACACTTCGCGAGCAGGACACCAACATTTCTCAAGTATTTGCGCTTCGACCGAGTTGCTTTGTCAGCACTTGAATGGGCTTTGCGAGGCAAAGGGATTCTGTCTACCAACTGTTGCGCGGGGCATCTATACGCGCGTTCGGATCCCGATCTGGACAGGGCAGACATACAATTTTCGTGCTTCGCTCTGGACAAATACGCCAAGCCCTGGTTTCCCCAGCTGAAAAGCCGCCCACCGTACGGCTTGGGATTGATGCTGCAGATGATAAGGCCCGACAGCCGCGGCAAGGTTGGGCTGCGCTCAACGAACCCGCTGGACTCACCGCTCATCCAGCTGAACCTGTTTTCGAAACCAACCGACATGACAAGGATGGTGAAAGCCATACGCATGGGCCGCGAGCTTTTCGCTCAGAATGCGCTGCAGGCGCTGGGCGTTGCCGAAGACGCCCCGGGACCCGGCTGTACTTCGGATTCGGCACTGGGTGATTTCGTCCGGCATAATGTTACGTTGACGCATCACGCAGTGGGCACGTGCAAAATGGGCCGGGACAGTCTGGCTGTCGTAGATGAACAGCTGCGTGTATACGGCATCGAGAACCTGCGTATAGCGGACGCGTCGATAATGCCCACCATTCCGGGCGGCAATACGAACGCCCCCACGATCATGATTGGTGAAAAAGCTTCCGACCTGATACGCAACAAATAGTTTTCCCAATCAAATTGACTTGCCGGCTTCCAGGCGACCAACCCGCGGGCCTATCTGGGCGGCAGATGCAATGCGGTGCATACCCCAAGGGATATTCTGCCGCTGCAGTGGCAATGCCCCGCGCAGGTGGTCGATCAATGCGGACAGATCGGATGGCAACGTATCACTTCGCCAAGCAACGTGCTGGTCTGTACGGCACAGTACCAGCGTATGCTGGTATATTCCCGGCAGATTCTCTTGCGATACATTAATAATCTCGAGCGGCATGCCGACCCTCTGCGCGGCAGTGGCCAAGCCGGCCGGATCGGGGGCCCGGCGTACGCGCAGCAGCGTATACCCCAGGCCAAGCGCATCGTAGATCGAGCGACCGTCGCGCAGCCAGAAATGAGGCAGGCGGCATCCAGGTACCGTTGATTCAGTGAAATCGCCCATGGAATACGAAGGCGCCGTTTCATCGTCAAAAACCAGAATAGGCGAATCGGTGTAGTAGTATCCAAAGTTCAGGCCCGCACAGCAGAACTGTTGTACGTTGAGTTGATAGGCATGGCGTCCTATTTCGGCGCGCACAGTCTCACCTATCGGGCCGTCCTTTTCAATATCGGCAGGCACCGCCTTGCGCGCCGACATGACTTTCTGCGCATGATCCATAGCGAAATGCGAAACCTGGTTGGTGACAGGTTGCCGCTCGGCGGCGTAGGCATCCAGAATACGGGCATCAGCCCATCCCTGCATGTGTGCGCACAGAACCCATGCGAGATTGACAGCATCGGCGATACCTGCGTTCATTCCGTATCCCGCATAGGGAACCCACAAATGCGCAGCGTCTCCGGCAATGAACACGCGGCTGTCTCGGAAATGGTCTGCCAATAGGCGGCGTCCGATCCAGTCTTCCTTTGCGATTGTCTCATAGTGAAACGACGCGTCGACACCGAGAATGTGTCGTATCGACTCGTCGCGATCCACTGACTCGAAATCGGGCTCTTCCGCGTTGAGATGATTGTGGATGACCCATGTTTCCCGGCCATCAATGGCGATCACGGCACCGCAGCGGCGGGGGTTCATGACGTAGCAATACCAGGCCGGCTTTCCCGCGCTCAGGTCGACGAGACGTGGTGCACGGATATAGGTGGACTGAACACGCTGAATGACAGCATCGCCTTCGAGCTTGGCACCTATCTGCCGCCGAACTTGAGACCGCCCACCATCGCACCCTACGAGATATCGAGCACGCAACTGCTTCAAGGACCGAGTCTCTATGTCCCGTACCCAGGCGACAACACCCGACGCATCTTGCACGAAATGGGTAAATTGCGTCCGATGGAGCAACGTTATGCCAGGCTGCTTCGACGCATGTTCCAGCATGATGGGCTCGAGAAATATCTGGTTGATTCGGTGCGGTGGCTCGGGAGTCGGCCACCAGGCGTCCAGGCTGGATTTTTCCGAATAGCGGTTGGCACGGCAGGGAATGGGAATGCGTGCGATCTCGGTCCCCGTGACGGTGGTGCGAAAAACGACGTCGTTGGGGTACTCGGCGGGCAGACCCGCAGCTCGCAGTTTTTGTGCCAATCCCAGCCGCCGGAAATATTCCATGGATCTGGCCGACACATGGTTGCATTTCACGCTAGGAAGAGTCAGGTATCCTCGTGTTTCGACAACCACGACGCTCGCTCCGCGCGAAGCAAGATCAAGCGCCAAGGTTAGGCCCACAGGCCCCGCGCCAACGATAAGGACATCAGCGTCATAATGATCACACAGTATCGTCATACGGAAGATCCTTTCCAGATTCCTGGAACGGGTGACCATGCCTACCGCCGTTTTCCGATGTCGCCGCTAAGCTAAATCTTTACTGTCCCACCTAGGGAAAGTTCATATCGGATAGACGAGGTAGCGAGGTGTCGTACTCGCATCCAGCACCGCTTTGCGGCTGCTGAATTTAGCCGAGGCGCCCACCAAGACGATCTCGTCCATATACACACCGGCTGCCAGCAACCGTATATCCCCTCTTGTGGTAGTACACGTGACCATGAAGTTACTTTCTGCCGCCCACCGGCCCTCCGACACTTCGACATACTTCAAGTTCTGTATAAAATGACGAGTACGGTAATCCTCGAACGTCCCCGCCCAAACCTTCTCTACAGCTCTGCCTCTGTCCTCAATACGCGCACGGGTATCGTCCATCATCAAGGCGATCGGCAGATTCTGTTCGACATTTTCCCTTGTAGTACAAATATAGCTGGCCTGCTCGGCAAAGCAGTCGAGCCAACCCCGCATGCTCTGATCGTCCAGCGACTTCATATAACTGAGCTGCAACTCATTCAGCGCTGTAGATATCTGGTTGCCATCCTGGAATAAAGAGAATGTCAAGCTACTCATCGCGATTGAACCCCATGATGGAACGGTAGCGCTCCCAGCGCATTAAATTGCCGGCCTCATCGTTTTGCCGCAGCTCAGTTGGCAAAGACATCGGATCTCGCACTCCTTTTTGAAATTCGGCCACACCACCAGCATGCGAACCTACATGCAGACGGTTAAACACTGCGCCATCTTCCAGGGATATCAAACCGCTTGGCCCCAAGAGATTCGAGGCTTGGCGAATACGATGGCGCAACGTCTCCTCGTCATCGTCCATCGGTGCGAAATAGGTGTATTGAACCTCTGTCTGATCCGCGGACAACGGCATCGCATACCGCAGGCTCAGTACGTCCAGATGGCGTACGAACGCAGTGAGGGGAAACAAGGTGACTATGACCGACTTTGGTGTTGTGGCTCGGTCTCTGGTTTCGATAAGCGAATGATCGGCGAGAAAGCCGTTATCCTGGACATGCTGCAAGTCTGCGCTTATGACCTTATGCGCGTTTGGAGTCATGATCTGGAGGCCCTGCCCACCCTGCCATTTAAGTAATCGAAACGCCCTATGCAACAGCGGGGCATGATACCCTTCGTTGTCGGCATATTCCTTCCAGTTCGCATCATAAATAACCTTCTGATAGCCCAAGAGTTTCAGCGGGCGCCCGTCAGCAAGCACATTGGCAATATAGGGAATCGTCTCCCCCAGATACTGCACCAGCTCCGGCGCCTCAGCGCTCAGGGTCGCAAAGACGACTCCATGCACCACGTCTGAACGAACGAGTCTGAGTCCGTAGTCCTCTTTGCGAAACCCTGGCTTGAACTCAGTCAACCCCGGCGCGCCGAGTAAATTGCCACACAAATCGAAGCCCCATCTGTGGTAGGGGCATTCAATAGTTTTAACGTTTCCGCGTGGCTGTGTGGCCAACTGCGTACCACGATGCGGACAGCTATTCAGAAAGACTCGGATCTTTCCGTCATTTCCATTCACGACCATTACCGGCACACTGCCGATGTTGGCAACTTTGATATCTCCGGGCTTGGGAACCTCGCACACGTGCGCAACAGGAAACCATTCGGGCCCACTGAATATACGTTCAAGCTCCCGCTGATAAACGTCATCTCGATAAAAAACGCTCTTAGGTACCTTGTTGAACTCCCGAGGCCATTGAACAACTGGACTCCGTGTCGACACCGACATGACAAAACTCCTATCATTAGCTGCTTCGTATACATGCCACCGCCGACAGGCCAGCCAACCACGCGTACGTTCTAGACATACGAAATGGTAGTGTGATTGTCACGTACGCAAAAGGAATCCTTTGTTATGCAGCCATGCTGGTCCGTTATCGCTCCACGCCCAACAAAGCCACCACCGTGTCGTTACGGCATGTTAGGCACAGCGGCAACAAACGCCTTGATGAATTCATCCATCAAACTGGCGGCGGCGCGGCCGCGTTTGGTAATGCGATAAAAACTCAGACACGCGGCCGGTTCGACCAGCGTCACTGCGCGCACTCCGTAGCGACGGCACGCGGCAATGGCATAAGAGGGAACGATTGCTGTACCCATACCCGCCGAAACCATGGCGATCAGTGTTTCGAAATTATTGAAGGTGGGCCGATCTTCGTGCGCACGGCCAATGCCGCCAAGATGGCTTTCTATCCATTGCTGTATCTTGTTTTCCTGTGGCAAGCCAATCAGCTCCGTGTTCGTCAACGCCGACCAGGGCACCGCATCGGCCAGCACACTGGGTTCGCCGCGCGTCTGAGCCCTCCCCACCAGGGTTATCCACATCAATTGATAATCGAACAAAGGCGTGAGTTCGATTCCCGCCGTCGCCTTGAAGAACGCACCCAGCCCAAAATCCAGTTCGCCGGCTTCGACCAGAGCCTGAACCTGATGCGGGTCGGTATCCACCAGCTTGACCTTGGCCGCGGGAAAACGCGCGCGAAAAGCCTGCCAGGCCATGGGCAGCACATTGGACGAAACCAGAGGGGTCACCCCTATATTCAGTACTTGGCCCGCCTGGGTGTTGAGCTCGCCCAGTTGCGCGGCAACCGTCTCCAGGTCGCCAACCATGCGGGTGGCGACGGGCAGAAACTGCTCGCCCGCCGCCGTCAATGAAACCATGCGCGTGGTTCGGTTGAACAGCCGGCAATTCAGCTGCGCTTCCAGCTCGCGCATCATAATGCTCAGGCCAGCCTGCGTGACGTGCATTTTGTCAGCCGCGCGGGTGAAATTGCCCAGACGCGCCACCTGTAAAAACGCCTTTATCTGCCGCAACGAGACATTCATAGTTTTATTTTATTAGTTCATTTCATATTCAAATTTCCATAATACATTGAGATCGGATGTAATACCATGAATACCGGCTTGCCGATTCACCCTATGTCGAGGCCAACGGCGATGTCGTTTTGCAGAACCGCGTGGCGCCTCCAGATACTATACTTAAAGAGGTTCACGATCTGACAGGCGGAAAGCCGTTCAATCGTCTTGAAGACTTCATCAGCTGCGCCGAACTACTGGAGATATCCAGTCGTTATAAAAGCGTGGCAGGTTTCAAGGCCGAGGACCTGCAACGAACCCCGGCGGCATCGGGACACTAAAAATATTGGTGCCCGCGGCCTTCTCCCACGGCAGGGTTGACCCCCTGCTAAAAAAATCATTTTTTAGTGTGGAAGCAATGAACATAGCAAAGCATTACATCAATGGAAAATGGATTACTGCGTTAACTGGATCGGGTAAAACCGGCGATATCCTGAACCCAGCCACGTCCGAACTTGCGGCAAAGTACTGCGATGGCACTGTGGCCGAAATCGAGGCCGCCGTCGCTGCTGCAAAAAAAGCATTTTTTGAAACCTCGTGGCGCGAGAACGCGCGCATCCGCGCTGATGTACTGCTGCAATTCGCCGACAACCTCGAAGCCCGCAAGGACGAAGTCGCCGACCTGCTCGTAACCGTGAACGGAAAATTGCGGCGCGAAGCATTGGGCGAAACCATGGCCGGCGTTTCCGAGCTGCGCTACTACGCCGGCCTGGCCCGCAACCTGTTCGGCCGCGTCATGGAAGTTGAACCCGGCTGCTATTCCTCGCTGGACCGCGAGCCCGCGGGCGTCGCCGCCATTATCCTGCCGTGGAATGCTCCGGTAACCTTGCTGGTGCGTTCGCTGGCGCCCGCTATGGCCGCTGGGTGCACCTCCGTCATCAAACCGGCCGCGCAGACATCCGTCGTGAATAACATGGTGCTGGAATGCGTGGTCGACGACCCCCGTGTACCGCCCGGAGTCATCAACTCCGTCATCGAATCGGGCTCCGCCCTTTCGCAGTATCTGTCCGAATCGCCCGACGTCAACGTGCTCAGCTACACAGGATCCAGCCGCGTCGGCAAGCTTATCGCCGAAGCGTCCGCCCCCACTTTGAAGAAGCTCTCGCTTGAGTTGGGCGGCAAGGCTCCGGCTGTCGTCTTCGAAGACTGCGACGTCGAAAAAGCCGTTGCCGGCATCGTCAACGGCGGCTTGATTCTGGCCGGCCAGCAGTGCACCGCCATTGCGCGCGTCATTGTCGCCGAGCCGCTCTTCAAGGAATTCAGCCAGAAGCTGGTCACCGCCCTGAAGAACGTGAAGGTGGGCCTTGGAACCGACCCTCAATCGCAAATGGGCAGCATGATCGACACCCAAAGCCGCGATCGCATTGCCGCGCTGGTGGAAAAGGCGGAGCACGAGGAAAAAGTGCTGCTCAAGGGCGAGATTCCTTCGGGTCCGCTGGCCAAAGGCGCATTCATCCGACCCAGCCTGGTCGAAGTTGAAAACCTGGATTCCAAATTCATTCAGGACGAGCTCTTTGGGCCGCTGATGGTCATTGAACATTTCAAGGACGAAGCCGACGCCATTCGTCGCAGCAACGCTACGCGCTACAGCCTGGCCGCCAGCGTCTGGACGCAAGACGGCACCAAGGCTCGCCGCGTGGCATCAAAAATGAACTTTGGTACGGTGTGGCGCAATGCGCATAACCGACTGTTCCCCGAAGCGGAAACCGGCGGCTACGGCGACAGCGGATACGGCAAGCTGCATGGCCAGGAAGGGCTGAACGACTTCATGCAAACCAAGCACTTCTATTACGAAACCGAGCACTAAGGACAACGGTCGCTCCCAACAGCACTATGACTAGGCGGCGCGGGGCAACCCGCGCCGCTATAGCAAGCCTGATCTCGATGTGGCGATGCACGGCGGCAACCAATCGCACGCGCACTTTGACCTCTCGGCGCTGGCGATTTTCTATTCGTTAACGTGCGCCGTCAGCTTCAGAAGGCAGGCACATGACCAGAATCGCCGCTATGCCAATCAGCACTGACGCAATATAGAAACCTGCGTTCATGCCAACTGCACTTGCCGACAACCATCCCATTAGATATGGCCCGGAAATGGATGCAAGCATCGCAGAGAAGTTGAAAACACCAAAGACTTTTCCATAACAGGAACTAGGTATGCCATCGGCAACCATCGCTATAAGCACAGGATCCAACGCCAACTTTCCCACCAACCCGTAAATGAGCAGCGCCGCGAACAGTACAAGTGTCGAGTCAAAAGGAATCGCTATTAAAGACAATGCACATAACGGCAACGTCGCAAGGGCGACATACTTTCGATGCCGTGCGTGATCTGATATCCAGCTCATGACCAGTCCGCCAACAACGGCAGCCCAGGGGACTAAAGACGCAATCCACCCAACGCTGGCAGTCCCAAACCCCCGGTCGACCTCCAAATAAAACGGCAACCACGTCAGGATGATAAAAAAACCGAAATTCGAACAAAAATTAATGACGCATAAACAGGCCGTCCTGTATGACCACACATTACCGGTGTCCAGCTGCGTTGCATCACAACCATTGCTGTCGTTATTCGTATTACCTACATTCTGCCGATCAGGACGAATCCCAACAGCGAATGCGAGCCCAACGAGTAGCGTCGGGATGGCCATTATCCAGAAAGGAACGCGCCATGCGCCATCCCATAATGGCACGATAAACCCCGCGAGGAGCAACCCAAACGTGATACCAACTGCTTGGCCCGAATTTATTATCGATGTAGCGAACGCTCGTTTTGATTTCGGTATGCTTTCAGTACTTAACGAGAACTGAATCGGGTAGTAGACTCCTTGGCCTATGCCCATCACCACACTCGCCAGTAGCAGATACGAGGGCCTTGAAGCACTACCACTCAGTAACACTCCCAACGCTATTACCACGAATCCAGGCACCAGCAACAACATCCGTCTCTGCAGACGATCACTCAGTATTCCCACGGGGATTTGTACCAAGGCGTATGCAACGAAAAAACTCGAAACGATCAAACCGAGGATTGACTCGGAAACATCCCACTGTTGCTGAATAGCAGGCAACGCCGGAGACAGGATTGAACGATCCGCGTACATGATGACCCATCCCGCGAAACCAAGCGCAACAACTCGTTGCCAATACCTATCGCGAGACTTGATCGTTGCTCCTGGAGCACTCATTGCAGCGGCTTTAAACCAGACTTTCGTCGATTGGATGTAGTGAATGCCGGCCGGGCGCTCACCCATCGAACATGCGCAGTCGAAACCGCGCACGGTTCACGCAAACCAACCATCTGGTTGAAAAAACTGCAAAAAGAATCGTCAATCAGGCTCATGGCTCGCAAGAGATGTTGTGCTCCCCGACGTGAAACAACCAACAAAATCATCTCAGGGGAAACTGGTGGCGTGTCTCGGACACTGCTATTTCGTTGAATCAAAAGTTTACGAACAGTACACCTACTCAAAAATGCCATGAGCCACGACCACTCGTCGCTTATTGACACACCCCACCATCACACCGCCAAGTGCATTTGCCTCAGCTCATCATTGGCCCTGACCTCCTCCATATCACCGGACCAGACCACCTCGCCTTTATTAAGGATGTGTGCACGCTCAGCACAACGGTATGCCAGAGAAAGGTTCTGTTCCACGAGCAAAATTCCCAAACCCTGGCTCTCCAATAGCCTGATCGTCTCGACCAAAGCGTCAACAATTATCGGCGCCAGCCCTTCTGACGGTTCGTCCATAAGGATGAATTGAGGGTTCGTCATCAACGCGCGTCCAATAGCCAGCATTTGTTGCTCGCCACCGGATAGCTGATCGCCATAGTTGCTGGATCGCTCTTTCAAACGCGGAAACAACTCAAAGACTTCGGAGAGCCCGAACCGGCGCTGCTTTTTGTGCCTTACACTTCGCCCTGCAATTTGCAAGTTTTCCAATACGGTCAAAGACTGGAATATACGGCGCCCCTGCGGTACAACCGCGATTCCGCCCTGGGAAATGCGATACGGAGTCAAGTCATGCAGCGGCAGAGCATCCCATTGAATGGTGCCGCTGCGCCCTGGCGTAAAGCCCATGATAGATCGCACAAGTGTCGTTTTCCCTGCGCCATTGCGGCCCAACAGGGCAGTAGGAACGGTCGAATCCACATCCAGCGTGACGTTATGAAGGATATGGCTACTACCGTAAAAGGTATTAAGACCCGCGATAGAAAGCATCATCCTTGTGTCCCCAAGTAGATGTTCTGAACAGTCGCGTTAGCTCGTACCTCGTCGACAGTACCATCAGCAATAATCGCACCCGCGCTAAGCACACTAAGCCGGGATGCAAACTTGAACACAATGTCCATGTCGTGCTCAATCATAATAATTGTCGTCTCCACGGAGCACTCGTCCAATAGCTCGGTCACAATCCCTCCATCAGCTGCGGCAAGACCAGCTGTCGGCTCATCCAGAAGCAAGATGCTTGGATTCTGGATCATCGCCATGAGTATCTCGATCTGACGTTGCTCACCATATCCCAGCTCACCTACCAGCCGATCTTTTGCCATCCCCAAATCGAAGTGTGTCAAATGGGACTCGACGTGGCTTCTTGATTGCTCATAGGAATGAGCACCACGAAACACATTGAAGCGTCGTGTCTCCAATGCTGCTATAGCGAGCAGCAAGTTCTCCATGACTGTCAGCTGCGGGAACAATTGAGTGCGCTGGAACGTCCGCGCCACGCCAATGTGCGCACGTTGGCGTGGCATGAGCCTGCTTACATCCTGCCCCCCAAGACGGATGGCGCCAGAAGTCGGTTGCACAACGCCAGCAATCGTATTAAAAAACGTCGTCTTCCCGGCACCATTGGGCCCAATAATGCATTGTCGCTCTCCTTTTGCGACCGACATATTAATGCCTTCAAGTACTTTCAACTTCCCATAGCTCACATATAGATTATTTACTTCCAAGGCCCAATCAGTCGCATTATGTGCATCGACATCTGGAGCCACTACGTGCTGGATGGCCTCTGTATTCATTTTTGTACACTAGTCCTCTAATTCCGCGGTTTAGTCTTGCCACTCAGATCATTTATTCACGCTCATATGCCATAGGTTTCAAACGCTTCAATAGCGCAACGCAGCGCCGTGCGGCACCGGCAAACCCCTGATCGAAATAAAGGACTACCACCACATACATTGCACCAAGGATCATGTGCCACCGATCGGTGAAACCGCTTAAGTAATTCCCCAACACAACGATAACGAGCGCACCCGCAATCGATCCATAGATAGTCGCTCTGCCCCCCAAAACCACCATCAGCAAAAGATCCACCGACAAGCCAACATGCATCTGTTCAGGGCTGACAAAAAGGTTGTAGTTGGCAAACAGCACGCCTCCAAGCCCCGCAAAAGCGCCACCGAGTATGAACGTAATCACCCGATGCAGCCACGGGTTATAGCCAAGCGCTTCCATACGAGCTGGCTGGTCGCGTATGCCAATAAGTCCCAAACCGAAATTCGAACCTACGACCATTCGCAACACTGCTGCGGCACCAAATAGCACTAAAAGGCTGAACACATAATAGGATGTTGCACTCTCAAGTGAGATTCCAAATATAGTTGGCCTACTAAAACCCACGATGCCATTATCGCCACCAGTCAGCGATATCCACTGTTGTGCAGTGCCCCACAGAATTTGATTTAACGCCAGGGTAATAATAATGAAGGTCGCCCCTAGGGTACGCAACGAGACAAGGGCAAAAATTATAGACACCGCCACTGCAAATCCGACTCCCAAACCCAAGCCCCAGAACCAGCCTTGCAGGCCGAATTTGACCGCCGCGATCGCAACCGCATAAGCTCCTACGCCGAAAATGGCACCATGCGTAAAAGACACCAGACCTGTATACCCGAGTAATAGATCCAGCCCCATTGCAGCTATGGCAAGCACCCAGGCCTGAGTAAATAACCCTATGTAAAAATCCGGCAAACCTAGAAACGGTAATGCAAGCAATATGCAGCCGCCCACACAAAGTGCCATTAAACGCTTATACCGTAGCGGCCGACCCACTGCGTCATGCCTTACTTGGCCCGTGCCGTAGCGCAAAGCGCTACTTTTGTTTGTCTCCACCATTTATTTACACTATCCTTTCTCTGCGCCCGAATAAGCCTTCTGGCTTTAATGCCAAAATTATGACTACTGGGCCGAAAATTGTGAAATAGGCTAACTGAGGAAAAAATGCAATACCAAGGTTGTTTACAATTCCAATTATTATGCTTCCCACGAGGGCTCCCATAAGGGATCCCATGCCACCGAGAATAACAACCGTGAACGCCAATGGAATTAATTCCAAATCCAGCCCAGGGTAGGCACCAGCAATTGGTCCACCTAATAGCCCTGCCAGGCCCGCGAGTGCCGATCCGAACCCGAATACAATCAAAAACAGTCTATTTATATTGATACCGAGGCCGCTGACCATTTCTCCATCATCGACGCCGGCACGCACAATTGCGCCAATTACGGAGTGACGCTCGATTATAAATAAGACAATGGCGACTAATGCACCTATCAAAATCAATGCAACCCAGTATATAGGCACGACATTACCCAATATACTTACAGACCCCTCCAGAATATGCGGCGCCGCCACTGTGCGAGGATCGCCCCCCCATATGGCCAATGACCCATCCCCCAGTATTATCGAGAACCCAATCGTGACAAAGAGTGTTGTCACATGATCCATTCGATTTTTCCGCAGGAATAGATGGTAAATAATGCTTCCCAATATACCCACGGCTACGGCGCTTAATAAGGCACTCAGCCAAAATTCGATACCGCGGCCAATAAGAGTTATACCTACGTAGGCGCCTATAAGGTAGAAAGAGGTTTGCGCAGCATTAATGATTTTCATCAAACCAAGAATCTGCGTAAAACCAGCGGCAACGAGAAACAACAGACTTGCATTCGCCAAGCCACCAATTATATTAGTTATAATATCCATAAGCGTACTCGGAGTGCCATTAAAACGTTGGAATTAATATTATTTCTCGTGCCACATTCGTGCACTGTTTTCTTTAGGGCATCAACTAACTAATAGCCCTGAAAACTCTCTGAATATACCGGCTGCTTTAAATATGTTTTTGGATCGTATGTCCAAAACTGCGACACGTCATCCCATTTTCGTTCAACGACATTCCACACCGCCCCATACTTCTTGAGCGAGTCGGGAGTAGGAACAACTTTCATAAGATAAACATTGAATACAGGACCACCGTATTCGTCCAGCTTATAGGGGCCAAATGGAGTATTGGCAAAAGTCACGCGGTTGATGGCATCGATCAACTGGTCAGTGGTAGCATTTGCCGGAAGCGACTCGACAGCCTTGGAAAGCCATTGAGCAGTCAGGTACATGCTAGCTGCGTGCGAGTCCGGAATGCTGCCGTACTTAGCCGCATACCCCTTGACGAAATCCTGTGTGACCGGATCGTCACGCCCCGGAGCGTAATAGCCCACAGATATTAATCCGTCAAATATAGCGGGATCTCCCTCACGCATATTGGACTGATCGGTGGTTGTTTGGGTATTTATGAGCGGTATTTCTTTAGAAAGTCCGAACGACGTCCACTGCTTGAGGAAGCTTTGGCCATCCGCGCCAACCAGCGTCGCAAATACGACATCAGGTTTGGCGTTACGGATTCTCGAAAGGTATGGGCTGAAGTCTTTCGTTCCTAGCGGGGGAAATAAGTGTTCAGCGATCTTTCCGCCAGCATCATGAAAAACCTGCGAAAACCCACCAGAGTTTTCGTACCCAAAGGCATACCCTGAGACGATAGTTACCGCTTTGCGATAGCCGTGTTCGTATGCCCAAGCTCCAGCGACGTGCGCCGGCTGACTGGAATTCCACCCCCCCGCTTTGATTGCATATTTGCTGCGTGAGCGCTGAGCTAGATCGTCAGCACCTGTCTCGGGGATCAAGTAGGGTATTTTGTGCTTTGACGCATAGGGAACGATGGCAAGAGCGCTGCTGGACAACAAAGTGCCCACAAGAATATCGACATGGTCTTTTTCGACCGCCTGACGCGCCTTCGTAAGTGATGTGTTGGGTGACGACGCTGTGTCGTAGAAGGATGTACGGATAGTCGTGGCACCAAAAGTGGTCCCATTATTAGCGAACCAATAATTCCATCCGTCTTTCATATCCTTACCGCTGGCGGCAGTATTACCGCTGGCGGGAGCCAAAACGCCAACAGACAAAACGCGTGTCGGGGCTTTCGCCGAAGCACTGACCGCATAGCCAGGCAGGCAGATACCTATTATTCCTGACGCTGCGAATGCTGCAATGGATATTATTCCGGGAGTGGTGCGATAATGCGGACAGCGATTATTTAACATGATGCTCCTCATCGAATTAAACCCTCAACTGCTCAGATCGTTACACGCGTTGCCCTGCATGCACCGAACAAGATATGATATCTGCTGGCTATTTAATGCCTCGAAGATAATATGTCGGGGCGGTGCCAACTATGAAAGATGCGGCTGCCCCAGCGTAGGCCTGCGTTATGGTTAATTAATTCAGGCCGCCAATAACTTGGCTCTTACCAAGCCAGCCCGTATATTCTTGATGTCTTCTGCATTTACTCCGACGGCAGGGGCACGCACCTTGCTGCTGGTAAATACGCCGAGCTGCACCAGCGCTTCCTTTGCTTTCGCTGCATCGCTCGCCAAGGTTGGAAACCGCCCAAAAAAGATATGGGTCACAAGCGGCAGTAGGCGCTTGCAGAATATATCTGCTGCGGCTGTGTAATCACCCGCAAGAATATAGTTGGTATATTCGCCCCACAATGCTGGCCCGAGTTGCCCGACACCTATGATCGCGCCATCGCAGCCAAGTATCATATGGCCCAGCAGGTCCGGGGTGTCTAGGGCAGCAAGCACAGAGATTCGCCCTTGAAGGGCCTCAAGATGTTCTTGATACAGCTGCCCGTCAATTGTCGTATCTTTAATTGCAACCACGGTGTCGATTTCGGCCATACGGCTCAGCGCTTCTGTAGTGTAGGAAACGCCCGAAGTTTCAGGAAATTGATAGATAATAAGTGGCAGCTTCGAGGCGTTTGCAAGCGTTTCGTAAAAACGTAATGGAGCCTCCCATGATTTCGTCATCTTGCGCCGCGGATTATAATCAAAAGGCGGCACTACCAGTGCGGCATCCGCGCCCTCGCCCTCTGCCTGCTTCAAGCACTCAAGCGCATCGGGAACATTCAGGCCGTCAACCCCAGTAATTATTTTTTGGCCAGACTGGAGTTCATTGCGGGTCAATTTTATAATGCGCGCGCGCTCGGATGGTGTCAGGGTTGCCAATTCACCTGCGTGCGCATTAATGAGCACACCGTTTACGCCTTTAGAAGCGCCTATTGTTTTTATATGCTTCGAGAATTCTCTCTCCATCAATGCTTCATTGTTGTCAAAAGGAACTGACGGAGCGGGAAACAAACCTCGAAAATCGGATGCTTTAGTCATAGAAATATTCCGTTGGGTAAATACTCAATTTATAAAAGTTGGAAAAATAGACCATCAAACCCATCAAATATCCGGGTCATCATCCAGTGCGGATAATGTTTTTACCGGTAAATTATTATTTTTGATTTCCGTATATACGCGTCTGGCATTAAGTATGTGAATTCTTGCAGTATCTCGTGCCGTGACTGCATCCCCCGCCTCCACAGCATCTATGATTACCGAATGATGGGAATGGACTTGTTTACCCCATCGTTTATCGGTAAAGATCGCCGCACCTGAAATCGCGATAATGTCGCATATCTTATCGATCGCATCGAGTAAGAAAATATTATCGGCAAGTTCAGCTATACGGCGATGCAGCGCAAGGTTCTGCCTGTTGACTGCTCGAACGTCCTCGCGCGCGGCAGCGTCCTCAACAGCTTGGTTAATTTCCCGGAGCTCCTTGAAAGCCACTAGCGGGAGTTCATTGCGGCTGCTACGCGTTGCGGCAAGTTCGGCCGCCAACGCTTCAAGGGACGCACGAAATTCATAAAGGTCCCGGACACGGGATAAATCAAGCACGGTGACAACCAGGCCACGCCCACTGCTTTCAACCAAGCCGTGCTCAGCAAGACGACTCAGTGCCTGTCTAACAGGTGTACGGCTGGCACCCAGGGCTTCACTCAGCTCTGTTTCGAGCAGCCGCTCGCCCGGCAACACTTCCCCACTGATGATCATGTCGTAAATCGACTGAAACGCGTGATCACTAGCGCTCAAAAGGTTCGATGACTTATGCTTTGTCAACATATGCTTTGTATACAGAGTATCCAATGTATACGAATTTACCGGTTAGGCAAGTCATTGTCAAGGCCTGAGCGCCATTAATTACAGAAATCTGAACGCGACCTGGAGAACCAACCATCAAAAGCTGGCAATTGACATCGATTCGATGAAGCCCCGGATGCAACGCAGATTCAGGGGAGTTGCCCTCGACCAGCGAGAAGGCACCGCCCTCATCAGACCAGCCGGACCGGCGATTCTCAGACGACTTCTGGAGGGTTTTGTAGAAATCCGGGGACTCCGACCAATTCGGCCCGACCATCCTTACGAGTAAGAATTAAAATCAACCTGACACGAAATCAGAATCTGAATCCAACAAGCGAGCAGGGGAAAAACCAATGGCAACAATCACGAAGGCGGCTGTATGCCGGACAACCGGCAAGTCGCTGTCCATCGAAGATCTCGAACTGAGCGAGCCACAAGAAGATGAGGTCCTCGTGCGCGTCATAGCGACCGGTGTGTGTCACACCGACATCGGCATGCGCGATGCACCGGACCGTGTACCCAAACCCATTGTCCTGGGCCACGAAGGCGCGGGCATCGTCGAAAAGGTCGGCACAGCTGTCCGTAAGGTCAAACCTGGCGACCACGTCGTCATGACATTCCGATCTTGCGGGCACTGCCCCAATTGTCGACAAGGCGTTACTGCCTACTGCGACGAAATTGGCACGCTGAATTTCGCCGGCCAGCGCAGCGACGGCACAACCGCGTTCAACGACCATGGAACTGCCATCCACAGCCACTTCTTCGGGCAATCTTCGTTCGCTACATACGCGATATGCTCGGAACGCAATGCCATCCCCGTGCGCCAGGACGTTCCGCTGGAAATCCTCGGCCCGCTGGGCTGCGGCATTCAAACCGGCGCGGGTGCAATCCTCAATTCACTGAAAGTCACGCCCGGCAGCGATGTCGGGATTTTCGGGGTCGGTTCCGTAGGCCTTGCCGCCGTCATGGCGGCGCGTCTCGCAGGCGCCACAACCATCATCGCCATCGACACACAACGCTCGCGTCTGGACATGGCGACGGAGCTCGGAGCCACGCATACCATTCATGCAGGGCACGAAGACACCTTCACCCGGGTAGCGGCGATTTCAAAACGAGGGCTGAACTTTGCGGTCGACACAACCGGCAATCTGAACGTCATTCGCCAGGCTGCGGAAGGCCTGGCCGCGCGAGGCGTGTGCGGCCTGATCAACACGGCAAAAGGCGGGGATGCCAGCGTAAACATCCTGAAGATGGTGTTGGGTGGACGCTCTATTCGTGGTATCCACGAAGGCGACAGCAACCCTGACTTCTTCATCCCGCAACTCATTGAGTTTTACGCACAGGGACGCTTCCCCTTCGACCGGCTTATCCGCTTTTACGACCTGGCCGGCATCAACGTGGCGCTTGACGACATGGAAAGCGGCAAGACCATCAAGCCTGTGATCCGCATGCCGGCCGCGCACTGACTGGCACAACGCCGAGCAAAGGCACACCGTTACCCGCGAAGAGGCTCGTCGTAGCAACTCGCATGCCAACTAGCATTTCGCTTGATGCTCCGCGCCGCAATTTGCCGCTTACGGTTGCAAGCAGGCCAGGCGGCTACTTCTTGGCTTCGGTGCCGTCGGTGCCGTCGGTGCCGTCGGGCAAGTAAATTTCGGCCGTGCCTGGCCGGACGCAGCGTACGTACTCGCGCGTGGCGTCGATGCAGCCGCCATTGACGTACACGCCCGCCGGTTCACGCAGCCGCATCATCTGCCTCAGGATGAAGCCGACTTCGTCGGGATTGGCCAGGGACAGGCGCACCCGTTCATCGACCACCTCTTCGTCGACGAGCAGTTTTCCGTTCTTGCCCATATAGGTGGCATTGCGCCAGTGATAGAGTTCGACGCACTTGGTCGCCAGCGTGAAAGGCTGATCACGTTTCCAGAAGTTTGAAAACAGGCCATTGCCCATATAGATGACCCACGACCCCTCGTAGCCTTCGGCGTTGGTGGAGGGCTCGTCGGGGTTGCGAAACCACACGCGGTCGCCGGGCACGTAATACCGCAGCGGCAGCGGCTCGTTCAACGTGCCGTATTCTTTCAGGAACGCGTCCTGAAACGGCACCGACACCATGGCGCGGGTTTCCCACTGGCGCTGAAGCTGGGCCAGCAATTTTGGATTGCAGCGTGCCAGTTCTTGCGCAAGCCCCAGAAGCACGACGTGTTCGGTGGCGCGATAGCACGAGAATGAATAAAGCGTGTCGTCGGGGCCGGGCTGGGTGGCAAGTTCGATGGCGGTGGCCAGCGATTTGCCGGGCATCACGACAAAGCCGGTTGCCTCGGAATAGCGCCAATAGCCGGCGGGGCGCTCGGCCTCTTCGGTATCGAAGGCCAATACGGTTTTGCGGGCGTTTTGCGCAATGTTGCGCCGAATGCGTACCGCCGATTCAAGTTCATCGACATTGGGATAGGAAAACGCCACCGGACCCAGCAGCATGCTGAGCAGGATTTCGCGATCGAGGTCGTCGGGCTTGTTCAGGGTATCGAGCCCCAGTTTGCGGCACAGCTGTGTTGTGTCGCACTGGGGCGTCCAGTCGTGCGCGAACGCTTCGCTTAACCGGAAACGCACGGCCTGGCCCCCCGGACCGCCATGGCGCGAGGTTACAACGTACGGATCGAGCCCCAGGCTGTGCAGGTACTCTACCCCGCTGTCATGCACGGCATTCAACCGCGCCGCCCGGCCATGGATTTCGATTCCGCCTACGCCCAGCTGAATTGGATGAATTGCTTCCGTCATATGAATTACTCGCGAAAAAGGGCGGATGCACAGGCGGCACCGCCGGGCACAACCCACCAAGCCCTGGAACAAAAACACCCGGCATGTATCTAGCATACCGGGCTTTTCCTTACAGGAGAATCATGGAATCCCCTTGCGCAACGCACTGAAACATTCCACCCGCCCCTGCGTAACCAACGTAACCCCGCACCCGGCGCTGGCGCACGAAAGCGCCACGCCGTGCCGGGGCGGCGCGTCAGGCTTTTTTCACATAACCATTGCACCAACCGTGTATCGAAACCTCTTTGCCGCCAAACAGCGGACAGGGACCGAATTCGGCCGTGCCGCCACCGTAAAACTGGCAGTTGCCACAGTGTTCACCCGGATTGTATTTTGCGTATTTGGCCTTATCGACTGTCGTCGCGTCGTGCGTGTAGCCCAGCGCCTTGGCCGCCGGATCGCTTTCTTCCAGCTTGGTGGCGGCAAACCCCTGACGCGACAACGCCAAAGACGAAGCTACACCCAGGCTGCCTATCAGGAATGTGCGTCGAGACGATTTCATGGTGACTCCTTATATGTTGACCCAGCACGGCGTGCCAGGCGAGTACTGACAAAGACTGCATTGCGCAGCCCAACGCATGGCGACTGGATCAGGAACATATAAAAAAGGAATGCCGCTGACAGCGCCAACCGTCGTTCGGAACACGAACTCCAGGGCCATCCAAGCGGCTGGACTGCCAGGTGCCGAGGCAAATCCGTGACAGGAAATATGGTACTGCACATTGACCGGCGACGCAGGTCGGGACCAGCCTTGCTATAGCCAGGCGTACAGCCCTGACGCGGCGGCCCGGCACGGTTGGCGCCAATTCCACCCGCCAAGGCCCACTTTGGCAACTATTTATTTCACGAACTGGTTGGTGAACACATCAGTAGCCTTGAGTTTCTTGCGAATGATGTCATTTTTCAGATAAAAATCCTGGAGTGCATTCACGCGGTGCACATTGAATTCGCCCAGGACGGGCTGGCCGGGGTACACGTTATGGGCGTAGTACTCCATGACCTTTTTCACCAATGCCTCGCGCCCCTTGTAGGCGGGCACCGCCTCGATATATTCAGCCGCAGCCTTGTCTGGATTGCGCATCACTTGTGCCAAAGATTTGAGCGTTGCCTGCACAAATTTGCGTACCGTTTCGGGATGGCTCTTGATGTAGTCGTCCGACGCCAGAATGGCCTGCGCCATGCCCGGGAAGAAGTCGCCCGTGGACTCCCACTTGAGATGGGCTCCCGCTTCTTCGGCAAAGGCACCCATTTCAGGCGCGCCAACAAGGCCGTCGGCCTTGCCCAGCGAAACCTGCTGCCAGATTCCCGTGGGGCCGGCCGCATCAATGGTGACGTCATTTCGTGTAAGGCCGCCCTTGGCCAGGATGGCCAGTGCTGCGTAGAAGGAAGTGTCCTGGTACGCCATGACGGTCAGGGTTTTACCCTTCAGGTCAGCCGGCTTATTAATATGGCGGTCAACGCGGGTCATAAGCTGATGCAAGGCGTGGCCACCCAATAGCGCCACCCCTTTAACCGGTATGCCGTTCTGGCGCAGGATGATGGGGGTGTCGCCCAACGCGCCGCCCAGTTGCCCGTTGCCAGCGCCCAATTGTTTGCCCACGTCGGCGCCGCCTTTCACCGTTACGAACTTGACCGACAGGCCGGCCTGCTCATAATAGTGCTTGTGCTGCGCCAGCATGAAGGGCGCAAACGCAATGGCCTGCGCCGGCGCAGGCAACAGGTACGTGATTTCAGTCAGGGGCCGGCTTTGCGCGCCGGCCGTACTTGCGGACAATGCAACGGTAAGGCTCAACGCCGCGGCGCTTGCACATTGGTGCACTACTTTCATTGTGTTGAACATGTCTGTCCTCTGAAGAGTTGCAAAATTTGCCGACTACGCTGCAAGTGGCTGCGCAGATATGACGCGGTACCAGGCCAGTGCCTTCGGCGTAGTATTCTGACAATAATTCACTTGAACGCGAATTATAGGCAGATAAAATCAACAGGGTCTATCAGTAGTATTACCGGGATCTGTAACGCCGCGCGGCCTGGCTGTGTACTATGGCGAGCGGCGGCAACCCCTTACGAACGGATAAAAAAACATGAAGCCTTCAACTGCTCGACAACGCGGGGCAAGAGCCAAGGGCCGGCCTGACACGGCAGATGGCGTGGGACGAGAAGCCTTGCTGCAGGCGGCTATCGACGAACTCAAGCACACCACACCGGAAGCCGTGACGCTTGCGGGAGTTGCCGCGCGCGCCGGCGTGCACCCGGCACTCATCCGCTATTACTTCGGCAATAAAGGCGGATTGCTGCAAAGCGTGGCACAAGTGCTGGTCGAGCAGGGACAGGAAGCCGCCCGGTCGAAAATCGAAAGCGACGCACCCATAGCCGAGAAGCTCGCCGATCGACTGCGCAGCATGATCGAACTGATCCAGGCCAATCCACAATTTCACCGGCTAGTCCTCGACCAGGTGTATGGGCATACCGGCTCGCACTCGGAAGACCAGCCACTAAGCCGCATCACAAGCCGCGGCCTGCGAATGATTATTGCCATGCTGCACGACAGCACCGGCGCGCGCGTGCGCCCGGTGGATCCACGCTTTCTGCATATGGCCCTGATAGGCCTGACCGAATTTTTTGTACCGGCCAAACCTCTGTTGCAGGAGCTCTTCGGGGCTGACGCCGACATCGAGGACCTTAAAACGCGATACATTGATTTCCTTGGCGACCTGCTTCTTAATGGCCTGCTTGAACCGCAGGCAAACACCACGCCACCGCCACCACCGCGCATTACCCCGCATTGACACCTTGCCCCCACACCAGCAATAATTCACGTTATAGTGAATTAAATCTGAATTGATTGTGAGGGACAGCCCTTATGCTGAAAAACTATTGGTATGTGGCCTGCACCAGCGAAATGCTTGGGGCCAAGCCTCTGGGCCGGGTCATCTGCAATGAACCCGTCGTCATCTTCCGCCAGAAGGACGGCACCGCCGCCATCTTGCGCAACGTATGCCCGCATCGGCAAGCGCCACTTTCCATGGGAACGGTTCACGACAACGCACTGCGTTGCGCCTACCATGGCATGGAATTCAGCGCGACGGGGCAATGCATTCACATCCCATCGCAAGATGTCATCCCACCCAAGGCCCACGTCAGAAGCTACCCAACCTGCGAGCGCTACGGCTTCGTATGGATCTGGCCCGGCGCGCCTGAACTGGCAACTTCCGCCGTACCACCGCAGATGCCGTGGCGCGAGGATAAGACATGGAATGCCAGCATCGTCCAGTATTTTCACGTCAAGGGCTCGCACATGCTCATGAACGACAACCTGCTGGACCTCTCGCACGTCGCCTTCCTGCACGCCAACTCTATCGGCTTTGACTCCAGCCGCCTTGACAACGACCCCCTTGAAGTCGTGGTCGAGGATCACTACATTCGCACACAACGCCTGTTCCGGAACACGATCCAGGCGCCCGCGCATAAAGCGTGGCAACCGCTGACCGAACCGGTCGACCGCACGCAACGGGCCGAATGGCACCCGCCCTGCACCGTAAACATTCTGGCAAGAAATGAAAATACCGACGCGCAGGTGGATTTACGGGCCGACCATCTGATCACTCCCGAAACGGACGAAACGCACCATTACTATGTGGCCATATCGCGCAATTTCCGCATCGACGATGTGGACCTCACACACAAGCTGGACGCCGACGCGCGGCGCGTGCACATGGAAGATCTGGAAATCGCCGAAGCGCAGCAAAGCATGAAGCCCTGGACCCACGGCACGCCCGATATGGCGCTCAAGGCGGACAAGGCCGTTACCGCTTCGCACCGCATTCTGGAGCGTCTTGAACAGGCCCAGGCGCCAGTCACTTTATAACCACAGAAACACATGCCTCAAATCAACTCCGTACTCATCGTGGGCGCCGGCATCGCGGGGTGCTCTGCCGCCATCACGCTGGCCGGCCTCGGCATCAACGTAACCCTGGTCGAAAAGCAAACAGAATGGCGCTTTCAGAGCTCCGGCATATTTCTTTACAGCAACGGCCTGGCGGCGCTGCGCGACGTCGGTGTACTGGACGACATTCTGGAATCGGGCTTTGCCATCAAGGACGGCAAGAATGAATACTTCGACCAGAACGGCAAACGCATCACTGATGTCTACTACCCATCAATCAGTCCTGGCGTCCCACCCATCGTTGGCATCAAACGCGCCGAAATGCATCGCATCCTGGCGTCGCGACTGGACGCGCTGCACGTATCCATTCGCCTGGGCACCACGTTGACCGACCTTGACTGCGGGTCGGAAACCACCGGCGCGCGCGCCACATTGTCCGACGGCACCATCCAGAACTACGACCTTGTCCTGGCTGCCGATGGCGTGCGCTCACCAACGCGCAATCTGATCTACCCAGCAATAACCCCCAGGAAGACGGGATTCGGCATATGGCGCAGCGTACATGACCGACCGGCAGACCTGACGACAAAAATCATGATGATGGGAACACGCAAGCGCCTGGGCATCATGCCGATCAGCCACGACAAGCTTTACATTTTCGGGACCGTTGTCGAACCCGACGAGGCGTGGTACCCGGCAGAACAATGGCCAGAGCTCATGCGGTCAAAGTTCGCGGAATTTGGTGCACCCGTGCGGCGATTTCTGGATCAACTGTCGAAAGACTCTGAGATGCTGTACACGGCGGTTGACGAAGTTGCCGCAGCCCCGCCATGGCACAAAGAGCGGGTATTGCTGATTGGCGATTCGGCCCATGCATCAACGCCCTTCATGGGCCAGGGCGGGGCCATGGCGATTGAAGACGCGGTCGTGCTTGCCCGCATGCTGGCCAAACCCGGCGCAATCCACGACACACTGCGCGAATTCGGCCGGCAGCGCCTGCCCATGTGCCAATTCGTGCAGGACGAATCGCGCCAGGTGGGGGTGGCGGGCGCCACGGAAAACCCCGATGGCGCCGAGGCGCGCAATCAGCTCATGCGTGAGAACTCACAAAAATACGTCGACGGCTTTTACCAAAAACTGAAAGCCATGCGGGGGTAAGCTTGCGGCCGGTGCGCACGGCCCGCCTAGTGAATTCTGAATGCACGGCGCACAGATGTTTGCTATATTTAAATTCTGTCATCGCCGGCAGGCAATCATCTGGTTCACCATGAAAGCCCCTCAAGAGAAAGCTTCCAAGCAACCGCGCCATACGCCCCTGAAAGCCTCCACGCTTAGCGAGACTATTTTTCAAGAGGTGCGCAATCGGTTGCAGCGCGGCGAAATCGGCGCTGAAGACCGCGTACTGGATTACAAGATTGCACTGGAGTACAACTGCACCCGCATGCCGGTGCGCCAGGCCCTGCTGCGGCTGACAAGCGAAGGGTACCTTACGGGTACGACACGCGGCTTTATCCTGCCCACGCTCACCACGCAAGACATCTACGAAATCTTCGAGATGCGGCGGCTGCTCGAGCCCCCGGCGGCCGCAAGTGTCACCGGCCTTCTGAACACTGAGCAGTATGCGGCGCTGACGCAGGCCTACGACAAGGCGCGGCGAGCAACCGAAGAAAACAACGCGCAATTGCTGACTGACGCCAACATTGCCTTTCGCTCAACATGGATCGGTGCGCTGCCAAACAAACGCCTGCAGGAAACCATCCAGCGCTTTGCCGACCATGCCCAGCGGGTACGCACCAAAACGCTGTCGCATCCAGCCACGCAAAGTATTGTCGTTCACGGACTGAAGCGCCTGCTCGATGGATTCATTGCACGCGACGGCGACGCCGTGCAGGGTGCCATGCAAGAATTCGTGCAAAATGCGCAGCAGCAATACATTCTTCTGGCGCAGGAGGCTACGCGCACGTAGTGTGCTGTTTGGCCAATTCGAATTTGGGTGCGCTGACCAACCCGACAAGGTGCTAGATCTCAACCGGCCATGGCCGCGCAAGGTCGTCACTGGGTACCGCCGCCAGCAGACGACGGGTGTATTCGTGCTGGGGCCGATCGAACACGTCGTCCACGGTTCCCTGTTCAACGGCCTGTCCCCTATGCATCACGACAACCCGCTGGCAAAGATACCTGACGACCGACAGATCGTGTGAGATCAGAATCACGGCAATCCCGTAACGACCAGAAAGTTCTTTGAGCAGATTCAATATCTGGGCCTGCACCGACATATCCAGGCCCGAGACAATTTCGTCGGCCACAAGCAGCTTGGGCGCAAGGAAAACACCGCGCCCAATGTTGACCCGCTGCTTCTGGCCACCCGACATTTCGGCCGGATAGCGCCCCAGCATGCTCAGCGGCAGGCGAACGTCGTCCATGAGCTTGCTGACCCTGGCTTCGATATCGCGCGCGACTTCGCGGCGTGTTTTTTTGGGCAGCGCTTCGGCCCCTTGCGTCAAGAGGCGAAACACGGAGCGCCGCGGGTTGAGCGCGGAATGAGGATCCTGGAAGATGATCTGCACGGTCTTGCGCAATTGCTCCTGCTGTGCGCCCCGGGCGCCTATGACCGACACACCGTCAATTTCGATGACCCCTTCGCATCCGTCGTGCATGCCGACGATGGCGCCCGCCAAAGAACTTTTCCCGCTGCCGCTTTCGCCAACTATGCCCAGACATTCGCCTGGACGCACGTCAAACGACACGTCGTTCAGCGCCTTGACCGCACGCCCCCGCCCTGAAAAAAGTCTGCGCATCGACCGGTACGTCAACGACAGGTGGCGGACCTGAAGCAGGGCGTCTGCAGTGGAATCAGGCGTCGATGCGGCGCCAACACCCACCGCGCCGTCTTGCGTACGCGTTGGGTTGTCGTGCGCGACGCCAGGCTTTACGCACCGCGCCATTCGGCCCGAGCTGCATGGCTGCAGCGCGATCGGTTGCTGGGCGCAACGCGGTTCGCGTATGGCACATCGATCATAAAACCGGCATCCGGTAATGGCGGCCAGGTCGCCCACGCCGGGCATGAAACCCTCGAGCGTTGGCAGGCGTTGCGAGCTTGCGGTGAGCTTGGGAGTGGAACTGCTTAACGACTGTGTATAGGGATGAAGTGGATGCGTCAGCATTGGGCCCGCCGCGCCGGATTCCACGACCTCGCCCGCATACATCACCACCATCTCGTCACACACATGCGAAGCCATGACAAGATCGTGGGTGATGAGAATGATGGAGGTGCCATGAGCCTTCTGCTGCTTGGCAAGGATTCGCATCACGCTGGACTGGGTGATGACGTCAAGCGCCGTGGTGGGCTCGTCGGCCACGATCACCGCCGGCTTTGCCGCAAATGCCATGGCGATCAGCACCCGCTGGCACTGTCCGCCCGACAACTGATGCGGGTAGCGCCGGACGAGATCATCCGGATCGGGCAGTTCCATTTCCAGCAGCCGCGCCGCGATTTCCGCGCGCCGTGCAGACGCCGGTACGCCAATGACTTCCAGTTGCTCGGTGAACGATTGCCCAATGGTCAGCAAGGGATTCAAGGCTGTCAGCGGCTCTTGGGGGATGAAAACGATTTCGCGTCCAAGCAGCGCGGCATGAGACGCTGGCGACATCGCCGTGAGGTCGACATCGCCAAGAAATATTCGCCCCTTGGTTATTTCAAAACCGTCGGGCACAAGTCCTGCAACCAGTCGGCCCACCATGCTTTTGCCAGCGCCCGACTCGCCAACGAGCCCCAGAATCTTGCCCCGTGGAACGGCCAGGGTGATGTCGCGCAGCAGATCCACCGGGCCACCCGCGGATTGTGCTGTCAACGATACGTTCTCGAAGCGGATCATGATCAGTCCCTGGCCCGATCCCGCAGCGCGGGGTCCAGCGACTCACGCAAACCGTCGCCCAGTGTGTTGAAGCCCAGAACGAGAAAGATAATGCACAGCACCGGAGTCAGCATGCCCCACGGCGCTTCGTGCAGGTAAGTTCTTGAATCCGCAATCATCACGCCCCACGCCACCGTGCCGGCGGACACGGACATCCCGACAAAACTCAGAATAGCTTCGACGATGACGGCTATCCCCATCTCAAGCGAAAACAGCGTGATGATCAGCGGCCCAACCGCCGGCAGAATTTCGCGCAGCATGATCCGGAAGTGGCCAAACCCCAGCAGGCGCGCCGCCAACACGTATTGACGCCGCCTCACCACGATGACGTCCGAACGAACCACGCGGCAGAATCGCGTCCAGTCGACAAGGACGATGGCCAGAATGACGTTCACAACCCCTGTGCCCAGGCCAACCATCAACACCAGCGACAGCACCACAGGCGGAAACGACATCCAGAGGTTCACCACGTAACCTATGAGCCGGTCCACCCAGCCGCCAAAGTATCCGGCCAGCATGGCCATGAAAACGCCGATCAGCATTGCGCCAGTGGCCGCCGACACCGCCACAATGATGGCAACGCGCGTGCCATAGATGGCGCGCGAAAGGATGTCCTGCCCAAGGCCGTCCGTGCCAAGCGGGAAACTGGCCGAGCCGCCACTGGACCAGGCGGGCGGCAGCAGCATGCTCAGCAGGTCCTGGTCGTTGGGCCCATGCGGCGCAAGCCACGGCGCGGCAACGGCCACGAATACCGCGAACAGAACAATGGCAAGCCCAATCCACGTCTTGGGCGACAGGCGGCGAAGCGCCCGCAAGACCGAGCCCCTTTTCGATGATGACGCCGCCACGGCAAGACCCGATTCCATCAGCGTTCCCTGAGCATCGGGTTCAGGACGGCATACAGGGCGTCCACCGTAGCATTGATAAGCACCATCAACACGCCAAACACGATCGTCACGCCCTGGATGAGCGGAAGGTCATTACTTTTGACCGCAGTCACCATCAGGCTGCCGATGCCCGGAAAGGAAAAGATGATTTCAATGAGAAGGGCGGCGCCAAACAGAAAGCCGAATTGCACGCCTATCATGGTGATGGTGGGCAGCATGGCATTTTTCTGAATATAGCGCAGCAGAATCCGCCGGGCGGGTACCCCGCGCAGACGCGCCACCATGACAAAGGGTTCTTTGGACGCCTCGATCAGGCACGAGCGCAACACCCGTACCACTAGCGGGCAAAATCCCAGGGCCAGCGCGCAGGCCGGCAGCACCATATGCGCCGCGGCATTCTGAAACGCCGCCAGGTTATGCACCAGCAAGGTATCGATCAATACAAACCCGGTTATCGTCGGCAAATGGAACTCGGGACCCAGCTGCCCGCTGAACGGAAGAACAGGATAAAACACGCCGAACAGCGCAATGAACAGCAAGCCCCACAGAAACGCGGGGATGGACTGCATGATTACCACGATGGTATCGGGGACAACGCCCCAACGTTTGCCATACAGGGAAAACGCCACCAGCGCGAGCGGAAAGCTGATGATCAACGCGATGACCAGCCCGACCACCACGAGCTCCAGGGTCACCGGCAGCGCTTTGAGGATCAGCGTGATCACAGGCTGCTGGAATATGTACGAACGGCCAAGGTCACCCTGCAACGCCCTTTCCAGCCAGATGTAGAACTGCACGTAGAAAGGTTTATCCAGACCCAGCGACGCGCGCAACGCGTCCACTTCGGACGTGGTGGCCGAAGGGGAAAGCATCATTGCCAGAGGGTCCGACGGTAACGCCCGCAACACCACAAAGACGACGAGCGACAACAGCAGAATGATGGGTATCCCTGCAAGCAGTCGCTGCAGCAATACCATCAGCGGTGATCGAGCCATGCACCAGTCTCAGTCAGTAAAAACGCCCCCTTGGCAACAATCCGGCAAGACTAGGCCTTCCAGGAATACAGCCGCGGAGAAATATAGCCATTGCCCTGCAGCGGGACATCAAGCTTCGAGTTATACCCAATCGTGGCCACGCCCTGCAGCAGCGGAATGACCCAGGAATTCTCCGAAGAATCCTTGAGCAGGGATTGGTAGCCCGCAATGCGCTTGGCTTCGTCAACCTCGGTGAAGAGTTTGTCGATGCGCCCCGCCAACGCCATGTCACGCCACATTGCAAAGCGCAGGCGTGGGTCCAGAATACGACCGACGCCATTGTCCGGGTCACCGGTGGCGTTAGCCCAGTTGTAAAGGACCAGGCCAGTAATTTTCTGGTTGTGGCTGAGCTCGATGGATTTGGCTGTTGTGGTGACTTCGACGTCGGTTTCCACCCCTACCTTCTTCCACATGGAAACAAGGACTCGGGCCATGTCGAAGTCGTTCGGGAACGCCCCGTTGGTCGTCAACAGGCGAATCTTGAGCGGGTGACTGGCGCTGTACCCTTCTTTTTTCAGAAGCTCCATGGCCTCTTTGGGATTGTACGGAAACACATAGCCCGGAATATAGGCGGGTGAATGGGTCGTGGCCACGATGGACAACACGGGAGCCTTGCCCGCGTACAGCGCCCTGGAGAGTGCATTTTTGTCGATGGCCAGGTGCAGCGCCTTGCGCACATTGTCGTTGTCGAACGGCTTTACGTAGCTGGGGACCTTGATCATGTACATGGTCGAGATCGGGTAGATGTGGGTGGTAAGACCGGCAACCTTGCCAAGCCGCTCGGTTTCGCGAATGGGCAGGTCGGCGCCCAGGTCGGCACGGTGGGACTCGACCAGCGCCACGCGGGATGACGCTTCAGGCGTAAACAGAAATACGACGTTCTTGATCTTGGGCTTGGCGCCCCAATAGCCGTCGAAGGCTTCGAGCACCAGGCGCGAACCGCGCTGATACTGCACGACGCGATAGGGCCCGGCACCCACCGGCTTTTGAAGGAAGGCGTCCATGCCAACCTTCTGGATGTAATCGCGCGGCAAGATGAATGCTGCCAGAAAGCCAAGGAAGATCGGCGCCGTTGGCGTGGGCTGTCTGTACACCAGCACCCCTTGGGTCGGCGAACTGATCTCGACATCCTTCAAAGTGGGGAACATACCGCCCACCGCCAACTTTTTGTCTTTTGCCGGACGCTCGAGCAGGCTCCACTTCACGTCGTTCATTGTTAGCGGGCTGCCATCGTGGAACTTGATGCCGTCGTGCAAGGTAATGGCCAGGCGCTGCTTGGTCTCGTCCAGCCACTTCCACGAGGTGATCTGCATGGGCTCAAGCTTCAGGTCCCTGGAATAGCGCAAGGGTGAATCGAACACGGCGGCATACAGGGACTGAGCAATGGGCACGGTAAGGGCCGTGGGATCCCACGACGGCACATCGCTGGAATAGGTGATGGTCAGCGAATCCGACCCTGACGTGCCTTGGGCAAGCAGGTCACGCATGGGCCACATCGAGGCTGCCAGGGCCGCCACTGCGCCGTTAAGCACGAACGACCTGCGGCTGGTTTTAATTTCGTCTTGCATATGAACCTCCGGGACTCAACTATGTTTCCTTACCATCGCGACATATCGCCATTGCGGAAACCGGTTAGTAGAAACAGCATTCTTATGGTTGCATGCCCGCTTGTACGGGGACGCGTATCCCCGCCTGTTCAAGCAAAGGTAATACCCGTTCACAAAAGAACGGCAGCTCGTCGCGGTAATTGACGAACGTCAGCGCGCTGCCCTTGAAACCTGTCTGGTGCATGCGAATGAGCTCTTGTGCAATTTGCTCGGGCGTACCCACCAGCGGATACGTGCCGGTGCCGGCGGCAAAACGCTGGCGATATTTGCGGTAGGCCTCTTCGTCGTGGCTGCGGCTGAAAGTCTTCTTCTGGCGCATCATGTAATCGACGGCACCCGTGTCTTCCTGTTCGGCCGAATAGTAGCGGTAGTAATCCCTGGCTTCCTTTTCGGTTTCACGACACACGACGTGGGCCACGGTGTACACCCCCATCTCGCGCCCCGCTGCTTCGGCGCGCTGACGCATGTCGGCGATCTGAACCTTGCCCGCCTCCATGTCGGTAAAGGTCGTGAACAGAAAATCACAGTGGCGCGCGGCGAAATCGCGCCCCGGGGGCCCGAACGCGGCGTTCATCGTAATGGGCCTGGGCCGCTGCACGGATACCGGACTGGTGATCGCATGGTTGAGCTGGTAGAACTTGCCATCGAAATCGAAGGGCGTGTTCGTGTTGTAAAGCTTGAACAGAATGTCGGCCCACTCGGCCGCCTGATCGTAGGGGCGATCCACCAGCTTGCCGCCAAACATGGCGAACTCGTCAGGGTTCCAGCCGCAGACAATATTGAGCCCCGCGCGGCCATGACTGATGTGATCCACAGTAGCCAATGCCTTGGCCGCATACAGCGGGTGCACCAGCGGCACATGTACCGTCATGAACAGGACGATACGCCGGGTGACTGCGGCCAGGCCGGCCGCATAGGTGAAAGTTTCAAAGGAATGCTCGCGCGCCCTGGTCTCGCCGCCAAAGCCCTTCCAGCGCGCAATAGGAAGGATGAAGTCCAGCCCGGCGCGATCAGCGATCTGCGCGGCCTCCTGGACGTCGTCCCACGACGCCTTCCAGCGCTCGGGCACTTTGGTAAGCGCCGAGCCACCATCAGCATTGGTGGAAAACGTACCCAGCTTGAACGTCGAGGGCTCCAGCATGCAATTCACGAAACTCATCGCTGCATCCTTTATGTTTGACGCAATACTTTCTGAACTTACCGCGCCGGTCGCAAGCCTGGCGCCCCTTGCCTACGACTGGGCCTGGCGGCTGAACACAAGATCCGTACGCATTGGGACATGCGTATTGGTAAGCCCCATCTGCGGCAGGGCCAGATAGTCGGCCCGCATCTGCGCGCGCACCGGTGAATCCAGCGCCACCTGCAAGGCTTGAGCATCGTCGAAAACCACCTTGTTGCGCTGGATGGCATCGGCCCGCGGCAAGGCCAGCTCGCTGAGCCAGTCAACCTTGGTGTAGATTTCGACCTCGCGTATGGCAGGCAGTTCCCGCATCAACGGCACATGCTTGCTGATGTATTCGGACAGCCAGACGTCGTGCGACTTCCCGGGGCTGTAGTAGGCGACCAGATAGGTGCACAACGGCGTGGTGGCAGCATGATCAGGCTGACCAGCAATCGGGTAATGGCGAACCGTCATTACCTGCTGGTCCTTGAACGCAACCGGCTCCAGCAACGCTTCGAACTGATCCGTCAATTTGCCAAGCTTGCCCTGATGGGCGCTGGCCGCTTCCAGGCTGAACAAGTCGTCAAAGTAGAACTGCAGCACGTACTCGTTGGCGCGCGCGGGCTCTTTGCCCAGAAACGGATCATCCACCTTGGACGTCTGGTGCAATAAAACTTTGTTGAGGCCGGCAATGGCCGGCAAAGACTGACGCCATTCGGGCGGCAACACCAGCAGGGCATCACGAGGCCCCATCAAACCATACGTTATGAACAGCGAAACCACGTCTCCCCCTTTTTCCGTGTCGGGCACGAAATTCAAGGTGCAATTAAATTTAATTTATTGAATTCAGTTTATGTTTCCTGACTTGGCACAGTCAATACCAACATCGTTTATTCCGGGATAAAACGATTAATTTTTTTTCGAATCAAACGATTGTTCTGTACTAATCGTTTACCCCAATAGGTGTAACGCGTCGAGCGGCTACCATCCCACTCAGAACGGCGGCACATTGCCAACGCAGATATCCAGTGCCAAAGCAGTGGCCGGACGAACGCCCCGAATCGTCTGCAGGCGGCAAGTCACATCCGATCGGCGAACATGCAACTCGATTCGACTGGTGGCCTCGTCAATGGGTTGATCCAACTGCCCAGGATGTCCCCATTGTTGAGTGATACAACCGACAAGAAATGCAGGCGAAGTCTTGCGAAGGTCAGACGCCGATGTAACGGTCGATCAGGTCGGGGCGTGCCGACAGTTCGGGCGAACTGCCGCGCCAGACCGTAACGCCCTTGTCCAGAATGAAATTACGGTCTGCCAAGCGCAGCAGAGCCTTGATGTTCTTGTCGACCACAATCATGGAAAGGCCCTCGTGCTTAAGCTCTTTCAGCACTTTCCAGATTTCCGCACGAACTATGGGTGCCAGGCCTTCAGTTGCCTCGTCCAGTACCAGCAATCGTGGGTTAGTCATCAGTGCGCGGCCTATGGCCAGCATCTGCTGCTCGCCGCCCGACAACTGTGTACCCAGATTCTGCCGGCGCTCTTTCAGAGGCGGAAAAAAACGGTAGATCCGGTCCAACGTCCATTGACTGGCCCCTGTCGAGCGGGATGCCGTAGCAACCAGATTTTCTTCAACGCTAAGCGTTGGGAAGATTTGCCGGCCCTCGGGCACCAACGAAATGCCAAGACGCCCAATCCGATACGGCGCCAGACCGTTAAGGCGCTTGTTCTCGAATTGTATGATGCCCGCCACGGATGGCAGAAGACCAAACAGGCATTTAATGACGGTTGTGCGCCCCATGCCGTTGCGCCCGATCAGACCAACGACCTGGCCGGCCTTTACCTCAAGATCGACATTGAAAAGTGCCTGCGACGCGCCATATCTCGCGGCCAACTGTTGAATGGAAAGCATGTCTGCCTCCTGTAGGCTCAAGCGTCCTCGTCATCGCCAAGATAGGCGCGACGGACTTCCGGATGGTTGCGAATTTCTTCGACGGTGCCTGTGGCCACAATGCTCCCGTACACCAGAACGCTGACGTGATCGGCCAGTGTAAATACTGCGTTCATGTCGTGCTCGACAAGCAGAATGGTGTATTTGCCCTTCAGCGAGCCCAGCATTTCGACGGCAGCAGCACTTTCTGCAGCACTCATGCCCGCCATCGGCTCGTCCAGCAGCAATATGCGCGGATCCGCAGCCAGGGCCATGGCGATTTCCAGTTGCCGCCGCTGCCCGTAGGCTAGATTGTCAGCGGTAGCATGCACGACATCACCCAAATGACAGTCGTGAATAACCCGAAGCGCCTTGTCCGCTATGCTGCGATAACCGACCAAGGGCTTCCATATTGCCAGGCCCAGGCCTTGTTTGCGCCGGGCTGCCAAGCACACGTTTTCGTAGACCGTAAAGGCATCGAACACCGAGGTAATCTGGTAGGACCGCAACAAACCCAAGCCCACGCGCCGCTGTATGGGCCAGCCCGTGACGTCGGTACTACCAATGAAGATCTGGCCTTCGTGCGCCACCAGTTCGCCCGTCAATAAGTTGATCAGTGTAGTTTTACCCGCGCCGTTGGGCCCAATGATGGCGCGCAACTCGCCTGGTTCAATATCGAAACACACCTCGTTGGTCGCCTTCAGGCCACTAAAATATCGAACCAACCCGCTGGTACGCAGCGCAAGTGGACTTTCCAGGATATTCATGGCGTTTCTCCCACAGTGGGACTAGTGGCCACGGACTTTACCAGGCGAGCCGACGGCGCAGGTCTTTGCAAACAAGCCTTCAGCCAGGAAAACTGATTGCGGCCCAGCAGAGCAATGAGGACAATGATTGGGCCCATTATCAGCATCCAGTGCGTTGTCCAACCCTTAAGCACTTCTTCCAATACCAGATAGGCAATGGCCCCCACCAGGGGCCCAGTAACCAGGCCAATACCTCCGATAACGACCATGACGATGAGGTCGCCCGATACATGCCAGGCAATATAGCTGGGGGATGCGAACTGGGTAAGATTGGCCAACAGAAAGCCCGCTATTCCCGTGATGACGCCCGACATGACGTAAGAAGCCAACTGCACTCTGAACACCGAATAGCCGAAAGCGTCCACCCGCCGTGGGTTGATACGAGTTGCACGCAGCACCATACCAAACGGCGAAACGCGGAACCGTGTCAAAAAGATGACCAGCGCCAACAGCAATGCCCACGCCGCCCAGTACACCTCGCTACTACCGCTAAGCTGGAAAAAGCCGAAATCACTGGGCTGGTAAATATTCAAACCGTCATCGGCACCGAATTCCGGCAGGCTGATCATCAAAAAATACAGCATCTGCGAAAAAGCCAGGGTTATCATGATGAAGCCTATACCCGACGTGCGCAGACAAACCACGCCGACAAGCACGCCCACCACGACACAAACAGCAATGCATATCAACAGCTGAATCCAGCCGCTATCGATACCGTAATGGGCAAGTATGCCTACGGAATAGCAACCAAGGCCGATGAACATGGCGTGCCCGAAACTAACCAGACCAGCCAACCCCAACACCACATTCAGAGCACATGCAGCCAAGGCGTAGACCAGCACACGAGCGAAGAAGGTGACGAGATACGGTTCGTCCAGCGCATGCCCGACTAACGGTATGCACGCCAGCAAAATAAACAGAACGGCAATCCAGATTGCGGATTTCATCCTAAACATGATCAATTCCCTTCCCTGTCCCCGACCATTAGCGCTTGGTAGAAACCATAATGCCGTGCGGCCTGAGAGTCAGGACTAAGGCCATCAAAATATAGATAAGCATGGATGCCACCGCATTCCCCGTGGTGTTGGCCGCAGTAGGCGGCAACATAAGGCCCAGAAAATGCGGCAAATAAGCCCTGCCAAGGGTATCGACAACCGCAATGACTATGGCAGCAACCAGGGCCCCGCGGATTGAGCCAATACCACCCACCACAATCACCACCAAAGCCAGGATAAGAACTGAATCGCCCATGCCCGACTGCACAGACAGTATGGGGCCGGCCAGCGTTCCAGCCAGGCCACTCAAGGCGGCGCCCAGCATGAACAGCACCTTCTTGAGCAAATCAATATTTACGCCCAGGACGCTGACCATCGGAGCACTGGTGGCGCCGGCGCGAGTCAGCATACCCAAGCGAGTTTTTTGAATAAGAAACCAGGCGCCGAACGCCACCACCATGCCAACACCAATAATCAGTAGACGGTAAATAGGATACGGCGCGCCAAAAATCATGACGGAGCCACGTATGGATAGTGGAACCTCGACGAAATACGGCCGATTTCCCCAGATGACGATAGCCAGTTCATTGAAGAACATCATCAGCCCGAACGTGGCCAGCACCTGGTAAAGATGATCGTAGCGATACAAAGGACGCGCCACCAAGTGCTCGATGATCAGCCCGGCAACGGCTGCGGAGCCCACGGCGGCCACCACCGAAAACAGAAATGAGCCACTGGCGTTGTAGGTAGCCGCGCCAACAAAGGCACCCACCATATACAGCGAGCCGTGCGCCAGATTAATGAAGTTCATGATGCCGAGAATCAGAGTCAGCCCCGACGACAGCAAGAACAGCAGGACCCCCAGTTGTAGGCCATTGAGCAACTGGGACAGGAACAATGAACTATTCATAGATGAATTCCGTCTTCAAAGCAGGACGCGCACCCGACAAGGCTGCACGTCCCCCTTTCTGTTGCTACTTCATGCTGCACTGGCTCGCGTAGACGTCTTTGTGGTCGGTGAACACCGTAGCCAGCTGCCGGACTGCAACCTGATCACCGTCTTTTACCACCTTGAAGGCGTAAACATTTTGAACAGGCATATTGTTGGTATTGAACGCAAATTTTCCGCGCACGGTTGGAAATGTGGAACCCGCTTCTTTGACGGCAGCCACGAATGCGACACGATCCGCTACATTGCCTTTTACCTTCTGCACGGCTTCATTCAGAAGATAAGCAGCGTCGTAACCATTGGCTGCGTATTCGGACGGTGTGCGCCCATATTTATCCTTGTAGGCTTTTACGAATTTCTTGTTCTGAGTATTGTCCAGAATCGGCGACCAGGTTGCGCCATAAATCGCCCCGACGGCCTGAGTCTTTAAAGCAACCAGCGTGTTGGAATCGATAAGACTTTCGGAAAAGAACGGCAAATGACCCATAAGACCGGCCTGACCCAACTGCCGGATGAAATTGATGCCGAGGCCGCCTGGATAGAACACGAACAGTGCATCCGGCTTGGCCGCCCGCAGATTGGAGATTTCGGCGGAATAGTCCAGTTGCCCTAGTGGCGTATAAACTTCCTTGACTATCTTTCCCTTGTAATAGCGCTTGAAACCGTTCAGCTTGTCTTTACCCGCCTGATAACTTGGCGCCATCAGGTAAGCCGACTTCAGTCCAAGATCTTGCACATACTGACCCATGGCCTCTGACATGGAATCATTTTGCCAGGCCAATTCAAACAGGTTTGTCGCACACATCTTGCCGGCAATGGGCGCCGGACCGGCATTGGTGGCAATCGCCGGTACGCCCGATTCCTTGATGCGGCGCAATTCGGCCATCAGTACATTGGAAAAGCCCAGCCCCACTATCGCATCGACCTTGTCGCTTTCGATGAATTTTTGCATTATTTGCGCACCGACGTCGGGCTTGAGCTGATCGTCTTCGCTAACCACGTTGACCTTCTGTCCGCCGAACTTGCCTCCCAACTGCTCGATAGCCAGCATGAACCCGTCGTGCTGATCCTGGCCCAGAACAGCCTGGGGACCGGACATCACCCCTGAAAAACCGACGGTCACATCGGCATGGGCTGATGCGGCGGCCAATACGAACCCGGCCAAAACTATAGCGCCTGTCACTTTCTTCATAGATGTCTCCTGAGATTTCAGTTTTGTGTGGAATATTTTTACGGCCGAATCAGCCTGGTTGCGCCTGTAAAAGATCGAGAGCAACGTCAATAATCATGTCTTCCTGGCCACCCACCATGCGACGGCGCCCCAGTTCGGCAAGAATATCCACGGGCTTGAGCCCGTATTTTTCGGCAGCGGCCTCGGCGTGCCGAAGGAAGCTGGAATAAACGCCGGCGTACCCCAACGCCAACGTTTCACGATCGACCCGCACGGGACGGTCTTGCAGGGGGCGCACAATGTCGTCGGCCGCATCCATAAGCTTGTACAGATTGCAGCCATGGTTCCAGCCCATGCGTTCGGCGACCGCAATGAACACTTCAAGCGGCGCATTGCCCGCGCCTGCGCCCATTCCGGCCAGGCTGGCATCAATGCGGTCGCACCCTTGTTCGACCGCAACGATGGAGTTGGCCACGCCCAGCGACAAATTGTGGTGAGCATGTATGCCGGTTTCCGTTTCAGGCTTAAGGACATCTTTGAACGCACGGAAGCGGTCGCGAACATCGTTCATACTCAAGGCGCCGCCGGAGTCGACGACGTACACGCATGTGGCGCCATAGCTTTCCATAAGCTTGGCCTGCTGAGCCAGCTTTTCGGGCGTATTCATATGGCTCATCATGAGAAAGCCCACGGTATCCATACCCAGTTCACGCGCATATTCGATATGCTGCTTCGAAATATTGGCCTCAGTGCAATGCGTTGCGATGCGCACTACACGCGCACCGGCGTCGTAGGCGGCGCGCAGATCGTGCACCGTGCCCACCCCCGGCAACAGCAAGGTTGTGACCTTGGCATGGCTTACCGTTTCAGCCACCGCTGCAATCCACTCCAGATCGGTATGAGCGCCGAACCCATAATTGAAGCTGGACCCCGCCAGCCCATCGCCATGGGCGACTTCAATGGAATCGACATTGGCCTCGTCCAGCGCCCTGGCGATTTCCTTGACGTTGGTAATGCTGTACTGATGTCGAATGGCATGACTGCCGTCGCGCAGTGTGACGTCAGAGATATATAGTTTTTTGCTGTTCATTTTGACTCTCCTGTGCGATCAGGCCGTAACGTTTGCCAAACGCGTTCCTGCCAGCCGTTCGGCGCACGCCAGTGCCGCCGAAGTCATGATGTCAAGATTGCCTGCATAGGCTGGTAGATAATGCGCCGCACCTTCCACCTCGAGAAAGGCCGAAGTTTTCAACCCCGTAAGCTTGCCCAGCCCAGGCACATTCAACGGCCGGCTTTCATCGTAGACGTCGAACTGGACTTCTTGCTTGAGCCGGTAGCCTGGTACGTAGCGCCGCACGCTGGCGACCATTTCCTGAATGCTGGCCACTATAGCAGCCTGATCGCCCGGCTCGCTCAGCGTAAATACGGTGTCGCGCATGATAAGGGGCGGTTCGGCCGGATTCAGCACGATAATTGCCTTGCCCCGTGTCGCCCCACCCAAAACCTGAATGGCCTTGGACGTGGTTTCGGTGAACTCGTCAATATTGGCACGTGTACCGGGACCCGCCGAACGGCTCGATATGGATGCCACGATTTCCGCGTAATGCACTTTAGCCACGCGCGATACGGCCTTGACAATAGGTATGGTGGCCTGCCCGCCGCAAGTCACCATATTGATATTGGACGCTCCCAGTTTTTCGTCCAGGTTTATGGAAGGTATGACATAAGGTCCAAGCGCCGCAGGTGTCAGATCAATGACCTGCACGCCATATCTTTGCAGCACGTCGTTGTGGTGCGCGTGGGCGCCTGCCGACGTGGCATCGAACACGATGCGAATATCCGAAAATCCGGGCATTGCCACCAACCCGTCAATGCCGTCTGAAATGGCCGGAACGCCCATGCGCTGCGCGCGCGCCAGCCCGTCGGATGCCGGGTCAATACCCACCATCGCTCCCATTTCAATGCCTTTTCCATTGCGTAATACCTTGATCATCAAATCGGTGCCAATATTGCCGGAACCGATGATGGCCACTTTTATCTTCCCATTTCCCGTCATGATTATTCCTTTGACATTTCCCATGTGAACCCGGCATTCAATGCCGACAGTTCAATCAGACAAAACGCACAGACACCGAGCCTAAATGCTGATAACGCACGTTGATGACATCGCCCTTGACGACGGCCACAGCTTCCGTAACCCCGCCGGTAAGAATCAGCGTGCCGGCCGGAATTTCCTGGCCGCGCGCACCCAGCATATTGGCCAGCATCGCCACACTTTGAGCGGGATGACCCAATACCGCCGCTCCCGAAGCCGTTGCCACCACTACGCCATTTTTCTCCGTGACCACGCCAAGATTCTTGAGGTCCATGCCTACGGCATTACTTGCATTGCCGCCGACCACATAACGCGCCGCCGAGGTGTTGTCGGCAATAACGCTTTTAAGGTCGAACTTGAAATCGAGGTAGCGTGAGTCGATGACCTCCAGAGCTGGTACGACGAAATCGGTTGCCGCCAATACGGCACCAATATGACAGCCGGGTCCTGACAGCGCCCGTTTGGTGACGAAGGCGATCTCGGCTTCAACCTTGGGGTGGATGAGCCCAGCGGTATCGCATTCGCCGCCATCGGCCACCTGACCGTAATCAGCAAGAAAGCCGCGCACCGGGTCGACCACACCCATTTGCTTCATCTTGGCGTGCGAGGTAAGCCCCATTTTCAAACCTGCTATGCGAGTGCCGCGCGCTACTTTGATCGCGCGCAACGCGTCCTGGATGGCGTATGCGTCATCCCAGTCCAAATCGGGATAATCGTCGGTAATCTTTGCAATTTCTTTACGCTGAGTCTCGGCGTTATCCAGACGTTCAGCCAGTTTTTGTACTGTTGCCTTATCGAGTGCCATTGTCTTTCCTGTTTTAAATAAAGCGCACGCTCGCCGAACCCACACCGCCCAGCGTCAATTTCAGGTTGTCGCCCGCCCGCACGGAAACCATGGCTGCCAGCGATCCTGAAAGAATCACCTCGCCTGCCTTGAGCCCCATGCCCAGACGGCCAAGCGTATTGGCCAGCCACGTTACGGCATTGACGGGATGACCTAGCGCCGCAGCCCCTGCTCCCGTGGTCGCGATTTCGCCATTTTTTTCAAGCGTCATGCCCACGACAGAAAGGTCGATCTTGCGCGGGTCGACAACGACATCACCCAACACGAACGCGCCCGACGACGCGTTGTCGGCCACGGTGTCTTCAATGCGAATTTTCCAGTCGCGAATTCGAGAGTCCACGATTTCGAAGCATGGCAGGACATATTCCGTAGCACGCAGCACATCGGCATTCGTCACGCCAGGGCCGCTTAAGTCGTGTTTGAGCACAAAGGCGATTTCTCCTTCGGCCTTGGGGGCAATAAGCGTATTGGCGGGAATAGTGGCACCATCGCCATACACCATGCCCGATGCCAGGTGGCCGAAGTCGGGCTGATCAACTTTCAACATGTCCATGACAGCCTGGCTAGTTACGCCGATTTTCTTGCCGATGATACGTTCCCCGCTTTCGGCAAGACGCCTGTCCACCATGCGGAGCTGTATACGGTAAGCGTCCTCAATGGTGATGCCAGGTTGGGTTTGAGTAAGTGGGTCGATGGCGCGACAGGTCTTAAGCGCTTCATACAACGCGTCGCCGCACTGCTGGATTTTTTCCGGTGTCATGATGGCTACTTATAGTTTTATGCAGACGTTACGTAATTCGGTGTAGAACTCCAGCGAGTGAACACCCCCTTCCCGACCAATGCCCGACTGCTTGGCGCCGCCGAACGAGGTGCGCAAATCGCGCAGAAACCAGGAGTTGATCCAACACAAGCCGACGTCCAGCGCGGCACCCATACGGTGCGCCACGCCAAGATCCTGGGTCCAGACCGTTGCAGCAAGGCCGTAAGGCGTCGAGTTGGCGAGCCTGATGACCTCTTCCTCGGTATCGAAAGGTGCAATATGGCAACAAGGCCCGAAGATTTCCTCGCGGATGACGGGCGAGTTTTCAGGCAGCCCGGTCCAGATGGTGGGCTGTATCCACGCCCCCACGTTCATTGGCTCGGGCATGGCTGGCACACCACCGCCCGTAACGACGACCGCGCCTTCCGCCTTGGCCATTTTGTAATAACCAAGGACCTTCTCACGATGCTGCAAAGAAATAAGTGGTCCGAAGTTAACGCCTGGATCTTGCGGCCGGCCCAGTTTGAATGCCTCGGCGCGCTGCTTGAGCGCTGCAACAAAACGCTCGAAAATTGGGCGCTGCACGTAGACCCGCTCGGTGCCCAGGCACACTTGCCCGGTGTTTTCGAAGGTCGAACGTGCTATGCCAGCCACTGCCTTGTCGAAATCAGCATCGGCAAACACAATGCCGGGATTCTTGCCACCCAGTTCAAACGATACTGGCCGAACGCCCTTGGCAGCGGCTTTCATGATTGCTTCGCCCGTGACGGTTTCACCGGTAAAGGTAATACCGTCCACAAGTGGATGCTCGGTCAGGAACTGGCCGGCCGAATCGGGGCCAAAACCATGCACCACGTTGTACACGCCTGCGGGCACGCCCACCTTGTTCATGACTTCGCCCAGCAGGGTGGCCGTCGCCGGCGTGTCTTCTGAAGGTTTGACCACCACGGTATTGCCACACGCCAGCGCCGGTCCAACCTTCCAGGTCATCAGCAACAGAGGCAAATTCCAGGGGCATACCACCCCAATGACACCGCGCGGCACGCGTACGGCATAATTCAACGCCCTGCCGTTATCGTGCGTTTCCGTGCTGAAAGTTTCGTTGGGCACATTGCGGATAAGGTCGGCGAACACCTTGAAGTTCGCTGCACCACGCGGAATATCGAGATGGCCCGCCAGTACATGAGGCTTACCAGTATCGGCAACTTCGGCGGCCAGAAAATCGTCGAAACGCTGATTGATGCCATCAACAATGGCATGCAGCAGGTCTACACGCTCCTCGACCTTCAGTTGCGCCCAAGACCCTCTCAGTGCGGCCCTCGCCGCCTTAACGGCAGCATCAACGTCTTCACGGCCGGCTTCGTGTACCAGGCCGATAAGGCTGTTGTCGACTGGATTGCGGTTTTCGAAAGTCTTGCTGGAACTCACCCATTTACCGTTGATGAAATTCTTGAATTCATTCATGTACGTTATTCCGCTGATTGATAGACTAAACCGCGTCGGACCACTCGGGGTCGTCCGCGCCAAGGTATTCCCACATGCGCTCGAAAATTCTGCCGCTGCGCGTGGCACGCTGCAAAGCCTGTTCGTCCGTCAAAATGCCTGCATCCGATGCCAGCCCGGCGCTACGCAATTGCAGTTCGATACGCGCAGCATCCTCCAGATACCAGGTAAGCGCGACGGCAGTTTGCAGGTCTTCGGCCGCAACCACTGCACCATTACCACGCATGACTATTGCCGGGCTGCCGGCCATGCTGTGGGCTACGCCCCTGGCCTGCGCGTCGCTGCGTACCAACTGCACATCGTCCCAAAGCGACACTTTGGGCGAAAAATACGAACCCATGCCATGGCGCGCTGCGGGTGTTATGCCGGCTGCCGATAAGGTCATGACATGACGCGGCATGCTGCGCACAACCCCACCGATTTCCGGGCGGCTGCTATAAATTTGTTGGTGTATGCGCACCTCGCCCAATACTCCCTGCGGCAATTCACCATGCACCGGTACCACCGTGCCCTGATCCCGCGGAGTGATTAAGCCCATGGGCTTAGCAGCACAAACGAGAAACGAGCGCTCGTCCAGGCGCAGGCTGCAGTGCCCGTAAGCATGCACCAGATTCGCTCTGGCCAAAGAACGCGCTGCAATGCGCACGATGCGCTGGCGTGCGTCATTCATGCCCGTGAATGCCGTTGTCTGCATCACGCCTTGAACTCGGGAATGTCGGGGCGTGCACCCCACATGCAGAAGGACTCTGACACAAACGGAAAATTCCGGGGCCAGTACGTAAGCTCGTCTTCTTTGGTAATAAGGCGTACACCTGTGGAGTATTCGTACACCATACCGTCCGGCCCTCCGAAATACAGGAATATGGCGCCCGACGTCGGATGCCGGCCCGGTCCGAAACGAATGGGGATGTTTCGTTCCTTCAGAATGTAGTAGGCACGCATGACATCGTCGATGCTTTCTACTTGATGATTGATATGCTGCACACCCGGATAACTTGAAGGAAACAACGCGATCTTGTGATGTACCTCGTCGATGCGCAATAACGGGGAGGTACCAATGCGATCGCTAACTTTGGCGCCCATCAGACTGGTCCAAAACAGCTCATCGCGTTGCGCATTCAGTGTGCGCAGGCCGATATGGCTGAATCCGGTAATACCCGCGTCGCGCGACGGAAAGTAGCGCCTGCCACTATGATGCGGCGCATAAACTAGGTCGATGCTGTTGCCGGAAGGATCTTTTAAATTGACGAAATCACGCACATAGCGCTGTTCAGCTTCGTCCACCGTGCCACGACGCGCCTGATACCCACCTTCGAGCAAAACAGCTAGGGCATTATCCAGTTCCTGCTGGGTATCGACTTCGAAGGCCGCCGTATGATCGCGGGGGTCGCCTTCGAAGTAGCATAGGGTATGATCCCGGCTGTCGGAGCGCAGGTATACGAACTTGCCTTCAGTCCGAGCGACTTCCAGGCCAAGGACTTCGGTGGCATAGCGCACCGTGGTGGCAAGATCCACCGTTCCAAGCCTGACATAACGGATGTCATGCAGATGAATCATTTCTTGTCTCCTGATGCCG
>SCSG01000044.1 GCA_004322135.1 Burkholderiaceae bacterium | reverse complement strand
GCGACTGCACGCGCCGCCGCAGGCAGACAGCAAAGAACGGGGCCTACCGTTCCAGGTTGGGCAGTTTATCCTTGACGCCATTCCATTCGTCAGCGTTGGGAAGGGGCTTTTTACTTCGGTTTATCATGGGAAATACTTTTGATAATTCGGCGTTTATGCCCATGAAGTCAGTCTGATCGTCGGGTACGTCCTCTTCGGCGAAAATGGCATTGGCCGGACATTCTGGCACACAGACCGCACAATCAATACATTCGTCCGGGTCGATGACAAGGAAGTTCGGGCCTTCACGAAAACAGTCGACAGGGCAGACATCGACGCAGTCGGTGTACTTGCACTTGATGCAGTTTTCGGTTACGACATGGGTCATGGTGAAGCTCTCCAACATTGAACATTGCAATGCCCGGCGCACTGGCGGGTTCGCGCCAGAACCGTGGTGGGCGCCGCTTTTTGGGCGATATCAGACATTACAATACATACGGTGCAATCATTGTTTTGACGGGGCGCTGACTGCCTTTGTATGAGGCAATTCTACTCAATAAGTTCGGGCAGTTCTTTATAGACCTGATAGCAGATCAGGTCTTTGTCGTGCGAGTGGTCGGCTAAGCCGTTATGCTATGGTTATCCTAAACCCTATGCCTTGCCGACCGCCCGGGCAAAGCAGTGTAACCGCTCAGGCAAAGCAGTACTTTCCGATGATCATAACTTCACTTCTTGATACCGACCTGTATAAATTCAGCATGATGCAGGTCGTGTTGCACCATTTTCCGGCAGCCCAGGTCGAGTACCGCTACAAGTGCCGTACGCCCGACATCAACGTCAGCGCATATCTGGATGAGATTCGCGCTGAAATACATAGCCTGTGCCAGCTCAAGTTCATGAATGAAGAGCTGAACTACTTGCGTGGATTACGCTTCATCAAAAGCGACTTTGTCGATTTTCTTGGGCTCTACCACATGCCTGAAAAGTGCATCGTTGTGTCCGAAGGTGCACGGGCCGGTGAAATCGACATCACTGTCAGGGGACCATGGCTGCATACCATCTTGTTCGAGATTCCGGTGCTGGCCATTGTCAACGAGGTGTATTTCCGCAACGAGTGTGCAGATCCGGGCTGGGAGGAAGGACGGTCGCGGCTCAGCAGCAAGATGCGGCTGGTTGTCGACGACCCGGACCTGGCCGATTTTCGTGTGGCCGAATACGGTACGCGGCGACGCTTTTCCAAGGTCTGGCACGAAGAAGTCGTGACGACCATGAAGTCTCAGATGGGTATGCATTTTGCCGGAACCAGCAATGTTCGGCTCGCCATGAAATATAACGTGACACCGCTTGGTACCATGGGCCACGAATACTTGCAGGCCTGCCAGGCGCTGGGGCCGCGTCTGCGTGATTCGCAGGTGTATGCGCTTGAAGTCTGGGCCAAGGAATACCGTGGAGACCTGGGCATCGCCTTGTCGGACGTTTACGGCATGGATGCGTTCCTGCGCGATTTCGACATGTATTTCTGCAAGCTTTTCGATGGTGCGCGTCACGATTCGGGCGACCCCTTCGTGTGGGGAGAGCGGCTGTTGGCCCATTATGCGGCCAACCGTACCGACCCGCGCACCAAGACCCTGGTCTTCTCCGACGGCCTCACCATTCCACGTGCCATTGAATTGGCCAAGCACTTTGCGGGTCGCTGCAAGGTGTCGTTCGGCATTGGCACCAACCTTACCAACGACCTGGGGCACGAGCCGCTGCAGATTGTCATGAAGATGGTCCGGTGCAATGGCCAACCCGTGGCCAAGGTGTCGGACGCTCCCGAAAAAACCATGTGCGACGATCCCGCTTATCTGGCGTACTTGCGGAAGGTATTCCAGATCGCAACGGTCTAGCCATTACGGCGCTGACGGTTTCTTCCAATGCCTGTCACTGTTCATTCCGAGGTTGATGGCGAGCCCTTCAGTGAGGTGTGGTTCGAGCGTGTCACTGCCGACCTGGATGACGACGGCCGGGCATTGCTTGGCCGCGCAGTGCAGTGGGTGCGCGAGCCCTTGCAAGGTCTGAAGGCCAGTACGGGCGAGCCGCTGACCGAGCACGGCGCGGGGGTCGTGACCATTCTTGCCACGCTGGGCACCGATGCGCCAACGCGTGCCAGCGCGCTGCTTACCATCACGCCCGCATTGGCTGCGGACGTCTCCAAAGACGCAACAAGTTCATGGCGGCAAATTTTTGGCGCCGAGGTGGTTACGTTGGCGCAGGGCACGCGGGCGCTGCTGCGGCTGAGTCACCGCACAGGGCAGTCGAGCGACACGGCTGTGGCTGGCGGCGGGCAAAAGGAAATGCAGCGCAAGATGCTCCTGGCCATGGCAGCAGACCTGCGCATTGTGCTGCTGCGCCTGGCTTCGCGTCTGCAGTCTTTGCGCTGGTATGCGAGCTCCAGGCAGCCCTGCCCGGAAGAATTCGCGCGTGAAACCACAGAACTGTATACGCCGCTGGCGAACCGCCTGGGGATCTGGCAGATCAAATGGGAGATGGAAGATCTGGCGTTTCGTTTCCTGGAGCCGGATACCTATCGGGCCATTGCGCATCAACTGGAAGAAAAGCGCACCGAGCGCGAGGCGTTCATCGACGAGGTCGTCGTTCAGCTTCAGGCCGCGCTCGTCCAGAACAATATTGCTGCCGAAGTGTCCGGCCGGCCTAAGCATATTTACAGCATCTGGAACAAGATGCACATCAAGCATCTGGATTTTTCCAAGCTATATGATCTGCGCGCGTTGCGCGTCATTGTGGACGACGAGCGCACCTGTTATGCGGTGCTGGCACTGGTTCATTCGTTGTGGACCCCTGTGTCCGACGAATTTGACGACTATATTTCGCGGCCCAAGCCGAATGGCTACCGTTCCTTGCACACGGTGGTCGTTGATGCGCAGAATCGTGCGTTTGAGGTGCAGATACGCACGCATGCCATGCATCAGTTTGCCGAGTATGGAATGGCGGCGCACTGGCGCTATAAAGAGGCGGGTGCCAAGGGTGGCACGCAGACTGCCGCCAGCCTCTACGACAAAAAAATTTCCTGGATGCGCCAACTGCTGGCCACGGAAAAAGAAGGCGTCGAGCCGGCTGCCGGGCCATCGGAGGGCCGTGGCGCGGCTGGGCCTTCGGCGCAGCCTGAACGCATTTACGTCATGACACCGCAGGCGCGGGTCATCGAACTGCCTGCGGGAGCGACACCGATTGATTTCGCGTATTACCTGCACACCGACCTGGGTCACCGCTGCCGTGGTGCGCGGGTCGATGGCCAAATGGTCCCGCTGCTTACCCGACTCAAGACCGGTCAGACGGTGGAAATCGTCGCGGCCAAATCGGGTGGTCCATCGCGCGACTGGCTGAACCCGCAAATGGGCTACTTGGCCAGCCCGCGTTCGCGCTCCAAGGTCAGGGCCTGGTTCAACGCAGTGGAACTGCAGCAGCGCATTGCTCAGGGCCAGGCTCTGGTTGAGAAAGAGCTGCAGCGCCTGGGCAAAACCGCCGTCAAGCTTGAGCAACTGGCGCAGCAGCTTGGTTTTGCACGGGCCGACGATTTGTATGTGGCCGCGGCGAAAGAAGAATTCAGCCTGAGGCAGATCGATCACCTGTTCAAGGGAGGTGCGGCGCCCGCGCCGGCCCAGTCCGACGAAAGGGCCGTGTATGGCGGCGGTCAGGTCGGTGGAGCCCCGGCGGGCAAGAGTGGTGTCCTGGTTGTGGGGGTGGATGCGCTCATGACGCAGTTGGCGCGTTGCTGTCGCCCTGCGCCGCCGGATCGGATTGCTGGCTTTGTGACGCGGGGGCGCGGTGTTTCGATTCATCGCGAAGGCTGTGCGTCGTATGCGGCCCTGGCCGTCACGCACCCCGAGCGGGTCATCGAAGTTGCATGGGGCGAAACGGGCGAGACAGCCTACCCTGTGGATATCAGCATTCGCGCACAAGAACGCGACAACTTGTTGCGCGATGTGTCGGACGCGTTTGGACGCCTGCGCATCAAGGTTGTTAACGTCAACACGCAAAGCAGACGTTCGCTCGCCCACATGGTCTTTACTGTCGAGGTCAGGGATGGCGAGCAGATCACCCAAGTGCTGACCGCACTCAACGAACTGAAAGGTGTGGCGGCCAGCCGGCGTTGATGTCACGGGCCGCGTTTCTGGCATGAAACACGACCTCTTTCCGTCAGGGTGACGACCCGAATGCCGTGCCTCCAGCGTCGAAACGCCGGTCTTTTCCTGCCAGAGCGGGTGTCGGACGGCGGTGTGCCTGGTGGTGGGGTGGCCCGCCAGTGCTCTGCACTGGTAAAATGCCAAATTACCCCCTGTGTTTCGCTGCCGCTGCCATGAGCGACGCAGTGCAATCAAAGAGTGATTACTGAGAGTAATTCATTGAAAGCTTACAATTTACCCGATGACCGTGGGCATTTCGGTCGATTTGGCGGCTCGTTCGTGGCGGAGACGCTGGTGCACGCACTGGACGAATTGCGCGGAGCCTATAAAAAGTACAGCAGCGACCCGGAATTCCTGAGAGAGTTCGCCTACGAGCTCAAGCATTTCGTTGGGCGTCCCAGCCCGGTTTACCACGCGCGGCGCTGGTCCGAGCAACTTGGTGGGGCGCAAATCTGGTTCAAGCGCGAAGATCTCAATCACACGGGTGCGCACAAGATCAACAATTGTATCGGGCAGATTCTGCTTGCACGGCGCATGGGCAAGCCTCGCATCATTGCTGAAACCGGCGCGGGTCAGCACGGGGTTGCTGCGGCAACCGTGGCGGCACGCTACGGCTTTGAATGCGTTGTGTATATGGGCAGCGAGGACGTGCGCCGTCAGGCATCCAACGTGTATCGCATGAAGCTGCTGGGTGCTACCGTGGTGCCTGTGGATTCGGGGTCACGCACGCTCAAGGATGCGCTGAACGAAGCGATGCGCGACTGGGTAACCAATGTTGAAAACACGTTCTACATCATTGGCACGGTCGCCGGGCCGCACCCCTATCCGATGATGGTGCGCGATTTTCAGTCAGTCATCGGCACTGAATGCCTGACGCAGATGCCGGCCGAGGCAGGCCGCCAACCGGATTACATTGTGGCGTCGGTAGGCGGCGGGTCAAACGCCATGGGCATTTTCTACCCGTATATCGATGATGCCGACGTCAAGCTGGTGGGCGTCGAAGCCGCTGGCGAGGGTTTTGATACCGGCCGCCACGCGGGCTCACTGAACGCGGGCGTGGTGGGGGTGCTGCATGGCAACCGGACATATCTTATGCAGGATGAGAACGGCCAGATACAGGAAACGCATTCCATTTCAGCCGGCCTGGATTATCCGGGCGTAGGTCCCGAGCATGCCTGGCTCAAGGAAAGCGGCCGTGCCCAGTATGTCGGAGCAACCGATCAGGAGGCTCTGGCAGCGTTTCATGCCTGTTGCCGCACCGAAGGCATCATGCCGGCACTGGAGTCGGCGCACGCCATTGCATATGCCGTTCGTCTGGCACCCACGTTGCCAAAAGACAAAATCATTCTCGTCAACCTGTCAGGCCGCGGTGACAAAGACATGCATACGGTTGCCGAATTCAGCGGCATCACCCTGTAAGCGCAAAGCAATATTATGTCCAACTTGAAATCCACAAATCGGATCGCGGCGGCCTTTGCTGCCGCTGCGCCGCGCACTGCCCTGATTCCGTACATCGCGGCGGGCGACCCTTCAGTGCGGGTGACGCCTTTACTCATGCAGGCTCTTGCTGACGCGGGAGCCGACATCATCGAACTGGGTGTGCCTTTTTCCGACCCCATGGCCGATGGTCCAGTTATCCAGCGCGCAGCGCAGCGCGCCATCGAGCGTGGGGTAAGCTTGACCCACGTATTGCAGATGGTTGCGCAGTTCCGTCGCGGCAACGATCACACGCCGGTGGTTCTTATGGGGTATGCCAACCCGATCGAGCGCATGGGACAGGCAGCCTTCGCCAAGAACGCGAGTGCGGCGGGTGTGGATGGCGTGCTGGTGGTGGACTACCCGCCCGAGGAAATGGTTGAATTCGCAGCCCTGCTCGACAAGGCCGGCATCGCTCCCATTTTTCTTCTGGCACCTACTTCGGTAGACGAGCGTATTCGTCTGGTGGCGCGCGTTGCGCGCGGCTACGTTTATTATGTGTCGCTGAGGGGCGTCACAGGCGCGGGAAATCTGGATGTTGCGTCCGTCAAGGAAAAGCTGGATCAGATTCGACGCCATGTTTCATTGCCTGTCGGGGTTGGCTTCGGTATTCGCGATGCGCAGACTGCGCAAAGCCTTGCAGGTTTTTCCGATGCGGTCGTCATTGGCAGCAAACTGATAGAGACCATGGAGGGCGCGGTGGCAGGAGCTGCCGAGGGTGAGGCCGATGCTGTGGCGATTAAGGCTGCATCAACGTGGCTTCGCGGCATTCGCCAGGCGCTGGAAGAGGCAGTCAGGCGCTAGATGCGTCTGGCCGGAGAAGGTGTGTGGCGCGCAAGGGCCCTCGTTTGCCGGTAGAAATCTATTACCAGGAATAAGTCAGAATGAGTTGGATCGATAAAATAATTCCGCCACGGATTAATCGCAGCAGCGACGTCAGTGCGCGCCGGGTGCCTGAAGGGCTTTGGGTGAAGTGCCCCGGGTGCGAAACGGTGTTGTACAAGGACGATCTGGCCGCGACGCTGAATGTCTGTCCCAATTGCGGCCATCACATGCGCATCGGTTCGAGGGCTCGCATCGAGGCCTTGCTGGATCCCGATGGGCGTGTGGAAATCGGGCAGAACACGCGTCCCATGGATCCGCTGAAGTTCAAGGATTCGCGCCGCTACCCGGAACGGGTCGCCGAGGCGACCAAACATACGGGCGAGAGCGACGCAATGGTGGTCATGAGCGGCACCATCTTGTCGGTGCCCGTGGTGCTCGCCTGCTTCGAGTTTGGATTCATGGGTGGTTCCATGGGTTCGGTGGTGGGTGAACGTTTTGTGCGCGGTGTGCGGGCGGCCATTGAAAACCGTGCCTCGTTCATTTGCGTGGCCGCTTCGGGAGGCGCGCGCATGCAGGAAAGCCTGTTGTCGTTGATGCAGATGGCCAAGACGAACGCCATGCTCACGCAGTTGGCGGCAGCCGGCCTTCCGTTCGTCAGTATATTGACTGACCCCACTATGGGTGGGGTCTCAGCCAGCTTCGCCTTTATGGGCGATGTGGTCATGGCCGAACCCAAGGCACTGATTGGCTTTGCGGGGCCGCGCGTGATCGAGCAGACCGTTCGCGAGAAATTACCCGAGGGGTTTCAGCATGCCGAGTTTCTGCTGGAAAAAGGCGCCATTGACATGGTGGTCGATCGGCGCGAAATGCGCGCCGAGCTGGCGCATCTGCTGGCGTTGATGACCCGCCAGCCAGTTGACTCAGTAGATTTGGCCTGATCAGAAAGAAGGGCGGCTGAAAAAGGCCTCATCGGACGAAATCCGATGAGGCCTTTTTCTGTAATGGGTGGGCCAGGACGGCCCGCCCATTATTCTCCAACGTGGACGCGCCTACTGGTGGTGTCCGGTTTCCACCTGCTGCAGCGGTTCGGCGGCAACCGCGGGGGCCTGCTTGCGTGCCCTGCCGAGTTTGACTGGCGCGGCAGCAGGCGCTGCTGGCGCTGGGTGGGCACGGGTTTCGATCAGTTGCAGACCCGAGGAGTTGATGACGTCCTGCAGCGAAGGCGTCGCAGCGGCGTGGGGGTCGGCCTGTGAGCCGTGGCTTTCCGGTGCGTGAGCCTCCATGCTGGCAGGCGCCGTAGCGGTTTCGGCGACCGGGGCTTGCGCTGGGTCCGCTTCAAAGGGTTGCACAGCTGCTGGCACCGCCTCCGGCGTGATCGACGCGGGCTGCGAAGCTTCTACAGGCGCTGCAGCCTGGGCCGGAACCTGGTTGTGCCCGGGTAGCAGGGCGGTTCGTGCTGGCATGTCGTCATGCTGCGGCGTAGCGACTGGCGCGGTGCTTTGCGCTGGCGTGGGTTGCTCGACAGGTGCCGGACTGGCGTGTGCCGCGCTTTGCGTGTCCATCACGGTTTCGGCCGAGCTGTCTGCGGGGAGGCTGATCGAGTCTCCCATGACCTGGGCGGCCGCCGGCAGCACGCTCGAATTGAACGTGGGGGTTTCATGAGCGATATAACCTTGGGCCTGGCTGCCGGTATCGGTCGTTGAGGCTTCCTGCGACGTTTCGCTGGTGTTATCCCCATTGCGGCGTCCCCGACGGCTGCGACGGCGGCGGCGTTTGCGTTCGGGATCGAGCTGTTCACCGTCCTCGGACACAGTGCTTTGATTGGCCGTTGCCTGAAGGCCGTAATCTTCATGGACTATGTCGTGCGTGCCTTGCCGCTCGGGCTGGGCATCCGTGGGTGCGCTGACGCCTGTGTCGGCGCTTGCTTCGGCGGGTGTCGCGGACACGTCGGATGCGGCGGCGTTGACGCCGGACTGCTCATCACGATGGCTGTTGCGTCCCCGTCCACGACGGCTGCGACCATTGCGCGAAGTGGCGGATGTTTCGGTGGTCTCGGTATTTTCGACACTGTGGTCAACGTCGTTGGCAGAGTCTGCTTCGGGCTGTTGGCGGTGCTGGTTCCTGGTCGACTGGCCGCGCTGTGGGCGCGTTTCGTCGCTGCTGGCCTCGGTGCCGTTCGTGCGCTCGCCGCGGCGGTGGCGGTTGCGGTCGGCTTGTGGGCTGCGTTCGCGCCGGTCGCCATTGCGACTGGTGCGAGTACGGCTGGTGCTACGTGATTGCGGCTTTTCAGGCTGGGCTGCAGGCTCTTCGGGCTTGGCTTCGACGCTTGCGCCGGCGCTTCCCGTAAGCCAGCCGAGCACGCGCTGGATGAGCCCCGGCGTGCCGGCTGCGGCTGTCGCGGGCACTGCCGTGGCCGCTGCAGCGGCGTGCGATGGTGCTGGCGCGGGTTGCGAAGGCGTGATTCCCTTAACCAACGCTTCGGGATGTGGCCGCGCTTCGTGGTCTTTGTTGGGTGTCCAGACTGTGTCGGTTTCGGGGCTTTCCACGAGGTCGAAGCTCGTCTTGTTGTCTTCGAGGCGCGGGTCGTCGTGGCGTAGGCGTTCTATATGATGGTGCGGTGTTTCGAGGTTCTTATTGGGAATGAGGACCAGATTGACCTTCAGGCGCGACTCGATCTTGGTGATGTCGTTGCGTTTCTCGTTGAGCAGGAAGGTGGCCACGTCGACAGGCACTTGGGCGTGCAGAGCGGCCGTATTTTCTTTCATGGCCTCTTCCTGCAGCAGACGCAGCACGTGCAGGGCGCTGGATTCTGCATCGCGGATGACACCGGTGCCATTGCAGCGCGGGCAGGTGATGTGTGAACCTTCGTTCAGGGCTGGCCGCAGACGCTGACGCGACAGTTCCATGAGGCCAAAGCGTGAAATCTTGCCCATTTGCACGCGGGCGCGGTCGAAGTGCAGTGCGTCGCGCAGGCGTTGTTCCACCGTGCGCTGGTTCTTGTTGTCTTCCATGTCGATGAAGTCGATGACGATCAGGCCACCCAGGTCGCGCAGGCGTAACTGGCGTGCCACTTCGTCGGCCGCCTCGACATTGGTGCGCAGGGCGGTTTCTTCGATGTCGGCACCACGTGTCGAGCGCGCCGAGTTCACGTCGACCGCCACCAGGGCCTCGGTGTGGTCGATGACGATCGAGCCGCCTGAGGGGAGGTCGACGGTGCGGGAATACGCCGTTTCAATCTGATGTTCGATCTGGAAGCGTGAAAACAGCGGAACGTCGTCCCGGTACACCTTGACACACTGGACGTTGTCCGGCATGACCACGCTCATGAAGGCGATGGCCTGATCGGCAATTTCGTCAGTGTCAATGAGAATTTCACCGATTTCAGGTGAATAGTAGTCGCGGATGGCGCGGATGACGAGACTGGACTCAAGGTAAATGAGCACGGGGGCCGCGTTGTCGCGCGCGGCCGAGTCAATGGCCGTCCAGAGCTGCATCAGATAGGACAGGTCCCATTGCAGTTCTTCGACCCCGCGGCCGATGCCGGCCGTGCGGGCGATGATGCTCATGCCCGCGGGGGTATTCAGCTGCTCCATGGTGTCGCGCAGTTCCTGGCGGTCTTCGCCTTCGACCCGGCGCGACACACCGCCGCCACGCGGATTGTTGGGCATCAGGACAAGATAACGTCCAGCCAGCGAGATAAAGGTGGTCAGGGCCGCGCCTTTGTTGCCACGTTCTTCCTTTTCGACCTGGACGATGAGTTCCTGGCCTTCAGCCAGAGCGTCCTGGATGCGAGCCGAGCGGACATCAACCCCTTCTTTGAAATACGAGCGGGCGACTTCCTTGAATGGGAGGAAGCCGTGCCTTTCCTCTCCGTAGTTGACGAAGCAGGCTTCCAGGCCCGGTTCGATGCGGGTGATGACTCCTTTGTAGATATTGCCTTTGCGCTGTTCGCGGCCGGCGGCTTCGATGTCGAGGTCAATGAGCTTTTGACCATCGACGATGGCAACGCGTAGTTCTTCTTGGTGCGTTGCATTAAACAACATGCGTTTCATGAGCGGGTTTCTCCGTTGTGAGGCGCGCCGTTCATCGGCGCGCGACTTCGGGTCACTCGGTGTGAAACGCTAAGGCTTGCAGAAGAAGGAAGGCAGGCTGACGACGTATGGCCTTGCCTGCCTTGTATTTGTCAGGCAGGCACGGCGCGCCAATGGGCACGCAGTTCAGTCAGCAGGGTGGTCGGAAGCACGATAGTGATTTTTGACGAAAATAATTGCTGGGAACGGCAGACGCGGTTGGGTTGCGCGGCTGGTGCATTAAACGATGACTTGTCTTGCAAGAGCTTAGTGTCGCACGCGGTTGACAATAGATCTAAACAGCGGGCACGGTGTGCCACACCACTGTTGTGAAGACCGGCATTGCCCCGGCGACCTTGTGGCCCGGAAGCTGAAACGAGGGCAGTACAATAGGTTCCAAGTGCCCGACGGAGACGCATCCATTGCATCTCTACGCCAGGTAGGTTTCAGCTTCCATAAGCTGACGTGATTATATGCTGCTTTTCTATATGCGCAAACCCGTAACTGTGTCAACCCCAATTCCGTCCGTGCGTTTGTTACAAATCGATGCTGGATCGGCGGGGCAGCGCCTTGATAATTTTCTGGTGGGGCACTGCAAGGGCGTGCCAAAAAGCCATCTGTACAAGGCCATACGCAGTGGGGAGGTCAGGGTCAACAAGGGGCGGACTTCAGCCGACTATCGCCTGCTGCACGGCGATATCGTGCGAGTGCCTCCACTACGCCTTCCCACTCCCGGTGAGCACTTGCCTGTGCCGCCTGCCGCCTTTCCCGTCGTTTACGAAGACGATGCGCTTCTGGTGGTCGACAAGCCGGCGGGTACGGCGGTTCATGGCGGCAGCGGAGTGTCGTTCGGCGTTATCGAACAGTTGCGTGCCTCCCGACCGGATGCGCCATTTCTTGAACTGGCGCACAGGCTGGATCGCGGGACGTCCGGCCTGCTCATGATCGCCAAGAAGCGTTCGGCGCTGGTGGCCCTGCAGGACATGTTGCGCGAAAGCCGCGGCCGCAAGCGCTATCTTGCGCTCGTAGCAGGTGACTGGGTCAATGACAGGCAGCATTTGCGTCAACCTTTGCTCAAGTGGTTGACGGCGTCGGGGGAGCGCCGCGTCAAGGTGGATGCCCTGGGCAAGGTGGCGCATACGATTGTTTCCCTCAAAAAGCGGTTTGGCCGTTACACGTTGCTTGAGGCGGAGTTGCGCACGGGACGCACCCATCAGATCCGGGTGCATTTGGCTTCCAGCGGCTATCCCATTGTGGGCGATGACAAGTATGGCCCCGACGAGCTTCGGGTCCGCTTCGCGAAGTTGGGGTTCAACCGCATGTTCCTGCACGCCGCCCATCTGGAAATCCCTCATCCGCTGACTGGGGAACCGCTTGATTTGCATGCCGCGCTGCCTGCCGCCTGCGAGAAGTTACTGGCCTATATGGAGAAGGGCGCTTGAAACGCTATCGTACGGTCATTTTCGACTGGGACGGGACGCTTCTGGATTCGACCCATGCGATTGCGTCGTCCATGCAGGAGGCGTGTCGCGATCTGGATTTGCCGGTACCATCGGATGTGCAGGCGCGCTGGGTGATTGGTTTGCCACTGGACAGTATTTTGCGCCAGGCGGTGCCCGACCTTGCTGCTGGGCAGTTGACGCAGTTCAAAGAGCGTTATCGCGTGCATTTTCACCGGCACGACACACAGTTGCAGCTTTTCGACGGGATTTCCAGGCTGTTGCTGACGCTCAGGCAGCAAAAGGTGCAGGTGGGCATTGCAACGGGGAAAAGCCGTGTGGGGCTCGACCATGTTCTGGATACCCGGCAGTGGCGGCATTATTTTGATGTGACGCGTTGTGGCGACGAGTCTTTTGGCAAGCCACATCCAGGTATGTTGCTGGATATTATGAAAGTTCTGGATGTTGCACCACAGCAGCTGCTGATGGTGGGCGATACTTCCCACGATGTGATGATGGCGCACAATGCGGGCGTTGATAGTCTCGCTGTTTCATATGGGGCGCATGACAAGTCGGTGTTGGCCCAGGCGGGTCCCACGTTCATGGTGGATACTGTGGACGCCATGGCGCAGTGGTTGTTGGACCGTGTGCGGGGCAGGGCACGGGAGGAGTGAACCAATTGCGGCGAATACATTCAAACTCTTATTGTCGAGTACGCCCATGTTTCCCTAAGGAATGTCATGTCCAGGATACGTCTACCGCTCATCAATCCTTCGCAAATTACTCCTGAAGAGGTCTGGGCATCGCGCCGCACTTGGCTCAAGCAGGCCGGCCTGGGTGCGCTGGCACTGGGTGCGGGTGGTTTGCCGGTTTCCGCCGCGCTGGCCGGCACGGGGCCGTATGCGGGTCGGCGCGATCCAAAATATGTGGTCACGGACAAGCTGACGTCTGAAAAGGATGTGTCGTCGTACAACAATTTCTATGAGTTTGGCTCTGGCAAGCAGGATCCGGCCAAATACGCTGGCAAGATGCAGACGCAGCCGTGGTCGGTGGTGGTGGAAGGCGAGGTAGCCAAGCCGCGCACCTTTGATATTGATGACTTGCTGAAGCTTGCACCGCTGGAAGAGCGTGTTTATAGGATGCGGTGTGTGGAGGCATGGTCGATGGTGATTCCCTGGGAGGGATATTCGCTGTCCACGCTGCTCAAGCAAGTCGAACCCACCAGCAAGGCGAAATATGTTGAGTTTGTGACGGCGGTGCAGCCGAAGAATATGCCGGGTTTTTATGAACATATTATTGATTGGCCCTATGTGGAGGGACTGCGTATTGACGAGGCGATGCATCCTCTGACATTTCTGGTGTTTGGTGTTTATGGAAAGAAGCTGCCCAATCCGAATGGCGCGCCGGTGAAGGTTTCGGTACCGTGGAAGTACGGTTTCAAGTCGGGGAAGTCGCTGGTGAAGATTCGCCTGGTTGAGCAAAGGCCTTTGACAAGCTGGGTGAAGATTGCGCCGACCGAGTATGGGTTTTTCGCGAACGTGAACCCGAATGTGCCGCATCCGCGATGGAGTCAGGCAACGGAGCGGCGTATTGGAGATGGGTTTTTCGCGCCGCGGGTGAAGACGTTGATGTTCAACGGATACGGGGATCAGGTCGCTTCGATGTATAGCGGCATGGATTTGCGTCGTAACTTCTGATTGGGTGATCTATGGCTTCTGAGGTTGCGGCGCAGCGGGTTGGTTCGGGCGCTTTGGGTGGGCCTGCGGGGCCTTCCAAGTGGACGGCGCGGCAGGTAGGGCGGTTCAAGCCTGTTGTTTTCATCCTGGCTTTGTATCCGGTAGCGCACTGGGTGTGGTTGGGATTCGGTGATGGCCTGACGGCGAATCCACCGGAATTTTTGATTCGTTCTTCAGGCGTTTGGGCGCTGGCGCTGTTGTGCATGACGCTGGGCGTGACGCCGCTGCGACGGTTGATTCGTCAACCCGCCTTGGTGCGGTTTCGGCGGATGTTGGGGTTGTTTTCGTTTTTTTATACGGCGCTGCATGTGTGGGCGTGGGCGTACTGGGAGCGTGGCTGGTCGCTGTCGTCGATGGGAGAGGATGTTTTGCAGCGGCCGTTCATCGCCATTGGTCTGGTGGCTACGGTCGGGTTGTTGGCACTGGCGTGTACATCGACCCGGGGCTGGATGCGGCGGATGGGACACTGGTGGGTGGTGTTGCATCGGGTGGTGTATGTGGCGGCGGTATTGTCGGTTTGGCATTTCTGGTTGATTCGGGCGGGGAAGAATAATTTTCTTGAGCCTTATGTTTATGGGGCAGTTGTTGGGGTTTTGCTGGTGGTGAGGGCGGGGATTTATTGGCGGGAGAGGCGTGTTGGGGGAGGTATGGTTTCTTGAAGCTGGTGTTGGTTCTTGAGGCGGCGCGGGAGGGCGCAGAAGTTTTGGCCTCACTCGCTGCGGCCCCGGCTACGCCGGGGCTCCCCGCCCAGCCAAGCCAAATCGGGCGCGCGCAAAACTCGCGCAAACGGGCAGCCACTGGCTGCCCGTAAACGTCGCGCTCGAACAGATGCGCGCTTGCCTCCCGATTTGGCATGGCCGGACGGCTTGCTCAAAGTCGGCCAAAACTTCTGCGCCCTCCCGCGCCTCGTGTCGGTGGCCGCTATGGGTGGATGAGGTTGGGCGTGTTTTGTTTTTCTATTTCTTTGATTTCACCATCGCGCTCCCACTTCATTATTTTGCGTTCCTGGCCGTGCTGACGCTTGGCTTTGACTATCGGCGGTTGTTGGGGTTACGGGAGGGCCTCGAGGATGGCGGCGGTTTCCAGGTCGGGTTGGCCGTCGTAGTCTGTGGGGCGGTAGTGCATCTGGAAGGCGGTGAGCACGTTTTTCGTGGCTTTGTCCAGGATGCCGGTGGTGGGAACGGTGTAGCCGATTCGGGTCAATTCTTTCTGGAACCAGTGGATGTCGGGCAGGCCGGATCGTCTGAGGGCCTGGATGTTTTCGGCGACTTGCTGGTCGTCGTACCAGCGGCCCAGGCCGGCCTGGGCGAGTTGCTTCCAGGGGAAGAGGGGGCCCGGGTCTACTTTGCGTTGGGGAGCGACGTCGCTGTGGCCGACGATGTTTTCGGGTTTTATCTGGTTGCGCTTGACGATGTCGTGCAGAAGGGTGATGAGGGTAGTGATTTGCGCGGGGTTATAGGGCGCCCAGACGTGGCCTTGGCCGCCCGCGTTGGCGAGTTCGATGCCCACCGATAATGAGTTGATACTGGTGTGGCCATACCATTGGCTGACTCCGGCATGCCATGCACGCCGGTTTTCATCGACGAGTTGGTATACGTGGGGTATGGGGTTGTCGGTAATGAGGTAGTGGCTGCTGACGTTCTGTTTGGAGAGGATTTCCAGTGAGTTGGCGTTGTTGGCAGAGGTGTAATGCAGGACGATGATTGAGACGCGGCTGTTTTGGGCCACGGCCCGAATGCTGTGGTCAATGGTCAGGCCGTTGGGGCCTGGGTAGGTGCCGCAGGCGGCCAATAGGGTGAGCAGGAGCAGGGCGGGGATGCGCCGAATGGTGCGCCAGGGGTGGGTGATGTGGTGCGTGTACATGCCTGGAATGGAAGGTGGTGGATCCGCGGCGGATGTTTACGCCAGGAAAAGAAAAATGGCGGGTTTTTTGCTGAGATTGGGCTCGGGCTGAGTTTTCCATTGGGCAATGCTGTGGGTTTGTATCCACTGGTCGCTGGTGGTGAGCGAGCGGGCGATGGTCAGGCGGGTGGTGTTCTTCAGGGTTTGTTTGAGGGTGTCGAACATGGCGCTGTTGCGGTAGGGGGTCTCGATCAGGATTTGCGTCTGGTGATGCTTTTGGGAGTCGTTTTCCCAGGTTTTGAGTTGTTTGGCGCGTTGGCCAGGTTCTTTGGGGGCGTAGCCGTGGAAGGCGAAGCGCTGGCCATCCAGGCCGCTTGCCATGAGGCTCAGCACGATGGACGAGGGGCCGACCCAGGGTTGAACGCGTAGGCCCATGGTGTGGGCGATGGCGACGACTTTGGCGCCGGGGTCGGCCACGGCAGGGCAGCCGGCTTCGGAGACGAGGCCGATTTCGCCGCCGTTGCGCAGGGGCGCAAGCCATTGGTGTATTTGCTGGGTGTCGGTTTTTTCGATCAGGGTATGGATGGTGATTTCCTGCAACGGCGTAGCGGTGCCGATCTGTTTAAGGAAGCTGCGGGCGGTCTTGGCATTTTCGGCGATGTAGGTGGTGAGGCGTCTGGCTGCTTGCTGGGCAGCGCTTGGCAGCCAGTTTTCGAGGGGGGATTCGCCCAGGCTCACGGGAATGAGGTGCACGATCCCCCGGATGTTCGTTGTGGTGTCGCGGTCTACGCTGTCGTTGCTGTGGGTCGCGTCGTGGGCCCCATTGCTGGTGTCCTGGGCTGTATGGTTTGTGTCCTGCACGGCGTTGTGGGTACCGAAGGAAGGTTCGCTTGGTGTGGTCATGGGCGTTCTGGCGCGAGGGGGTCGAGGTTGAATGAGCGCAGCATGCGGCACAGGGCGATCAGCGGCAGACCAATAATGGCGGTGGGGTCGTCGCAGTGCATGCTTTCCATGAGGGCAATGCCAAGCCCTTCTGCTTTGGTGCTTCCGGCTGTGTCGAAGGCGTGTTCGCGTTGCAGGTAGTTCAGAATTTCGGTGTCGTCCAGGGTACGGTACTGGCACGTGGTAATGATGTCGGCAGTTTCCTGGCGCATGCCGTTGGTGACGCACAGTGCGCTGTGGAAAGCTATGGTTTGTCCGCTGAGGGTGCGCAGTTGTGCCTGGGCGCGTTCAAGGTTGCCGGGTTTGCCGACGGGCTGGCCGTTTGCAATGGCGACTTGGTCGGACCCGATGACGATGCTGCCCGGGTTAAGGCGGGCGACGGTCTGGGCTTTTTCGATGGCCAGGCGCAGGGCGAGTTGGGCTGCGTCTTCTTGCGGCCGGGGGGTTTCGTCCAGGTTGGGAGAAATGGCAGTAAAGGGCAGGCCCAGGCGGGCCAGCATTTTGCGGCGGTATGGCGAGCTTGAGGCGAGGATAAGGGACATAAGTGGTTACAGCTGGATCAGTTTGACTGCGTTTGACCAAAGGCGTTATTATCCAATGTTTTCTTAGCCTTGCAAGTAGCTTTCTGGCGCACGCGGCAAGCGGGTGCGGGGGGTTGGGTGCAAGGGCACAACGCGGGACGAGGGCAATGCCAACGTTCGCGGCTCTTTTTATTGAAGGGGCCAGCAAAAACTAGTGTCGGAGCGGGAACCAGGTGGACGCAACGCAGTACATAGATACCTACGAGTTTACTCGGCTTGGTCGAAGTGTTGACGGTACGGTGCCACTGGAACGCTTTGCACGCCTTCTCGAGGATTTGCCCGGGCAGCCTGATGCATCTGTCGTAACGTGGTCTTTGCGCGGCGAACAAAGTGCGGCGGGCGAGCGTTTCCTGCGATTGCATGTGCAGGCTTGTCCGCGACTGACGTGCCAGCGTTGTCTGGCGCCTCTGGATTGGGCAGTCGAGTCGGAAAACCGTCTGCGGCTTGTCGATTCCGAAGCGTCTCTCAATGAGGATGTGCCGGGCGGAGCCGACGAGGATGATGAGGATCGTGTCTTGGGCGCGCGGCGTTTTGACGTGCTGGCCTTGGTTGAAGACGAGGTTATCCTTAGCCTGCCGCTGGTGCCCAAGCACGATGTCTGTCCGTCTGACCCGAAGTTGGGAGTCGTTCTCGACGATCAGTCGGACGTCAAGGGTGTTGCCGCTTCGCCGTTCGCGGTGTTGGGCACGCTGAAGAAAGATTGAATTTGTATTAACCTGCGGGGTTTATCGCGCATTCAGCGACCCGTTTTCCAGGAGTCATCATGGCCGTTCAGCAAAACAAGAAAAGTCCGTCCAAGCGCGGCATGCATCGTTCGCACGATTTCATAACCGCGCCTGCCACCGGCATTGAGCCGACCACGGGCGAATTGCATTTGCGTCATCACATCAGCCCCAACGGCGTTTATCGCGGCCGCAAAGTTCTCAAGACGAAGAACGACGAGTAATTGGGAAGCCATCTGCGGATTTTTCCAGATTGCGCATTTGATGCCGACAAAAAAGATTCGGATCGCCGTCGATTGCATGGGTGGAGACGTGGGAGTGCCGGTGACGGTTTCCGCCGCCTGGGATTTTGCCCAGCGGTACTCCGACACGGGCTTTCTGCTTACAGGCAACGAGGCGGCCATTCGTCGCCAGTTGAAGGTCTTGGGCTGTACGCGTACCGATTGGTTCGAGATACTTCCTGCCTCCGAAGTCGTTCTTATGGACGACTCGGTCGAGGTGGCTTTGCGTCGCAAAAAAGACTCGTCGATGAGGGTCGCAGTTCAGGCGGTCAAGGATGGCCTGGCTGACGCTTGCGTGTCGTCGGGCAACACTGGCGCGTGGATGGCAATTTCGCGCTATGTGCTCAAGACGCTGGACGGCATTGACCGTCCAGCCATTGCGACGTCCATTCCAAACCAGAAGGGCGGTGCCACCACCATGCTTGACCTGGGCGCGAATGTGGATTGTTCGGCTGAAAATTTACTTCAGTTTGCCATTATGGGTACAGCTCTGGTTACGGCACTGTACGGCCGCCAGCAGCCCACGGTGGGCCTGCTCAATATTGGCGAAGAAATAATCAAGGGTAACGAGGTCGTCAAGCATGCGGCCGAGCTGTTGCGGGCCAGTGGCCTTAATTTTTACGGCAACGTTGAGGGCGACGACATTTGCAAAGGTACGGTTGATGTCATTGTTTGCGATGGATTTGTCGGTAATGTCGTGCTCAAGTCCATCGAGGGTCTGGCCAAGATGGTGTCCACAATGATGCGTGCCGAGTTCCGGAGCAATCCGCTGTCCATGGTTTCGGGCCTGATTGCGTGGCCGGTACTCAATCGCTTTCGCAGCAAGGTCGATAATCGCCGGTACAATGGCGCGGCCCTGCTGGGCTTGCGTGGGATTGTTATTAAAAGCCATGGTTCGGCCGATCGCTATGCGTTTGGCTGTGCGCTGCAACGCACGCGCGAGGCGGTGCATAATGGCTTGCTCGAAGGCACTTCCAGTGCCGTTCACCTTCTTCGCCAGCGATTGCAGGTAGCTGCAGTTCACCTGCCGAAGATGTCTAACGATTGTTCTGATCCCCTGGCTTGAAGCGGGGGGGTTGATGGAAGCGAAAATGCCTTATGCGAAGATAGTCGGGACGGGGAGCTATTTGCCACCGCGTGTCGTGTCCAATGACGAACTGGCGGCGGAGTTGGCCACCCGAAATGTCCAGACGTCTGATGAGTGGATCGTGACGCGCACTGGTATTCGTCAGCGTCATCTTGCTGACCCGGGGGTCAAGACGAGCACGATGGCTGTACTGTCCGCACGCGAGGCTATGCAGAATGCGGGGATCGGGACCGACGAAATCGATCTGATCGTCGTGGCGACGTCCACGCCTGATTTTATCTTTCCCAGCACGGCCTGTCTGGTTCAGGCAGAGCTTGGGGTCATGCAGGGCGCGGCGTTCGATGTGCAGGCAGTGTGCAGCGGGTTCATCTATGCGTTGACCGCGGCTGAGGCTCTTATCCGTGTCGGCCGGGCCAAGACTGCGCTGGTCATCGGCGCCGAGGTCTTTTCGGGCATTCTCGACTGGAGTGACCGTAGCACGTGTGTGTTGTTTGGTGATGGGGCCGGGACTGTGGTTCTCAAGGCGTCAGACGAGCCCGGCATCATTGGTGCGCAATTGAACGCGGATGGTCGCCAGAAGGACATTCTGTACGCGGCCGGCAATGTGTCGTGCGGCAAGGTGGTGGGCGATCCGTTCTTGCGTATGGATGGTCAGGCTGTATTCAAGCTTGCGGTCAATGCGCTGGCTCAATCGGCCAAAGATGTATGCGCCGAGGCGGGTGTGGCTCTGAAGGACATCGACTGGCTCGTTCCTCATCAGGCCAATGTTCGTATTCTGAACTTTCTGAGCAAGAAATTGCACATTCCCCTTGAAAAAGTAATTGTTACTCTGGATAAGCATGCCAATACGTCGGCGGCCAGCGTTCCGCTGGCGCTGGATGTCGCCTGGCGGGATGGCCGCATCAAGGCTGGCGATCTGGTCATGATGCAGGGTGTCGGGGGTGGCTTTACCTGGGGTTCGGTGCTGGCCAGAATGTAGCGTCCCGTCACGTCGATGGGCCGTAGAAGACCAAAGGGCTGGGGTAATACTATGAAAATCGCTTTTGTCTTTCCGGGGCAAGGTTCGCAATCCGTGGGCATGCTTGATGCCTGGGTCGACAATACAGCAGTTCAGCAGACGCTGGCGCAGGCCTCAGCGGCGCTGGGGCAGGATTTGGGCGCGCTTGCCGCCCACGGTCCGGCCGAGTCGCTCAATCTCACTACCAATACGCAGCCAGTCATGCTGGCGGCTGCGGTAGCGATGTACCGTGCGTGGATAGCGGCGGGAGGTCGGGCACCGGCCCTGGTCGCAGGCCATAGTCTGGGCGAGTATTCCGCATTGACAGTAGCGGGCGCTTTCCAGCTTGAGGATGCCGTGCGCATCGTTCGGGTACGCGCTGATGCCATGCAGGCGGCGGTGCCGGTGGGCGTGGGCGGCATGGCTGCTGTTCTGGGTTTGCCCGACGAGGTCGTCGAGGCGTTGTGCCAGCAGGCGTCCCAGGGCGAGATGGTCGAGGCGGTCAATTTCAATGCACCGGCCCAGGTCGTCATAGCGGGGCACAAGGCGGCCGTGGAGCGCGCCTGCGTTCTGGCCAAAGAGGCTGGTGCCCGGCGGGCGCTGGTATTGCCTGTTTCGGCTCCGTTTCACTCGGGTTTGCTCAAGCCGGCGGCGCCGGTGCTTGAGCGGGCTCTGGCTGCCATCGATCTGCACGCACCCGTCATTGACCTGATCAATAACGTGGATGTGCTCAGCCCGTCCGAGCCGGCGGCCGTCAAGGATGCGCTGGTGCGTCAGGCCTGGCATCCCGTGCGATGGGTCGAAACAATTAATGAGATGAAAGCGCGCGGGGTGACGCATGTTGTAGAATGCGGGCCGGGTAAAGTGCTTAGCGGCCTTACCAGGCGCATAAATGGCGAACTGGTAGGGTTGTCCATAACCGATCCGGCTTCTCTGGAAGAGGCGTTGAAAACATTACAGGCAAACTAACGTGCACGCACAGGAACTTGAGGGGAAAACAGCGCTCGTGACGGGCGCCACACGCGGCATCGGCAAGGCGATTGCGCTCGAGCTGGCCGCTCGTGGCGCGCATGTTGTTGGTACGGCAACGTCAGAAGCCGGCGCCACCACCATAACCGAGGCGCTGGCTGGCGTTGGTGGCCGTGGGGTTGTGCTGGACGTCAACGATGTGCAGGCCTGCGCGGCGGTTGTTGCCGAGCTGGGTCTGCAGGACGGTGCCCCTCATATTCTGGTGAACAACGCCGGTATTACCCGTGACAACCTGGCCATGCGCATGAAGGACGAGGACTGGGACGCCGTGCTGCAAACGAATCTGACGGCCGTATTCCGCTTGTCGCGGGCGGTTCTTAAAAGCATGATGAAGGCCCGCTGGGGGCGCATCATCAATATCACCTCAGTGGTGGGATCCAGCGGCAATCCGGGCCAGGCCAACTATGCCGCCGCCAAGGCGGGTGTCGCCGGCATGGCGCGCGCCCTGGCACGTGAGCTGGGCAGCCGCAATATCACCGTCAACTGCGTGGCGCCAGGCTTCATTGAAACGGATATGACGCGTGCACTGGGAGAAACCCAGACTGCCACCCTGTTGGCACAGATTCCCCTGGGTCGCCTGGGCGCGCCGGGCGATGTTGCCAATGCCGTGGCATTCCTGGCCTCAAATCAGGCCGGGTACATCACAGGGACAACCCTGCACGTGAACGGTGGAATGTACATGTAATGGGCTGAACAGGGTAAAATCCCAGGTTCAGCCTGAAGGTGTTTCCCAATAGACATGGCGCATAAATAATGCAAAATGTTGTTTCGGCCGGGGGCGCTGTTTTTTTTGTCATGGCCAATGCGCAGGATTTTTTCATTTGGCTATAATTTCGCGGGAATTTTTCCCAATTTGGAGATCTGCATGGAAAGCATCGAACAGCGCGTCAAGAAGATCGTCGCTGAACAACTTGGCGTCAATGAGGCCGAGATCAAGAACGAATCTTCCTTCCTTGACGACCTCGGTGCCGATTCGCTCGATATGGTCGAGCTCGTGATGGCACTCGAAGACGAATTCGAAACCGAAATTCCGGACGAAGAGGCCGAAAAAATCACGACGGTTCAGCAGGCTGTCGATTACATTACGTCGCACAGCAAGTAGTCGTCAATTTTCGTAGCGTTGCGCGGTGTCGCCGTGTTGCGCTTCAGGCGGTTTCTCAAGAACTCCCAATGCGTTGCACCCGGTTTTTGTTCCGGTGCGGCGGCTGGTGCGTTTGTTGCAGACCGCTTTTTATTTTAGGAGCCTTTTGTGAAGCGACGTGTCGTTATTACCGGCCTCGGTATTGTTTCGCCAGTGGGCAACGACGTTGAAAGTGCCTGGGACAATATCGTCAACGGGCGTTCAGGCATTGGCCGCATCACACGTTTCGACCCAGCGGCATTTACCGCGCAAATTGCTGGCGAAGTCAAGGGTTTCGACGTTACGCAGATCATGTCGGCCAAAGAGGCCAGGCAAATGGACACGTTCATCCATTACGGCATGGCTGCCGGTATTCAGGCGTGGCGGGATTCGGGGCTCGAGTCCACCGAGGCCAGTGCCGAGCGTATGGGAGCTATTGTGGGTTCGGGAATAGGCGGGCTGCCTCGTATCGAAGAAACTCAGATCGAGTATCTCGAACGCGGTCCGCGCCGGATTTCCCCATTTTTCGTACCCGGCTCGCTGGTTAATCTCATTTCCGGTCAACTGTCCATCGCGCTGGGCCTGAAGGGTCCTACCTATGCGGTAGTGTCCGCCTGCACCACGGGCCTGCATTCCATAGGCGACGCTTCCCGTCTAATTGAATACGGTGACGCTGATGTCATGCTGGCTGGCGGGGCCGAATCCACGGTTTCGCCCCTGGGTATAGGTGGTTTTGCCGCCATGCGCGCGTTGTCCACGCGCAACGACGACCCTGAGACGGCGTCGCGCCCCTGGGACGTCGATCGTGACGGCTTCGTGCTGGGCGAGGGCGCGGGTGTGCTGGTGCTTGAAGAGTACGAACATGCGCGCAAGCGCGGCGCCCGTATTTACGGTGAATTCGCCGGTTATGGCATGAGTTCCGACGCATATCACATAACCTCTCCGGATCGTGATGGCCCCCGGCGCGGCATTGTTAATGCACTGCACAATAGTGGCGTCAATGCTGATGAGATCAGTTATGTGAACGCGCATGGCACGTCTACTCAGCTGGGTGACAAGAATGAAACTGAAGCGCTCAAGCTGGCGTTTGGTGACCATGTAAAGCGGCTTGTCGTCAACTCCACCAAGTCCATGACTGGCCATCTGTTGGGTGCTGCCGGAGGGATCGAGGCCGTTTTTACCGCACTGGCTGTGTATCGCCAGGTGTCGCCGCCCACCATTAATATCTTCACTCAGGATCCCGAATGTGACCTGGATTATTGCGCCAATCAGGCGCGTGACATGAAGATCGACGTCGCGCTGTCCAATTCCTTTGGCTTTGGCGGAACCAACGGCTCCATGGTGGTAAGGCGGCTTTGAGTCCAGGACAAAGCGCGCCATATTTGTATCAGTGGCCCACCCGGCGCCCCCGCTGGGTGGGCCTGATCGTCTGGGGCCTGGGTGTTGCGGCATTGTCCAGCTTGGTTTATGTTTGTTTACATGCGGCATGGGTTGTATTGGCTCTATATGGCCTGCAACGTCTGCGGCGCCGCGCTCGCGGGGAAGCTCCCGCATCGGCGCTGCTTTGCATGGATAATCAGGGCGGATGGGGATTACTCGTGGGTGATTCGTTCAGGAGCTTGTCGCTGTTGCGTGTGTGGCGTGGCATGGGCTGGCTGACACTGCGTTTTTCTGACGCCGCGGCCATACCGCCAGGCCATGCCGACATGGAACTCACGATCTGGAAAGGCTGTGTGTCCCCCTTGGCCTGGCGCCGTTTATGCGTATTGACAGCGCGGGACGAGGTCAGCCCATCCCGGCTGGCGCAGGCCGCGCCACGGAGCATGACGTGAGCGAACGCGATGTCGATGCCGAACTGGTTGCCAGGGTGCAAAAGGGGGACAAACGCGCATTCGATCTGCTGGTGCTCAAGTATCAGCGCAAGATCATGCGGCTGCTGTCCCGCATGATCCGTGAATCGTCCGAAGTCGAGGATGTTGCCCAGGAAACCTTCATTAAGGCCTATCGGGCCATAGGGCAGTTTCGTGGAGATAGTGCGTTTTACACTTGGTTGTATCGTATTGCGGTGAACACTGCACGCAATTGGCAGGCCACCAATTCGCGGCGCCCAAGCTCGCCGAATGTAATAGAAACCCAGGACGGTGAAACTTTTAACCAAATTGACAACCTAACCGATATCAGTACGCCAGAGTCGGTGGTGGCCAGCAACGAAATTGTCGCAACGGTCAATCGGGCCATTAGTGCGCTACCGGAAGACTTGCGCACCGCTATTGTGCTGCGGGAAATCGAAGGCATGAGCTACGAAGATATCGCCCAGGCCATGAGTTGCCCCATAGGCACCGTGCGCTCACGGATATTTCGTGCGCGTGAAGCGATTGCGGCGCAATTGCGTCCTGTTTTAGACACTGATGCCGGGCATCGGTGGTAAGGAGTTCACAATGCAAGTTGCAGTCAAACCTGTCGAAGAAGCACCATCCTGGGAGAGCCTCGTCTCGGGGTGGCTTGATGGCGACGGTGAGATCCGCACTGAAGATCTCGATTCGCCCTATGGCCGTCAGGTGTGGGATACCTATCACCTGATTGGCGATGTGCTGCGTAGCGAAGAGCTGGCTGTCAGGCCGACAGACCTGTTCTATGCCCGCGTATCCAAGGCTATTGATGCCGAACCTACCGTGCTTGCACCGCAGCATAACCGGCCATCGGTCGTTCGCCTTGGTCTGTCTGGCCTGGCAGTGGCGGCAGCTGTGGCGACGGTGGTCTGGGTTGCCATGCCGTACTTTGTGTCCACCAGCCCGGCCCCCACTCAGACTCGGGTCATAGCTTCGGCCAACGACGACGCTGGCCTGCGCGATTACGTCGATGCCCATCGGCAGTTTGCCGGGGTCGATCCCGTGCGTCAGGTTTCCTTCGACGCTGAGGCTTCCAGGTAATGTCGGCCGGCGCTCATGTCGGCCCGTTTGTGCGCCGTAGACCAACCTCGGCTTTTTGGGGCGCGGGAGCCTTGGCATTGTGGCTGTGCATGCCGGCACAGGTGGTCTGGGCGGCCGGCGACCCTGCTGACTCGGCGGCTATCCTTTTCAAGGTCCAGGCCGCTTCACGCCAACTCGATTACTCCGGTGTGCTTGCTTATCAGCAGGGCACAACCATGCAGTCGGCGCGCCTGATCCATATCGTCGATGGCACGGGTGAACGCGAACGGCTCGAGATTCTTGACGGCGCTCCGCGTGAATATCAACGCGAAGACGACTCCTTGCAGCGTCTTCTTATACCGGATCAGAAAACCATAATCATCGAGCCTGGCCGCGTCGACCGCTTCCCGGGGCTGCTTCTGGGCAATGCGAAAAATGTCGGCAAGCACTATCAGGTCAAGCAGCTCAAGGTATCCAGCCGTATTGCGGGGCACGTGTGCACGGAGTTTGAAGTCTTGCCCAGAGACGCCTATCGCTATGGCTATAAATTATGCGTTGAGCCGGGAACCAATTTATTGCTCAAGACACAAACCATAGACAAGCGCGGCGGGATCGTGGATCAGGTGGCATTTTCCACCCTCAAGTTGCGCGATCAGGTCCAGGTCAGCCAAGTGGTGTCGCCGTGGGACACCAAGGACTGGAAGGTAATCAAAAGTCAATCCAAGCCGGTCGATGTAGCGAAGTTGGGCTGGCGGATTTTTTTACCGCCGGGGTTTGAGTCCATGACTCAGGTCGAGCGCCCGCTGAAGTCCGGTAAGGCGGTAAAGCAGTTGGTGTATTCCGATGGTCTGGCGGCTGTGTCCGTGTTTATTGAAACGGATGTTGCGGGACAGGGTGGCCATACTCCTCATAAGGGGGCGGCACGCACCGGGGCCATGAATATCTACGGAGCCCCAGTAGGCGACTACTGGGTGACAGCCATCGGCGAGGTTCCGGGTAATGCCCTGAGCGAGCTGGTGAAGCGCACGGAGTATGTGCCGTTGGCTGCAACACAATAATAGTGATTTTGTCGAAGGAGTTTCACGATGTTTTTATCATATAGAACGAGAACGGGAACAGATCGAACAATCAAACTCATTGTCGGATCAGCATCGGCCTGCCTGCTTTTAGCGGCGGCGCTGGTCGGAACGGCAGCGGTGCGGGCAGAGACCCCGCCGGCGCCCACCCCGGTGCCTACGCTGGCACTACCCGACTTTACGTCTGTGGTGGCCAAGACGGAAGGATCGGTCGTTAACATCCGCACTACCGAGGCCGTGGCCGTACGCCCCATGGGCGCCGGACCAGGCAATGACCCCTACGATATGTTCCGCTGGTTCTTCGGCCCCGATTTCGTCCCCCCCGGGGCACAACAACGTGGTCCAAATTCGGGCCGCAAGGGTCATCAGGCCCCAAGCCAGGGCCAGCAGGAACGTACTGTGCCGCGTGGCGTAGGTTCGGGGTTCATCATTTCCTCGGATGGCTACATTCTTACGAACAACCATGTGGTGACGGGCTCCAACGGCATTTTTGTCACCATGACCGATGGCAAAGAGCATAAGGCCAAGATCATCGGCACGGATCCACGTACTGACATCGCGCTGCTCAAGATCGATGCAAAGGGCCTCACGCCTTTGCCCATTGGCGACTCCAATACCCTCAAGAAAGGGCAGTGGGTGCTGGCCATTGGTTCGCCCTTCGGGCTAAGTTCTACGGTAACGGCGGGTATTGTCAGCGCCATCAACCGTGACACGGGCGATTACTTGCCCTTCATCCAGACCGATGTTGCGGTGAACCCCGGCAATTCGGGCGGCCCGCTTATCAACCTGGCTGGCCAGGTCGTGGGCATCAATTCGCAGATCATCTCGCAAAGTGGCGGTTTCATGGGCATCTCGCTGTCCATCCCCATCGACGAGGTCATGCGTGTTGTGGCGCAGCTCAAAGAGCATGGCAAGGTCACGCGTGGGCGCATCGGTGTGCAGATTGGGCCAGTCTCTGACGACGTGGCCAAGGCCATTGGTTTGAACGAATCGAAAGGCGCCATGGTCAGTAATGTCGAAGCCGATAGTCCGGCGTCGAAGTCAGGTGTTCAGCCCGGCGATGTCATCCTCAAATTCAATGACACCACCATCAAGCATTGGACCGACCTGCCGCGTGTCGTTGGCGCTACCAAACCGGGTACTGAATCCACCATGGAGGTATGGCGTCGTGGCAAGGTGATTACGCTCAAGCTGAAGGTTGGCGAAATGTCCGCAGCCGAGTCCGCTGGATCGGAACAGCAGGAAGAAGCGCCCAAACCTACGGCGGCTGATGCGCTGGGTCTGAAAGTCATCAATGTTCCGGATGACGTCCGTAGCAAGAACCGGATCAAGGGTGGCGTACAGGTTGCCGACTCAGAGGGTCCGGCGGCTACAGCGGGCATTGCGGCGGGCGATATTATCCTGGTCGTAAACGATACCGATGTTACCAATGTCAAGCAGTTCAGCAAGCTGGTTGAGCAATTGCCCAAAAAGCGCGCGGCAGCCTTGTTGGTGATGCGTGACGGTCAGACACAGTGGGTACCTGTAACGCCGGGAAAATAATCTCTAGAAACGGCTAAAATGCTGTGTTCAAAGCAAAGAGGGGCGCTCTGTGCGCTCCTCTTTCTTTTCCCCTCTGTTGAACCCGCCCGGGGCACTATCCGGGTTCTTTTGTACAGGCGTATGGATCTTATCCGCAATTTTTCCATCATTGCTCACATCGATCATGGCAAGTCGACACTTGCCGATCGACTGATTCAGCGTTGCGGCGGCCTGGCCGATCGGGAGATGTCGTCCCAAGTCCTTGATTCCATGGCGATAGAGCGGGAACGTGGCATTACCATCAAGGCTCAGACCGCGTCGCTTAGCTATCACGCCAAAGATGGCAAGGTCTATGAACTGAATCTAATCGACACGCCGGGACACGTCGATTTCTCGTACGAGGTAAGCCGTTCGTTGTCGGCATGCGAGGGGGCGTTGCTGGTGGTGGATGCCACGCAGGGGGTCGAAGCCCAGACTGTCGCCAACTGTTATACGGCGATCGAGCTTGGCGTCGAAGTCATTCCCGTCCTGAACAAAATGGATTTGCCGTCCGCCGATGCTGAAGGCGCGCGCCAGGAGATCGAGGATGTCATAGGCTTGGATGCGTCCGATGCCATCATGGCCAGCGCCAAGACGGGGTTGGGGATCGACGATATTCTGGAAGTCGTCGTGGCCAAGGTGCCTCCTCCTTCGGGTGATCCCGGCAAACCCTTGCAGGCCCTCATTATTGATTCGTGGTTCGACAATTACGTGGGCGTGGTCATGTTGGTTCGCGTCGTGAATGGCCTGCTGCGCGTCAAGGACAAGATTCAGCTCATGGCCAGCGGTGCAACGCACCTGTGCGAGCAGATCGGCATTTTCACACCCAAGTCTGCGCCCCGTGAGCAACTGTCCGCGGGTGAGGTCGGCTTTGTCATTACCGGCATCAAAGAGCTCGAGAGCGCGAAGGTGGGTGACACCATCACCTTGGCAGCACGTCCAGCCGCGGCTGCCCTGCCGGGTTTCAAAGAGGTCAAGCCGCAGGTTTTCGCCGGGCTTTATCCTGTTGAAAGCAGCGAGTACGATCAGTTGCGCGATTCTCTGACAAAGCTGAAACTTAATGATTCCTCATTGGTTTTCGAGCCCGAGGTGTCGCAGGCTTTGGGTTTCGGGTTTCGCTGCGGCTTTCTTGGACTGCTTCATCTTGAAATCGTGCAAGAGAGGCTGGAGCGCGAATTCGACATGGACATCATCACGACAGCACCGTCTGTTGTGTACGAAGTTGTGCAGCGTGATGGTACGGTCGGGATGATCGAAAGCCCTTCGCGCATGCCCGACGTGGGCAGTATTGCCGAAGTGCGCGAGCCCATCGTCACCGTGACGCTGTTCATGCCACAGGAATATGTGGGGGCAGTCATGACGCTGTGCATGTCCAAACGCGGGGTGCAGTTGAACATGGCCTATCACGGGCGTCAGGTACATCTCACTTACGAAATGCCCCTGGCTGAAATCGTGCTCGATTTTTTCGACAAGCTCAAATCCGTGTCGCGCGGCTACGCGTCCATGGATTACGAGTTCAAGGAATACCAGGCGTCCGATGTTGTGAAGATCGATTTGCTGATCAACGGCGATCGCGTCGATGCGCTGGCTATAATGGCGCATCGCAGCAACGCGCGTTATCGCGGCCGCGCGGTCGTTTCCAAGATGCGCGGCCTGATTCCCCGTCAGATGTTCGATATCGCCATCCAGGCGGCCATTGGCGCTGAAATTATCGCTCGTGAAAGCGTCAAGGCCCTGCGCAAGAATGTGCTTGCCAAGTGTTATGGTGGTGACATTTCGCGCAAGAAGAAGCTGCTTGAAAAACAGAAGGCCGGCAAGAAGCGCATGAAGCAGGTCGGCAACGTCGAGATTCCACAAGAGGCATTCCTGGCGGTATTGCAGGTCGACGACAAATAACCAATCAAGACCGATGGAGTTGGCATCTATGAGCTGGGATTTTGCTCTGATTTTATTTGTGTTGCTGGTCGTGACCGGCGCCGTTTGGATCGTGGATCTTTTGTTTCTGCGTTCTGGGCGCAAACGTCGGGCCGAAGCGACGATGGCAGTGTTTGACGCCAATCCTACGGGGGTCGGATCCTTCGAAGCGGCGCGATTGCGTCAGCAGGCCTACGATGAGGCGCACAAGGTTCCGTGGTGGGTGGAATACTGTGTCAGTTTCTTCCCGGTCATTTTGTTCGTCTTTGTGCTGCGCTCGTTTGTTGTCGAACCGTTTCGCATTCCGTCCGGTTCGATGTTGCCGACGCTGGAAAACGGTGATCTCATTCTCGTCAATAAATTCGAGTATGGCCTGCGTCTGCCGGTCATCGACAAAAAGGTCATTCCTGTTGGTGAACCTCATCGCGGCGACGTTGTGGTGTTCCGCTATCCAGTCGATCCGAGTGTCGATTACATCAAGCGGGTGGTTGGCTTGCCGGGTGACGTAGTGTTGTATCAGGACAAGGTGTTGACCATCAATGGACACGAAGTCCCGCACACACGCGATGGCGACTATTTCGAGCCGGATCGCTCAGCGTACGTCGGGCGTTATTCCGAAAAACTTGGTGCCGTGCAGCATGGCATCCTCCTGAACAAGCAGGCGCTACAAGACTTTATGCCTATTTCGGACTATCCTTATCGCGATAACTGCGTGTACTTGACCAACGGGGTGCGGTGCACGGTGCCGCCTGGTCATTACTTCATGATGGGGGATAATCGGGACAACAGCCTTGACAGCCGTTATTGGGGGTTTGTGCCAGAGCAAAACATTGTCGGGCATGCATTTTTTATCTGGATGAATTTTAGTGAGCCCAGCCGCATAGGCCGGTTCCATTAATGGCCAACATTGCAACACTTGAAACTGCTATCGATTACAACTTCGGTGATAAAGCCCTGCTAGAGCAAGCACTTACGCATCGCAGCCATAGTTCGCACCACAACGAACGGCTCGAGTTCCTGGGCGATTCCGTGCTTAATTTTGTGGTGGCAGCGTTGTTGTTCAAGCGCTTCCCGAAGATTGACGAAGGGGATCTGTCACGCTCGCGCGCCAACTTGGTCAAACAGTCGTCCCTGGCCGAGATAGCTCAAAAATTGAACCTGTCGCAGTATCTGCGACTTGGCGAAGGCGAACTCAAAAGCGGCGGTTTTCGCCGTCCCTCCATTCTGGCCGACACCGTCGAGGCTATTTTTGGAGCAGTGTTCGTGGATGCAGGCTTTGATGACGCACAGCGGGTCATTGCCAGGCAATATGCCCATATCCTGCCAAATATCGACCCCAAGACCTTGGGCAAGGACCCCAAAACCCTGCTGCAGGAGCTGCTGCAGGGCAACAAGCTTGATCTGCCGCTGTACACGGTGGTGGCCACTCACGGAGCCGCACACAATCAGATGTTCGAAGTGGAGTGCTCGATTCCAAAGCTGGATATCCGGGTGGGTGCAGCGGGCACCAGCCGGCGTGCCGCCGAGCAGCTTGCCGCCACTCAGGCGATTGCCGCCATTCAGGCGCAGACACCCGCCAAGGGGGCGGGTCCCCGCCACCGCGCTCACAAGTCCACACAGCTGTCGTTGCCGGTGGGGGTTCCCCAGGAGAGTAAATGAGCGAATTTACCGCTGGGGTTTCGTCAGAAGATCCGGTAAGCCAGGCATTCCGCTGTGGTTTCGTTGCCGTGGTGGGGCGTCCTAATGTAGGTAAGTCGACCCTTTCCAACACGCTTATTGGCGCCAAGATTTCCATCGTTTCGCGCAAGGCACAAACGACACGACATCGCATTCATGGCGTGCTGACACGCGAACACGAGCAGTTTGTGTTTGTCGACACCCCGGGTTTTCAGACGCGCCATGGCGGCGCCATGAATCGCATGATGAACCGGGTGGTGACCCAAGTGCTGGCCGACGTCGACGTCGTGCTGCATGTGGTGGAAGCGGGTAAGTGGTCGACAGGCGACGCGCAGCTTTTACCTTTGCTGCCCAAGGGTGACAAGACCCTGCTTGTTGTCAACAAGGTGGATTTGCTGAAAGATAAAAACACCATGTTTGCTTATGTGAGCAAAATCATGGCGCAGCACCCCTACGCCGCGGTCGTACCCGTTAGCGCCTCGCGTGGCGTTCAGCTTGAAGACTTGCTGGACGAAGTGGCGAAGCGCCTGCCCGAGAGCGAGCCCATGTTCGACACCGGTGCCCTCACCGATCGTTCTGTGCGGTTTATTGCCGCCGAGCTCGTGCGCGAAAAAATATTCCGCCTTGTTGGCGACGAGTTGCCTTATGGCTGCACGGTTGTCATCGAGCAGTGGGAAGAAACCGACACCAATGCCCATATTGCCGCCTGCGTCGTTGTCGAACGTGAAAGCCACCGGCCCATTCTGCTTGGCACCGGGGGTGCTCACATGAAGCGCATTGCTTCGGAAGCGCGCCAGGATATGGAAAAGCTGCTGGATAAATCGGTGTTTCTCGACGTCTACATCAAAGTGCGCAAAGGCTGGTCGGATCGCGAAGGGTCCTTGCGCGAACTGGGATATGAGTAGGCGTTCGTCTCGCGTTCAGGATGTTCGCGGGTATTTGCTGCATGCTTCGCCGTGGCGCGAGACCTCCCTTATTGCACAGGCCTTCACCCGCGACTATGGCAACGTGTCGCTGGTTGCCAAGGGCGCAAAGCGCCCGTATTCCGTCCTGCGCCCGGCCCTGTGCGCATTTCAGCCGCTGGCGCTTGCCTGGAGCGGCACCGGCGAGATCAAGACCCTGGTGCAGGCTGATTCGCTGGGCATTCATGCTCTGGGTGGGCGGGCCTATATGTCAGCCTGGTACATGAACGAGCTTTTGCTGCGCCTGCTGCCGCGTGAAGACCCGCATCCCACACTGTTTGACGCGTACGATGAAGCCTTGCGTCAGTTGGCTCATGGTTCAAAGACAGCGGGGTCACTGCGCCGTTTTGAGTGGATATTGCTTAACGAGACGGGGTATGGCCTTGACCGCCCCGCACCCGATTTCGAAGATGCCGAAGGCGAGCCTTTGCTGCGCCGGTCGTTGCGCGAGCGTCTGGATGAGCTGCTGGCGGGGCAACCCTTGCAAACCCGCAAGGTGCTGATGGAGTTGCAACAATTTTGACCGCCGTTCCGGACATCCTGGTCATCGACACGTGTGTTCTCCTTTCCAATGTGCTGCGGCGCCTGTTGCTGGGTTTGGCTGCGCAGGGCTGTTTCCAGCCGGCCTGGAGTGGGGTGATTGGTGATGAGTGGCGGCGCAATGCATCGCGTATCTGGAACATGCCCAGGGAGGATATCCAGGCACAGTGGGATGTACTGCAGGGTACTTTTCCGCGAGCAGACCAGGGTGATGTAAGCCTGTACAAGGATGGGCTGCAGCGCAGTGACCCGAAGGATTGGCATGTGATCGCTGCAGCATTGGCGGCCCAGGCCCACAGTGAGGATGGCCAGGTTGTGGCGATAGTCACGCGCAACATCAGGGATTTCAATCGCACGGAATTGCGTCAGCGGGGCCTGTTTCTGTTTGACCCGGATCAGTTGCTGCAGCGTTGCTGGCAGCAATACCCGCAAAAGGTGTTCAGCCTTTGTGCCGACATTCCTGCCGATTGTGCCAGGGAAGGCCACGAAGCTGAATCGTTGGACAGTCTGCTTCGGCGTGAGCGGCTTTTCCGGTTCAATCGATTGGTTGCCGCAGTTGAAAACAAAGCCGGCTCTTGAGGCCGGCTGTTGTTGGTTTTTACCCGAAGGTGCCGATTAGCGGCGGTCGCCGCCAAAGATGCCCAGCAACATGAGCAGGTTGACGAAGATGTTGTAGAGGTCGAGGTAGATGGCCAGTGTCGCCGAGACGTAGTTGGTTTCGCCGCCGCGGATGACGCGCTGCAGGTCAACCAGCAGGAACGCCGAGAAAATGACGATGGCCATGACCGACACCGTGAGCACCAACGCTGGCAGCTGCAGGAAGATGTTTGCCAGCGAGGCGACGATCAGGATGATGACGCCAATGAACAGAAACTTTTGCCAGTGCGTGAAATCGCGCTTGGTGGTGCTGGCAACGCTGGCCATGGCGCCGAACACTAAGGCTGTTCCGCCGAAGGCCAGCATGATGAGTTGCGTGCCGTTGGCAAAGCCCATGACGTGCCCGATGAGCTGCGAAAGCATGACACCCATGAAGAAGGTGAACGCCAGCAGCAGCACCACGCCCAGGGAGCTGTTTTTGTTGCGCTCGACCAGGAACATGAGGCCGAAGGCGCCAATCAGGAAGATGATGGCGCTGGTTCCCGGGTTGGTGCCCATGGCAGCGGCAACACCGAAGTTAAGGCCGACCATGGCGCCCAGAACGGTGGGAACCATGGACAGCGCCAATAGCCAGTACGTGTTGCGCAGGACGCGGTTACGTTCAACATCTCTTGTGCCGGCGTATGCGTCTTGGCCAGGAAGGGACGGTTGACGAAAGTCGCTCATAGTGGATCCTTTTATGTCGGTAAGCGGTTACTGCGGGTCGGTGGACCAGCCTGGTGTACAACAAGTTAGACCTGTAAACACCCAATTGATTCAATTGTTGAAGTACAGGGCCGGGCCCTTGAATGCCCGGTCGGTTTACTCGATTGATTCAATAACTGAATATAGCACTTATAGCGGTTTGAACTGGATTTGCTTGGGCGCATTTTGTGCACTGTCACCAAGCTTACAGAATTCTGAACGACCGCGTCAAGTGCAGTTTTAAATAGCTGTGTTTCAGGCTGTTTCGTTGTTGTATTTAACGCGATTCTGTTGGCTGGAAGGCATCTGCAGATGGTGACCAATGAAGGTTTTTTGTCCGCGCTCCTGTGTGAGCGTCAGGGGCTGCACAATGGGGAAATGGCCGCACACCGGGTTTTTCAGTGGCCTGATCCTGTCGGCCGCGAATCACTTGCCTGTGGGGGAAATGTCATGGGCGTGAACGTCGTGCCCCAGGGCCTTGTATTGCTTCCATCGCTGCCGCGCCGCAGCGACATTCTCGTCATCCTGCGAGACGATTTCGAGCACGCGCCCGAATTCTGTCAAGGATGGCGGACATTGGCTGTCCAGATTCAGCAGCCACGCAGGTTTGTCGGTTGAAGGGGCAACGGGCTGGGAGCCAGTGAGCAGTACTGGAGCTTGTGCGGCCAGCGGGTCGTCGGCGTAGGCGTGCGGAATGAATGCCGTCGGCTCGAACTCCCACAGCAGGCAGTTCAGCTGTTCGAGCAGTGCCATATCCTGGCAGTACACCACTATTGGCTGCTTGGCCTGGTAGTGCTTGGCCACCAGTTTGCAGGCGGTGCGCAGGCGGTCAGGCGCACCGAACGCAAAGTCGATGCGGGTCATTCCCGGGCCACCGTGAGTGGCCGCGCGAGTATTGGTGCCTGTTCGTGGCCCTCGCACCATGGCGTGCCTGTTCCTGTGGCCATGCCGACCCCTGTCACGCCTGATTCAGAAGGAACTGAACGAGCAGCGGTACCGGCCGGCCGGTGGCGCCTTTGTCATTGCCGCTGCGCCAGGCTGTGCCGGCGATGTCCAGGTGGGCCCAGCGGTACTTGCCTGTGAAGCGCGACAGAAAGCAGGCCGCCGTGACGGATCCGGCCGGACGGCCACCAATATTGGCAAAGTCGGCGAAATTGGAGTGCAACTGTTCCTGATAGGCGTCTTCGAGAGGCAGACGCCACGCCGTGTCAAGGGTTTCCCGACCTGCCTGCAGCAGGCTTTCAGCGAGCGCATCGTCGGTGGAGAACAGGCCGGTGTTAACGTGGCCAAGCGCAATGATGCAGGCCCCGGTAAGGGTGGCCATGTCGATGACGGCGGCGGGGTTGAAGCGCTCGGCGTACGTTAACGCGTCACACAGGATCAGGCGGCCTTCCGCGTCGGTGTTGAGGATCTCGATGGTTTGCCCCGACATGCTGGTGACCACATCACCCGGTTTGTTGGCGCGTCCGCTGGGCAGGTTTTCGCACGATGGAATCAGCCCTATCACTTCCTGGTCAATGCCCAGTTCGGCGACGGCCCGCATGGTGCCCAGAACACTGGCAGAACCGCACATGTCGTATTTCATTTCGTCCATGCCGCCCGCCGTTTTCAGCGAGATGCCACCGGCGTCGAACGTAATGCCCTTGCCAACCAGCACAATGGGCGCCTTGCGCGTCTTGGAGGTACTGCGGCCTGTTGCGGGTGGTGCGTAGCGCAGGACAATGAAGACGGGTGGTTCGTACGAGCCGCGGGCCACTGACAGGAACGAGCCCATCTTGAGCATTTCGATCTGCTTGCGTTCGAGCACCTGGACCTTGATGGTTTTGAATTCGCGTGCCAGCTTTTTTGCCGTATTGCCAAGATAGGTTGGCGTGCAGACGTTGGCGGGAAGGTCGCCCAGGTGGCGCGTCAGTGCCATGCCATTGGCAATGGCGCTGCCCGAGTCGAGCCCCCGCTGGGCCTCGGCCGCCAGGTTGCGCGGTATTGCCGTCAGCATTTTTTTAAGTTTAGGAAGGGCGTTGGCATCGCGCTTGCCCAGGGTGGTGTCGTAATGGTAGGTTGCTTCGCCGCACGCGATGGCGGTGGCCTGCGCCCGTTTGCTTAGGTCTGAATTGGGGCACTCGATGGCGGCCAGCGCGCTCACCGCCTCGGTGAGCCGGGCCTGCACGCAGTACCTTGCAAACGCGAGCTCGGCTTTGGCGTGAGCATTGGCGTTATAGCTTTTTTGCTTGCCCAGCCCGATTAAAACGATGCGGGCGGCCGATACTCCTGGTAGGTTTCTTAGCACCAGGTGCTTGCCCGCCGCTGCCTGGAACTCGGACTTCAATACATTTTTCAACGCACCGCTGCTTGCCTGGTTGATAATGTCCGCACCGGGGCTGAGAACGCCGTCGGTGAATACGCCAATTGCCAGGGCGGATGTCTTGATCTGGTGCAACGAAGCGGCGGTCTGTGTGCTAAATTCCATACGAGTTCCCGAAAGTGTCTATATGATGCCGTCGATTATCCCGCATTTTCTCTCATGTCACTATTCAAGCGTTCTGTAGTTTCCGAAATTCTCAGCCATGCCGGTGTGGTGTTTTCCACTTTGCTGGTGGTGTGGCTCAGCGTACTTCTGGTGCGCCTGCTTGGCGAAGCCGCCAACGGCACAATCGGCGCGGATGTCGTGTTCGGCCTGGCGGCCTTTTCCAGCATTACGGCCTTGCCCATCATCCTGTCGGTGTCGCTGTTCATTGCTGTGCTTACCACAGTGACGCGTAATTTCCGCGAGTCTGAAATGGTGGTCTGGTTTGCGAGCGGCCTCTCATTGAAGGACTGGATCGATCCCGTCTTGCGTTGTGCCGTGCCTGTTGCCCTGGTTATTTCCGTTCTTACCTTGCTGGCGTCACCCTGGGCTTATCGGCAAATCGAAGAATATCGTCAGCGCTTCGAACAACGATCTGACCTCACCAAGGTCACGGCGGGGCAGTTCATCGAAACCCAGGATGGCGCCCGGGTGTTTTTTGCGGAAGAGCCCACAAAACCTGGCGACGAGCTGGGCAGGGTCATCGCCCGCATCATCGAGCCCGATTGGCTCAGTGTCGTCACGGCACATAGCGCGCGCGTGGAAAAGCAACCCAATGGCGATCGATTCCTGGTGCTGGATCAGGGGCGGCGTTACGACCTCAAGCCTGGCCATACCGAGTTTCGTCTGTTTGATTTTCAGCGCTACGGGTTCAGGCTGGAAAGCAAGGGCAGCGCTTCGTCGCCGCAGACGCTACGCGATATCGTCGAGCGGCAGATAAAGGCTCGGCCCACGTTGCAGCTGTTTGCCGACAATACTAATGTGGCGCGCTCGCAAATTATGTGGCGTCTGGCTTTACCACTGGCAGCGCTTAATCTGGCGTTGCTGGCCATCCCTCTTGGGGCGGTCAATCCACGTTTGGGGCGCTCGGGCGACATCCTTATGGCGGGGCTTATTGGCCTTCTCTACATGAACCTCGTCAATTTGTCGCGGGGGTGGATCGGTAACGGCAAGCTGCAGTTCGGAATTGGCGTCTGGCTGATTCATGCCGTGTTCACGGCATTGATGATCTATATAATGTGGCGCAAATTGCGAATCAAGGCGCCCAAGGATCGGCCAAAAGCTGTCTGAATTCGTTGAAGGTGCGCAGCGGGTGGGGAGAAGATGTTGGTAATTTACTTACAAGCTTATTCCTAAAAATTATATACACTGGATTCTATATAACATATAATTAGCCAAACCCTAAGGCTTTATATGAACCTCCAGCAATTTCGTTTTGTCCGTGAAACCATTCGTCGAAACTTCAATCTGACTGACGCCGCACGCACTCTGTTTACGTCACAGCCGGGCGTGTCGAAGTCCATCATCGAATTCGAAGACGAATTGGGAGTGAAGATTTTCGAGCGGCATGGCAAGCGCATCAAGGGCCTGACCAAGCCTGGCATCGTCGTTGCGCAGGTCATTGACCGCATCATGCGCGAAGTCGACAACCTGAAAAAAGTCAGTGACGAGTTCGCGCGGCGCGATGAGGGAGGGCTGGTTATTGCCTGCACCCACACTCAGGCGCGCTATATCCTGCCCAAGGTCATTCCGGCGTTCTGCGAACGCTTTCCCAAAGTGCATGTTTCACTGGCCGAAGGAAATCCCAAGGCGCTGGCACAAATGGTGCTGCACGAGCAGGCCGATGTGGCCATGGCCACCGAGACGCTTTCGCGTACGCCCGGACTGGCCTCACTTCCCGTTTATTCCTGGGAGCACGTCATTGTTGTGCGGCCTGACCATCCGCTGGCAGAGTTGACCTCCAGCGAGGCCAGGAATCTTACCCTCGGCCGTCTGGCACAATATCCTATTGTTACGTACGACCGCCAGTTTTCAGGGCGCGGTTCTATCGACAGCGCGTTTGCCGCAGGCGGAATCACGCCCGACATCGTTCTGGAAGCCATTGACGCCGATGTCATCAAAACTTATGTCGATGTTGGATTGGGCATTGGCATTATTGCCGGGATGGCCTTCGATCCCCGTCGCGACGGTGGGCTGGTCAGCCTGCCCGCGGGCAACTTGTTCGGCACGCAGGTTACCAGCGTGGCGATCAAATCCGGGGTTTTCCTGCGTGACTACGTGTATGTCCTGCTCGAGATGATGTCTTCCAACCTGACCCGCGACGTTGTGCGCGAGGCACTCGATGGTGTTCCTGTATCCGATGATTCCCAATCATCGGATACGACCTGGGCTGTCCCATTCAAGCCGGCTTCGCTGGCGCACAGCAAGCTCCTTTCGCAAGGTACCACCGGGCGCTATTCCGAAACGGCTTGAAGCGTTTCCTCAAAGATTTTTAATAAATAAGAATCATTCCTGTTTACTAAGTTAATAAGAATGATTATCGTTACTCTTATTTATTACGATTTTGGTGAAGGAAGACGACATGGCGGAACTCGTGAATGCCGTAGTGGTGGGGGCGGACAGGCTGGGCAATATTCCCGATTTGCTGAAGGGGCACAACATTGCCATCAGGCGACATATCAGCGGGCGTGAGCCAGCTCATCAGAAGCGAACCCCTCAGCTGCCGTCAGGTACCGATCTATTGATCTTGCTCACGGATTTTCTGGGGCATAACGTCATGAAGGCTTTTCGTACCGCGGCGCAGCGTTCTGGCATCAAAGTACTGGTCTGCAAGCGGTCTGTGTGCTGCATGAGGCAGGCACTGGCGCTGGGTGGGTACTGTGAAGCGTGTCCGCAGGCCAGCAGTAAGGCCCTGGGAGGTGAGGCCTGGAGAGGGGCTTAATTCATGCCCAGAAGCTTGCCCGAACTGTCGGCCAGGCGGCGTGCACCGTTGTAGCGCTTTTTCCAGTACGCCTGGTTCATGTCTTCGACGCGAACCACGGCCCCAGTACGGGGCGCATGCACAAACTTTTCGTTACCCAGGTAGATACCAACGTGTGAATAGCGGCGCCCGCGGGTATTGAAGAAAACCAGATCACCCTTTTTAAGATCGGTGCGCTTGATGGAGATGCCCTCGTGTGCGATCTCGGCAGCGGTGCGCGGCAGCTTCAGCCCTAGGGATTTCTCGGCGGCGTAGGCGACCAGTCCGCTGCAATCGAAGCCGGTATAGGGGGTATCGCCGCCAAACTTGTATTTGATGCCAAGGAACCTCATTGCCGTGCCGACTATGGTGGAATGGGAGTGTTTGTGCGAGAAGCCCGTTTCGGAGAGGCTGGTGCGGGAGAAGTTGGTGTCTGAAGGGTCGGAATCCGACAGGTTGACGTTGTCGGTGTCGGGGGCGAAGAACTCAGCGGCGGAGGAATAGTTGGGGTAGTTTGCCGAGGAGTAGGGGTTGTCGCTGTATGTGGCGAGTTGGTTGCTTGCGAGGTACTGACCGAGAGGATCGGATTTTGTCTGGGCCAGGTAGTTGTCGCGCGCTGTGCGTGTGCTGGAGTCGGCTTGTAGGTGTTGTGGGCCGGTGCTGGCGCACCCGGCAAGTGCAAGTGTGGCTGCGACCATGATGCTTTGGATGCCGCGCCGCCAGGATTTTGAGGGAATTGCAGCAATTGGGGGTAGTCGGTGTGGCGGCATGGTCTCGGGGGGTTTCCTGTAATTCGGGTAAAAAAGATCCGTGACCAAGCAGTGAGACCATTTGGATTACGTAAAGTGACGTAATCCAAATAATTTCAATTCTTGGTGCGGGTGGAAAACTACCGGATGCGGTTCTAAAGTGTCCGGGCAAGTTTAACTAAAACTTCCACTCAGGTAAAGGCGAAATTTCATTTTTCAGATTATGGAAAAAAGAGGGTGTTTCTGCGCAATTTATTGTTTAATTTTAAAAATTCACCTTTTTTTGGCCATTCAGTCTGACGAGGATGCCCGAAAACGAGTGCAATGACCTATACAAAAGTGGGCCTGGCCAGCCCCGAATAGCCAAACGTGGCCTAGTTACGATGGCGTAGGCCGAATGGGGGTGCGTGACAGACTGTAAATGATCAATCTTCTATGGCACATGCGGATATGTGGCAAAGTGAGTCGGCACCTGAAATTGCGATTCTGATCCATGCTGCTCCTATGGTAGAGTAGCCGGAGAGGCACTAGGCCGGTTCCGAAACGGGCCAACCACAGAATTTCATAACAATGGCGAGGACCTGATGAAAACCAAACCCATATTGACCGTCGACGATGTGAAAACCATTTTGGGCGCAGCCGAGAAGCATGCGCTGGCTCATCACTGGGCCGTTACCATTGCCGTGGTTGATGACGGTGGTCACATGCTGGGGCTGTTGCGTTTGGATGGTGCTGCCCCGGTTTCGGCGCTTATTGCGCCGGCCAAGGCCCGCACGGCGGCCCTGGGTCGGCGCGAGTCCCGAGCCTACGAGGAAATCATCAATCAGGGCCGGCACTCGTTCCTGTCTGTTCCGGGTCTGGAAGCCATGCTTGAAGGCGGCGTGCCAGTAGTGCTGGATCAGCAGGTCGTGGGCGCCGTGGGCGTGTCGGGTGTCAAGTCCAGTGAAGACGCCGAAACGGCGCGCGCCGGTATCGCCGCCTTGCATCCATGAACCCATGAACCGCAGCGAGCGCGCAGGGGCGTTCGAGAATGCCGTCAACCCGGGAGTAACGCGTCGCGAGGTGTGGGCCTGGGCCATGTACGACTTCGCCAACTCGGGCTATACCACGGTCGTCCTGACGACCGTTTTCAATACCTATTTTGTGGCCGTGGTGGCCGCGGGCAAATCCTGGGGAACGCTGGCGTTTACGGCAGCATTGTCTGTGTCCTATCTTGCCATAATGCTGACGATGCCCACCTTGGGCGCACGGGCAGATGCCCGCGCCGGAAAGCGTCGCCTGCTTTTCACCAGTACGGTGGCCTGCGTGGTGGCGACGGCGCTGCTCGCCTTGGTGAAACCCGGCGATATTTTTTACGCCCTCATCGTTCTGGCGATATCGAACTACTGCTATTGCATCGGCGAATCCGTGGTGGCCGCTTTTCTGCCCGAGATTGCAAAGGCTCAGGCCCTGGGGCGTGTGTCGGGCTGGGGGTGGGGGTTTGGCTATTTTGGTGGCATGCTGGCCCTGGGCCTGTCTTTGCTGCTCGTCTCTCGCATGTCGGCCGCAGGTGCTTCGGCATCGCAGTATGTGCCGTACGTCATGTTGCTCACCGCCGGGTTGTTCGCGCTGGCCGCGCTCGCGCCGTTTTTCTTTTTGCGTGAGCGCAGTGCTCCAAGTCACAAGCCTGTGGAAGGACTGCTGGGAAGGCTGTGGGCAGCCTGGCGTGAAACCAGCCGGTCTTTCCCCGACTTCCGGCTGCTGCTGCTTTGCGGTGCCTGCTATCAGGCGGGTGTTGCCGTGGTGATAACTCTGGCCGCTGTGTATGCGACCGAGGTCATGGGGTTTACGATGACGCAGACCATGGTACTGGTCTTTACCGTCAACATCGCGGCGGCAGTAGGTGCCTTGCTGTTCGGGCACGTTCAGGATCGCATCGGGCATAAGCGGGCGCTGGCGGTAACGCTTTGGGGCTGGCTTGCCATGGTGGTTATTGCCTATCTGGCGGTCGATATACAGGTATTCTGGGTGGCGGCCACGCTGGCCGGCCTTTGTATGGGCACGAGTCAGAGTGCTGGCCGCGCCATGGCTGGCGCTCTGGCACCGCCAGGGCGTCTGGCCGAATTTTATTCGCTGTGGACTTTCGCCATCCAGTTGGCTGCAGTCGTGGGGCCATTGAGCTATGGCCTGATAACGTGGATCACGGTGGGGAATCATCGCATGGCGCTACTGTCGACTGGCGTTTTTTTCGTCGCTGGCCTGCTGGTGCTCTTGCGTGTGGATTTCGTACGCGGCATGGCAATGCGCGATGCGGCGGCGGAATGCGCTGTGTCCCAAGTCGGTGGTTGGCGCTAAATCTACTTGTCGATCCCCAAGAACGCCTGGTGCGTGGGCGTTAGTTCTCTAGCGATAAGGAGCTGACTCGTTCCATAAGATTGTGAGGACGCCAAGGTTGGGATGGAAATGGACCATTAGCTGCCTAGCTTTAACATTCTATGAATCAGTCAGATTTTTATAGAAGGTTCATCGCTTTAGAAAAATATTACTGTTTGTAGTTGGCAGGCAAAAAGTTTGCGGCATGGCCAGCCGACTAGCAGAGGACGTTGAAACGAGCTGCACGTTCGAACACGATGAGCGTTCGATTGGTGCGGCGGGCGTAGATTGTGCTGCTGATGGCTGCGGGAATGGATAGTATAGCGATTGCTGAACGGATTCATGTCGGACGCATCTAACTCGGGCGCTGGCACGAGCGTTGTGCTTAAGGCGGATCGCCTGCGATTGAGCAAGTCGGATGCGCCCCGTGCTTTTGCGCGAGCTCGGCCAGCGTCATCTCTTCGCGCAGCGCCTGCATAGCCACCCTGGCCTTGAAGGCGGCACTGTACTGCTTACGTTTCTGATTCATCGTTTTGTCCTTGATGATCGAAGCTTACGCCCCTGTCCGAATTCTGGGGACCTCTTCAAACGTCGAACTGTCGGTCCAGAACATTATTCGCTACATTATGCGTAGTGCGCCCAAAGAGACCGGGGGCGACGCTCATATCCCAATTGAGCATGTCAGTCGTAGCTACGCATCAAACGCGCCACGAGGTGGTGGCTGCGGGGGGATTCGCCCACATCGCGCAAGTCGTGATCCGCCTTACGATATCCGTAGCTGTGGCCATTGTCCATCCATGAGGACGCCGCCAAGGTCGACAATTGTTGGCCTTCGTGAAGGTCGCGATACGCGATGCGCCTTTACGCGTAATAGCGGCAGAGTTGCACTTCGAACGCAGAGCAGAACCTGCACACAGAATAGTGAGGCGCATATTACTGAATGAACTCGTACTTCAGCCAGACTCCTAGGAGAGTACCTGGCGGCTTCCCAAGAAAATCAACTTCTCGTCGACAGGTTTTTGGGGGCGTTCGTTAAATCCAAATTCAGCGGCACGTTGGTGCGATTGTTTGACGACGCGGCAAGTCGTATGGGGCGGCGTTTGCGGTGTCTCGCTCTTCAGCCTCCCGGTGCACAGCTTCGACCTTGAATTTTTTGGTAAGTTGAATCTGCTGCAAATTCGTACTCAGGGCACCCTCCAATTTGGCCTCATTATGAGCCATGCAATAGTTTCGAATCGATTCATACCTTTTAGTGTTTGTCTCCGTATTTACCCTCTATTGACGTATGAATTTTTGATCAGCATACTTACAACAGTTCACAATGTTTTAGCCCTTGGATATGTCGAACACATCTGCTTCACGGCTGGCTAACTGAGCGGCGCGCATGCCGATATGAACCCAAAGGTCTAGTGAGGAAGTAGGTTAGAGTATTGTTTACTGCCGGCTTAATCATTACATACGGACGACACTTAATTACAAGTAAGGTTGTGTATGCAACGTCGCTGTTTCCTTATCCAGACCGTAGTAACCCCCGGCGTAGGCTTGGTGACTTCCAGTATGCCAATAGCCGTGCGAGATACTCCGATAACCCGGTGCTACGCGCGCAGAAACAGACGCATTAGCCTCAACATCATTTTTGGCTCAAATATGGACACGCGTAAGTGTGTGTCTAAACTAGTGGGCGGCAAGGTTGAATTCTGCTTCGTCCTGGATGACGTTGCTGCTTTGATCTCCAGACAATTGTTATTGTACGGGCACAAAATCGTTGTACAGCTTCGAAAGTTGCGCGATGTCGGGCGGCTCGGACCACGTATAAGCCAGTTTCGATCTAGTGAACGAAGTGTGTCTACTTTGGACGTCGCTCAGAATTGGGTTTTTGAATCCCAGATTGGTATTGGCTGCTATAAGCCAAAGATTGATACAGGCGACTTTACCTTCGCCGACACCAATGTGATCGGAGCGCCTGACGCACAATCAGGCTATGTGGAATGCCAACGCTTGGAAGGTATAGCGCAGAGCATGAACACAGTTTTCCACAAAGAAATATCGCACAACGAAATCGCCGTTTCACCATAGCCGTTGACGGCCACCCAGTAGGTACAGTAGTCCAGACAGACCTCATCTGCCGGCATAGGAGGGAAGTTGTTGAAAGTGGCAAAATTTGGTTGTAAACGCGCTGCCCACTTGACTATTGAGTTGGGGTTTCTACAAGACGAAACGACTTTGCTCGCTGATATGCGGGGAAGGCTTTTGTCGGGGCTTCTGCATAATCTCCAACTGTCCCGTCTCACCGAGGAGGTTAGTGTTCGCGGGCTGGACGTGCTGCGTTCGATCACCGAGGTTGATAGCGGCGTACGTGTAGGTGCAACTGGTAATCACACCGAAATTGAAGACGTCGAACTTCCGTCGCTGGCCAGCAATGCAACGCAATGTGCCTCTCAGTGTGGTGGCTGCCTAGCTATGCCGGACCGCGATATAGTGGGTGGCTACCAGGCACATGCTGATCCGACAGCCAATTGGGCACTGACGTCAACGCCGCTTCACTACGAGGTAGTTTCGCTTGGCGGGGCGACCACATGATTGATGCGTTCGATTTCGTGGCCAGAGCATACGCTGTCCGCCTAGCCAGCAAAGAACTAATTGCCGCCCTGCACGCACTCGAAATGAATCTTAGGGTATGTTGGTGCCGTTGCACCCTTAGAAAGAAAATAGGTAGGTCAGCTAAAGCGAATTACTTGGCATTCTTCACCTACCTAAGCGAACGGCGCATGTCATGGTCGGCGACGTGTGCTGCAGTTGATCGACGACTTAGCCTCGCGCGTCGCCGAACAACGCGTCGGTATCATCAACAACGAAACGCTTTCTGTGGCTGCTTTGATCGTCATGCCAGAAATAGCCACAACGGATCGCAGTCTGTTTCTGATCGTGCTTGGATGTCGTCTGTGTTAGTCACTGAGCACGTAAAGGTTTCACATGCTTGTGAATTTACGGTTGAAGTGGATAGGTACTTGAGAAAGTCGCGATGATTGAGTTCGGTTTCATATGAGTGATTTCATACGTCGTACGATTGCTGGGTTTTGCCGTAGTGTTGTTGAGTGGTCTGACTTTTCTGGCGGTGTCGGATCCGCGCTGCATGTGAAGTTTAGCCTGTTCAAAGTGTTCGTTAGTACGCTGCCATACTCTGCCCGAGGACCTTTGGCAGTGGGTAAGAAGTTGCCTGAAATTTTCAGTAATTAATACCGAGTGTGATTTTGAAATTGAACTATTCTGCAATTGGGAGAACATTATGGAAATGAAAAAATTGTTTCATACGGCTCTATTGAAAGGCAGTGTGGTGTTAGCCGCGTGTTTGATGGCAGCAACGTCTTTCGCACAACAAGGCCTTGTACCTATAAATGTTCGTCTCGACTGGACTCCTTGGGGGATGCACGCTGCCTTTCATCTTGCTCAAGTTAAAGGCTGGTACAAAGAAGCTGGTCTTGATGTGACACTGGAAGATGGCAATGGCTCGGTAACGACGGTTCAGATAGTCGGTGGAAGCGATAATTTCGATGTCGGGGACGCAAATCTAGCATCTATGATGATTGCGCGCAGTAAAGGTCTTCCCGTCGTAGCAGTGGCACCTTTCTTGCGCGTAAGTGATATTGGCGTGATTGTGCCAGTCAATTCTGACATTAAGGGGCCAGCCGATCTCAAGGGAAAGAAAGTAATTTATACCGCAGGCTCACTTGAAGCACCGTTCATTAATGATTTCTTGGCTCGTGGAGGCCTTACACGTAAGGATCTAAACTTGGTAAGCGTCGATGCAGCAAGTAAGATTTCTAGCTACGTTGTGGGCCGCGCCGATGCAGTTATTTCTACTATTCCGTACGTCATCAGCTCTGCTTCTGAACAACGGCCTTCGCGAGCTATCCCATTTGCGCAGTTCGGTTTGAATATGCCTAGCTTCGGAATTTTTACAAGCGAGAAAAAGCTCAAAGCAAAACGCGCTGCTATCTCACGTTTTGCTAGCGTTACTGCTCGTGCATGGCAATATATTTATGATGGACATCAGGATGAAGCAGTTAAGGACATCATAAAAGACCGTCCGCAAGCACGCCTCAGCCCCAAGGTTCTACGCGGTCAAATTGATGCACTTTACTATTATTTCGGCACGCAGGGTAAAGATGATCGTATCGGCATACCAGTTGCGTCCGATTGGGCCGAGGGTCTCAAAACATTGCAATCTGCTAAGCTGATCGGCGATGGTTTCAAGCCAACCGATTTTTATGCCACTGGCATGGTTCACCCCGAGAAGTACGACTATCTGGTCAATCAAAAATGAAGGTAGCTACCATACGAGCGCAAAGTCTTTCTAAGCAATACCCTGGTGCCCGTGGGGTCGTTGCGTTGTCCGAGATTACTGTTGATATTCCAGCGGGCCGGTTCGTTAGCATACTCGGGCCTAGTGGCTGTGGTAAAAGCACCTTTCTGCGCTGCGTTGCAGGCCTTGAGGACATAACAGCTGGTGAGCTGCTAGTCAACGAGGCTGAAGTACATAGTCCTCCCCACGGCATCGGTATGGTGTTCCAGCGTGATGCCCTACTCGAATGGCGCACTATTCGCAAAAACATAGTGCTGCCGGTCGAGTTCGCTAAAAAGCGTCCGGTCGACTATGCCGAGAAGGTCGACTATTTACTCGATCTGGTTGGGTTGAGTGATTTTGGGCGTTGCTATCCTCGAGAACTGTCAGGGGGCATGCGTCAGCGAGCTGCAATCTGTCGCGCCCTAGTAGATGACCCGGGTCTCCTACTCATGGACGAGCCATTTGGTGCATTGGACGCGTTTACTCGTGACCAAATGAACTTCGAGCTGCAACGCATTTGGATGGAGACGAAGAACACGGTATTGTTCGTCACACACGGCATTTCAGAGGCAGTATACCTAGCTGACGTCGTTATGGTGCTTTCTCCACGTCCAGGGCGTTTGATGGAGACTATTACTGTTGACTTGCCACGCCCGCGTCCACTAGCGGTACGTGAAACGCTCGACTTTGGTCACTACACTTCCCATATTCGGGGATTATTTGACCAAATGTCAGTAACGGGATGACGTATGAAATCGGTAATTAACAATCTCGGCATGGGAACAGCCGGTAGTATTTCGTTGGCAGTGTTGTTAGTCGTGTGGGAGGTGCTTTGCCGCCTACTTGGCGTACGTGAGATTATGTTGCCATTGCCGTCCCAAATTTTTGTCGAACTTTGGGACAATCTACTTTGGTACCTTGACCAGTCCCTATACACACTATTGACTACGTTAGCTGGCTTTTTACTGTCAGTAATTGTGGGCGTTCTCATAGCTATTGGATTAGTGAGTTCACGTCTGTTTGAACGCTTTCTATACCCTTTGATTATCGGCTTTAATAGTGTGCCAAAGGTGGCGCTTGCCCCACTGTTTGTTGTGTGGTTAGGTACGGGGGCCGAGCCCAAGGTGGCCATTGCGTTCTTGATTGCCGTCTTTGCTATTATCGTCGATTCAGTACATGGCTTGCGATCTGTTCCGCCGGATATCACCGACTTGGGTCGTGTGCTGCGTGGTTCAGCGTGGGATTTTTTCTTTAAGGTTAAACTGCCTAGTGCATTACCGTCGATGGTGGCGGGAATGAAGGTCGCGATGTCATTAGCACTGGTTGGTGCCATTGTAGGCGAGTTTGTGGCGTCGCAAATGGGCCTGGGTTACGTCATCATGAGTGCTCAAGGTACGTTCGACACAGTTCGTGTTTTTGCGGCGTTGTTCCTGCTGGCTATTATGGGTTTAGCTCTATACGGTGCAGTTGCCTTGGTGGAGCGCAAGGCTACTCCCTGGCGGCAAGTCGAGCGTGATAATTAATAGACGTGTTTCGAATGACCAGCAGGTCTTGGCTAAGTCCTATCGTTTTTAATTTTGCCCGTACTCCATCCCAATGCGGCATTTTGGGTGAAGAGCCCCCCGAGATTCGTGCAGAGGTGTAAGCTCTGATTCAGTCGAGGTAAAACTATGAACCAGGGACATAAGTAGTGCAGTGCTTCTTTCAAGGCACGTGTTGCGATCACTGTGCGAAGAGGCAACAGTGGCCGAGCTCGCCCAGCAGCGCTGCCTCTCACGCGACGATGGTCGCCTATGGGAAACGCCGGCTGGTATTGCATGCCGCCGGGCTTTTTGAATATGTCGCACACCGCGACGACACGTCGCAGGCTGTGACCGAGTTCTACCGCCGGGTTGGGCAGATGAAGGTGGAGAATGATTTTTGGCCGATGCGCTTGGTCGCATCTGAGAGACGAGCACAAAGCGATGATTGACACGACTTACGAGTTGCCTGTAATTCGACAGGCACAATTGCTGGATTTGCCCTGGTCATCGGTTTATGACGAATCCAAGCCGGTTTCCGAGGGTAACTCGCGACTTTTACGGCACGTGCACTACCTTCAAATCGAATGCCTGTTTGCCGGGGGCCTGGATGCTGGGCGGCGTCCTCAATTTTGAAGGCGTCGGGATGGGGCGCAGGCATGTCTGGGCGTTGATGAAGGCGATGTGTATTGATGCGATCTACCGCAGGGCCAACACCAGTTGGTGTGGCCAGGCCAAGTGGATTTATCCGTATCTCTTGCGTAGCGTAATTATCGACCATCCCAATCGAGTCTGGGCGATGGGCACAATCTGTCTACCGATGCGTCGAGGTTTTGTCTACCTTTGTGTCTTGCGCGACTGGGCGACCCGCAAGAGACCTCCTTTTACTATTCGAACCACGTTTGGTTGAGCACTATAGATATGACAACAGCTGAAACAAATAATGGCTCGATTACTGGCAAAGAAGAGGCTTCATGTTCGAGCAAATTCTTTGATGAAAGTACTCTTGAGTTTGGTTTGACATCTGGGGACCTCTGGTCACGACCTGGTTTTCTAGTACGCCGACTGCATCAAATTCACTGTGCACTTTTTTTTGAAGAATGTAAGGAGGGTGGTATTACGCCTGTACAGTTTGCGATATTGTCGGTATTAGCTCGTGAACCCTGGCTCGATCAGACGACTGTTGGGTACGAAGTTGGGCTGGATCGCACAACCGCCGCCGATGTCATCAAACGGCTTGAGGAAAAAGGGCTACTCAATCGTCGTGTCAACCCTCTTGATAGGCGTTCGCGACAAGCCGCAGTGACTAGAAAAGCTCAAAACATTATGGCTGGTCTGATTGAGAACGTGGCCCGTTCACAGCGGCGCCTGCTGCAGCCACTCTCATCGGAAGATCAAAAGGTATTCATGTCGCTGGTAATCAAGTTAATCGAAAGCAACAATCAATATGGTCGTACCACTTTAAGCGCGTTCTAGCGATTTTAAGGGCGTGCGTCCGGGGATGTCATCTTGAATGGGCGGCTGCAATTTAAGAGGATACGTTTCCATTCACTTTGAGGTGGGGACGAAGATCTGGATAGTTTGCAAACGACTAATTGCTGAGTGCTGGTGAAAACCCCTATTTGTCCTTAAAAGAATATGCAGCATACTGAGTACATCGCTCTACCTAGTATCAACCGCTATGACAAACTGGGTCAAAATTGCACAAGTTGGACAGATTGAAGAAAACGAATCCATGGCTCTTGAAGTCGAAGGTAAGCAGTTGGCACTTCATTTTACTGAGGGCCAATATTTCGTAACGGATAACATCTGTACACACCAATATGCTCTACTTTCCGGAGGCTATATCGAAAATGGCTGTATAGAGTGTCCTGTACACCAAGCCCAGTTCGATCTACGCAACGGCAAGGCGATGTGTGCTCCGGCAACAGTTGATATTAAAACCTACGAAGTTGCGACCGTGGGCGATGACATCCTCGTTTCACTGTAGCCCTTCTCTCGATTTCTAGCTCACAGGACGCAAAATGAGCGCTGTATCGTCGATACTTATCATCGGAGCTGGCCAAGCTGCAGCCGTTGCTGCGGACACATTGCGGAAAAAAGGCTACAGCGGCAAAATTGTCATAGTTGGTAATGAAATGCACGCACCGTACGAGCGGCCGCCTTTGTCCAAGGCCGTTTTGGCTGGCGACGAGGTTGACGAACCTAGCGTTAGCATCAAAGATGGGACTTTCTTCGACACCGGCGATATTGATCTTATGTTGGGCGTCCAAGTCACCGGGCTTGATCCTTCAGTCCGAGAGGCCACACTGGCCGACGGCTCGATCTTAGGTTTTGATCGTTGCCTACTTGCCACCGGTGGAAAAGCACGCGAGCTTCCGGGCCTGTCGCCCGACGCTCCACAGACGCATTATCTGCGTACCTTGGACGACGCACGGCGCCTTCGCAGCGCATTACAGCAAGCCAGTAGCGCGATAGTAATCGGCGCTGGTGTTCTTGGTCTAGAAATTGCATCTACCGCCTGCAATATGGGTGTCGATGTATCAGTGATCGAAACTGCACCGCGCGTGCTCGGCCGCATGGCCCCGAGTGCCTTTTCCTCTTGGCTGCAGACGCGGATCTTGGCTTCGGGTGCTCGGCTTTACTTGGGTCAGTCGATTACCGGAGTGGAACTTTCTTCCCGTATTGCCAAAGTGGTGCTCTCCCACGGCGCGGTTCTTGAAGCAGATATAATTGTTGTGGCCGTGGGTTTCGTGCCCGCCACTCACCTAGCGCAACAAGCTGGCCTGCGAATCAACAAGCAAAACGGAGGTATCGAGGTAGATGCCCGATGCCGCAGCAGCCAACCCGCTATCTTCGCTGCTGGTGACTGTACCAGTCGGTCTGTCGATGGGTGTAACTCGCTACGCCTAGAGTCTTGGCAGAACGCCAATGAACAAGGGCGCATTGCTGCCTGCGCTATGCTCGACCTAGAAACTACTCCCGCGGCTTACCCTTGGTTCTGGACTGACCAGTTTGGCTGCAATATTCAAATGTTGGGCCTGCCGAGGCCGGATCTTCAGTATGTCGTGCGTGGCAGCATCGATCCTGCTGTTGCAACCCCACAATTTATCATGCTGGGTTTGCACGGCTCTAGCCCACGTCATGCGCTGGCTGTCAATGCCGGCGGTGATCTGCGTGCTATGCGCCCAATGCTGGAACGTCAGCTTAGTGTTGATACCTTCCAGTTCACCGACAGGTCCACCACTGTAAAAGCCTATACCAAAGCTTTAATCGCGTCGGTCTCGAACTAACGCTGATCAAAGCGATTCAACAGGAGCACTTCGATGTATCAATCCCAAACCGTAATCGGGCAGACTGCTGCGTCCAAAGACTTGCCGCTTTCGGAGTGCATCTGGCCGGAAGATCGCCTGCACTATATCCCCGACTGGGTGTATACCAGTCAGGAAGTTTATGATCGCGAAATGGAGCTCATCTTTCGAGGTGATACTTGGAACTACGTCGCACTCGAAGCCGAAATCCCCACTACCGGTGACTATAAGCGCTCATTTGTCGGCCCAATACCAGTCGTAGTTTCACGTGCTGAAGATGGTAGCATCCATGTCTTCGAAAACCGTTGCGCCCATCGTGCCGCAGAATTCTGTCGCGAAAGCCACGGTAACACTGGCGAATTCGTGTGCCCTTACCACCAATGGTCGTATACCCTCAAGGGCGATTTGCAAGGTGTTCCATTTAAACGAGGGGTTGACAGAAAAGGTGGGATGCCGAAGGACTTCAAAAACGCTGATCATGGGCTACGTAAATTGCACGTCACCACTCTCAACGGCGTAATCTTTGCTTCATACTCTGATAAGGTTGAACCCATCGAAGAATACCTTACTGCCGAAATTCTCGAAGACTTTAGTGTGGCTTTCCCCGGAAAGAAGCTCAAGGTGCTGGGCTATTACCGCAATGAGATACCCTGCAATTGGAAGATGTACCACGAAAACCTCAAGGATCCTTACCACGCTACCCTGCTCCACTCGTTCTTGGTAGTCTTTGGGCTTTTGGTTGCTGGCAACAAGTCGTGTATGTTCTCAGACAAGGTACACGGCCGCCATGGGTACATGGGGTCGGCGAAACCCGAAGGCAAGCGTGCAGATATTAGCGAAGATACCAAAAAGGAAATGCGCTCGTTTCATGATGGTATGCACCTAAAGGATGAGCGCTTTCTCGAGTTTATCAGGGAGTTCGATTCACCCTGGTCGGCCGACATGGAAACCATCTGGCCCAATTTGATCGTGCAGCGCGAAATGAACACGCTTGGCGTACGCCAGATCGTACCGAACGGGCCGAACAGTATGATCTTGCAATGGACCATGTTTGGCTATGAAGGCGACTCTGAGGAAATGACACGTCATCGCTTGCGGCAAGGTAATCTCATGGGCCCGTCGGGTTTTCTAGGCCTTGAAGACAGTGAAGCAATGAAATTCGTACAGGAGGGCCTGCGCCGCTCTACGACCAAGCTTAACGTCATCAAACTCGACGCAAATAAAGTAGGCACGACCGACACGCTTATTTCCGAAGCTGCGATACGTGCCATGTACCAATACTACTGCAAAGTCATGGGGTTTTAAATGCTAACCACCACCAAGAACCGTTATGTTTATAAGCCCTCGCGCCTCGATAAAATAAAGACGCAACACATACTTGCCGAAGTAGAAACGTTCAACGCTAAGTACTGCGCGGTGCTTGATGGAGGCTTGGTCGAGCAATGGCCAGACTTCTTTACCAGCGACGCGATTTACCGTATTACGGCCCGTGAAAATGCTGACCTCGATCTGCCTGTGGGTCTGGTCTATGTTGAAGGATGTGACATGATTCGCGATCGTGCCACGGCCATTGCGCACACGCAAATGTATGCGCCTCGTTACCTGTTGCACATAGTGACCAACACCCGCATCATCGATGAAAATGATAAAGGTGAAATTGAGGCTGAGGCGAACTTTCTGCTAATTCAGACGTTGATCGAAAGCCCCTCTACAATGCATTTAGCTGGGCGCTACTACGATACGTTTGTTCGTTCAAGTGACGGCACTTTGTTGCTCAGAGAACGTCAAGTCATTTACGACACGACTTTATTGGCCAACGATCTCGTGTATCCAGTTTGAGTAAGGCGACTTGACCGCGAGATTTAGACATAATCCGATGAGATGAAATGGCTTTGTACTGAACGTCGTATCCAGGGCATGCGGAAATTTTAGAAGGTAGCTGGATAGCATTATTTCTCAGAAACCCCACAAAACCTCTCTTATGGAATGCAAAGGAGCACGCACGACCTTTATGTATCACTCCTCGTAGACATCGAAAGCGTTTGTTTGTACACTCACACGAGTCGGTCTCGTTGTTGTGCAAGGATCAGCCAAATAGTTGCGGGTGCTACGTTTTTACGTATTTGTTTGACAAGGGATATTGACATTTTTGTGAGTGGCAGGTGAGGACAATGTGGCAGTTGGATCAATTGATAATCAGTATACTGATTATATGACTGGAAGGGCATCGTAGGTATTCAATCCCTGACAAGGAGTAGTTTAATGAGCCGAATACTCAAAATAGCATTTGAAGAGCATTTCAATGGCGTGGGGTTTGAGAACTATTCACAATCGTTCGTTAGCCAAATTAGTGCCGATGTGGCGGCCGAGCTTGGGCGCCGCTTAGCCGATTTTGATGATCTTCGTCTACAAGAAATGGATGCGGCTGGTATCGACTATGTGATCCTTTCACAAACGGCACCAGGTGTTCAAGTTGAAAAAGACTTAGCTGTCGCAATTCGGCGTGCACGCGAGAACAACGATTTCGTGGCGCAGCGAATTGATCGACACCCTACGCGTTACGGCGGATTTGCCACCCTACCAATGCAAGACCCTAAGGGGGCTGCCGATGAACTGGAGCGTGTTGTTAAAGACCGAGGCTTCAAGGGGGCGCTGGTTAACGGCCACACAAATGGTGTTTATTACGACGGTGCTGACTACAACATTTTTTGGGAGCGTCTACAGCAATTGGACGTGCCGTTCTATTTGCATCCGTTCGATGCCTACGGCCCGCTCTATGCATATACTGGTCACCCAGAGATGGCTGGTGCTACTTGGGGCTGGGGAGTGGAAGCTGCTACACATGCCTTACGTCTGATGTTTGGCGGTGTGTTTGATCGGTTCCCAAACGTCAAGGTTATTCTAGGGCACATGGGTGAGGGCCTGCCTTTCCAGCGCTGGCGGTTTGACAGTCGGTTTGCCGCATATCCGTGCGGCGTTGTTCTCGAGCGCAAGCCTTCGGAGTACATTGGCACCAATATAGTGGTTACTACGTCAGGCGTTTGTTCCCCAGCAGCATTAATGGGTGCGATCGGAGAAATGGGAGCTGAAGCTGTTATGTTTTCGGTCGATTACCCTTATGAGTCCGCTTCTGTGGCTGCCGATTTTATCGAACAAGCCCCCATGGACGACGCCACTCGTGCACTTGTGTGCTACGGCAATGCCAAACGCTTGTTCAAGCTTTAATTGCATTGGAGAGAAAGTGTATGACTAGTAGTACCTATCTTTATGGTGCGAACGTGTATGCGAACAGCATACGGCAGCATTATCTACGTTACGGTGGGAATGAAGGTGAGCGTGCCGGCCGTGATGCTGTGATCATTTTACCTGGTATTACTAGTCCTGCTATCACTTGGGGTTTTGTTGGCGAACGTTTTGGTCGGAGTTTTGATACCTACGTATTGGACGTTCGTGGCCGTGGCTTATCCGAAGCTTCCAATACGCTCGATTATAGCTTGGATGCGCAGGCGACTGACGTCATCGAGTTCGCCAAAGTTTTGCGGCTTGAGCGTTACGCGTTGGTGGGCCATTCAATGGGCGGGCGCATTGCTATTCGGGCGGCGCGGAGCCGTCCCATGGGGCTGACTCGTATGGTATTAGCCGATCCGCCCGTATCAGGTCCGGGTCGACGCAATTATCCTTCCAAACTACCTTGGTATGTCGACTCAATGGCACTTGCGCGCAAAGGATGCGATGTTGAGGCCATGCGCAAATACTGTCCTACATGGACCGACGAGCAACTGGCCTTACGTGCTGAGTGGCTGCATACCTGCGACGAGCGTGCCGTTTTAGCAAGTTTCGACGGCTTTTGCACTGACGACATCCACGCTGACCTTCCGAAAGTCAATGTAGATGTGCTGCTAATTACTGCGGCGCGTGGCGATGTAGTATTGGACGAGGATATCGATGAAATCAAGGGATTGCTACCCGCCGTTAAGTCCATTCGGGTGTCCGACGCGGGTCACATGATTCCTTGGGATAATGAGGAAGGGTTTTATGGTGCATTTGGCAACTTTCTGGGCGCGCCCCTAACTGCTAGCCCATAAGCTGTACTTATTTTCTTGCAAAAAGGAGACTCTCGTGGCTGTAAGCGATCAAAAATTACTCCAAGCGTGGCAACGGGTACTGGAACTTTCAAGGCTCGAAAAGGGCCAGATCGTTACTATACTTACCAATAAATCGACTCATCCGCAAACGTTAGCTATGGCGCAGATTGCTGCACAATCTCGGGGAGCTATTGTGAACCGTTTGGACCTTCCGCCAGTCAATGCGGAAAAATCCCTGAGCCGCGACCCTTTGGCGTACTTGGGCAATACTTCGCTCACTGGAAACGCGGCTGCTATTGCGATGCTTAAGACAAGTGATTTAGTTCTTGATCTGATGACGTTGCTTTGGTCAAATGAACAGGCTGAGATTCTTGAGAGTGGCACGAAAATTCTTCTGGCTGTCGAGCCGCCAGAAGTGCTAGTGCGCGTAATACCTTCTGAAGCTGATCGCGAACGCGTCAAAAGACACAGTGCGCGTCTAGCCAAGGCGGAAGAGATGTTGGTGATTTCCGGTGCAGGCACCAATATTAGGTTTTCGCTAGGCGAGTTTCCGGTCATCAGCGAATACGGGTTTGTTGATGAACCAGGACGGTGGGATCATTGGCCAAGCGGATTTTGTTTTACCTTTCCCAACGAGGGTGGTAGCAATGGCACCATTGTGATCGATGAAGGCGATATTCTGTTGCCGCAGAAATGTTACACGCGCGACAAAATCAAGCTGAGTGTAAAGAATGGCTATGCCACCAAAATCGAAGGCGGATTTGATGCCGAAATGTTGAACGAATATATGCAATCGTTCAACGACCCCGAGGGTTATGCCATCTCGCACATCGGTTGGGGGTTACAGCCACGTTGTTATTGGTCTACCTTGAATCTGTATGACCGCGAACAGACTATCGCCATGGATGCCCGGGCATACGAGGGAAATTTTTTGTTTTCACTTGGCCCTAACAATGAGGCTGGTGGCCACCGCACCACTGCTTGCCACATTGACATTCCGCTGCGCAATTGTTCGGTGAGCTTGGATGGTGTCGAGGTCGTGCGCAATGGCAAGGTCATCGAGAATGCATAATGTGCGTAGTAATGATGTTAAAACTTATTCGCGCCAGGGCTTTGGTGCAAAGCTGGGGCTCAAGGCGCCGGTAGGACTGCTAATCGTCGACCTTGTCAAAGGCTTTGCCGACCCTGGAGTGTTCGGTGGGGGTAATATTCCGCAGGCTATAGCCAATACTACGGTTTTGTTGGCCGAAGCACGCAAGCGTGGATGGGTAGTAGCGTATACGCGTATTGTGTACGCAGACGATGGCGCCGATGGTAATGTTTTCAGCCTTAAAGTGCCTAGCTTGCTCGCCTTGACAGAAAACGCCGACATGAGTGCAATTGTGCCTGAGCTCGCACCGCGGAAGGGCGAATTGGTAGTGCGTAAAACTGTTCCGTCGGCCTTTTTTGGGACTACGCTTGCTGCATCGTTGGCTCAGCGCGGGGTGCAGACTCTGGTCATGGCGGGCGTAGTAACCAGTGGTTGTGTGCGAGCTAGCGTGGTTGACGCTATGCAGTTCGGCTTTCGCCCGTTGGTAGTGTCTGATTGCGTGGGTGATCGTGCCATCGGTCCCCACGATGCGAACCTATTCGATATGGAACAGAAGTACGCTACAGTTATGAAGCGCGATGAAGCACTCGACTCACTGGCCGAAATAGAGGGGATATAGGCGTGTGTGGCACCTAGTCACGGTATCTCTTCTGTTTGTTGCTAGAAAGCACATTCGTAATTGAATTTCTAAGGTGCATCACGATGTCCTCCATGGGAGCATCGTACGTGTGTGCGCATTATTATTGTCGCCTGTTTTGTCCGGACAGCCCGAGGGGTGCTATAAGCGTTGTTGTTAGGATTGCTAAGTGAATCAACCCTTGAGTGATTCACGTAGATCGGCAGGCAAACACCTAATACGGTTTACTTTCTCCGTCGCTGTTGATTGTAGCGGATTAACCTGCAGAGAAGCCGCTTAAAAACACTGATTTACTCTGAGACTGCGTGGGGTCACCCCTGATCAGCAGTGGTCATACCTAGGTCGAGCGGGCGACGACGGTATGCACAAGAATATGACTGGTGCTTCTTTACCGCGGATTCAGTTATCTTGCTCCTGAGAACTTTCTATGGCGCTTGCTGGTTTGAGGAACTTTACAGAGGAGCCACGTGGCAGCTTTGAACTTTGACCGTCTACTCTTACTTAGCGGCATCCACCATATATTCTAATGTTGTGGGTTGTGAAGGGCAGGGGCTATACTTCGCGACGGGGTCAGCCGTGCGCGCCCTTTTGTGTGTGGAGCGGGAAGTGAAATCGAACCAGTCTGATTACGGCGCAATGGCGCTCATTGCTCTGATCGTCCCGATATGGGGTTCGGCTTGGGTCGTTATGAAATTTCTTAACATCTACATCGGCGCATTTAACCTAGTTTTTGTCCGTTATGTCGTAGGGTTCGTGGCTCTTCTCATCATTCAACTGGCATTGCGTCAGCCACTGCGCGCTTCCCCTTTCTGGTTTACGCTTGGTATTGCTGTTTTTCAAACCACAGCCTCCCAGTGCCTGGTCCAGTTTGCACTGATAGCTGGCGGGGCGGGTAAGGTGGTGATGATGGTTTATACATTGCCATTCTGGGTGGCGTTGTTTGCATGGATTTTTCTGGGTGATCGGCCGGGCAAGAGCCACTTCCTTGGCTTTATCCTGGCAGCGCTGGGATTGCTGGCAGTGATTAGCCCGTGGCGGGATCAGAGTACCATTTTCAGTATGCTGCTGGCGATTGCTGGCGGCGCTAGCTGGGCCATGGGCACGGTATTTAGCAAAATGCTGTTCCAGCGACACAAAAATATAAATGTACTTAATCTGACGACTTGGCAAATGCTGCTAGGAGCGTTACTAGTCTTGCCGTTTGCCCTGGTAGTGCCTCAGTCGGCTACCCAGTGGAGCTGGCATGTTGCTCTGGGGCTGGCTTATTTGGGTGTTATGTCGTCGGCAATAGCATGGGTGCTGTGGCTGTTGGTGGTGAGACGTGTCAGTGCCACTGTTGCGGGTATGTCGGGGTTGGGTGTGCCGGTGTTTACTGTACTCCTAGCGTGGGCCTTGTTGGGCGAAAGGCCTACCTTGGTTGAGTTGGTGGGTATTGTCCTGATGCTGGCTGGCCTAGCGGTAGTAAACCTAGCCGCCAAGTCGAATGACAGGCCGGTTGCGGTATAAGGTGGCGTAGGTTGCGAGTGGAGACATGGCGCACACTCCGCCCGGCTACATACCGTTATACACCGGACCCTCGCCGCCCTGCGGCGCCACCCACACGATATTCTGAGTGGGGTCTTTGATGTCGCAGGTTTTGCAGTGAACGCAGTTTTGTGCGTTGATCTGCAAACGGTCCTCGCCCTTGTCGTCCTTGACGAATTCGTATACGCCCGCAGGGCAGTAGCGGACTTCGGGTCCGCCATATTTGGCCAGGTTGATGGACACCGGTACGCTTGCGTCTTTGAGCGTGAGGTGGATCGGCTCGTTTTCGTCATGGTTGGTGTTCGAAATGAATACGGAACTCAGGCGGTCGAAGGTAAGTTTACCGTCGGGCTTCGGATAATCGATGCGTGCGCATTCGGCGGCGGGCTGCAGACAGGCGTGGTCAGGCTTGCTGTGGTGAATGGTCCACGGCATTTTGCCTCGTAACAGCCATTGTTCGATGCCGGTCATGAGCGTGCCCATGGTGCGCCCCTTCTTGAACCACTGCTTGAAATTGCGCGATTTGTTCAGCTCGGCATATAGCCACGAGTTATTGAAGGCGTCGGTAAAGCTGGATAGTTCGTCGTGACTGCGATCGGCCACCAGGGCATCGAATGCCGCCTCGGCCGCCATGGCGCCGGTCTTGATGGCTGCGTGGCTGCCCTTGATGCGCGAGGCGTTCAGGAAACCGGCCTCGCAGCCGACCATGGCGCCGCCGGGAAACACGAATTTTGGCAGCGAGAGCAGCCCACCCGCAGTCAGCGAACGGGCGCCGTAGGCAATGCGCTTGCCACCTTCGAATGTGGCGCGGATGGCCGGGTGGGTCTTGTAGCGCTGGAATTCGTCGAAGGGCGATAGCCACGGGTTGGCGTAGTCCAGCCCGATGACCAGCCCCACAACGACGATGTTGTTGTTCAAGTGGTACTGGAATGAACCGCCGTAGGTGTCGGCGTCCAGCGGCCAGCCGGAGGTGTGTATGACCAGGCCCGGTTGTGACTGGGCAGGATCGACTTCCCACATCTCTTTTATGCCGATGGCATAGCTTTGCGGATCACAACCTTTGTCAAGCTGGAAGCGTTCGATGAGCTCGCGCCCAAGCTGTCCACGGGAACCTTCAGCGAACAGGGTATAGCGCGCGTGCAGTTCCATGCCGGGCTGGTAGTTGGCAGTGTGTGAACCGTCGCGGGCAACACCCATGTCGCCTGTCGCAACACCCCGAACAGCACCGGTTTCAGAGTAAAGGACTTCGGTAGCCGCGAAGCCCGGAAACAGGTCGACACCAAGGCTTTCGGCCTGTTCGCCCATCCATTTTGCCAGGTCTCCCAGGCGGACTATATAGTTGCCCTCGTTGTGAAAACATGGGGGCAGGAGCCATTTAGGTGTTCCGTGCGCGCCTTTCGAGGTAAGGAACAGGAACTTGTCTTGCGTGACGGCAGCATCCATCGGCGCGCCCTTTTCTTTCCAGTCGGGGATAAGTTCGGACAGGGCCCGCGGGTCCATGACTGCACCCGACAGAATATGGGCGCCAACTGCGGCACCTTTTTCCAGGACACACACACTGACGTCGTGTCCCTTTGCAACGGCAAGTTGCTTCAGACGTATGGCCGCGGCCAATCCGCCGGGTCCGGCGCCCACGACCACCACATCATATTCCATCGATTCGCGCTCAGACATTGAGATAGACCTCCAGTTTGTTCCGCAGGGTTCGACCAGCCCGCGTGCGACCTGCCCGGCGTTTTTGATTGATTTCTACAGTATTGCAGCTTGTTATGGCGTTTTCAATTGCGGGCGCCTGTGTGTGACTGGTTCGCGGGTGCGGCGCAAAGTACGGCATATCGTTATACTTGCACTTAGGGTTGAGTACTTCATTGTACCGGCCAAAAGAACAAGGTGCGTTTATGCAGGTAGCAGATATTACTACGCCCGCAGGCAGGATTGGTGGCGTCTTTAGCTGTTTCATGCCGATTCGTTGGGGCGATCTTGATGCGCTTGGGCATATCAACAATACGGCCTATTTCCGCTATGTTGAAGAGGCGCGCGCCAAGCTGTTTGAGCGCGCCCAAATGCACGTGCCAGCCGACCGCGTAGGAGTGCTGGTGCATGCATCGTGCGATTTCGTGAAATCGCTGCGTTATCCTGGTGAACTGGCGATCAGCCTTACCCTGACCAGGGTGGGGCGCTCCAGTATGGAATTCAGTTTTCTTATCGAGTTGCGGGACGAGCCCGGTATCGTCTACGCCCGAGGCAACAACATCATCGTATGCACTGACATGAACAGCGGTAGTTCGTCGCCCTGGACTTCTGGCGAGCTTGACCGGCTCACGTCCTGTTTCGAACTGTCGGGCCGAGCGTAATGACTCGCAACGACAACGTGGCATTTTAAATAAAAAGGAAACGGAGTAATGAATAAAGTCTATCCAAGCGCTGCTGAGGCGCTCAAAGACGTGGCAGCGGACAATCTGACTGTTGCGGTGGGGGGGTTCGGAATCTGCGGCCTTCCCGAGGCGCTCATTGCTGCCTTGCGCGACACAGGTGTAAAGAATCTGACCTGCATTAGCAATAATGCCGGCATCGATGGGTTCGGTCTGGGGTTGCTGCTTGAAACGCGTCAAATCAAGAAAATGATTTCTTCTTACGTCGGCGAGAACAAAGAATTCGAGCGCCAGTACCTGGCAGGCGAACTCGAAATCGAATTTACGCCGCAAGGCACTCTGGCCGAGAAATTGCGCGCGGGTGGCGCCGGCATTCCTGCCTTTTATACTCGCACGGGCGTAGGCACCATCGTGGCCAAAGGCAAAGAAGAGCGCGAGTTCGATGGCCACCGATACCTGCTGGAGCGTTCCCTGAAGGCGGATATATCGCTGGTCAAGGCCTATATGGCCGATCACAGCGGCAACCTGGTATTTCGCAGGACGGCGCGCAATTTCAACCCGAATGTCGCGATGGCGGGCAATATCACCATAGTTGAAGTCGAGAAGCTGGTTGATAACGGCAAGATTGATCCTGATTCGGTGCACTTGCCGGGTATTCATGTGCATCGTATTGTGGTCAACGCCAACCCCGAGCGGCGTATCGAAAAACGTACCCTTCGCGGACAAGGAGAATAAAGCATGGCCTGGACAAGAGATGAAATGGCGGCACGCGGCGCCCGCGAATTGAAAGATGGCTATTACGTGAATCTGGGCATCGGCATTCCCACTCAAGTGGCCAATCACGTTCCCGATGGGATGGAGGTCTGGCTGCAGTCCGAGAATGGCCTGTTGGGCATCGGGCCGTTTCCTACCGAAGCTGAGGTCGACGCCGACCTCATCAACGCCGGCAAACAAACGGTTACGACGCTGGCCGGTTCATCCATTTTTTCGTCGGCCGACTCGTTTGCGATGATACGCGGCGGTAAAATCAACTTGGCGTTCCTCGGCGCCATGCAGGTGTCCGAGCGCGGCGATCTGGCCAACTGGATGATTCCTGGCAAGATGATCAAGGGCATGGGCGGAGCCATGGATCTGGTGGGCGGCGTGGGCCGGGTCATTGTCCTTATGGATCATGTGGCGCGCAAAAAAGACGGCACGGAAGACTTTAAGCTTCTGCCCGAATGCACGCTGCCACTGACTGGCGTGGGCGTGGTCAGTCTTATCATTACCGACCTGGGTGTCATAGAAGTCACTTCCAAAGGCTTCAAGTTGATCGAGCTTGCCCCAGGTGTCACGGCGCAGGAAATCCAGGCAAAGACCAAGGCCAAGCTTGATGTTTCTGCGATTGCGCACTGACGGAAAGGTGTCTTGAGTAACGCATGCTGCCTATTCCTTCTGGAATAGGCATTTTTATTTAAAGGACAAATCGTGGGCAATTCAGTTTTTGAGGGGCGTATCCAGCGTTTGCGGGCAGCTATGGCGGCCAGAGACCTGGACGCATGCATTGTGCTGTCGTCCGACCCCCATTTGTCCGAATACCTGCCGGATTATTGGCAGGCGCGCGCCTGGATCAGCGGTTTCGAGGGTTCGGCGGGCACGTTGCTGGTAACCGACTCGTTTGCCGGCTTGTGGACGGACAGCCGTTACTGGGAGCAGGCCGATCATGACCTGACTGGCTCTGGTATTGAGACCATGCGGGCCGGAGCCGACGGTGTGCTGAGCATCACCGGCTGGATGCTGGAAGAATTACCCGACGGAAGCCGTGTTGGTGTTCACGGCCAGACCCTGAGCATGCTTACGCATCGCAAGTGGCAGTCCGAGCTGGAGGATGGTGGCATAAGCCTGGTGTGTGAGCCTGATATCCCCGGCGAAATCTGGGATGACCGCCCAGCCTTGCCGAATGCGCCCGTGTACGAACATAAGCCACCCTTTGCCAATCGTACCCGCGCCGATAATCTTGCGGCGGTGCGCCAGTCGATGACGCAGCATCAGGCCGATTGGCATTTCCTTTCCACGCTGGACGACATAGCCTGGCTGCTGAACTTGCGTGGCGGCGATGTGTCGTATAACCCGGTATTCCTTGCGTATGCGCTTGTTGGCTGCGATGTTGTACGCCTGTTTGTGGAGCCTGGAAAAATCAGCCCGGAGTTGGTGCAGATATTGGGGCGCGACGGCGTCGAGATTGCACCGTATACGCAGGTGAGCCAGGCGCTGGCCGATTTGCCCGCAGGCCAGGTACTGCTGGTGGATCCGGCGCGCACGACCGTTGGCGTAATCAGTGCTGCAGCTTCCGTTGACTGGACCGAAGCAGTCAATCCGTCGCATTTACTCAAGTCGCGCAAGAACCAGGCCGAGCTTGACAACGTGCGCCGGGCCATGGAGCAGGACGGTGCAGCGTTGTGCGAGTTCTTTGCTTGGTTTGAAGAGACTCAGGGCAAGGAACGCATTACCGAGATCGATATTGACGAGAAAATCACGCAGGCGCGTGCGCGCCGCGAAAATTTTGTCACTCCCAGTTTTTCCACGATTGCCGCCTACAACGCCAACGGCGCCATGCCGCACTACCACGCAACTGAACAGGCGCACGCCACGATCGAAGGCGATGGTTTGCTGCTGATCGACTCGGGTGGCCAGTATCTGGGCGGGACTACCGACATTACCCGTGTTGTGCCGGTTGGCAATCCGGGGCGCGAGCAGAAGCGGGATTACACCATTGTTCTCAAAGGCATGGTGGCGTTGTCTCTGGCGGAATTTCCGCGGGGTATTCCGGCCCCCATGCTTGATCCCATCGCACGCCTGCCCATTTGGCAGGCTGGCGCCGAATTCGGCCATGGTACAGGGCATGGTGTGGGATATTTTCTGAATGTGCATGAAGGTCCGCAAGCCATTTCGTACCGCACGCCCATCAACCCCAACATGGGCATGGAGCCGGGCATGATTACGTCGAACGAACCTGGGTTGTATCGTCCTGGCAAGTGGGGGATACGCATAGAGAACCTGGTGGCGAACATTCCTGCCGGCACAACCGAGTTCGGTGAGTTCCTCAAGTTTGAGACGCTGACCTTGTGTCCTATCGATACGCGCTGCGTGTTGGTTGAATTGCTTGCGCCGCAAGAGAAGGCTTGGCTGAACGACTACCATGCGCAGGTGCGTGAAAGGCTGCTGCCTCTGGTGGAAGATCGCGCAAAACAGTGGTTGTTGGCGCGGACACAGGCGTTGTAAGGCTTTTGCATAACGCCTGCGTGCGTCGGCTATAATTCCAATTTCCCGCTCGCACCCGAATGATCCGGGTGCCAATTACGATGACCAAATATGTGTTTGTAACGGGTGGGGTGGTGTCCTCGCTAGGTAAGGGCATTGCTGCTGCTTCTCTCGCCGCGATTCTGGAATCTCGCGGCTTACGTGTCACGATGCTTAAGCTTGACCCGTATATCAATGTCGATCCGGGCACCATGAGTCCCTTCCAGCATGGTGAGGTATTCGTCACCGAAGACGGCGCTGAAACGGATCTGGATCTCGGGCATTACGAGCGGTTCATTTCTACCCGGATGCACAAGGTCAACAATTTCACGACAGGTCAGATCTACGAATCGGTCCTGCGCAAAGAGCGTCGTGGTGATTACCTTGGCAAGACAGTTCAGGTCATCCCGCACATCACCAACGAGATCCAGGATTTCATCGCGCGCGGCGCCAAGGCTGCCTGGAACGGCGAAGCCGATGTTGCCATTGTTGAAATCGGCGGTACGGTTGGTGACATCGAGTCCCTGCCATTTCTTGAAGCCGTGCGTCAGATGAATCTGCGCCTGGGCCGTGCCAATGCCGCTTTCGTGCACCTTACCCTCGTGCCATACATTGCGTCGGCTGGCGAGCTTAAAACCAAGCCCACTCAACATTCGGTGCAAAAGCTGCGCGAGATCGGTATTTATCCGGACGCACTGCTGTGCCGCGCTGATCGCCCGGTTCCTGATGATGAACGTGCCAAGATCTCGCTGTTTTCAAACGTTCCGCTGGATGCCGTCATTTCGGTCTGGGATGCCAAGTCCATCTACACCATCCCATCCATGCTGCATAAGCAGGGCCTGGACAACCTCATCTGTGACGCTTTGGCGATTTCGCCGCCACCCGCCGATTTATCCATGTGGGATCGGCTGGTCGAGGCCATTGAGCACCCGCGCGACGACGTCACCATCGGCATGGTGGGCAAGTACGTCGATCTGACCGAATCGTACAAGTCGCTGTCCGAAGCCCTGGTGCATGCGGGCATTCATACGCATTCGCACGTGCATGTTGAATACATCGATTCCGAGGTGATCGAAGCGCAGGGTACCGGCTGCCTTGAGCACCTGGACGCCATTCTGGTTCCAGGAGGATTCGGCAAGCGCGGAACGGAAGGCAAGATGGCCGCGATTCGGTATGCGCGGGAAAATGGCGTGCCGTATCTGGGCATATGCCTTGGCATGCAGTTGGCCGTCATAGAATTTGCACGCAATGTCGTCCATCTTGAAGGCGCCAACAGCACCGAGTTCGATCCGTCCACCCCTCATCCCGTGGTGGCGCTCATTACCGAGTGGCAAGACCGCGAAGGCCAGATCGAGCGACGCGACCAGGCATCCGATTTGGGTGGCACCATGCGCAAGGGCGCGCAGCGCTGCCCCGTCAAGGAAGGCACTAACGCCCACGCCATTTATGGCGCAGAGGTCTACGAGCGCCATCGTCATCGGTATGAAGTCAATAATGCCTATGTGCCCCGCCTGGAAGAGGGCGGCATGGTCATCAGCGCGCGCACGCCCACCGAGCAGCTGCCCGAAATCATGGAGCTGCCAGGTCATCCGTGGTTCATGGGGGTGCAGTTCCATCCCGAGTTCACGTCAACGCCGCGCGATGGTCATCCGCTGTTTACCAGCTTCATCACTGCGGCGCTGAAGCATCAGGAATTGCGTAGACGGCAGGTATCGGCATGAAGCTTTGCGGATTCGAGGTCGGTTTGCTCCAGCCTTTTTTTCTAATTGCCGGCCCCTGTGTCATCGAGTCGCGCCAGATGGCGTTCGACACGGCCGGGCAGCTTCAGGAAATCACGGGGAAGCTGGGTATTCCGTTTATTTACAAAAGTTCGTTTGACAAGGCTAACCGCAGCTCCGATCAGTCCTACCGTGGCCCTGGTCTGGACGAGGGTCTGCAGATTCTGGCTGATGTTCGCACGCTGTTGAACGTACCTGTTCTGACCGATGTGCACACCGTCGACCAAATAGCGGACGTCGCGCGGGCCGTCGATGTATTGCAGACGCCGGCGTTTCTGTGCCGGCAAACTGACTTCATTCATGCCTGTGCGGCGTCACTCAAGCCGGTCAATATAAAAAAGGGCCAGTTCCTGGCGCCGCACGACATGCTGCAGGTGGTCGCCAAGGCGCGAGACGCGGCGATCAAGGCAGGTGGCCAGGGTGACACCATTATGGTTTGTGAGCGTGGTGTCTCATTTGGATATAACAATCTGGTGTCCGACATGCGCTCGCTGGCGATCATGCGCGAAACCCAATGCCCGGTGGTCTTTGATGCGACCCATTCCGTGCAACTGCCCGGTGGGAGGGGCACGTCGTCGGGCGGCCAGCGCGAATTCGTGCCGCTGCTGGCTCGCGCAGCGGTTGCGGTGGGTGTGGCCGGTGTTTTCATGGAAACGCACCCCAATCCGGATCAGGCCTTGTCCGACGGTCCCAACGCAGTGCCACTGCACCGCATGGCCGGCCTGCTTGAATCCCTTGCCGATATCGACCGCAGCGTCAAGCGCAATGGTCTGTTTGAAATCTGACTTTATTCTGCCGTTTCCATCTCGGTCGTAGCCGACTTCCCTGATTCACCTCCGACCCGTCGTATTGTCGACACACGTTGCGTGTTTGTCGCGGACTGATTTTGCCATGGCGGCCTTATAGGGTTAAAATAGTTGACTTATCAATAATTGTGTTATCAACATATTCATGGCTCCCGTTGCATCGTTGAATTCAGTGAATACCGGGCGGGTTCTGTCGGTTCGGCAGTCCTTCCTTGCCATGATCGGATTGTGTTTTGTCGGAATGATGGTTGCCATCGACCAGACGGTAGTGGGCATGGCGTTGCCCACCATTGTGGCCGAGCTCAACGGGTTCGAGCTGTACGCGTGGGTTGGCACCTCTTACCTGCTTACGTCGGTCATCATGGTTCCGATTTTTGGCCGGCTGGGTGACTACTACGGGCGCAAGCCATTTGTCATTGCATCAGTCGTCGTGTTTGGCGCGGCGTCCGTGTTGTGCGGCTTTTCCGGCAGCATGATGCAGCTGGTCCTGGCGCGGGCCTTGCAGGGCATTGGCGGCGGAATGCTTGTTGGTACGGCCTTCGCTTGCGTTCCCGATCTGTTCCCGGAGCCCAGCGTGCGTTTGCGCTGGCAGGTGCTTTTCAGTTCTGCCTATGGTTTGGCCAATGCGGTGGGCCCCACCCTGGGTGGGGTACTTACGCATTACGCCGGCTGGCGTTCGGTATTCTTCGTCAACGTGCCTTTCAGCCTTTTGGGCCTGTGGTTTATTTACAGCTATCTGCCGCGTATTCGCCAGATACAGCGTGGCCATATTCATCTGGACTGGCAAGGGGCGCTGCTGATCGCTGCCGGCCTGAGCGGTATGCAGCTGTTCGTGCAGTTTCTGCCGACCCATGGAATGGGTGGTATGGCGGCCCTGGCCGGCGTGGGCAGCGTAATCATGTTTGTCTTGCTGTATTTTTGGGAAAAACGTTGCGTTGACCCGCTTTTGCCGCTGGACATGTTCCGCAATAAAAGTCTGGCTGCGTTGTTTGTCATGTCCACATTGCTTGGCTTTGCGATGTTTGCCATTTTGTTCTATGTGCCGTTGCTTTTGCAGGGCGGGTTTGGTCAGACTCCTCAATTGGCGGGCCTGCTGATTACGCCACTGGTGATGTTCATTACCGTGGCCAGTGTTTTCAATAGCCGTATTCTGGTGCGTTTACCCAATCCCAACATCATGCTTTATATCGGCCATGCGTTAATGATAGTGTCGTTTGCCAGCCTGGTTTTTGTCGGGCGCTCGACACCCGAATGGGTGCTCATCGTGGTTTTTGTCCTTGGCGGGTTGGGGCTGGGGTTTGTCATCCCCAACTTGACGGTGTTTGGCCAGGAAATCGCCGGACGCTCTCATCTGGGCATCGCCACGGCCTTGCTGCAGTCCACGCGCATGATTGGCGGTATGCTGGGCGTGGCCATTATCGGGTCGCTGGTCAACTACTATTATGTGCGGCAGGTCGGCGAGGCCATAGCCGCGTATGCGCACGGTTCGTGGATGCCGCTGCTGAAGGATCCGCAGATTCTCATGAACGCGGTTGATCAGCAGAAATTTGGCGTGCAGTTGCACAATCTGGGGCTGGACGGCGGTGTGTTGATCGATGCCGGGCGGGCCGCCATGGAGTCATCCATCCACTTCGGCCTGGTTCTGGTGGTGCTGGTGCTGGTGGGTGCGATTTTCGGGGTGCGCAAGGTCGAACGGGTGCGCTTTGTCCGGCACGTCACCAGCGTTGCGGTGGCGGGTACCTCAAATCGGTCGGACGGCAAGAGACGCCGTGGCCGCCGCTACCTGCCTTCCAGGAAAGACTAATGCCCACCGAACTACCCGCTTTCAAGGTTGTGCAGCAGCTGGGGCGTACCTATCGTGCCCTGCTCAGCGCTTTTGACATCAACCTGGGGCAGCCTCTGCCGCGCTGGCGCATTTTGCTGGCGTTATATCAACGCGAAGAGCGGTCGCAAAAAGATCTGGCCGAAGATCTGCGCATGGACCCGGCTGCGTTGACTCGCCAGGTCAAGGCCATGCAACGTCTGGGTCTGATTGCGCGGCGCAGCGATGAACGCGATAATCGCCTTACCAACGTAATGCTGACAGCGCAGGGCCGCAAGGTCGTCAGACAGACATTGCCGCAGCGCACACGGTTCTTTGACCAGTTGCTGGAGGGCTTATCGGAAGATGACCTTCAGTCGGTCAGCCAGTTGCTTGATGTCCTTGAGCGGCGTTTGCGCGGTGAGATGTCGCGGGCACCATTTCGGGCCGACAGGGGCTAGCGTCCTGTTTTTCATTCGTACACAAAAAAAACGCCACTACCTCGACCGAATGGGGGTGAATTTACCCGCCCCGGGTACAGCCCGGGTACAATCAGACCTTTGAATTTACGTTCCTTGGCCTGTGCCGTCGGCAGGTCCGGAATTAAATCGCTACTTCAGGCAGGGCTGTCAATATCATGAGTGCAATCGTAGACATCATCGGGCGCGAAATTCTCGACTCGCGCGGTAATCCAACCGTCGAATGCGACGTGCTTCTCGAGTCGGGTGCCATGGGCCGCGCGGCGGTGCCTTCTGGCGCCTCGACCGGTACGCGCGAAGCCGTCGAATTGCGTGATGGTGATGGCGCGCGCTATTTGGGCAAGGGTGTTTTGCGTGCGGTTGAAAACGTGAACACGGAAATCTCCGAAGCGCTGATGGGCCTGGATGCCCAGGAACAGGCGTTTGTGGACCGCACACTCATCGACCTGGATGGTACCGAGTCCAAAGGCAGGTTGGGTGCAAATGCCATTCTGGCTGCCAGTATGGCTGTGGCGCGCGCGGCGGCCGACGATTCGGGCCTGTCCCTGTATCGTTATTTTGGTGGCAGTGGCCCCATGCAGATGCCTGTTCCCATGATGAACGTCATCAATGGCGGTGCGCATGCCAACAACACGCTGGATTTGCAGGAATTCCTGATTTTGCCCGTTGGTGCCAGCAGCTTTCGTGAAGCGCTGCGCATGGGTTCCGAGGTCTTCCATGCGCTCAAGAAATTGATTGGCGACCAGGGCATGTCCACGGCGGTGGGCGATGAAGGCGGCTTTGCACCCAACGTAGCCAATCATGAAGCGGCCATTCAGCTTATTTTGCGGGCTATCTCCGAAGCAGGTTACGAAGCGGGTTCGCAAATCGCGTTGGGCCTCGATTGCGCCAGCTCCGAGTTCTATCGCGACGGGCGCTATCATCTGGCGGGCGAGGGCGGCGTGGCGCTCACTTCACAGGATTTTTCGAATCTGCTTGCCACGTGGTGCGACAAATACCCGATCATTAGTGTTGAAGACGGCATGGCGGAAGATGACTGGGACGGCTGGAAGCTGCTCACTGATCAACTGGGCAAGAAGGTGCAACTGGTTGGCGACGATGTGTTCGTCACCAACACCAAGATCTTCAAGCGCGGCATTGAACGCGGCATCGCCAATTCCATTCTCATCAAGATCAATCAGATCGGCACGTTGACGGAAACTTTCGCCGCCATCGAAATGGCCAAACGGGCGGGTTATACCGCTGTCATTTCGCATCGCTCGGGCGAAACCGAAGATTCCACCATTGCCGATATCGCCGTTGCCACCAATGCGCTGCAGATCAAGACCGGATCGTTGTCGCGCTCTGACCGCATTGCCAAATATAATCAGCTCCTTCGTATTGAAGAAGAACTTGCCGAGGTGGCTTCCTACCCCGGCCGCGATGCGTTCTATAATTTGCGGTAATTCAAACGATCTGGTTTTAACCGGGTATCAATCCACCTATGCGATTGCTATTTATCGTTCTGGTCCTGCTGGCTCTGGCTGTCCAGTACCCGCTATGGTGGGGCAAGGGCGGCTGGTCCCGGGTCCACGAGCTTCAGCAAAAGCTGGTGTCCCAGCAGGAAACCAACGAGGCCCTGTTGGCGCGCAACAATGCACTGGCCGCTGAAGTCCAGGATCTCAAGTCGGGTACATCCGCAGTGGAAGAGCGCGCCCGGGGCGATCTGGGCATGATCAAGCAGGGTGAAATCTACGTGCAGATTTTGTCGCCGAACGAAGGGCCACAACTCAAGACGCCCGAGCTGGCCAGTCCAGCCGATAAAAAAGGCAATTAGCCGCCCGGCAGACAGCACAGTGTAATTCCGCAGGCGGGGTCGTCTGCCGGGGGTGTGGTGGCTCCGGCGGGCGGCGCGTTCTGTGGGGGTTGTGGGGCACCGGGTGATAACCACGAATCGCCGGCATCGGGAACACCTGCATCGCCGGAGACGGGCGTACTGGGTGGTGCTGTTTGTGGCGGCGTGTCGTTTGGGAGACACCATATTCCCGTGCAGGGGTCGGCGGCAGGCATGTCGTCGGACGTCGCCCGCACCGGGCCAGTCACCTTGCTGCTGGCGCTCGCGGGCCATTGCAAGGCGTGGGACTGCATGGTCAGCCTGAGTTCCTGCTGCATGGGCAGATAGCCTGCGCGTGCCATCGCCTGTGCGCCATATCCGGACGAGGTAGGCGCCAGTTGGCGAATCAGGTTTTTTATACCAGGCAGTGCAGGCTCGTGGAGGTACGTCAGGCGCAGGACCAGCGTGTTGGCTTCGTACACTGACAGCCCCGATGCGGGCCCGCGTCCCTGGCTCCAGCCGCGCTCAATGTTGCGCTGGTGCTGTTCGGCCTGGTAGTTGTTGTCGATGGCTGCGAGCTGGTGGTGCGCGCTAATGGCAAGATGTGGGTTGGCGAAATCAAGGAAGGTGGCCGCGTGAGGGTTTAGGACCTCGATGCGCCAAGGTGGATTTTTTATGGCCTGACTACGCCGATCCAGGGCCTGCCGCAGTCGTTGCGCGGACGAGAGCCCCTTCGATGCCGGATATAGTGGGAGCAGGGCTTGCTCGAATGCCATTTCGATGGCGCGCGGGTGCGCGTGCTGCGTGATGCCCGCGCGACCGGCTTCGAGCAGGGCGAGGCTGATGGCCTGTTTGGTAAAGAACCATTGTGCGACTTCGACACTGCCCAGGCCGACCATGAGCAGCGGTGCGGCCACGACAGAAAATTCGATCAGGCTGTAGCCAGCCTGCGCGCGGTGGCGGGCGCGCCTTGGGGCAGGGAAACGCAAGGGTTGCATGGCACGGAGTGTGCCTCGCGCGTCAGCACCTGTCGATTGTGGAAAGTGCCTGCCTGGTCCTGTTTCAGTGCAAGGACTGGCCGCCCTGGGAACTAATGTGTTTCGTGAACAGCCCCGCGCAGTCAATGGCGTCGAACTGGTATGGCTTGCCGCAGAAATTGCATTTCACTTCGACGTTGCCGCGCTCGGCCAGAATGGATTCGACCTCGTCGCGTCCCAAAGTGCGAAGCATGTTGGCCACGCGTTTGCGCGTACATGGGCACCACCATTGCACAGGCTGGGGTTCGAATGCTAGAAGCGTTTCTTCCCAGAAAAGGCGGTGAATGAGGGTGTCCGTGTCCAGCTGAAGGAGCTCGGCGGGCTGCAGCGTGCTGGCCAGCATGCCGGCCCTCTCCCATGTGTCGCGGGCCTGGTCCGGATCGATGATGTCGTTGCCACCCGCGTCCGGCAGCCGCTGCAGCAGCAGACCGGCGCAATGCCTGGCGTCGGCGGCCAGCCACAGGCGTGTTTCGAGTTGTTCGGAATTATGCATGTAATGTTCGAGTACTTCGGACACCGTCGAGCCATCAAGCGGCACCACACCCCGGTAGGGCGACATGCCGGTTGTTTTGCCGCTGGGGTCGAGCAGGACAATGAATCGCCCTTGCCCGTGCGTATTGAGCAGGCTTTGCAGTGTGCCGTCAGTGGGAATGCCATGTCCTTCGCGCAGTGTGGCCGTGGCGCGGATATTGAGGCCGGCGGCGCATTCCACAACGATGAGGGCAACGGGTCCGTCGCCCTGTAGCTGCAGGACGACCGAGCCTTCGAATTTGAGATTGGAAGCCAGTAGTACAGCCGCCGAGGCAAGTTCGCCTAGCAGGCGCTGGATGCATTCCGGGTAGTGCTGATGCGCAAGCCCGGTTTGCCAGGCCGCGTCGAGCTTTACGGCTTGCACCCGCGTGCTGTGGTCCTGGAAAAGATATTTCTTTAGCTGATCGGTCATGCCCGGATTTTAGCCTGTAGAGTCAGCCGATGCGCTTCAGACCCGTCTTGTACTCGTGCCCGCGCTTCACGTAGCTTTGTGTGTTCTCGCGCATGTTCTGTATTTCGTCCGCCGACAGCTCGCGAACAATTTTTCCCACGCCAACCACCAGTGAATTGTCTGGAATTATTCGGCCTTCGGGAATAATGGCCCCTGCGCCGATCAGGCAGTTGCGCCCAATGATGGCGTTGTTCAGTACGATCGCCTGCATGCCGATCAGGGCGCCGTCCTGGATGGTGCATCCGTGCAGCATGGCCTGATGGCCTACTGTCACGTTGTCACCGATGTGCATTGGTACACCGACGTCCACATGCAGGACGCTGCCTTCCTGGATATTGCTGTTGCGACCGATGGCGATAGCGGCGTTGTCACCGCGGATGCTCACGTTGGCCCAGATACTGACGCCTTCAGCGAGGGTGACGTTACCGATGATGTCGGCGCTGTCAAAGATAAATGTGCTTTCGTGGATAACGGGAACGAGTGCTTCGAATTGGTAAATGGCCATGGTTGTCCTTGGGTGCGCCGGTGGCGATGCCATTCCACAAGCTCGCGGGTGCACGCCGTGGGCTGGGCCAATGGCACTGGGGTAACCTACTGGGTGAGGGTTGACCCGCTACAGGGGGGTATTATCGCCCGAATGCGCTGTAGTTGCCCCGGCTTGCCGCTGCTCGCGTGCAAGCACGATGTCGGACGGTTCGATGTACTGGCCGGTGCGCGCGAGAGGGCTGGTGGATTGCCCGCAGTGCCAGAAGTATCCCTGCCTGTCGATAGTGGCCAGATCGCCCGTAAGCAGCCAGTCGTCATGGAATCTGGCGTGTGCGGCGGTATCGTTGCGCCAGTAGCTTTCAAACAGGGATGGGTCGGGGTACCCCAGGATGTCGTAGCGATTGATGGCAATTTCGCCAACGACATTTGCCGGACAGGGCTTGCCGCTGGAATCAAGCACTGTCACGAGGTGGCCTGGATACGGCCGCCCCATGCTGCCTGGCAGGGCGGGCCACATGAGATGGCTGTTGCCCACGACGTAATTGCTTTCGGTCTGGCCGAACGTTTCGTTGGGTGTGACGCCAAGAGCCTGCTGGCACCATTTGAATGCGTCGGTAGTCAGGCTTTTGCCACTGATCATGAGCGCACGCAAGGCAAGGTGGTAGCGTTCGCGCGGGGCCTGAGCCTGTTCCATGATGAGCCTGATGGCGTCAGGTTCCAGCGAGGTATTGGTCACGCGGTAGCGTTCGAGGATTTCGAGCGTGTGGGTGGTGGAAAAGGATGTCGCCGTTGCGACGATGGCTCGACCGAAATAAAGCGTTGGCAGCAGGGCGTTCAGCAGCCCGTTGCATTTGGTCCAGTCGGTGGGCGTCCAGAAGATGTCGGCAGATTGTGGAAACCAGTTTTGCGACGCCACGAAACCGGGCAGATTGCCGATGAGCGAATGATGAGTGTGCACCACTCCGAGTGGCTTAGTGCCGATTCGGGTATCGTAGAACAGCAGTGCCGGGCTGTTTGCTTTTGTGGGCAGGGGCTTGAAACTGGTGGCCTGGCGCGCCAGCAGGCTGCGCCAGGGCAGGATGTTGTCGTGCTGGAAGTCCAGCCCTACTATTTGTGTCAGGGCCGGGCAGCGCACTTGGGCCTGCAGCACATCGGGCCCCGATAAGGCATCGGTGATGGCCACGCGGGCGTCAGCGTCGCGCAGGCGCACACCCAAACCGTCGGGACCCAATCTGGCGGGCAATGGCACGGCAATGGCCCCCACACTGAGTACCGCCATGCACGAGGCGACGAACTCGGGTCGTTGCCCCATGACAACGGCGACCCGGTCTCCGGGGCGCACTGCCATTTTGGTCAGGCCATTGGCCAGCTGGTTGCAGGTTTCGGACAGCCGCGTGTAGTTCCAGATTTCGGAGTTACCGTTTTCATCTTCGTAATAAATGGCCGCGCGGCGGCCTTCGTGCAGGTTTTCGGCCCAACGGAGTACGCAAGCCTGCGCGATATTAAATTGAGAAGGGACAAACCACTGAAAAGATGAGTAGAGATCAGGGTATCGATCGTTCATTGTTTTTTTAGCTGCAACGAGGTAAAGAACGGCGCGGGCGTCCCTTTTACTGTGCAAGCATGAACGACAAGTGGATTCTGTGCAATCCCCGGGTCGTAGAAAGTGGTTGAGCCTAGGGTTTTCACGGAGTTGGGTTGCGCGGGCATGGTTTATACGCTGACCAAGCGTGTCCCCAGCAGGCGATCATGCAAGAACTGGCCGTCGGGGTCGAACCAGGTCCACAAAAGTATGGTGAAGGGGGCAAAGACGATAAGCATGTCCAGGGATGGCTGGCCTGCAGCATGCGAGATGCCTCTGATCAGCATCGCGGCAATCAGTGGCACGCACCAGGCCAGAATGTAGCGCAGAATAAGACGCGTTGTCCCCGGAATCGTGCCATCACGTTCTGTGACACGGATATTCCAGGTTTTCATCGGCAGAGTCTGGCCGCCCTTGCGCCAGCACAGAACAAAATAGACACCCATCGCGATAAACACGACTGCCTGGCGGGCGTGGCGCAATGTGAGGCCGCTGCGGCTTTGTGTCAGGGTGTCCAGCGCATACGAGGCCAGGAAGATCACGCCAAACAGCAGGACGCCTTCGTAAATCATGCAGGCGAATCGGCGTCGCCGGCTTGGGGCAGTTGCCGAGGAGGTGGCTGTGTGTGACATGGAAGCGTTAGGCCGGTGGGGGGGGTTGGAAGTTTCCCATTATCCCGCATCCTTTGGCCCAGAAAAGGGAAAAGCCGCTTTTGCGGCTTTCCTGGAGAGATACAGGCTGTTAAATATTAAGGCATCCTGCAAAATAAACCGGATTCACCGGTCGTTGACATGAAGGTCAGACAGCTGATCCAGCGTTTTTGTGGCCGGTCGAGCTGGCGGGGGCCTTGTGGGTACTTCCCAGCTTTACAAACAGGTTTTTCAACGCGCGGCCCGGTTTGAAACGGTTCTGTTCTTCAATCGCTTCCCGCATTAGCTGACGTTCGAGTTCGTCGGTGAGACGAATGTCACTGGACATGTGGATCATAATTAGCCTCTCTGTTGGTTGAGCGTTTCGCTCAGGGTTAACCCTATTATAAGGGTTTACCCTAGAATAGCAAGCTGTTTTTGCTGCAATGCAAAATAATCTGGAGTGGCCGGCCTGGAAGGGGGTAAGGGACGCAGTTTGCGGCGGCTGATCTCGCTTCAGCCGTCATTGAATTGTTGTGTTTTCGCAACAATAACCTGATGATTTCTGGCGTTTGCTAGCTGCGATAGCCGGCTTTTACCATTTCGAAGCTGAAAAGCCGACAGTCGAGCGCACCGTTGTATAGCGGGTGGCGGCGCAGGGGTTTGAGGCGCAGTTTTTGTGGCAGGCTCAGATCACTGGTAATGATGTCGACTTGCCAATCGGTGAAATCGCGCTTTAACGCCTGCGACCAAGCGCGCCACATGTCGGTGTCATCAGTGTCCAGACGTTGGCCGTAGGGCGGGTTGGTGACGATCCAGCCTGAGTCAGCCGGTGGCGCGGTGTTGCGTGCATCGCCCACCTCAAATCGAATGGAATCAGGCGTAAGCCACGCGCGCTCAAGGTTGCTTTTGGCCGCCTCGATAGCCTGCGCGTCCAAGTCCACGCCCACCAGCGGGCTTTCCAGCTGTGTGCGGATGTGCGCACGCGCGTCATCTTTAAGGTCACGCCAGTGTCGGGCATCGTGGTTGCGCAGGCGTTCGAAACCGAAAGGCCGCCAGATGCCCGCTGGGACCCCCAGCGCTATCCACGCCGCCTCGATCAGGATGGTGCCGCTACCGCAGAATGGGTCAAGCAGTGCCGCGGCAGGGTCCCACCCGGAAAGCGCCAGCAGCCCTGCCGCCAGGTTTTCGCGAATGGGGGCTTCACCTTTGTCCAGCCTCCAGCCGCGCTTGAAAAGTGATTCACCGGAGGTATCCAGGTAAAGGGTAGCGCTGTCTTCGGTTAGAAACAGGTGGACTCGTGCGTCCGGCCGCACCGTGTCGATGTCCGGACGGGCACCTTCGCGGTCGCGCAGGCGGTCGCAGATACCGTCTTTGGCCCGCAGGTTGCAATATTGCAGGCTTTGCATGGGGCTGCGAATGGCCGAAGTGTCGACGCGCAGCGACTGCTCGGGGCCGAACCACCTCTCCCACGGTGTGCTGCGGGCTAGTTCGAGAATATCGTCTTCGCTGCGCGCGGGACCCTCTGCGACCTGGAGCAGTATGCGGGTGGCAAGTCGTGAGTACAGATTGGCCCGCTGCATTCCGGTCCAGTCGGCGTGAAAGTGGCAACCGGCCCGGCCAGCCTGCGCGTCGTCAAAGCCCAGAGCCTGCAGCTCAATAGTGAGAACTTCTTCGAGGCCCTGGGGGCACGAGGCGAACATGCGGAAGACTTCAGTGTTGCGGGTACGGGGCGCGCGAGTCTGGCGGCGAATGCGCGGTGCGTCCGCCACATCCGGGTTACTGCCGCCGTGCAGCGCGGAGTCGTGGCTTGGCCCGGGATCGGAGTGAATGATCTCGGCAGAGCTCTCGATGTCCCGCTGCCTGGAATCGGTAAGGCCTTGGGCGGTGTGTCGTTTTCCCTGCTCGCGCTGCAGTTGGGCAACCTGTCGGGCCCGCGCGCCCGTGCGCTGGCGTTTTTGTTCGGTGGCTGGGTTATCCGCCACAGGCCCTGGGCGTCTGGATATCGTCAGGGTCTTGCGCGTTTTTTCAGGCTTGGTCATGGGCTGCAGTGTGGATTAGAAGGGCTGGACCACGACCAGCGCAACAATGGCCAGAAGCAGGATGACGGGGGCTTCGTTGAACCAGCGGTAGTAGCGGTGGCTATGAGTGTTGCGGCCTTCCTCGAAGGCCTTCAGCAACTGCCCGCAGGCAAGATGGTAGCCTATGACCACCAGCACCAGCACAAGTTTGGCGTCCATCCAACCCTGGTTCTGTCCCAGCTTGAAGCCGAAAAACAGCCACAGCCCAAACAACACGGCCAGCACCGCCAGCTTGGTCGTGAATCGGTACAGACGTCTTGCCATGCCAAGCAGGCAGGTCTGGACGGCGGTGTCGGTATTCTGTGCAAGATTGACGTAGATGCGTGGCAAGTAAAACAGCCCTGCGAACCACGAGATGACGAACAGGATATGGAAGGTTTTGATCCACAGAACCATGTCAGCCGCGCAGTTGACCGTCGCCGGTCAGCACCCATTTCAGGGTCGTCAGGCCTTCCAGCCCGACCGGTCCGCGCGCGTGCAGGCGGTTGGTTGATATACCGATCTCAGCCCCCAAGCCGTATTCGAATCCATCGGCGAAACAGGTGGGCAGATTGATGTACACGGAGCTGGAATCGACCTCGCGCTGGAAGCGTGTTGCGGCGCTCAGGTTTTCGGTGATGATGGACTCTGTATGGCCCGACCCCCAGCGCGCAATGTGGTCCATGGCCTCGTCGATGTTGTCGACTACGCGTATGGCCAGAATGGGGCCGAGGTATTCGGTGGCCCAGTCCTCATCGGTCGCGGCCAGCGCTTGTGGAATCAGCGCGCGCGTGCGTGCACAACCGCGCAGTTCCACGCCTTTGTCCAGCAGGGTTTTGGCAAGGCGGGGCAATATTCTGGCGGCGATGTCCTGGTGTACCAGCAGCGTTTCCATGGCGCCGCAAATACCATAGCGATAGGTTTTGGCATTGACGGTGACGTTGTGCGCCTTGTCGATGTCGGCGGCTGCGTCAATGTAGACGTGACAGTTTCCTTCCAGATGCTTGAGCAGGGGCACGCGGGCTTCGCTGGAGAGCCGCTCGATGAGCCCCTTGCCGCCGCGCGGAATGATGACGTCGATGTAGTCGGTCAGCGTGGCCAGCAGTCCCACTGCGTTGCGGTCGGTGGTACCCACGACCTGCACCGCGTGTGCTGGCAGGTCGGCATCGGCCAGGCCCGCCTGAATGATGGCGCCCAGCGCATGGTTGGAGTGGAACGCCTCGCTGCCGCCCCGCAGGATGGTGGCGTTGCCGGACTTCAGGCACAGCGCGGCCGCGTCAATGGTAACGTTGGGCCGGGATTCGTAAATGATGCCGATGACGCCAATCGGCACGCGCATCTGGCCCACCCGCATGCCGTTCGGGCGTGTAGTGGATGCGGTCATGCTGCCTACGGGGTCGGGCATGCCGGCAATCTGCAGCAAGCCGGCAATCATGGTTTTCAGGGACTTGTCCGACAGAGTCAGGCGGTCGATCATGGCCGGAGCAAGGCCGCTCTTGCGCGCCGCATCCAGATCCTTGGCGTTCTCGGCCTGCAGGATGGCTTTGTCCTGTTCCAGGTGCCTGGCCATGGCTCGCAGGGCCTTGGCCTTGGCCTGGCTTGACGCGGTGACCAGTGTGCGGGCGGCCTGGCGCGCCTGTATACCCAACGTCGTGATTTCGTCGACCAGATTGGTCTTTTGGGTGGAGGACTTGGTGATGGGAGCGTTCATGGTGGTGTTCGTCGCGTTTGTCGAGCCTGGGTGGGTTTGGCGATTGCGCCAGAGCTAATGATAACTATAACGCCGCTGTTCCGTTCGGCTCGCTTGCCGCCCGACCAAACAGCAGGCTAATGAGTGCGATTCGCCCTGCCGCTGGCGATGCGCAACGTTAATCTGGCCAGTTCTTCCCACGGGTCGTCCAGACGACCGGGCACTTTCAGCCCCTTGATCAGCCGGTCAACGTCGTGCGCATGTTGCACGGCTGCTGGCCAGGTCTTTGCCGGCGTGCGCTTGAGGGTTTGGCGTATTTGCTGCTCGCGCGCGCCGAAGATCCGTTGTTGGCGCATGCTGGTGGACAGGTCGCGACCCGCTGCCGCGTCTGCGGCCAGGCGTGCCATGACACGGATTTCGTCGCCCACCGCCCAGAGCACCAGAGGTAGCGCTTCGCCCTCGGCACGCAGCCCGTCGAGGACTGCCAGCGCCCTGGCTGTATTGCCCGTCAGCATCGCGTCGCGCAGATCGAACACATCGTAGCGCGCCACGTTCAGGACTGCCTGTTCCACGTCTTTCACGCTCAGCGCGCCTTCGGGATAAAGTAGCGCGAGTTTCTGGATCTCCTGGAAAGCAGCCAGCAGATTGCCTTCCACCTTGTCCGCCATCCATTCCAGGCTGGCCGGGTCCAGCTTTTGTTTTTGCCGGGCGAGGCGTTGCTGTATCCAGCGTGGCAGTTGGGTACGTTCTATGGTGGGCAACTCAACCAGCGTGGCTGCAGCCAGCAGGGCACTGGCCCATTTGCTGGAGCGGGTAGCTTTATCGAGTCGGGGCAGGCCGATGACGACGAGCGTGTCGTCCAACGTGTTCTCCTGCGTCAGCTGGGCCAGTTTCGCCAACGTTTCACCGCCCGTCTTGCCGGGCTTGCCGGTGGGGATCCTGACTTCCACCAGGCGCTTGTCGCCGAACAATGAAATGTTCTGCGTTGACGCGATGACTGCTGACCAATCGCTGCGCGCGTCCATGACGAGGCTTGTGCGTTCAAGGTAGCCGGCGCGTGTGGCCGCGGCGCGCAGGCTGTCCGAAGTTTCGATTACGAGCAGCGGCTCGTCTCCCATAACCACATACAGCGGATCCAGGGCAGGCGGCGTTTGTTCAAGCCGGTTCTGAAGCTTGTCGGGGTCGAGCCGGTGTCCCATGGTCATGGTCCGTTCAGGCTAATAAAGACCACTGCCTGGAGCCGCACCCGGCGAGGTAAGTGGGTTTGGCACCATGGGGTTGAAGTTGTTCTGGTTGGCGGGAGCCGGCGTGCCTGGCTCGGTTACCGGCAGGCTGTCGGGGTTGTGGTAGGCTTTGATGACGTCGGGTGAAGTCATGCGCCGCACGGCTCGATCCACCAGGCTTTGCTGCATTTGGGTGAAGAGGCCGCCGATTTCGCCTTGTTCGGCCTGCAGCGCGGTTGAATCGTATGGAATTTCCTGTATTGCCTCGAGAGTGGTGGGTGCCATGATCAAATGCCCTTTTTTGTCGGTCAGCTGGAAGACGAAGTGCAGGCTTAGCTCGTACTCGTCGACTTGTCCCTGGGCATTAATGGAAACGTCCCGCAGGGCCTGGGTATTGGAAAGCTGCGTTAGCCTTACGTCGGCTTGCCCCGGCTCGGACACAAACCGCGTGCTGGGCGATGCGGCCACAATGGCGCGGCGCAGCCGCGCACCAAAGTCGGAATTGGCGGGAATGTTTGTGTAGATCGTGTTGAAGGGAAGCGGCGAAACTCCCTTCAGGTGAAAGCCGCAGGCACTAAGTGTTGCCAGCAGCATCAGGCCAGCAAGCCCGCGCGCCCAGAACAGGAATGGCGGGAAAAAGGGGCGGCGCGTGGTGTGCTGCTTATGCATGGTGGTATTTACCCAACGATGTTGACCAGTTTGCCGGGGACCACAATGACGCGCTTGACGGGCCGGCCTTCAAGGAAGCGTGCCACAGCACTGTGCGCCGTGGCGCTCTGTTCGATGTCAGCTTTGGCCGCGCTGCTGGCGACGTTCAGCGTGCCGCGCAGCTTGCCATTGACCTGCAGCATGAGTTCGATCTCGTCGGCCACCAGTGCTGTCTGGTCGACGTCCGGCCAGGGGGCATCCAGCAGGTCGCCGTAGCGTGCTTCCAGCCCAAGGTCGCGCCAGAGCTGCCAGGTGATGTGCGGGACGACAGGGTATAGCACGCGCAACAATATGCCGACGCCATCGGCGACCGCCTTGTGAGCGACGTCGGTGTCGGGCAGTTCGGTCGATTCCAGGACATTCAGCATTTTCATGCAGGTGGACACCACGGTGTTGTACTGGATGCGCTGGTAATCGTAGTCGGCTTGTTTCAGCAGCTGGTGAATTTCGCGCCGCAGTGCCTTGGTGGCGTCGCCCGCACGGCTCCAGTCGGGCGCGGGGGCTCGCGCGACGGCCTGTATGGTGGCCTGCTGGCTATGGCAATAGGCCCAGACACGGCGCAGATAGCGGTTGGCACCCTCGACGCCCGACGAGGACCATTCCAGGGTCTGCTCGGGTGGGCTGGCGAACATGACGAACAGGCGCGCTGTGTCGGCACCCAGCGAGTCGATGAGCGACTGCGGGTCTACGCCGTTGTTCTTGGATTTGGACATGGTCCCGATGCCGCCGTACTGGATGGGCGAGCCGTCCTTCTTGGACTTGGCGCCGATGATGGCGCCTTTGGCATCGTAAAGATTCTCCACCTCATCGGGCCAGAAGTATTCAATGCCGCCTTTTTTACCTTTGCGCGAGTAGATATGGTTAAGCACCATACCCTGGCACAGCAGTCGGGTGAAGGGTTCGCTGAATTTGACCAGGCCCAGATCACGCATGACCCGGGTCCAGAAACGCGCATATAGCAGATGCAGGACGGCGTGCTCGATGCCGCCAATGTACTGATCCATGGGCATCCAGTAGTCGTTACGCTGGTCCACCATGGCGCTGTCGTTGTCCGGTGATGTGTAGCGCATGAAATACCACGATGAATCGATGAACGTATCCATGGTGTCGGTTTCGCGCTGCGCCGCGCCACCGCACTTGGGGCATTTGCAGGACAGGAAGGCATCGCATTTGGTCAACGGGTTGCCGCTGCCGTCGGGGATGAGGTTGTCGGGCAACATCACCGGGAGATCCTTTTCGGGCACGGGTACGGGGCCGCAGGAAGGACAGAGGATGATGGGTATGGGTGTGCCCCAATACCGCTGGCGCGATATGCCCCAGTCCCGCAAGCGCCAGGTCGTCTGCTTCTCGCCCAGACCTTTGGCGGCAAGGTCAGTGGCAACGGCGTCGACAGCTGCCGCGGGGGCAAGGTTGTCGTATTTGCCCGAGTGGACGGTATGGCCCTGCTGTTTGTCGCCGTACCATTCCTGCCAGGTGTCGGTCGAGTAGGACCTGCCCTTGATGGCGATCACGTCCTTGATGGGCAGGCCGTATTTTTTGGCGAAGGCAAAATCGCGCTCGTCGTGGGCCGGAACGCCCATGACCGCGCCATCTCCGTAGGTCATGAGTACGTAGTTGCCGACCCAGACATCGATGGGCTGCCCAGTTATGGGGTGCGAGACCTGCAGTCCAGTCGGCATACCTTCTTTTTCACGCGTGGCCAGTTCGAGCTCGGTGGTGCCACCAATTTTGCATGATTCGATGAACTTGGCCAGCTCGGGGTTGGATAGCGCTGCGTGGGCCGCAAGCGGGTGCTCTGGGGCCACGGCGCAGAATGTGACTCCCATGATGGTGTCGGCGCGTGTCGTAAACACATACATCCGGCCGTCCTGCACGAGTTTGCCCTGGCTGTCTCGAATGTCGTGCAGAAATGCGAAGCGCACGCCAGCACTTTTTCCGATCCAGTTTTCCTGCATCAGGCGCACGCGTTCTGGCCAGCCTGGCAGGCCATTTTTTACCTGCTCAAGCAACTCCTCGGCATAGCTCGTGATGCGTAAATAATAGCCGGGGATTTCACGCTTTTCGACCGGTGCCCCAGAGCGCCAGCCCCGTCCGTCAATGACCTGTTCGTTGGCCAGAACGGTTTGGTCGACCGGGTCCCAGTTCACAACCTGGGTTTTTCGGTATGCAATGCCTTTTTCAAGCATTTTCAGGAACAGCCACTGGTTCCACTTGTAGTATTTGGGGTCGCAGGCACACATTTCGCGCGACCAGTCTATGGCCAGGCCCATCGCCAGCATTTGCTTCTTCATGTAGGCGATGTTGTCCCGCGTCCATTTTGCGGGGGAGACTTTGGATTTGATGGCGGCGTTTTCAGCCGGCATGCCGAAGGCGTCCCAGCCCATGGGCATTAGAACGTTGTACCCACGCATGCGCATCTGACGCGCCATCATGTCGTTGATGGTGTAGTTGCGTACGTGGCCCATGTGCAGTTTGCCGCTGGGGTAGGGCAGCATGGAGCAGGCGTAGAACTTTGGTCGGGGTTTGCCGTCGGCATCGACGGCGCTTTCACTGACGCGGTAGATGTCGCGCTCGCGCCAGTTTTCCTGGGCGGCAGATTCAACGGCGGTGGGGCTATAACGTTCCTGCATAAGATTCTGGGCTTTCAAGTTTTAACGCAAATCACATATTATAGGGTGCGGCGAAGCATGGGGTCGACGACGTACAACGTGTGCCAAGGCATGGGCCCGCCTTGCGTCGTAACGCGTCAGAGCCCTTCGAGCTCCGGTGGCAATTAAAAAGGCCGAGCCCCGTGTGATACAGGACTCGGCCCGAATGGCCCGCCAACTTGCCCGTCCGGTCTCGGCGGGCCGGGCGTAGGCCAGGGTTTACTGGACTTGGCCGGCTACTTGAGTTTGGTTTCTTTGTAGTCGACGTGTTTACGCGCCACCGGATCAAATTTCTTGATCAGCATTTTTTCAGGCATGGTGCGCTTGTTTTTGGTGGTGGTATAGAAGTGGCCCGTGCCCGCAGTGGATTCAAGCTTGATCTTTTCGCGAATGCCTTTTGCCATGATTGACTCCTGATGAATAAGTGCGCTGAGGCAGCGTTAGACGATTTCGCCGCGTGCACGCAGGTCGGCCAGAACGGACTCGATGCCGTTTTTGTCGATGGTGCGGATAGCATTGGTGCTGACACGCAAGCGGATCCAGCGATTTTCGCTTTCGACCCAGAAGCGGCGCGATTGCAGGTTGGGAAGGAAGCGGCGCTTCGTTTTATTGTTTGCGTGCGAAACGTTATTTCCCACCATCGGGCGTTTGCCGGTAACTTGGCATACTCGTGCCATGGATATACCCCTTGATAATTTGCCGTAAAAGCCCTGCTGCTGTAAAGGCCCTGCTGCTGTAAAGCCCCTGCTTGTAAAGCCCCTGCTTGTAAAGCCCCATTACTGCGTTTCGGCCGGATGTTTCGGCTAGATAATAGCTGTGTGCATATACTAAGCCTGCTATTCTAATATAAATATGCGGCATAGATCAAGCGTGCTTGTGGGGGCGCTGGTGCAGCGTGAGAACGCCCGCACCTGCGAACCGGGCATTTCTATTTAGTGCTGGCAGCGTTGTGTAGTGCAATGCGCCCGAACAACCAGGACATAAGCGCGCAGACCGCCAAAATACCGGTCAGAGGAAGTGCGGTGGTCGACTGCCAGTCGCTGATGGCAAGACCCGCTAGCGCGCCACAAAGCATCTGCAGGGTACCCATCAACGCCGACGCGACGCCCAGTCGCATGCCTTGCCGCGCCAGTGCCAGCGCCGCCGCGTTCGGGCTCACGAAGCCCTGGCTGGCCATGAATCCCATAAGGCAGATCATCAGCAGCGTCAGTGTCAGTACATTCAACATGGTCAGAACCAGGCCGGCGATGGTTGTCAGCACAATGGAGACCTGCGCAACCTTGAGCAGCTTTTCGGGTGAATAGCGGTCAAGCATCCGTGCGCTGACCTGTGACGCGCCGATCAGCGATATAGCACCCAGCGCAAATATATAGCCGAAATGTTGCGCGCTGACACCATAGATGCCCATCAGGACCCGCGGGGTACCTGAAATGTACGTGAACATGCCAGCCGAGCCGAATGCGCCCGCCATTGAAAAGCACATGAATTGTCTGTCGCGCAACAGGCCCCAATAATTTTTCGCGATGATGGGGACGCGCAGCGCAATGACCTTCTCGGGCGGCAGGGTTTCGCGCATGGTAAACACAGCCATCAGCAATAGCACACCGCCGCCTGCGGCCATCAGGCCGAACACGCCGCGCCAGCCTGTGACCAGCAGGATCTGGCCGCCGAGCACTGGGCCCAGGATGGGGGTGACCCCCATGATGAGGATGAGCAGCGAAAGCGCTTTGGATGCGTCGCGGGTGTCGAAATTATCGCGAATTACGGCTTTCGGGATGACCATGCCGGCGGCGCCGCCAAATGCCTGGGCGACGCGCCATAGTGTCAGGTGCGTGATGTCGCCGGTCAGGGTGCAGCCTATGGACGAAATTGTGAAGATGGCCAGCCCCCCGATCAACGGGGCCTTGCGGCCGAAACGGTCAGCCAGCGGGCCGTAGGCCATTTGTGCCAGTGAGAGCCCGAACAGATAGCTTGCCAGTGTGCGCTCTACCTCGCCCTGGGTGGCGTTGAGGCCCGCTACGATGGACGGAAACGCTGGTAGGTAGAAGTCGATGGCGAGGGGCCCCAGCGCCGACAGTGCGCCCATGAGGAGCAGCCATCTTGGCACCCGGGGTCGGGGGTTTGCAGCAGACATGTAGTAAAAGAGCATCAACGATGCGTGGGCGGGGAAGTTGGTAGTCTAAAGGATTATGGGGCGGCCCGCTTGGCTCTGAGAGGGACAAAACGTGACGGACGCGGGCTATTCACACGAGTGCGTGGGTGGGGCGTGACAGTTTCCGGATTGGGCGTTTGGTGATAAATTGAGGGCGGTCTCCGGCGAGGTGCCGAACGTGCCGGTATAAACTGCAGCGTTTTGGCGCGTTCGCTGCGTGGGGATTACAGACTTATAAACAAACGGGAACGGGTGGCTTGGAGGGGTCTGGGCGGGTTGTATTCGGGGTACCGGATGTTTCCGCCGGCCTTGTCCAGGGCATGCTTAAATCATAGGGAGTGGGATGTGAGTTCGGTTTTGTCTGCAGTTGAAAAAAAATTGGCGTCGTTGCCGCTGGCAGTTCAGGTTAAGTTGCCCGATGGCTCGGTGGCCGGACCCGCAGATGCCAAGGTACGGTTGGTGGCCAAAAGTAAGGGAGTATTGCTTAACCTTGCCACGGGGCAGGCGGGAAGCCTGGGCGAAGACTACGTCGAGGGTCGGCTCGATTTCGAAGGGTCCATGCGCGATCTCATGAAGCTTGCGTCCTCCATCCTGCCCGACTCGCCCATCGATGTGGGGCGCGGCAATTGGGTTACGGGCCTGATGCGGCACTTTGTATCGGTCTGGCGGCATAGCGTTGCGCGCGATGCCAAGCAGATCCAATTTCATTACGACCTGTCGGACGACTTTTACGCACTCTGGCTGGACCCACACCGCGTCTATTCCTGTGCTTACTTTCGAACGCCCGACATGACGGTAGCGCAGGCCCAGGAAGCCAAACTCGATCATATTTGCCGCAAGCTGGCGCTCAAGTCTGGCGAACGTTTTCTTGACGTCGGCGCTGGCTGGGGTGGCCTGTTGCTTTGGGCTGCCGAGCATTACGGAGTCGACGCCACAGGCATTACGCTTTCCAAGAACCAGCACGCCTATGTCAACCAGCTTATCCAGGAAAAAGGTCTTTCCGGGCGTGTGCGCATGACACTGATGGACTACCGTGACCTGGACGAGTCCAGGCCTTACGACAAGATTGCGTCGGTCGGCATGTTCGAACACGTTGGTCGGGCGCAATTGAAAGGTTATTTTTCCAAGCTTCGCCGTCTTGTGCGCCCCGGCGGGCTAATCATGAATCATGGCATCACAGCGGGGGGCGTCTATAACGCCGAGGTTGGCGCTGGCATGGGCGAGTTCATCGAGAAATACATTTTCCCGGGCGGTGAGCTTACCCATATCAGCAATGAGCTGGCCTGCATTGCTGATGCGGATCTGGAAGCCGTTGACGTCGAGAACCTGCGCCCGCATTATGCGCGCACCCTGTGGGCCTGGAGCGACGCGCTGGATGCCAAGCTGGACGAGGCGCGCAAGTTCCTCAAGGGCGAGCAGGGCGAAAAATCACTCAGGGCTTATCGTATCTATCTGGCTGGCTCCGCCTTGGGCTTCGAACAGGGCTGGATTGCACTGCACCAGGTGCTGCTGCAGCACACTGCCACGGGCCGCAACGACGAGCTTGACAATCCTTCCGACCTTACCTATCCGTGGCGTCGCGGTTATATCTATAGCTAACAGGCCATGCGGCGGCGATACTGGCGAACTACGCGCCAGTACCAGCCCCGCAGCAGGATGGCCGACAGGCCCAGACCTATCAGCGACATAAGCCACAGTGTGGCCGCGCCCACGGGTGCGCCGGGCATGAGGCGATCGATGACGGGTTGCAACAGGCCCGCGTCGGGGCCGAAGCCCAACCACCAGCCGCCTATCAGCCCGATTCCTGTCAGTGCCACAGCCTGTAGCAGCAAAGGCACGACCGCGACCTTGTATGCACGCAGCAGATACGAGTTGATGCATTGCATGGCGTCGCACAGGTGGAAGTAGGGGATGATCTGCATCAGTGACGCCGCGATGGCGGCCACTTTCAAGTCGTTGGTGTAGACAGCCAGGATCGCCGATTTGCCGATAATCAGAAGGGTTGCAGTAATGACTGCGCCGGTAAACACGATGGTCAGGCCGGCGGACGCCATTTTGCGGGCACGCACGGCGTCTTTGGCGCCGATGGCCTGCGCAGTAAGGGAAGCCGATGCAATTCCCACGGCCATGGGCATCATGTAGCACAGTGCCACCAGGTTGGCCATGATCTGGTGCCCGCCTGTCACGTACATGCCTTCACGCGCCACAAGCAGCGCCATGAAACTGAAGGCGCAGACTTCCACGAGATACGAGCCGCCCATGGGCAGACCCAGACGCAACAACTCCTTTTGCGACTTCCAGCGTGGTCGGTAAAGCTTGAGCCTGAAGCGAGTGTAGAACTTATCACGCCGCAGCATCCATAGCCCGGCGGCCAGAGTCATCCAGCATACTATGGCAGTTGAAAGGCCGGCGCCAACGGCACCCAGCGCGGGGGCTCCCAGCTTCCCGAAGATGAAGATCCAGTTGAAAAGCGCTTTGAACCCAACACTGACCACGTTTATGTTCATGACCATCCTGGGTTGCGACACGGCTGTTCCGAGCGAGTAGATAGTGCGAAACAGCAGGCTTGCGGGCAGTGCTACGGCCAACGCGCGCAGGTACCAGGTGACGCGGGTGAACACCAGCGGTTCGATGTCACCCGAATAGGCCAGCCAGGCGTTGGGGAAGAGCAGGGCGGCCACCCCGACCGTGGACAGGCCCAGCGCCATCCAGACCCCCTGGGCCCACGCCTGGCCGACTTCTTCGTTACGCTGGGCGCCAAAGTGCTGGCCGATAATGGGTATGAGAGCGTGCACGACCCCCATGAGGCCGATGAACACCGTGATGTAGATGGATACGGAGAGCGACATGGCCTGCAGGTCAGCCGCGCTGGCGTGGCCTGCCATGGCGGTGTCAATGACGCCGAATGCGACTCCCGCCCATGCACTTATCAGTACGGGCCATGCGTTATTGAGCGTCTGCTTTATGTAGTGAAGCGAAGAGCCCTGTGACACGGGGGCAGTCATGCTATTTGACTCGAAGCAGCCGGAACATTTCGCGGCGGTCCGGGCCGCGTTTGCCTTCCCAAAGCACCTGTGCGTTATCGAATCCAGCGGTGCCTCGCCTTACGTTTTGCGGCGACGTTTGCTGCAGTATCAACGTGCACTTTGCGTCGTAGCTGAAGTCAATGTTGTTAAAGACGTAGAACGAGGCTCGCTGGCCGGTGCCCAGGGAAAATGTCCGCACGCACTCTCCGGGCTGCGTAAAGGTTTTGAGCGCGGTTGCCAACTGCGCGGAGACATGGCGATAGCTTCGCACATAGTCCAGAGCCGGCATCCACAACGTAACCAGAAGCAGCCATGTCAACGTAATGCCACAGGCCGACAGCATGGCTCCGCGCCACAGTGCAGCCGGCTTGGAATGCAGGCGCCAGCGTACCAGAGCGAACCAGCAGACGGTGCCTGCAAGGGCTATGGTCACGGCGGGCCATGAGATGTGTGCTTCATAGCCTCGGGTCTGCCGCGCGATGTTATGCGCGATTTGGCTTGGCCAGCCCGCCTGCAGGGCTACCCAGCCCAGCCAGACCGTAAGGTTGGTAAGAGAAAAACACATCAGCGCGAACCAGTCCAGCGAGTTCACGACGCCCCGGCGCAAGGTCGGTAGCGTGAATGCCGCCAGGACGGCGCATGGCACTACGAGGAGGCTGTATTCGGGTTCGAAGGGGTCGACCAGGAATACGATGACCACCAGTGGCCAGACCGCGAACATGAGCGGTATCCAGATATGCGGCGCATAAAGCCACGAGCGCCAGCGCCATAGCGCCAACAGGAAGAAAGGCCAGGTAGGCCACAAGAACCAGGGCAGATCACGCAGGGTGTTGAGCAATTCGGGGATTTTCGGCCAGTTGAACGAATCGATGTTCCACAGCCACCAATTGCGCGTCCAGTACGCGCTAAGGTGGCTCGCTGGTATCCACCACAAGAGGATCAGACTTGCTGCAACAACGGCCGAGATGATCAGCCAGTGTTTGGCTGGCCACAGCGCGGAGCGTGGCGCAAATGCGAACGGCGCCGCCAGCATGATGGGCAGCGCGCCGATCCATGCCCGGGTAAGGAAAGCTGCGCCTATCGCCACGCCAAGTGTGACGGCCCCCGAGAGCGGGTGGTCCAGCATGCGCGCCACCGCGTAGAACGCCAAGGCCTGGAAGGCAATGATGGCGGGGACTTCGGACGTTTCGTGCAGCCGCCACATAATGCCTGCGGTGGCCAGAACCAGAAGTATGGCGGCGTCCGCGATCAGGCGCCCGTAATCGCGCACGGTCGGTTCACCGCCAAACGGCAGGGCCAGAGGTTGCGGCTCGGGCCGTCGTCCCAGCAAATAGGTGCCGTACCAGGTGGACCACAGAATGAGGCTGAACCACAGGAAGTTGGGCAGTCGCGACGCGATGATCGCCGCGTTCAGCGGCGTGGTGAAAAACTCGAACAGCGGACTGAACACCCAGATGCAGAGTGCCCCCACCCACATGGCGAGCGGGCCGTCCTGGGCATGTGCGAGAGTGCCGATCTGTGGGAGCCACATGGCGTGTGCCGGCCCATGCAGCGCCGTCATCATGGTGGCGAGCCCGACGACGTCGTCGGTCTTCCACGGGTCCCTGAAGTACAGCCCCGCAAAAATGTAGACTACCCCCAGGATTAGCAGGAACAGCCGAGGCAGCTTTGTCGTAGCTGGCGCGGTGAGGCGGGCTGGCGTTAGGCGGGAGTCTTCGGGGGCCACGAGGTCGGCGTATTTAAGTTGTTCAAATGGGTGACGCAGCCATCTTAAATTAAAAAAGGCAGCCCTGCGGCTGCCTTCTTCGGGCGATGGTAAGTAAAGGTGTTACGACGCCTTCTTGATTGTACCGGCGGTACGGGCGAAGCGGGCGCGGAATTTCTCGACGCGGCCGGTTTCAACCATGCGTGTTTGCGCGCCAGTGTAGAACGGATGCGACTCAGAGGTGACTTCACACTTGAAAAGTGGGTAGGTCTTGCCGTCCATGTCAACCGTTTCGCGGCTGCTGAGCGTAGAGCGCGAAATGAACTTGTTACCTGTTTGCTGATCCAGAAACACCACTTCGCGGTACTCTGGGTGGATGCCTTCTTTCATGGTACTTTCCTGTGTTTACTTGCTTGGTGCAGCTTGCGTGCAGCCCTGTTGCAAACCTGCGAATTTTTTTGCCCGATGTTTGTCTGAATTTGCGTACACCTATTGAGTGCACCCCACTCATTGCCTACACTCATTTCGCAGATCCCGGTGTGTATTCTTCCGGTGTGCATTTTGACGCAAACATTGTGGTGTAAATCCAGCCAAAATAATTGGCTAAGCTGCCAATTCTAGCATGGGTGTGGCAGCTTTTCAAAGCCTGATTTTCTATGGGATGCCGGGATGCCGGAAGCTTCTGCCCAATTTTCTTGCCATCACGCTCTTGCCATTCGGGCGCCTGGTGCCGCCGGGGGTTAGACCTGGCCGCGTTCAGCCAGTGAAATGGCGCCGGTTGCCGTGACGATAAGATGATCCAGCAAGCGGATGTCGACCAGCGCCAGTGCCTGCTTCAGGTGGCGTGTAAGCGCAAGATCGGCTTGGCTGGGCTCGGAAACGCCTGAGGGGTGGTTGTGCGCCAGAATCAGCGCGGCGGCGTGGTGCTTCAGGCCTGCCTTGATGACTTCGCGTGGGTAGACCGACGCCTGAGTCAGAGTTCCGCGGGCAAGCTCTTCTGCGGTGATCAGCCTGTATTGGCTGTCCAGATACAACGCAAAACAATGTTCGATTTTCAGGTGCCCCAGCGTGGCGATGCAATAGTGTTTGACGTGTTGCGGCTGATCCAGGGCCTGGCCCGTGCGCAGTTCCTCGGCCAGGGCGCGCCGGTTCAGTTCATTGATGGCTTGCAGTTCGCATGCCTTGGCCAGGCCCAGCCCCGGTACGGCCATTAGTGCGTGGATGTCCGAGGCCAGCAAGCCGCGCAGGCCATCAAATTGTTCGATAAGATGGTGCCCCAGCGTTATGGCGTCGCAGCCCCTGGTGCCGGTACGCAACACAATGGCCAGCAACTCGGGTGAGGTGAGTGACTGGGCTCCGTGTGCAAGCAAGCGCTCGCGGGGACGTTCGGGGGTGGCGGGGCGGATCTGCGGCATGGCGTCCTGGTTTTGAAAGGGGCTTGGGGTGTTCAGAATGCCAGCCTTCGCGCATGGAGATCGGCACAATGAAGTGTTTTGTCCACTGCGAGTTGTTCGGATTGTGGTCCGCCAATGTGTCGAATCGCAAGACGCACTAAAATGGAAAACATTAGTAGTTTTTACGGTGATGTATTTTGATTTCCTCTGCCGATTCGGCTAAAGCCATCGTTCGCTCCGACTCTTACCTTACACTGCACTACCGCATCACCCTGGCCACAGGGCCTGCGGCCGGCTCTGTGTTTGTCAGCACCTTTGAAGACCGTCCGGCTACTCTGCAACTGGGCAATGGGCAGTGGGCGTCCGGCATGGAAGATGTGCTTATCGGGCGCGAAGAAGGCGAGCAGTTTCAGGTCGATTTGCCAGCGGCCGATGCTTATGGCGCGCGTAATCCCGAACTTGTCCAGCGCGTTGCCGATTCCCTTATCGAAACCTATACCGAGCCTGGGACGGTTTTCAACCCGGGCGATATTGTCGAATTCTCGGCCCCCAATGGGGGCCGCTATTCCGGAATCTTCAAAGAGCGTGGCGACGGATGGACATTGTTTGATTTCAATCATCCTTTGGCGGGAGTGGATCTGCGCCTGGATATCTCTTTGTTGGGGGTGCTTTAGTGGCTGGGGTTCGTGCGCGGGTGGACGGTTCTGCCACAGTAGGTGTTGAGGTGGTGTTGGCGCAGCCGCGAGGGTTCTGCGCCGGGGTTGACCGGGCAATCGACATTGTCGAACGTGCGCTCGAGCTGCATGGCGCACCCATTTACGTACGCCATGAAATCGTGCACAACCGATACGTGGTTGAAGGCCTGAAGGCTAAAGGCGCAATTTTTGTTGACCAGCTCGCCGAGGTTCCGCGTGGTTCGATTGTCGTGTTTTCGGCGCATGGCGTGGCCAAGAGTGTGCGGGTCGAGGCAGAGCGCATGGGGTTGCGTGTGTTTGATGCCACCTGCCCCCTGGTCACCAAAGTGCACGTTGAAGTTGCGCGGATGCGCGCGGCGGGACGTGAAATCATTATGATCGGCCATCGGGGCCACCCTGAAGTCGAAGGCACGCTTGGCCAGGCCGACAACGGCATCTATCTGGTGGAAACGATTGACGATGTAGCAGTCTTGCAGGTAACTGACCCCAGCAATCTTGCGTTCGTCACCCAGACCACCTTGTCGGTTGATGATGCCGCCAGCGTTGCGGACGCGTTGCGCTCGCGGTTTCCAGGCATTCTCGAACCGAAGAAAAGTGATATTTGCTACGCCACGCAAAATCGCCAGGACGCCGTCAAGACCATGGCGTCCGATTGCGATCTGGTTCTGGTTGTGGGTAGCCCCAACAGCTCCAACTCCAACCGCCTGCGCGAGGTGGCCGAACGCAAGGGGACAAAGGCTTACCTCATTGATGACCCCGATATGATCGACCCCGAGTGGCTGCTGGGTGTGGCGCGTGTGGGCCTAACCGCGGGGGCGTCTGCGCCCGACGAACTTGTCAATCTGGTCATAGGGCGGCTCAAGGATCTCGGTGTCGCCAACATACGTACCTTACCGGGGGCGATAGAAAACGTGGCTTTCCCGTTGCCGCGTGAATTGTCTCGCAAGCGACCAGTCTGACAATGAAAAACAGCGCCAGAGTACTGACCGCCGTTATTGTTCTGGGCGTTGCTTACGCAGCAGCTTCATGGTATGTGGGTAAGCAGGCACAAGCTACCTTGCAGAGGCTTGTCGGGCAGGCGAACACGCGGCTGGCCAGCGTACTTGGCCCAGGCGCGCGCACACCGGACGTCAAGCTTTCCATCAGCCAGTACAAGCGTCGCGTGTTTTCGTCCGACGTGACGTATACCTTGCTGGTGAACAATGGCGATGGTTCAAGCACCACGTATCTTCTAAGCGACCATCTGCAGCATGGCCCGTTTCCGTGGGAGGCGATCAAATCAGGCAACGTGGAACCGCTCATGGCGTTTAGCCGTGTGCGGCTCGTTCCTTCGCCAGCAACACAAAAATGGTTCGACAGCCTGAAGGGCCTTGCCCCCATCGAGGGCGTGACGCAAATCGGATTTTCGGGCAAGGGTAATTCCATCTGGCAATTTCGGCGCTTCAGCCTGCACGGCAACGGTGATAGCCTGGAGTTTGGCGGCGGCAATATTGACGTTGCATTCACCGACAATTTTCGCAACAGTACGACGAAAGGCGCGTTTGGCAAGCTGGAATATGCCTCGACACAGGATAACGAAAGCCTGGACGTCCAGGGGGTGACGCTTGGCAGTGCGACGACAACAACAAGCGAGTCTGGCGATGTCACCACGCACAGCACGGTCGGTGCGGATCAGTTCAAACTTCAGTCGGGCGACAGCGCGCCAGTGCGCTTGGACAAGGTGGCCATCAGCCTGGATACCACGCAACGCAATAAGCGCGTCGACGGTGCGTTGCGCTACGATTTCGGCGATATTCAGGCTGGCGACGTCAATTTTGGAAGTGTGACGGCCACGCTTAAGGGTAGCAATCTGGACGTGGATGCGCTGAGCGCCCTGGTTGCCGAATATGACCGCATCAAAGCCCGGCACGACGTGGCCTCGGACGAGGACTTCAATCTTACTGACGAAGAAGCAGCTGACTTGCAGGACAAGCTCTGGGTGGCACTTGGCAGTCAACCCACAATCGCCATCGACCCTTTCGTGTGGAAAACCGACAAGGGGCAGAGCACTTTGAAGTTATCCATCAATCTGACGCGCCCGACTGGCTCGACTGCCCTCGGCGGCGCAATGATGTTGTTGCCCCAAATTGTTAAGCAGATGGACCTGGACGTGTCCGTGGGCAAACCCATGTTCATCCAGACATTCAGCGAATTGCAGGGCGGCATGCAGCCTCGGGATTCGGCAGTGGCAACCGGAGCACTTATATTCGACACGTATGCCGGCCGTCTGGCCCGCGCGGGGCTGGCCACGCAAGATCAGGACCACGCAGCCACGCATTTACGCTACGGGAACAATCGCGTCAACGTGAATGGTCGTGCGATGTCCGTGACCGAGTTCGTGCAGCGGGTGCTTAGTGCAATGATGTAAGGCAGCTGCTAGGCGTCTTCGCGCGTGCGTGCGTTGCCGATGGCGCGCCGCAACGTGAGTGATGGCACCTCGCCATAGCTGCGCCGGTACGACGCCGAGAATTGTCCCAGATGCGAGAACCCCCAGCGTAATGCAATTTGAGTGACGCTGTCTTGGTCAGACTCGGGCGAGCCAAGCTCGGCGTGGGCCTTTGCCAGCCTAAGGGCACGCAAGCTCGCCATCGGGGTTGTGTCGCGGTACTTCCTGAAGCCCGCAAACAGGCTGCGAGTGCTGATGCCAGAGTGGAAAGCAATGTCGCTGGCGGTAATCGGCTCGTGCGCGTGCTGCTCCATGTATTCTTCGGCCCGGCGTACAAAATGGGGCGTGATAGCCAGCGGCGTGCGTAGGGCCGTGCCGCGCTGGTTGTGCGATAGCGTGCCCAGTAGTGCTGTGATCAGCGCGTCTTCAAATTGTGCCGCGATAATTGGGTAGTCAAGCAGTACCCCATCGGAGGCCTCCTGCATGAGCCAGCTGATGTACCGACGCAGTGCCTGCCCCGCCGAGGTTTCAAGGGGAATGGCCGGTGCGAACTTAAGGGGGCCCTTTAACGGAGCTCCGGCAAACTGGACGCATTCTCGCTCTAGTGCGCAACGGTCGATGCGCACGAACAGCTTCTCGGCGCTTTTGTCGTGGCGCATGTGGAAGTCGGAGGTCGGGCTGACAATGGTGGCCAGATTTGCCGTGGAGGCTACAGACTGGCCTTCGGAAAAAATGGTTTCTTCTCCGAATAACGGAAACTGAAGCAGAAAGAAGTCGTCAAGACTGCCGGGGTTGATATCGACAGTGGCGCCATAGCTCATGCGGCCAAATCCGGTATGGCGGCCCTGGCGGAAATACATTCGCGTGTCCAGTCGTTGCGACTTGCCGATAACTTGTAACTGGTGGTCACAAAATACCTTGGCAACCTGGCTGCGAACTTCGTCCAGATCGGCGGATGCGATGATGGGAAAGCGACTGAACAGCTGACTGCCGCCAGTGGCAAGGTTGGGTAACGACACAATGGTTTCCTGGGTAGCTATCAGGGCGGTGGCGATAATCGGCATTCGCGCCCGGCTTTGACAGCAGCTCGTTGATTAGTTAAGAGCTTATACCGGAAGCACTATTTCGGAATCGAGGGTTTTCCTTAGTGTCGTTGGTTCGCAGTCATGACACGAATTCTTGTTGTGGCGTTTCTTTCAGATTGGCGCATGACCAGCTGGGCACCCTGGCCACGGCGCCCTCATTCGGATTAGTGGTGGCATAGCACGCGCCTGCCGGGGGAACCGCGTGCCGGGTGTGCCCGTGGTTCACCTGATCCCGCGTGCCTCCAGAATGGGCAGTACGTTGTCGCGAAAAAACGGGAATTCTTCGGCATAGTCGAAAAATGACAGGGTCGTGCCGCGAAAGCCCGCTTCGTGCAGTGCGCATAGCCCGTCGGCAACCTGTTGGGGAGTGCCGACCAGTGGGTAACCGCCGTGGCCAGCTGCCATGCGCTCGCGGATAAGGGCCAGCAGATCGTGCGGAAAAGACTGGGCGTGCGCAAACTGCAATGCAATGAGATTATCCACCGCTACCCAGTCGGCATTGTCCTGAAGCAGTTGCCATTGGGCCTTCGCCTCGGCTTCCGTTGGCCGGCAGATGACGTGGGAAAAGGTCAGCACGTTTACGTTGCGGTTGTTGTCTTTTCCTTGTTGCTTTAGGTCGGCCACCTCCTGTTTCGAGCGGCTGAGATCAATGGCTGGCGTAAACAGAAAATCCGCATTGCGGCTCGCAAATTCCCTGCCCTGGCCTGAGCCGGCAGCGTTGAAGATGGGTGGTGCCAAAGTCGGCCTGGGGTTGCCGTAGGTGTTTTTGAGCTTGAAGTATTTTCCGTCCCAGTTGAACGCTCCGTCGTGGGCCCACAGTTTCTTGACGATGTCGAACCATTCCTGAGCGTAGCCGTAGCGTGTTTCGTGGTCGTCCGGTAGCGTCAGTCCCAGCGCGTCATACTCCGGCTTGTTCCAGCCCGCCACAATGTTAAGCCCGACGCGGTTGTCGCTGATTTGCGCAATGGTGGCAATTTGTTTGGCTACTACTACGGGATGGTTCGCTGCAGTATGTGCAGTCACGAAGACCGTAATGTTTTTCGTATTGGCCAGCAGTGCGGTAGCCCACGTGACTGTCTCGAGCACGTAACCGTGAAAATTGGTTTCTCCGCCGTAGCCTATCCAGCGCGCGATGGGCAGCATGAAGTCGATGCCGGCGTCGTCCAGCAACTTTCCAAGACGGAGGTTGCCGGGCCAATCAGCCTTCCAGCGATTTGGAAGCTTCGAAACAGTCATCCCGCCGGAGCAGTTGCTGGAGAAGGTGCCAAGCAGGAAGTGGTCGGTATCGGTAAAGGGGTGTGTCATGCTGTGCCTCATTACGTTGTTATGACGCTGTGTGGTGGGTTGCAGCGCGGTCTGGTGTGCGTGCTGCGTTGATGTCGAGTGCCTTCAGGCATACGTTAGAAGGGATCCTGAATTGCAGCTATCTGTTTTGTGCATGCCGGTATCTGTTTTGTGCAGGAATTTTCGACGGTGCCGTCCGTGGTGCGATCAAGGGGGTTGGTGCCACAGCGCAGGCTTGTGGGGCACGTGTTGACTGCCGGGTGTTCGGGATGGCAAGGGGTCTGAAATTTGCGATATCATCGTACGTGTTCCCCGTCTCGGGTCGTGCGCTGTGTGGGTTGGCCCGAAGAGATACGCAACTCAGGAGCTTTCCGCATTATGTCCAGCAGCAGCGTTGTTGAAAACCCTTTGCTCAATGCGGTCGCGCTTGTTGATCAGGCTATTGAAGGACGCCAGTCGATTCGGGCGTTTACCAGCGAGCCGGTTCCGCGCGGGTTGATTGAAGAAATATTGGCTGTGGCCAGCCGTGCGCCATCGGGCGCCAACATCCAGCCCTGGAAGGCATACGTGCTTCAGGGCGCGAGCAAAGATGCTCTGGTAGAGAAGGTTTGTGCTGCCTATGATGCCATCCGCGACCATCCCGAGCAGGCTGCCCAGTATGTCGAGGCCTTCGATTACTACCCGCGAAAGTGGGTAAGCCCATTTATCGAACGGCGGCGACAGAATGGCTGGGGTCTCTATGGCTTGCTGGGGATCGAACGTGGCAATAAAGACGGCATGCATGCGCAGCATCGGCGCAATTTTCGCTATTTTGATGCACCCGTTGGTCTCATATTTACGATAAGTACGGTTTTGAGTACAGGCTCATTGATGGACTATGGCGGCTACATCCAAAGTGTCATGATCGCCGCCCGGGCTCGCGGGCTTGATACCTGCCCACAGGCGGCATGGAATGCATACGGCAAGATCGTTCTGCCGCATATTGGTGCGGGTGACGATGAAATGATTGTGTGTGGCATGTCATTGGGTTATGCCGACGAGTCGGCGCTCGTGAATACATTCCGCACGCCTCGGCTCCCGGTAAGCGATTTTACGGTCTGGCTCGACTGAATCTTCGTCGATAGGTGTACGGGCCTGCAATATGGCCTGCTGGCGTGCCATGTGATCGATGAGGTGTCTGCTGGTGGCCTCGCTGCCCAACCGGTGACTCGGGCGGTGCGGGCTGATCCATTCTGAAATCGTGGTGGTTGGTATTGCGGTCGCAAGGTGAAAGAGGAAAAAATGACAAGTTACAGCGATGACGTCAAAGCCATTACGAAGCTGATTTCCCACAACCAGATCCATCGCGACGTCTACGTCAGCGAAGAAATATTCCGATTGGAAAACGAACGGCTGTTTGCACGTTCATGGCTGTATGTGGGGCATGAAAGCCAGGTGCCCGAGGTTGGCGATTACATTACGCTTGATCTGGCGGGCAGCCCAGTCATCATGATCCGCCATACCGATGGCAGCGTGCGCGTGTTGATAAATCGTTGTGCGCATAAAGGCGCTGGCGTTCTTTCCGAGCCTTGCGGCAATACCGGTCGTGTACTGCGTTGCCCTTATCATGCCTGGTGCTACAAAACCGATGGTTCCCTGCTGGCCGTGTCGCTCAAAGCCGATTACGTGAACTCGGGCCTGGATAAAAGCGTAGCGTCAGCCGGCTTGTCGGTTCCAGGCGGGGTAGAGGCGTACAGGGGGTTCGTCTTTGCGCGGCTTAGCCGGAAGGGCCTGTCTTTCAGGGAATATTTTGGCGAAGCGTTGTTCGCCCTGGACAACATGGTGGATCGTTCGCCCGAAGGCAAGCTGCAGATCGCGGGCAGTTGCATCCGTAGCACCATTCGCTGCAACTGGAAAATGTACCTCGAAAACGTCAACGATACGGTCCATCCCATCTCTACGCATGAATCCGCCGCAGCCACGGCGCAAACTGTGGGCCACGAGTTTCGTGATGCTGACCCAACGGCGCTGGAACAGTTGCTGCCATTTGGGGCCGGCCATGACTTTTACAGCAAGATGGGGGCTAGGGTTCTGCCTCACGGCCACAGCATCCTTGGTACCAATTTCAGCATCCATACGGGCTATTCCGACATTCCCGGTTATAAGCAGTTGCTTGAAAAAGCGCACGGCGAGAAGCGTGCCGGCGAGATCCTTTCCTATTCGCCGCAGAATGTTGTGTTTTATCCCAGTCTTGCCACCAAGAGCTCGCCGCAGGTCATGCGGGTGCTAAGGCCTTTGTCCGCAGGTTTGACGCAGCTTGAGGTTTGGGCGTTTCAGCCTGTGGGCGCACCTGAAATCATGCTCAAACGGGGTCTTACTTATTCGCGTCTCGTGTTTTCTCCCACAAGCATGGTCGCCCATGACGACATTCACCTGTTCGAAAGCCAGCAAGCGAGTCTGGTCGCGGCGGGCAATCCATGGGTGAATCTTCAGCGTCAGTTCAACGCAGCAGAGCTGGAGCATGGCGATTACCTGTTTGAAAACGGCAATAACGAACTGCTCATGCGCAATCAGTACCGTGCGTGGCTGGCTTCGTTGACCACACCGGTGGGAGAAGCGGCATGAGTGAAACTGGCCTGAACGACCGCCTGGTCGAGTTTGTCTATGATGAGAATCGCCTGCTGGACGAGTGTCGGTTCAACCAGTGGTACGACTTGTTTACCGACGATGGCATTTATTGGATTCCGACGCAGCCGGGCCAGACGGATCGCGAGAATCAGGCTTCCATTTCCCTGGAAGATAAAATGCTGCTGAAGCTTCGCATCGAACGCTTCGAACATCCTCATGCCTATTCACTGCAGCCACAAGTGCGCAGCCTGCACGTGGTACAGCGCCCCGAAATTGGTACAGGGCAAGCGCCGGGTGGGCTACCCGTCGTTTCCTGCAATTTGGTGTACATGGAATATCAGTCGGGCAGACAGCTAGTGCTGGGTGCGCGTGTGAGCTATTCGCTGCGCGAGGTTGACGGGCAGTTGCGTATAGCTGAAAAAAAGATCGAGCTACTGAATATGGACAGTTTTTTGCCGGCAATACAACTATTTATCTGAAGCCGGCATTCATGGCTGGTTTGCCTGGGGAATGCAAAGGCTTGGGTTGCGGCTTCTTGCCTTTTGACTCTTTCTTCTTGTCCTTGGATCCCATGACAGTTACTCCTTGGTTGGTCGTGTACCGGCTGATTACGTCGCCGACGCCTCCATCATAATATGAATCTGCGACGTCGGCTTGGTACGTTTTCCTGGGGCACAAGTGCGAGAGATTGTTTAAGCTGAACGGTTGAGGGGGGAGGTCATACGAACCATACCTTTCACATGGTGTCATTCATTGCGCATACGAGTATTCGGGAATTAGAGCTGGCGGCGCAACAACGTAAGATGGGTTTTCCTGCTCGTCTTTCAGGCGCTGTTCAAGCAGCCGCCGCGCGCGGATGGGCGCTTCGTCGACCCTGATGGCAACTCCTGGCACCTGTCTGCCCAGAACTTCCATCTGCTTTTGTTGCCGCTCAAGTATGATCTTGTCCTCGTCAAATGTAGAGGCAATGCCTTTGCGAATGATTTCCGTGAGATCGGATTCATCCAGTCGATAGTTTCGTATGAATGACCAGAAATAATGGGTTGACGTTTCCGACTCGGGTGTCAATAGATGAAGGACGTGGCCAATATACGCCGAGGCCCTGTCCTGCTCGACCGGGTGAACTCCGACCACCGTGATGTTCAGCGACGGAACCAGGTTAATCGCAACCTGCCAGCGGTTGATCAGGCCTTCGTGTCTGAGCGTCATGCTGAAGAAGGGCGGCGGCACGATGCGTGGCATTTCCCTGTGCGCACGCACGATGCAGTTGGCTTCGGTGGTCACTTCGGGCGGGTAGTGTGCGATGGATAGTTCTTCACCGTTGCCTATGGTGCGATGGTGGACGTAGGTTTCGTGGCTAAGGTCAAGCAAATTGTCATTAAGCAGGGTGAAATTGGCGTTGATGTGGTGGTAGCCACTGGAAGGGGCCCAATCGGGGCTGTCATGCCAGTGCATGTCGGGGATCAGGTCTGCATCGGCTAGAGTCGGGTCGCCCATCCATATCCATGCAAAGCCGTGGCGCGAAATAATGGGGTAAGTTTTGACGGTGGCCGCCGAAGGAATGTTGGTTTGCCCGGGTACGCAGGTACAGTGCCCTTCGGCCGAGAAGCGCATGCCGTGGTAGCCGCATTGCAGCTCGTCATCGATGCGCTTGCCGCTGGACAGCGGCATGAGTCGGTGGGGGCACAGGTCATCCAGCGCGGCCAGTACGCCGTCGGAGGTTCGAAACATGATGACCGGCACATCCAGTAGACGCCGCGCCACGAACGGTTGTTCGAATTCGTTATCGAACGCGGCGATATACCAAACATTCTTGACAAACATGAGACTCCTCCGTGTGAAATGAGTTGTTTCCCAGAGTTTCGATAATAGTCTGAATTGCTTCTGAAATGCTACCGATTTGCGTCCACCGATTTGAGGGTAGACCATTCCGCCATGCCTTGGCCCAGCCATGTGTGGGCGCGTGCAAGACGCTCCTTTAAGTGTCGAGATATAGGCTGGACCATATGTGCAGGCACGCGCACGGCACATCACTGCCCGCTGTTGTCGTTTCTATTCCTTTCGTGACGATTGGCGTCGCGGTTTTGTGGCCGTTGTTCTGATGGCCGTGCCTGACGCTGTTCGGGAGGCCGCGCCTGACGTTGTTCGGGTGGCCTTGCCGACTTGTTTTGGTTGTCGGCATTGCGCGGCTCACGCTGGCGTGGCGGCCTCGCGGGCCTTTCGGCGGAACGTGAAGGCCGTGTGGCCGGGGCCGCACGCAGTTGGTTTGAAGGGCGTACCTGATTCTGCACGGGTTCACGTTGCTGCGTGCGCATCTGAGGTTGGGGGTGCGTTGGGTGCTGTGGAGGACGCGGCTCTGAAGTAGTACGCCGTTGATTTTGAGGATGCATCCGATCTTGTCGCTGTGCCGGATTGGGTGTCCGGGACGTGCGGCCTGCACGCTCGCCGCGCGATTCGCGCTCGACGGCTTCGGGGCCACGTGCTCGGGGTGGTGGGCTGTAGGTACGGTCACGTATCGCGGCGCTGCGATTGGCGGTAGCACTGCGCCGTTCGAAGTCGTGATGCCAGCGATCACTGGTTATGCGGGTGCGGTTGAAACGGTTGTAGCGATTTATATTTATATCGAACCGGCCGCGTCTCCAGTCATAGGTGCTCCACAGTACTCCACCCACGACGAGTGCGGTGGCGAATGTTATGCGAGGTCCGGTAACGATGTAGTGAGGCGGGTGCCAGTAGTAGGGTACGTAGTTCGGGTATGGCCATGCGCCGTAGATGACGACCGGATTGTAGATGGGTACATATATTGTTTCAGGCTGCGTCGGAGCGATCGTGATGATGCCAGGGCCGGCTGTCGTTACGACTTGCTGTGGCCCCGACCGCAGGTTCCCCGCCGCCTGGGCCCTGGCGCGCAAGTTCTGCACCGCCGCCATGACGTCCTCTTGCTGGTTAAGGAAGGCGTCTCCCAGCCGCCCCGTCCAGCTGATCCGTTCGTTCATCATGTTCAGCACGTCGGGGAATGCCACAACCGCCTTCACGCTGGGGTCCCAGGGCTGCGTTTCCAGCAGTCGCGACAGCTGCTGATCGGACAGGTTCCGAGGCTGTCCGGCACGCCAGCGCGCCGCTTCGACGATTTCCAGTGGATAGGTGGCCGCCATCAGGACTTGTGTAAGCAACGAGTCAGGGTACAGCGCTATGGGCGCGACCATCTGCTCGATTTCCTCGGGGCTGTATGCCTCGTCCTCATTGGTAGCGTTGCGGGTGTTTGCGGTACTGATGACGTCGGCAGCCTGGGATGGCGCGCTGCCCAGAACACATAGCAGGCTCAGTAGTGCACCAACGATACGTGAAAATGTGCCCGCCATGATCTGCTCCAGATAACGAGATCGGTCTCGTTATCTTAACGCCGACCCTTGGCTTTCAGGGTGTCCAGGGAATCAGAGTTGTTTCGATCTGCTGCGAAGCGTCAGATGCGACCAGTGGCTGCGTAATCTGATTCACGCAGCCACTGGCCTGGGTGGTGGTTTCACGCCAGGCGTGACGGTGATTTATGACGTTGCGATGCAAAGTGCCTTAGAGTGTTGGCGTAATGTGTGCCTCATTAAATAGTGCCTAGCGCCCGGAGAATTTTTTCGGGCGTAATCGGTTGCGATGTCACGCGCGCATTAAATGGTGACAGCGCATCATTGATGGCGTTCATGACACATCCGCGCGGCCCGGCGGTTCCCGCTTCGCCCGCACCTTTTGCACCGAGTTGGGACGTTGCAGTGGGTGTTTCGACATGCGCCACTTCCATGTCGGGCATTTCCGAGGCCATTGGCACCAGATAGTCGGCCATGTTTCCGTTGCGCAGCAGCGCGTTCTCGTCGTAAAGGCATTCTTCGAGCAATGTTTCGCCGATGCCTTGCACGGCTGCTCCGCGCAGTTGTTCATTGACCAGCATGGTGTTCAGAACGCGGCCACAGTCTTCGACGATCCAGTGTTTCAGCAGCTTGACGAAGCCTGTCTCGATATCGACTTCCACGTAAGAAGCCTGTACTCCGTTCGTGAAGGCAAAGGGGTATCCCGATTGAACGTAGTGGCGGGTGACGGTCATTTGCGGCGCCTGTGTTCCGGGGGGCAGGGTGTCTGGCCTGAAGTAGGCGATACGCCCCAGTTCGGCCAGCTCCATCAGCTGTTCGCGGGTCGTTTTGTTGATGATCCGGCCGCCTTCTATGTCGAGTTCGCCCGCGTCCTTCTTCAACACGATAGCCGCGAATTTGCATAGGTTCTGACGCAATTCCAGGCCAGCCTGCAACACTGCTTCGCCGCCAACGCCAGCCCCGCGCGAAGCCCAATTGCCGCCGCCATTAGGCGTGGCAAGTGTGTCACCAGTAACGACTCTGACGCGGTCCATCGGCACGCCAACTGCATCAGCGGCGATTTGCGTATAGATGGTTTCAGTTCCTTGCCCCAATTCCACGTTGGCGGCCAGACAGGTTACCGTGCCGCTTGCATCCAGACGTATTGTCGCCCCGTCCAGTGCAGCGATCCGGGCACCGCCTACGCCATAAAAGGCAGCACCCGGGTTGGTCAGCTCGATGACCATTGCCAGCCCGATGCCGCGGTGGATTCCCTTTTTCCTTAGCTCGGCCTGTTCCTTGCGCAGAGCTTTGTAGTCCATCATTTCTTCAAGCTTGTCCAGACACTTTTGATGCGACAGGCCTTCAAGAGCGATGCCTGACGCGCCCTTGCATGGATATCCGTCATCTGGCATGACGTTTTTGCGGCGCATGTCGAAGCTATCGATACCAAGTTTTTGGGCGGCAAGTTCGACGATCCCTTCGGTCAGTGCGCATGCCAGCGGGTGTCCCACGCCGCGATACTGGCTGGTCGATACCTTGTTTTGAGCCACCACGTTAAGGTGGGCGCGGTATTCCTTGTGCTTGTACGGGCCGCCGGCAATGGCCAGAACCTGATTGCCTTCGATTGCGCTGGTGCGCGGATAAGGCGAGTAGGGGCCGGTACCGACCAGATCGTCAATATCGAGCGCCAGAATTTCGCCGTCCTTTTTCACGGCCAGGCGTGCGTGAACCAGATGTTCGCGCGCGTGGATGTCGCTGACAAAGGATTCAAGCCTGTCGGCCACAAATTTTATGGGCCGTTTGAGAATCATGGACAGGGCGGCCGTAGCGAAATCTTCCGGGTACGAGTGGCATTTGATACCAAATGCGCCACCCACGTCCTTGCAGATGACGCGCACGGAGTTCTCGGGCAAGCCCAGGTGGCGTGAATACAAGTCCTGCATCATGTTTGGTGCCTGGTGCGACTGATAGACCGTGAGTTTTTGCTCGGAAGGGTCGAAGTCGGCCAGTACGGCTCGCGGCTCCATGGTCACGCCGGTGACGCGTGCGAAGCGGTAGGTTTCTTCGACAACAAGATCGGCCTGTGCAAAAGCGTTGTCGACGCCGCCGGTGTCAATGGTTTTGGCAAAACACAGGTTATCGCCAAGATCGGGGTGGATTACCGGCGTTTCCGGTGACAATGCAGTTTCGATGTCGGTTACCGCGGGCAGTTCCTGCCAATCGATTTCGATCCGCTGTAGTGCGTCTTCCGCCTGCTGGCGAGTTTCGGCAACGACGGCAAGTACGGCCTGGCCCTGCCAGCAGGCGCGGCCTATGGCAAGTGGGGTCTGGGGCGCCGATTTCATGCCAACCATGTGAGCCAGGTTTGCCACCCACGAACTGCAGATTTCTGAAATCTGTTCGCCGTCCACAATGGCGATGATGCCCGGCATGCTGCGTGCGTCGCTGGTATCGGTGACGGTAAAGCGCGCATGCGCAAATGGGTTGCGCAGATACACAACGTGGGCCAGTCGCGCCAACACGATGTCGTCGACGTAGGTTCCGCGACCTTCGAGGTGACGCCGTGCGTTAGGGCGTGCTACCCCTGCGCCGATATAGGAATGTTCTTGGTCCGCTTCGATGCTTGGATCGACTTCTATGTTTGACAAGGAATCCATGACAGTCTCCTGTAGTTATAGTGATGCCGCGGCAAGCTGCCGCTGCTTCTGCACGTCACATACCGCATCCACGATCGCCTGGTATCCCGTGCATCGACAATAGTTTCCAGACAGGTACTCGCGCACTTCGGCGCGGGTGGCATTGGGTTTTTGCGCCAATAGATCCGAGGCAGTCAATAGCATGCCTGGAGTGCAGTAGCCGCATTGCATTGAATTGTGTGCGTGGAACGCTGCCTGTAGGTCGGTTAGGTCGCCACGATCGCTGGCGCCGTCGATGGTTTCGATTTCGTGACCGTCAGCCTGAACGGCAAGCACCAGGCAGCCGCGTACAATTTCGCCGTCAAGCCGGACTGTACAGGCGCCACAGACGCCGTGTTCGCAGCATACTCGAGACGTTTTGATTCCCAGTGTGTCGCGCAGGAAATCGACCAGATGAATGCGTGGCTCGACATGCTTTTTTTGCTCGACGCCATTGACCTGGATATTGACCAAAATGGTTTCAGACATGTTTTTCCCTCCTGGGGGCTTTGCGGGCATTTACGCGGCAAGTTGTTCCATGCTGCGTCGCATAAGGACACCGGCAAGGTGGAGTTTTGCTTTTGCGGAATGATAGAGATCTGCGTTGGGAGACAACTCGGTGGCCAGCGCCGCCTGCGCGGCGTCTATGACTTGAGCGCCAGGTACTTTTCCTTCGATGGCCGCCTCTGCCGCGAACGCCCGTACCGGAGTACTGCCAGTGCCCAGGAACACCAGCCGCACGCCCGTCATGGCGCCGGCCTTGAGCTCGCCCGCTGCGGCCAGGCCTACGATGGCGTAATCGCCATGGCGCCTCGCCAGCTCATCGAATGCGAATCGCTGGGTTTTCTGCCGAATTGGGAATTCGCACGCCAGAATGATTTCGTTGGGTTCCATGGCGGTCGTGTAGAGGTCCTGGAAGAAGTCCAGCGCCTTGACCCGCCGCTCACCCCGTTGGCTGGCCAGGATAATTGTGGCGTCCAGCGCCACCGCGCAGGCTGGGAACTCCGCCGCGGGGTCGGCAAATGCAATGGACCCGCCGATGGTTCCGCGATTACGGATGGCCCTGTGCGCGATATGCGGTACCGCCATCGATAGCAGTGGTACGTGTTGCGCGATCAGCGCCGAATCTTCGATGTCGCTGTGTCGCGTCATGGCGCCGATGCGCACGCAATCGCTTTGCAGCGAGATGCCTTTCAAATCGCTGATTGCACTAAGGTCAATAAGCATCTCGGGTTCGGAAAGGCGCATGTTCAGGGTCGCCAGAAGGGTCTGGCCGCCGGCAATGATTCGTGCCCTGTCACCGTGCGCCTCAAGCAGAGGGAACACCTCTGAAAGTGTGGCGGGCTTTGCGTAATCGAACGGAGGTGCTTTCATGACTACTCCAAGTGGTGTGACGTCTTTTGTATTGTGAAAGTGCTGGTGCGAATTGGTTGTTGCCCGGTTAGCTCAGCCAGTGGCTGACGGCCAGCGCCACGATTGCGCCAAGCGCGAACCAGAGTGCGCGGGACAAGTGTGGCCGAAGGGTACTGTTGGGTAAACGCGTAGCCGCCTGCGCGCGAACTGGCTCAGCTGCTGCACCGCCGGTGTTGTCCGGTAGGCTTTGCTCCGATTCGGATGACGGGTCTGCCGGGGCGGCGGAGTGGCCGGTTCCTGCCATCGCATCGTGAAAGGCGCGGAAAAATTCGTCGGCCATTTTTTTTGCGGTAATGTCGATGAGCCGTCCGCCGACCTGTCCGAGTTTTCCGCCAACAGCCGCCTTGACGGAATAATTCAGACGAGTGGCGCCGTTATCGTCCGATAGCGTCACCATGGATGAACCCCGGGCGAATCCAGCGGCGCCACCGGCCCCTTCGAATTTCAGTGTGCATTTGGACGGCACTTCGGTATCCGTCATGAATATTTTTCCGATGAACCGCGCCCGCACTGGGCCAATCTTGAGCGCTACATGGGCATGTGTCTCGGCGTCCGAAACTTTCGTCAGCTCTTCGCATCCGGGGATGCAACGGGAAAGGATGGACGGGTTGTTGAGAGCATCCCACACCTGTTGACGAGGGGCTCCAATTATTTGTTCTCCGACTAACTCCATGGTTGGTTCCTTGGCGATGGTGCCAGGCAAACCACACGGTCGGCTTTTGGCAAAAGGGGTGCTTGAAGGGATGATTGAAAGTGTCTTGTCCCAGCCAGACAGGCTATTGCAAGTGAAGTATCAAGACAGGCAGGGCCGAGACATTTGCCGAGTAGCGAATTCACGAAGGCATGCCACCGCTGTGTACGTGAAGTCACAGTGTGTAGGCCAGGCATGTTTTGGCCGGCTTTACGTAGCATCGCCATATTGATGGCACGGCCCGCTTTCGCCGGAGCTCGTTGTTTCATTGTCTTCCACCGCATTGATTTTCTACAGCGCTTGCGTCTCCCCGCGGCAGGCCATAAAACCATTACCTCTTTCGCTTGGGGGGGCGATGTCGCCTGTTGCCGCCGGGTTGCTTCAGCCGGCTGGGGCCGCACTATAAAGCACCATTTATAATAATTTTATTATCTACCGCTTGGTCAATTGAGTCAAGTATCAAGGTCCCGTTACTGCCCAATCATGCTTTCAAGCGTAGAGGGGCTGCGAGGTGGTGCGCAGGGTTTGTTCTGCGCTGCTGCCTGCGGGAACTTGATCCTGATATGGTTGGCGCCGGGAAGTTGACGGGCTTATTCGGGTTTGCCGAACAATTCCTGTGCGGAAACAATATAGCCGCGAACGCGATCCGATATTGTCTGGTCGAGGTCGACCGACGCCGTCCGGTTATAGGCCCAGCGCCGAATGCCGATGTAGAAGATGCCGCCATGCAATCCCCAGATCAATTCATTTTCGCGCTCGCTTCCTTTTTTGCGCACTGAAAGCCCCAAGTGACGGCGGGTTTCCCTGACAATGCGCGGGAAAAGTTTTGTTTGCAGCAGGTTGAGGTATTCCTGCGGAATGTATCCGTCGCTCAGGCCTGAGAACAGCAGGATTCTCACTCGTTCCGGCATGAGTATGGTTGCGGCATAGTCGCGGTAGAAAAGCATTAGCTTCTCTTCCAGCCCCAGCGTTCTATCGTCCAGCCAACTTTCCCATTGGGGCTTCCAGTGGCCTACATAGACTTCCTGATAGACCCGCTCGATGAGTGCCCTTTTGGTCGGAAAGTAGTGATACAGCAACGGGTGGGTGATGCCGATTTCCTTGGCCAGCGTTCGTGTCTGACCATCCAGGCCACGCTCTGAGAAGAACTTGATCGCGCCGTGCAGGATTTGCTGCTCACGTTCTTTGGCGCTGAGGCGCTGTTGTACTTTTTTCCGCTGGATTGGGGGAAAGCCAGCGGGATCGTTATTGCGATGCGGCATAGGTATTTCTGGCTTATCAGAGCGTTGCATTGTACCAGTGAAGCACGCGGCTGGCGGCGCCTGATCCTGCCACGGCGCGATGCGGCCGTCCTCGAATTTAAATTCGGGTCAATACATCATGCTTATACGGCGCAGTATTTTTCCTGGATTTCCTGGTCGGCGAGTAGCTCGGACGCCACGCCCGAGTGGACGATTTCGCCCTGGTCGAGTATGTAGGCCCGATCCGAGATCGACAATGCCCGCTCGACGTTCTGTTCGACCAGAAGTATGGTGGTTCCCTGTTCTTTCAAATGAGTGAACAGCTCGAACATCTCGTCGACCAGAATGGGCATGATTCCTTCGGATGGTTCATCAAGCAGGATCATTTTTGGCCGGGCCATCATTGCCCGGGCTATTGCCAGCATTTGCTGTTCTCCCCCGGACATTGACGTGCCTTCCTGGTCAAGGCGTTCCTTGAGCCGCGGAAATGTTTCAGCGGTTTCATCGATCATTTGTGCCATTTGATTGTTGTTGGGGCTGGCAATAAGTCCGAGCTGCAGGTTTTCCCGTACTGTCAGGCCCTGCACGATGCGTCGGTCTTCGGGCACGTAGGCAAGGCCGAGATGGAACCGGGTGTGGGCGGGTTGGCCAAAGCATTCGTGGCCATCGAACACGATGCTGCCGCTACCCTTGCTCATCAGCCCCATCAGCATGCGCAGTGTAGTGGTCTTGCCGGCGCCATTGCGCCCCATCAACGTGACGATCTCGCCCTTGTGCACATCGAAAGAGATATTTTGAACCACATGGCTGCGGTCATAGAATGCGTTGAGCTTGGTCACTTTCAACATATGGCGTTCCTAGCCTTGGCCGAGGTATACACGCTTGACTTCATCGTTGGTCCGAATGTCGTCGGGCGTGCCTTCGGCGAGAAATTCACCCTGGTGCAACACAATCAATCGTTCGCAGATGCCCATGACCAGTTTCATTTTATGTTCAACCAGAATGACGGTGCGCTCAGCTGACAACGAGGTGATCAGGTTCATCATGGTTACCGTTTCTTCGGGCGACATGCCCGCAGTGGGTTCGTCCATGAGCAGCAATTTTGGCTGACTGGCCAGCGCCATGGCGACTTCAAGCGCGCGTTGCTGGCCGTGTGCGAGGTCGCCGGCCTGTTTGTCGCGAACGCGCGTCAGACCCACTCGCGCCAGCAGTGCGTCGGCCTGGTCGACAAGTTCGTGCAGACTGCTTCGGGGCTTGAAGAGTGCAAAGCGCGACACCGGCATCTGCGCCGCCACACGTATGTTTTCGTGTGCCGAAAGGTGCTTGAACACGTTGGTGATCTGGAAGCTTTTGGAGATGCCCAGGCGGGTGAATTCGTGTTGCGCACTGCCGGTAATGTCGCTTCCCTGAAAGATGATGCGTCCGGAACTTGGCGGGAAGGCGCCGCTGATGATGTTGAAGAACGTGCTTTTGCCAGCGCCGTTTGGGCCGATGATTGCCGTCAGCCTGTCGGGCTGGAATGTAACGCTGATGTTGGTCAAAGCCTGGAAGCGTCCGAAGCGCATGGACACGTCGTCGATTTCAAGTATGGGCGGCGTCACTTTTGAGCCCCTTCAGTCATGAAGCGGCGCTGGATCCAGTCGGTTGTCGTGCCCCAGATTCCGCGCGGGCAGAACAGGATGAACGCTATGAATATTATTCCCACCACGCCCATCCAGTGATTGGTCATGTGCGTGACAATGTCCTCCAGGTAGACAAACGCGGCTGCGCCGATAAACGGGCCGAAAAACGTGCCGATGCCGCCCAGCAGACATATCATGACCGCTTGTCCCGAGAGGATGTATCCCAACGACTCGATGGGTACGATGGACAGATGCAGCGCCCGCAAGGTGCCCGCAAGGCCGCAAATGGCAGCCGACAGGACAAACACCAGAAGCTTGGTGCGCGCTACGTTGAAACCGCAGGCCGCGGTTCGTTGCTCGTTTTCGCGTATGGCTTCAATAACGGCACCGAATGGCGAATTCAGTACCCGTGATACAAACCACAGCGCCAGCATGACAAATACGAGGATGATGTAGTACTTGGTAAGGCCGTTCAGGAAGTCGATGTGCAGGCCGAATATGTCCATGGGCTTTACGTTGATGCCCTGCAGGCCGTTTTCACCGCCTGTCCAGGAACTGGCCTTATAGAACGCGTAGTACACAATTTGGGCCAGCGCCAGCGTTACCATCGCAAAATAGATGCCGCGTGACCGAATCGCGAGGAATCCGATTGCCAGGCCCACCAGCGCCGAGGCCAGGACTCCAATGCCGACCGCAGCCAGCCACGGCACCCCGAAGTGGACCATGGATATGCCGGTCAGGTATCCGCCGACTCCGAAGAATGCGGCATGTCCGAACGAGAGCATGCCCGTGTAGCCATACAGTAGATTAAAGCCCACCGCATACAGGCCGAACACGAGGATATTCACAGCCAATGCCGTGTATGGCATGACCAGTGGCATCAACAGCAGCAGCAGCAGTACAGCGAAAACCCGGTAGCGGATGATCAAAGCGTAAAGAGTTCGCATAGTCAGCTCAACAACCCTGCTTTGCCGAACAGTCCTTGAGGGCGAACCACCAGTACTACGGCCATTAATACGAAAATTGAAAGATCGGCTAAGTCGGGTGCGAATAGCGACGTCATGCTGAACACGACGCCAACAAGCAAACCGGCCACCACTGCGCCGACTAGCGAGCCCATGCCGCCTACGACAGTCACGACAAAGGATTCAGCGAGAATCGGGATACCCATTTCCGGGTTGACGGCCCGAGTGGGTGCGGCCAGTACGCCCGACAGCCCCGCGATGGCGGCGCCAAGGCCAAACACCAGCAGCCATATGAGCGAAATATCGATTCCAAGTACCCGCACGATTTCCGGATCACGCGATCCGGCGCGGATGATGAGGCCGTAACGTGTCTTTTCTATAAATAGCCACAGTCCCAGGATTATGACTGCGGCCGCACCGATCAGAAACAGCCGGTATAACGGGAAGTATCCGATACCCAGGTTGACCGCGCCGCGCAGAATGGCAGGTGTTGACGTGGGCACGCCCCCTATGCCGAACAGGATCCGCATAGCCTCGATGAGGACGTAAGACAGACCGAAAGTCAGGAGTATGGGGTAGTCAATACCGCGCCCGTACAGCGGGCGCACCAGAAAGCGCTCGATCAGCAGGCCGAGCACTCCCACGGTAAGTGGTGTAAGCAGCAGGCTGAACCAGAAATTCTGGGTCAGCGTATAGAAATACACACCCAAAAAGGCTCCCACCATATAGAAGGCGCCGTGGGCGAAATTGACCACAGTCAACATGCCGAATATCAGTGAGAGCCCGAGTGCTATCAGAGCGTAAATAGCCCCGAGCGCCACTCCGGCGACGATCTGCATAAGGACAAGTGACAGTGATATATCGCCCACGACTCGCTCCGTTTGGCGGCTGCTTAGGCCGACTTGGCGCTGACTTGGGCGCAGGTTCTCAGGTATTTCTCGTCGGGCTTCCCGATTTCGAGGACGTTGAAAACGTCATATTTGTCTTTCATGTTCTTCGATTTTGATTCGATGATAATGACAGACTGGACAGATTGATGGTCGCATTCGCGGTAGAACTGGTCCCCTTTGTACCAGTTGTAATGCAAACGCTCCAGTGCCTTGGCAACGGGTGCCGATTCAACCGATTTTGCGTTGCGAACGGCGGCAAGTATGGAGCGCACCCCTGCGTAGCCGTACGCGCCGTAGCCTGAGGGCACCGCTCCGCCGTATGCTTTGCGGAATTTATCGTTGAATGACTTGGCCGCGGGGACAGTGTCTTCCATGCCCCAGTAGTACGACGTTCCGCCGAGTATGCCGTCGAATGCGTCGGCACCACCCGCGAGTCGCGCTGCGTACAGCAAGACTGGTGTGATGATTTTTGTGTGAGCCTTCAGGCCGAAATCGGTGGCTTGCTTGGCGGAATTGACCAGGTCGGTGCCGAAATTGCACAGTACCAGAATGTCTGGTTTCAGCGCCTGGATGCGCGGCAGGAATGACGAGTAGTCAGCAGTTCCGAGCGGGTGCCTTATGTCGGCAACCGTTTTGGCCCCTAACGGACCGCCGGCAGCTTCAAAGCCCGCAACCATTTCGTGTCCGTAGGCGTAGTCCGCAGTCAGGTAGGCGATTCTTTTGCCAAACTTTGGGAAGGCATAGCGTGCAACAGCACCCGCCGTCATGTGCGGGTTCAGCGCTTCGTGAAACGTGTACGGGCCCCTGTTCTTTGCGTCGTTGATGGCGTCGGACTGGCTGATGGAATTGAATATGATGTTGTGTTGACGGCATACCGCGTTGATTGACAGCTGTGCTGCGGCCGACAGAGAGCCAACTACAAAATTGACTTTGTCTTTTTCGATGAGTTCCAGCGTGCGGCTTACCGCTTCGCCTGAATTCAGCTTGGTGTCGCGCACCAGCAGCTCGGCCTTGCGCCCGTTGAAGCCGCCCGTTTCATTGAATTCGTTGACAGCCAGTGCGGCGGCGCGTTGCTGGTCCTGCGCTTCGATGGAGTATGGCCCGGTCAGCGGGGTGGGAAAGCCGATTTTGATTGTTGATGATTCTGCTCGTGCCACATTGAGCACGAAGGGTGAGCTTACGGCGGCGAGGCCAGCGCCAAGAATTTGCCGGCGGCGTCTGTTGGGCGTGGATTGGGTCATGCTTGTCTCCTTGTATGCGTCTGATGAGTCGACGGTTTCGTTGTTTAGCTGTTTTATTCAACGTTTTGTTGCCTACATCTACCTATCATGTAGCCGCTTACCTTGGGAGCGTTACATGAGTGTGGGTCTCGGTGTCCGAGATTTTGTCAGTTCTTTGCATCTCGGGCCTGACATGCCTTTGCAAGAGGGGTACCGGGGAATGTAGAGCCAACATGTGCGACGAGTGGCTGGTTCAGGGGACGCATGCTTCACTGTTGTGAACGTGGAGTCACACTGTGTGGGCCAGGTATATTCTGGCAAGGTGCGCACGCTGTCACCGTACTGCTGGCGCGGCTTGTTTTTGCCGGAGCTCGTTGTTTCATTGTCTTCCACCATATTGATTTTCTACAGCACTTGCGCCCCTCCAAAGCTGGCTATGTAAACACAGCCTGTTGCGCCTGGAGTGGCGATTCCGCTTTTTGCTGCCGGGTTGCTTCTGCAGGTTCGATTCGCCCCAGAAAGCCCCCTTTATAATGCCTTTTATTGTCTACCGTTTGGTCAATTGAGTCAAGCATCAAGGTGCTGTCGTCGTTTCGTATTGCCGGTTCTCGTGTTGCACCATTACTTCAAAGGCCGGCCGCCATCCACAGAGAAGATCGTGCCTGTCGTAAAAGGGAAACTCGTTGCGATGGCTACGGCAGCCTGGCCGATTTCCTTTGGTTCAGCCAGGCGTTTCAGTGGTGTTTGCGCCGCCTGTTCATCACGCCATGCCTGGTCAATCTGTTTGACGAATTCAGTGTCGACCAGGCCTGGGGATAGCGACACCACGCGGATGTCCGGTGCCAAGGCACGCGCAAGCGATTTTGTCAGGTTGTCCAGTGCCGCCTTTGACGCGCAGTACATGACGTTGCTGCCCATTGCGGTTGCGGCGGCAATGGATGATATGTTGATGACGAGGGCATTCCCCGTGCGCTGCATCAGGGGGTGCAGTGCGCGCAACATGGCGAATGCGCCTCGAACGTTGGTGGTAAGGATGGTGTCAATGAGAGCATCGTCCAGTCCAGCCAGGTTTTCATGCGCGACGAATCGTGTGGTGCCAGCACAATTGACGAGTATGTCGCAGCGCCCATATCGCTGGTCGATTTCGACAGCCAGTGCTTCGATTTGGGCCGTGTCGGTAACTGGTGCAGCCAGCGCAGCGTGCGGTAGTGAAGCTTGGGGCAGCCTTGCGGCCAGGCTCTCGGCTTGCGTCTTCGAGCGGTTGTATCCGACGACAACTGCCGCACCACTTTCAGCCAGGGCCTCGCAAATGGCTGTTCCAATTCCACCGGCGCCTCCGGTTACGACCGCGACCTTGCCTTCCAGCGCCTTCATCACGTTGTGCTCTGTGGAGTGTGCTTCAGACGCCGTACCCGGATGTCCGCCTGGGCTTTGTGCGCGGAAAAATGTTCCACGGCGCACAGACGTGAGCAGTACTCGCCGATAAGCACGGACGCTTCATCGGTGAGGACACGCTGGTAGCTATGCGTTTTAATGAACTTGCCGACCCACAGGCCACCTGTGTAGCGACCGGCGCGCCGAGTTGGCAATGTGTGATTCGTACCAATGACTTTGTCGCCATAGGCCACATTGGTGCGTGCCCCCAGGAAAAGTGCGCCATAGTTTGTCAGCCGACCAAGGAACCAGTCAGGGTCTTTGGTCATTACCTGAACGTGCTCGGAGCAGATGCGTTCCGATTCCTGCGCCATTTCCTCGTCGGTATCGCAAAGGATGATTTCGCCATAGTCGCGCCACGAGACCCTGGCCACGGCGGCGGTGTCGAGCGTTGCCAGCGCCTTTTCGATTTCAGCGGGAAGTTCTGCAGCGATTTTCTTGCTGGTTGTTATGCATATGGCTGGGGATGTGACGCCGTGCTCGGCTTGCCCGAGCAGATCGGTGGCAACCAGTTCAGCATCGACAGTGTCGTCGCAGATGACCATGGTTTCGGTTGGTCCGGCAAGAAGGTCGATTCCCACACGCCCGAACAATTGCCGCTTTGCTTCCGCCACGTACGCGTTGCCGGGGCCTACAAGCATGTCGACCGGCTTGATGGTTTCAGTGCCCAAAGCCATCGCCACAATTGCCTGGACGCCGCCCAGCGCGTAGATCTCGTCGGCACCGCCGAGGGCCATGGCAGCCACGATGGCAGGGGAGGGCTTGCCTTCGAATGGCGGCGCGCAGGAGAGTATGCGCTTCACCCCGGCGACTTTGGCAGTTAGTACGCTCATGTGGGAAGACGCCACCATGGGGTATTTTCCGCCGGGTATGTAGCACCCGACCGAATTTACCGGTATGTTCTTGTGTCCGAGTACGACGCCTGGCAGCGTTTCTACTTCGACGTCGCGTAGGCCCAGCATCTGGATTTGAGCGAATCGCCGGATTTGTGCCTGTGCGAACTTGATGTCTTCGATAACCTGCGTGTCGAGCGAATCGATGCAGGCCTGGATTTCGCTCTGGCTAAGGCGAAACGAGGTGGGATTCCAGTTGTCGAATTTCTTGGAGTAACTGCGCACAGCCTCTTCGCCGTGTTCGGCGATGTCGGCAATTATGGCTTCGACGGTGCTGCGCACTTTGCTGTCAATTTCGGAGCGTGTCTCGGCTGTCGCCCCTTTTTTCACATGCTTGATCATTTTTGAAACCGTTCCACTAAAAGTTCAGTACGTTCGGCGTGGCTATTTTATTGCCATGGGATTGATGGGTGTACCGACGGCACCGGTTATGGGCAGCGGAGGCGCCGTAAAGAAGAATTCATAGACGTGGTCGTGTGCGCAATCGTCGGCGAGTTCTCTCAGGTAGAAAATTTCGCCCATGGAAATGCCGATCATGGGGATAACGACCCAATGCCATGGTTGTGATGCGTCGTCAGTTTCATTGGGGCGTACTTCACAGCCCCAGGTATCGGTGCAGATGGCCGCGATTTCTTTCTTGTGTACCCATTCGGCTGTTTCGAATGCAAGCCCTGGTGCGTCTCCGCCAGCATACCCACCCCATTCGCCGCAGTCCAGGCGCTGTTCCATCTGGCCGGTGCGAACAATAACGAAGTCGCCCCGACGTATTTCCACGCCTTGTGCCTTGGCCGTTGCATCGAGGTCGGCATTGGTGATTGCCATGCCATCCTCGAGATAAGGAACGCCGCAATACCGCGCCACATCAAGCAGCACGCCACGCCCGACCATGCGCGCTTTCGTCTGTTCTATTCCGTTCTTCTTGGCGCCGTCGGAGTCAACCAGGCGTGCATCGTACCCGTTCCACATTTTGTCGTCATAAAAAATGTGGCCAAGGGCGTCCCATTGCGTGCCGCACTGCAGCGGCATGTTGACGGTGTCGTCGGCGTATCGCAGGCCGCCTTCGTCCTGGGTTCCAGCCACGGCGTCGGTGCCTGTTGCCAACATGGTATGTATGGGGTTGAAGCGATTCCCCCACAAGCCCTTTTGCGGACCGTTGCGGTCGAAGTTCAGGCCCAGCGAAAAGACCTTGCCTCGTTTGATCAGCGCTCCTGCCTTGATGACGTCTTCCGGTGAAACGAAGTTGAGTGTGCCGATCTGGTCGTCGGGGCCCCAACGGCCCCAGTTTTTGCATTTTTCGGCAGTTGCTCTAAGGTGAGCCAAATCGAATTTGTTGGTATCGGATCGCCGCGGCATGACTGCACTCCCGGGTTGGTTGTAATGTGGATCGCCTTATTCTAAGACGGCTCTCCAGGAATTCGCCAATATCAAATTGCTCTGGCCGCGATATCCTAACGATATGCGGCGGTGCAGTGTTCTGCCATAAGCAGCGTCATGACATCATGCTGGTAACGATGCTGCTTTACGTCAGCGTTGCTTTATAGGCGGCCGGTCAGCGTCGCCCCGCGCCATTGTTTTGACTTGATGCGCTCGCTGGTCAGTTCGAAAAGCAACTGCTTGAATGTTCTGGATGCCGGCGATAGGCCGCGGTGGCTTGGGTAGATCAGCTCCCAGTCTATCCACAGGCCTTTGATTGGCGCTGCCGACAATGTGCCTTTTCGCAAGGCACCCCATGTTGCACAGTAGGCCTGGATGCTATAGGCCAAGCGTCGCGCCACAAGCTCAATCATCATTTCTGTCGAGTTGCCGTCCGCAACCAGTGTTAGTGGCAGCCTGGCGTTCCCAAACGCGTTCTCAACCACCAGCCGCAGGCTGTTTGGCCGGCTGGTCAGAATCATTGGCTTGTTCGCTGCATATTCCATTGACACCGATTTACCGAGACTGAATTTTTCTTTTGGCGGGCCGACGAGATACATCTGCTCCTTTAGGAACGGTTCGGTGTTGGTGAATGCGGTTGTGACGAGTCCCACGACGACAGCACAGTCCAGATTTCCGTCCTGAACCATTTTGGAAAGGTCGAAGCTGATGCCCTCGCGTATGTGCAGCGTGACTCGTGGATAGCGCCGGTAATAAGCCTCGATCAGCGGCACGGTTACCATTTCGCGCATCGATGGCGGCATGCCTATGCTTAACTCGCCGCGGGGTTCTTCGTCCGAACCGATGATGTCGTCTTTAAGCTGATTGAATTGCTGTATGAGAACGCTGGCCCGGTCGCGCAGCAGTTCTCCTGCATCGGTAAGCGTGACGCCCCTGTCGTAGCGGGTGAAGAGCGGTTTGCCCAATTCTTCTTCGAGCAGCCGGATGTGCCGCGATAGCGATGGCTGCGCGACGTGCAGCACCTGTGCCGCCCGCGTGAAGCTTTGAAATTGGGCAATTTCGAGGAAGTATTGCAGTTGACGTAAGTTCATGCTGCAAGACGCCTTCTATAGTGGTTTTGGCAGTGTGCGAGATAAATGCTTGCTGGGCTGTCCCCATTCAGCGTTTTCCACTTGATTGTATCTTTTGTGCGGCCGTGATTTTTGGGAGATTTATTTCAATCCAATCGGCTAACCCCGCGACTTTCTTCCCGATATCTTTACCCAGGGGCGTTAGCTTGTATTCGGCATGGGTGGAACCTTCGGATAGGAGATGCGTTCTACGAGACCGTCGCTTTCCAGCCATTGCAGCGTTTGGGCCAGCATTTTTTCACTAATGCCAGTGATTTTGCGGTGTAGCTCACTGAAACGCTGCGTCCCATCTCGTAGAACAACAAGCAATAAAACGCCCCAGCGGCTCGTTAAGACCCCGCCAGGCGTGGGCTTTATGAGTGATGGCAAGAGGCGCCCCCACGCGCATGGGGAAGACTTCGTTTGTGGTATCTTTGTTGCAAACTTCACATTGGCTGCACGGGTGGTTTGGCCTAAAACTATTGATGCAACCAGTTGTCGGGCTGCTCGCCATGCTGAATACAGTCGCCTCTTTCTCCTCACTTTATTTCGCTACGCTTTTATTGCTGCTTAGCACGGGCCTTTTCAATACCTATATGGGGCTGAGGCTGACGGCGGCCAATGTGTCGGAGCTCTGGATCGGCGCGTTGATTGCCGTTTACTACGTGGGTTTGGTGCTGGGCGCACGCAGCGGCCACAAATTGATCATGCAGGTGGGGCATATCCGCGCCTATGTAGCCAGCGCAGCCGTTGTCACCACGATGGTTCTGGCGCAGACGCTGACGGTCAATTTATGGCTGTGGTTGCTGTTCCGGTTCATTGTCGGCGTTTCCATGGTGGCGCAGTTCATGGTGATAGAAAGCTGGCTCAACGAGCAGACCGAAAACGCGGCGCGTGGCCGCGTGTTTGCCTTTTATATGGTGTTTTCGGGGCTTGGCACGGTGTTGGGCCAATTGTCGCTGACCCTGTTTCCTCGTTTGGATTACGAGCCGCTTATTTTTGCCGCAATCTGTTCGGTATTGTGTCTGGTGCCGGTGGCATTGACGCGGCGCCTGAACCCGGCTGTACCGGTGCCGGCGCCGATTATGGTTCGCTACTATGTGAACCGGGTGCCCATGTCTTTGCTGGTGATTTTCATTACCGGCAATTTGACTGGCGCGTTTTATGGCCTGGCGCCGGTCTTTGCCGTGAAGCAAGGGCTTTCCAGTGATCAGGTTGCCTGGTTCCTGGCGGCCGCTGTGGCGGCAGGGCTGCTGGCGCAATGGCCTTTGGGCATATTATCCGACCATGTCAACCGTTCGGGGTTGATTCGCTTTAATGCGGTGCTGTTGGCGCTGGTTGGCATTCCTCTGTGGGGTTGGTGGGCATTGCCTTTCTGGGCGTTGATCGTGGCGTCGTGTGCGTTCGGTGCACTTCAGTTTCCTTTGTACCCTATCGGTGCAGCGTTTGCGAACGATAACGTCGATCCTGACCGGCGTGTGGGCTTGAGTGCTATTGTGATCATGGCGTACGGCCTGGGTGCGGGCCTGGGGCCGTTTATCGCCGGGGCGCTGATGCGTTTTATTGATGTGAATACTTTTTTTATTTTCGTGTCGGGCTGTTCGGCTGTCCTGGTTCTGTTTATTCGGCCGCAGCACATTACCGGCGAATACCTGAGCGACGATGCACCGACTCATTTTGTGCCCATGTCAGAGCTTCAGGCTTCGCCCGCAGTCGCGGCGCTGGATCCGCGTACAGACCCGCAAACCGATGTGTCGAGCGAGCCGGTACCGCAGGAGGGTTGACTGGGTTAGTACCAGCGAAGCAAGCCCGCAACGTCTGGTGCCGACCTGATTAATGGCGGGCACATCCAGCAACTCTCCGCCGTTTTGAGAAACGACAATGACGCGCTTTTGGAGATTATTTCCGTCCACCTAGCGTGCAACCACGAGGTTGTTATGCGTGTTGTGCACTGCGATAGCCAAGCGGGCGACTTCCCCCGCCCTCGTCTTTTTATCTTGTGTCGTTGCAAAACCCCAAAGTTGTCACAATGCCATGCAGTGTCAACCGCGCTTGCGCCCGAACACCAGAGATACGATAAATAGAATGATAAAGATGACGAATAGAACCTTGGCAATTCCGGCAGCTAAACCAGCAATGCCAAAAAACCCCAAGAAGCCTGCCACCAATGCAATGATCAGAAAAACGACGGCGTAATAAAGCATGGCTACTCCGTACCATAGTCATTTTGGCAAAATGGTTATTACTAGGGTAACACTGGGTTTCTGATCCCTGCAGCTTATCCTGTAACGAGAAAACCAGTCAGGTCATCGGGTCGACCTGGAAATGATCTCGATAACTCATCTTCGAAATCCATTTTTGCGACCTTCGCCCACTGGGACATCTTTGACTACATCGACATGTTTTACAACCCGGTTCGTCAGCGTGGCCATGCGGCGAATCTTTCGCCGGTATGCTACGAACGGCAATATTTTTCTGAGGCGACGAACTATGTATGAAAGCCTGCCTGATTCAAAATAAATTAAAACGCGGTGCTGAATAGAAAATCACAGGAGGTTAAATGCCAGACAACGGTGCCCATTCGGTTCAAGAGAGACTATCAGGTCTTGCCGCCTACATTCCAGACCGCCATACCTTCAGCAACAGCATTACAGCTTTTTTGTTCTGCATCACGGGCCCTCTAGCCATTCTTATTGCGTCTGGGCAAGCCGGTGGCCTAACAGAAAGCGACCTGTCGTCATGGATCTTCGGTGGTTACGGAACCGCTGGCCTTATCACGCTATGGATTTGCTGGCGTTTTCGCCAGCCCATGGTCGTTGCCTGGACGATCCCCGGCGCTTTATTGCTACCGGCCGCCCTGGATCATCTGACCTTCGCACAAGTCATTGGGACTTACTGGGTTACTGGCATTGTCATTGCAATACTTGGTTGGAGCGGCTTGATAGGCAAAGTCATGCGATCAATACCTATGCCTATTGTGATGGGTATGGTAGCTGGCGTCTTTTTACCCTTGGGCATTCGGGTTGTAACCTCATTTACTGATAGCGCGCTTTTGGCCGGTGTCACACTTTTTGTCTTTCTTCTTTTTACACTGGTCCGCTCATTAGGGCGGTATATGCCGCCCATTTTGGCCGCCATCATCGCAGGCGGGGTAACGGCTTGGCTCGTTGGTGCGGTAGCGCCCATTCCTGAAACGACGCGGATTTTCGCCCGCCCAACCTTTTATGTCCCTGAGTTTTCTATTCAGGCAATGATCGAACTTGTTATTCCCTTAATGGTCACGGTCTTAGGAATACAGAACGCTCAGGGTATCGCCATTCTAAAAAATGCAGGTTTCAATGCACCCGTCAAAGCTATTACGACGACAACCGGCTGGGGCTCCATTTTGCTAGCGCTGACAGGCTCTGTACCCGCCTGTCTCACTGGGCCGTTGAACGGCATTATCGTTTCCAGCGGTGACCATTCGAAACATTGGATCGGCGCCATGATCGTCGGCTTTCTAATGATAGGATTTGCGCTGTTCGCCCCTTTGGCAACCGCTTTCGCGTTAGCGCTACCGTTATCCCTAATCGGTCTGATCGGTGGCCTGGCGATGATGCGGGTGCTGCAAACCACATTTCAAGCTGCCTTTAATGGAGAGTGCCCCCTGGGCGCACTAGTCGCCTTTGTGGTTTCGGTTGCTGGTGTTCCCATTTTCAACATTGGCGCACCGTTTTGGGGACTGGTTTTCGCATTTATCGCTTCATGGCTACTTGAAAGGGGCAGTCTGCGACGCCTTATAGATCAAAATAGTAATTAATAGATGTGGCGCTTAGCTTCGTTTTTTGGCCCTTTCATACGAAAGTGGAGAGACATTTCATTGATGGCCAGTGTTCGATACTTTCTTGATCACGCGGCTGTGCGAAACTTTGGACATGCGGTAGAGCTGATGCCGGGAATACTCAAAGACTCATATCAGATGCCTACCGTCGTAATCTTCATGTCGGATGCTCCTGTCTGCTCGGGTGATTAGTTTGAAACTCCACTGTGGCACATTACGATGCCGTTTAGGGCGGGAGCGTCCATCCCATTGCTTACAGCACGACGAGAAAACAAAAACGCCAACCGCAAGGGCTGGCGTAAGTAAGTGCCTTGATTCTATTGGTGCGATGAAAGGAGTCGAACCCCCGACCTTCTCATTACGAATAAGAAGGATAAGGCTTTTTTAGGCATTTATCCATGTTGATCGAAAGCAATAAAACCTTGTGATATG
>SCSG01000043.1 GCA_004322135.1 Burkholderiaceae bacterium | reverse complement strand
ATCGCGCTCGAGCATTACGGGCTCGTGATGTAACCGCGCTGCAATAATGTCTCCCGCCAGGGCCGACCATGTCAAGCCGCGCGATCCACCCGCACAAGCCAGCCATAGTCCCGGCAACTGTTCCAGCGCCCCTATCATGGGCAAACGGCCACGTACGACAGCCCGCCACCCGGCCCAACCTCCACCATTCGGGGCCCAATCAAGTATCTGCTGTTCGGTCCTACCCAGCATTCCGGCCAGCTTTCCGGCAATATCAGCCGTGCCACGCCCGGTAACCCGGCTTTGGTTGGCCCCGGGCACATACGTACTGCCCCCAATACACATCCCCTCGACACAAGGCAGCCAGTACCCCTTCCCGTCCAGAATCAGCCGGGGCGCGTACCCTGGCTCCGGCGCAAAATCATTGACCTGACCTGCCAGCGCATGAATGCCGTACAACCTGGGCAGGCTCGCCGACCAATCACCGGGCAACAAGTCGGGGGCCTGAACGGCATTGGCCAGAACGACTATACGCGCCCTGGCAAGCTCTTGTCCGTCTGCCCCCCTGGCGGACCACATTCCTGTGTCCGTCTGCTCCAGGCCTCGCACCTTCGCGGCAAGACAGCGCACTCCGGGTGAACCAAGCAACGTTTCAACAAGCGGCTCGGGCCGAATCAACTGCCCATCGGGGAAAAACACCCCGCCTTGTGCCACCCCGAAGCCGACCTTCCTCGAAACCTGTCCCGCATCCAGCCACGACACCCAGTCTACAGGAAACGACAAAACACCCAACGTGCGCTTAAGTTCCCGCTCCCGTTCCTCATCGTGTGCCAACTCGATGGCACCGCAATGCAAGGGGCGCGCAGCCTGCGGCAGGGGCTGCCAGCGCCGCAACGCACGCTGTGACCCTGCCCGCGTCAATCGCGCACGAAAGTCGTCGTCGCGTGAGAGCAACGGCGTCAGGGCTGCCGCCCGGTGGCCTTTGTGGCTGGCACCCAGCCCCCCCGCAAATACCGGGTCGATCACAATCGAAGGCTGGCCGCGCAACGCCAGACTATGCGCAACCCCCGCCCCCGCTATGCCGCCACCCACGACAAGCACAGGATCCCGCGTGCCGGCGCGCGCCTCCCCGCGCCCCAGTCCGGGCCGCAGCAGGGCGACGGTCATGTCGCGAGTACTTCCGAGGCCGGGCACACGCGACACCAGAAAGCCCGCCTCGGACAAGGCTCCGCGGACCTCCCGCGCGGTACACCACGTCGCCGCCGTCGCACCGCTGGCCGCCATGCGCACCATCTGCCCAAACAGGGCAGGCGTCCACATTTCCGGATTCTTGCTGGGTGCGAACCCATCCAGAAAATACGCATCAACCCTGGCCTGGACCAACTTGGCAAAGCGCGCTACCGGCCCGAAAGCAAGCGTCAACGTCACCGCGCCACCCTCGAACTCCAGCCTGTGCATGCCCGGCAACAACGCTGGCCACTGGTCGACCAGTTGCTGCGCCAACCCGCCAAGAGCATGTGGCACGCGAGGCAACAGGACCCGCGCCAGATCGACGCGACTGAACGGATGCGCCTCGAACGAAACCATGTGCAAGCGCGACGAGCGCTGTTCATCAAGCCGCCACGCCTGCCACAGCGCCAGGAAATTCTGCCCCAGCCCGAAACCCGTTTCACAGACCGTAAAGCCAGCCTTGCCGCGCCAGCGATCCGGAAGCCCGTTGCCGCCCAGAAAAACGTGGTTGGCCTGTTCCACCGCCCCTTGGCGCGCGTGATAGATATCGCCGTAGCGCTCGCTGAACGGAGTTCCATTCTGGTCAAACGCCACCGTTGCGGGAACCAGCGGTTCAAACTGAAGGGTCATGATGAAAACGAGGGGAAAATCGCCACAAGAACAGAAGCCATATTCGAAGACACTGCACCAAATGTTGCGTAAACTATGAGAGTCGAGTTATCGGGACACCATCACACTGTATGAAGCCTTCCTCGTTGCACCTTAGCGAATGCCTGAAGACTGCCATTACTGCCGCCCATGCGGCCGGTGCCATCCTGCAATCGTACGCGCTTCGCCGCAATGACCTCATCATCAATAAAAAAGCCAAAAACGACCTTGTCTCCCAGGCCGACCGCGAGGCGGAAGCCGCCATTATTGAAATCCTGCAAGAACACACCCCCGAATTCGGTATCGTGGCCGAAGAAAGCGGTGGCGTCAGCGGGGCCGTTGCAACCTGGTACGTCGACCCGCTGGACGGCACCACCAATTTTCTTCATGGCATTCCGCATTACGCGGTTTCCATAGCCCTGGTTGCTCATGCCGGCACAGTCATCGGCGAAGACCGTCCCATGGCACAAGACACTCCTGTCATCGCCGCGGTGTACGATCCTAACCGCGAAGAACTTTTCACGGCCATGCACGGCGTGGGCGCCTGGCTGAACGAATACCGGGTTTCATGCTCGCACACCCAGACCCTGGATGACGCCTTGCTGGCAACTGGCCTGCCTTTTCGCGACTTCTCATTTTACGACCAATACCTGCCCACGCTGGAAACCGCCATGCACGGTACCCTTGGCGTGCGTCGCATGGGTTCAGCCGCGCTGGACCTCGCCTGGGTGGCCTGCGGCCGCTACGACGGGTATTGGGAAATGGGTCTGGCACCTTGGGATGTGGCGGCCGGGACGCTCATCGTGCGCGAAGCCGGAGGTATTGTCGACGACATGTATCACATCGACCCATGGCCGATAAAGGGCTATTTGTACGCTGGCAACCCTGCCATTGCCCACGCGCTCGATTGTCTGATCCGCCCGCATCTGGCCGTTCACGCCAGCTAGGCCACACTTTCCTCCAGGGCCTCGTCGCGCAGCACACGGCGCAGCAACTTACCCGCGCTACTCTTAGGCAGCTCTTTGCGAAACTCAATGACATGCGGACGCTTATATCCCGTAAGTCGCTGCCTGCACCAGTCACGCAGCGTCTGTTCAGTCAGGGTCAGGTCGTCTTTCACCACATACAGCACAACCATTTCGCCAGTTTGCTCACTGGGCAACCCAAACACCACGCACTCGCGCACACCCGGGCATTGGGACACCACCTGCTCGACTTCGTTGGGATAGACATTGAACCCCGACACCAGAATCATGTCTTTCTTGCGATCAATGATACGCACCCGGCCCTCGGCATTCATTATGGCAATGTCGCCAGTTTTGAAGAAGCCGTCGGAAGTCATAGACGCCCAGGTCTCGTCGGGTCGCTGCCAATACCCCTTCATGACCTGCGGGCCGCGTATGGCGAGCTCGCCCGCCTCGCCCGCGGGCACCGCGCGATCGGCATCACCCAGCACGACGACATCGGTCGAAGGCAATGGGTACCCAATATCGCCAGAGTATGAGCTGGCGTTCGTGGGGTTGACCAGAGCCACCGGCGAGGTTTCAGACAAGCCATAGCCTTCGATAATGGGCAGGCCAGTGGTTTGCTGCCATTTCTCGGCAACGGCGCGCTGAACGGCGGATCCACCTCCAAAACACAGGCGCAGTGCCGAAAAATCAAGCCCTGCAAATCCACGGTGATTGAGCAGTCCGTTGAAAAGCGTATTGACCGATGGAAAAATATTGACCGGATCGCTGCGCCAGGCCGCAACGATCGTGTCCAGCTTGCGCGGGTCGGCGATCAGCACGCTGCACATGCCCGCGTGGGCAGCAAACAGCCCGCACACCATGAGTGCAAAAATATGGTAAAGCGGAAGAGCCGTGAGAATGACCATGCCCTCGCCCTGCCTGTCACCCAGTACGGGCCGCGCCACGCCCAGGACCTGCAGGACATTGGCCACCAGGTTCCTATGCGTAAGCATGGCGCCCTTTGGCACCCCAGTCGTGCCGCCCGTGTACTGCAACACGGCAATGTCGTCCATAGCGATGGACGGTTTGACGAAATGCGCTGCTGCCCCTTGCTGCAGCACGTGTTCGAGCCGCACAGCGTTATCAAGGTTGTAGCGCGGCACCATGCGCTTGATGTGCCGCACGGCAAAATCCAGAATCATCCCCTTCAGACCCAGCAAATTGCCTACGGAAACCAGCACAATGTGGCGTGGGCGTGCCGCAACCGGTACTTTGCTCAGGGTGGCGGCAAAATTTTCAAAAATGAAAATGACGTCAGCGTCGCTGTCACGTAGTTGATGCTCCAGCTCTGGCCCCGTATACATGGGGTTGATGTTGACAACGATTGTGCCCGCACGCAACGCGCCCAGCAATACAACCATATACGCCATGACATTCGGCATCATGAGTGCAATACGCGTGCCAGAGGGAAGGTGCAGACTCTGTATCCAGGCCGCTACGGCATTTGCGTGCCTGTCCAGTTCGGCGTACGTAAGATGCCGCCCCATGAAAACCAGTGCCCGCTTGGTGGAATGCTTGACGCAGGCCTGATCGAGGAGATCCACCAGAGACTCATAGAGATCGGGGTTTACCTCTGACGGAACACCGTCAGGGTAATGCTGCAGCCAGGGTTTCAACATGGGCATTGCCTCAACACGAATACGGTTTGCACAAGTCTATACGGATTGGTTCGCAAAGTTGCATGGCCCCACAACGCGACGACGCCGTTCCCACCCACAAGATTACACGGTTCCGCCTACGGCGTGACCGGGCCCTTTCAGCATTGTCAGGCTGTTCCGCCTTCAATATAGGGTGTCCCCCCGGCAAAATCATGCGGCTATACATGCCGGATGACGGAATTTCCCCGCAACGTCACGCCACTTCTGGTGAGCGTCACACAGTTTGATGATATGTCGCGATAAGGGTACAGTTTACCGACGAGCATCGCAAACAGGACACGGATCATGAAACTCGCCACACCTTTTCTCGCCTGGCATACCGAACTGGCCGCCATACGCCGTGACATCCATGCTCATCCCGAACTGGCTTACGAGGAAGTCAGAACGTCAGAGGCCATCGCAACGTTGCTTGAATCCTGGGGCATTGAAACGCACCGCGGCCTGGGCGGCACCGGCGTGGTTGGCACCATCCACGGCAAGGCCGGGAGCCGTGCGGTCGGGCTGCGTGCCGACATGGACGCGCTGCCGATGCAAGAGCTCAACACCTTCGAGCATGCAAGCCGGAACCCCGGCAAAATGCACGCCTGCGGTCACGATGGACACATGGCCATGCTGCTTTTCGCCGCGCGTTGCCTCGCGGCACGGCGCACCTTTACCGGCACGGTACACGTCATTTTCCAACCCGCTGAGGAAGGCCTTGGCGGCGCAAAGAAAATGATCGCTGATGGCCTGTTCACACTCTTCCCCATGGAGGCCGTCTTTGGCATGCATAACTGGCCGGGCATGGAAGCGGGCAGCTTCGGCATGACAGCCGGGCCCATCATGGCCTCCAGCAGCGTCTTTGAAATCACCATCGAAGGCAAGGGGTCACACGCGGCGATGCCCCACCTGGGCCACGATCCGGTCATGGCCGCCGTAAATCTCGCGCAAACGTTTCAGACCGTCGTCTCACGCACGGTTGACCCGCTTGACCCGGTGGTTCTCAGCGTCACCCAAATACACGCCGGCTCGGCCGACAATGTCATTCCGACCAGCGCCGTGATGCGCGGGACGGTGCGCACCTTCTCCACCGAGGTTCTGGACCTCGTCGAAAAGCGGATGGCCGAGATTACCGAACTTACCGGTCGTGCCATGAACTGCACCACCCATTTCGGCTTTTCACGCCACTATCCACCCACCATCAACCACACCCGCGAAGCAGAGTTCTGCGCAGAGGTGGCCGCGGACATCGTGGGCGCGGAGCGCGTCAACGCCGCGGTGCGCCCATCCATGGGCTCCGAGGATTTTGCCTTCATGCTGCAGGAAGTTCCAGGGTGCTATGTCTGGATAGGCAACGGCATGGGAGAACACCGCAGTGCCGGCCACGGATTGGGCCCGTGCATGCTGCATAACGGCAGCTACGACTTCAACGACGAGCTTCTGCCAATCGGCGCCGCATACTGGCTAGAGCTGGCAACACGCTGGCTGGCCAGACCGCCGGACGACTGACGAGTGGTCTGCCTCCGCGACCCACTCATGACGGCCTCCTGATAAGCGTGATCCAGGCCAGGGCGCAAGCCCGTCAATTTACACGCTGCCCTGACCTCTGGCCCAATGGCCGCCAGACCCGCTAAAATACCCTGCTATTGCGAAGAGAGGCAACCACCACATACGTGTTGCGTCTGCCCATTTTTATTGGGCCTGCTGCGCAGGCCAGACTCTCGGGAGGTACCCTTGAACGATAAAACCCCTGTGGAGTTGCCACCACCCAATCGACACGCCATTTTGCGTGTCATGCCCCAACCATCCGACTCGAACATCCACGGCGACGTGTTCGGCGGGTGGATCATGTCACAGGCCGATATTGCGGCCTCGGTACCCGCTGCCCGCCGTGCCCAGGGCCGCGTCGTTACCGTGGCAGTGAACTCGTTCGTCTTCAAACAACCGGTATTCGTCGGCGATCTGCTCAGCTTCTACGCCGAAATCATATCAACTGGCAAAACATCGGTTACCGTGCTGGTCGAGGTTTATGCCGAACGCCAGCACATGCAGTCCGACGTCGTCAAAGTCACCGAAGCCACTTTCACGTATGTCGCCACGGACGATTCCCGCCGACCCCGCACACTCCCGCCGTCCAATTAAGGTTCGCCCATGCAGGATACCCAAGCCAAGCCGCACGACGAGCCCATTGTGACTCCTCGCCGGCTGGACCCTGAAGACGCACAGCAGGCGTTGCAAAAGCTGCAAAACATCCTGAAGCGGCAAGAGGTAATCGAAACACTGGCGCATCGCCAATCCGAAGACGACGAGGGCTCAAACCTGCTCGAAGGCGTCGTGCACCGGCAGCACGAGAATGAAATCCGGGAAATCATCAACAGCCTGCATCCCTCCGACATCGCCTTCATCCTGGAGTCGCTGCCGGTTGACGAGCGGCAGGCCGTATGGCAGCTGGTCGACGCTGAACATGATGCGGACATTCTGCTGGAAGTCGACGACTGGGCACGCGAGTCGCTCATCGAGTCCATGGACCACCGGGACCTTGTGGCCGCTACGGGCAACATGGACGCGGACGAGATCGCGGACCTCGTACCCGACCTGCCTGCCGACGTCGTCGCTGAAGTCCAAAAGGGCCTGACCGACGAAGAGCGCGCACAGCTTCTGGAAGCCATGGGTTACCCCGATGACACGGTCGGCGCCATCATGGATTTTGAAATGGTACGTGTCCGCGACGACGTGTCGCTGGAAGTCGTTCTGCGCTACCTGCGCCGCCTGCACGAACTGCCGGACCACACAGACCAGATCTTCGTCGTCGACCGACAGGACAAACTGCTGGGTACCCTCGCCCTATCCAAGCTACTTGTCAGCGAGCCCGAGGTCCAGGTCGCGCGGGTCATGGCCACCGAATATCTCACGCTCAATCCACTCGATTCCGATGCCGATGCCGCAGGCGCTTTCGAACGCTACGACCTGGTCTCCGCCCCCGTTATCGATGACCAGGGGCGTCTCATCGGTCGAGTCACGATTGCCGACGTCGTCGACGTCATCCAGGAAGACTCTCAGGAGCAAGCCCTTTCACGTGCCGGCCTGCAGGAACAGGACATGTTCTCGCCCACGCTCAATGCCATAAGGAACCGCGCTCCATGGCTTCTGATCAATCTATGTACCGCTTCCTTCGCCTCGTTCGTCGCGTCACGCTTTGAAGACACCGTAAGCCACATCGTCATCCTGGCGTTCCTCATGTCGATTGTTGCGGGGATAGGCGGCAACTCGGGCAATCAGACGATGACCATGATCATCCGTGCCCTGGCTGTCGGGCGTGTCTCCGGTGGCAACGCCTGGCAGCTCGTGCGCCGCGAGTTAACCGTCACGTTTCTGGTTGGCCTGTGCGGCAGCCTCATCACCGCCACCTTTGCCTGGGTCATCTCCGACTCGTGGGCCATTGCCCTGGTCATGATGATCGCCATGATCGGCAATATGCTCATCGGTGCAACGCTGGGTGTACTGATTCCCATCCTGCGTGACCGGTTCGGCAAAGATCCGGCCATGGGCTCGTCGGTGCTCCTCACCTTCGCCACCGACACGCTGGGGTTTTTCCTTTTCCTGGGCCTGGCTACAATCTTTCTAATCTAAGCGCGCACGCCCAATGCGGTTCTGGTGTTCTGCCTGGTTGTTTGAGCACTTAAATTAGCCAGACAGGACGCTAGGCCAGCTTGCCGTGACAAAACTTGTATTTCTTGCCGCTGCCACAAGGGCAAGGATCATTGCGCCCAACCTTGGGTACGGCGGCTATACTTGCAGCCACGGCCACGGCCGGATCCGCGGAGCCAGTCATCAGGTCATCGATACCCGGGTCAGAGTTGCCAAGCGCCTCGTCGTAGTCCGAATGAGAATACCGCACGTTGCCCAGATTGGCCGGTTCGGGCTCGGCGACCTGTTCGGCCGACTGGATCTTCACAGTCATCAGTACCTTGATGACATTACTGCGAATGCGGTCCAGCATCTCGGAAAACAACTCGAACGCTTCGCGCTTGTACTCCTGCTTCGGATCTTTCTGCGCATAGCCACGCAAATTTATACCCTGGCGCAAATGATCGAGCGCCAGCAAATGGCTGCGCCAATGCGTGTCAATGCCCTGCAGCAGCACCGAACGCTCGAATGGAGCCCAGTTATCGCGCCCCACCAGCTCCACCTTGGCCTCATACAGACGGTTGGCTTCGGCCACCACCCTTTCGTGCAGGTCCTCGTCGGTAAGGTTGGGCTCGTCGTCGAGCATCTTCGCCAAAGGCATGGTGATCTGCCAATCGGACTCAAGCAAAGCCTGCAATCCCGGAACATCCCACTGTTCTTCCATGCTTTCTTCGGGAATGTAGGCACGGAACACTTCCGTGACGGCTGCCACACGCAAGTTATTGATAGTCTCGGAAACGTCGGCAGACTCGAGCACTTCGTTGCGCTGCGCGTAAAGCACCTTGCGCTGGTCGTTGGCCACGTCATCATATTCCAGCAATTGCTTGCGCATATCGAAGTTGCGCGCTTCAACCTTGCGCTGGGCCGATTCGATGGAACGCGACACCATGCGGGCCTCGATGGGTTCACCTTCGGGCAGACGCAGACGTTCCATGATGGAACGCACACGATCACCCGCAAAAATCCGCATCAGGGAATCTTCAAGCGACAGGTAAAACCGTGATGAACCCGGGTCGCCCTGACGGCCGGCACGGCCGCGCAACTGGTTGTCGATGCGGCGCGACTCGTGACGTTCGGTGCCAATAATACGTAACCCGCCAGCCGCCTTGACCGCTTCGTTGGCAGGGGCCCAGTTCGCCCGGATGTGCTCGATACGCTCTTCCTTTTCTTCGGCAGAAAGGCTCTCGTCGGCACGGATGAGGTCGACCTGCTTGTCGGCACTGCCACCCAGCACAATATCAGTCCCACGGCCAGCCATATTGGTGGCAATCGTAATGCGCCCCGGAACACCCGCCTCGGCCACTATCTCGGCTTCACGCGCATGCTGCTTGGCGTTCAGAACCTCGTGCGGCATGTGGGCCTGTTTAAGCAAACCCGAAAGCAACTCGGAATTCTCGATGCTGGTCGTGCCGACAAGCACAGGCTGGCCGCGTTTGTGGCAATCCTGAATGTCGGCCTTGATGGCTTCGTATTTTTCCTTGGTCGTCTTGAATACCTGGTCGTTCTCGTCCCTGCGGATCATGGGGCGGTTGGTCGGCACAATGACGGTTTCCAGGCCATATATTTCCTGGAACTCGAACGCTTCGGTATCAGCCGTCCCTGTCATGCCGGCCAGCTTGTCGTACATGCGAAAAAAATTCTGGAACGTGATCGACGCCAAGGTCTGATTCTCGTTCTGGATGCGGACACCTTCCTTGGCCTCCACCGCCTGATGCAGGCCATCGGACCAGCGCCTGCCCACCATGAGACGCCCGGTGAATTCATCGACAATCGTCACTTCGTCGTTCTGCACCACGTATTGCTGGTCGCGGAAGAACAGATTGTGCGCGCGCAAGGCCACCATCAAGTGGTGAATAAGCAGGATATGACGCGGTTCGTAGAGCGAATCGCCCTCGGGCAGCAGGCCAATATCAACAAGCACCTTTTCGGCCTTGATCATGCCCGCTTCGGACAAATGAACCTGCTGGCCTTTCTCGTCAACCCAGAAGTCGCCCTCGGGTTCGGGTTCGTGCGGCTTGGGTTCCTCTGTCATGCGGGTCATCATGGGCGGCACGACATCCATACGGATGTACAGGTCGGTGTTGTCCTCGGCCTGGCCAGAGATGATGAGCGGTGTGCGCGCTTCGTCGATAAGAATCGAATCAACTTCGTCGACAATGGCGTACGACAACCGACGCTGGCGGCGGTCTTCGGCGCGATATTCCATGTTGTCGCGCAGATAATCGAAACCGTATTCGTTGTTGGTGCCGTAGGTAATGTCAGCGGCGTACGCGGCAACTTTTTCTTCGTTTTCCTGCTGCGGAACGACCACCCCTACCGACATGCCCAGAAAGTTGTACAGCCGGCCCATCCACTCGGCGTCGCGTCTGGCCAGGTAATCGTTCACGGTAACCACGTGCACACCAAGGCCGGACAGCGCATTCAGGTACACGGCAAGGGTCGCCATCAGCGTCTTGCCTTCGCCCGTGCGCATTTCGGAAATTTGCCCGTTATGCAGTGCAATGGCGCCTAGCATCTGGACATCGAAGTGGCGCATGCCAAAGACCCGTTTGCTGGCCTCGCGCACAACGGCAAACGCCTCGGGCAGGAGATCGTCCAGCGATGTGCCCGCCTTGTACCGCTCGCGGAATTCGTCTGTCTTGGCTTTCAGTTGCTCATCGGACAGCGCCACCATAGCTGGCTCAAGTGCGTTGACTTTTGCAACCTGGCTGCGATATTGCTTGAGTATCCGATCATTACGACTACCGATAATCTTTTTTAGCAAAGAAACCATTCTTGTGTCGATGATGCGGGCAGAAGATCCAAGGGGCCTGCTGCCTGGCGCATATTTATCTTATATAGGGTTGGCGGCAATTACCGCAGGAAAACGAGACAGTTTAACGCACCTCGGTCATGATATTAACTTGTTTCGATGCATCAGCTACTGTTGTGGGCGCAGGTCGCGCCTTGACCAGGAACAAATCAGGGTTGAGCGGATGACCGGCGAGCCGCACCTCGAAATGTAAATGAGGTCCCGTGGATCTTCCAGTTGAGCCCACATTGCCGATTAACTGGCCCTTCTCGACAATATCGCCAACGTTCACGTCCAGCCGCGAGGCATGGGCATAACGCGTCACGAAACCGTTGCCATGGTTGATTTCGACCATCTTTCCGTAGCCGCCGACCGCCCCCGCCTCGGTCACCACGCCCCCCGAAGCGGCTCGGATAGGCGTGCCCCGTGGTGCGGAAAAGTCCAACCCGTCATGCATGGCATACCGCCCTGTGACCGGGTTCTGACGCCAGCCGAACGACGAACTCAGAGCGGGGTAGTTGACCGGGGGATACGTGGGCAGGCTGGCCTCGACGGCGGCGCGCCGCGTCAGGGCGAAATCCAGCATGGCAAAACGGTCTTTCTGCAAGGCAATCTGCCGCTGCAACGCGTCCAGTTCACGGCCAAGGCCCTCGGACGAGCCCAAACGCGCTGAGTACGGCGCGGGGTCATCTGCGGCCCTGTGCCGCATGGAAGCAAGGCTGGCCTGAATTTCAGGGTCGGTATACGAGACGTCAGCCGCTTTGGCCACTCGCCTGCCCAAACCCTCCATCTCGATGAGCCGGGCCTGCAAATCGCCCACCCGGGAGGCCAACTGGCCGACGTTGCCACGAATATAATCGGAATTGCGTTCGGCCAAATCGACAATGGCGCGCTGCTGCGTCTCACCAAGGGTCGCCGGCCGGTTCCAGTGTGCCTGCAGCCAGGCTCCCGCCAGGCCTGCAACGACCATGGCACTCAACAAACCAGCCACTACCAGCGGCAATCCGGGCGTTTTGTGGCCCAGACTACCCGATATCCTCTTCATCAACACTCGTTCCACTCGAAACCCTTGCTAACATTACCGCCATATGCGTAAAAATCCGGGAAGCCATAAAGACAGATTCCATCCCCTCAGCCACACTGTGCTGGAATGGCTCGACGGCGATCAATACGGCGCCAGCGTTCTGACTACTGCCCGCATGCTGCTTTCAATAGAGCGCGCTACAAAGCGCATCCTGCCCGTTGCGCTGGCGCAAACCTGCAAGGTGGCACACATTGACAGACAGCAAATTACGCTGGCAGTTCCCAGCGCCGCCTACGCAGCCAGATTGCGGCAACTGGCACCGCGCATCGTTCAACTATTGATGGAAGACGGATGGAACCTTAACGAAATTCGGATCAGGGTTCAAGCGGGCTTGTTACAAAACCGGACGAAAACAGCACGGACCAAAGAATCCATCCCGCTGGACGCCAGCGCCCTCGAGGCGTTTGAAGCGCTACAACGTGGGCTGGACCCGGGGCCACTGGCCGACGCGGTAGGCCGACTGCTGGCCCACCACCGCAAGAACAGCTAGCGCCACACGCGCAAGCTGCCGACTTCAATACGGGAATTTTTCAGGCGAACTTCCACTCGTTGGTGAAAGCCTTGGGCGCCGTGGCGCTTGATTCGTACGAGATCAGCTCCCACGCCGTCTGATCCGCCAGCAGGGCGCGTGCAAGCCGGTTGTTCAGGCTGTGGCCGGACTTGCAGGCCACATATTTTGCCACCAGCGGCTTGCCCAGGAGATAGAGGTCTCCGATGGCATCCAGTATCTTGTGCTTGACGAACTCGTCTTCGTAACGCAGGCCATCGGAATTGAGCACACGGTATTCGTCCACGACAATGGCGTTGTCCAGACTGCCGCCTCGCGCCAGTCCCGCGGCCCGCAATGCTTCGACTTCGCTGACAAACCCGAAGGTCCTGGCGCGCGATATTGTCTTGACATAAGAATCGCGTGCGAAATCGACTTCGGCAAAATTGGCCGTGGAATCAATGGCCGGATGATGGAAATCGATGGCGAACGACAGGGCAAACCCCTCGTAGGGTTCCAGACGCGCCCATTTCAAATCGCTGTCGGCGCCTTCCTGGACCTCGATGGTTTTAAGTACCCTGATGAACTGCTTCGTCGCGGCCTGTTCCATCAGGCCGGCCGACCGCAGCAAATAAACGAACGTACCCGCACTGCCATCCATAATGGGTACTTCTTCGGCTGTCAGGTCGATATGCAGGTTGTCGATGCCCAGACCAGCCAACGCCGACATGAGATGTTCGACGGTGGAAACCCGAACGTCGTCCTTCTGCAGGACCGAAGCCATGCGCGTGTCGCCCACACTGGCGGCCGTGGCAGGAAAATCGACTACCTGAGGCAGGTCGACACGGTGGAATACGATACCGGTGTTGGGGTCGGCCGGACGGAGCGTGATCTCGACTCGACGCCCGGAATGAAGCCCCACACCCTTCGTGCTGATTGCTCGTTGAATGGTGCGCTGACGTAACATAAGCGGTTAATGGAACCTGAATAATGGTTGCGGCTGAATTGGCGCAACGAATCAATGTTGCATTGTAACAAATCCCCGAGGCACTACTGTTTTTTTAACTCAATCACCTATGTATTGCTCTTTCAATACGTTTCAAAAACACAACGCGCGGCCACGCGCCTCCCGGGGGAAGGGAAAACGCGTGGCCGAACCAGAAATCGCCTTTGAATCAACGATATCTGCAAACATGTGTGAGAGCGTTGACTTATAAGAAAGTTATTCTCCGATAGCTCTTGCCTTTCTCAGTCCGCCTGTTTACGCAGAAAGGCCGGAATGTCGAAGTGGTCCATGCCGGCGGTTTCCAGGGCACGTACCTGGGCGGTGGCCTGACTGCGCGGGTTACGGATCACTGTGGGCACTTCCGCATGGTTGAAGTCGTGAATCAGCTGGTTGTCAGTGCCGGTGCGTTTCGCTTCAGCCTGACTGGATACCAGCTGCGGCCGCGATGCCGCTCGGCCGAGCCCCGTGGCCACGACCGTGACGCGCAGGTTTTCACCCATGGACTCGTCATACGCCGTGCCGTAAATAACGGTTGCATCCTCAGCCGCAAAACTGCGGATCGTATCCATGATTTCGCGAGTCTCGCGCATCTTTAGCGTACGGCTTGCGGTAATGTTCACGAGCATGCCACGCGCACCGTGCAGGTCCACACCTTCCAGCAACGGGCATGCGATGGCCTGTTCGGCGGCAACACGCGCACGGTCCTGGCCTGCGGCAATCGATGTTCCCATCATTGCCTGACCTTGTTCACCCATGATCGTCTTCACGTCTTCAAAATCGACGTTGACATTGCCTTCGACATTGATGATTTCAGCAATGCCGGCGCATGCGTTATGCAGCACGTCGTCGGCGGCCTTGAAGCAGTCCTCCTGAGTAGCCTCTTCGTCCATCAGGTCGTACAGGTTCTCGTTAAGCACCACTATCAGCGAATGCACGTGCTTGGACAGCTCGTTGATGCCTTCTTCGGCCATCTTCATGCGCTTCGTACCCTCGAACGCGAACGGCTTGGTGACCACGCCAACGGTCAAGATTCCCAGCTCCTTGGCAACTTCAGCTACCACTGGACCCGCACCAGTGCCGGTTCCACCACCCATGCCGGCTGTAATGAACACCATATTGGCTCCGTTCAGGGCCGCACGGATTTCCTCGCGGGCGGTCTCGGCAGCGGCACGGCCTTGCTCAGGCTTGGCACCGGCACCCAACCCGGTACGCCCCAGACGAATCTGGACCGGGGCCTCGCTGGCCATCAGCGCCTGTCCATCGGTATTGGCGCAAATAAAATCGACGCCATGAATGCCGGAACGGATCATGTGCGCAACGGCATTGCCGCCTGCACCTCCCACACCCACGACCTTGATAACGGTTCCACTGCCGCTGTTATCGAGCATTTCAAAATTCATCATGATTGACTCCCTCACATATCCAGGAAAAAAAGCGATTAACACGAAAAAAACCCCCATTACTGCTATTTCGGAAACCGCTTCAAGAAAAATGCCAACCAGCAGGCTTGCACTAAATTTGAGGCGCCTCCGGGGACAGGCGATGTCTTGCCCACCCTTAAAGGCCTTCTCTGGGCCCTAATTCATAAACCACTCCTTCATGCGAGCCAGCAAAGACTTGACGCTGCCTTTTTGCTGTGCAACTTTGCGGCCACGCGCGCGCTGCAGGCGCGCCTCGATCAGCAAGCCCATCACTGTCGAGAAACGCGGGTTGTGCATCACATCGGCCAGGCTGCCTTCGTAGGCAGGAACTGCCACACGCACTGGCTTGAGAAAAACATCCTCTGCCAGTTCGACAATGCCTGGCATCAGGGCCGAACCACCGGTCAGGACTACGCCGGAGGCCAACAGATCTTCATAGCCGGACTCGCGCACAATCTGCTGCACGAACGTAAACAGTTCTTCAACACGCGGTTCAATCACGGCGCCCAGCGCCTGACGCTTGACCTGACGGTTGGGCCGGTCACCCAGGCCAGGGACCTCGATATGCTCTTCGGCATCGGCCAGTACCTGCTTGGCAATTCCAAAACGCAACTTGATCTCTTCCGCATCGGGTGTCGGAGTGCGCAGCATCGCCGCGATATCGCTCGTGATCTGATCTCCGGCAATGGGCACTACGGCCGTATGTCGAATGGCGCCTCCTGTGTAAATGGCGATATCCGTCGTACCGCCGCCAATATCAACTAGCACCACACCCAATTCTTTTTCATCGGACGTCAGGCACGAAAGGCTGGACGCAAGCGGCTGCAGAATCAGGTCCTGCACTTCCAGGCCGCAGCGGCGCACGCATTTCACGATGTTTTGTGCCGCGCTCACGGCGCCAGTCACGATGTGTACGCGCACTTCGAGACGCAAGCCACTCATGCCTATCGGCTCGCGAATATCTTCCTGGGAATCCACAATGAATTCCTGTGTCAGCACGTGCAACACCTGCTGATCGGTCGGAATATTCACAGCCTTCGCGGTTTCAATGACACGCGCCACATCGGCGGGGGTCACCTCTTTGTCCTTCACCGCCACCATGCCGCTGGAATTGAAGCTGGTAATGTGGCTACCTGCGATACCGGTGTACACCTCACGGATTTTGCAGTCGGCCATCAGCTCAGCCTCTTCAAGCGCACGCTGAATCGAATTGACCGTGGCCTCGATATTGACAACGACGCCCTTGCGCATTCCCTGCGATTCATGCTGGCCTAGGCCAATTACCTCAAAGCCTCCTTCCGGCAAGATTTCGGCCACTACCGCCACCACCTTGCTGGTGCCGATATCGAGTGCAACGATCAGGTCCTTGATGTCACGGGTCATAGTTTTTCTATTTAGAAGAGGTATGTGAAACAGGGGCCAACGTAATGGCAAAACCGTTGGCATAACGTAAATCGGCACTGCTTACCACGCGATCACTCAGGCGCTTGACCAGTATTGGCCAGGCGTTCACAAAGCGTTCAATTCGTGCGGCGAACGGCAACGCCCCCGAACGCCCATGCGGATCGGCAACGTCCGCGGCCGGATCCCGGCCCAGGCTCAAGCGCAACCCGTTGGACATTTCCACCGACCAGGCATAACGCGGGCTAAGCGTAATTTCACGAACGTGCAGATTGAGTGGAGCGAACCAGCGGGCGATCTCGGCATAACGCTGCACAACCAGCCGTTCGGAATTGTCCGGCCCGTAGAAGTGAGGCAGGTTGGCATCGTCAGGCAGCTCTCCCTGATTGGCAGTGAACGCCTCGCCCCAGGTATTGATCATCTGGTCCTCATTCCACAAGGCCAGCGGCTGCTGCTCTTCAATCTGCACACGCAACGCGTTGGGCCAGACTCGACGAACGCGCACATGGCGCACCCACGGCACGGATTCAAGCAACGTTCGTGTCTTGTCCAGATTCACAGTAAAGAAATTCCCCTTCACGCGACCGGCTATCGTGGCCTGAACGGTTGCCGCCGATACATAGTTCAGCGCACTGGCCTGAAACGGCTCGATCTGAATCTGGGCAATGGCAAAATACGGGCGCTGTGCCACCCAGATGACGACGCTCGCGACAATAGCCACCACTGCCAACAGCGCAAGCGTGTTGGCCAGGAAGTTGGTGAGGCGGGCGTCATTGAACACTATCCAGTTCCCCCTTCTCAGTACGAACCGGGCGGCGGCTGCACTTTGCAGGACGCGCTTTGGAGAATGGTCAGGCAAAGCTGGCTATAACTCATACCCTCGGCCTTGGCCCCCATGGGCACCAGCGAATGGCTGGTCATGCCTGGCGACGTATTCATTTCCAGCAGCCAGGGTCTGTCCTGGGCATCCAGCATGAAATCGGCGCGGCCCCAGCCTTCACAACCAAGCGAGGTATAAGACTCCACAGCAAGCCGCTGCACCTCGCGGGCAAGTGCCGGGTCCAGTCGAGCGGGGCAAATATACTGAGTGTCGTTCGACGCATATTTGTGCTCGTAGTCATAATTGCCCTGAGGCGCCACAATTTCCACGATCGGCAGCGCCCGCGCCGTGCTGCCCTTGCCCAATATCGGCACGGTCAATTCACGGCCGGCAACAAACGCCTCGGCCAGCACCTGAGCATCGTAGCGCGCCGCGAGCGCATACGCCGCCGGCATCTGGGATGCTTCGGTCACCCGTGTCAGGCCCAGCGTCGAACCCTCGTGGGGCGGCTTCACGATAAGCGGCAGACCGAGGTCGGCAATGGACCGATCAAAATCGGCAGCACCGGCAAGCACTGCATAAGCAGGGGTGGGCAACCCGCACTCCAGCCACACCTTCTTGGTCATGATCTTGTCCATGGCCAAACTGGACGCCAGCGTGCCGCTGCCGGTGTACGGCACGCGCATCAGCTCGAGCATACCCTGCACGGTTCCGTCTTCGCCGTAGCGCCCGTGCAGCGCAATGAACACTCGATCGAACCCGGCATTGGCCAGATCGATGAGCGTGCGTGTTCCGGTATCGAACAAGTGCGCATCCACGCCCTCGGCGCGCAACGCGGCGCAGACACCTGTTCCTGACATGAGCGAGACCTCTCGCTCTGCCGAACGGCCACCGTATAGCACTCCAACATGCCCGAACGGCGTGATCATGCCAGTTCTCCTATGCGCGCGGGAACCTTGCTGATGGATCCAGCCCCCATCACTATTACCACGTCGCCTCCCACCACGAAATCAACGACGGCCTGCGGCAAATCCGCAACGTCCTCGACAAATATCGGCTCGACCTTGCCCGCCACGCGTATGGCGCGGGCGAGCGAGCGTCCATCCGCCGCGACCAACGGCTGTTCACCCGCCGGATATACGTCGGTGAGCAACACCGCATCCGCCGAACTGAGCACCTTGACAAAATCTTCAAAACAATCGCGCGTGCGCGTATACCTGTGCGGTTGGAAAGCCAGCACAATACGGCGTCCCGGCCAGGCGCCACGCGCCGCTGCGAGTGTTGCCGCCATTTCCACCGGGTGATGGCCATAATCATCAACAAGCGTGAATTCCCCGCCGCCCTGCGTTGCCGGCACGGGAAAAACACCATGCTGGGTAAAGCGGCGACCCACGCCCGTAAACACGGCCAGCGCTTCGGCGATAGCAGCATCCGGTACCCCCAGTTCGGTCGCCACGGCAACGGCAGCCAGGGCATTAAGCACGTTATGCACCCCCGGAAGATTCAATGTGAGCGACAACGACGGCAGGCTCCCCGACGCGCTGCGGCGTTCAACATCAAAGTGCATCACCGTGCCATGCGCACGCACGTTCTGGGCCCGGACAAGAGCATCGGCGTTCAGTCCGTACGTCGTCACCGGACGTGAAATGAAAGGAAGAATCTCGCGCACATTGGCGTCATCGCTACATACGATGGCGCTGCCATAAAAAGGCAGGCGATGTGTGAACTCGATGAAGGCGCTCTTGAGCTTGGCGACGTCGTGACCATACGTGTCCATGTGGTCCACGTCGATATTCGTGATGACAGCCATCACCGGCAGCAAATTCAGGAACGACGCGTCCGACTCGTCCGCCTCGACCACGATGTACTCGCCCTGGCCCAGACGGGCATTGGCACCCGCCGACGTCAGGCGCCCACCAATCACGAACGTAGGATCAAGCCCACCACCAGCCAACACACTGGCCACCAGGCTGGTAGTCGTGGTCTTGCCATGCGTGCCAGCAACGGCTATGCCGCGCTTCAGGCGCATAAGCTCCGCCAGCATCAGCGCCCGTGGTACCACGGGAATGTGTGCGGCCCTCGCAGCAATCACTTCCGGGTTGTCTCCAGCCACAGCCGTCGACGTTACGAGCGCACCGGCACCCTTGATATTGGCAGCATCGTGCCCAATGGTGACCTTGGCACCCAGACTCGCGAGGCGACGGGTAACCGCCGATTCCTGAATATCCGAGCCACTGATGATATAGCCAAGGTTAAGCAGAACTTCCGCGATGCCACTCATGCCCGAGCCGCCGATCCCAACAAAATGCAGACTGCGTATTCTATGTTTCATGCAGCCCTCCTTGATACCTGCTCGCACGCGTCCGCAATCTGCTGTGTCGCAGTCAGACTTGCATGCTCATGAGCATGAGCCGCCACCTGAAGCAGTTCCTGGCGCGTACGCGCTTTGAGCCACAGGGCAAGCCATGAGGCCGAAAACTCGGACTGTCTTTGCAACCAGCCGCCGTGGCATTCACTTAAATAGCTGGCGTTGGCCGTCTGATGATCATCGATGGCGCCAGGCAATGGCACAAACAACGCGGCCACTCCCGCTGCCGCCACCTCGGCAACCGTCATCGCACCAGCGCGGCAAACCAGCAGGTCCGCTTGCGCCAGCGCCGCTGCCATATCGTCGATAAACCCCACGCACCGCACCTCGACACCCAGGCGGTCATAAGTAGCGCGCACGGCCTCAAGATGCTGTTCTCCGGCCTGATGCACGACGTTCGGACGATCACCCGCGCTCATTTGCGCCAGCGCCTCGGGCACGATGGAATTAAGCGCCTGGGCACCAAGGCTTCCGCCTACGACCAGCATATTCAGCGCCCCTTGACGCGCCCCATATCGTTGTGCGGCCAAAGGTAGCCGCAGCACCTCTTGCCGCACGGGATTGCCAACCATCAACGCACCCGGCAACGCGCCCGGAAAACCGACCAGAACCTTGCGCGCAACTTTGGCAAGCCAACGATTGGCCGTGCCGGCCACGGCGTTCTGCTCATGAATGACAAGTGGAATGCGGCGCAAGGCGGCCATCAGGCCACCGGGAAAAGCCACATAACCTCCCATGCCAAGCACCACGTCCGGCCGAACTTCCCGCAGGCGGCGCAATGCCTGCACACACGCCGCAAACAACGTAAACGGCAGTTTCACGAGTGCAGCGACACCTTTGCCACGCACGCCCGAAAAACGCATCGTCACCATATCTATATTGTGCGCAGGCACAAGACGCCCTTCCATGTGCTCCGGGTGACCCAGCCACACGACACGCCAGCCACGCTGATGCATTTCGTGCGCCACGGCCAGGCCCGGCATAATATGTCCGCCAGTACCGCCAGCCATAATCAACAAGGTGCGCGCTGTCATGTCCGCTTACCCCGCATCATGTTCCGGTTCTCATAATCCACTCGCAGCAACAGTGCCACGGCAATAAGATTCATGACAATGCCGGAGCCGCCGTAGCTGACCAGCGGCAAGGTCAATCCCTTGGTCGGCAGCAGGCCCACGCAAACTCCGATATTGATGAAAGTCTGTACCCCAAACCACAACGCCACACCTTGCGCCACCAGGCCATTGAAGATCCTTTCCATTGCGATCGCCTGACGTCCGATGTCGAAGCCGCGCCATACGAGAAAAGCAAAAACGCAGATCAGGCAGGCTACGCCAACAAACCCGAGTTCTTCGCCAATGACGGCGACAATAAAATCGGTATGCGCCTCGGGCAGGTAATGCAGTTTCTCGATACTGTTGCCCAGGCCCACTCCCAGCCACTCGCCACGGCCGAAAGCGATCAGCGAATGCGACAACTGATAGGCACTGCCATACGTGTTCTCCGGATTCCATGGGTCCAGATATACGAACAGACGCTCGCGCCTCCACGGCGACGCCCAGATCAACAAAAGGAAACTGGACACAAGCACAGCCAGCAGACTGGAAAACAGCTTGCCGTTAATGCCACCAATGAAAAGTATGCCCACGGCAATGGCCACTATCACCATGAACGCCCCCAGATCGGGCTCCAGAAGCAGCACCATACCGACCGCAGCCAGTGCGGTGGCCATCGGTACAAACCCACGCAGAAACGTATGCAGGTGCTCCTGCTTGCGCACCGTATAGTCGGCGGCATACAGAATGATGGCTACTTTCATGAGTTCGGACGGCTGGAAGTTCAGCGGCCCCAGAGGCAGCCAGCGCCGGGCGCCGTTCACTTCGCGGCCAACGCCCGGGACAAGCACAATCAGCAGCAACACCATGCTTAGAATAAACAGCGGCACGGCCATCTTGTTCCAGACCTTCATGGGAATGCTTAATACAAACGCAACGGAAAGCACGCCGATAAGCGCGAACAACGCATGCCGGGCCACAAAATAGAAACGGCCATAGCTCTCATAGCGCGGCCCATCTGCCAGAGCGATGGAAGCCGAATACACCATAAGCAGACCAAACATCACCAGTGCGATGGTCGCGATGATGACACCCATGTCAAAATTGGGCATGGACGTCCGGCCGGGCCGTACGGCATTTACACCCGAGGTCAGATCGGCGAACAGGCTCATGCCATCTCTCCGCTATCAAGCGCCAAGCTGCGCACCGCTTCAACAAATTCCGCGCCGCGATGCTTGTAGTTGCGGAACATGTCCATGCTGGCGCATGCGGGTGACAACAATACGGCATCGCCGGGCTGTGCAAGCGCAAACCCTCGCGCCACGGCTTGCGCAAGCGTGGTGCAATGCTCAATGGGTAAACCCGCTGCGGCCAGCGCATCACCAATAATGGGGCCATCCCGGCCTATGAGAACCACCGCACGGCCATGCGTGCGCACCACATCAAGCAATGGTGAAAAATCTTGCCCCTTGCCCAAGCCCCCTGCAATCAGGACGGATTTCTGGCCCAGCCCATTAAGCGCGGCTACCGTGGCTCCCACGTTTGTTCCCTTGCTGTCGTTGACGAAATCAACGCCGGCAATGGCACGAACAAATTCGGCGCGATTGGGCTCACCGCCGTAATCCCTGAGTGCGCGCAACATCGGCGCCCAACCTAGGCCCAGGCTGCGCGCCAACGCAAGCGCTGCCAGCGCGTTGAGCGCGTTGTGCCGGCCCCGCACCCGCAACGCATCAGCTGGCATCAAACGCGAAAGAATGCCGGTTTCACGCTCGGGCTGCGAAGCGGCTTTGCGCCGCTTGCGCTGGCCTGACGCCGGCAAATCAAAATCTTCGGGCACATTGGCGCAAAGCCAGGCGACGCCATGGCTGACCTCCAGCCCCAAGTCGCCTACCCAACGGGGTGTGTCGCTACCAAAGGACTGCACTGTGCTGACATCGCGACCGACAACCATGGCTGTCACCAGTGGATCGTCACGATTCACCACCGCCACTTTGGACATCGCCAGCAATTTTGCCTTCGCCCCGGCATAAGCCTGCATGGACCCGTGCCAGTCCAGATGATCCTGAGTCACATTCAACACAGTGGCTGCATCCGGCACCAGCGACGAGGTGGACTCCATCTGGAAGCTGGACAGCTCCAGCACCCACACATCGGGCAGTTCAGCGCGATCGATGGCGTCGCTCAAGGCCGCCAGGGCTGCCGGACTGATATTGCCCGCCGCACGGGCAGTGCGCCCGCAGGCCTGCACCAGCAGTCGCGTCATGACCGTGACGGTTGTCTTGCCGTTTGTTCCGGTTACCGCCAGAACATTCGGGCGATAGCCCTGCTCGGCCATGTCGGCCAGCGCACGCGCGAACAGCTCGATTTCACCCAGTATTTCTATTTGCCGCGCGGCGGCCAGGGCCAGAAACGACTTGACCGGCTCGTGCGACGGCGCCAACCCCGGACTAAGGACGATACGCGTCACGTCGGTCAGCGCGTCTTCGTTCATGTGCTCTTCACCAAGCCGGAAATCCACGTCGGCACTGTCCAGCCCCGCCTGCAGCGCACCCAGACCGCCGGGCTGTACGCGAGTATCCAGCACGCGCAGGCAGGCACCATGCCTCGCGCACCACAATGCCGCAGCAACACCCGTCTCGCCCAACCCCAGAATAAGGGTCAGCGTACCCGCTTCGATCGACGGAAAAGAATAAGTATTCATCGCAGTTTCAATGTCGCCAGGCCAATCAGCACCAGCATCATGGTAATAATCCAGAAACGCACCACCACCTGCGTCTCTTTCCAGCCGCTCACCTCAAAGTGATGATGCAATGGAGCCATTCGGAAAATTCGCCGCCCCTGTCCATATCGCTTTTTCGTGTACTTGAAATACGACACCTGCAGCATGACCGACAGCGTCTCTACAACGAACACCCCACCCATGACAAAAAGCACAATCTCCTGACGCACGATGACCGCAATCGTGCCCAGCGCGCCGCCCAGCGCAAGCGCACCGACATCACCCATGAAGACTTGAGCCGGATAGGCGTTGAACCATAAGAAGGCCAGGCCCGCGCCGGCAATTGCGGCACACAGCACCATCAGCTCGGATGCTCCGGGTATGTAGGGAAACAGCAGATACCGCGAGTAATCGACACGGCCCACGACATAGGCGAAGATGCCAAGTGCGGAGCCGACCATGACCGTCGGCATGATGGCAAGCCCGTCCAGGCCATCGGTCAGATTTACCGCGTTGCTGCAACCCACAATCACCAGCCAGGTCAGCGTGGCAAAACCGAACACACCCAACGGATAGCTCACACTTTTGAAGAATGGAACAATCAGGTCGGCGCGCGTTGGTAGCGGCATCGTGAACCCGCTAAGCACCCAGTCGCGGAACAGTGGCCACAGATCGGCATTCGCGGGCGCCGCCACGGCAAACGTAAGATAAATGGATGCCACGATTCCGATCAGCGCCTGCCAAAAGAACTTGCGCCTCGGCGACATGCCTTCCGGGTCATGATTGACGACCTTCTTGTAATCATCCGCCCAGCCAACCCAGCCAAACCCAAACGTGACCAGCAGCACCACCCAGACAAAACGATTCGCCCAGTCAGCCCACAGCAACGTGCTGACGGCTATTGAAATCAGAATCAGGACACCACCCATGGTGGGCGTGCCACTCTTGCTCAAATGAGATTCGGGCCCGTACGTGCGCACGGCCTGGCCGATTTTCATTTCGGTCAGCTTGCGGATGACACGCGGTCCGGCATACAGACCGATGATCAAGGCGGTGCCACAAGCCATCATGGCGCGCAACGTAATATATTCGAACACGCCAAAAGCGCGTAGATGGGCATCCGACAGCCAGCGCGCCAGTTCAAGCAGCATCGTGCTCCCCCTTGTTCTTATTATTCATCACCCATTCCATAAAACCTCGTACAACACGCTCCATATGCGTACTGCGTGATCCCTTGACCAGAATATTGGCAGGCGCCAGCGCCACCAGACACGCGATCAGCTCGTCGATGGAATCAAACGCCGTTGCTCCCGCGCCAAATGCCTGCGCAGCGTGCCGCGCCGCCAGCCCGTACGTCAGCAATGTACTGATCCCGCGCTCACTGGCGTACGCGCCAACCTCCGCATGCATGGCCTCACCTTGATCACCCACCTCGGCCATGTCGCCCAACGCGAGTACGGTGGTGCCACCCAGGCCGGCCAATACATCAATAGCCGCACGCACCGAATCCGGGTTGGCATTGTAGGTGTCGTCGATCAACTGCACGCCGTCCTCCAGCTGATGCGGCTGCATGCGTCCAAAGACCGGATGGAAGTCTCCAAGACCCTGACTGATGACATCAAGAGGCGCACCTGCCGCCACAGCGCATGCGGCCGCTGCCATGGCGTTGCGCAGATTATGCAGACCGGGGGCCCGCAGCTCTACCAGGCACTCACCAACGGGGGTATGCAACCGACACAATGTCCGTGTGGACTCTGCGTGAATCTGATCGACATGCACGTCGAAAGCTGCGTCCATGCCGAAAGTAATGCAGCGACGGGGAGCAGCCAGATCACGCCACAATCCCGAGTACGTGTCATCACCCGGGAAAACAGCCACACCATCCTGCGGCAGGGCCAACAGCACAGCGCCATTTTCCCGCGCGACTGCCTCGACAGTGTGCATGAACTCCTGATGCTCACGCTGCGCATTGTTGACCAGCGCAATCGTGGGGCGCACCATCCAGGCCAGCCTGGCGATCTCGCCCGGATGATTCATGCCCAGCTCAAACACCGCCGAACGATGCTCGCTGGCAAGACGCAGCAGCGACACGGGAACACCAATGTCATTATTGAAATTGCCGGCCGTTGCCAGCGACTCTCGCTCGCCGTGCCACGCCTTCAGGATGGATGCAACCATTTCCTTGGTCGTCGTCTTGCCATTGCTTCCAGTCACGGCAATCGCCGGCAAATCATCAAAACGCCGACGCCACATGGCACCCATTTTTCCCAGAGCCAGATGCGTATCGCCAAGTTCAAACTGGGGCAACGCCACGTTGGCGCGTCGGTGCTCGACAATGGCCGCGCACGCACCTGCCAGATGCACCTGGTCAAGATAATCGTGTCCGTCGAACGTGTCGCCCTTGAACGCCAGGAATATCTGTCCCGGCGAGATGGAGCGTGAATCCATGCTGAGCAATGCGCCACGCATCCACGTCAGTGCAAAACGCGACCATTCCCGGTCGTCGAACGTCGTGCGTACCCCTTGCACTTCCTGATAGGTTTCATGACCCTTGCCAGCCAGCAACACAACGTCCTGGGGCTGCGCATTCCATATGGCCGACAGAATTGCGCAAGCCCGATCCACCTCGACAGTGGGAGGCTGCTTCATGCCAGTCAGAATTTCCTTAAGGATGGCGTGCGGATCTTCGTCGCGCGGATTGTCGCTGGTCACAATGACCCGATCGGCCAGGCGCTCGGCAATTCGACCCATGAGCGGGCGCTTGGCACGGTCCCGATGGCCGCCGCAGCCGAACACGCAGATCAGCCGGCCAACACGTGCGTCTGCAACTTCCCGCAGCGCCACCAGGGCGCGCTCAAGTGCATCGGGCGTATGCGCATAATCGACTATGACCATGGGTGTGGCGCTCGTGGCGTCGCCGCAGGCTTCGGGCTCGACAACCTGCAGCCTCCCCTGAACCGGGCGCAACGTCGCCAGCACACGCGCAATCCGCGCCAGTGGCCAGCCCAGATACTGGAGCACCCCGGCCACCAGCAGCAGGTTGGCGATATTGTGCTGCCCCACCAGCCGTGTCACGATTTGCGCCGCGCCATCCCGCGTTTCAAGATTGAAAATGAGTCCGTACGTGCCCGTCTGAATGTCGCGGGCCTGGATCAGGGCAGTGTCGTTCACGCCCAGAGAATACGTAAGGGGTTCACGCGAGGCGATGGCGCTGGCCAGTTCAACACCCGCCGCGTCGTCAACGTTGATGACGGCATGCTGCAACCCCGGCCAGTCAAAGAGGGCGAACTTGGCCTTTTTATAGCGCTCTACCGTCTTGTGATAGTCAAGATGATCGTGCGTAAGGTTGGTGAACCCGGCTATCTCTATGCGCACATGATCCAGGCGTCCCTGGTCGAGCCCGATCGACGACGCTTCGATGGCCGCGACCTTACCCCCCGCGTCGCGAATTGCCGCCAGGCTGCGGTGTGTAGTCAGCACGTCGGGGGTAGTCAGCGCGCCTCCGAGGTTCGAGCCGTCGGGCATCATGACGCCCAACGTGCCAATGGCGCCGCAAGGCACCTTCCCGGCGTTCAGGGCCGCAGCCAGCCACTGTACGGTCGTCGTCTTGCCGTTGGTGCCGGTAACGGCAATCACTGACAAGGTTTCAGAAGGCTTGCCATACCACGCATGCGCCACCGCACCCAGTTCCGCCGGCAAATCATCCACCTCGAGCACCGGTACGGGAAACGACTGCCCCGCCTTGCCTGCCGGCTGCATGACAATGGCGGCAGCGCCGTTGTCGATGGCCTGCTGAATATAAAGATGCCCGTCCGTCACGCTGCCACGGCAGGCGAAGAACACATCCCCCCGTTCAACCTGGCGCGAATCCAGATGCAGGTTGGCCGAAGAAGCGACCGTGTCTTTGAGCCACTCGATGATTTTTTCCGTTGCCATCATCGTTTCAGCTCCTCTTTCGGACCCACCGCCACCAGGGCGTCGGGTGCGTCGGGCTGCACGCCCATGCGACGCAAGGTGCTGGCCACAATAGACGAGAACACCGGGGCGGCTATCCGGCCACCGTAATAGCCGCCTACCTTCGGTTCGTCCATCGTCACAGCCACGACGATACGCGGATCGGAAACGGGTGCGAAACCCACAAATGACCCACGAAACTGCTTGGTGCTGTAACGACCATTGACAATTTGCCGCGCCGTGCCGCTTTTGCCCGCCACACGATAGCCCTTGACCTGCGCCAGCTTGGCCCCTTCAGGCCCGGCAGCGGCCTCAAGCATGGCGCGTATCAGACCTGCCACGCGAGGCGTATAGACCTGGACGCTGGTGGGTTTGGCACGCCGCTTCAACAGCGTCAGGGAAACCATATCGCCATTGCGTGCAAATGCCGTATAGGCATGAGCGATCTGCAGCAGCGAAACGGACAGGCCATATCCATACGCCATCGTGGCGCGCTCAATGGGACGCCAGCGCTCCCAGGGGCGCAGCCTGCCCGTCGCCACACCGGGAAAATCGGCTTGCGGGGCACGGCCAAAACCCAGCTGGGTGAACTTCGTCCACATTTCCTGCGAAGTCAGCAACTCGGAAACCATGGTCATGCCGATATTGCTGGAACGACGCAAAATGCCGGCAATGTTCAGCACACCGTTGCGACTGACATCCGAGATGGTGACACCCTGGTAGTGATAATGGCCATTGCCGGTGTTGAACATCGTCGAGGTCGTGATCCGGCCCAGGTCAAGCGCCAGGGCGGCGGTAAACGGCTTCATGATGGAGCCCGGCTCGAACGTGTCGGTAATGACCCGGTTGCGCAATGCCGGCCCCTTGCGATCCTCGCGATCATTGGGATCGTACGTGGGCAGGTTGACCATGGCCAGGACTTCTCCGGTACGCGCATCCACGACGATGGCTGCCGCCGACTTGGCCTGGTGCTCTTCCATGGCCTTTTTCAGCGCCGAATACGTGTCGAACTGGACGCCCGCATCGATGGACAGGCTCAAATCCTGACCATCAACGGGGGGCACCACTGTCTTCACGTCCTCCACGATCCGGCCCAGGCGGTCCTTGATGACCCGCCGGCTTCCCGGTTGTCCCGAAAGTTCGGCATCGTGGGCCAGTTCCATTCCCTCGATCCCATGATCCTCGATATTTGTGAAGCCCACCACGTGGGCCATCACACCGCCTTCGGGATAGAACCGGCGCATCTCTTCCTGTTGATGAATGCCCGGAATCTTCAGTTTCTTGATGCGGGCCGCCAGGTCAAGAGAGACCTGGCGTTTCAAGTAGACAAAATTCTTGTCTTCCTTGGACAGACGCCGCTGTATCTCGGTAACAGGCATGTCCAGAAGCCCGGCCAATTCCTGGATCTCTTTGGGGTCATCCCCTTTGGTGTCTTCGGGAATGGCCCAGATCGCGCGCACCGGTACGCTGGAAGCCAACACGACAGACCCGGTGCGATCAAAGATCTTGCCGCGAGTTGCCGGCAAAATAAGGGTGCGCTCGTAGCGCAGCTCACCCTGTTGCTGCAAAAAATCCTGGGACATGCCTTGCAAATACAATGCCTTCACCGCCAATGCCACAAAACCCAGCATCAACAGAACCAGTACCAGCCGGGCACGCCACAAGGGCATTTGAACATTCAGAACAGGGCTATTATAAAAGCGGCCGCGTTTCATGGATTTCTCCCAGCCGCATTCGAAACAGCGCTGGGTGCCGACGCACTCGTAATGTAAATCGTACTGCTGGGCGACACGGGCACCATTTTCAGGTCATCGCGAGCAATCTCGTCAATACGCGCATTGCGTGCCTGTTCTGCACGCTCCAACTGCAGACGGCGCCAGTCGATCTCCAGCTCACGTGCCTTGGAATCCAGCCGCTCAGAAGCCACAAACAGCTGGCGCGACTGGAATCGTGCAGTAACAAGGGATACCGCCGACGACATCAGCAGTGCCGCGACCACGATACAAAGGCGGCCCATTATTTCCCCCTGTGCGCGTGTCGCGCGGCCCGGCGGACCAAAGCGGCGGTGTTGATAAAAGAAGCGCCCTGATCGGGCGGCAGTGGAACCGACGTACGCTCGGCAACGCGTAGGACCGCGGACCGGGCACGAACGTTTTCTCCTATTTCATCATCACGAGGCAACACGCGCCCCAGCGATTCCAGCACAGGCTGCGGCATGTCCCTTTCCCGAATGGGCAACCGCGCCTGCGCCTCGCCCGGGCGCGAGGCAGCCGCAATGCACTGCTTGACCATGCGGTCTTCAAGAGAATGAAAACTGATTACGGCCAGGCGCCCTCCTGGCGCCAGGATTCTTAGAACTGCCGCGAGGGCGCCCGCGAGTTCCTCGAGTTCTTCATTGAGGTAAATCCGTAAAGCCTGAAAGGTGCGAGTGGCCGGGTGTTGACCCTTTTCGCGCGTACGGACGACACTGGCGACGAGCTCGGCGAGGTCGAGCGTTGTGCGCATCGGCCTGGATTCGCGGCGAGCAACAACCGCCTTTGCAATCTTGAAAGCAAACCGTTCTTCGCCATATTTTGCTATGACCTCCTTAATTTCCTCGACGCTGGCGGATGCCAGCCATTCCGCGGCCGTAACGCCGCGGCTGGTGTCCATGCGCATATCCAGAGGGCCTTCACGCATAAACGAAAAACCGCGCTCAGCATCGTCAATCTGCGGAGACGACACTCCCAAATCCAGCATCACGCCACTGACGTGATCTATATTCAACGCCGCCAGCTCTCGATCCATCGCCGCAAAGCCGCTGTGAACGACCTGAACGCGACGGTCTTCGTCGGCAAGCTCACGGGCAACGGCAACAGCCTGCGGATCCTTGTCGAAAGCCACCAGCCTGGCGTCGGCGGTGAGCTTGCTCAGCAAGCGGCGGCTATGCCCCCCGCGCCCAAACGTTCCATCGACGAACACGCCGCCCAACCGTGAGAACGCCCGATCGGTCTCGTTGATGCGCCTATGTTTGCGGCCAAAATCGTTGTCAATCAGGGCGCTGACCGTAGGCTCCAACAGCACGGACCGATGTGCAAGCTCCATGGGCGCCCTTAAAAAGAAAAATTCTCAAGGGCATCAGACATGCCCTTGGCCAGGTCTTCAGCCTCGCGGCGCGACCATTCTGCGGCATCCCACAACTCGAAATGGCTTCCCATCCCCAAAAGCATGACTTCGCGCACCAACCCCGCAGCACTGCGCAGTTCAGGCGAAATCAAAATGCGCCCCGATCCATCCATTTCAACGTCCTGCGCGCTACCCAGCAGCAGACGTTGCAATGAACGGGCCGACATGGGGAAGGTGGCAATTTGCGTACGGCGCTGTTCCCAAACCGTGCGCGGATACACCAGCAGACAGCCATCGGGGTGGCGTGTGAGGGTCAAACGCCCCTCAACCTGCGAAATTAGCGCGTCACGATGCCGGGTGGGTATCGAGACCCTCCCCTTCACATCCAATGTGAGTGCACTACTTCCCTGGAACAAATTATTCCCCCACTTTTTTACACAAAACCCTACTTTTTCCCACTCTACGGGATCAAAAGCATCTGGTCAAGCGCTAAGTTGCAGTTTTTCCAATCACAACAAGCACTTAGGACCACAGTTACGGGGTTCGTATAAAAAAATCCATAGGGAAATCAAGAAATTGCAGATCGATCTACAAGTACTTTGTAAACCGCAGCAGAGAAACGAAAGGGAAAGTAAACGATTCGGCGGCGGCTATCCGTGTTCTTCGCTTCCAGCCCCAGGCGATATCGGGATCATGTGACGGACGATCCACGCGACCCTGAAATAACGCTGGCCCGAAACAGACGCGCAACACGCGGCCCCGAAATCCTCGACAACGAACTTCCAGGAGTGGCTCCAGAAAAGGCAGGACAGATCTATAGGCCGGATTCTGTACACCAAGCGAACTTGGCGGGCAATCATTCCTCTGGGTGCGGCATTGCCACCGCACTCTAGCCATCTACCCGCATGCTCGGACGGACCGCCCTGTTGGCACAAGTGCCAGACGCATGCCTATTTGATGTTGCTCCGGATAGAGGTTGCCGCGTTTCACCCTGCGATGCCGCACCCTGGCTGACCAGAACACGTAACACGGAGGTGGCCGTGTCAGTGCGTGCCAAGCACGCCCGCGCCGCAGACTCGTCTCTGTGGCCCTATTCCTCGGCACGCCGCCTTGCCGAAGCATGGCAGCAGCCGGACGGCCGTTAGCCGTTATCCCGCCCTATGGAGTCCGGACCTTCCTCGATATTGAAAATACCGCGATTGCCCAATCTGCCCTGCGCTGACATTGTATAGGACATTGGCGCAAAATCATCCTGCCCCATGTGGCCAGCACTCCTCGGGCACTGCCGGCTGAGTAGCCTCGTGCCGTCCGCCGAATCTTCCCGGCTCGAATGGCAGTGGCACGAGCCGCGTGTGGCGCATTCGGCCCCCAACCCACGCAAGACGAAGCAACCTGCGACAATAGAGGCCTGTCGTCACTTTTTTCCGCGCATGTACGTATGACCACCCTGATTTCCCTGACCAATGTCCAGCTTGCCTATGGACATCACCCGCTGCTTGACCATACCGAACTGGCGGTGCAGCCCAAAGAGCGCATCGGTCTTATCGGACGCAACGGCGCCGGCAAGTCATCGCTACTGAAAATACTCGATGGCCGGGTCATACCCGACGACGGTGAAGTCATGCGCCTGGGCGGGCTGAAGGTCGCCACGGTTGAACAGGAACCCGACCTGGACGAATCACTGACCGTGTTCGAAGAGTTGTGCGGCGACGTCAACGAGAGCGAAGACTGGGCAAGGCCTGCGCGCGCACAGGCCTTGATCAGCGAGCTCAATCTACGCGCCGACGCCCCGATTGCGGGCCTGTCGGGCGGCATGCGCAAACGCGTGGCATTGGCACGCGCGCTCGCCGATGAGCCTGATCTGCTGCTGCTGGATGAGCCGACCAACCATCTGGACTTCACGGGCATTGACTGGCTGGAGCAACGCCTGCTGAACGCCAAGTGCAGCGTAATCGTGGTCACGCATGACAGGCGCTTTCTGGATGTCGTCACCACGCGCATCGTTGAACTGGACCGCGGCCAGCTGCTCAGCTTTCCAGGCAATTTTACGTTCTGGCAACAGCGCAAGACCGAGTGGCTGGAAGCCGAAAGGCAGCAAAGCGCCAAATTCGACAAAGTGCTGGCCCAGGAAGAGGTGTGGATACGCAAAGGCATTGAAGCGCGCCGCACCCGCAATGAAGGGCGCGTACGCCGTCTTGAGCAGTTGCGCATTGAACGCCGGGCCCGGCGTGAGCGTGTCGGCAACGTGAACCTGGCCATCGCCGAGGGCCAGCGCTCGGGAAAACTGGTTGCCGAACTCAAGCATGTCAGTTTCTCGTACGGGTCCCAGCCCCTGGTGCATGACCTTTCAACGACCATCCTGCGCAAGGACCGCATCGGCCTCGTCGGCCCCAACGGAGTGGGCAAGACCACACTTATCCGGATCATACTTGGCAAGTTGCAGCCCAACCAGGGCGAAGTCAGGCTGGGAACCAACCTGACCATCGGCTACTTCGATCAGATGCGCTCACAGCTGGACGAGGACGCCACCGTTGCAGACACCATCAGCCCGGGTAGCGAATGGGTGGAAATCGGCAACCAGCGCAAACACATCATGAGCTATCTGGAGGATTTCCTATTTTCGCCCGCACGGGCGAAATCACCAGTAAGCAGCCTGTCGGGGGGAGAACGCGCGAGACTGGTCCTTGCCCGCCTCTTCGCGCGGCCGACCAACGTACTGGTCATGGACGAGCCCACCAACGATCTGGACATCGAAACGCTGGAGCTCCTCGAAGAATTGCTCCAGGAGTACACGGGCACGGTGCTTGTCGTCAGCCACGACCGCGAATTCCTCAATAACGTCGTCACCCAGACCCTCGCCGCCGAGGGCGGCGGCCGTTGGCAGGAATACGTCGGCGGCTACGACGAATGGCTGGCACAACGACCTTCCGGGCAGGATGCCGCAGTCTTGCCGTCGACGCCGGGCACGACGTCGACGCAACGTACCTCGCCACACAATACCCCGGCGGGGGAAAAAGCCGGCGACACGCCACCTGCACGCGCCAAGCCCGGCAAAGCCGCACGTATCACGTCATGGGAACAGCGCGAACTGGACGAGATCCCCGAGACCATCGCCGGGCTTGAAGCCCGACAACACGAGCTGACTGAAACGCTGGCCAACGGCAGCCTGTACCGGGACGCTCCTGACGAAATCGTGCGCATCAACCACGAGCTGACAGAGCTGGAAGAAAAAATGGCAGAGCTATTTGCGCGCTGGGAAGCACTTGAAGCCAAGCAGGGTAACTGACCAACCCGGACCAGGCTCGACTCGCCTGGGGCCCTAGGCGTGCGCCTCGCGCAGGCGCCACGGCAGTGATTCTCCGGCAGCCAGCGGCACCACGGTGGAGTCACCCATTGGCAGTTCTTGCGGAATTTCGTAAGCGGTATGCTCAAGGGTGATGCAGCCCAGATTGACGGGCAAGCCATAAAACGCCGGCCCATTTCTGCTGGCAAAGCCTTCCAGGGCGTCAAGCCTGCCAACCGAGTCGAACGCTGTCGCGTAAAGCTCCATGGCGTGCAGGGCGGTGTAGCATCCGGCACAGCCGCAGGCCTGCTCCTTGAGCCCACGCGGATGCGGCGCGCTGTCTGTCCCCAGAAAGAAACGCGGGTTACCGCCGGTTGCGGCGTGGATCAAGGCCAAACGATGTTTCTCGCGCTTGAGTACCGGCAGGCAATACCAGTGAGGCCGTATGCCACCCTGGAAAATGGCGTTGCGGTTGTACAGCAGGTGATGCGCGGTGATCGTCGCGCCAATAGGCCCCTGCGCGTCGCTTACATAGTCGACGCCGTTGCTGGTGGTCAAATGTTCGAACACCACCTTCAGTCCCGGAAATGCCCGGCGCAGTGGAATCATGACCCTGTCAATGAATACGGCCTCACGGTCGAAAAGGTCGACGGCCGGATCGGTGACTTCCCCATGCACGAGCAAGGGCAACCCGTGTTCTTGCATGGCATCCAGAGCCTGGGCACAGCGTCCCAGCAAATCGGTCACACCCGCGTCGGAGTTGGTCGTAGCACCGGCCGGATATAGCTTGACTCCGTACACAAAGCCCGACTGCGCAGCACGCGTGATTTCAGCGGCGGTGGTATTGTCGGTAAGATACAGGGTCATCAAGGGGGTGAAAGCGCCAGCCGGCAGCTTTGCCAAGGCCAGGGCGGCCAGAATACGCTGCCTGTACGCACCGGCCAGATCTGTGCTGACTACAGGCGGCTTCAAGTTGGGCATGATGATCGCTCGACCGAACTGCCTTGCCGAATCCCCCACTACCGCTTGCAACGTGGCGCCATCGCGCAGGTGCAAATGCCAGTCGTCCGGGCGAATCATGGTGAAGGTGGCGGATTTCATAGAGCGAAAAGCAATGTGTAAGGCATAAAAGTGGGCGTCGGTATGAAAAACGACCAGGAAAGTACCGATCTTACCGCGGTTCGAACCCGCATGTGAGCCCCTGTAACAGCCTCACACCACCAATTGCGATTTTTAAGGGCCTACTACATAAATCGCTTTGTTTTTCCGCCTGAGTCAAGTTATGCTCAGGTTACTCAATTGTTAAACATTCCTTTGGAGCAACTTTTCATGGCAACAACAGCAAAGCCCGCCCGTAAGCCAAATGCGGCGTTCATGAAGCCACTGACGCCCAGCGCTACCCTGGCCGCCATCATTGGCGCCAGTCCGCTGCCACGTACTGAAGTCACCAAGAAAATCTGGGAATACATTAAAAAACACGACCTCCAGGATCCCGCCAACCGTCGCAACATCAATGCCGACGACAAGCTGCGCCCCTTGTTCGGCAAGGACCAGGTTTCCATGTTCGAGCTGACCAAACTCGTCAGCGGCCATCTTAAATAGTCAAACAGCTGAATACCGCGTCCTGAAGCGGCGGCGTCTGGCCTCAAGTGGCTGCCTCGCAGCCCCACAGCATTCGCCGACGCCGTGCGTCGGGGGCATATGACGTGTACCGGATGCTGCCGCCGTGGTGCCTCGGGCACACGCCGCGAACAAGAACACCGCCGTAGCGCCTTCAAGACACAAGGACAAAAGCGCTGCCAATAATGGCGGCGCTTTCATATTGCGGCGTTGTTGATCAGCCGGAAATCGCTTTAGCCGCAACGCGCCATTCGACAGCAAGCAAGCTGCAAGGCGCCTTGGATCCCGCCGGCCGGGCTCTTCTCAAGACTTCTACGACTCGGGCTGCGGCGGCTCACCCGCGAACAAGGCAAGCCAGCCCTTGATGATGCGAAAGACCAGCCATACCCCAAGGATGACCAGCAGAATCCAACCCAGGTAGAACAGCGTGGTGATAAGGCTGATCACAAACCACAAAAGCCCCCACCAGAATGTCTTGATGATCCAGTCCATATGCCGTGCATAGACCGTGCCCGCAGCGTCGCTGCGCTTCAAATAGGCAATCACAATGGCAAACACGATGGCCAAGCCAAGAAAACCGGCCGTGACCACACCCAAGGCAAATAGACCATACATGGCGTGCGTAAGGGTACGCATCGACAGACCCCGGTCGTCTTCCGGTGGCAACACCTCGGTCATAGAGACCCTCCGAAACGAGTTATCGGTAAGTAACGAGGTATTTTACCTGTTTCACGCAACGGGCCAAGCACTATGGCCTGCGACGCGGATTCCCAAGGGACCGTGAAGGTCTGGGACGTACATCGCGCGAGGCACGGTGAGGGCCCGCAAAGACAAATCGCGGCAAGCGCTGCGGGGACGTAATCAGGGTCCATAAAGACAAGCCCCCTCGACCGCAGGGCGGTGAGGGGGCTTGAGCAACAAGAGCTTGACGATGTCCTACTTTCACAGACGTACGTCCACTATCATCGGCGCTAAGGCGTTTCACGGT
>SCSG01000006.1 GCA_004322135.1 Burkholderiaceae bacterium | reverse complement strand
CGCGATGCTCCTGGACTAGTCGCACGGCACGTGTGCGGACTTCGGGGGAAAACTTGTTTTGTTTGTTCATGGCTCCATTCTCTCAGAGGTTGGAGCCTCCTCAAAACCCGGGGGGATTCAAACTGGTCTTTGTTGTCCGACCTCTGCGTTGAAAAACCACTAAAGAAAAAGGGGGATGTTCTAACAACTGGCCAGCACCACATTACAATAAATGCAACGACTTTGACGCAAGCGGGGCCTGTATCTGAAGTAGGTGCCAGCAATATTGTGCTTTCTCGTTAGCTAAGCCATTCACAAAATTTTGGAGCCGGTATGATGTCTATTCGGGCATTGGCATTGTTTGTCGCGCTGATCTCGGGATCCGCTTTGTTGGCGCCGGCCTGCCTAGCCGTCGAGGGCTCGGTCACGATCCTTTCGCCAAAGGACGGCGCGACACTCAATTCTAAAAATCAGAATAAACTTGTTTACGACGCTATCCCAGGCCCCAACGGCGACCATCTGCATATTTATTTGGACGGTGAATTGATAGCGCAGACACGTCAGCTCAAGGGTAGCTTTTTGCTCACCGATATGAATTTACCGTTGGGAATGCACAAAGTTTGCTTCAAGATGGCAAACGCGGCCCACATTCTTACTGGCCCTCAGGGTTGCGTTAACGTCAACATCAGGTAGCCGTCTTGAACTGGCAAAATCTCGCTTATGCTCTGGACCAAGTGGCCCACAACTTGGGCGCCGTGACTGTGGTGGCAGGGCCGCTGTATTTTCTTATTGCGGGTGAACTCAAACGTGAGCGCGGCGTACTCTGGATAACATTGACAGGGTGGGTTGTACAGATTGCCACCGGTAGTTTTCTTGGGCTGATTAGCCTCTACTTCTACGGCCAGCTACCCGATATCCACGGTATCGCCATCGGGGCGCTCTTAATCAAGATAGTGTGCGCGATTACGGCTTTTGTGCTTATTGTCGCGTCGCTGCGCGTGCACGACCTGTACACGGGTCGTCGCACCGCTATCACGTGGCAGGTGCTGGCCGCATTGGCTATTATCGCCATCAGCGCCGCCGCCTTTCTACGGTGGTTTTCGTAAGCCGTTGGCGCCCAAATCAAGACCAAGGTTGCGTCCATCACGTAGGACGCGTATCGGTCCTCCTCAACCACCGTGCGACGTTATCGGCACGGGCCAGACGGTTGTTTTCCGACGGGCTCGTCTGACTATTTTTTAATGATTTTTTCTAGTAGTTTCTGGGCTTCGTCGATCATCCGCTGGTAGCTTTTTGTTTGAGCCGATGCCCTCGGTGACCTCAGCCAGTTTGCTCAGCCTGGTGAGTTGCTGTGCGGTTGATCGTACGACCTTCCAGCCTGCGAACTGGCCGCTGTCGATGGTGAACTCGAACCCGATGCGCTCCCTATAGTTGTTGGGGTTTTAGGCGCAGTGGATCATCGATCGATTCACTGCTGGTGCCCCGGCTTTTCGAAGCGAAGGGTCATGTTGTCGCCCTCGCCAATCGCCTCATAGCGCGCACGATTCTTCTGATCTTGTGCGAGCTCTGGCGGTAGATACCAGACCGGATCGATTCCAGGATCCTTCGGGTTCGCATTGACCTCTGATGTGCCAGCGAGGCGAAGCCCGGCCCGCTCGGCGAGCGAAACGACGTAGTCTTGCGGCAATCGTCCGAGCTTGAAACTCTTGGTAACCGGCATGTTCGCGAGCGCGCGATGTGCGACAACGCCCAGAATACCTCCAGGCCTCAGCGCGCGATAGGCGCTTCGGAAAAACCGCAGTGCGATCGCGTCGCTCACGTCGCCATGAACGTTCGCGTACATCAGGTCATGGATGTTCCTGAACGTCACGATCATGTCGATAGAATCGGGAGCTCCAAGGCCCATGTATGAAGGCGGCTCGAACGCCTCCATCGTCACGCGCCCATAGACCGCTGGATCGGCGTCAAGCTTCGCCTTGTATTTGATCGCCATCTTCCGGAAAAAAAGGTTAGGACTCGAAATCGATGGTGTCGCTTCGATCAGGTGTCCCTGATGATGGAGGAAAGCGGCAAGAATTTCCGTGTACCAGCCTCCTCCCGGCAGCACTTCGACAACGGTCATATCGGGGCGCATTCCAAAAAATTCGAGCGTCTGAAGCGGGTGCCGATAGGAATCGCGCTTCATATAAGCCCGCGTTCGTTGGGGTCCGGAGATCGCCTTTTGCAGGGCGTCTTGGGTAGATTCCGGTGTGCTTGCGACCGCAGCCCCGATATGCAGCGCGGCAACATATAGGGGCAGGAATAGCAGAAGACGGCGTCGATTCACGTGAGGCCTCTAAAAGTTTGAGCTGACAAGCCAACGGTGCCCCGAGGCTACAAAATACATGGCGCGCAAGCGACCCGCTAATATGCCGATGCGCTTATACGCGCTATTGATTTGTGGCCCGCGCGACTACGTTGCACTCAGCCGGCCAGTGCTTTTTCGATCGTGTTCGTGAACACGACTACATCGTGGTTGCCCAGATAGCGTTTGATGATGTGCCCTTGCTTGTCGATGAGAAAGGCGGTTGGGGTCAGGCTGATATTGCCATAGGCCTTGGCAATCTGGCTTTGCGCGTCGATGACGACCGGGAAGGGCAGTTTGCGGGTTTGGGCGTAGTTCTGGACATAGTTGGGTGGGTCGTATTTCATGGCTACAAAGATAGCCTCATAGCCCTTGGGTGCGAGTTTATTGTAGATTTTGATCATGCCCGGCATCTGCTTTATGCAGGTCAAGCAGCTGGTGGCCCAGAAGTCGATCAGCACGACTTTGCCGCGCAGATCGGCGGGGGTAATTTTTTGTCCGGTCAGCGTGACGAATGTGATGTCGGGGGCCATCTTGGCGGCACCCGCGAATTGCCACAAGCCCACGCCCGCCAAGGCCATGAGTGCAGCCAGAGTGATTACGGCCTTTTTCATTTGATAACCACAGCGCTAATCCGTAAATTACGCAGAAGTTAAACTCTAAACCTCCCTACTGGGGGAATGTCAAGCGTTGTTGCGAAAAATGTTGCAGAAAAAGCAAAGCTATCCCGGGTTGCAAATATAGGAATCGTCACAGAACATTGTGTTGCCAGGAATTCCCTTTCAACAATCCACGCAGCATGTGGCCGCGCACGACATGCACGCTCACACCGGCATCATGGGCCAGAGGAGACGCCGTGTAGGCGTTCATCGAACACCTCCTTTTCTTTAGCCGGCGCAGCACGAAAGCTGCTTCACATCCTTGCTGAAGGTCTGCGCCGCGAGCTTCAGCCCCTCGACCATCGTCAGATAGGGGAACAACTGGTCAGCGAGTTCCTGCACTGTCATGCGGTTACGTATCGCGAGTACTGCGGTCTGGATCAATTCGCCCGCTTCCTGAGCTACCGCCTGCACCCCGATCAGGCGACCTGAACGCGCTTCGACGACCAGCTTAATGAAGCCGCGAGTGTCGAAGTTGACGAGCGCACGCGGGACGTTATCCAGCGGGAGCAGGCGGCTGTCGGTCTTGATCCCGTCGCGATGCGCTTGCGTCTCGCTGACGCCCACAGTAGCAATCTGCGGGTCGGTGAATACGACCGCTGGCATTGCGGTCAGATCAAGGGCAGCATTCCCGCCTGTCATGTTGATCGCCGCGCGGGTGCCGGCGGCCGCAGCCACATAGACGAATTGCGGCTGGTCGGTGCAGTCGCCGGCGGCGTAGATGCTCGGGCTGCTCGTGCGCATTCCATGGTCGATGACGATTTCCCCTTGTTTGTTGATTTTGACACCTGCCGCTTCGAGGTTCAGGCCGGGTGTATTGGGCGTACGGCCGGTGGCAACCAAGAGTTTGTCAACACGAACTTCGCCGCGTCCCGTTGTGAGTATGAATTCACCATTCGCATGGGCGACGTGGCCGGCTTGCGTGTGTTCCAGCACTTCGATTCCTTCGGCGCGGAAAACCGCCGCGATGGTCTCGCCGATGGCCGGGTCCTCTCTGGTGAGCAGCGTGCTGCGCGCCAGGATCGTGACCTGGCTGCCCAGCCGGGCAAAGGCTTGCGCCAGTTCCACGGCCACTACCGACGAGCCGATCACGGCCAAGCGTTCGGGAAGGGTGTCGCTGACCAGGGCTTCGGTAGAGGTCCAGTACGGCGTATCTTCCAATCCGGCGATGAGTGGAACGGCCGGCCGGGCACCCGTGGCGACCAGGCAACGATCGAATGCCACTACGCACTCGCCGCCGTCCGCCCGGCGCACGGTTAGGGCGTGTCCGTCCTTGAAACGGGCCTCGCCGTATAAAACGGTGATGGCCGGGTTGCCGTCAAGGATGCCCTCGTATTTGGCGTGACGCAGTTCATCGACACGGGCCTGCTGTTGGGCCAGTAGTTTGCTACGCTGAATCGCTGGCTCAGTCGCCGTAATGCCGCCATCGAACGGGCTTTCCCGGCGCAGATGGGCGATGTGCGCGGCGCGAATCATAATCTTGGAGGGAACACAGCCGATATTGACGCACGTGCCGCCGATGGTTCCTCGCTCGATGATTGTCACGTGGGCGCCGCGCTCAGCCGCCTTTAGCGCCGCCGCCATGGCGGCGCCGCCTGTGCCGATGACGGCAATGCGCAGGCCGCTGCCGCCTTTTTTAGATGTGGCAATCTTTCCTGCATTGCGTTTGTTGTCGCCTTCATCGAAAGCGCCTTGGTAGCCTAGCGCTGTGATCGCTGCCAGCATCTGGTCGGGATTGGCGCCGGCGCCTGTTGTTTTCGGGCTTTGCATTATCGGTCCTTCACTGTGGATGGGTACCCCGCGTTGCCGGTTGCCTTCATCAGTGCCTGGATAGTGGTCTTGGCATCATCAAAGGTCACCGTGGCTTCGCGTTTGTCAAAAACCACCTTGATTTTGCTCACGCCTTTGACTTTGGAGAGCGCTGCCTTGACCGTGAGCGGACAGGCGGCGCAGGTCATGCCCGGCACCGATAACGTGACGGTTTGGGTGGCGGCCCACACGGGGGCAGCGACGACGGCGAGGACAAGTGAGGCAAACAGTTTTTTCATGGCAGACTCCTAATTAATAGAAAAGCGGCAGGACGTAGGGAAAGCCGACTGCAACCAGGATCAACACGACCACGAACCAGAATATCAGCTTGTAGGCGGCTCGCATCTGCGGGATCGCGCAGATTTCGCCCGACTTACATGCTTGCGCCGGCCGGAAAATGCGCCGCCAGGCGAAGAACATCGCCACCAGTGCCGCGCCGATGAAGATTGGGCGGTACGGTTCCAACGCCGTCAGGTTGCCGATCCAGGCTCCGCTGACTCCCAGAGAGATCAGAACCAGAGGCCCCAGGCAGCACGTGGAGGCGAGGGTGGCAGTCAGCCCCCCGGCGAAGAGGGCGCCACGCCCGTTTTTGGGTTTCGACATGTGTTTGTCCTTTCGATTCTGGAGCGGATAGCGTAACCTTACTTCCGTACTTATGTACGGAGTCAAGCAGTATGGAAGCTATTTTTGAAAATCTGACCATTGGCACCTTCGCCAAGGCCGCTGGGGTCAATGTGGAGACCATCCGGTTCTATCAACGCAAGGGCTTGTTGACGGAGCCAGGCAAGCCTTACGGCAGCATCCGCCGGTATGGCGCGGAGGATGTGACACGGGTGCGGTTTGTGAAATCGGCTCAGCGACTGGGCTTTAGCCTGGATGAAGTCGCCGAACTACTTCAATTGGACGATGGCGCCCATTGCGACGAGGCCAGCCTCCTGGCCGAACATAAGCTCCAGGATGTGCGCGAAAAGATAGCCGACCTGGCTTGTATGGAAACCGTTCTGTCCGAGCTTGTGCGGGCTTGCCATGCGCGCAAGGGTAATGTTTCCTGTCCCCTGATTGCGTCGCTCCAAGGGGAGTACGCAATTTCCAGTTCTGGGGCAAGGTAGGCGAGAAACAAGCGGACTGAATTTTTTTATTTTCCGTTTTCTGAAGTGACCCGTAAATTTTGAAACGATGAATGGAGTATTGGGTTTCCTAACCGAGAATTGTTGCGGCGAGAATCCTTGTACTCCGGTTTGTCTTCCCCGGTGTTCTAACGAAGGAGTTTCATCATGAAGCGCTTACACGTACACGTTTGCGTCGACAGTCTGGTCGATCGCATAAAGTTCTATTCGGGTAGGCTTTAGCACAGCATTGCTCGCACTCGTAGAACCACTGGCAGGTGTCGTAGCGCTTATGAGGACATCGATGCTGGTCCTGGGGTCGTCAAACGTGACGGCGGCCAAACGCTTGTCAAAACTTAGGCCGATCAATAGTTTCTTTCACAAACGTTGAAAATTCAGGCGTCGCTTTCAAGTCAAACCCCATCTTTTTTGCTGCGTCAAAGGTTTGTTCAACCGTCCAGTTTTGCTGGCTCGCTTGGCCCAACGAGTACAGAAGCGCTGCACGAGCTCCCGTTGCGCAGTGAAGGAGGAATGGGCCGCTTTTACTCCTCATCACGACGTCGAGTTGGCCTATCTGGTCTGTATCAAGATGACCTTTGTTTACAGGGATGTTGGCGTAATCCAACCCCGCATTTTTTGTCAGCGCCTCGTTTGATGCCGTCGTCTCTGCCGGCATCCGAAAATCAATGACGGTCTTAACCCCTTGCTGCTTTGCATCTTGAAGATCATGTTGGGTCGGCTGCGGACCGATAAAAACGTTTTCCTCGACTTGTCTAAAATTATTCATGACTATCCTTTCTGGTGAAAATCAGTTATCCCTGCCGGCTCTCGCTAATACGAGCGCAGTACTTCTCAAGATTTTCGGGCAAATGATCCGGACAAACGCCACACTGCTTATTTCCTGGCACTGCAAAATCAATGAACGTCGGATAAGGCAGATTCAGGTTTGCCATGATTTCTTTGAATTGCCCCAGTGTGCGTCCCTGGCCCAAGCGTGGGTTGCGTTGCTTTTCCTGTGCAATGGATGACACGTGCCGATTGTTGTAATCATGTGCTGGATAGACCAGGGTTTCGTCGGGCAATGAGAATAATTTTTCATGAACGCTGCTATACAGCGCTTCGGCGTCGCCGTTCTGAAAATCGGTGCGACCACAACCTTCGATAAGCAGGGCGTCGCCTGTAAATATTCGGTCGGCAAACCCATAGGAAAAATGCCCGTCGGTATGGCCCGGTGTGTGCAGCGGCTGCAATTGAAGGCTACCCAACACGAACGGGGTGCCTTCTTCGATTCCAATATCAGCGCAAGGCAGGCGGTCATAAGCGGGCGCTGCTATCTTGCTGCCTACGGTCCTTTTTAATTCGAGCGCGGCTGTGATGTGATCCGCGTGGATGTGCGTATCAACGGTGTAAGCCAAGGTCAATCCTAGGCGACTGAGTTCATTCAAGTCACGGTCCATGCACACAATCACTGGGTCAATCAATACGGCTTGTCCGGTTTGTGGACATCCTAACAGATAGGTGTAGGTGCTTGAGACAGGTTCAAATAGTTGGCGAAATATCATGGCCGCTTCCTTATCAGTCGAGATAACGGTATGCTATATTATATAATATTAATGGTGTAATTGATTGTCAGAATGCTGGATGAATATGGTTGATGAAAAAATCGATGTTGAAATTATGCGTCGTTCGGCGTTGCGGGCCAGCGGTTTGCTAAAAACACTATCTAATCCGGACCGCCTGCTGTTGTTGTGCCATTTAAGTCGAGGCGAATGCTGTGTGGGAGAGCTCGAAATTCTAAGCGGTATTCAGCAGCCGACGTTATCGCAGCAACTGGGTGTTTTGCGCGATGAGCGTCTGGTCAATACGCGGCGTGAAGGCAAGCAAATTTTTTACAGAGTCGCCAGTAAAGCAGCTCTGGCTGTCATGCAAGTGCTTTATGAACAGTTCTGCAAACCGGACACCAGGGGAAATAATGATCGACTGGGCTAACTTTACGCCGTGGTTGTCGTTGGCGGGCGGGCTTCTGATTGGAATTGCCACGGCGCTGTTTTTGCTTGTCAATGGAAAAATCGCTGGTATTAGCGGGATCGTGGGTGGGGTGCTGCGTTTTGCAGCGGGCGATATCGGGTGGCGCGCGGCATTCATCGTGGGTTTGATGGCGGCGCCATTAGTCTACGGTCTGCTTGCACCGCTGCCTTCTGTGCGAATTGATGCGAGGCCTGTGTCTCTTATCATCGCCGGCCTGCTGGTCGGCGTGGGCACCCGCTATGGTTCGGGCTGCACCAGCGGCCATGGTGTGTGCGGCCTATCACGGTTTTCACCGCGCTCGATGGTTGCCACCGCTTCGTTTGTATCGGCGGGAGTTATCACTGTGTTCGTTGTTCGTCATTTGATTGCCTAAGGGGAAAATCATGCGAACGTTAATGGCATCATTCGCAGGGCTTATCTTCGGAATGGGATTGATCCTTTCCGGAATGACCGATCCATCGAAGGTAATCGGCTTTCTTGACTTAGCTGGCCGATGGGACCCGTCGCTTGCGTTTGTCCTGGGTGGGGCGGTGTTGGTAGGGGTATTTGCGTTTCGCATTGCCGCAGCGCGCCCCAAGGCGATTCTTGGCAGCCCAATACACCTTCCGACCGTTCGACGCATCGATCGTCGCCTGATCCTTGGCGGGCTGACATTTGGTATTGGCTGGGGGTTGGCGGGGTATTGTCCCGGCCCGGCTTTAACCTCGCTAGTAACCGGAGGCATCAAGCCGCTGATTTTTACGGTTGCAATGCTCGCTGGTATGGGGATTTTCGAATTTCGCGACCGAATGGCACAGTATTCTAAAACAAAGGCCGCGTAACTGCATTGCTATCTGGCGGGCGTCAAATCGTTGTTCGAATACGTGCCCTCTTCGAGAAGTGATTGATCAAACGCAAACCGTTAAACACCACCAATAAGCTCGCACCCATGTCAGCGAACACGGCCATCCATAAGGTCGCATCGGCGCTTAATGCAAGCACGAGAAAGATAACCTTGATCCCAATCGCCAACGAAATATTTTGCTTGAGTACCGCCCCGGTCTGCCGACTCAGGCTAATGAAGTCCGCAATTTTGCGCGGGTCGTCATCCATAATGGCCACATCGGCCGTTTCCAATGCCGTGGCTGTGCCGGCGGCGCCCATCGCAAAGCCAATATCGGAACGTACCAAGGCCGGGGCATCGTTCACTCCATCGCCCACCATCCCGACCATCCCGTACTGGCTTTTAAGCTCGGCGATGGCCGTTTGCTTGTCTTGTGGCATTAAATTGCCGCGGGCATCCTGGATTCCCAATTCATTGGCGATCGCCCGGGCGGTCGCCGGGTTGTCTCCCGTCAGCATGGTTGAATGAACGCGCAGTGCCTTAAGCGCGGCCACGGCTTGAACACTCTCGGAGCGAACGGTGTCGGCCACGGCAAATACGGCCACAGGCCCGGTGTGGTGGAATAAGACGATGGCAGTTTTTCCGGCATTTTCCAGGGCCGTCAAACGGGCTTCCAACTTAGGAGAACAAACCCCTACCTCTTCAATCAGGCGATGATTGCCAAGGTGCCATGTTTGGCCATGGATGCAACCTTTAACGCCACGGCCACTAAGTACGCTGAAGTTTTCAACGGGTGAGAGCTGGGCATCCGACTGTTTTTCTCGCCATCCCGCGACTAAGGCTTGTGCAACGGGGTGCGTGCTGTGATCGTCCAGGCTGGCAGCGATCAATAGGGCTTGTTCAATCGGCATGTCGCCAAACGGGTTGGCGTCGGTGAGTACGGGTTTGCCGTGCGTCAAGGTACCTGTCTTATCAAGCGCTACGGCTTTCAGCAAACGGCCGTTTTCCAGAAAAACGCCGCCCTTGATCAGGATTCCGTGCTTGGCCGCCGCCGCCAAGCCGCTGACTACCGTGACAGGCGTCGACACGACCAGGGCGCAGGGGCAGGCAATAACAAGCAGCACGAGCGCCTCGTAGAACCAGGCACTCCACGTCCCGTTAAACAGCAACGGGCCAAGGATCGCCACAGCCACCGCAAACATCACCACGGCGGGCGTGTAGAAGCGGGCAAATTGATCTACGAAACGCTGGGTGGGAGCGCGCTGAGACTGAGCCTGCTGAATAGCGGTAGCGATGCGCGCCAAGGTGCTGTGGCTGGCTAACGCAGAAACAGTCGCTTCGACGACGCCATCGGTGACGATGCTTCCGGCATAAAGCAGGTCGCCCACTTGCTTGTCCACCGGCAGGCTCTCTCCCGTTATAGGTGCTTGATTGAGAGCCGCATGGCCGGAATCCACGCGAGCATCTAGCGGTACTCGAGAGCCGGTACGAACGCGAATGCAGGCGCCTACTTCTACACTGGCCACCGGCTGCTCCAGCCAACCCGTGTCGGTCTTTACTTCAGCCGTTTCCGGGGCCAGGGCCGTTAGGGATTTGATGGCATGGCGCGCTCGTTCCAGCGACAGAAGTTCGACCGCCTCGGCTACAGCGAAGAGGAATACGACCATGGCCGCTTCCGGCCATTTCCCGATGATTACGGCGCCGATCACTGCCAGCGACATCAGAAAATAAATATTAAGGGTCAGATTCCTGATCGCGATCCAGCCCTTTTTTAGCGTCGGTAGGCCAGCACCCATAATGGATATGGCGGCCAAGGCCGCCACCGGCCAGGACGTTTCCTGTCTTGTTGTCCAAGCGATAGCTTCGGCGCTTATCGCAGCGGCTCCGGCGATAGCCAACAGCCATTTCTGACGAGTCGCCAGGGCGGGGGAAATAGGAGAGGACGGAGTGCTTGCGCCAAGCAGGCTAGGGGCCATATCCAGACTGTCCAGCGCCGTGGTGATGATTTGTATATCGTCAAGCTGGTGATGGACGGTCAACTCCCGATCAAGGAGATTGAAATCAAGCCCGACAACGCCCGCCATGGGCTCCAGTCTGTTGCGAATTAAACGTTCCTCCGTCGGACAGTCCATTTTATCGATGCGATAACGCACACGACGCGCGTCTTCGGGTGGTGAAATGGCCTGATTAACGGCCGTTGGATGATCAGTTTTCAAATCCCTGGCGCAACAGGCATCGCGGTGTTCAGAGTGTGGATGAAACGCTGTGTTTTGTTTGTCGCCTTGATTCATTACGTCGTACCGTCAAAAATATGTCATCATTTAAAAGCCTGCACCTACTACAGGGTCAAGCGCAATTTAGGGACGCATTATGAAAATTGGGGAATTGGCGCAACGCAGTGGCTGCAATATAGAAACCGTGCGCTTTTATGAGCGCGAAGGGTTACTCAATGCGCCCGAACGCGATTCGAACGGCTATCGTCGCTATGCCGAGGCTAACCTGGTTGAGCTCAACTTCATTCTCCATTGCCGCTCGCTGGGCATGGGTTTGCCAGAGGTGCGTACGCTACGCAGTTTTCAAGCCAACCCAGAGTTGGCCTGCGATGAAATCAATCACTTAATCGACAGGCATATTGACCGTACTCACGAGCAGATTGCGGCGCTACGCACGCTAGAGCAGCAATTGCGTGCGCTACGTGATACGTGTCACGCCAATCGAAAAATGAGTGAGTGCGGAATTATGCGTAATTTAACGCAGGCCGCCGATGGCCACGAATGCTCGTGCCATTCACACGAAGCAAAGGCGGTCATCCAATGAGGCTTGGAAAAGGAGGTGGTGCACGGGCTGCCGTCAAACAAGGTGGTTTATTCGATCCATGGAAATAGGGCGTGTCATATGAACGAACGCCGTATACATCAACTCTTTGCGGCCAGCGTACTTCTCAAGGGCGCCCATGCGTTGCTTGAGTGCGTGAGCGGTATTGCTTTGGCGTTGGTCAATACGGCCGCCATAGTGACATTGGTGAAAATGATCACGCAGGATGAACTTATCGAAGATCCGAAGGATTTTATTGCGAACCTCCTGCTTACTTTCGCCCATACATTCTCTATAAGTAGTCAGCATTTTTACGCGCTCTACCTTTTGAGTCATGGTGCCGTTAAGGTGTTTCTGGTTATTTGCCTTCTTAAAAATAAATTATGGGCCTATCCCGTTTCTCTCGGTGTGTTGGGTCTCTTTATTCTTTACCAGGCGTACCGTTTTTCCTACACTCACTCAATTGGTCTGATTGTATTGACGCTTTTCGACTTGGTGGTCATGGTTTTGATTTGGCATGAATACCGTCACTTGCGCCAAAGCGCGATCCCATTGCATGGGGCTGCGGATCGTCTCTAATAGCCTTGACGTCCGCTAGAAAGGGCCCTTCGCTCTGTTGGTCGGATCCGCGTCATCATGGCCGCCGGCTTGTTGCTTCTTGAACACCTGCTGGGCGTACTCGTCGAGCAGCGTTTCGCAACGGGCAACGCGCGTTTGGGCTTCGACACGCAGCGAGGCGCCGGTGAAGTCGAGCTTGACGATTTTGCCGATCCAGGTTTGAAGTTTACGCAGATCCTCTTCGTTCTCCTCGACTTCCGCATAGGTGAACTTGCCCGCGGCGCTTTCCCGTGCCAGCTCGGCCTCAAAGTCGTCGCAACGACTGATGACTTCTGTATAGGCTTCATCGCGCTCGGCATGAAAACGAGCCAGAATTTTGTCTTCCTGAGCACGGTCTAGGCCCTCCGATTGGAGTAAGACTGCGTCGCCGCCGAGGTTGGTGATTTCGTTTTCGATCACTTTGAGACGACGCACATACTCGTCGGTCAGCGGCAGCACGCAGACGCCATTTTGCAAATAAACCACCCCCATGCCCTTGAGCTTGCGCCAGACGGCGATCCGATGGCGTGCCGGCTCGGGTGGAACCTTGTAGGTGAGCAGGAGCCAAGTTCGGCTACTCATGGGTGCGCGCGCGGGTGATGGTCAATTTTTCCCCGCAAAGGCGGCAATTGGTGTCATAGCATTGATTTAAGATATTTGTTACCATCGCAACATTATAAATGATTTGATAAGTACTAATAATAGGATCGGTTTGGACACCATTTTATGGTCCGAATGTGAATCGCATGAGCTAATTAATTAAGGAAAAGTATGGATCAAGTCCTGGGGGAAACCACAGTGCCGTTATCACGACGGTATTGGTACCTTGTCATCCTGGCCCTGTGCGGCTTTGTGACATCATTTGGTGCCCATATTGTTGCGACCAATCTCCCTTCGTATGCTCAGGTGGTCGGTGTGGGCGCATTCATGATCGGCCTGCTCATTGCCGTTTATGACTTCGCGGAATTGTTTGCCAAACCGGTGGCTGGTTTCATTGCGGACCGGCGTGGCATGAAGGCGATGCTGCTGACCGGCATCATGGTGTTCATTGCGGGTTCGCTGCTATTCCTAGTCATCGACCCAAAATTTCTGTTGGGTGTGCGGTTCATACAAGGCCTTGGTGCGGCAGCCTTGTCAACGGTCTCTATTACTTTGGTGGCTAAATATTTTACGACGGGCCGAGGCACCGCATTTGGCATTTATAACGCCATTAAGGGAGCCGGTTATGTCATTGCGCCAGCGCTTGGCGGATTCCTCGTTCAAGGTTACGGTTTCTCGATGATTTTTATCGTCTCGGCGGCAGTCGGTATCGTCGCCTTGTTACTCAGCCTTTTTTTACCCAAAGACAGGACTAAGGCGGATGCCTTGAAGGAAGATGACGATGACATGTCTCTAAAAGAGTTCTTTCTAATTTTCAAAGAACCGCATCTGTTGCCGGTCTACGCGGTCATAGTGATCAATATGTTCATGGTCGGCATCCTGTTCGGCTTTCTGCCGGTCTATCTACATTCGATCGGCTATACCCCGCTGCGGTCCGGCATCCTGGTCACTGTCGCGACAGCCAGCTATTTGCTGGTTCAACCGTTGGCGGGCTACCTCGCTGATAGGGTGTCTATTCGCAAGACTGTGTTGGTCGGCTTGTTGATGGCTGCGTTGGCAATCAGCGTTGTGGCCTTTACATCGGGCATTTTGTTAATACTTGTCATCATCATTGCGGGGGTGGGTGTAGGCACGGTGTGGACCAATGCCGATACGCTAATTAGTACTATGGTGGATCAGCGTGCGCTTGGAGCCAGCATGGGGGCCGCGCAGTCCTTCAAGGAATTCGGTGACATGGTCGGCCCCCTCCTGGTCGGTCTAATCACTCAGTTTTTCGGTGTACAGGTGGGATTTGTAACATGCGGTACTGGGGCATTGCTGCTGTTGATATTTTTAGCGCGTTCGACCCACTTTCAAAACAACAAATTCGATCCAATCGATGCGTCCTGTTCAAAACGACCATAACGCAGCGCAAGTATGGGCAGCACGATCAGGTTCAGTAGCGTAGAGGTGGCAAGCCCACCAAGAATCACAATGGCCATGGGCCCTTCGATCTCATTGCCTGCCGCACCGCTCGTAAGCGCCAGTGGCAGCAGCGCGAATGCAGTCACGAGCGCTGTCATCAAAATGGGTATCAGGCGTTCGGCCGCACCGCGCACCGCCGTCTGCATGCACCAGGGTATCCGGTCGATGTGCACGAGATGTTCATAGTGACTTATCAGCATGATCGAGTTTCGCAGGGAAATGCCGAACAGTGTCACGAAGCCCACCATGCCTCCCAGCGAAAGATCGCCACCGGTGAGCGCCACGCTCAAGACTCCACCCACCAGCGCAAACGGCAGGTTAGCCATTACCAGCGCGACGCTGCGGCGGTTTTTCAACGCCAGAAAGAGCAGCAGCACGATGCCGACGCCGGCCATGGCGCCATAGACCAGCAAATCGTGCAGCGATTGGCTGCGGGCTTCGCTTTCTCCCGCAAACACCGCATACGTTCCCTTGGGCATGGTGATTTCGCGGTTCATACGCGCCTGCGCTTCGCGAACGAAATCGCTCACGGCGCGCCCGCCGACGCTGACCGATACTGTCTGCATACGCCGGCCTCCATCGTGTGTGATCTGGTAGCGGCCCGATACTTGGCGCAGGCTCGCGAGGTCTCGCAACGGCACGGCGAGGCCGTCGGGATTGCGCAGCATAAGCGAGCCGATCTGGCCGATGTCTGTGCGGGCTGCCGGCGACAGGACCACAGCGATATCGTAGCTGCGATTGCCCTGATAGGCCTGTGCGACGGTCGTTCCCTGGTAGGCGTCCTGGATCGTGTTGAGAACATCGCCGGGTCTGAAGCCCCAGCGGCTCAATTGATCCGGTTTGAGCCTGATGGCCAGTTCCGGAATACCGGGAGGGGACTCGACGCGAACGCTCGTCGCTCCATCGATCTTGCCCATCAACTGTGCAATTTCCAGCGCCTTGCGATCGATGACATCGAGGTTGTCGCCAAATACATTGACTACTACGGGTGCGGTCGAGCCGGAAATCGTCTCGTCGATGCGTTCGACGAGGAAGGTATTGACCGAGGTGGAGATACCCGGAAAGCCAGCAAGTTCGTTACGGATGCGCTGTAGGATGGCGCCTTGCTCGCTCGCGCTCGCCGGTTTTAGATCGACCTCGAATTCACTGAGTTGTACACCTACCGGATCGACCACTTCGTCGGCACGGCCTGCACGCTGCGCTACCAGGCGCACGCCCGGGATCTTCATCAGTGTTCGTGATATCTGGGCGCCGATGCCCATGGACTCGGCCAGGGATGAGCCTCGCGCAAGACCCATATGAACGATGTAGTGTCCTTCCCGAAGTTCCGGGATGAAGTTGCCGCGCAAAAATGGCAATATCGACAACGACGCGAGGCATAAGATAGCGACAAGAATCATGATGGTCCGAGCGCGCCGCTCCACTTTTATCAACAGAGTGCTGTAGTGTGTTTTCAGCCACGCCAACAACCGCGGTTCGTGAGGCGGAAGCGGCGTCTTGGCCAGCAAGGCGAGCGCTATCGCAGGGGTGAGAGTCAGTGCTACCGAGAGGGACGCCAGTACCGCAAGAATGTAGGCGATGCCCAGCGGTGCGAAGAGTTTTCCGGCGACACCCGAGAGCGACAAGACCGGCAAGAAGATCAGGATGACAATGAACGTCGCAAACACGACCGCGCTGCGCACTTCCAGCGACGCGCGCAACACGACCCGGAAAGCGGGAAGCGGCTCGGGTAATTTGCGGTTTTCCCGCAGCCGCCGATAAATGTTTTCGACATCGATAATGGCGTCGTCAACCACTTCACCCAAGGCGATCGCCAGGCCGCCAAGAGTCATCGTGTTGAGCGTGACGCCAAAGGCATTGAGAACGATCACGGCAACCAGTAGCGAGAGTGGAATGGCAACGGCGGAAATGACCGCGGTCCTGACATTGAGCAGGAAAAGAAACAGGATCGCTATAACGAGTAGGCCGCCAATCAGCAGGGCCGTGCGTAAATGGCCGGTTGCTTCCACGATAAAGTTCGCCGGGCGAAAGACGTCCGGCTCCAGGTCGACGCCTTGTCTGGCGAGCACAGGCTTGAGCGTGGCGAGCGTGTGCTCGAGCCTGTTCGTGACGGTCAGCGTGTTGGTTCCATACTGGTTTTCCAGCACGATCATGACACCGGGTTTGCCCATGATGGATGCAGCGCCTGCCGCGGGCGCAGGCGCGTACGCCACCGTGGCGACGTCGCCCATCCGGATGCCTGCACCGTGGCTCCAGCGCAGTACGACTCCAGCCAGCGCCTTGGGCGTCGTGATCTGGCCGTCGGTACGGATCGTGATGCGCTGGTTCGCATTCTCGATAAAACCCGCACCGCGCACACCGGTCGATGCTCTCGCCGCGGCGATGACCTCTTGGATCGAGAGGCCATAGTGCGCCAATTTGTCTGGATCGACCTGAATCTGCAGTTGCCGTGTCTGGCCGCCGAATACGATCGCATCGGCCACGCCCGGCACGCTCAATAATTGTGGCTTCACCATCCATTCCGCAATATCGTGCAGCTCCATCAAGGACTGTGTCTTCGATGTCAGGCCGATGATCAGGACGACGCTCGTCGCGGTCGTGAGTGGCAGTAGCTTGGGCGGCAGCACACCGACCGGCAAGGTGGCAGCGGCAGCGTTCATGCGCTCGGACACCAGTTGCCGGGCTTGCAAGACGTTCGAATGGTCGCCAAACACCATGGTGATGGCGGATAAGCCCTGCAAGGACTTGGATCTCATGGACTGTACGCCCACCGTCCCGCTCAATGCGGCTTCAATCGGGCGAGTCACCAGTGTCTCGACCTGTTCGCTCGATAGACCCGGCGCCTCCGTCTGGATCACGGTCATGGGTGGCGCGAATTCGGGGAAGACGTCCAACTTCACGTGCGTCAGGGTATACAGGCCATAGGCGCTCGCCAGGACAGCGAGAGCATAAATGACGCCGCGAAACCGCAGCGAAAAACGGATGATGATGTTTAGCATGAGAAGTTATCGCGCTCGTGGATGAATACGGTGGTCAACCATCGCATTCCGGCGGATCTTTGCACTGGGTTGTGATGCCTTGCGGGCGCAGTTCTTCGGACAGCAGCAGTTGGGCGCCGCGGATGACGACTTCCTCGCCCACACGAAACCCGCTCGTCACGACGAATCCGCCATCCACAGCCAGCGCCGATGGCATATAGCGGCGGGTAAATTGATCGGCAGCCGTTTTTACATAGGCCCATTGTTGTCCGCCGTACCATACAACGGCGCCCTCGGGGATCAGCAGGCCTTGTGTGCTCTTGCCCTCTAGCGGTATGTGCGACGTGGTGCGCGTGCCGACCGGCAGGATGGCGTCGGCCGCATAGAAATAGGGACGGCCCTGGATTGATGGGTCGCTTTGCGGCGAAGCCGACAGCTTGTGGGCGGCAATGGGCCGGCCATCGAGGCCATCGACGGAAATCTGCGCGGGTGCCGATGCGCCGTCGTTCGACGGCAGCGTGACACGCAACACTTCGGTGTGGCCGCTCATTAACCGTTGAAGAAGATCGGAGGCCGGCGCCGCCGCTGCGCTGGCGAGCACAGCGCCGAATTGCTGCCTCAAGGTCGCATCAAGAACGTTTTGCGCGGCCTCGGCCGCCTGTAGCCGAGCCTGATCCGTGAGCATGACTGCCCTGGCGTCTTGCAGGCTCTTTTGCGAAACGTTGCGATTATCCTTGAACAGCACATAGTCTCGCTGGTACTGGGCGCGCGACGCGTCGGCTTGCGCACGCGCGCCTTGGCGATTGGAGCGCGCCGCCGCCACGCGGTTGTGCAAATCGAAGAACGGCTGCAAGTCGACTACGGTCGTGTAGGCGGTGGTTTCCGGCCGGACCGTCGAGGCCGCGAGGGGGGCCACGCCAATATGGCTTGCGCGCTGCTCGTCGACGGAGGCTAACACCACGGTTTCGCCGTTCACAGTTTGCACGCGCGGCGCCTGGGCAACGGTTGCTGGGGTGAAGGCGGTGGGCGCGGCGCTTGTCGTGTAATAGAGGTACCCGCCGCCGGCGGCCGCCAGTACAGCCGAAGCGATAAGCAAGAGGGCTATTTTGCGTTTCATCGTAATATCTCTTTTTGCGTCATAGTCCAGTTCGGCGTGCTCGGCGACAGAGGTCGCTGCATGGCGTCTTCGAGTGCGCCCGCCGCCTGCTGCGCCGCCACGACATCGTTCAGGTGGGCGATAGCGCTGGTTTGGTAGTTTGCTTTCGCCTGGGCGAGCGCCGGGCGATCGATAGCGCCGGCGGCAAAGCTCGCGGCTTGGCTTCTTAATTGCTTGTGCGCGGTGGACAGGCGCACAGTGGACAGACGCAATACATTGAGGCTTGTCCGGTAATGATCGAGCGCGTGATCAAGATCATTGATGATCTTGTCCTGCAATGCAGCCGTTCTGGCGGCTGCCTCAGCTCTTTTCGCTTCCGCTTGTGCAATGCCGCCTTCATTTCGGTCAAAGATTGGCAGCGCGATGCCGGCCAATCCAAACCCGATCTTGTTGGTTCCCGTGTCGTAGGTGTAGCCCAGGCCGATATGGATATCCGGATATTGCTTGGCGATTTCGAGTTGCAGTGCGCCTTCGGCCGCTTCGTACTTGGCCAGCGAACCCAGCAGATCGGCGCGATTGAAGATTGCCGCGCGGCGTGCCTCGGCGGGCGGCGGGGCCGCGCCTGTGCGTTCGAACTCATCAAGATTGAGTTGAACCGATTCGAGCGCGCCGATTGGAAGGCCCATGACGCTTGCAAGCCGGGCGAGTGCATCTTGTGATGCGCTTCCCGCGGCGACGAGATCAGTCTGCGCTTGCCCCAGGACGCGTACGGCCAGGTTTATGTCCGGCTCTGCAGTTTCTCCGACTGTTTCTCGCTTTTTCATCATGTCGAGAATGTGTTGCTGCACCGCCACTTTTTGCGTTAGAAGCGCAGTCCGTTTCCGTGCAGCAAAGAGGTTGAGCAACGCATCCCGAACCTGGCTATGTGTCTTCCACGCTTCGCTACGGATATTCAGGCGCGCCGCTTCGGACAGGTGCGATGCCTGATCGATGCGGTAACCGCGTTTGTGCGCGGTCTCGATCGGGATATCAAGGCCCAGGCCCGTGGTGTAGGGGCGACCCGGCCCTGGATTGACCGTGGAGTACTGGAAGGGCAGTTGCAGCACCGGATTCGGGATGGCGCCCGCGACCTCGACGCCTGCCTTGGACACCCCCCACTGCGCTCGCGCAACATCCAACGCCGGGCTGTAATAGTAGGCGGCGAGGGTGAGCATTTCGCGATTCCAGCGCGGCAGTGGCCAGGGTTTGACAGGGTGTCCCGACTGTCGCACGAGATAAGCCCGCAAAGCGTCATTGGTAAGCGTGCGTTGTTCAAAATTTTTTGCAAGCTGCGTGGGCGTGATGGGCTTTGGCTGATAACTCGCGCATCCTGTCAGTACCACACAGGCAAGCATCAACGGTCGGAACAGATGGGTATTCATTCGTGTCTGGGCGCCTTGCTCGGGCGTATTTTGGGCATCGCGTCAAGCTGACGCGATGGCAGACATGGATACTAATGGGGTGTCCGTGAAGCCTGTGTCAAGAAAATGTCAATTTTTTGTGAAATCTGAGTTATCGAGCCTTTTGAGCGACTTTTTGCTGTACAAATGCCCATCTTTTTTTGTCGAGATAGCGTGCTTGAATCCAGGCGGCAAATTATAAATAGTTGCAAATCTCACGCGACAGTTTCACAGTTTTCTCAGGTTAGCCAGTAGACTTTCGCCAATATCAACGATACCCACTCACCCGATGTCGGTTTGATATTCTCGGGAAGGAGTTGCTATGTTGAAAACGAAATTCTGTTTGATTGTCGCTTCTGTTGCTGTCATGTCATGTTTTGCGCTTGGCGCGCAGGCGCGTGGAGGCGGTGGAGGTGGCGGCGGCGGTGTTGGCGGCGGTCACGGTGGCGGTCATGGCGGCATAGGTAGTGAAGCCGGGGGTGTGTCCGGTTCGCACATGAGCAGCCACGGAATAGTCAATACCAACGGCGCCCATTCACTTGACAGAGATAAGGGTTTGCAACGCGCCGGAGACCGTAGCCATCAGCATGCTCGAGCTTCGCGCGCCACTGTAAACTCCGGCAAGCACAAGGCTCTTGGTCTTGCAAAATAGCCTGCCGGAGGCGGTTTATCGCCCATCATCCCGCCAAGCACATAATGTGAAACCAGCGCTCCTCGCATTGCTTGTAACCGTTGTAGCCCTCCTTTCAGGATGCGTCGCTGTGCCATATGGCGGTACTGGTTACAGTGACGGGTATTCCTACAATCCTTATATTGTGGTTACCCCTCAGGGGCATTGGCAGGAGGATGACGATGATGATTAATTGGGTACCCGCGGCAGGCTCAGAGACACACAAGTGCCTTTGCCGGGCGCGCTATCGATTTCAATAGACCACCGATAGCGGTCACTGATCTTCTTCACAATCGCCAGGCCGATGCCGAACGTACGGCCGGCTTCCTGTGCGGGCCTTGCCTGGTAGAAGCGCTCGAACACATGCGCCAGGTCGTGCTGCGGTATGCCGCGGCCCGTGTCTACGATGCGCAACCGGCCATCTACGTAGCTGAAGCTGATGCGGCCGAGCTCGGTGTGCCTGACCGCATTGTCGATGAGATTGGACAATACGATAGCCAGCGCCGAGCGGTTAACCTCGACGCGCAGGACGCTATCGATGTCAATTGAGAGCGTGATACCTCTGGTAGTCAGACGGTCGGCAAAAGGGTCTAGCGCGTCCTTGATTGCGCCAATGAGGCTTATCGGTCCGACATTGGTCGACGACTCTTCCCGCGCAAGCAAAAGTAAGACATTGATCAGCTCGATCATGTGGTCGGCCGCGCGATCAATCTGCCGCAGACGCGCCGCAGACTTTGTGTCCATGGCCGCATTCTGGGCGAGGAGCTCGCAACTGGTCTTGATCGCGGTAAGAGGTGTGCGAAATTCGTGGCTGACGTTGCCTGTGAATTCCTTCTCTCGTTGGATCATTTGGCCCATTCGATGGTGATAGTCGTTGAATGCCTCGACCAGGTCAGCCACCTCGGCTTCATCGTATTTTCCAGGATTCAGTGGGGTCGATGCGCCCAGCCTGGCCGCCTTCACTTGGCGAGCAAGTCGGGCGACTTGGCGCACCAAGATGCCCGACAATCCAAACGCCAGCCAGATCGTCAACAGTGCGAATAAGCCTGTTCCGGCCATTAGCGCATTGATCGTTTTTTTGAAATGCTTCTCGTAAGCGCTGAAGTCGTAGATCCGATACACTCGCGCCTGGTCGAAAGAGGCGATGGCCACATGAATTTCCTGGCCACCCATCCTTATTTCGTGTATCCCATTTTGCAGATTTTTAACTGACGAAGGCAGAGTAATGTGCATTCGGCCTTCTTGTGATACGTGCCCGTCGAGCCGCTGATCAAGCGGAGGTATGAGCGTCGGATCCATGCGGTAGCTTTGGATCAGGCTTGCCATATCATCGGAAATCAACGCGGTGATGAACTTCTCTTCCTGCACTTCGGCGAGCGTCTTCACACCTAATGCCTGAGACACAAGTAATAGAATCGTCAGTGCGGAAAAGACGAGCGCTACCTTGAAGCGCAGGCTACGGGTGGGACGCACTGTTCATCGCAAATCGGTAGCCCAGGCCGTGTACGGTTTCGATAAGATTATCTTCACCGTCGATGGTCAGGGCGTGGCGCAAGGTATAAATATGCGAGCGCAGGGTGTCACTTTCCCGCAGGTGCTCGCCCCATATCTCGGTTTCAAGCTCCGCTCGGCCAAACACCCGATTGGGCGATTGCATCAAAACGCGTAGAAGGTGCAAGCATTTCGGCGGCAGCTTGATGGGGCGGCCGGCTCGCTCAACACTTAGTGCGGTCAGATCAAAGCGCACATCGGCGCAACACAGGGCGGCTTGTGCTACCTTGCCTTTATAGCGTTTGATGAGTGCGCCAAGCCGTGCTCCCACCTCCTTAAGTGAAAACGGTTTGACCAGATAATCGTCGGCTCCTTGCAGAAAGCCTTCAAGCTTGTCGTCTAAAGTGTCTTTCGCGGTCAGCATCAGGATGGGCGTATCTTGATGCGCCTCCTTTCGTAGCTTGCCGCAAATTGTCAAACCGTCCATGCCTGGCAACGACAGATCCAGTAGAATCACGTCCCAGTGCTGGGTAGTGGCAAGGTGTAGGCCCATCACGCCGTTGGACGCCGTGTCGACCTCATAGCCTGCACTTTCCAGATAGTCGTAGAGGTTGGTTGCGATGTCCGAGTCGTCCTCGATAATCAGTATCTTCATTAAAGAGTTCTCGAACTGGATGGGTGTAGGTGACGCAGCGGGCATGCTAACAGGCAAGGTAGTGAATTATGGGGAAACTGCGAGGCCATCGCTTGCAGTATAGCGGTGTTGAGCCCGTCGCCGCTGATTCGTTAGCGATAACTCATGGGGTCACATTTTGCTAATAATACGACGAAAAACGAGGTTCAGGAGCGAACCATGTTTGTAGCTGTCCGTCACGACTGCGCAGCAACAGGGCGACTCTATTCGTCCATGCGCTTGCGGCCGGTAAACATGGCCTTCACCAGATTTTCCCGATGCCGCCAACTTGCTAGCGCCACTCCGGCCAAATGCACGCCTATCAATGCGAGTACAGTATTTGCACATACGGCATGCAAGCCTTCAATGATATCGGAGCCCCAGAACATATCGGTCGTAAGCAGCCAGCCCGTGCCGCCGGTCGCGCCAAGCATGAACAGCAGCATAACGATCATCGCGCCACCCGCCGGGTTGTGCCCCAGATACCGAGGTTCGCGGCTGGCCTGGAGGTCTTTCATATAGGCGGAAAACCGTGCGGGGGAGGGTACGAAGTTAACAAATCGAGCATATTTAGTCCCCACCACCCCCCAGATCAATCGTGCCGAAATCAGCCCGATTACCACGTATCCGAACCAGTGGTGGATAGCGCCCGCGTCACTGCTCAGATAGGCGCTGGCAAACGCCACCACCAGACTCCAGTGGAAGATTCTGATAAAAATATCCCAAACCACTACGCTCGATACAAGATCTTCGGCGGAATCGGCGCGTTTCATTCACCCGCCTCTTGTCTTACGGACTTGCCCGTCATGGGGTTAATAACCAGTTCGTGTCGCTTTCCTGCTTTGTCCAGAGCAAAAGCTTCGTAGCAGGAGCCTTCGATCTTGACGTGTTTGACCCGGTAGCCGTCTTTCTGAAGTTGTGCGGAAATGTCCTTTTTTTGCATCCACTTGCTCTTGGCTTCGTGTGTGCAGGTGTCGTTGGCGCTGGCCACAAAAGGTGTGATGAGAATCAGCGCGGCAACGCAGTGAATAGTGAGTGACTTCGTGATAAGCTTCATTGAAAATATCCTTTATTGAGTCAGCGTGCTTGTTGCACGCCACGATATTGCGTGGCAAACCTGAAGCGAATCTTAAGCAGCCGTTTCGCAAAGAATATTTAAACGCGAGCCCGCTGCACTGCACATGACGTTTAATCGGAATACCATCCATGCGCGTACTTTTGGCCGAAGACGACAAGCTGCTGGGAAACGGCATTGAAGCCGGATTGCGACAGGCAGGCTTTGCGCTCGATTGGGCGCAGGACGGTGATGCGGCGCGTTTAGCCTTAATTACAACTGAATACTCGCTGCTTGTGCTGGACTTGGGCCTGCCCAAGATGAGCGGCACGGAATTGCTGAAGTGGTTGCGCAATCGTCGCAATGACATGCCGGTATTGATACTGACTGCACGCGATATGACCGCCGACCGGATCGCCGGTCTCGAAATCGGGGCGGACGATTACATGGGAAAGCCGTTCGATCTTGGCGAACTGATTGCGCGGTGCCGTGCGCTACTGCGTCGGGCGCATGGGCGTAGTGTCGACCTGATTTATTACCATGATTTGACGATAGACCCGACCACGTTTTCGGTACTGCGCGACGGCCGACGGATAGCCCTGACAGTGCGCGAGTGCACTATTCTGATTGAGCTGCTTGCCCATCAGGGAATGGCGCTTTCCCGCGCGCGCCTGGAAGAGAGCCTTTACGGTTGGAATGAAGAGATTGAAAGCAACGCCATCGAGGTGCATATTTCCAATTTGCGAAAAAAACTTGGGGCAGATTTTATAAAAACGGTTCGAGGGGCTGGCTATCTTATTGCCAGGGCTTCCTGATGCGATCAATCAGACGACGACTGGTTTTGCTATTGTTGGGCAGCCTGTTGCTGGTGTGGGGCTGGACGCTGGCCTATAGTTTTCGCAACGCTACCCACGAAGTCAATGAATGGGAAAACGCACGCCTGGTGCAAATGGCCAGAACGCTGATGTTCGCAGACGTGGATGGCCTCAAGCGGCTTGCTCAGGAAAAATGGGGCGATGAAGACGACGATGGCGACCCCGAGTCGGCGCATCTTCTTCGTTTTCTGGTTCGCGATGGAAAAGGGGACGTGCTGGCGGGCACCAGTGGCCTGCCCAGCGTTGAGTTAGCGCAAGGTGCGGCACCGCAGCCCGACAATACTGTTCAGAAGCTGACAGTGAATGGCTATCCCTGGTATGTGTACAGCCTGCATGATGCCAAGACCGGCCGTACGGTGCAGGTGTTTCAGCGTAGCGACAAGCGAGGCGATCTGGCCGTTGGCGTTGCAAAGCGGATCGCGCAGCCTCTGGCCATTGCGTTGCCGCTACTTGCCCTATTGGTATGGATAAGCATTGGCCGCAGTCTGGCGCCGTTGAAAACAACCTCCATGCACATCAAGGCTCGCAATGCGGACAATCTGGCCCCTATTGATATGAGCCGCGCGCCCGACGAAATCCGCCCGCTTGGCGATGCGCTAAACAGCCTGCTTTTGAGACTTTCCAAATCCATTGAACATGAGCGTGCGTTCACGGCCGATGCAGCTCACGAGCTGAAGACGCCGTTGGCCGCGATTAAAGTGCAAGCGCAGGTGGCGCTTGGCGCAACAGCGGCGACCGAGCGACGCCTCGCTATGCAGAAAGTGACGCAGGGCGTTGATCGCGCGGCGCGTCTGGTCGATCAACTATTGCTGCTTGCCAGGCTGGATGAGGCTCAGACTCTTTCAATATCTCTTATAAGCCTCAATGACGGCGTGAGAGCCAGTGCTGCCGCCCACGAGACAGATAGGCATCGCAAAGGTATCACTCTTGCCATAATTGAAAGCATGCCTTTAATGGTAAACGGTCATGCTGAATTTATGGGCATCTTACTGGACAATTTAATCGGCAATGCCGTCAAATACGGGGTGCAAGGCGGTCACGTCGAGATCGTGTTGACCAGGGCGGCAGGCAAGCCCGCCGTCATTGTGCGAGACGACGGGCCTGGTGTACAAACCCAAGACCGTCAACGTCTGACGGATCGCTTTTACCGTGCCATGGGCAACGAGGAATACGGCAGCGGCCTGGGTTTATCGATTGCCGAACGTATCGCAACCCTGTTCGATGCCAGCCTGAGCTTCGATGTAGGCATACATGGAAAAGGTTTAAGCGCTAAGCTTGAATTTCAGGGCGGCTAGTCGAAAGATTCATAATATGACTATTTTTTCCTGAGTATCCATGAACTGGAAACAGAGCTTCAAACAACCCGGCGTGCTGCCCGCTTTATTGGCAGCGCTGTTGTTTGGCGCCGGAACGCCATTGGCAAAGCTGCTGCTGGGTAGTGTCAGCCCGTGGTTGCTGGCCAGCTTGCTATATCTGGGTTCCGGGCTCGGCCTTACTCTTTATCGACGCCTGACGCGCGCCCCGGCCGTTAATTTGCCTCGCGGAGAAACCCCGTGGTTGATAGGCGCCATTGCGGCGGGCGGCGTGGCGGGACCTGTTTTGCTAATGTTCGGGCTTACCGGCATGCCTGCGTCGGGCGCCTCACTGCTGCTTAATGCCGAAGGCGTATTTACGGCGCTTCTAGCGTGGTTTGTCTTTAAAGAAAATTTTGACCGCCGGATCGCGCTGGGTATGGCTGCCATTGTTGCCGGCGCAGTTGTGTTGAGCTGGCCCGGCCAAGCCAAATTTGCCGGAATATGGCCGGCCCTGGCCATACTGGGCGCTTGCCTTGCCTGGGGCATCGACAACAATCTGACACGCAAGGTGTCGCTTTCGGACGCCAACTGGATCGCCTCGGTAAAAGGCTTGGCGGCAGGCTGCGTGAACCTTGTGCTGGCTCTAGTGCTTCATGCGCAGTTGCCGCCGTGGCCCAGCGTGGCGGCCGCCATGCTGGTGGGATTTCTGGCTTATGGCGTGAGTCTGGCGCTATTTGTCGTTAGCCTGCGCCATTTGGGCGCGGCTCGCACCGGCGCCTATTTTTCGATCGCCCCCTTCTTTGGTGCCTTACTGGCCATTGCGTTGGGCGAGCCGATAACGCTGCCGCTCTTGATCGCCGCCGCATTAATGGCTGTCGGTATCTGGCTGCATCTTAGCGAGCAACACATGCACGCACATGCGCATGAGGTGCTGGAGCACGAGCATGAGCATACGCACGATGCGCACCACCAGCATCCGCACGATATTCCTGTTGCATCGGGAACCAAACATCGGCACCAGCATCGCCACGAACCGTTGACGCATACCCATGCTCATTTTCCCGATGCGCATCATCAGCATCATCGTTAGGGCATTTTCGGTTGAAGTGTTTACGGAACTGAACGCGTTTCGGTCGCTATTTTTTGGAGCCGTTTTGGGTGGGGTAATGCTATTAAGCTTCCCAATCCCGCGCGCGGGGCAGGCGTTCCCTAAGAAACAAATGTGCGCTACAAGGAGAACAGCAGCGCCGCGATGACCGACACGTCATTGGTGCGAGCGCGCGGCGTTTGTCGACGCCGTGGAGCGAGCCCGTCATTAAGCATGGTCCGGGGGTCGTCGGCGACATTGGTGAGCGCAGCGATGCGCATCCCGTTTGTGAGATCGAGTCAATTTCGACGCTTCCCATGGCGCTGCCATTCGTCCACCATTTTGGAGCAAACCATGACCATTCGCAAGCGAGAAGATGAGGTATTTCCCAATGCCGCCGGGATTGATGTGGGCGCGTCGAGCCACTGGGTGGCGGTGCCGGCGCATCGGACCGAGGAGTCGGTGCGCGAGTTCGGCGCGATGACCGACGATTTGAGTGCGCTGGCCGACTGGCTGCTCGCGTGCGGCGTGGACACGGTGGCGCTGGAATCCACCGGCGTGTACTGGATCCCCGTGTACGAGATGCTCGAGCAGCGGGGGCTGAAGGTCTGGCTGATGGATGCCCGGCAGATGAAGTATGTGCCCGGGCGCAAGAGCGATGTGCAGGACTGCCAGTGGTTGCAAAAGCTGATGTGCCTGGGTTTTTTGCGCGCGGCCTTTCGCCCCGACGCCGAGGTGTGCGTGGTGCGCGCGGTGGCTCGCCAGCGCGAGGTGCTGCTCACCGAGCAGGCCCGTTGGGTGCAGCGTATGCAGAAGGCGCTCGTGCAGATGAATCTTCAGCTCACCGAAGTGCTCACCGATGTCATGGGCTTGACCGGTCAGGCCATTATTCGCGACATCGTGGCTGGCGAGCGCGACCCCAAGGTGCTGGCGCGGCACCGCCACAGCCGGGTCAAGGCCAGCGCTGAGGACATCGTTCGGGCGTTGACCGGCAACTGGCGTGAAGAGCATCTGTTCGTGCTGGCCCAGGCCTTGGCGATGCACGACGACATTGCACGCCACTTGGCCCAGTGCAATCTGAAGCTGGAGTCGTTGCTCGTCGGGTTGGGCCAGCGCACGATTGATCTGGGCCGAGCGCCACGCGCGGGCAGCAAGCTGCGCGAGGCGTTCGATGCCCGCCAGACCATGGCCAACTGGGCGGGGGTAGACCTCACGCGCATTGACGGATTGGGCTTGACGGCGGTGATGAAGATTCTTTCGGAAATTGGCCCGGACTTGGGCCGCTTTGCCAATGTCAAGCATTTCTGCTCTTGGCTGGGCCTGTGCCCGGGCACCAAGATCAGCGGGGGCAAGGTGTTGTCGGCCAAAACCAAGCGATCCGTCAACCGGGTGCGCCAAGTCCTGAAAATGGCCGCGATGAGCCTGTCGCACAGCGACTCTGCGTTGGGGGCGTTCTATCGGCGGATGTGCGCTCGCATGGACAAGCCTCGGGCCAATACGGCCACGGCGCATAAGCTCGCGCGCATGGTGTATTTCATGCTGACCCGCGGCGAGGACTTCGTCGATCAGGGGCAGCAACGCTACGAAGAACAGCAGCGCCAGCGTTCAATCGCCGCCCTCAAGCGTCGCGCCTCCGCGCTCGGCTTCCAGATCAATCCAACCTCTGCGACAACCTGAAAAAAACCCCGAAATAGATTTTGTTTCTTGTGAGAGACGCCGCAGGGCGAGGGGTGCGGTACAGTCCGGCCCGCCCAGGCGGGCGGCGGGTGTTGGGTCGATTGAGGTCTACGGGCAACGTGATAGAGGCATGCTGCGGGCCAGTGAGTTCCGGGCATGCCGTAACGCGAGCCCCCATAGACGGCGTTTTCAGATACCAAAACATCTAGTGCTGTATACAGCTTGACCAAAAATGCTCCAAACCCTTCCCTCATCGTGGCGCCGGGTGCTCCTGCGTTACTTCCTTCTGGGCTGCGAGTGCTTGGGGTGACCAAACGCTTTTGATATAGGCCGTGACGGCGACGATGTCCTGATCGGAAAGCCTACCTTTAAAGGCAGGCATGTCGCTTTCATAGCCTTCGGGGGCCGTGACGCCGGGAACCAGCCCATTCTTGATCAGGTCCAGCAGGACGGCATCCGAGTGATGCCAGGTATGTCCGCTGGCATCGTGCGGCGGCGCCGGCAGACGGCCATTAGGCAGGCGTTCACGCCAGTTGGCCTGTCCTTCCAATTTTGCGCCATGACAGGCGGCACAGTTATTGGCATAGACCTGTTGGCCACGCAAGACGAGCGTGTGATCGACAGGATCGATATACCCCGTACTCGTACTGAACTTATCGTAGGCAAATACCAATGTGCCCAGCAATACCACGGCGATCACTGCTACTATGCCCGCTTGCTTCCGTCGTTTTGTGACCCGCATCAACTCAATACCCTATGCCTTACCCGACCTTGATTTTTCCAACCATACCCGCTTCCAAGTGCCCTGGGACCAGGCAGGCAAAGTCCACTGTTCCTGTTTGAGGAAACTGCCAAACCATACCGCCTTTTTGACCGGGATTGAGCGTGATCATATTGGATTCGGCATGCTTCATTCCGGGCATTTTACGCATCATCTCCGCATGTTCCTTCAGTTCGGCCGCCGAACCAATCATCATCTCATGAGCAATCTTGCCGGAATTTTTAACTAGAAACCGGACCGTCTCGCCGGGCTCGACATGGATTTGCCCTGGGTTGAAACGCATCGTGTCATCCATGACAAGCTCAATGGTACGAGTGACCTTGGCCGCATTGCCAGGTTGCCCAATGGCTGCATCGCCTTTTTTCATACTGGACATATCCTGGCCGGGCATGGATTTCACATCATGGCCTCCGGTGTGGCCGCCTGCGGCTAAAGCCAGAGCGGGCAAGGTGCTTAATAGCAGTATGGTTAATGTTTTCTTCACAGCAATTCCTCATTCGAGTTGATAGATCAGGAGGATCGAATCCGAAGTTCCTGGGTAAGATATTTAAAATCGAAAGCTTATGCCCGCAACGAAGCGTGTTTCGGTGGGGCGCTCGCCTGAGGCGCGCGCAAAATTGGCCGTTTGGCCAAACTTGCCGGCCCATTCCACGCCGATATACGGAACAAATTGACGCGTCACCTCATACTTCAGACGTAATCCAGCCACGCCATCCGACAAGCCGCTCCCGATTTCACGAGCCTCGTCGCGCTTGCCATAAAAGTTGACTTCGACCCTGGGTTGTAGAATCAGTCGTTGCGTGAGCAGTAAGTCGTATTCCGTGCTCAGGCGTAGCGCGGTTCGGCCGTTATTGCCGACATACGCCGTGGCATCGACATTGAACCAGTAGGGGGCCAGGCCCTGAACGCCGAGAGCGAGCCATCCTCGATTGGGCCCAATCCCGTGGTCAAAGCGCACACCCAGTTGGCTGTCCCAGAATGTCGAGATGGCATGCCCCCATAACAACTCCGTTCGGGAATCGAGCAACTTGCCCCTCGCCACCTCGCCTTCAGCCTTCAATACCGCCCGATTGTAGGTGCCGCCAAACCAGGCTTGCCCCTCATAGGCCATCGACTCATTGCCCCGTGCCCTCACATACTCCAGCCGATCAACCAGCACAGACGCAAAATTGTGTTCGTCCGACATGCGCAGGCGCTGTGCGGAGCCCAGCGAATACTTGCCTGAATCGAGCGTGTAACCGTCCGAATAAGCGTTGGGGTCACGCGCATCGGGCGGCGCCGATCCGCCTTGCATCTGCATGGCGCCATGGTCCATTTCACCGCTACCTTGACTCATGGCCCCCATGTCGGGTTTTTTGACCGAAGGTTTTGCCTGGCTTTCCCCGTGATTCATGGCTGGCATGGTGCCGGACGTCTCACTCGGGCTCTTTGTGCCCATGGCACCCTGATCCATGCCCGGCATATTCATTTTGCTGTGATCCATGCCGGGCATGCTTGCCCCATCTGTGGCCGGACTGGCCGGTGTGGCTGCATGGCCACTAGGCGCGTTATACGCTTGGGCCTGGGCAAAAATGGGCGCAAAACCCGTCGTAGCGATAGCGACCACAAGGAATTTCTTCTTTAAACGTATATTCATGGTCAGGATTCTCTTATTGTCGCGGGTTGCGTTCATGCCACCACCACTTCACGGAACATGCCCATGTCCATATGGAGCATAAGGTGGCAGTGCCAAGCCCAACGGCCCAATGCGTCGGCGGTCACGAGAAAGCTGATGCGTTGCGCGGGTTGCACGGGGATCGTGTGACGTCGTGCCTGGAAGGCGCCGTCGGGCGTTTCCAGTTCGCTCCACATGCCATGCAAGTGCATGGGGTGGGTCATCATGGTGTCGTTATGCAAAATGACCCTCACCCGCTCGCCGTAGCGAAAATGCACGGGGGTGGATTGGCCAAACTCCACTCCGTCGAACGACCAGGTGTAACGCTCCATGTTTCCGGTCAGGTGCAGTTCGATTTCGCGCTCGGCGCCGCGCGGGTCCATGGGCCCGCCGACGGTGTGCAGATCCGCTAAGGTGAGTACGCGCCGGCCGTTGTTGCGCAGTCCGATGCCGGGGTCGTCCAGATTGGTGCGGGGCATATCGACGTGCATATCCGTGCTTGGGCCGTACTCGGTCTTCGCATGACGGACTTTAGTGCTTGCTTTGTCCTTACCCATGGCGCTATGATCCATACCCGCCATGCCGGCGTGATTCATCCCCGCCATCGAACCGTGGTCCATGCCCGCCATACTGCCCGCGCTCATGCCCGCCATCGCACCATGATCCATCCCGGCCATGGCAGTTTGGCTAGAGCCGCCGTGATCCATGCCTGCCATCCCCGCCATGCCGCCGCCCATGGCGCCCATCATGTCAGCCATGGAAAGCCACTCAGGCTTATCAAGTTTAGGAACCGCCGCCACAAGCCCCGCCCGGGTTGCCAAGGTGCCGCGGGCGTACCCGGTACGGTCCATGGACTGGGCGAAGAGGGTGTAGGCGTCGTCTTTGGGCTCGATCATGACGTCATACGTTTCCCCTGGCCCGAAGCGAAATTCATCCACGGTCACAGGTTCGACGTTCTGACCGTCGGCTTGGACAACTGTCAATTTAAGGCCGGGAATACGTATGTCGTAAAAGGTGTTCGCCGCTCCGTTAATGAAACGCAGGCGCACGCGCTCGCCGCGGCGATATAGTCCGGTCCAGTTGCCGGCGGGCGTCGTGCCATTCATTAAGTACGTGAGCACATTGGACGATAAATCGTTCAGATCGGTCGGACTCATGCGCATCTCGTTCCACATCTTGCGCTTGTCGATCGCTGCTTTGACACCATCGCGAGACGCGTCCCGGAAGAAATCCACCACAGTGGGTTGGTTGTAGTTGTAGTAATCACCCTGCATTTTCAGCTTGGCCAGCACGCGCATGGGGTCTTCATCGGTCCAGTCCGAAAGCTGAACTACATACTCTCGATCAGCGCGAACCGGGTCGCTTTGGGCTGGCTCAATCACAATGGCGCCGTACATACCGGTCGCTTCCTGCATCCCCGAATGCGAGTGATACCAGTAGGTGCCGTTTTGCTCGACCTTGAAACGGTAGGTGAATGTTTCCCCTGGAGCGATACCGGCAAAGCTGATGCCCGGCACCCCGTCCATCTGAAAGGGCAAAAGAATGCCATGCCAATGGATCGAGGTGGTTTCCTTTAGCCGGTTCGTGACCCGGATCATGACCGTGTCGCCTTCGCGCCAACGTAGTGTTGGTCCCGGAAGCGACCCGTTGATGGTGGTGGCCATTCGCGGGTTGCCGGTAAAATTCACCGGCGACTCCCCAATTTCAAGATTGAACTCGGTTCCCGTGAGCACCGCTGGCGCAGCCGTTCGGGTATCGCTCGGCTGAGCCCAAGCTGTACGGGCAAATGGCGACAGGCCCAGCAGAACCCCACCGGCCGCAAGTCCTTGAACGAATCGGCGACGGGGCAATAGAGGTAGGACTAGGGAAGACGGAAGCGGACGTTTCACGTGAGCGTATCCTAGGATCAGAAGAGTCTAAAAAACGACCACGTACAGTGGCCGCAACATTAATCAGGTCAATGACCAGCACTTTAACGAAGTGCTCGTGTCGGTCCGATGACACCGGAATTACAATGTTGTAATGTGGAGCTAGTGTCTGCCTGGGCCACACAATGGCTTGGAGGGTGTTTTATAGGTTTTATCCTTTTCGACACTTAGCTCTTTGTCGCACGACTGCATGCCTTTCATCATGAAAACCATCATCAACGGGCACATCAGAAAGAACAAGAATGGAGTGCTGGCGGCAATCCATTCACGCGCAGCGGGCAAGGTCGCGTACGCCACGGCAATGACAACACCAAGGCCAAGACCCGTCTTCATCATTGTTTTCATATCGCATTTCATCATTGTTTCCTCGGGTAGGTAAGCCGCCTTCAGATCGCCCGGGTAACTAGGAATGAGCGGTGGCTAATACACTGTAGCGAGCCTTTGCTGTCAACCCGATTACGCCGTCATTACATCTTTGTCATGTAAGCGTCAAGCTTTAACGACAGCCAAGCAACTTCTCGTTACGAAGCGAAACTAGAAATAGTGGCCGCCAACATTTACCTCGCGTAAGCCTGCGATCGTATTGCAGAAAAGGCCGATAAATGCGACATCGGGCCAGCTTGACATTGTCGCAGCAGGAAGGTTTACAGTATGAATATGCGGTGTTGCCTAAGGAGCTAGCAATGATTGAATTCGAAGTGAAAGACATGACCTGTGGCCATTGTGTGGGCACCATTACGCGCGTCGTTAAAGAAACCGCACCCACAGCCTGCGTTGACATTGATCTTTCCACTCATTTGGTTCGGATTGATGGGGTATCCAGCTCAGATGCCATCGAACGCGCCATCCGAGAAGTGGGGTATACCCCTGTGCTCAAATCGTAAGGTTCAACAGATACCGTTAAATGGGCTGGACCTGAGCCCCATGTGCGTTCACCCTGGAAGCCCGATTGGCAAATTTTTGACGAACGAAATAAAGGAGAATGAAACAATGGACAACAACACACAAACGAGGCGCGCCGAAGCACTACGCCAAATGCATGACCGCCGTAAAATCCTGCTGCTGCCGAACGCCTGGGATGCTGGCAGCGCGCGCCTGTTTGCCACGCACGGCTTTCACGCAATCGCAACGACTAGTGGTGGTATGGCCTGGGCACTTGGCTATGCCGACGGTGAACAGGCGCCGCTCGATGAGATGCTGGCGGTAGTGCGGCGCATTATCCGCGTGGTCGATCTTCCGGTTACTGTGGATTTCGAGAGCGGTTATGGCACAACACCCGCCGACGTGGCAACGTCTACTCACGCTGTGATCAAAGCGGGTGCCGCCGGGATCAACCTTGAAGACGGGATGCCCGGTCACGGCCCCTTACGCAATGTGGACGATGCGGCCGCACGTATTCATGCCGCACGCGAAGCGGCTACGTCAGCCGGTGTGCCATTAGTGATCAACGCACGAGTCGACAACTGGATGCATTCGGCGAACGATCCGGGCACACCACTCACCGACGCCATCACGCGGGCACGCGCTTACCTTGCCGCCGGTGCCGATTGCGTCTACCCGATCGGGCTGAACGACCCAGAGACGATCCGAACCTTTATCCAGACGATCAACGCACCGGTCAACATTATGGCGGGAGCCAACACACCGCCGTTGGCTGAACTTGCCAAACTGGGTATCGCACGTGTCAGTACGGCGACATGGTTTACGGCACTTGCTTTGGGGACGGTCGATCACGCAGCGCGTACGATGCTCGAAACTGGCAGATTCGATTCTCTGGCGACCGATTTCAATTACATGGACGCACAACACCTGTTCACAGCCGATTGAGCCTGACAAGGAAATAAGCCGTGGCACACGCGTAACACGCATCGGAACAGGATAGAAATTGTTCATGAGGCATGGGGTATTTCCAAAGTGGTTCATTTGGTTGGGATGGGCCGAGTATTGGGCACAACAAATCAGCTCCCCATCACAGCAACTCCAATGCCATCCGCCACACTTTCCATTTAAAACTGGGCGCGCTCTATCTCGTAGCGCTCAAGGAAAATTTGGCCCGCATAGGTGCATTACAATTTTGTAATCAGTAGGTCATGCTCCTGTCAGCGTGATGCGGGTAGAGTTCCTTGGTAACTGCTGATTGTCCCTGATTGGCATGTGTCCTCTCATGAGGCATAAAACAGAAGGAATTCGCAGGAGCGATCCCATGAAACTGCTCGTCGTCGAAGATGAGATAAAAACCGGTGAGTATGTGCGACAAGGCCTGATGGAATCGGGCTTTGTGGTCGATCTGGCCCGCACAGGTCTGGATGGGCATCACCTCGCGCTGACCGAATCCTATGATTTGATCATCCTGGATGTCATGCTACCGGACGTTGACGGCTGGCGTATTGTGCAAGCGTTGCGCGAAGCGAAATCGTCCACTCCAGTCCTGTTTCTGACGGCACGCGATAGCGTGGAAGATCGCGTTAAGGGTCTAGAGCTTGGCGCCGATGATTACTTGATCAAACCCTTTGCCTTCTCGGAACTACTGGCACGGGTGCGTACGCTCCTGCGTCGGGGAGCCACTTCGGTCTTAAATGATCAATTGCAAGTGGCTGACCTTGTTCTGGACATCCCGCGTCGGCGGGCCAGACGAAATGAGGTGCGAATTAATCTGACAAACAAAGAATTTGCGCTCCTGGAGCTTTTGGTGCGCCGCCAAGGCGAAGTGTTACCACGTTCGCTCATTGCTTCACAAGTATGGGATATGAATTTCGACAGCGATACTAACGTCATTGATGTCGCAATTCGTCGGTTACGGGTCAAAATCGACGACGCCTTTGAGCCCAAGCTTATTCATACGGTGCGTGGCATGGGTTATATGCTTGATGTCAGCAGCGTGAGCTGACTCGTGGCACGCCGCCCCGCATCGCTGGTTCTACGCCTGACCGTATCCATTGGATTGGTCATAATCGTTGTACTGCTTTCATTTGGATGGGTCGTTGAACGATCCATTAATGCTCACTTTGTTCAGCAAGATGTCGATGAGCTGAATGCTGTCGTGCACTCCGTGGAGCAGTCGCTTTCCGGGCGGCCCAATGGCGTAGACCT
>SCSG01000042.1 GCA_004322135.1 Burkholderiaceae bacterium | reverse complement strand
AACGTGACGATGACGGTCAAGCTGATTGCCCCGATCGCCATGGAAGAAGGGCTGCGTTTCGCTATCCGTGAAGGCGGCCATACCGTGGGCGCCGGCGTGGTTGCCAAAATCATCAAGTAATTTACTTGCCATGGGCGAAGGCCGCGGGCCTTCGCCGTTCGTTCTTTAGGAAACACCATGAAAAACCAGAAGATCCGCATCCGCCTGAAGGCCTTCGATTACAAATTAATCGATCAGTCCGCAGCCGAAATCGTTGAAACGGCCAAGCGTACCGGCGCGGTTGTGCGCGGTCCGGTACCTTTGCCGACGCGCATCCGTCGCTATGACGTGCTTAGCTCGCCGCACGTCAACAAGACGGCGCGCGATCAGCTCGAAATGCGTACGCATCAGCGTCTGATGGATATCGTTGACCCCACCGACAAGACCGTGGACGCTCTCATGCGCCTGGATCTGCCGGCTGGTGTCGATGTCGAGATTGCCCTGCAGTAATTTGTTGCGCCGCGCTTAGCGCAGTGCTCGTGAAAACGCCATGCTTGAACGCATGGCGTTTTCGTTGGGTGCGCCTCGTGTCGGAATCACTCCAGCATTGCGGCGCTTTCGTCGCACTATAACAACGGTCGGGACGCTTCATGCTCATCGTCGAGAGTCTGGCTTTTTACCTTGTCGCGGTGCCGGCGGTGCTGCTCGTGGGCGTGGGCAAGGGAGGGTTCGCAGGCGGGTTTGGAATGCTGGCCGTGCCGCTTCTGGCCTTCACCATATCGCCGTTGCGGGCGGCCGCCATCATGTTGCCGATATTGTGCGTCATGGACCTGACCGGGGTGAAGATTTGGCTAAACCGGTGGGATCACGCGCTCATGGCAAAGCTGCTGCCCGGTGCTGTGCTGGGCATCGTGGTGGGCGCGCTGACGTTTCGGTTTGTCGACGATACGTTCATGAGACTGCTGATCGGCCTGATGGCATTGATTTTCCCACTGAACCACTGGCTGGGCCGCTGGCTCAAGCCGGGGCGGCGGTCCCTGCGGTTACCTGAGTATGCCAGCGCCACCTTGTGGTCGGGCCTGTCGGGTTACACCAGTTTCGTGGCGCATGCGGGTAGCCCGCCCGTCATGATCTATTTGCTGCCCAAGAAGCTCGACAAGGGTGTATTCGTGGGAACGGTCACCATCTATTTTGCTGTCGTCAATTACGTCAAGCTTATCCCGTACGCGTTGTTGGGCCAGCTTGATACGGAGAACCTGCTGACTTCGCTGATCCTGGCGCCGGTCGCCGTTGTCGGGGTGAAGCTGGGAGTGTGGCTGCACGGTCATGTGGATGGACGCGTGTTCACGCAGCTCATGTACGTGTTCCTATTCTTCGCGGGGATGAAACTCACCTGGGACGGAATAGTGAAGGTGCTTGCGTGAATAGGCCAGTTCGCCGGCCACGTACACGGCGCGGGTGGCGCGGTCATCCGCCATGGTCATTTGCACAAACAGCGCATCTGCCAGCGTGTCGCAGTGCTGCATGCGAAAGTCGATGAGCGGGGTCGACTTCATGTCGAGCACCAGCAGGTCGGCGTCCATGCCCGGGGCGATAGAGCCGATCTTGTCTTCCAGGTACAGCGATTGCGCCGCACCACGCGTTGCCAGATAAAATGCCTTGGGGGCCGAAAGCGAGTAGTGACCGAGCTGGCCGATTTTGTAGGCCTCGCCCATGGTCTTGAGCATGGAAAGCGTGGTGCCGCCACCGACGTCGGTGGCCAGGCCCGTGCGGATGGCGCGAGCGGGCGCCCGGGGCTGCCTGGCGCGGGCGAAATCGAACAGGCCGCTACCTAGAAAGCCGTTGGACGAGGGGCAATGCGTAATGGCGGAGCCGCTTGCTTCCAGGTGCAGCCACTCGTCTTCCTGCAAGTGCAGGGCATGGCCGAATACGGCGCGGGGACCCGTCAGGCCGTAGTGCGTGTAGACATCCAGGTAGTTGGCGCGGTCAGGAAACAGGCTTCTGACCCATTCGTTTTCCTGCAGGGTTTCGGCCAGATGGGTCTGCATGTATGTGCCGGGGTGCGCTTTCCAGAGCGCCCCGGTTGCCTCCAGTTGTGCCGGTGTACTGGTGGGGGCAAAGCGTGGCGTCACCGCGTACGAGAGTCGGCTCTTGCCGTGCCATTTGGCGATCAGGGCCGCGGATTGGTCGTAGCCAGATTGCACGCTGGCATCCAGAAGCGCCGCAGGCGCGTTTCGGTCCATGAGCACTTTGCCGGCGATCATGCGCATGTGGCGTTTGAAAGCGGCCTGAAACAGAGCCTCGACGGATTCCGGATGTACCGTACAGTACACTGCGGCCGTGGTGGTGCCGGCACGCAGGCATTCCTTCAGGAAGATGTCGGCGACGGCGGCGGCATGTGCGGGGCTGCCGAACTGCTGTTCGGTGACGAACGTATATTTGTTGAGCCAGTCGATGAGCTGGACTCCGTAGCCGCCTATCATCTGCGTCTGCGGGTAGTGAACGTGTGTGTCGATGAAACCGGGCAGGATGAGCGAGTCGGGGTAGTGGGTGACGGCGTTTGGTGCCACCCTGCTGCGCAGGGCAGCATAATTTCCCGCGGCGGCTATCTTGCCGTTCTCGATAATGACAAGACCGTCGGGCTCATAGCGCAGCGCGGCTTCGTCGCCAACCTGAAACGGGTCGTCGATGAAGTTGAGCGTGGGTCCGCGCAAGGCGAGGTGATGTAAAGGGAAAGGGGACATAAAGGCTCCGCAGCACCAAGTACAGCAGATAATAGCCTATGGCCCTTACCTTGCACCCTGTGTTGGAACGGTTAAGAAATATGGATAGCGAGCTGACTAGCGGCACCTCGGGTTCGATGTGGCTGACGTATCGATATGCCAAGTGTTCGGCAAGCAGCGCCACGGTGGCTGTCGCCATTAGCCTGGCGCATAAGCCCAGCGACTACAGCAGGCCGATTGTAACGGTGGCCCACAAGAGCATCCAGCTATGCGTAAACAACCTCGGAATGGAAAAATTGAGAAAATTGAGGATGCCGGTCAGGGGGGCGGCCATCGCAATCAAGACATAGGTACTACCAAGAGTGGGCTCGTTGATGATTTGTTGAATCAGCGCGGCCTGTCCCCCACGCTTGGTTTCTTCGGTATGGTTCCGGCGTAGTTATAAGTCGTTGAGTATGCTGTCTGTAGAAGCTTCGCTGTTGGTCATCAATAAGACACCGCCATTTCATGTTTTGCTCGACAAAAAACTATGCACTGCGTCGGTGTATTTGTCCGGTATTACTTTGGGGAAGAAATGGCCTCCTTCGAGCGTCAGAAACTGGGCATGCGGAATACTGGAGTGCAACATCTTTGAGTGATGGCAAGGGATGATGCAGTCATCGCTTGCCCCGATAACCAGCGTTTTGCATGTCAGCTTGTGCAAATCGTAAAAATGGTCTTCGTTAAGCAGCATTTCTAAGCGGGCGCAAGCCACGGCTTGTTGTGCGGCCGAAAGCTTGGGTCGAGCGATGGTGGGCGCTAATGAGCTCCAGTTTTTAGACACCCATTCGGGCGGGTATCCCAGATGGATGGTCAGGCGTTGGTACAAGTCTGTCATGCCGGATTGAAGCAGGCCCAGCCGCAGCGTGAACAGATTTTTAAATGCTTCGTCTGGCTGGGCCCAAGACCCGCTTAGCACCAGTTTGTCGACCAGGTCGGGGCTATCGAGGGCCACGCCCTGTGCGATCAGGCCACCGGTGGAATGTCCAACGACATGGACGTTGTTCACAGAGAGCGCCTGTGTGATTTCGATCACGTCACGCACAATGCGCGAGATGACATAAGGCCCCAGGGGGGCGTCGCTGTTTCCGGTTCCCCGGTGATCGAAACTGATTACTCTGTACCCCATAGGCAATAGCCGGTCGCGTATAGCCAGCCAGAAATCCGCCAGGCCCCCCAGCCCGGGGATCAGCATGATGGGCTGGCCGTGGCCCGTTTCTTCTACGTGGACTGCGCAACCATCCGACAGGATCAATCGATGTGATGTTGCCATGAGAGGCGTGTCTATTGAGGTTTTGACGGCCTGTCGCTCAGATCGGCAAAGACGGTATCGCGTTCGATCTGCTTTATGTTCTCTGGGCGGGGGAATGGGGCCGGCGCTGGTTCGTCCTCTTCCCTGGGGAGCCCGATCTGTTTGAAGAAGGCCTCCAGCCCATTCGGGTGCATTATCCAAAGGAACGTCAATGGCGTGTCGTTGGCGGCAATGAATTTGTGGCGCTGCGTGCGCCCCAAGAACAAAGTGTCGCCGGCTTTGACCTCATACTCTTTATCGTTCACAACCGCGACTCCGGTCCCCGACATAAAGTGGATGACTTCGTCGCGATCGTCATGGGCGTGCTCGCGTACAAAGCAGCCCGCGGCCACCGTTTGCGTGCCCAGGGCAAACGGTGTCTCCATGTGAACGATGTCTGGTGATAGGTGGATGCTGATATGACCATTGGCCGGCTCGGGTTGCCAGTAACTCTCGGCTTGGTCAGAGCGAACAAGCAAGAAATCGGGCTTGTCTTGTTGCGTAGTCGTTGTGGATGACATGGCTGCCTCCTGAGGTATTAGTTGGTGACCGGAGCGTTTTGTTCGATGTCGTACTGCGCCATGAATGATTCTGTGATGTTGTGAATCTCGTCCCAGGGCGTGTTGATGAAGTTGTAATTGCGTACAGCGAAGGCCGGCCCCACGAAAAATTTTTCGTATGAAGTGGCTCGGCTGGCCAAATCTGAGCCGACCAGGTCCCAAGCAAGCTTGAACAGCTTCATGCGGTCTTTGGCCGTGAACTCGCTCGTTGTCCAGTACGTGTCGAATACCTCGGCCAGCTCAGGGTCGTCGAAAACAGACGCATTGGCGGGGAACTGGAAGTGCCCGCCTCCCATCAGCTCGCGTAGGGTGTCGATAATGCCGGAGTGATTTTCCATGGCCCAATGGATGGCCGCATAAACATAGCGACGGTTGAAAACGGCATATCCGCTGGCTGTCGTCTCGTAGGCTTCGATCTGGCCGTCCACCATGGCCGCATAGCCCGCCTCCATTGCCGCCAAGCGTCCAAGGGTGTCCCTGACAGCGGGGATGTCGCGAGCGCCGGTCATTCTGGTAATCAGGCTGGCGACGCTTAGCAAGAAGCGAAGCTTGGTGGCGAAACGCACATTGCATTGATGGTTGGCAATGATATGAGCGGGCGTGTTGATGTAGATATTGCGCGACAAGTCAGCATTGTCGTGCACGATGACTTTTTCCCAGGGCACAAAGACATCCTTGAAGATCAACATGCAATCGGATTCATCGAATCGATACGTAAGGGGCGCGTCGAACTCCGATATATCATCTCGGTTGAAAGGCGGCCGGGCCCACAATTGCAGGCCTGGGAGGCCTAGGGGAATCATACACGTAATGGCTTCTTTGGTGTGATCGGGGGCGAGTGGCATGATGTTGCCGATCAACACTTCGTGGGCGTACACGGCCCCGGTAGCCAGCATTTTCATGCCGTTGAGTATTACTCCGGCGTCCGTTTCTTTTGTTACCCGTAACGCCGGCTGCTGCAGGCCCTTCGACTGATAGTAGTTGCGGTCGCGCGCGCCTTGAGGCGGAACAATGGCGTAGGTGGCGAATATGTCGTTCTTGCGCATGTGTTCATAGATATTCAGGACATTCTCGGGGTGACTGCCGGGCTTATTTCGGAAATAATCCAGATTCATCGTCAGCCCAGTGATATTGCCGCCCACCGCGTCAGGAGTTCGACCCATGATACCCATGCCGAACTCCGTGATTTTTCTATGTGCGGCGGAACGTCGGCGCAAGTCTTCTTGAGAACGTGGCTGCAAGTAGTACATGCTGTACCGTTCCCCGTCCTCTTCATATGACATGATGTCGCGAAGCGCGGGGTCGGCCTTCATGTCGAACAGTGCGGCATAGGTGCGGAGGCCGCGACAGAATCCGACGTGCCGAGTGATGTCGTCGATACGCTCTCCTCCGACGTAGATGACTCGCCCATCGTGTATGGATTCCAGATATTCCTTGCCAGTCTTTAACATCGTTGTCTCTCCCTGTCTCGTGCGCATGGCGCCTTATGTGTTTGGGTTGCCGTCCGGATAGGCTTTCAAAAACGCTCTTGGAAAGTAGAATACATAAGTAACTAACGTAAGTCAACTTTCAAATCGGCGGCTCATCTGGTAAGGTAAGCGGCGTGACAGTTCTTTTCTTGTCTTACCGCTATCGTGGGTTCCATGCTCCAAAAGAAAATCGCCGCTAGCAAAAAAAACTACGTCGCTTCGAATGGCCGAAGTGATGTCGTTATAAGCGATCAACCGTTTCCGCCGCTCAGCACATCACTCGAGACTTTCTTGAAGGACGGCTCGGACCTCGGTTTCCGTCAAATGATATACAACGTGCTTACTGTATCCGCACTTATGCTTCGGGTGCGAGAGCGCTTTGCGAGCTACATCGGGGTTACGGGGCCACAGTACAGTATTCTGGTGGCGGTCGGAGAGGCGCGCTCTGCGACGGTAAGTCAGATTGCGCAGCAGCAGCATGTGTCCAGCTCCTTTATCACAGCCGAGGTGGGCAAGCTTGTACGCAGGGGGTATTTAGCGCGTAGCCCCAATTTAAAAGATGGTCGCAGCGCATTGCTTAGCTTGACGAAGGCTGGGATGGAGTTGATTATCCAATTGGGGGAGTATCGTCAGCTGGCTAACGACGTCATCTTCGGCTCCTTTGACAAGGAGCAGGCCGAGGCATTTTCCGCTCATATGGAGCGTTTGGTCGTCGATGCGGAGTGCGCGTTGCATATGCTGGATGCTCCTGAATGGAAACTACCTGCCAAGGCTGCGTCTGATCGCTAGGCGTGTACTGCTTCCTCACTTACAGCGGGGTGGACAGAAATTGCGATCATCTGGTCGACATCATTCGCAGTTGGTTAGAACCATGCTTGCGAAAAAGTGCGTTGCTATGCTACACTCACGGACTTAGCTCAAAAAGCTAGAGAGGCGGTGCGCCGCCGTAAAATAGCCGCACACATTTAATTAGCCCCGACCAATCGTAGTTGGGAATGGAGAAAACGATGTCGAACTCGACACCTACGCCCACCGCGCATCGGCTGGGACTCGTGGGGCGTAAGGTTGGCATGACCCGTATTTTTACCGAGGAAGGTGAATCCATCCCGGTAACCGTGCTGGACGTGTCGAATAACCGCGTTACCCAGGTCAAGTCACCAGAAGTCGATGGTTATGCGGCAGTACAAGTGGCCTACGGCACTCGTCGCGCTTCACGCGTGACCAAAGCCGAGGCAGGTCACTATGCCAAGGCTGGCTCGGAAGCTGGCAGCATCCTCAAGGAATTTCGTCTCGACCCCGTCAAAGCCGCTGAATTCAAGGCCGGCTCGGTTGTGGCCGTCGAAACCGTGTTTGAAGCGGGCCAGAAGGTCGACGTAACCGGCACCACGATTGGTAAGGGTTTCGCCGGCACCATCAAGCGGCACCATTTCACCTCGCAACGCAATACCCACGGCAACTCGCGTTCTCACCGCGTTCCGGGCTCCATCGGCCAGGCGCAGGATCCAGGGCGCGTGTTCCCAGGCAAGAAGATGTCGGGTCAGCTTGGCGATGTTACCCGCACGGTGCAAAACCTTGACGTTGTCCGTGTCGATGCGGCGCGGGGTTTGTTGCTGGTCAGGGGCGCAGTGCCCGGCCACAAGAATTCCGACATTGTCGTGCGTCCGGCAGTCAAGACACCCATCAAGAAGGGGGCGTGATCATGGAACTCAAGCTCCTTAACGATAAAGGGCAGTCCTCCTCTACAGTGGCGGCACCCGACACCGTGTTTGGCCGCGATTTCAACGAAGCGCTCGTCCACCAGGTTGTGGTGGCGTTTCAGGCCAATGCCCGCAGCGGCGATCGTGCACAGAAAGATCGCGCTGAAGTCCGGCACAGCACGAAAAAACCCTGGCGCCAGAAAGGCACGGGCCGTGCGCGTTCCGGGATGACATCCTCGCCAATCTGGCGTGGGGGTGGTCGCGCATTTCCGAATTCGCCCGACGAGAATTTCACCCAGAAGGTCAACAAGAAGATGTATCGCGCCGGCATCCGTGCGATTCTTTCACAGCTTGCCCGTGAAGATCGCATCGCCATCGTCGATACCTTCCAGCTCGAATCCCCCAAGACCAAGCAGGCTGCGGCCAAGCTCAAGGAAATGGGCCTGGAGTCGGTGCTCATCATTACTGACACCCTGGATGAAAACGTTTACCTCGCCACTCGCAACCTGCCTCACGTTGCTGTGGTCGAACCGCGCTATGCCGATCCGCTGTCGCTGATCCACTACAAGAAGGTGCTGATCACCAAGCAGGCTATCGCTCAGCTCGAGGAGATGTTGGGATGAAGGCCGAACGCTTAATGCAAATTATTCTTGCGCCGATCGTGACCGAAAAAGCCACGTTCGTTGCCGAAAGAAACCAGCAGATCGCTTTTCGTGTGGTGGCTGACGCCACCAAGCCCGAAATCAAGGCGGCTGTTGAGCTTCTGTTCAAAGTTGAAGTCGAGTCGGTTCAAGTAATGAACCAGAATGGCAAGCAAAAGCGCTTTGGCCGCTTCATGGGCCGCCGCAGCGACGTACGCAAGGCATATGTCTCGCTTAAAGACGGCCAGAAACTTGACTTTACGGAGGTCAATTAAATGCCACTCGTTAAAGCCAAGCCAACGTCGGCCGGCCGTCGCGGCCTGATCAGGGTAACAACACCTGGTCTGCACAAGGGCGCACCGCATGCGCCGCTCGTGGAAAAGCGAAGTCGCGGCTCAGGTCGTAACAATAATGGCCACATCACGGTACGTCATCGTGGGGGTGGTCACAAGCAGCATTATCGCCTGGTCGATTTTCGGCGCGCCAAGGACGGGGTTCCCGCCAAGGTCGAGCGCCTGGAATACGATCCGAACCGTACCGCCCATATCGCCCTGCTGTGCTATGCCGATGGCGAGCGGCGCTACATTATCGCTCCGCGCGGTCTTGAGGTTGGCGCAACGATAATTTCCGGTAAGGATGCTCCCATCCGCACGGGCAATACCTTGCCTATCCGCAATATTCCGGTAGGCGCCACAATCCACTGCGTCGAGATGTTGCCGGGCAAAGGCGCCCAGATGGCGCGCTCGGCAGGTGGTTCGGCTGTGCTGCTGGCGCGTGAAGGTGTCTACGCTCAGGTGCGCCTGCGCTCCGGCGAGGTTCGTCGTGTTCACATCGACTGCCGTGCAACAATCGGCGAAGTGGGCAACGAAGAACACAGCTTGCGTCAAATCGGCAAGGCCGGCGCCGTCAGGTGGCGCGGCATTCGTCCGACGGTACGTGGCGTAGCGATGAACCCGGTCGATCACCCGCATGGTGGTGGCGAAGGACGTACTGGCGAGGGCCGTGAGCCGGTCAGCCCATGGGGCACACCGACCAAGGGCTACAGGACTCGTCGTAATAAGCGCACGGACAACATGATTGTCTCGCGTCGCAAGCGCAAGTAAGGGGCGAACCAAATGGCACGTTCAATTAAAAAGGGCCCATTCGTCGATGCGCATCTGATCAGGAAGATCGATGCCGCGGTCGAGGGCAAAGACAAGAAGCCGATCAAGACCTGGTCGCGCCGTTCAACCATCCTGCCCGAGTTTATTGGGCTGACGATTGCTGTGCATAATGGCCGCCAGCATGTTCCGGTTTACATCAACGAGAACATGGTCGGTCACAAGCTCGGCGAGTTCGCCCTGACCCGCACTTTCAAGGGTCATGCGGCGGATAAAAAGGCCAAGAGGTAAGCGATGGAAACGACAGCAGTTATTCGTGGAGTCCATATTTCCGCGCAGAAAACCCGTCTCGTTGCGGATCTGATCCGTGGCAAGTCCGTGGCGCAAGCGCTGAATATCCTGACTTTCACCCCCAAAAAGGCCGCGGGCATCCTCAAGAAGGCTCTTGAGTCCGCGATCGCCAATGCCGAACACAACGACGGCGCCGACATCGACGAACTCAAAGTCACCACAATTTATGTGGACAAGGGTCAGTCAATGAAGCGTTTCTCCGCTCGTGCGAAGGGCCGTGGTAACCGTATCGAAAAGCAGGCCTGCCACATTGTGGTCAAGGTCGGGGCTTAAGGAGTCGCAATGGGACAAAAAGTACACCCGATTGGGTTCCGCCTTGCGGTCAATCACAACTGGAGCTCGCGCTGGTACGCCAACGACAAGGCTTTCGGCGGTATGCTTGCCGAAGACATTCGTGTGCGCGAGTATCTTAAAAAGAAACTCAAGAGCGCTTCCGTTGGCCGCGTGGTCATCGAGCGTCCTGCCAAGAATGCACGCATCACCATTTACTCGGCTCGCCCGGGGGTGGTAATTGGCAAGCGCGGCGAAGATATTGAAAGCCTGAAGTCCGATCTGCAGCGTCTGATGGGCGTGCCCGTGCACGTCAACATCGAAGAAATTCGCAAACCGGAAACCGATGCTCAGCTCGTCGCCGATTCCATTGCGCAGCAGCTTGAAAAGCGCATTCAGTTTCGTCGTGCCATGAAGCGTTCCATGCAGAATGCCATGCGTCTTGGCGCCCAGGGCATCAAGATCATGAGTGCCGGACGGCTTAACGGTATTGAAATTGCGCGTACCGAGTGGTACCGCGAGGGCCGCGTGCCTTTGCATACGCTGCGCGCCAATATCGATTACGGCTTTGCCGAAGCACAGACGACCTACGGAATCATTGGCATCAAGGTGTGGGTTTACAAGGGCGATATGCTGCCCAATGGCGAAATGCCCGCTGAAACCGCAGCGCCCCGTGACGACGAGCGTCGTCCGCGCCGGGCACCGCGAGGCGACCGCCCCGAAGGCCGCCGTCCGGCTGGTGGTCGTGGCCGCGGGCCGCGTAAGCCCGATGCCGCGGCAGCGCCTGCACCGGCGCCCGAAGGAGAATAAACATGTTGCAACCCTCACGCAGAAAATACCGCAAAGAGCAGAAAGGCCGCAATACGGGTCTGGCTACGCGTGGTGCCCAGGTATCGTTCGGAGAATTCGGTCTCAAGGCCACGGGCCGTGGCCGCCTTACCGCTCGCCAGATCGAAGCCGCCCGTCGTGCGATCAATCGTCACGTCAAACGTGGTGGCCGCATCTGGATCCGTATTTTTCCCGACAAACCCGTTTCGCAGAAACCGGCTGAGGTCCGTATGGGTAACGGGAAAGGCAACCCCGAGTTCTGGGTTGCGGAAATTCAACCCGGCAAGGTGCTTTATGAAATGGAAGGCGTAAGTGAAGATCTTGCGCGTGAAGCTTTCCGCCTGGCCGCTGCCAAGTTGCCAATTGCGACGACCTTTGTGTCGCGCCGCGTTGGTGCTTGAGGAGAAACCCTATGAAAGCCAGTGAACTTCGTTCCAAAAATGCCGCCGAGCTCCAGACCGAGCTCGAGAGCCTGCTCAAGGCGCAATTCAACCTGCGCATGCAGCGTGCCACGCAGCAGCTCGCCAACACCAGCCAACTGGGCAACGTCCGCCGCGATATTGCACGCGTTCGCACCCTTTTGACCGAGAAGGCAGGAAAGTAAAATGAGTGAAACTCAAAGCACCACAGTTGCCAAGAACCAGCGCACGCTGGTGGGCAAGGTTGTCAGCAACAAGATGGACAAGACGGTCGTCGTCCGCGTTGAGCGCCGCGTCAAACATCCTGTGTTCGGCAAGATCGTCATCCGCTCCAACAAGTACAAGGCGCACGACGAAGCCAATCAGTACAACGAAGGCGATACCGTTGAAATCGCGGAAGGTCGTCCGATCAGTCGCGACAAATCATGGAGAGTCGTGCGCCTGCTTGAAGCGGCGCACGTGATCTGAAGTTAGCCGGCAGTATAGGCATACAGGGCGATGGCCGCGATAATTATCGCGGCCATCGTGCCTATGCGCCACCATGTTTGCGCCGAGCCGCGTCGTGGGCTGGCGTTGGCTGGAGCCGGTTCGACGGGACTTTCACCGGCCGGCGTGACATGATCTTTGAATTTCAGAAAGAATTCATCCGACATTTTCTTTGCCACACCGTCAATGAGCCGGGCACTGACCTGGGCGAGGCGTCCACCGACCTGCGCCTTGACGGAATAGCGAAGCATGGTACTGGACCCCTGGGGCACCAGTTCAACTGTGGCGTTGCCTTTGCCAAGGCCCGCCGCCCCTCCTGAACCACTGAAACTTAATGTGTACGATTCGGGCGGCTTGATGTCGGACAGCTGCAGTTTGCCGACGAACTTTGCTTTTATGGGGCCTACCGTAGCGACCATGACGACTTTGTACTGGTTCTCGCCCTCCGCCTCAAATGTGTTGCATCCGGGGACGCACTGCTGCAGGATGGCCGGGTCATTCAGCGCGGCCCATACACGTTCCCTGCTCAATGCAATAAGCTGTTCTCCTACCAGTTCCATCAGACTTTCTCTCTCTCGGCGTGGTGATTCATTCGATTGGCTGCCAGCTTCACTGCTTCAATGATTTCCGGGTAGGCGGCGCAGCGGCACAAATTGCCCGACAGATAGCTGCGTATGTCGTCGTCGGACGGGTTGGCGTTGGTGGCGAGCAGTCGCTTGCTCATGAGCAGGAAACCCGACGTGCAGAAGCCGCACTGAAAGGCACCGCAATCGATGAATGCCTGTTGCACCACGTCCAGTTCGCCGTCGGCATCCAGGTTTTCTACGGTGGTGACCTCGCGCCCGTCGATCGATGCCGCCAGGCACAGGCAGCCGCTGACCGCGTCGCCATCGATCAGCACGGTACAGCAGCCGCAGAGCCCCTGCCCGCAGCTTTCGCGCGCGCCATACAGGCCGAACGTGTTGCGCAGCACGTCGAGGATGGTGTGATGCGTCTGAATGGTGGCATGCGCCGCTTCTCCATTCAGCACAAAATTGATTTCTCTTGAGTAGTTGCTCACAGTTCGGACTCCTCGTTGAATGCAGGATCCGCCGCATGCAGCGTGCGACAGATCTCTTCGCTTTTCATGGGCAGCGCCATGAGCCGCACACCTACTGCGTCTTCGATGGCGGCCGCTATGGCGGGTGCCACCGCGTACGTGCCGCTCTCGCCGACCCCCTTGGCGCCGAAGGGACCGTCATGCTGGATGGAATCCACCGCCTCGGCTCCGATGATTCCGGGAACGTCGTGGATCCCGGGGATCTTGTATTCGGCGAATGAAGCGTTGCGCAACTGTCCCGTTTCGTCAAAATCCATTTTCTCGTACAGCGAGGCGCCCAACTGCATGATGGCCCCGCCCGTTACCTGGGTTGTGACGATCTTCGGGTTTAGCGGCCGGCCGCAATCGACGACGTCTTCCAGGCGTAGAATCCGGAGCAGCCCCGTTTCTGTGTCCACTTCCACTTCGATCCCGGTTGCCGACACCATCCAGTTCGGCGTGATCTGTTCGGATTGGCCCGTGGTTTTGTCGGGGGATATGTATTCGGGGATGAAGCCGCCGACGCCGACGATGTTCCCCGCTTGCATGCGGTACTGGTGGGTCAGGACGTGCGTTGCAGTTAGCGGCCCGTCTTCCTCTATGCCAAGCTCACGAGCCATCGCGCGCATCTTTATCAGGGCGTCCTCGGCGGCCATGCGCACGGCATTACCCATGTGAAACGTCGAGCGTGAACCGAGCGTGGCCATGTCGTAGGGAGTCACGTCCGTGTCGGGGTGGATGACCCGCACCGACTTTACGTCGATGCCCAGTGTTTCAGCGGCTATCAGTGCCATGGTGGTGTCGGAACCCTGACCCATGTCGACCGTGCTGACATGGACAAAGCAGCTGCCGTCTGCTGACAGACATACCATTGCCATGGACGTGGTGGGCGCGACGCATGCCTTGAAGCCGATGGCGATGCCGCGGCCACGGCGCAGTCTGCCGGTGCCGTGATCGAACGGCTTGTCCCACGCCATGCGCTCGGCGACCTTGTCCAGCACCTGTGTGAGGGCCGCGTCTTTCATGGGGGTTCCAGTAGCTTGCGGCCGGCCTTCGCGCAGCAGGTTCATCCGCCTGAAGGCCAGCGGATCCAGCTTCAGCGTTTTGGCGATGATGTCCGCCTGGCTTTCATAGGCCCACACGACCTGGCTGATGCCGAATCCGCGGAATGCGCCGGCCGGTGGCAGGTTGGTGTACACCTGATATGAATCGATCGAAACGTTTTCGATGTCGTAGGGCCCTGCGGCGGTGAAGCCGGATTTCTGTGTGATGCGCGGGCCGATGTCGGCAAAGGCTCCGCCGTTCCACCACACGGTGCATGCCCTGCCCGTGATGCGCCCTTCTTTCGTGACGGCGGTCTTGATGCGAAAGGTCGTGGCGTGTTTGGTGATGCAATAGAACTGCTCTTCCATGGTTAGCAGCAGCTTCACGGGGCGCCGAGTTACGAGTGTCAGCGCGGCGACCAGAGCCTCGAGCTTGATGTACAGTTTTGCGCCGAAGCCCCCGCCGAGAAATGCGGTTTTCACGCGTATCTGGCTCTCTCTCCACCCCAGCAGCCGCGCAATTTCCATGCGTACGAACGAAGGGCTTTGTGATGAAGTATGGATGGTCATGCCGGTAGCGGTGAGCTCTGCCAGCGACACCATGGGCTCCAGCGGCGTATGCATGACCTGCTGGGTGTGGAAGGTGTGCTCGAAGACGTGGTCGGCTTCGGCGAAGGCCTTGTCGACGTCGCCGCGGCGTACGTGAAAATCCATCGAGATGTTCGTGTTGCGCTTGCCTGCCAGGTGCCTCAGGTCGGGGAAGGTGCCCGAAGGCTTGAGCGCTTCATGGACGACGATCTCCGATTTCGCGGCCTCCACTTCGTCGAATACCGCCGGCAGCTCTTCATACTGCACGTCGATCAGATGCAGCGCTTCGTCGGCAATATACGGGTCGCGCGACAGCACTACCGCCACGGGCTCTCCGACATAGTGCACTTTGTCTATGGCCAGCACGGGCTGGTCGAGAAATGCCGGGCCGAAATAAGGATCCGGAATGATTTTTCGCACGTCCTCGGAGGTGATGACCGCGTGCACGCCCGGCATGGCCTTGGCTGCAGAGGTATCAATGGAGAGGATGCGCGCGTGTGCAACCGTACTGCGCAGCACTTTCGCGTGCAGCATGCCAGGCAGTACCAGGTTGTATATGTACTCGGCCTTCCCCGTGACTTTTGACCGGGCCTCAAGCCTGTCCAGCGATTTGCCGATCAACTTCAAGGGTGCGTTGATGCCGTCAATGTGACTCATGGTGTGCTCCTAATTCTGTGAATCCATGGCGGCGCGCACGGCGCGGCCAAGGTAGATGCTCAACAGATGTTTTTTGTACGCGCTTGAGCCGTGCGAATCGCTGACGATGTTGAGCGACTTCGCGGCGGCGATGCCGGCGTTGCCCAGCAGGGTGTCGTCCGGCGCAAGGCCGCCAAGCTGTGCCTCGGCCTGGAGCAAACGTGTGGGTCTGTCAGTGGCCGCACCCACGACGAGTTTGATGTCGCGTATTTTCCCGCCTTCCATCCGTGCTGCTACGGCTATGCCCAGCGAGGGCCAGTCATGGGCAACGCGCGTCGTTACCTTGAAGTAGGCAGCATGTCCGCCTTTCATGGGCGGCACAATGACTTCCGATATCAGTTCATTGCGCGCCAGGACCGTTTCGTAATAGCCCACGCAAAGGTCTTCAACCGCGATTTCGCGCTTGCCGTTCGGGCCGATGGCGACCACCCTTGCTCCCAGGGCCGAGAGTACGGGCGGCATGTCCATGTGGGGATCCGCGTGCGCCAGATTACCGCCTATGGTGGCGACGTTCCGGACGCGGACGTTCGAAAGCCGCCGGAAGGTGCGCGTCAGCACTGGCCAGCCCTCGCGCACCAGGCTTGAATGTTCGAGCGCAGCCAGCGTCGTCATGCCCCCTATGTGCAGTTCGCCGTCATCGCCAAGGCTGATCTGGCGGTGCCGGGCTTCCGTGCGATGCAGGCTGACGAGCCGGGTTGGCCGCAGTACACCCGCCTTCATCATCAGCATGATGGCCGTGCCGCCTCCGACGGGGCGGATGTCCGGATCCTCGGGGTCCAGCAGGCTTACCGCCTCGTCCAGGCTCTCGGGTGACAAATATTCAAAAGGAATCATGAGTTTGCTCCATTGTCATTTTGTTGAGACGATCGTGCGCGGTGCTATCAGTGGTCTTGGGAGGCCCGCGCGTCGTCGGCCATGTCGGCGCCGGTTGCCTCGATCAGGTGAAGCAGTGCGGCCGCAATGGTGTCAGGGTCTTCCAGCGGCGTCAGGTGACGGGCGCCGGGGATTATCGTCAGTTCCGATCCGGGAATGGCCTGGTGCAGCCGGTCGGACATTTTCGGTGGTGCCGCGTAATCTTCGCTGCCAACGATAATTGCAGTTGGTATGCGTAGTCCGGCCGTTGCGTCGCGTGCATCAAAGCTGCCCATGGCGTGGCAGGTAGCCATGTAGGCGTCCAGGTCGTTTCGCACGAATGTATCGACGCAGTCCTGAAGCACCGCTGGGTGGGTGGTACGAAATGAATCGCTGAACCAGCGCGTGACCTGAAAGTCCACCATGCTCTTGAAGCCGTTCTGTCGCGCTTTTTCGGCACGCGCAGCCCAGTCTGACGCGGCGGTCTCTCCGTACCACGACGTCGTGTCGAAGAGTCCCAGCGCGACGGTCGAGTCGGGAAAGGCGGTAGCGAATTGCATGGCAATGCAGCCGCCCATCGACGCGCCGGCCACGATCACTTGCTTGTAACCCAGCGCGTCGATCAATTGCTTTATGTCTTGTGCGAACAGGGAAATGGAATAGGGGCCGGGCGGCTTGGAGGACTGCCCGTGGCCGCGGACGTCCACGCAGATGACGGATGCTTTCCCGTAGAGCAGGGGTGCAACCAGGCGCCAGAATGTGTGATCCATTCCTAGCGAATGCAGCAACACCACGCAGCGGTGGTGGGGAGCACCGACGTGACGCTCGTAGTGCAGGTGCATTCCGCCTCCAAGCGTGACTTGCCCGTAGTCCGGACCGGTGCCATTGTCAGCGACCATGTCGATATTTCCGTTTGATAATGTCGTCGCTTCGATGGTGATGTACGACTTGCCCTATGTTCGTCTGGCGGGGGTGTTAAGCTCAAACGACGATTTCTCATGGTTGATATGAATTGGATTCATCCGGTTTTCAGTGGAAAATCGTGTCATGCGCAAAGTGCACCGTCCAAAGGTGCGGGTTTACTATAATTGCCGCTGGTCGCGCTGCGCAGTCATGTTCACTTCTACGGTCGGAGATCCCCGCCACGGTGCTATGAGACCTTATCTGCCCTCTCTGCAAAGTCTGCTCGCGTTCGAGGCGACTGCCCGCCATTTGAGCTTTACCAAGGCGGCCCAGGAACTCAAGCTGACGCAAACAGCCATCAGCCACCAGATCAAGAATCTGGAGGATCAGCTTGGGGTGAAGCTGTTCGTGAGGCAGCGCAGTATGCTTAAGCTGACCTCCGCCGCCCACGAGTATCTGCTGTCGGTCAGTGAAGCCATCAATCTTCTGGCAACTGCGACGAACGCAACGAAGAGGCAGAAAGCCACTACCGTGCTGACCATTGCCTGCCTACCCACATATGCCACCAGATGTTTGATTCCCGTATTGCCGCAGTTCCAGTCCCTGCACCCCGAAATAACCGTCCATGTGATGACGAGCGCAGTATTTACCGATTTTGACCGCGATAACTACGATGTTGCCATCCGGTATGGAGCGGGGCACTGGAACGCCGCCCGGTCCGACCTTCTTCGTGAGGAAGAGTTCTTCCCTGTCTGCGCGCCGCAATTGCTGCAGGGCAGAAGAGGACCTGTCGAGGGGCCGGCCCTGCTGGCGAAACTGCGCCAGATACGCACGTATTTTTATTCGATGTATCAGGATGGCTGGCCTGCCTGGCTGGAGGCAGCAGGGTACGGCTCCGTTCATTTTTCAGGCGAGTCCGTGTTCCATATGCAGCTTACCTCGCTTGAGGCGGCGGTCACCGGCGGAGGCATCGCCATTGGACGCACGCCGCTCGTGGACGACTATCTTGCCAGTGGGCGGCTGGTTGCGCCCTTTTCCGTTCGTGTCAAGTCTCCGTCTTCGTATTACCTGACTTCGCCGGTGGGGAAACTGCGGCTTAAAAAAGTCGAGGCCTTCCGCCAGTGGGCTCTGACGAGGTTGGGTGCTGGGGCCGAACCGGCCGTTCAAACGGTTCGGGCTCGTATAGCCTATGGTTCCGGTGGCCGGGAAGCAAGCCTGGCGCCAGTCGGCGGGGCCGCTTCCGACGGCTATGTGCCGCTGGCCGCCTTGCTGGAGCGCTGGCGTCGCGAGACGCCGGACAAGCGGGCCCTTATCGATGTGGAGCGGCGCCGCGCGATCACGTTCGCGGAGCTGGCGGCAGTCGTGGAGTCGGTTGCGCGTCAGCTTGGCGCATACGGCGTGGGTCGTGGCGATCGCGTGCTGCTGTATGCCGACGACGGGCTGGAGAAGTTGCTGATCTGGCTAGGCCTGTGGCGCCTGGCCGCCGTGGTGTGTCCCGTTGATCTGTCGTGGCAGGGCAGTGGCGCGTCTGGGAAGATCTGCGAGATGGTTGGGCCTGCGCTAGCCGTGTGTGGGTTCGATGTGGACGAGACGAAACTGCCGGTGCGCATGCGCGATCGCATGGTTCGTTGCGGCGTCTGGCAATCTTCCGATTCGGATGGGCGGGGTATCCATATTGATTTCAATGCCCTCGACTCCAATGTCGAGGCGCTTCCCGAGGGCGCCGACGAACACGACATAGCCAGCATCTGCAGCACATCGGGGACGACGGGCGAACCGAAGCTGGTCGTATACGACCATGCGGCGTATTGGCTCAACGGGTGCGTTACCGTGGATTGCCTGGGCCTTACTAGCGACGACTGTACGCTGGAGTATCGCTCTTTTGACTGGTATTCGGCCCAGATCTTCAGCTTGGTGCCGTTCCTTCAGACGGGGCTGACGCTGTGCGTTTCGTCCCGGTTTTCCCGCACGAGGTTCTCCGAATGGATACGGGATTATCGGGTTTCGGTTAGTGTCGGCGTGCCTGCCGTTGTAAACATGTTGCTGAGCAAACCGGATGACACCGATCTCGCCGACCTGTCCTCTCTGCGGCTGGTGAGCAGCAGCACCTCGCCGCTTTCGGTGCATCAGTGGATTCGTTTCGAACAGGCGTTTGGCGTACGTCTGTTGAATATGTATGGCTCTTCGGAGGCCGGCTGGATATGCGGCAATCGGTCCGACGACATCCGGATCGGCACCGTCGGCCACCCGGCGGCCGGCATCGACGTCATGATTGTGGATGATATAGGGAGGGAATGCCCTGAAGGGGTCGAGGGGCGCGTCATGGTCAAGGGGGGCAGACTGGCGCCTGGCCTTCTTCTGGCTGACGGACGGATCAAGCCGCTGCGTGGCGAATTGCTTGTGACCAACGACCTGGGAGTCATGGACCGAGCTGGCTGGCTGCGTCTTTCAGGCCGGGCCGATGACATGATCATGCGCGGTGGAATCAAGATTTCCCCGCTGGAAGTGGAAGACATGCTGCTGGCTCATCCCGAGGTCCTGGATGTGGCGGTGATTGGCGTACCCGATGATATTTACGGCCAGGAGCCCGTCTGTTTTTTTGTCCCGAAGGGCGATTTTTCGGGGAAGGAACTTCTGGCTTATTGCGAGCGCAACATCGCCCGGGAAAAAGCTCCGAAGGCGGTGTTCGAACTGAATGCGCTGCCGCGTAGCACCCGCGGCAAACTGTTGCGGGCCACCCTGTACAAAAGGTGGCTGGAGCTGATGCACAAGTACGAATAAGCCGTAACCTGCCGCAATGGTTACCCGTCGCGAATCAAACCTCTTCCGGCAACGGCTTTCCAGCCGTCTCGGGCAGGAAGGGCGTCAGGACGATGCCGATCAGGTAAATAAAGCCGACCGTCACCGCCGCATAGCCATAGCCGCCGAACTGTGCAATCAGCGTGCCCGCCACGAGCGGGCCGACCCAGGCGAGGAAACGCGGCACGTTAAAGCAGAACGCAATTGCCGTACCGCGCATGCGTGTCGGATATAGTTCGGGCAACCAAGTTGGCATCCACGTGTACTGGCCAAGGCTGAAAAACCCGTTGACGACACACACCACCAGCAGAAGTCCCAGATCGTGCGTCCACAGGAACAATACCGGCGTCAGCACGAATGCCATCGCGAAAAATGTGAAGGTCACCCATTTGCGCCCAAAGGCATCCGCCAGGAAACCCAATCCGATGTAGCCCGCAATCGCTCCAACGTTGTACAGCATGCCGGCGTAGCTGGCCCAGCGCGCGGGCGGCAGGCCCGACTTGGCGGCAACCGAGGCGATATAGGGCGGCACCCAGCTGGAAATTCCCCACCAGCACAGCGTCGTGGTGAGCGACATGAACACCGCGATCAGCGTGCGGCGGCGCAAGACCTGACTGGAGAACAGGTCGACCAGCGTGAAACGTTTGAGAGCCTCTTCGGACTTGGACAATTGGCCGCCTGCGCGTTGGTGCGCACGAGCCTTGCGCCGATTTTCATCGACCTGCTCCCACTGCTCTGATTCGGGGACGTTCGCTCGCATCCACAGGATGGCGAATCCGGGCAACACGCCCACCAGGTACATGTAGCGCCAGGCGTGTTCTCCGGTCTGGCTGACGAAAAGCCAGACCAGCGACGCCAGGAAAAACCCGATGCCAAGCCCGCATTGCATCAACCCCGCCCCCTTGCCACGATGGCGGTTTGGCCAGAGCTCCGCCGTCATGGCAGTGCCGGTTGCCCACTCGGTTCCCATGGCAAGACCAACGATAATACGCAGGACGACAAACGATTCCCAGTTCCACGCAAATGCGCTTAATCCGGTTGTCAAGGCGTAGGTGAGAATGGAGAACATCATCATGCGCTTGCGGCCGATGTAATCGGTAAGCACCCCGCCAATCAGCCCGCCAACGCCCCAGCCGAGCAACGTCAGCGCAATCACGAGCCCGGCGTAGAACGGGATCTGCGAGTATTGTGCCGGAGCCAGGAGCTGGTGCAACGCCACGCCGATGGTCAGGATCAGGGTGTAAGTTTCGTAGCCGTCGAATAGCCAGCCCAGGTTGGAGGCGGCGAGTGCGCTCCATTGCTTCCGGTTCAGGGTGCGATACCAGGCTTTGGCGACGTCTGACCCTCCCGGGGCTGTGTGCAGCGCGGTATCGTGCGCACTGCGCACGATAGGATCTGATGGGTGTTGCATCAATTGTCTCCTTGTTTTTGTTAGGTACTTGTTAGGTACTCGTTTGGTACTTAAGCGTGATTGGTTTTCTGCCCATGCCTTACTGTTCACGCGACGGATTCGTTCAGGCAGATCCACCCGACGCGCCAATCTCTGGCGCGCCTGCCGCAGTGCTGCGGCTACCTGCGCCAATGCGGACGAGATTGAGCGAACTGCTTGATTGCAAGGGGCTCACGACATGCTTGAACGCAGGGCGGCTGCAATTTTTCAAGCGAGTATATATCCGCGTGTTGGTCGCCAAACGATAAGACGGGCACTAAATTAATTCATGCCGAGTATGAAATATTGTCGTTTGTCGCGGATTTTTTCTGGGCGGGAATAACGATGGCCGGCCACGCGGGTTGTCGTTGCATGCTTGCAAGCGTGGCTTCAGGCTGATGTTGTGGAAGCCTTGTCGGCAGGTGCGCCAGGCATGCTTCGATAGCAGGCGGCAGTCGCTCGCCTGCCATCAAGGGGCAGTAGTGCTCTGCCCTCTGGTTTACAGCACTGCGTACGAGTGTTCGGGAACCAGGGTTGGCGGTGCGACGACGTAAGCCGGGTTTTCCTGTTCTGCCTTCAGGCGTTGTTCCAGCAGTCGGCGGGCGCGTATGGGCGCCTCGTCCACGCGGATGGCGACCCCGGGCACCTGCTTGCCGCGTGCGTCTATCTCTTTTTGTTGCCGTTCAATGATGATTTTGTCTTCATCGAACGTGGCCGCCGACGCCTTCTGAATTCCGTTCGTGAGTTCAATTTCATTGAGCCGATAGTTTCGCACGAACGACCAGAAGTAATGCGTTGAGGTTTCCGATTCGGGCGTCAGCAAGTGCAGGACGTGGGCCGCGAACGCCGAGGCGCGTTCCTCCTCAACCGGGTAGACGCCCACCACAGTGATGTTCAACGATGGAACCAGGTTGACGGCTATTTGCCAGCGGTTGATGAGCCCCTTGGGCTGGAGGACCATTGCGAAGAACGGTGGTGCTTCGATATTGGACATTTCGCGGTGGGCGCGTACGATGCAGTCCGCTTCGGTCGTGACCGTGGCGGGGTAATTGGCAATGGAAAGTTCTTCGTGGTTGCCTATGGTGCGATGGTGGACATAGGTTTCGTGGCTGAGATCAAGCAGGTTGTCGTTGAGCAGCCTGTAGTTGGCATTGAAATGATGGTAACCATCCGAGCAGGCCCAATCGGGGCTGTCATGCCAGTGTATGTCCGGGATCAGGTCGGGTGAGGCCAACGAAGGGTCGCCCATCCATATCCACGCAAAGCCGTGGCGCGAAACAAGGGGGTAGGTCTTGACGGTGGCCGCTGAAGGAATGTTGGCTTGTCCCGGCACGCAGGTACAGTGCCCTTCGGCTGAGAACTTCATGCCGTGGTAGCCGCATTGCAGCTCGTCGTCGATGCGCTTGCCGCTGGACAGCGGCATGAGTCGGTGGGGGCACAGGTCGTCCAGCGCGGCCAGCACGCCATCAGAGGTTCGAAACATGATGACCGGCACATCCAGTAGACGCCGCGCCACGAACGGTTGTTCGAATTCTTTATCGAACGCGGCGATATACCATACATTCTTGACAAACATGAGACTCCTCCAGAGTGAAGCTTGCGGGTGGCTTGCCATTGCGGGGGCAGGCCTGAATTTTCAGCCGGCGTGCGTCTGCCATGGCCGCTCGTGCGATTACGGGAACAGGAATGGTATTGGGCGAACCGGTTGATGACAGGATCCAGCAACGCGCTTGAATACAAGGCGGCCACTGATGATTTTTTGGCTAAGTATATATCGACGTGCTCGTCGGCAGGCCATATGGCAATCACTAATTTAATTCATGGCAGGTATGAAATATTATCGTTCGTCATGGCTCGCTACCCGACCTAGGATTAGAGAAGGTCGCGGGCGGGGGGTGGTCTTCGTTGGCCGGTATTAATCGGCCATGCGCCGCGTGACGACTTGTTTATGATGGATATGAAATGACTAAGCAGCCCTTTGAAGAGCCCGACTGGTTATCCGACCCGCAGGCCGTTCGTCAGTTGACTTCCACTGGCGAACTGCGTGCGGCGCTCAATTTTGGCAATCCGGTTCTGGCACAGCGTGATCCGGCCACCGGCGAGCCGCGCGGCGTGTCAGCCGACCTGGCCAGGGGATTGGCCCAGCGCCTTGGAGTTTCCGTGCGCTTCAAGGCTTTTGAAACGGCTGGCAAGATATTTGAAGAGGCTCAAGACAATACCTGGGATGTTGCCTTCATGGCCATCGACCCGGTTCGCGCCGTTGACATCCGCTTCACCGATCCATACGTTCTGATCGAAGGCACGTATTTGGTGCAGGAACGCTCTTCGCTGCACCACATTGACGATATCGATCGCAGCGGTGTGCGGGTTGCGGTAGGGGAAGGTGCGGCATACGATTTATTCCTGTCGCGTGCACTGCGTCATGCATCGATAGTCCGGTTCGAAACATCGCAAGATGCCATAGAACAGTTCGCCGAACGTGGCTTGCACGCGGCGGCTGGTGTCCGTCAGCCTCTTGAAACGTATGCCAGGGAACACGCCGGCTTTCGGGTGCTGGATGGTTGCTTCGAAGTCATCAAGCAGGCAATGTGTTGCCCGCGCGGGCGCGATGCTGGTGCGCAGCTGTTGGACCGCTACCTCGATTTTTCCAGGAGTTCGGGGCTCATAAAAGAAGGCCTCCGACGTAGTGGTCAGGGCGACACGAAGACCGCGTGAGCAAGGTTGTGGGGGCGCAGCACCGCTGCGCAGGAACAAAATGTGCCGCCCAGGTTGATTCTGAAATCAGGCCGGCCGACTGGTTTGAGGGCTTGTTCGGGTGGTTTCGACAGGCGGCAGGTTGACAAAGGCGTCGAACATGACCTGCCGTAGCCATATATTGGCAGGGTCGTGGTGGTAGCGTTCGTGCCAGTATTGTCGGACTTCGTAATCAGGCGTTGGAAAGGGCGTTTCGAAAGCCATGATCCGTCCTCCCTGCGCCAGGGTGTGGGCAAGGCGCGCAGGAACAATCGCCAGCAGGTTGGTGGCCACAATGGTTTGCTCCAGCCCCAGAAATGATGATACGCGCAGCTTGATGTTGCGTGCGATACCCTGGCTGCGCAGCTGCTTGTCCAGCAACGAGTGGCCCGTTCCGGGAGCGACCAGTGACAGGTGCTCTTCTTTCAGGAATTGGCCCGTGGTTAGCGGACCGTTGATGTGTGGGTGCCCCTTGCGGGCTATGCAGGCGTAGTGTTCAGTGAAAAGCCGTTGTTGGTAAAAACCATTATTGAGTTCTGCGGCGAAGCCCAGCGCGATGTCGATCTCGCCTTGCGCCATGGCTTTTGCCGTCAGGTCATTTAGATCGACCGAGTCCACGCTGAGCCTGGGTGCGCGGGTTTCGAAGAGGGACAGCAGCATTGGCAGGATGACGATTTGTGCAACATGACTAAGCCCCAGCCGGAACGTCCTGACCGAGTTTTCGGCAGTAAAGGGTACGAAGCCGCCGCGGTTTGGCCCCAGCAGTTCGACCGCATTGTTCACCGCCGAGATGAGGTTTTCCATGAGGGGGGTTGGCATCATCCCTTCGGCTGTCTTGACGAACAGCTGGTCGCTGAAATGCTCGCGCAGACGGCTGAGCCGCACGCTGATGGCGGGTTGGCTTAGGCCGACATGGCTCACTGAGCCGGTTATGCTTCGGGTTTTGTAGACCTCTTTGAGGATGACGAAATCGGATAAGTCTAAATTGGCCATGGTTGTAACGGAAAACGATGTCTGTATTTAAAAATGCAATTCACGGTATTAAGAGTAGGGCATTGTGTGAGTCGAGACAATCATTAAGAATGAATTACGACAAATCAGGAGTTTTACATGCGTTTATGCCGGTTCAATGAAAATCGTCTTGGGGTTGTAAAGGACGGGTTGGTGTTTGACGTTACCCAGGCACTTGATGTGCTTCCCCCAAGCCGGTATCCCCATCCAACTTACGACTCGTTTATTGCCAACCTCGATAAGGTGCGGGCAAGAATCAATGAAATCCTTCCTAAGGCTGCCAGCCTCCCGCTGGAAGGGTTAACCCTGCTAAGCCCCGTTGCGAATCCCGGAAAATTGATTGCCGCTCCGGTCAATTACCTTAAGCATCTTGAAGAAGCGCGTGCTGACCCGGGCGTCCATCACAATAACCAGATTGACGAGATCCAGCGGATTGGCTTGTTCCTGAAGGCTACCAGTGCCATGGTTGGGCCAAGTCATGGTGTGGCCATACGCCACCCGGAACGTCGCAACGACCACGAAATTGAACTGGCTGTGATCATCGGCAAGTCGGGTGTCGGCATCGCCAGCGCCGATGCGTGGGATTACGTTGCCGGCTATTGCATTGGCCTGGATATGACCGTGCGCGGTCCCGAAGAGCGTAGCTTGCGCAAGTCTGTGGACACATACGCGGTATTGGGCCCGTGGATGGTCACTGCCGATGAGCTCACCGATGCGACCAATCTGGGGTTTCGCCTGACCGTTAATGGCGAACTCCGGCAAAGTGCCAACACCAAGGATTTGGTCATCGATATTCCAGAGCTGATTCGGTTTGCATCGGCTTTTTACACGCTGCATCCTGGCGACGTGATTTATACCGGTACACCCGCAGGCGTCGGGCCCGTGAAGCCCGGTGACCTCATCGTCGCCGAGTTTGATCAGATTGGCCGCATGGAGGTCGCTGTTCGCGCCGTATAGCGCCGAACCAGAAACCCAGTTGTGTTGGCTGTAGTGTTTGATATGTTATTTGGAATCGGGATAAGAAATGAAAGGATCAAAGGATTTGCCGTTTATTGTTGCTGGTGGCGGCATTGGAGGGATGTGTGCGGCGCTGGCGTTGGCCAGAAGGGGTCTGCATGTAAAGATGCTTGAACGTTCGCCAGGGGTCGGCGAAATAGGCTTCGGAATTCAGATGGCTCCTAATGGCCACGCCATTCTGGACTACCTGGGTGTGATGCCGGCGCTCGAGCCTTATGTGTTTCACCCCGACGCCCTTGTCATGGTCGATGCAATCGACGGCAAGGAGGTCACCCGCATCGACCTGGGCGACCAGTTCAAGGCGCATTACGGGTACAGCTATTTCGTGGTGCACAGGCGCGACCTGCATGCGGCCCTTTTTGATGCGTGCCAGAACGAGAAAACGTTTTCGTTCGAATCTGACGCCAAAGACGTTGTGTCTTATGAAGACCATGGCAGTTCAGTGACGGTTCACTGTGCCGACGGCTCGACGTACGAAGGCTGCGCCATGATCGGCGTTGAAGGGCTTCATTCCAAAACGCGTCACCGTATCGTGGCCGATCAGCCTCGCCCGACCGGGCACGTGGTCTATCGCGGCCTGGTTCCCATCGAGGACATCACGAACAAGAGCTATGTAAACTCCATGGTCATCTATACGGGGCCGGGTTGCCACGCGGTTCAGTATCGGCTTCGCGGCGGGACAGTCATGAATAACGTGGCTACGTTTGAAAGTCCCGGAATCAAGCGCGGCTCGCCCAATTACGGTGGCAGCGACGAACTGTTCGAGGCGTTCAAGACCTGCGCGCCGGTCGTTCAGGATATGCTGCGTTATATTTCCCTTGAGAAAAATTGGGTGCTGCACGATCTTCATCCCGCCTCGAATTGGACTGATGGTAATGTCACCCTGCTGGGCGATGCGGCGCACGCGTCGTTGCAGTATCTGGCGCAGGGGGCGATCATGGCAATGGAAGATTCCCTCGTCCTGGCTTCCGAAGTGGTACGCCACGGCGATGATATCAATGCCGCTTTCCTTAGCTATCAGAACCAGCGGTTGAATCGCACTGCCCGTGTCACCACGGTGGCGCGCATTTTCGGATCCATCTGCCACGCCTCCGAGGGCGAGCGTCTGTTGCGTAATGAGTTGGCACACCAGCGCGATATCCACGGTACGTGGGAATTCGACTGGCTCTATCGTGGTGCAAACCTAGTTAAACAAGTGGCTTAGGCTTGTCGCTCCGGTACGCGAATCCTCGGCCATTCCATCCGGCGACCTCATGGGCTGGACAATTTCCATGGGCACTTGACCTTTTCCGGTCACGTGCCTTGTGTCCGGTCCCAGGGTAGCAAACATACCTTCCATAAATAAAATCAGGAGACATACCATGCAGAAAAGGATTTTCTTGACCGGCTCGGTTGCGGCCATCGCCTTGGCTTTTGGTGGCCTGTACACCCCCGCCGCTGTGGCTGCGGCGAGTACACCGTTCAAGGTGGGCCTCATCCTGCCAATGACCGGCCCTTTTGCATCGACGGGCCGTCAGATTGATTCTGCGGCAAAGGTCTATATGGCAGAGCACGGCGATGTGGTCGATGGCCGCAAGATCGAGCTGATTCTGAAGGATGACGGCGGCGTTGCGGCCAACAGCAAACGAATCGCCCAGGAGCTCATCGTCAATGACAAGGTCGATGTCATTGCCGGCTTTGGCCTTACACCCATTGCGCTGGCTGTGGCGCCACTGGCGACGCAGTCGAAGACGCCAATGGTCGTCATGGCGGCGCAAACCGAAAGCATTACCAAGGCCTCGCCCTATCTGGTTCGTACCAGCGGCACCATTCCGCAGGTCACGGCGGGTATTGCCTTGTGGGCGGCTCACAATAATATAAAGAAGGTCGTGACGCTTGTGCCGGACTACGCGCCTGGCTACGAGTCCGAGACAGCATTCAAGAAATATTTTGGATCGTCCGGCGGTCAGATCGTCAGCGAAATTCGTGTGCCGATGCGCAATCCGGACTTCGCGCCATTCTTGCAGAAGGTACTCGACGAAAAACCTGATGGGCTGTTCGTGATGCTGCCGTCGGGACCAGGTGCGGCGCTGCTCAAGCAATACGGGCAGCGTGGGCTCGAGAAGGCCGGCATCCGGCTTTTCGGGCACGGCGCCATTACGGATGACGATAATTTGAATGAAGCGGGTGATGCGTCACTTGGCGTTATCACGTCCGATTATTATTCAACGGCTCACCCGTCCGAAATGAACAAGAAGTTCGTGGCTGCCTATAGCAAAGTCGATACAACGCATCGTCCAAACTTCTTTGGTGTTGCGGGCTATGATGGCATGCACGTCATTTACGCGGCACTTAAGGCTACCAAGGGCAAGGGTGGCGGTGACGCGTTGCTGGCGGGGATGAAAGGCCTTAGTTTTGAAAGTCCTCGCGGTCCAGTGACTCTCGACCCCAAGACGCGTGATTTCATCCAGAATATTTATTTGCGCAAGGTCGAGAAGGTTAACGGTGCGTTGTACAACGTGGAGTTCGATGTGATTAAAAATGTCGATGCATCCGGTGGTACCAGGTAAATGCTGACAATTCTGTTCGATGGCGTCGCGTATGGGATGCTGCTTTTTGTGCTGGCAATCGGCTTGTCCGTGACGCTGGGGTTGATGAATTTCATCAACCTGGCGCACGGTGCGTTTGCCATGGCGGGTGGGTACATCACCGTATTACTGATGCAATATTACGGTGTGCCGTTTCTTGCCTGCCTTCCCATCGCGTTTGTGGTGGTGGCGATCATTGGTGCAATACTTGAACGCACACTATACCGGCCCATGTACCACAAACCTGCATTGGATCAGGTGCTGTTTTCCATTGGCCTGGCGTTCGTGGCGGTGGCCGCCACGACTTTTGCCGTTGGTTCCAGCGAACAGATCATCCAGCTGCCCCATTGGCTCAATGGGCGCAGCGTGTTCACCATTGGTTCGCAGACGCTGGGGGTCGGCCACTATCGTTTGCTCATCATTGTCATTTGTGTCGTGCTGACGCTGGTTCTGCAGTTCGGCCTCGATCGTACGCGCTTTGGCAGTCAGTTGCGGGCGGCTGTCGATGACCAGAAGGTTGCCGACGGGCTGGGAATCAACGTAAACATCGTGTTCTTGTCGACGTTTGCACTGGGTTCTGGCCTGGCGGGGCTGGGCGGCGCCTTGGGAGCCGAGGTGCTGGGGCTTGACCCGACCTTCCCGCTTAAATTCATGATTTATTTTCTGATTGTGGTGGCGCTGGGTGGAACCTCGTCACTTACCGGGCCGTTGCTGGCATCGCTGCTGCTGGGCGTTGCCGACGTGGCGGGCAAGTATTATGTTCCCAAGCTGGGATCATTCATCATATATATCGTGATGATCGTCATTCTGATGTGGCGTCCTCAAGGCCTGTTTGCCGGTAAGGGGTCAAAATAAATGAGTGGCGTTCAGCAGGTCCTTTTGAGCAATGCTCGCTGGAAACGGTGGGAACCGATAGTATGGGTTTTGCCGGTAGTCGTGCTCTCGTTGTTTCCCAGCCAGGCATTCCTGATGAATCAGATCGCGGTCATGGCGCTATTCGCCGTTTCACTTGACCTGATCCTTGGCTACACAGGAATCATGTCGCTGGGGCATGCGGCTTTCTTCGGTTTGGGGGCGTTTTCCGCAGCGCTTTTTGCTAAATTTGTCGCTCCCGATCCGCTGTTGGGGCTGGTGGTTGCTCTGGTTCTCTCGGGCCTTGTGGGCGCGTTGTGCAGCCTGACAGTCATGCGCGGGACCGAACTGACGATAGTCATGGTGACCCTGGGCGTTTCACTGGTCTTTCTTGAAATTGCCAACAATATGACGTGGCTGACAGGCGGAGCGGATGGCCTTCAGGGTGTTGTAGTGGGTCCTGTGCTGGGCCTTTTCAGCTTCGGCATCGATGGCATGACGGCGGCGTATTATTCGCTTGCGGTGCTGCTGGTGTTTTTTCTGCTGGTCCGCCGGCTGGTCAACTCGCCGTTTGGCGTTGGACTCAAGGCCATTCGCGACAATCGGCTGCGCGCTTCGGCCATTGGCATTTTTCCCGAATCCCGCATTATTGTTGTGTACACCATTTCCGCTGCGATTGCGGGCGTGGCAGGTGCTGTGCTGGCGCAGTGCATGAGCTTTGCTTCGCTTGATATCTTTGCCTTTGATCGTTCGGCCGATGTCCTGCTCATGGTCGTCATAGGAGGTGTTGGATGGCTTTACGGCGGAATCATTGGGGCTGTTGTCTTTAGCTCCATGCATCAGGTACTGTCCGATCTGACTCCGGAATACTGGATGTTCTGGCTTGGCATATTTCTGGTGGCGCTGATGCGAGTGGGTCGTGATCGGTTTATTCGACCGTGGACTTTATTCAGAAGACATGGCCATGAGTGAAGCGCTTTATGTTTTGTCAGCTCGAGGCCTGGTCAAGCGTTTTGATGGTGTTACGGCTACCGACAACGTCACGCTCAATCTGAAAAAGGGCGCCCGCCACGCGCTTATCGGGCCCAATGGCGCGGGCAAGACGACGTTGGTCAACCTGCTTACGGGGGTTCTTGCTCCAAGCGAGGGCTCCATTGTGCTCGAGGGTAGCGACATTACCAGGCTGTCTGTACACGCGCGCGCCCGGCTCGGTCTGGTGCGCACGTTCCAGATCAATCAACTGTTCGATTCACTTACTCCGGCCCAGAGCCTTGCTTTGGTTGTTTCGCAGCAGATCGGGCTGGGCACAAAGCTTTGGCAGGTTCTGGGCTCCAACAAGAAGGTCGTCGAGCGCTGCGAAGTTCTGCTCGAACAATTTCACCTTACCGATGTCATGGGCCAGCCCACATGCGAGATTGCTTATGGCAAGCGGCGCCAGCTTGAAATTGCCATGGCACTGGCCTGCGAGCCAAGGGTGCTGCTGCTGGACGAACCGGTTGCCGGTGTGCCCGCTGCCGAGCGTGGCGAACTGTTGGAAATTGTCGACGCACTTCCACAGGACGTTGCCGTATTGCTGATCGAGCACGATATGGATCTGGTTTTCAGTTTTGCAACGCGCATGACCGTGCTCGTCAATGGGGCGGTGTTGATGGAAGGCGAACCGGACGACATCGCCAATGATCCGCGCGTCAAGTCGGTTTATCTGGGCCATGGCGATGCAGCGTCCAGCACTATTCTCGAGGAAGCCCGCCGTGGGTAATTTGCTTAACGTCGAAGGTCTGGACGCGGGCTATGGCGAGGCTGTGGTTCTGCGTGACATATCGCTTGCGGTGAATGCCGGAGAGACACTTGCGCTGTTGGGGCGCAACGGCACGGGCAAGACAACTCTCATTAACACGCTTGTCGGGGTGACGCGGCAGCATAAAGGGACCATTACGCTTTCCGGTGCACCGCTGCGGGCGCTTTCCCCACACGAGCGCGCTGCAGCAGGCATAGGGTGGGTACCTCAGGAACGCAACATATTCAAATCCCTGACAGTGCACGAAAACCTTACCGCCGTGGCACGGCCAGGCAAATGGGATACGCACGGTGTGTATAAGATGTTCCCGCGTCTTGCTGAACGCAAGGGCAACATGGGTTCACAACTGTCGGGTGGCGAGCAGCAGATGCTGGCCATAGGACGTGCTTTGGTGTTGAATCCAGCTTTGCTGCTGCTGGACGAACCCACCGAAGGCCTCGCTCCGATCATTGTCGAAGAGTTGTTGGGCAGTATCCGGCACATCACGCGCCACGAAGGGCTTAGTGCCATTATCGTCGAACAGCATCCGCGGATGATTCTGGCGATCTCCGACAACGCGGTGGTGCTTGATCACGGTACGATACAGCACCGTAGTGAAGCGCAAGAGCTTTCGTCACAACCCGAGCTCCTGGACCGGCTTCTTGGCGTGGCGCGTTAACTGCTTTCAAGCTGGTCGACCATACGCACACCTCGTACGCTTTGATGCTATCATCAAGCTAACTTTTTTTACACTCGGCAAGACATGGACCCCGCAGAAACCCGGGAGGCGCTGGCTCATTGGCAGTTCACCGACCCCAACGACCGGCTGGCGCACCTGGTCAAGGACGCCACGAAATCCTTGCTCCGTGGCCTGCAGCGGCGTCTGGCTGAACACAATGTGCTTTTTGGCCACTGGGCGTTTCTGCGCATTCTGTGGGAGCAGGAAGGCCTTACGCAACGCGAGCTCAACGAGCGCGCGGGCCTGATGGAGCCGACCACGTATTCGGCCTTGAAGGCTATGGAATCCCTGGGTTACATCGAGCGGCGGCATCTGCGGGACAACCGGAAAAACTTGCATATTTACCTTACTGATGCAGGCCGCGACCTGCAGCACAAGCTCGTGCCGCTGGCCGAAGAAGTCAACACCATCAGTACGCGCGGACTGCGCGACGATGAAGTCGCCACCTGCCGCAAGGTGCTTTGGGCGATTGTGGTCAACATGGCAAGTGACGAGGCTGCCGCTGAAAGCGTTGGCCGGCGCATGCCTTCGACGCGGGAACTCTCCAGCTGGATCAAGGAAGCTGACGCCCTGCGCGTCAACGAGCGCTAGGGCATTTTTAATTTATCTGCTTATTGCCCCACAAGAAAGGTGGAGTAGTTGGTGCATTCGGTCAGTGCCAGATCTGGCGAATACGGCGGCAAGCCGTGTAGCGTCGCGCCCGCCTGTACGGCATCCGTAGACCTGGTTCAGGTCACGGCGCGACGCACGCGGCGCTCGAGCCACCACAGGAGGATCGACCCTCCCATGGCCACCAGGAACAGGATCAGGATCATCACCATCATCTCGGCGTAACGGCCCACACCGTAATAATCCATGATGGTCTTGCCCATGCCAGCCTTGGCCGCGAATAGTTCCGCGAAGATGACGTTGACCACGGTCAGGCCGAAGCACAGCCGCACGCCGGTGAGCAGCGGCAGCGCCACAGCGGGTAAATAGATACGGCGAAAGGCGCGCCAGGGCGTCACATTGAGCGAGCGCCCGACCAGGATATACACTGGTTTGATGTGTCGTACAGCCACCATGACATTGATCAGCACGGAGAACACCCCGCCGATGAAGCCCATGCCGATCACCGAGGGCGGCCCGAGCCCAAGCAATAACAGCAGGATCGGGTAGATGATGATCTTCGGAACGGCGCCGCCCACCACCACGATGGGGTTGAGGACGCGATACCAGTATTCGCTGCGCCCGAACACCACTCCCAGCATGGCGCCCACCGTCACGGCCAGCACAAAGCCCACCGCTGCGTTGCCGAAGGTGGCGAATGCCGCAGGTGCGAGGTCTGCGCGGACATGCTTGAAGGCGCCAAGGGTCTTCAGGGGGCCCGGCAGCGCAAACACCCAGGTCGAGGCAAGTTGCCAGAGCAGCAGTCCCACCACGGCCACCAGAATCATCAGTGCCATGGTTGCGTAGCGTTCACGCACCGCTGAAAGCGCCCGATCAGCCATTGGCATTTTCCTTGCGCACTTCGCGTTCTCCGCGTGAGAGGAAGGTGCTGATAATCGCTGCGAGGAATACGATGACTGCCACGTACGCATACATTTCGTCGATTCGGAACCCGTCGTAGTCGTAGGAGACGCGAAAGCCCAGGCCGGTATTGCCGACCATGAACTCCATGACGATGACGCCCACAAAGGAATAGATCAGGCTCAGCTTGAAACCGGCAAAGATCATGGGTGCGGAGGCCGGGAAGATTACCCGGCGAAAGCGTGCGAAGCCGTGACAGCCAAAGCTTGCGCTTACCATTAGATAGATGGGCGGAATGCCGCGAAATGCCGCCCAGCTGTTGAGAATCACCGGGACCGTGCCCATGGCGGCCGCTACCACTACGATGGGGATGGCGCCCAGCCCGAACACCACCAGCAGGAAGGGATAGAACAGGACCAGCGGGACCGCGTAGATGCCTACGAGATAGGGTTCCAGCGCTTTGCCCAACAAGGGCACGCGCCACAGGGAAAAACCCACTGGCACTCCGATCGCAATGGCCGCAGCGACGCTGATCACGACCTCCCACGTGGTCCGCCAGAAATCCGGAAACAGCTTACCTGAAGTCACCAGCTTCCATAGGACCGCCGCAACGTCCGATGGCGGCACCAGGATCACCACCGGTACCCATCCCATCCGTGTGATGAATTCAATGATCGCCAGAAACCCGATCACCAGCGCCAGGATTGTCCATTTCGGGCTAAGCGGGCCAGCGGTCCCAGCACTTTTCATGCGGACTTGCGCGCTTCGCCTGAGGCTTCGGCGCGTTGTGAAGCTTCCCATTCAGCCTGCATCGTGCGCCAGAGGTAGCCGGTGTAATGGGCAAAGGCGTCGGACCCTAGAATGGAAATGTCCCTGTCCTCGGGCAGGTCGACCTGGACTGTCTCCAGGATGGTTCCCGGACGGCCGGACATGACCCAGATCTCTTGTGAGAGATAGACGGCCTCGTTGATGTCGTGGGTGATGAAAATCACGGTCTTGCCGGATTCCTTCCAGATACGCCGTAGTTCCGACCCAATGAACATGCGGGTTTGCGGATCCACCGCTGCGAAAGGTTCGTCCATGAGCAGCACATCGGGATCCAGCGCAAGTGCCCGCGCAATGGCCACACGCTGACGCATGCCTCCGGAGAGCTCGCGGGGGAACGCATATTCAAACCCCTGTAGACCTACCAGATGCAGGGTTTCGATGGCGCGCTCTTTGCATTTGCGTTGCGCCATGCCTTGCATTTCGAGCCCGAAAGTCACGTTATCGACCGCATTGAGCCAGGGGAAAATGGATTCTTCCTGAAACACCATTCCCAGCGACGGATGTGGTGCTACGATCTCGCGTCCTTTCAGCAGCAAGGAGCCGCTTGTGGCGCGGCTAAGACCTGCGATCATACCCAGCAAGGTGGACTTGCCGCAGCCGCTGGGGCCCACTACCGTAACGAACCGGCCCTCGGCGACGCTGTGCGATACGTCATGCACCACATCCACGCGCTGCGTCAGGCCGTTTCCTTTGCGAACCGAATATGTCTTCGAGACGTTCTTCAGCTGCAGGAACTCCGCCTCCATGATGGTTACTTCTTGGGGAAGGACGTGCGCAACGCTTCAGGAAGGTAGCTCTGGTTCACGAGCTTGCTCATGTCGATTTCCTTGTCCAGCAGGCCGCTGTCGAGCATTCCGCGCATGACTGTGTTGAAGGCTTCCGGATCGATCTTCTGGTCCCAGACATCGTTCTTCAGATATTCGTGGATCCCCGCGAGCAGGACGTCCTTGGAAGCCTTGTAATGCTTGGCGCCGATGGTTGCGGCTTCTTCAGGATGTGCCTTGATGAAGTCCACCGCTTCTTGCAACGCAGTAAAGAGCCCGCGCACTGCCTGCGTATTTTTTTGGGCAAACTTCTTGTTGACGTCGATGCCTTCAAGGTAATAGTGCTTGATGTAATGGCTGGGGTCGAGCACCACCACGGCGTTGTCGTTATTGATCTTCTCGCTTAGGAACGGTTCCATGGCCCAGCCAGCCGTAATGATCTTGCCCTTGACGGCCGTCCAGTTGTCGCCCATGCCGCCCACCGACACGAAGGAGACGTTCTTCACCTTGGCGCGCTTGATGCTTTCTTCGGCGAGCCACTGCGAGGCGGAGCCCGCCTTGCTGTAGCCGAGCTTGGCACCCGACAGGCCTTCGACCGAGGTAATGCCGCTGTCTTTCGAGGCAATCCACACCATGACTCCGGCTGAACGCGCCCAGCCTTGCACGAGTTCTACGTTGGGGTCTGTGTGGGCAGCGAGGATGGCTGCGGGCGTCCCGCCTTCGGCCATCTCGACGTCGCCAGTCGATAGCAGTCGCAAGGTACTGCCGCCGCCGCTGCCACTGATGTACTCCACGTTGAGACCGTGTTTCTTGAACAGGCCATTGTCTTCGGCGATGTACGTAGGCAGCGTCGAGAGCAGCGAGCTTCGGTGGCTGACCACGAAGCGGATCTTGGTGAGATCCTGCGAACCCTGCGCGAAGACTGTGGTGACTGTCATCATCAGCGTCAAGGTAGCCAGAAGCAGCGCACCAAGCAAGAGTCGGGTATGCAGTGGACCGGACTGATGAACGTTCATTTCCATGCTTGTATCTACCTTAGTAGGTTATCTGCAGCATCGATCGAATTACGACGATTCTGGTCGATGCACATTTTTTTTGCCGGTTTATCCCATGGGAGATTCGTTTCGCTTGCCGCTGCTGTCGAGTCAGCTATAGGGTCATTAATTTATGGTATTAGAGACCTAAGTATTTTGCAATAGAACGCGGCAGAGGGAATACCCTAGCCCGCAAATCCGGCATCGACATCAAGAACGTCAATGCAAGTCGATGCAAGGCCATGGGCTGTGGCCGTGTGCGGGCGTGGCGCGTTAAACGCCCTCAAGCAGCAAGAAGTCTCCCGAGCTTTTGCCGATGCGATGCACTCTGGCCGCCTGGTATTCGGGTGAATTGTAATAGTCCCGAGCCTGCTCGTACGTATCGAATTCCAGGATAACGTTACGCGGACGGGATGTGCCTTCCAGGGCCTCGCTGCGGCCTCCCCGTGCGAGGATGCGTGCCCCGTATTTCTTCTGGGCGGGCGCCGCGCCTTCTGCGTATTTTCTGTACGACTCGGCATCTTCGACGGTAATGTGGGCAATGATGTATCCCTTAGGCATGATCTCGTTTTCCTGAAAAATGAGCGATTGTCTTTTCAGAGTCTAGCAGGTCCGCATATTTTTGTTGTATGTCAAAGAGGTTGGCTTCGTGGGGTGCGAGCGCGCGGTCACCCACGCAATCAGTCACGACGACGGTGAGGAAGTTGCGGCTCATTGAGTCGATGGCCGTTGCGCGCACGCATCCTGAAGTGGTGCAGCCTGCTATCACGACTGTATCGATTCCTTTGTGGGTCAGCCAGCTTGTCAGACCCGTTTCGTGGAATGCGGACGGCTGAGTCTTTCGCAGAACGAGCTCGCCCTCTCTTGGCTCAAGTTCGCTGACAATCTGACTGGCGCGGGCACTTTCCGTCAGGGTACGCAGTGATGGCGCTTTAAGGCAGAAGACGCCCGCGTCTGACTGGTCGTCGGCATAGACCACACGTGTGAAGCATATTGCAATATGGTGCCGCCTTGCTGCAGCCAATAAGGTTCGTGTGTGCAATATTGCCGAGTGAATATTGCCGCCGCCGAACATGTCCGGGTCGTCAAATCCGTTCACGAAGTCGACGATGATCAGTGCGGGGTGCTGACCGAAACCGGAACTGTTGCCGAACCCCTGCTTGGCATAGATATCGTTGTCGCCCATGACACTACTCCTGGTTGTTCCACAAGTGGCTGAATTGAGTTGCGACAATGTTTTCGTATGGGACAGGGGCGCGAATCATTCCCATGTTCAGCTGGAACTCGGTCATGCCGGCAATGAACTCGTGCGAAAGGTTGGCGCCGTAGAAAGGCAGGTCTCGTTCAACGACGCCGGCGATGAGTTTTGCCTCGGCCTCGGGGAAAAGGCTGTGCCCGATCTTTGTAGCCAGGCTGACGTCGGCTTTGAGAAGTTGCTGTGTCTTGACCAGCGCGCGCACTGCGGCCACAACGGCTTCCGGGTTGCGCTGAATCAGAGCTTCGGAAGTGATGAGGGCGGGAAGTGTGTAGTGGATGGCTTTGGGGGGGCCGTCCCCACGCCGCGCATCGATGATGATGTCGCCCGCGCCGCTGCGCACGGCGACCTCCGCGCCCATGCCGTTGGCCCAGAAGCCGTCTATAAGCCCGGCACCCAACGCCTTGGCCGCCGCCACGCCAAAATTCTTGTTCTCGCCAAGGAATGCGCCGGGCACCGGGCCGATCTGGACGTTGTCGCGCTCAATGTCGATGCCGGATTCAACCAGCAGGCGCTTTAGGCCGAGATCGACCAGTGGCGCGGCGCCGATATGCAAGCCTTTTATGGCGTTGATGTCGCCCTTTCTTGCCCCCAGGTCTTTGCGAAGGACGAGGAACCAATACATGTTTTGCGCAAGCGCGCCCAAAAGCTTGGCGCCTTTCCACTCGGGGAATGCGAACGGCACACTGTGCGCCGCGCCACCCGCGAAGTCGATCTTGCCATCGCGAAGCACTTCAAGTGTATGGTCGACGGGCGAGATCAGTTCCAGTTCGACGTCAATACCTTCTTGTTTGAAGATGCCGAGTTCCACGGCAGCAATGGCAGGGAAATAGGAATTTGAAATAAGGTCGGGGATCGCGATTTTCATGGGACACCTTTGTCGGGATAAGGGACGTTGTTCGGAATTTTCTGGCTTACATGCGCTCGAGCAGCATTCCACGACCAAACACCTTGTCGGCGATGCCGTGAGCCCGCAATGTGTGCCAGATGTTTGCAACGTTGATGGCGATGATCGGCTTTCCCAGCTGTCGCTCAAGCGTTGGAAATATGTCCAGGGCTGATATATTTGTTCCGGCCTGGACGATGGCGTCCACGTTGTCGCCTTCGAGCTGCCTGAGTACGGTGTCGATAATCTCGCGGCGAGGTGTATGTGCGATCGACGTTGCACTGTCGCATTTCAGGCCGACGACGTTGGTGACGTTGTAGCCGGATTCTTCCAGAAATCGCCGTACCTGAAGGTCTGCAACTGGCTGGTAGGGTGTCAACGCCGCCACATTCTTGGCACCAAAGGCATCCAATGCGGCCTTCAGCGCCGCCGCGCCGCTGGTCAGACCAATTTGTGGCCCGATCATGCTGCGCAAGTGCTGTTCGAACTCGACATTGCCCTGCAGGCCTCCCCAGAATGTTTCGGCTGACATGCCCATCATGATGTGGCTGGGTTCGCAGGTCATAATGTCCCGCATTGCGTCCGGGATGGTCGTTCGAATGGCTTCGATAAACGCAAGAAACATATCGTCGCTCGACAGATCGGGTTGTGCAACATGAAAGCGGGCAAAATGCCAAGTGACTCCGGCGGGCAAAATACGTTGGCAGTCGTACTCGACCGCAATATTCGTAGACGGAATGATCACGCCAATGCGCCCTCGTGCGCCGATCCATGGTTCCTGTGGTTTGGGCAGATTCATGTGGTTCTCCTGTCTTATCGATAGTGGCCGTTAAAAAAAATCAATGGGTCGGCCTCGTTGCCTCGTTCGATGTCGCGTACGTATCCGATGAAAATGTAATGGCCCCCTGCACGCTTCATTTCGATTTTGTCGCAATGCAGGGACGCCAGTGCTCCGTCCGGCACCGGGCAACCCGATCTGGACTTGCGGTAGCGTACACCCAGCCACTTGTCGGAATTTGACCCAGGCACTTCCTGTATTCTCGCTGATCGAATGTCGAGGTTGCGGCGTCAAGGTCATTCATGGTGCATTTCCTCTTTTTCCGTGCTTTCCACGCTTTCCATGCTTTCCAGGATGGTATTGATGGAAGCTTCACGCTCCTGCCACGGGCATTGCAGGAAATTGTACAAACTCATGACATGTGGCGGGCCGCCGTAAAACCGTTCGTATTGAGTTTGGCGACTGGCAAATTCCGAGCCCAGGAAATCCCATGCCAGGCGAACGAATTTGTAGCGCAGTCGCGCGTCCGCACCCGGCGAGTCCCAGCATAAGTCGAACATGCTCCCGGTTTCGCCATCGTTAAGGATGGAGGCGTCCGCGGGAAGCAGGAAGGGTCCCGATCCCAGCAGTGTCCTGACGTCTTCGGCGATCTGGTAATAGTTGTTGGCGCACCAGCTCAGGGTGGCGTACATGTACCGCCGGTTGATGTGTACGTAACCGGATGGCAGTGTTTCAAAATTGTGGATCTGCGATGAGATAAGCCCTTCGATTGCGGCCTCGGCCGCAGCCAGGGTGCCAAGCGTTTGTTGGATTGGCGGCAGCGACAGCAGCCCGCCGAGCTTTGCCGATTCGTATGCGATGCCGTTGATCAGTTTGAATTTGGTCAAGAAGCGCCAGTTCGCCTGATGATTGCCCATAATATGGGCCGGTGTCTTGTAATACATGTCACGCGTCACCTCGAGGTTCTTATAGGTGAAAACGCGTTCCCACGGAATTCTCACGTGGTCGAACGTCATGACCGCGTCGGATTCGTCGAATTGCGATGAAAAGTATGAATCGACCTTGTTCTGTGCCTGGGCTTCGTAAGACTTTCGAACAAATACCTTTATACCGGCCGTGGCGATCGGCACGGCGAATGTGACAGCTTCGTTTTCTTGCCCTGCACCCAACGGCATCATGCAGCCTACTAACGCTTCGTCCGAGAAAACGGCGGCGGTCCCGAGGGTTTTAACCCCATGTACCGTAATCCCTTCGCTGTCTTCGGCTACGACGCGTAGTGACGGGTATTCCTTTTCCGGTCTGGCGGGTGGGCGTGAGGAGTGAGGGGACAACACCAGATAGCAGACAAACAGGTCTCGCTTCTTGATATAGTCCAGGTAGTTTTTCAGATGGGACAGCCACACTCCGTTCTTGCCTTCGAACAGTTCAGGCTGCATGCACATGCCAACCAGGTACGATGCCACGTGGTCAGGCGACCGGCCCATCAATCCGTGCGTCCATTGAGCCACGGATTGATGAGCGTGTGCGCGCTTGAAAAGGTCTTCTTTACTTTTGGGCATGAGGAACCATGCCGAGTATCTTTGGCCGTCTTCGCTGAAGCTCATGTCGTCAATATGATCAGCACTTCCTTTTAGGTCGTAAACGCGGGCGAATGACTTGGCCGTATTGGAAAAAGCCGGGTCGGTTGTGACGTTGGAGACGAGCTTGCTGCCAAGATATACTTGTCGCCCGTCACGCAAAGCTGCGAGATAATTACTGCCTGTACGCATCGTTGCCTCCATTAATTTATATATATAAAAAGTAGGTATATTATATATTTAATTCACAAAAATGGAAGGGCCATTCAGTTAAAAATCTGGTACGGCAGGTCAAAGCCGGCCTGAGGCTTGATCGTCCCGCTACGTGCGCTGTGTAGCTTGCCGGACCCTAAGGAGGTGGTGTTGCCTTATCGTTTGCCACGTGGTGGATTGGCAAATGGGCGTCCGATCCAACGCTCGATTGAATTTTTCTGGACGGCCCGGTTGGCAACGTCGGCTTGACCCTGGCGGGTATCACGCATCCCGTCGCCTGAACATGATGGGAACCATGGACAGTGCTCCTATGGCGGCAAGCACGACGAGGATCGAAAAGCCTACGTTGTAGCTGCCTGATTCCTTGACACTGAGGCCTACCAGGAGCGGTACGGCCGAACTGACAATGTTCCCGATGCCGTTGCACACACCGAACCCGGTGGAAGACACGCTCTTGGGAAGAATCTTGAGCAATAGGGCGAACGAAGTTGGGGCAGTGCACCCAAGGAAGAACAGACTGACGACAATCGCCCCGACACTGAGCATATCGTTGCTTGAGATCAACGCCACGCCGAGGGCCACTGCCATGCATAATTGGCTGCCGAACATGACAATAGCCCGTTTCCCAAGCCAGTCCGAGAAACTTGATCCCAGGATTTCGCCCAGGAACATCATAAAAAACGACAGGGATGAAAAGAACCCTATGCCCCGAACATCCAGGTGGCGAGCAACTTTGAAATAACTTGGAAGCCAGCTGTTGAAGCCCCAGATTAGCCCCAGATAGCATACAAAACAAAGCGTCACCAGCCAGAAGTTTGGGTCACGGATAAAACTGGCTCCAGGGCCCTCCATGATTCTGGAATCTGCAGCCGGAACGTCTTCTGCGGCATTGATGTGATCGAGCTCTGCCTGCGAAATTCCCAGGCGCGTATCGGGCTGATCGTGGACGAATTTGAGCACCAACGGCAAAACGATAAACAGAGTAAGGCCACCCAGCACGAAGAAAGTACTGCGCCAGCCGAATGTGTAATCCAGATAGATGACGAAGGGGAAGCCAATGGCGGCGCCGATGGGGCTCCCCACAGCCCATAGTGCGTTGGCTCTTGCGTGTTCGCGCTTCGGAAACCAGTGCGAGACAAGCTTCGCGCTAATGGAAAATTGAGGACCTTCGGAGACGCCCAGGATGATCCTCAGCAGTATCAGCAGCATGAAGCTGCTCGGCATCCCCATCAGGATCATCAGGACGGACCATGCCACGGTAATCGTGATGTATGTTTTTCTTGCGCCGAACGCCGTATCACCGACGAAGCTGATGAATGTCGAGGATATCCCGTACGCCAGCAGGAATGCCGACATCAGCAGTCCGGCCTTGGCAGGCTGGCCGACCAACCCAAAGGTGGACAGAAACTCGTGATCGGTGAATAGAACGGCAATATTGATTCGGTCGAAGAACGCACACGTTACTGCTATCAGAAGGACAACACCCAGCACCCACCTCTTGTTATTCGTCCATAAACCACTACTACTACCAATTGTTGATGCGCTCACGATAGTCTCCTTGTATAGCTTTGAATTTTTTAACTCAACCGGACGTACAGCAATTTGCGGACGCAATCCGTTGATAAGGTTCAGCGCTGCCCTATGAGCGGTACTGAACCTGAGGCCTGCGTGATAATGCCGCTGACTCTTCAGGGTGGTTTTGAGGCGTTTTTCCCAACACCCGGCCATCCATTAAGGCATGAATTATATGTATGTAATATAGCTAAATAGAATATATATCACGCCAGGGATGCCTTTATCGATACGGGATTTCCCTTGGTGGATGCATGACCGTGCCGTGCGCTTTGCGAGAGCTTTGCCCAGGTTCGTGGCAAAGGGCGCAATAGGCGGCGTAAGTGATTTACAGGTGGGGCGACTTGTTGAGGTCTTGCCGGTCTTCACTGAAGATATGAATGTCGGCAGCCTTCGCGGGCAGGATAAATTACCTGATTTTTTGGAGCGTAGCGATAGCCATGGTTTGCTCGTAATTGCGGATAAGAGTACTGAGGACGGCGCACGAGCTTTCGAGTTGTTCTGTGGAGGCGCCCGCAAACCATGATTCGTTGATCTGTGAGATGCTGCTTCGCAGTGATGCCAGGTTCGCCTTGGCCTTGTCACTCAGGACGACTCTGATGGCTCTGCTGTCGTTTGGGTCGGGTGTCTTGTGCACCCAGCCAGCGCGCAAGAGTGCATTGATGGTGGCCGTCATGTTCGCCGACGCCACGTGGATGTCGTCTGCGAGCGTGCTTATACGAACGCCCTCGCCGTCGTCCAACCGTGCAACGGCCAGTAACGCGGCGAATTCGGGTGAAGCCAGGTCCAATGATTTGGCAATAACCCTTCGCATGGCAAAGAGGCGATTTCCAGCGGCGTAAAAGAGGGTAATGAAGTCGTCAATAATGACAGCTTTGGTTCGCTTCTGCGAAGAGCGCCGCGTAGTTGGTCGTTTCACGGGCGGGTTTCCTTCACCTTTGAGATGCCAAATAGCAATATTCTATAACAACCTGCGCGGCAAGCTATTTGTACGCAACGGGCTTTTGGCGGCGTGGGGCGGTGCTTCGCCGCTAGTCATGCGGTTCACCAGCAAGCGCGCGGCGGTTGAAAGGCTGTCGTACGACCGGATACAGACCTGCAGCTTGCGGTGTGCCCATGGCTCGTTCAGGTCCAGCATTCGGATGCGCAGGGTTTTGGCATACGATGCCGCGATGCGCTTGGGCAGCACACCCATGCCTAGATTGGATTCGACCATCAGGCACAGAGCATCGTAGCTGGGCACCTGGAACCTGCAGCGCCAATGCCGGCCCAGATCGTGGGCTGCGCGCGTCAACTGTAGATTCAATTGGCTGCCTGGCGGCAGGCCAACGTAGTCGAAACCCAATGTTTGTTCAAGCCGAACAGATGATCTGCGGGCAAGTGGGTGTGACTTGGCGACGATGACCACCAGGTCGTCCTCCTTGTAGGGCAGGTACTCGACGCCGGCGATGGGGTCGTCTGCGACCAGTACGCCAATGTCGGCATTGTTGTCGGCAATACTCTGTGCGATAGTCGTGCTTGTGTGTTCTTCAAGGTCGATCTGGACGAGAGGGTTGTCCGACAGGAACGAACTTAGCTCTGAGGGCAGGAACTGGTTGATTGCCGAAATATTGGCAAAAATCCGAACGTAACCTTTCATGCCTGTTGCGTAGTCAAGCATCTGCGTCTTGATGCTGTCCAGGTCATTGAGAATGCGGTGAGATATATTGAGTAACGCCTGACCCGCCGCCGTGGGTTTTATGCCTTTGTTGCTGCGAGCAACCAGTGGCACGCCCAGGTGGTCTTCAAGGTTGCTGAGGCGGCGGCTTATTGCGGCGGCGGCAATGTGTTCATTCTTGGCGGCGGCGGTGATGGTGCCGCTTTTTATGACAAGAATGAAAAGTCGGAGAGACTTGGGGTCCAGGCTCATGGCTTTGAATTTCTCCTGTGCGAAATGCCACCATCGCAGTTTGCGATGATAGCATCGTAAACGACTGCTTTACGGATGCGTAGGCAAGTACGATTATGGACGGACATATGTATAAAAGGAAACCATGATGGATGCGGCATCACAGGCGCAGGAAATGGCGTTGACGGGTGTGAAAGTGCTTGAGATGGGGGCGCTTATTGCGGGTCCTTATGCCAGTGCCTTGCTAGCACAGTTTGGGGCGGACGTAATCAAGATCGAGCCGCCCAAAAATGGCGACCCGCTGCGCAAATGGCGCAAATTGCACAACGGCACGTCGCTGTGGTGGTATACGCAAAGCCGCAACAAGAAGTCGGTCACGCTCGACCTGAAGTCCGAAGAGTGCCGCGAAATCGTGCGCAAGCTTGTCGCCGAGGCGGATATCGTGATTGAGAATTTCCGCCCCGGAACGCTCGAAGGCTGGGGCCTTGGCTGGGAGCAGTTGTCGGCGATCAATCCGAATTTGATCATGGTGCGCATTTCAGGATACGGGCAGACCGGCCCATCCAGCCAGCGACCGGGGTTTGCGGCCATCGCGGAATGTATGGGTGGGCTGCGTTACGTAAGCGGCTACCAGGATCGTGCGCCCGTGCGTGTGGGCGTTAGCCTGGGTGACACGCTTGCTTCGTTGTATGGCGTGGTGGGAGCGCTTATGGCGATGTATCACCTCAAGGTCAATGGCGGCAAGGGCCAGTACATTGACGTCGCGTTGTACGAAGCAGTCTTTGCCGTCATGGAGAGTCTGATTCCCGAGTACGCCATGACGGGGCACATACGCGAACGTTCTGGCGCCGCGTTGCCTGGGATAGCCCCATCCAACACGTATCAGTGCTCCGATGGCCGTTATGTCGCCATTGCCGGCAATGGCGACAGTATTTTCAAGAGGCTGATGACGGCCATAGGGCGCGAGGATTTGGCGCAGGACCCAGAGCTTGCGTACAACGATGGCCGGGCGCGCAATGTCGAAATGCTTGATCGTGTTATTTCAGAGTGGACGGGCCGCCATGGCCTCGAAGAAATATTGACGGTGCTTGATGAGGCTTCGGTGCCTTCGGGGCGAATTTATACCGCTGAAGACATCATGAACGACGAACATTATCGGGCCCGGGAAATGTTTCAGCAGGTGGAGCTGCCGGACGGGCAACAGATGACCTTGCCCGGCATTGTTCCTAAACTGAGCGCTACGCCGGGCAGGACAAAGTGGATAGGACCGACTTTGGGGCAGCATACTCAAGAGGTGCTCGATTCGATTGGTGTCACGCCCGAGCAACTGGCGCGGCTGCGAGCCAGCGGCCTGGTCTGACATTTACAGGTAAAGGTGGAACATGGCTTCGTCTCAAAAACTTCGCATCTATATTCAGGAAGTGTCCGTCAGGGATGGTTTTCAGATTGAACCGGTCTTTGTGCCGACGGAACAGAAGATCGCACTGATCAACGCTCTTGGCCGCACCGGCCTGGCCAAGATCGAAGTCACGTCGTTTACGTCGCCAAAGGCCATTCCGGCTTTGGCCGATGCCGAGGCCGTGATGCATCGTATTGATCGTGTTCCGGGTGTTCAGTACGCCGCACTGGTGCCCAATTTGCGCGGTTGTGAACGCGCGCTTGCCTGCGGCGTAGACGAAATCAATGTAGTTGTTTCGGCCAGTGAAAGCCATAATCTGGCCAATTTGCGCATGACGCCGGAACAGTCCCTGGTACAGATATCCGGCATTGTGAAGCAGACCGCAGGCAAGGCTTTCCTGAATGCATCGCTCTCCACAGCCTTCGGCTGCCCATTCGAAGGAGACATTCCCCAGTCGCGTGTTATGGAGATGGTGGGCAGGTTTGTCGGTATGGGCATTCACGGCGTCAGTTTGTGTGATACGACTGGCATGGCAAACCCGCGGCAGGTGTACGAGGTGTGCCGGGCCGTGAAGGAACGTTGGCCAGCCTTGACGCTTACGGCGCACTTTCACAACACACGGGGCATGGGGTTGGCCAACGCACTGGCAGCGTCGCAGGCGGGTATTGACCGATTCGATGCATCCCTTGGCGGGCTGGGCGGCTGTCCGTTTGCGCCGGGGGCCAGCGGAAATGTCTGCACCGAAGACATGGTGCACATGTTTAATGCCATGGGTTACGACACCGGGGTCGATCTGGGTGGTCTGATTGAGCTGTCAAAGACCCTGCCGGGCCTTGTCGGGCACGATGTCCCGGGGCAGGTGGTGAAGGCCGGCCCTTCAACACGGCGCTATCCCGTGCCGGACCGGCAGCAGGCTGCTGCCAGCAATTCCACCTGTGGCTGAACTGGCGGGCGGCTTCCTGCCAGCCACGGAGGGGCAAGCGTGGTGACGGGTTATCCATACGTTAATAAATATGGCTAATACGAATATTTCATAAATAACCGTATACCAAAATGCACACAGCGGCGTCTTAACACCGTATAGTCTGGCTAAGAGTCGTAGCAAATACCCACGGATTGACATAGTCAGTCGCTATACTGGCCTTACTCACGGCCTTTTCGGTTTCATGCCGTTGTGGTCACATCCGGGTTCGGGGGCCTTCACGACCCGGTAATCTGCTGGTTCGTGCCGCGCACGGCTCTTCCAGACATCATCAGTTTTCAAGGGGTTTATCTTATGTCGTACGTTTTGACTCCACCTCCCGTTGTCGCGGTGCCTGTTGTTGGCAGCACCGACACGTTCCCTGTTCGCCGCGTCTACTGTGTAGGCCGCAATTATGCCGCGCATGCGCGTGAAATGGGGTTCGATCCTGATCGCCAGCCTCCCTTTTTCTTCTGCAAGCCGGCCGATGCGGTAATACCGGTTGCTTACGGCAAGACCCTGGAAGTGCCATATCCGTCGGAAACGTCCAACTACCATCATGAAATTGAATTGGTCGCAGCCATTGGCAAAAGTGGCTCGAACATCAGCGTCGACGAGGCGCTGGGCCACGTGTGGGGCTATGCGGTAGGCCTGGACATGACGCGGCGTGACCTGCAGATGAAGATGCGTGAAATGGGACGTCCCTGGGAACTGGGCAAGGCGTTTGACCAAAGCGGCCCCATTGGCCCGATGCATCCGGCGGCTTCTGTACCCAATGTGGAAAAGGCAGCTATTACGCTTGATGTCGATGGCGTGCGCAAGCAGGCCAGCAACCTCAACAAGTTGATCTGGTCGGTGGCCGAAACCGTCAGCTATTTGTCCAAGTACTTCCGCCTTGAACCGGGCGACATTATTTATACCGGCACGCCCGAGGGCGTGGGCCCGGTTGTGGCGGGTCAGACCATGGTGGGCACGATTGAAGGCCTGGGCAGTATTACCGTCAAGGTGGTGTAAATGGATCTGTACAGCTTTTTCAATAGCTCAACGTCGTACCGTGTGCGGATCGCAATGGGCCTGAAAGGCCTGGACTACAAGTTCTTCCCGATCAACATTCGCATCATGCAGCAAAAGGAACCGGAGTACGTCGTCAAGAACCCGGGGGCCAGTGTGCCCTTGCTTGACGACGATGGGTTTCAACTGGGCCAGTCCATGGCCATCATCGACTACCTCGACAGCAAGTTTCCGGAGCCTCGCCTTATTCCCCAGGATTTGCAGCAGCGTGCGCGGGTGCTGGAAATATCCAATCTTGTTTCGTGCGACATGCATCCCTTGAACAATTTGCGGGTGTTGCGTTATTTGATCAAGCAGATGGGTGTCTCCGACGAGAAGAAGAACGAGTGGTACGCCCATTGGATTGCAGAGGGGTTCACGTCGCTGGAGGCCATGCTCGTACGGACCGGATCGGGCCAGTACTGCGTGGGTGGGCAGGTGTCGTTGGCGGATTGCTGCCTCGTGCCCCAGGCTTTCAATGCGCTGCGCATGAAGTGCGACATGACGAATTATCCGCGCATTATGGCGGTATACGACTACTGCAATACGCTGCCAGCCTTTCAGAAGGCGGCGCCATCGCAACAGCCGGATTTTCAGAAATAAGGTAGTGGGCCGAAGGGGCTGGAATCGGGTGGACGTCGGTTCTTGCCGATGTATCGGGTCAAACTTGAACGTGGAAGGCAAAAAAATGACGGCACAGAAAGCGAAACATAAAATTATTGTGGTGGGCGGCGGCATAGGCGGATTGGCGGCGGCGCTGGCTTTGACGCGTCAGGGCGTCGAGGTGTTGCTGCTTGAACAGGCGGCGCACATTGGCGAAATCGGCGCGGGCATCCAGTTGGGCCCCAACGCCTTCAATGCTCTCGATGCTCTGGGTGCGGGCGAGGCGACTCGCCAGCGCGCGGTCTTCACCGACAGCATGATCATGATGGATGCTGTCGATGGCAAAGAGGTCGTGAACATTCAAACGGGTGAGAATTTTCGTAAACGCTTTGGCGGGCCGTACGCGGTCATTCATCGCGCCGATATTCACTTGTCCATTCTTGAAGCGGTGCAGCACGATCCGTTGATCCAGTTCAAGACTTCCACGCACGTGGTGGACCTGAAGGTCAAGAAGGGCGGGGTCGAGGTCATTGACGCCGATGGCAATGTTTACAAGGCGGACGCCGTGGTCGGATGTGACGGCACTAAATCGGCCATTCGTGAAAAGACCATCGGCCGTGATCATCGCGTCACAGGCCATGTGGTCTATCGGGCAGTGGTAGAGCTTGAGAACATGCCTGAAGACTTGCGGATCAACGCGCCGGTGCTGTGGGCGGGTCCGCGCTGCCACTTGGTGCACTATCCGCTGCGCGGCGGGCAACAATACAACCTGGTCGTTACGTTCCATAGCCGCAAGCAGGAAGAATGGGGTGTCACCGACGGCAGCAAGGAAGAGGTCATGACATACTTCGAGGGCGTTCATCCGCGCCCGCGTCAGATGCTCGACCGCCCGACCTCCTGGCGGCGCTGGGCTACTGCCGATGCCGACCCGGTGGATGAATGGGGCACTGGCCTGTGTACGTTGTTGGGTGATGCCGCGCATCCGTTCGCACAATACCTTGCCCAGGGCGCGTGCATGGCGCTGGAAGATGCCGTGACGCTGGGCGAGGCGGTCAACCGATGCCGTGGCGATCTGGACGCCGGTTTCAGGCTGTATGAATCGCTGCGTGTTCCGCGCACGGCGCGTGTTGTTTGGTCCACTCGCGAGATGGGACGCATTTATCATGCCAAGGGTGTGGAGCGCACGGTTCGCAATTTGCTCTGGAAAGGTAAAAGTCAGGAGCAGTTTTACGCCGGGTTGGAGTGGCTGTATGGCTGGCGCAAAGAAAATTGCCTTGAACCGCGTTAAAGCCTTTAGAATTTAAGCCATATGCTGTGCGAGGTTCTGTTTGCCCGGTTTGTGTGTCCATTTAAATTCGAATTGGTCGGTCAGGACACGGGTTACCAGCTTTAACGTTGTCGTTTATAACTTATGGAGACTCTACTATGAAGTTAATTACCAAACTGGGAGTTGGCCTCGTATTATCTGCCGTTGCAGCATTTTCCCAGGCACAAGACCCGGTCAAGATCGGCTTCATTACCACGTTATCGACTCCAGCTGGCTACATTGGCGAGGATGAACGCGACGGCTTCGAATTGGCGGTCAAGCAGGGGGACGGCAAGTTGGGTGGCGTGCCGGTCGACATGATCGTTGAGGACGATGGCCTGAAGCCGGCTTCAGGCAAGCAATCGGCCGAGAAAATGCTGCAGGACGGCGTGAAGATTTTCACGGGCATCAATTTCTCTAACGTAATGGTGGCCGTGGCCCCCAGCGTGCTGAAGGCCGGTGACTTTTACATTAGTCTGAATGCGGGCGCTTCCAATTTCGCTGGCAAGGGGTGCAATCCGAATTTCTTCTCGGTGGCTTTTCAAAACGATTCGTTCAGCGATACCGCGGCGATGGCAGCCAACCAGTTGGGTGTGAAGAAGATTGTTCTCCTGGCCCTGAACTATCAGGCTGGGCGCGATGCCATACACGGCTTCAAGTCGGCCTACAAGGGTGACATCCTTGCCGAGATCTACGTCAAACTCGATCAATCCGACTTTTCGGTCGAACTGGCACGCATTCGTTCCCTGCATCCGGATGGCATTTTCGAATTCATGCCCGGTGGAGCCGGCATCAACTTCGCCAAGCAGCTCGCCAATTCGGGCTTGAACAAGACCATAAAAATGGTGACGCCGCTTTATTCGATGGATGATCGCATGCTGGCGGCGGCGGGCGACGCGGGTGAAGGCTATTACTTGAGCACACAGTGGACCGCTGAACAGGACAACCCGACCAGCAAGGCATTTGTCGCTGCGTTCGAGAAGGAATACAAGCGCCGTCCCACGGTGTACGCCGCGACGTCCTACGATACGGCGAACCTGATCGCTTCGGCGCTCAAGGCGGTGAATGGCGACGTCAAGGACAAGCCCGACCAGTTTCGTGCAGCCTTGCGCAAGGCAGACTTCAAGAGCGTGCGCGGCAACTTCAAGTTTGGGCCCAACCAATACCCCATTCAGGATTGGTATCTCGTCAAGGTAGCTCGCGATGCCCAGGGCAAGCTTGATTACCAGCCGCTGAACGTTATTGTCAGGAACCATTCCGATCCGTACGCGTCCATGTGCAAGATGGACAAATAAGCGTAGTCTTTGAGGTCATGCCGAGCCTGCCCCGGGTTTAGTCCGTAGGCAGGCATCGGTATAACAAGAAACCGAGAAACGCATCTATGCATATGTTGGTAGAGCAGGCCATGAACGGCCTGCAGTACAGCGCCCTCCTATTCTTGCTGTCGGCGGGGCTGACGCTGATATTCGGCATCATGAATGTCGTGAACCTGGCGCATGGCTCGTTTTACATGGTGGGTGCGTTTTGCGCCGCTTCGGCGGTCGCGGCAACGGGTTCATTTGGCGTGGCGGTTCTTGCGGCCGTCTTCGGCGCCGGTATTTACGGGCTGATTGTCGAGCGGCTGGTCATCAGCCGCCTTTATCATCGCGAGCACCTCGACCACGTGCTCGCCACACTTGGCATCCTGTTGTTTACGGATGCCCTGGTTACCCTGGTTTTCGGGCGTAGTCCGCCGTTTGTGGCCATTCCACAAATATTTGCGGGCTCGGTGCCCATCTTGCCCGGCCTGAATTACCCCGTCATGCGCCTGGCGTTCATTGGCGCAGGCGTGCTGGTTGCCATCGGCATGTGGTTGCTTATTTCCAAAACGAAGGTGGGCATGCTGGTGCGTGCCGGGGCCGATGACGCCGAAACCGTTGAAGCGTTGGGCGTGAATATCCGCCGTCTGTTCATGTGGGTGTTCACGTTGGGAACCCTGCTGTGCGGGTTTGCGGGTGTCATGGCGGCGCCGTTGCTGGCGGTTGAAATCGGGATGGGGGAAAAGATCCTCATCACTACCTTCGTGGTCATTGTGGTGGGCGGGGTCGGGTCGGTGCGTGGCGCGCTGGTGGGCTCGTTGCTGGTTGGCATGACCGACGCGCTGGGGCGCGCCTACATTCCCATCTGGATGTCGCATATGCTGCCTCCGCAATACAGTGATTCGATCAGTACCAGTCTGGTGTCGGCCAGCATTTACATCCTGATGGCTATCGTTCTGTTGGTGAAGCCGCGCGGGCTCGTCCCGGCGCAAAGATAGCAGAGAAAATGAACAGAAAATATTTCATCGTTGCCCTCATTTTCGTTATTTTGCTGCTGGTGCCGCTGATTGCGAACGTCTCCAGCAACAGCTTCATCACGAGCATGGCAACACGCTTTGTCATATATGCCCTGGCAGCGGTCAGCCTTGACCTTGTGTTGGGCTATGGCGCGTTGATAAGTTTTGGCCATGCGGCATTCTTTGGGCTGGGCGGGTACGTCGTGGCCATTGTGGGCTTCCAGATGGATGCAGGCAGCACGACGCTCGGCTGGGTCGGTTCGCACTCGGCGCTCGTCATCTGGCCATTGGCCATGCTGGTGGCAGGGTTCGTCGGGCTGCTCATCGGGTTTTTGTCGCTGCGTACCACGGGTGTGCAGTTCATCATGATTACGCTGGCCTTTGCGCAGATGTTGTATTTCGTGCTGGTGGGTCTGGTCGTGTACGGGGGGGATGATGGGTTGTCGATAACCGTGCGCAACGTGTTGCCAGGACTCGACCTGAGCAAGGACACCACCTTCTATTACGTTTGCCTTGCGCTGATGGCCGCCTGGGTGTGGGTGTGCCGCCGTATTGTCAATTCTCCTTTTGGCATGGTGCTGCGGGGCTTCAAGCAAAATGAACGGCGCAACATCAACCTGGGGTATGCGCCCATGCGATACAAACTTACGGCCTTTGTGATTTCGGCGGCCGGCACGGGTCTGGCCGGTGCCCTGTGGGCCAATTACGCTCTGTACGCCAGCCCCGACATGGCAGCCTGGCTGAAGTCGGGCGACTTTATGGCCATGATCGTCCTGGGCGGCATGGGCAGCATATACGGACCCATCCTTGGTGCGGCGGTTTACCTGGGGCTGGAACAAACGTTGACGGCATGGACTGAAAACTGGATGCTCTTTCTTGGCCCCATTCTGATTCTGGTGGTGTTGTACGCCAAGCGCGGATTGTTTGGCTGGCTGGTGGGAAGCAAAAACTATGACTGATGCAAAGGCCCCCAAACTAGAGATTCGTCATTTGCGCAAGGCGTTTGGCGCGCTGGTAGCCATTGACGATGCCAGCCTTACCGTTGGCCAGGGCGAACTGCATGCCTTGATCGGCCCCAATGGCGCGGGCAAGACTACGCTTATTTCGCAGATCAGTGGCGAGATGTTTCCCGATTCGGGCCAGATTCTGCTTGATGGGCGCGACATAACCCGTTTGCCCGCATTCAAGCGGGCTGCCGCGGGGTTGGCGCGCTCGTTCCAGATCAGCCAACTGTATAACAACTTTACCGCTGAAGACAATGTGGCCATGGCGGTGCAGGCGCAATCGAACCAACGCTACAACCTGTGGCGCAACGCACGCCGGGACCCCTCGCTGCGTGAGCCGGCCAAGGCGGCCCTGGCCAAGGTGGGGCTGGCCGATCGGGGCAACGAAAAGGTTGGTGAGTTGGCGCATGGCGAAAAACGCCAGCTTGAGCTGGCCATTGCCTTGTCGCTGAATGCGTCCGTATTGCTGCTGGATGAACCCATGGCGGGCCTGGGGGCGGAAGAGTCCCTGCTCATGAAGGATATTCTTCAGGGGCTCAAGGGACAGTACGCCATGCTGCTGGTCGAGCACGATATGGATATCGTATTTGCGCTTGCCGACCGCGTGACGGTGCTGGTGTATGGTCATCCAATCTTTACGGGCGTCCCCGACGAAGTGCGTGAACATCCAGCTGTACGTGAAGCGTATTTGGGGGAAGGTTGAATGTTGCAGGCTGAAAACTTGGAGTCGGGCTACGGTGCAAGCAAAGTGCTGTTTGGCCTGAATCTGGAAGTGCCCACTCATCAGGTAGTTTCATTGTTGGGCCGTAACGGCATGGGCAAGACGACAACCGTGCGCACGCTTATGGGCATGTTGCCCGTTCGCGGTGGGAAAGTCACGTTTGATGGCAAGGTCTTGAATGGCTTGCGCCCGCACCACATTGCCAGGCTGGGGTTTGGCCTTGTGCCAGAAGGGCGTCACGTATTTGGTTCGTTGACCGTCTACGAAAATCTGGTGGCCACTGAGCGCAATGATCATCATGGCAATTGGACCCTGGAAAAAGTGTTCCAGCTTTTTCCGCGCCTGCAAGAGCGGCGTGCCCAGTCGGCCCGCACACTTTCGGGCGGCGAGCAGCAGATGCTGGCCATCGGCCGCGCGCTGCTCACAAACCCTCGATTACTCATTCTGGATGAAGCCACCGAGGGCCTGGCACCCGTCATCCGCCAGGAAATCTGGGCGTGCCTGAATCAGTTGAAAAGTGAAGGCCAGACCATTTTGCTGATCGACAAGAACTTGAAAGAGATGCGCCATCTGGTCGATCGACACAACATGATCGAGAAAGGCCGTGTTGTCTGGAGTGGCACGTCCCAGGAACTGCTCGAGCAGCCCGAGCTGGTGAATCAATACTTGGGTGTCTGATTCATCACGGGGCGGCCCCACGTTGGGCTGCGTCAGGCGAATTTCACGTTGATGTTCTTGGTGTACGTGAATTCCAGCAACTCTTCGAAGCACTCTTCACGGCCGATTCCCGACTGTTTTACCCCGCCAAACGCCGCGCCTGTGAAGTGCTGGCTGGAATTGTTGATCCACACGTAGCCTGTGTGAATACGCCGTGCCGCGCGATGGGCGGTGTCCAGGTCGCGGGTCCAGATTGATCCGGTCAGGCCGAATTCAACGGCATTGACATTGTCCCATAGCTGATCTTCGTCAGACCAGCTGAAAACGGACAGGATGGGACCGAATACTTCTTCGCGCGCCAGACGCATGTGCGGTTTTACTTGCGCGAATATCGTTGGCAGGAAGAAGAATCCATTTTTCAGTTCGGGATCCGTGGGTTGTGCGCCGCCGCTGACAAGGTGTGCGCCTTCATCGAGCGCGGATTTTACAAAGCCCTGTACCTTTTCCAGCTGTGCACGGCTGACGAGGGAACCCATGGTGGTTGCGGGATTTGTCGGGATGCCGGGCTTGTGCCGTTTGGGTAGCAGTTCGGCAACGCGTTTCAGCACCTCGTCGTGGATGTCCTGATGCAGGAATGCGCGGCTCGTCGAGCCACAACTTTGGCCCGACCAGGTAAAGTTCATTCCCCCGACAATGCCGTCGACGAGACGATCGATGTCGGCGTCGGGATAGGCAACAAGAGCGTTTTTGCCACCCAGCTCAAGCAGTACCGGCTTCAGGCCATCGGCCGCAGTCTTCATGACCGCCTTGCCCGTAGGCACGCCGCCAATCAGGGTTACCTTTCGTACCAGCGGGTGTTTGGCGAGTGCCTCGCCGCATTCCCTGCCGCCAGACAGGAAATTGACGACGCCTTTCGGAAAGATATCGCCGATCAGTTCCGCCAGTCGAATGGTGGATAAGGGTGCCTGGTCGGGCGACTTCACGACCACTGTATTGCCTGCGGCGAGCGGTGCGGCGATGCGCTGGGCCGCGAACATGAGTGGGTGGTTGTAGGCCACGATGCGTGCGATGACACCAAGCGGCTCGCGCACGGAGTAATTGAGGTTGCCGTTTCCCATTGGCAGGGTTTCGCCCTTTACCTCGGTGGCCAGTCCGGCAAAGTAGTCGATGCCGTTCGCGGCGGCATTGGCGTCCTGCGAAAGGGCCGAAACCGGGTTGCCGTTATTCAATGAATCAAGTTGGGCCAGTGCATGGGCGTGTTCGCGCAGTATGGCTGCTGCCTTGCGCAGTAGCTTTCCTCTTTCGATTGGCGGCGTGGCGGCCCATGCCGGGAATGCCGCCTGGGCCGCCAGGACGGCCTCGTTGACGTCATGCGTGTCGGCAACGGACGCCTTGGCAATGGGTTCGTTGTAGGCGGGATTGATGGTGTCCGCGTACAAGCCTGACCGGGGTGCGTGCCAGGCACCACCGTAATAAAGATCCCGATGTTGCGGCAGTATGCCGTCCGGAATTTCGTTTGCATGCATGAAAGCACCTTTGTCCTGGTTGTGAATCCACGTGAGCGCTGATCCCGCGCCTTGTGGCTTATGTGTGTGTGGCGCCCCCGTCCACCGTGATTCCCTGACCTGTCAGGAATGCCGAGGCGTCCGATGCGAGGAACATGGCTGTGCCGACCAGGTCTTCGGGCACCTGGACGCGTGGTATGCATTGCATTTCGACGATGTGCTGCCGCTGCTGCGGCGTGACGGTTTCCCGCTCGATTTCGGTATGCGTTGAGCCCGGCAGGATGGCATTCACAGTGATTGCGGCTGGTCCGAGTTCGCGCGCCAATGAACGTGTCAGGCCAAGCAGGGCAGCCTTTGAGGTTGTGTAATGCAGGTAGTTGGGGCGCCCAAGCGTAATGGCGCCTGAGCTGATGTTGATGATGCGGCCACTTGCCGAGGCTCGCAGCAGTGGTGTCAGTGCCCGGCAGCAATTGAACACCCCCGTTATGTTGACGTGCAGGACCCGCTCCCACTCGTCGTCCGGGATTTGCTCGAACGGCCGCATTTTCAGTGACGAGAAGATGCCGGCGTTATTGATCAGGACATCGGCTTTGCCCAGTTGCGCCCGGACCTGAGCGGCCATTTTCTGTGTTGATGCGTGATTACCCACGTCGGTCGCAATGACCACGGCCTTGCCGCCCTGGCTGGTAATTTCGTCAGCAACAGTCTTCGCCTTGAGTTCGTTCATTTCCGCCAGAACGACGGTTGCGCCGGCCTGGGCGAAGCTCTTCGCGAAGGTTCTGCCTATGCCTTGGCCAGCCCCGGTGATGACCACAGACCTGCCACGAAGATCGAATAGTGTTTGTATGGGCTGCACGGTGGATTCCTTTTAGCTTTTGAAGCGTTATCAGACAGGCCACTAGTGGCTTCCGAGCGACTGGATCTGCTCCGTCAGGCTTTTCCTTGTCCACCATGGCTTGATGCCCGTTTCATCGGCGATGATTCCGGCTGTGATGTAGCCGGCCCCACCGGAGATCGCACCGCCCGGATGGCAGGCGGAGCCTGCCATGTACAGCCCCTGTATGGGCGTGCGGTAGCCGAAGTGGTGGTCCATGACCTGATCCGCACTGAGGGCGCCCATGAAAATATCGCCTTCGCGCATATTGGGCAATTCTTGTGTGTATTCTTGCGCGGTATAGATGTATTTGCCCAGAATGTTTTTCGAGGTCATGTTGGGGCAATAGCGGGCCCACGTCTCGATCATTTTCTCGGCGAATTCCTCTTTGAAGTCTTCATAGCTTTGGGTACCGATGTCCGGCGAAAGTGGCATGACGTGCCATCCGTAAGTGGTGTGCTTTCCTCGTGGCGCCTGGGAAGGATCGAGCAACGACAGGGGGCCGGCACCGAACTGTATGGTCTTGGGCACGCGATTGGCCTGGACGTCGGCGACGGCTGAGAAGAGGTCTTCCAGACTTTCAGCGCCCACGTTCCACTTCAGTGTACGGTCGATGTTCGGATCAAAGGCACGCGCCTTGAACGATGGTGATTCATTCAGGGCCAGATGTAGTCCGAAGAGCGTCCAGCGCGTGTATTTGAAGTTGTCGATCTTGCTCAGGTATTCGGTGGGCAGTTGCTGGCGCCCGACCAGATTTTCAAACGTGGTGTGAACGTCCAGTGTGCTGGCAACGAAGTTGTTGGCCCGGAATGTTCGGCCGTCTTCAAGCTCGACTCCCGTTGCCTTGCCGTTTTCGACGATGATCCGTTCCGCCGGCGCCTGATTCATGTAGGTTCCGCCACTGGCGATGAATGTCTCCATCAAGCCTCTGGCAAGGTTGTGGCTGCCGCCACGGCATAGCTGGTATCCGGTTTTCAGGTCGAAGGCCCGGATGACCGACCCGGTTGGGCTGGACGCGTTAAGGGTATCGGTCAGCCAAGTGCCGAACAATGAAATTTTGAACAGGAAAAGCAGCTTGACTTGTTCGTTTTCGAAAAGCTCATTCACCACCTCGAGCGGCTGACGCTTGCACAGGTACAGGAACTCGCGCCCTTCGGGTGTCCGGGAAAGGAGTTTTTCGCGTACATCGGCAGAAAGCGGTTCGGAATAGCGCTCCGGGAGAAATATCTTGCGTGTAATTTCTTCCGCCTTGGCGTTCCATTCGCGGAAAGTTGCGGCATCACGTTTGGAGAAATGAGCGATGCTCGCCAGTGTGCTGTCCAGATCGCGACCGAAAACCAGACATGACCCGTCGCTGTGGGCCTGGGCTAGTTCGTGCGGCGGCGTTATGTAATTAACCTTGGCAGAAAGTTGAAGGTCCTGGAACCAGGGCGTTTCAGAGATGTGGAAGTGGTTGATGGAATGCAGGTTGTGATAGAACCCTGGCAGCGTCACTTCGTGCGTGGACAGACCGCCGCCGTAATCGAGCCGCCGTTCCAGAAGGAGGATTTTTTGCCCGGCGCGGGCCAGATACGATCCAAGGATCAGGCCATGGTGGCCCGCCCCGATGATAATGCCGTCGTAGTGCATAACGAATTGTCTCCGCTTGGTTAAAATCGCGTTGGCTTTGATTGTCGTTTGCTTCTAAAGTAGCACTCTTATTTTTCGAATACAAAGATGGTTTGGCGAGACGCCAAGTGGATCGGTCGGCGCGCGAACCTGACAGCGCCATATTTCTGTAGCGTAGGGCGGCGGGTGCGTGGCACCCACACCCCTGCGCTTACGTAACCGTCAGCGCCCTTTCGATCAGGGTGGCAGTTTTCTCGTAGTGGGCGGCCAGCAGCGACGTGGCGGCGCCGATATTGCGGCTTAGCGCCGCGGTTACGATCTCCTGATGCTCGCATGACACGTCGCGCTGCGAGTGGTAGCCGGCCGTGCTGACCAGCATGGGGCGCCGGTACCTCTCGGTTTGCACATAAAGCCGTGCCGAGAAATCCAGTAGCCAGCGTGAGTCGCAGGCCGCGACAAGCGCCTGGTGCAAGGCCAGATGCCGCTCTTCGATCAGTTCGTACTGGGCATCGCCTGCCGTTCCGCCCTTGCCGCGCTGCGTGGCGATGTCCAGGGCGTGCAGTGCCGCGACGATTTGTGTTTCCCACTGATCGGTAGCGCGTTCAATGGAGCGTTTGAGGGCCTCGCAATCAACGAAAATTCGCGTGTCGATGGAATCGCGCATTTCCTTGACGGACAGCGGCGCCACGCGAAAACCCTTCAGCGCGAATGCGTTGACCAGCCGTTCGCTTTGCAGGCGATTTAGCGCTTCGCGCAGTGGAGAAAAACTGAGCTGGTATTTTTGTTTCAGGAATTCCAGACGCAGCGGCTGACCGGGGGTCAGTTCGCCCGACATGATGTCGCGCTTCAGATCGTGATAGGCCTGTTCCGTCAGGGTTGGGGATTTGACGGGTGTAGTGGGCGTGTCGAAGGCGGGCAGGATCATTGCGCGAAATTACCTGGGTTGGCGTGTGTGGCGTTGTCGGTGGATTCGTCGTCGTAATCCAGCGATTGGGTGTCGGACCGGTCTGAAAATGACGCCGATTGCTGGGTGTGCCGGTTGACGCGCAGGTCAAAGATGTCGAAGCGGTTGTAGTGGCCGACGATGTCGTGCATCTGGCGCGGCTGTATGCATTTGCCCAGGTCGGCCTCGGCGTACACGATGCCCTCTTCATCAATGAGTGGCTTGCCGATGAGGCGCCCGTCTGGTCCGATGACCCCCGAAAACGCACTGTTCTTGCGCCTGAGCATTTGTGCCGCGTTGGGAACACTGGGTGTGAAGGCGTCGATGATTTCGTCTGAGATGGTGGAGCATGACACCACCGTATAGACTTTGCCTTCGAATGAGTGTGCCATGGCGCGAACCTTGATGGCTTCGGACATGTCGTAGTCGGGGGGAGCAACGGGTAGCGAGATATAGCTTGCCACGTGCAGCAGTTCGCCCTGCGCGAGCAGGCTGAAGCGTGCGAGGGTGTTGGTGTTTTCACCGCATGCCAGCCCGCCCAGCTTGCCGATGGCGGTATCGTAAACACGCAGCGAGGCGCCGTCGCCGTTTGCCCAGGTCAGTTTTTCGGCCCAGGTGGGCATCAGTTTCCGGTGCCGGCCCAACAGCTTGCCGTTGGGTCCGATGAAGACCATTGTGTTGTAAATGGTGCCGATGCCGGTTTTGCTGCGCTCGTTGACCCCAATGACGACGTGCACGCCGCACTGTTTGGCCGTTTGCGCCACGCGGTGGATTTCGGGGCCGGGGATTTCAATGGCGCTGCGGCACAGCTTGTCGAACCAGGGGCTGCCTTCGACCGGTGTCATGATCCAGTTCCAGTAGGGGTACGCGGACACGTACACTTCGGGGAACGCGACGAGTGATGCACCGTTGTCTGCCGCTTCCCGGATAAGCGCACACGCTTTATTGATGGTGGCGGGGGTGTCCAGATAGACGGGCGAAGCCTGAACGGCTGCAACGTTGACAACGGGGAGATTGAGCATGGCTATCCTTCTTGTGTGGTGGGTTCGGCAACGATGTGACGCTTACGCGTCAGATGGCGACGACCGGGTTGCGCAGCGTGCCGATATTCTGGACGTGCGCTTCAATGACGTCGCCCGGATGCAGCCATTCCTGCGGGGTGCGTCCCGCACCTACGCCTGACGGTGTGCCTGTGGCAATGATGTCGCCCGGTTCAAGCGTCATGCCGGCGCTGATGTCGGTGATGAGGTGCGCGACGTTGAACAACATGAATTTAGTATTGGATTTTTGCTTGATTTCACCGTTGACGGTCAGCCACAGGTCCAGCGCTTGGGGATCGGGAATCTCGTCGGCGGTGACAACGCAGGGTCCCAGGGGAGCGTACGTATCCATGCCTTTGGAATAGACCCACTGGCCGGCGCGCCGGCAGTCGCGGGCGCTGATATCGACCGTGACGGTATAGCCGAAGACGTGCGATAGCGCGTTCTTTTCTTCAATGCGTGTGGCCTGGGTGCCGATAATGGCGGCCAGTTCGACCTCCCAGTCCAGCTGCTGGGTAAGTTTGGCGTTGTGCTGCACGGCGTCGTTCGGGCCGATGACGGTGGTGGGTGGCTTGGTGAAGATGATGGGCTGTTTGGGAAGGTCTGCCGAGGTGTCCAGCGCCCGGCTGGATTCTTCCACGTGTTCCACGTAGTTCAGGCCAATGCCGAAAATATTTTTGCGGGGGCGTGGGATAGGTGCCAGGAGTTTGACGTTTTGTACTGGCACGGCGGTACCCGCCGGCCAGTTGGCACGGTTCTGTTCGAGCAGCATGGTTGTCGTCTTGATGATGCTTGGACCCAGATCGATGAAGGCCAGCATGTCGCTGGGCAGCGCGATGTTGTTCGCCGCTCCGAGGCGTTCCAGATCGACAACGAGGGTGTCGACCAGGGCGCCAAGGCGCGCGGCGTCCAGGATGCTGGCTCGATAGGTGACTAAACGCATGAGTTCTTCCTTTGATTTGACTACGGGCGATATGCGCCCTTGGTTGAGCGTGTTGCGGGGTGCGAGCAGCCCGGCTGGTGTCCAGGCGCCGAAGTTAAGCAGCCGGATTGGCCAGACAGGGCCCTAGACTTTTTGATGGCCGTCGTTTTCGTCCAGCGCCTCTTCGCGGTAGATGCCCAGGGCATTCATGACGGGCATGTCGTTAAAGCAGAACAGGCAGGCGTCATCGCTCTGGCTGGTGTTGGCGTGCTCGTGGAACATCCATGAAGGCACGCAGAAAATGTCGTGTTCCTGCCAGTCGAAGCGTTGACCGTTGATAATGGAAAAGCCCTTGCCCTTGGCAACCTGGTACAGGAAACTGCCGGTATGACGATGAGCCGTGGTGTGCTCGCCCGGACGCAGCAATTGCATGCTGGCGCCCATGGTTTGCATGACGGGCCCGCCCGTTTTTGGGTTGATGTAGTTCATCATCACGCCGTCGAACGGTGAGCCGTCCGTAACCTTGGAATAGCGGACGAGTGCCTCGTAGGTGGGTGCCCACTCGTACTTGAACAGCGGTGAATAGCCTTTGGACCACGTATCGTTGGCCGGGACGAGCCCCGTGCCCGCCGCCCATGCAGCGGTACTGTCTTCCACCGGGTACGTGACCGCTTGCTGCAACTCGGGGTGCACGACGAAGAAATTTGCCTCCATCGCGTTCATGAGCGGAATGTCCAGCCCGTCCTGCCAGATGCACTGGGTGCCATCTGCGCTGACGCCGTGCTCGTGCCATGTGCCGTTTGGCGTGATGACGAAGTCGTTCGCGCCAAGCAGCATTTTGTGCCCATCGACGATAGTGAATGCCCCGCTGCCTTCCATGATGAAGCGCAGTGCGCTGGCCGAGTGGTTGTGAGCGGTGGCCAATTCGCCCGGACGCATGGTTTGCAGGCCCGAGTAAAGCCAGCCGACGGCTGCGGCAACGTCCTTGCGGCCGGGATTGTTCAGGTACACCACGCGGCGGCCGGCCTTTTCGGGCGAGACCAGGTCGGCAGAGCGCAGCACGTGTTCGCGCAGATCTTTGTAGCGCCACACCACCGGTACCGAACTGGATTGCGGCTGCCACGGTTCAATCTTGTTGGCGACTGTCCATAGCGCGCCTGTCTTGAGCTTGTCCAGATCTTCGTAGTAGGCCAACAGTTCTGGTGTGTCTTCGACATTGGAACGCCCGACGACATTTTCACGGTAATTGGGACGAGTGGCGGCTTGCATGGCTATCTCCGAGAACAGATTTTATAAAGTATTACATATTTTCGATAATGTACTGACTTTTGCCGTGTATGGCAAGATGAACAGCCGCATCACATAATTCAGCGCATGGCGCAATTCCTGGCGTAAGCTTGTTCCGATTGACGGGTAGTATTCGTTAACTATTGGTGGATTGGCATGGCAACAGATTGGACCGACCGCATTCGTCTGCGCAACCTCAAATTCCTGCTTAGCCTGGCCCAGACTCACAATCTAAGTCGCTCGGCCGTACTGCTCAATACGACCCAGCCTGGTCTGTCAAAGTGGCTTAGAGACCTTGAACGCGATATTGGCCTGACGCTGTTCGAGCGGCATGCGCGTGGGCTTTCGCCCACATCGCACGGTGACGTGCTGATCGAGCACGCGCGCCGCATCAGCGCGCAGCTGGACCGTGCCGTCGTGGACATGGATGTGTTGCGTGAAGGCAGTGGGGGCCGACTGGCTATTGGCGCTTCGGGCGCGGCCGCGTCGGAAGCCGCGCCGCGCGCGATATTGGCCATAGTCGAGCGCATGCCCAATATGCGCGTCGACCTGGTGGAAGGAACCATGGATAGATTGCTGGCGCTACTGACCCAGGGCGATCTGGATATTGTCATTGGGCGCAGCGCCAGCGGCCGATTTGATGAAACCGCCATCAGCACGGAAGTCCTGTATGTCGAGCCCGTTGAACTGGTGGTCCGCCACGGTCACCCCTTGTTCAGGCTGCCCCAGATTGGATGGGACGATGTGCTGGCGTATCGCTGGATAGTCTGGCCGCGCCGCACCCCCATAAGAAATGCGCTGGATGCCGCGCTGTCCGCCGCCGGGCGGGCCCTGCCCCCTCACTATATAGAGTCCAACTCCGTCATCGCCAACATTACCATGCTGAATAATAGCGATGCCATTGGCACGGCGTCACATCGTGCAACGATCATGCTGGTCGATATGAAGCTGATGCGGATTTTGCCTCTTCCCCTTAGTGGCTTTGGTTCCGTGTCCCTGTATTGGCGCAACGACGAAATTTATCCGAAGTCGCTACAGCAGGCGCTTGATTGTGTGCGTCAGGTGGTCAAGGACGGCACCGCCTGAGCTGACGGTTATTGTGTTTTCATACGTTGTCCCGACCAGCCCATTTCTTCCGAGAGCCGGCGGCACAGGGCCAGCACGCGTTTGGCATCTTCGCCGTCATAGTCCAGGTTGATGTCGCCGCGGTATCCGACCAGTGTGATGGCGCACGAGACGTTCCCGTCGTGGTCATAGACAGGAGCGGACACGCTGGCAAAGTCGGGTGCCACGATGCTGCCTCCAAGCGCGATGCCATGCGCGTGGACATCCTTGCACAGCTTTAGCGCCTCGGATCTGGAAATACTGCGGTAGGGTGTGCCGAATTCCGCTTTGCCAGTGCGATCTTTCTCCAGTGCTTCGAGCATTAACTTTGGTGGCAGCGACGCCATGAGCGCGCGGCCAGTGGCGGATATGCGTGGCAGGATTGCGCCGATGCGTACTTCGTAAACGGACCAGTGGGCGCCCTGCATGCGATGAATGACGTTGGGTCCGTGGTTTCCCATGACTGAGATGAAGACAGATTGCGTGGCGTGACTGCGTGCCTGCGCAATGGCTTCTCGTGCCTTTTGCAACGCGTCCAGTTGAGATAGTGCAGTCAATCCAAGGTGGATTGCCGCCGGCCCCAGCTTGTACAGCGCACCCTGTTCCAGCTTGACAGTCAGGCCAATGCGCGTGAAGCTTGTTAAATAAAAGTAGGCTTTTGCTGAAGTCATGCCCGCGGCAGCGGCAAGTTGCTTCAACGACAACGGTTCGGTCGAATTGGTGAATCCGGTTAAAAGCCTGTACCCGATTTCAACCGACTGGATCCCCTTCGGCGTCTTCGGCGCAGCGTTGGGCTTGCTGGCGGATTGTGGAATTTTGGTTTTCGGGAGAGCCATAGGTCTCTTCGGTAAAGAGGATGCTTACTTCAGCTTATTTACCATGGTAAGATTAATTTTACAGTGTTAAAGAATTGGTGTCTTGTATTTGGCATGGTCCGGCTGGTTTTGGGCGCATGCCGGTCGGTGGCTATGGCCCTGCGGGGAGGGTGTGGGTACCGTGGATTTGGACATGAGGCGTCATCAGAGCGCTATTCATTGATTGAAAATCACGGAGACAAAAATTATGTTGCGAGAACGCAAGGTATTTTCGACACTTGGCATGGCATTCGCCGCGTTGGCCCTGACAGCGGCGGGTGCGGCATATGCCGCACCGGAACCAGTGAATCTGAACGTCATTTTGCCCCTGACCGGCGGCGCATCGTTCGTGGGTCAGTCGTCACAGCAGGCAATAAAGCTTGAACAAGAGGTCATCAACAAGCACGGCGGCATTAATGGACGCCCGGTGCATTTTATTTTTCACGATGACCAGACCAGCCCACAGGTTGCCGTGCAACTGGTCAACCAGCTTAGTAAGGTGAACGTGATACTGGGCTCGGAAATCACGGCAATGTGCAACGCCATGGCCCCTCTGCTAAGCAAGGGGCCTTTTGTTTATTGTCTTTCGCCAGGCATTCATCCGAAGCCGGGCAGCAATATGTTTGGCGTCATGGTGCCCATCAGTGACATGGCCCCGCAAGTGCTGACGTTTTTCCGTGCCAAGGGGTGGACGCGCGTTGCATTGATGGCAAGTACCGACGCATCTGGCCAGGATGGATTTAACGCCTTCATGGCGGCGTTCAAATTACCCGAGAACAAGGGTATGACCATAGTGAAGGAGGCGCATTTCAATCCCACGGCATTGAACGTTTCCGCCCAAATGACCGACATCAGCGCGGCCAAGCCGCAGGCGATCATTGCCTGGACAACGGGTGCCCCGGCGGGGACAGTGTTGAAGGGGTATGCGCAGGCAGGCCTGACCATGCCGCTGGTTATCGGGCAGGGCAACATAGCACCTGAGTTCATGAAGCAGTACTCGGCGGTGCTTCCGAAGGCGTTGTATCTGCCCGGTGGCCTGGGGGTGGTGCGGGCCGACAACATCAAGGTGGATCCGCGCATGAAAGCGCCGAGGGAGGTCTATCTCGCTGCACTGGACAAGGACAAGCTGGTTCCGCAGAACGGGTATGAAGTGGTTTGGGACCCGATCATGCTGACGGTGCAGGCGCTGCGCAAGCTTGGACCTGACGCCACGTCGAAGCAGATTCATGATTACTTGAGTGCTATTCAGGGATACGCCGGGATCAGTGGCGTATATGACTTCAAGAAGTATCCTAACAGGGGTCTGGGCGGGGCGCGAGACGTCATAACGCATTGGGATGCGAACAAGGGTGAATTCGTGGCGGTGAGCGAGATCGGCGGGAAACCTATCGCGCGGAAATAAACCCTGAGGTCCGCCGTTCGTACCAGCGCTGTCGCTTAGCCCGGAAGCCCAATGATAACGACATTTATCCAGACATTGATTAACGGAATTCTGGAAGGCAGCGTGTACGCCATTGTCGCGCTCGGCTTCTCGCTGATATACCGGATTACCGGTGTCATTAATCTGTCGCAGGGCGCGTTCAGTATTTTTGGCGCTCTGGCGATGTTTACGCTTAATCAGACGCTGGGCTGGCCCCCAGTGATTTCGGGTATTGCCGCAGTTGGGGCAACGGCAATACTGGCGGCCATACTGGGAGCGACGGCCTTTGTGCCGTCGCTTTCACGATTGCCCGCCAGCAGCATGTTGATGGTTACGGTGGGGTTGCTGGGCGTTATCAATGGGCTGATCTTGATATTTTGGGGAAATACCCCCTATACGCTGCCGCAGTTTTCAGGAGAGAAGCCCGTAAAGCTGCTGGGGCTGACCATCGTGACACAGGCCTTCTGGCTGTTCGGCGCGACGGCATTGATTATTGTGCTCCTGTATATTCTGCTGTCCCGCACGTCTGCCGGGAACGCGCTACGTGCGTGTTCGGAGAACGCGGGTGCGGCGCGGCTCATGGGCATAGATGTGCCGCGCATGACGCTGATCAGTTTCTCGCTTGCCGCGGTGATTGCGGGGATAGGCGGAATATTTTTCGGGCCTGTCACCTCCTTCCAATATGATACGGGCAGCACGATCACGAACGCCGGGTTCATCGCCGCGGTGATTGGTGGCATGGGCACGTCGGGCGGGGCGATATTGGGCGGCTTTGCTGTGGGTATCCTTGACCAGCTGGCCTCCGGGTATGTCTCTACGCTGTTCTCACAGGCTCTGACTTTGGCCGTTGTCCTGGTAACGCTGCTTTGGCGGCCTACCGGTCTTTTTTTCCGTGGGGTGCTGCGCAGGATGGACGTGAGGGAGGGCCAGCGCATTTATCATCGCGCCCCGCGTCTTGCCCCGCGCACCAAGATTGTCACGTCATTCGTGTGTGCGTGCCTGATCGTCGTGCTGCCCTTCATCATAGAAGATGATTTGCTCCGGGCAATGGTCATTACAGGCATCCTCTTTATTGCCGTGCTCGGCCTGGATGTATTGATGGGGTATACCGGGCAGGTCAGCCTGGGTCAGAACGGGTTCATGGCAATTGGCGGTTACACCGCCGGCATTCTTTCGGCGACCTTTGGCGTGACGCCGCTGCTGGCCATTGCCGCAGCCATGGTTCTTTCGATCGCTTGCGCCGCTTTGTTGTCGTTTGTCACTGTGCGTTTAAGCGGCATTTATCTGGCATTGGCCACGCTGAGCTTTGGTCTTCTGATTGATTCGCTTACCGCTGGCCTGCAGATAACGGGCGGGCCATCAGGGCTTGTGGGCGTGCCGTCAATGAGCATCGGCTCGTTCGAGTTCGACAGCCCCATCTCCATGTACTACCTCGTCGCCGGCATTGCCGCGACGTTGGTACTGGTGTTGTATGGCGGAATTCATTCCAGTTTCGGCAGGACGCTGCAGGCCATTCGCACGGATCAACTGGCGGCTACGGCCCTGGGCATAAACGTCAAAAGGTATCGGGCGGCGGTGTTTTGCGTCAGCGCCGCCCTGGCTTCGCTGGCCGGTAGTCTGTATGCGTATTTCTTCCATTTTCTTTCGCCCGATATGGTCAACATTCAGCGGTCCTTTGAAATGATCACCATGATGATTCTGGGCGGTGAGGCGACACTGGTCGGGTCGGTGTTTGGTTCCGCAGTGCTTACCATGCTTCCCATCGTGTTTCAGCCGCTTGCCCAGTTCAAGATTTTCTTTGAAGGGTTGTTGCTGATATTGGTGTTCCGCTATATGCCTGGTGGTCTTTACGGGGTGATCGTCGACACGTTGTTGCGTCTGCGCAGGCTTGTGTTAGGGCGTAGTTCGGACGCGCTGACGCCGGCAGGAGGCGGGCGATGAGTCAGCCGGCGCTAAGGGTTCGCGGTGTTTCGAAGGCTTTTCTGGGGCTTCAGGCCGTCTCCGACGTAACCTTTGATGTGGACGAAGGCACGTTGACGGCATTGATCGGGCCCAACGGCGCCGGCAAGACGACGCTGTTCAATATCGTTACGCAGCTATACAACCCCGACACCGGGCATGTCGAGTTGTTTGGCGTGTCGATAGACGACAAGTCGTCACAGGAGATCGCGGAGATGGGGATGATCCGCACCTTTCAGACGGCGCGCGTTTTTCCCACCATGACAGCCCTGGAGAATGTGCTGGCGGGCGCGCACTTGAAAGTAAAGTCTGCGACGTACAAGCAGATGTTGTGGCTGCCCGGTGCGCGGCGCGAAGAGGCGGCCATACTGCGCAAGGGCGAAGCCCTGCTTGATCTGGTGGGCCTGTCGGCGTTTCGCGATGCCGCCGCAGGAGACCTGCCCATGGGCGCGCAAAAGCTGCTGGAAGTCATTCGCGCCATGATGGCTCACCCACGCGTATTGCTGCTTGATGAACCCGCCGCCGGGCTGAACGACACCGAGACCAGCGAGCTTGCCGCATTGTTGAAGGCAATCAAGCTGGCCGGGGTGACGGTGCTTGTGGTTGAGCACAATATGTCTCTGGTCATGAGCGTCGCAGACCGCGTCATAGCTCTTGATGCCGGGAAGATCATTGCAAACGGATCGGCGCTGGAAGTGCGCAACGACCCTCGTGTCGTGGAAGCTTATATCGGACGCGCCCAGGAGGGTACGGATGCTTGAACTGAATGATATCGCGGCCGGCTATGGCAATTCGATCGTCATAGAGCAGATCAACCTTGCCGTGCGGCCGGGCGAGCTCGTGGCACTAGTCGGTGCGAACGGTGCCGGCAAGTCAACGCTGCTGAAAACCATTTCCGGCCTTCTGCCGTTGAGCGCCGGGTCAATATCCCTGGACGGGGTGCGTATCGATCATTCCAGTTCGCGCCAGCGGGTATTGAAGGGGATTTCCCACGTACCCGAAGGCAGGCAGGTGTTTGCCGGCCTAACAGTTCAGAAGAATCTGGAGCTGGGTTTCTATACCAGGCGGCGCGAAGGGGCGGCTGCGTTGCGCAGTCGGCTTGAATTTGTATGTGAATACTTTCCGGTGCTGGCCGAACGCCTGCCGGAGTTGGCGGGAAATTTTTCCGGGGGCCAGCAGCAGATGCTGGCCATTGCCCGCGGGTTGATGTCAAGCCCGAAGATTCTGCTTCTGGATGAGCCTTCGCTGGGGCTTTCCCCCATTCTGGTCTCGCAGATATTTGTGCTTATTTCCCGCTTGAAGGCCGAGGGGATCGGCGTTTTGCTGGCCGAGCAGAATGCCAGGATGAGTCTCGCGATTGCGGATCATGCTTATGTTATAGAGATGGGGCGCGTGGTGATGGAGGGCACGGGAAAGGAATTGCTCAACAGGCCCGACATTGCCGAGAAATACCTGGGCATCAGCGCCAGCGGACAGGAAGCCGATAGTGAACACATTGAGAGCATGTCGGCCAGGCTGCGCGAGATCCTTTCCGCGGATTGACCCTACAAGGCGTGTAAGGGCAGCAACTGGTACCCCGGATCGGCGACACGTTGGAGCTGTTTTTTGGTGCCGCCTTGACGTCGGCGTGCGCGGACGCGGGCACACTGATAAACTCATAAGCGAGAGCCCAGAGAGCGCAGGCCGGACAGACACTTGCTTCGGTACGGCCGCCTGGGTCCTCATGCGCAGTCTGAGTCGGTGTACTGCCTTGCGCAGTTGGCCTTGGGCGCGTCGCATATCGTGCAAGAATAGTGCCCGTCATTTCCACAGGAGCAAAAAGATGTCCACTGCGCCCCGCAACTACCGCATCGGCCAGATCGTACCCAGTTCCAACACCACGATGGAAACTGAAATTCCTCTTATGCTGCATAGTCGTGAGGCGTCGTTCAGCGAGCGCTTCACGTTTCATTCCAGCCGCATGCGCATGAAGAAGGTAACGGCTGAAGAGCTCAAGGCCATGGATGCCGACTCCGACCGTTGCGCCATCGAGCTTTCGGACGCCCGAGTCGATGTGCTGGGTTATGCGTGCCTGGTCGCCATCATGAGCATGGGGTTCGGCTACCATCGGCAATCGGAAAAACGCCTGCATGAGGCCACCGTTGCCAACGGCGGCCCCGCTCCGGTCGTGTCCAGCGCGGGTGCTCTGGTAGAGGGCCTGCACGCCTTGGGCGCCAAGAAGATTTCCATACTTACGCCCTACATGAAGCCGCTGACCAAGCTCGTGGTCGATTACATCGAGAACGAAGGTGTCGAGGTCCAGGATGCAGTGTCTTTGGAAATTCCCGACAACCTTGACGTCGGTCGCCAAGACCCACTGGCGCCAGCCGAGCATGTAAAGCGCCTGAACACGAAGGGTGTCGATGCCGTGGTGTTGTCGGCCTGCGTGCAGATGCCCTCGTTCCAGTCAGTGCAGCAGGTCGAAAACCGGCTTGGTGTGCCAGTGACCACGGCGGCCATCAGCACGGTATATCAGATGCTCAAGGTGCTTGGGCTGCAGCGCGAGGTGCCCAACGCGGGCGGATTGTTGTCCGGTCGCTACTAAGCGTAGTACTAAACGTTGTATTGGGCGGCCCTTGGATATTTGAGGGCCGCAGTGCTATTCGATGTAGTTCGGCACGGAGAATTTGAATTCTCCGCCTATGGCTTCGGTAATGGTTCGAGCGGTGTCCCTGACCTTTTCGCCGAGCGCGGGTAGTTCGTCCTCGTCGACCTGGCCTGCAAAGCCGATAAGGCAAATACCACGGCAAATGTTGTCTTGCGCGCTGAAGATGGGCGCCACGACTACCGTATTGCCCGCGTAGTATTCACCCTGGCTGATCGCGTAGCCCTGAGCGCGGGTGCGTTCGATTTCCTTGCGGATGGTGGCGTGCTCTGTCTTGGTTGCCGCAGTGAATCGCGGCTGGCAATACTTGGTGATGTAGGCGTCGATTTCTTCACCACCCATGCTGGCCATGGCAAGCCTGGCCAGCGCCGGTGTGCCCGGCGCGAAATACTGGCCGGTATTGATCGTTACCTTGATGTCTTTGGCGCTGTCTGTTTGCGCAATGATAAGGAAGCTCTTGTTCGGAAGCTGGGTGAACGTGACGCAGCTTAGCCCGGTTTGCCGTACCAGGCTTTCAACCGGACGAAGCCCCACCTGCAGGATGCCGCGCCGCCGGGTTGCCGTGGCGCCCAGCCCTATCAGGGCAGCGCCAAGCATGTACGATTTGGAGTCGGGGTCGTACTCGATGAGCGACGATGACTCCAGCGTGCGCAGGATGTTGCTGCAGCTGCTTTTATGCAGCCCCAGCGCCTTGGCAATCCCGGTTACCGTGCATACTGAGCTGTCTGTATTGGTTTGCAGATAGCTCAGTATGGCGGTGGCCCGTTCCACGGCAGGCACAAGGCCGGTTGACGCTTTCACCGTTCGTGGAGGGAGCACGGAAGAATTTAGCGCTGGCATGGGGGCTCGGTGGTTTGCCGTGGCGAAGGCGTTATGGTGGCGGTCAGTTTGAACCGTCCGCTGCCCTGACTTGCACGTCCATGCTGCCCAGGCTTTCGATTCGAGCGTGCAGCAAGTCGCCTGGTTTGATTGGGCTGACCCCTTCCGGCGTGCCGGTGAAAAGGATGTCGCCAGGGTAGAGCGTGTAAAAGGACGATGCGAATTCGATCAGTTCGGCTACACCCATGATGAGGTCGGACGTATTGGATTTTTGGCGTAGGTCGTCACCCACCGAAATTTGAAGTCCCAGGTTGCCGGGGTTGCTGATTTCGTCTGCGGTGGTAAGCCATGGTCCCACCACGGCATAGCTTTCAGGGGACTTCCGGAAGCTGCGTTCTTCCGGGCCACGGATCGTGATGTCCAGGCCGATGCAGTACCCGGCCACGTATTTCAACGCGTCGGCCTTGCTTACGTTGTTGGCGGTTTTGCCTATGATGGCAACAAGTTCGACCTCGTGGTCGTTGCGCCGGTCAAGCTTGCGCAGCGCGACGCCTTCACTTTCACCTACCATCGCGCTTGTGGCTTTCAGGAACAGACCAGCCTTGTGTATGTGATTGATGCGGACATCGTGATGCAGGTCTTTGTCCTTGATCACTTCGTCGAAGTGGCGCTGGTAGTTTACGGGCGCCGCAATGATCTTGCCCGGATTCGCAACGGGGCTGAGCAGGTTCACTTTTTTCAGGGGCAGGCGCGGTGCAGATGCCTGGATTTCCAGGATGCGTTTCTCGATCTTGTCCAGGTTGGCGATCAGCGGGTCAAAGCGCGGCAGTGGGTAACGGTACTGGGGAAGAACATCCAGCGCTGACGTTACGTCGATGACGTTGTCTCCGTCGACCAGGCCCAGGCGGTTATCGTTGAAACGGCAAATCTTCATGTAGGATCCTTCGGTGAGTCACAGCCCACTGCGTTCGGCAGATGGGCCTTTGTATGGGGCGAGTGGCCAGTTTGCCCTGCCCCGGTCGATTTTAATTTTAACGGTATCCGTAAGCCAGTGTCCTGCCATGATCATCCGTTGCAGTACCAGTGCAGGTACTTCAGCGTGCGTTGCCAGGCTTCCTGGGCGGCAATGGGGCGGTATACCTCGGGCCGGAAGTCCTCGTGGAAGGCGTGACCTGCTCCGGGGTATGTGTAGATTTCGGCTTGTTTGCCTTTCAGCTGCGCCTTAAGCTCGTCGACATGCGCCAAAGGGATGAGGCCGTCGGTTTCGCCATAGTTACCCAGCAGTGGGCATTTCAGGTTTGCCACGGCATCCAGCGGCGAGTGCGGCTTGTTCTGGCTGAGTGAGTTGTATTTTGGCGGGCCGTAGAAGGCGATGGCGCACTTGAACATGTCGAGGGTTGAGGCGGCCAGAAGCGTAAATGATCCGCCACAGCAAAAGCCCAGGATTGCCAGCTTGTTGGGATTTACGTGCGGCTGCGCTTTGAGGTAAAGCGCAGCGGCTTCGACATCTGCCAGGACTTCCGTATCGGATATGGATGCGACGGCGGCCACGGCTTCATCGCGCGACTTGATGGACGGAGCGCCATCCCGGCGGGCGTAGTAGTCGATGGCAAGGCTGGCAAACCCCTGTTTGGCCAGAGCGTCGGCAACCCCTTCGCAGTATGGGTTCAGGCCCGCCACGGCGGGCAGGATGATGACCGCTGGTGAGGGGGCGTTGGACTCGGCCCGCGTCAGTACGCCCGAGGCGCGCGGGTTGTCCCGAAAGATAATCCGTGAATTCAAGGTAAGGCCTCCGTTCAGACAAAAAGCGGCGTGTTGCACGCCGGCTCAGGCAGCGTTACACAGCCCGGAGCCGGGCTGGGCAAGCTGCCTTAGCCATTGAGGGTATCAGAGTGAGTTTTTGATGAGGATGGACTTGAGCTTTGCGACGTCCTGTTCGCTTTCCTTGGCGCTCCAGGAAGCGGCCTCGGCCTTGACGACGTGCTGGATGTTTTCGTTGCCCAGAGGTTCTTCCCAGAACAGGGCGCGCATTTGGGCAAGGATGGGCAGATCGTGG
>SCSG01000041.1 GCA_004322135.1 Burkholderiaceae bacterium | reverse complement strand
TAGCGCGGCCGGGGTGTCGGGCTGGACCAGCCGTTTGAAGTAGGTGTCGATGTCCATCACTTCGGAATGGCTGAATTTGCCGGGTTTTTCCATTTGATTACTCCTTGCTGTTGGTTTGGCAACAATCGGGTTGGCAACATGTGCCGTTTGCGCCGTCTGATACGGCAAAAATCGCTGCATCGGCTGGGCCGACCGGGTTGGGCTCGGTACTGACCCAGATGGTGTCATCGAGAATCTTTGTGGCGAAAGTCGTAAAGTGGGTGCCTTCGTCACCTGGCGGCACCGAGACCACGACTTCCCCTTTGGTAAGATCGTGCTTCCAGCTGTGCGCGCGACAGCGCACCACATTGCCTTCGAGGCTGCCGTCGGACAGCCGCACGCCCCAGTGCAGGCAGCGGTCTTCGAACGCGTAGACGGTGCCATTGATGTTTGCCAGCGCAAGACCGTGGCCCTCGACCATGAAGCGCTTCATGCTGCCGATGGGCAGGTCTGACGTTTGTGCAGCCTTTACAAAGTTCTTCTGGGGGGCTTCGGTTTGTGCAGGTTCGGAATGGCTATTCATGATCTGGGTTCACTGGTAAGGTTTGCATCCGCGTGAGTCAGTGCGCCTCGTATCTGAATGGTTCTGTATATAGAACTTCGTTCATTCAGGAGAACTACTTTTAACATCTGGGTTGCGGTGGGGCAAGGAAATGTCTGGAAAATAAGGGTAAATACTGATTATTCAGGTGGGTTGCGGCGGGGGGCTGGCGTTGTGGCACGCGCTGCCGTCGTTATGGCAGGCGTTGTTTGTGGCGGGTGCTGCGAATATCGCTGCTAATACCAATACCAACGACAGTGCCAGTGCCAGGAACAAATGTCCGGACCGGGCATCCGACCCGACATTTTCGTGCCACACCGACACGTGATGGCCTAGTCCAGTCCAGTCGTTTCCAATCTGTAGATGAGCCTGAACTTGGTGGCTGGGAGCCTGTGTGGATGTGTACGACTGCCGGCCGGTGGGTAGGCGGTGGGCAACGCGCTAGTGTTGTCCTTGCAACAGCCGCAAAATCAATGTATGATGCAAGGCTTGCTGGAATTGGTTAATCGCAAGATTTCAACCCAGGGTTGAATGGGGACGTTCCTATTTAGCCTGACGGGACCAAAACTGGTTGCGCGAATTTACGGCGCCCCGAGGGGCGCCACAGGTGGCGCGACTAAGTTGGAACAGGAAAAATCATGATACAAATGCAGACCACGCTGGACGTGGCCGACAACACAGGTGCACGTTCAGTCATGTGCATCAAGGTGCTGGGCGGCTCGAAGCGTCGCTATGCCGCAATCGGTGACGTCATTAAAGTTAGCGTCAAAGATGCGGCCCCACGCGGACGCGTTAAAAAAGGCGAAATATACAACGCCGTGGTGGTTCGCACCGCCAAGGGCGTACGTCGTAAAGACGGCTCGCTGATCAAATTCAGTGGCAACGCCGCTGTATTGCTCAATGCAAAACTGGAACCCATCGGTACACGCATCTTCGGACCTGTCACGCGCGAACTGCGTACAGAGAAGTTCATGAAGATCGTGTCTTTGGCTCCAGAAGTACTGTAAGGAGCCACCATGGAAAGAATTCGCAAAGGCGACCAGGTCATTGTGTTGACGGGTCGCGACAAATCCCGCCGCGGAACAGTCCTGAAGCGTGTTGGTCCCGATCATGTACTGGTCGAAGGCATCAATATCGTCAAGAAGCACGTCAAGCCAAATCCCATGGCCGGTTCGCAAGGCGGCATCATCGACAAGACCATGCCCATCCACATTTCGAACGTGGCGCTTCTGGACCCCGAAACCGGCAAGGCCGGTCGCGTGGGCTTCAAGGAAATGGACGGCCGCAAAGTTCGTGTATTTCGTTCCAGCGGCATTGTCGTTGGCGCTAAGGGTTAAGGGGCGAACGAAATGGCTCGTTTACAAGAGTTTTACCGCAGCAAGGTCGTTGCCGACCTGCAGGCTAAGTTCAAATACAAAAGTATTATGGAAGTGCCTCGCATCACCAAGGTCACCCTGAACATGGGTGTGTCCGAGGCGGTTGCGGACAAGAAGATCATCGAACATGCCGTGTCCGACCTGACCAAGATTTCCGGCCAGAAGCCGGTGGTCACCAAAACGCGTAAGGCCATTGCGGGCTTCAAGATCCGTGAAGACTATCCCATCGGCTGCATGGTCACCCTGCGTGGCCAGCGCATGTACGAATTCCTGGACCGTCTGGTCGCCGTGGCGTTGCCGCGTGTGCGCGACTTTCGCGGCATTTCGGGTCGTGCATTCGACGGGCGCGGCAACTACAACGTCGGGGTCAAAGAGCAGATTATTTTCCCCGAAATCGAATACGACAAAATCGACGCAGTGCGTGGTCTGAATATCAGCATCACCACTACTGCCAAGACCGACGACGAAGCCAAGGCGCTGCTTACGGCCTTCAGCTTCCCGTTTCGCAATTAAGGGACGTTGACGTGGCTAAACTTTCACTCATCAATCGCGACATCAAACGCGCCAAGCTGGTCCAGAAATTCTCCGCGCGGCGCACGGCCCTGAAAGCCATCATCGACGATCAGTCCAAAACCGACGAAGAACGTTATCAGGCCCGCCTGCAACTACAGCAGTTGCCGCGCAATTCCAATCCGACCCGCATGCGCAACCGCTGCGTTGTGACGGGCCGTTCACGTGGCGTTTACAGCAAGTTCGGGTTGACTCGTCACAAACTTCGTGAAATGGCGATGCGTGGCGAAGTGCCGGGCATGACCAAAGCTAGCTGGTAGGAGAAACATACATGAGCATGAGCGATCCCATCGCCGACATGTTGACCCGCGTTCGCAATGCGCAGCAGGTCAGCAAAACGTCGGTCAGCATGCCCTCCTCGAAGCTTAAGGTAGCCATTGCTACCGTGCTGAAAGACGAAGGCTATATCGATAGTTTCCAGGTTGTTGGCGAAACGGCCAAACCTGTCCTTGAAATCACCCTCAAGTACTACGCTGGCCGTCCGGTCATCGAGCGCATTGATCGTGTCTCGCGCCCCGGGCTGCGTATCTACAAGGGCAGCAAGGCCATCCCTCAGGTCATGAATGGCCTGGGCGTAGCCATCGTGTCTACGCCGCGTGGCGTCATGACCGACCGCAAGGCCCGTGCCACGGGTGTGGGCGGCGAAGTTCTTTGTTACGTTGCATAAGGAGAACCATATGTCACGTATCGCAAAATATCCGGTTGAATTGCCCAAGGGCGTCGAAGCAACGCTGGCAGCCGACCAGATCACCGTCAAGGGTCCCCTTGGCACACTGACTCAGGCCCTCACGGGTGACGTCGTCGTGGCGCAGGAAGGCAGCCAGCTTACGTTCAAGGTCGCCAACAGCTCCCGTCTGGCCAACGCCTTGTCGGGCACCATGCGTGCGATCGTCAGTAATATGGTTACTGGCGTGAGCAAGGGCTTCGAACGCAAACTTACTCTGGTCGGCGTGGGCTTTCGCGCGCAAGTCCAGGGCAACGCGCTAAAATTGCAACTAGGTTACTCCCACGACATTCTGCACACGGTGCCCGAGGGCATCAAAATCGAGTGCCCCACTCAGACTGATATCGTGGTCAAGGGCGTGGACAAGCAGGCCGTTGGTCAGGTGGCTGCAAACATTCGCGCATACCGCGAACCCGAACCCTATAAGGGCAAGGGCGTGCGCTACGCCGATGAGCAGGTCATCATGAAAGAAACCAAGAAAAAGTAAGCGCACAGGCAAGGACGAATCATGGACAAAAAAGTATCCCGTTTGCGTCGTGCGGTTCCGACTCGCAGGAAAATCACCGAGTTGCGTGTACATCGCCTCTCGATTTTCCGCTCGAATCTGCATATTTACGCCAACATCATCTCACCGGAAGGCGACCGGGTGCTCGTCAGCGCATCGACGCTCGAGCCGCAAGTTCGCAAAGAGCTTGCCGACCACAAGGCCAACGGCGGCAATACCGCGGCGGCTGGCATTGTTGGCAAGCGCGTGGCTGAAAAGGCAAAGGCGGCCGGCATTGAAGTGGTTGCGTTTGACCGCTCGGGCTTCCGTTATCATGGCCGCGTGAAAGCGCTGGCCGATGCCGCGCGTGAAGCCGGCCTGAAATTCTAAGCAAGGAATCGTCAAATGGCTAAAGCACAAGGTAAGCACGCCGAGAAGGAAAACGACGACGGCCTGCGTGAAAAAATGATCGCGGTCAATCGCGTCAGCAAAGTGGTCAAGGGCGGTCGTACCATGAGCTTTGCAGCGCTGACCGTGGTTGGTGACGGCGACGGTCGCATCGGCATGGGCAAGGGCAAGGCCCGCGAGGTGCCTGTTGCCGTTCAAAAGGCAATGGAACAAGCGCGTCGCGGCCTGTACAAGGTTGCCCTTAAAAATGGCACGCTGCATCACACGGTGGTCGGCAAGCACGGAGCCTCGAAGGTTCTGATTTCGCCCGCAGCCGAAGGTACCGGCGTGATTGCCGGCGGTCCGATGCGCGCCATATTCGAAGTAATGGGCGTGCGCAACGTGGTGGCCAAGAGCCTGGGCTCCAGCAATCCGTACAACATGGTGCGCGCAACGCTGAATGGTCTGCGCGCCTGCTCGACGCCGTCTGAAATTGCCGCCAAGCGTGGTAAGACGGTCGAAGAAATTCTGGGGTAAGTCATGACGACACAGAAGCAAATCAAAGTAACCCTCGTGCGCTCTGTCATCGGCACCACACGGTCTCATCGCGACACCGTTCGCGGTCTGGGGCTGCGCAAGCTGAACAGCAGCAGTGTCCTGGTCGATACTCCCGAGGTGCGCGGAATGATCCGCAAGGTGGACTATCTGGTCACCGTTTCGCAAGCCTAAGGAGTCGGCATGTCAGTAACTCAATTGAATACCCTGTCGCCCGCGGCAGGCAGCAAGCAGGAAAGGCGCCGCGTGGGCCGTGGCATCGGCTCCGGCTTTGGCAAGACTGCGGGACGCGGCCACAAGGGCCAGAAATCGCGTTCGGGCGGCTATCATAAGGTCGGGTTTGAAGGCGGCCAGATGCCTCTGTATCGCCGCTTGCCCAAACGTGGTTTCACGCCGCTGGGCCAGAAGCTTTATGCGCAGGTCCGTCTGTCCGACTTGCAACGTCTTCCCGTCGATGAAGTCGACGTTCAGGTGCTCAAGCAGGCTGGCGTCATCGGCCAAAGCGTGCGTTATGCCAAGGTCATCAAGTCCGGTGAGCTTTCGCGTAAGGTCAGCCTCAAGGGGCTGAGCGCGACGGCTGGCGCGCGCGCTGCTATCGAAGCGGCTGGCGGCTCGTTGCTTTAAGGGGTTACGGTGGCTAAAGCTCAGGCACAGAACAAATCAGGTTCCCGGTACGGCGATCTCAAGCGCCGCGTCGTGTTCCTGGTTCTTGCGCTGGTCGTCTATCGGCTGGGAACCCACATCCCGGTGCCGGGCATCAACCCCGACGCCCTGGCCGAAATGTTCCAGGAAAACCAGGGTGGCATTCTTGGTTTGTTCAATATGTTTTCGGGTGGCGCACTCGAGCGATTTTCGGTATTCGCCCTGGGCATCATGCCGTATATTTCCGCGGCCATCATTATGCAGCTGATGGCGGTGGTCGTCCCCACTCTTGAAGCCATCAAGAAGGAAGGCGAGTCAGGTCGTCGCAAAATCACGCAATACACCCGCTATGGCACGGTGTTCCTTGCTCTGATTCAGGCTGTCGGCATTTCGGTCGCGCTTGAGTCGCAGCCGGGCCTGGTCATCGACCCGGGCATGCTGTTCCGCTTCACGACGGTGGTCACGCTACTGACCGGCACCATGTATGTCATGTGGCTGGGCGAGCAGATTACCGAACGGGGCATAGGCAACGGCATTTCCATCCTGATTTTTGCCGGTATTGTTGCCGGGCTGCCCAGTGCCCTGACTGGCATGCTGGATCTGGTGCGTACGGATTCCATGTCCATTGTGTCGGCACTGTTCATTCTGGCATTGGTGGTTGCAGTAACGTATTTCGTGGTGTTTGTGGAATCCGGCCAGCGTCGTATTACGGTCAATTACGCCAAACGCCAGGTGGGCAACAAGATTTACGGCGGGCAAAGTTCGCATCTGCCCCTGAAGCTGAACATGTCCGGCGTGATTCCGCCCATTTTCGCTTCGTCCATTATCTTGCTGCCGGCAACGGTGACCAGCTGGTTCTCCAGCAACCCCAGCATGCGCTGGCTTGGAGATCTGGCCGCGGCACTGTCGCCGCATCAACCCCTTTATGTAACGTTGTTTTCAGCCTTAATTATTTTCTTCTGCTTTTTTTACACGGCGTTGGTATTCAACAGTCGCGAAACGGCGGACAACCTCAAGAAAAGCGGTGCCTTCATTCCAGGCATCCGTCCGGGGGAGCAAACCTCGCGCTATATCGACAAGATCCTTATGCGCTTGACGTTGTCCGGGGCCATTTACGTTACTCTGGTCTGCCTGTTGCCCGAGTTCATGCAAATGCGCTGGAACGTTCCGTTTTATTTCGGCGGTACCTCGCTGCTGATTATCGTGGTGGTAACCATGGACTTCATGGCACAGGCTCAGGCCTACATGATGTCTCATCAGTATGATTCGCTACTCAAGAAGGCGAACTTCAAGGGTGCGGGGTTGCCTACGCGATAAGACGAAGATATATGGCTAAAGACGACGTCATACAAATGCAAGGTGAGGTTCTCGAGAACCTTCCCAACGCAACTTTTCGTGTCAAGCTTGAAAATGGCCACGTCGTCCTGGGTCATATTTCGGGCAAGATGCGCATGCATTACATCCGGATCCTGCCGGGTGACAAGGTAACGGTAGAGCTAACCCCCTACGACCTGTCGCGCGCCAGGATTGTATTCCGCTCCAAATAAGCGGCCGGCTAAAGGAAACTAGGAGTCAACCATGAAGGTAATGGCATCAGTAAAGCGGATCTGCCGCAACTGCAAGATCATCAAACGTCACGGCGTGGTACGCGTCATTTGCACCGACCCGCGTCACAAGCAGCGCCAAGGCTAATCGCCAAAGCGCACCAGATTTAACAAGGAACAGTCATGGCCCGTATTGCTGGCATAAATATTCCGCCGCATCAGCACGCCGAAATCGGACTTACCGCCATTTTTGGTATTGGTCGTACCCGCGCTCGCAAGATCTGCGAGGCATCGGGCATCGACTATTCCAAGAAGGTGAAAGATCTGACCGACGCGGAACTTGAACGCATTCGTGAAAGCGTCAACGCGCTTACCGTCGAAGGCGATCTGCGCCGCGAAGTACAGTTGTCGATCAAGCGTCTGATCGACTTGGGAACTTACCGGGGCATGCGCCATAAGCGTGGCCTGCCCGTACGTGGCCAACGCACCCGTACCAACGCCCGCACCCGTAAAGGGCCACGTCGCGCTGCTGCTTCCCTGAAGAAATAATCGAGGACTAGAAGATGGCGAAAGCTTCCACCAGCGGCGCAACCCGCGTACGCAAGAAGGTCAAGAAAAGCGTGTCGGACGGCATTGCGCACGTTCACGCGTCCTTCAACAACACGATCATTACCATTACCGACCGCCAGGGCAACACGTTGTCCTGGGCGACATCGGGTGGCGCCGGCTTCAAGGGCTCGCGCAAATCTACACCGTTCGCGGCGCAGGTTGCGGCCGAGTCGGCAGGTCGGCTGGCCCAGGAATATGGCATCAAGACACTTGAAGTCCGCATCAAGGGCCCCGGCCCTGGTCGCGAGTCGTCCGTGCGCGCGCTAAATGCTTTGGGGATCAAGATTTCCAGCATTGCCGACATTACACCGGTGCCGCATAACGGTTGCCGTCCGCCCAAGCGCCGCCGCATCTAAGGGAAAGCACAATGGCACGTTATATTGGACCTAAATGCAAGCTCTCGCGTCGCGAGGGTACCGATTTATTTCTCAAGAGCGCCCGTCGCTCGTTCGATTCGAAATGCAAGGTCGAATCCAAGCCAGGTCAACATGGCCGCACGTCTGGTGCGCGTACTTCCGACTATGGCCTGCAACTGCGCGAGAAGCAAAAGCTCAAGCGTATGTACGGCGTACTTGAAAAGCAGTTCCGCCGCTATTTTGCCGAAGCCGAGCGCTTGCGTGGCAACACGGGCGAGACCCTGATTCAATTGCTCGAATCACGGCTCGATAACGTGGTGTATCGCATGGGCTTTGGTTCGACCCGCGCCGAAGCGCGTCAGCTGGTCAACCATCGTTCCATCGAACTCAATGGTCACACCGCCGATATCGCTTCCATCAACGTCAAGGCAGGCGACGTCATCACCATTCGTGAAAAAGCAAAGGCTCAGCTGCGTATCCGCGAGTCGTTGGATCTGGCTTCCAGCCAGGGCTTTCCGCAATGGGTCGACGTTGACGCGACCAAGCTAAGCGGTACGTTCAAGCAGGCTCCTGATCGCACCGACGTCGCTCGTGATGTCAACGAATCGATGGTCGTCGAATTGTATTCCCGCTAACTTGCCGGTCTGGCATTGCGGTAAAGTCGCACAGCCCGTTTTCACAGCCCGAAGGCTGCGAGGCGGGCTGTTGCGATGCCTATCACCGGTGCTTCGCCGGATTGTCCGTCAGCCTTATCGGCGTAACGAGCCGAGGGTATTGAAAAGGAACATACATGTCGTCTCAAGGTTTTCTGAAACCCCGTTCTATTGAAGTTGAGCCCGTCGGCAAATATCACGCCCGCATCGTCCTGGAGCCGTTCGAGCGCGGGTATGGCCACACATTGGGCAATGCGCTGCGTCGCATCCTGCTGTCGTCCATGACAGGCTATGCACCCACCGAAGTCCAGATGACTGGGGTGGTGCACGAGTACTCGACGATCCCGGGCGTGCGCGAAGATGTCGTCGACATCCTCATGAATCTGAAAGGCGTGGTTTTCAAGCTGCACAACCGTGAAGAAGTAACGCTCGTGCTGCGCAAACAGGGTCAGGGCGTGGTCCTGGCCAGCGACATCGAGCTGCCCCACGACGTTGAAATCGTAAATCCCGACCACGTCATTGCCAATCTGACCGATGCCGGCAAGCTGGAAATGCACGTCAAGGTCGAGCAGGGCTGCGGCTATGTTCCCGGCAACGTGCGCGCCCTGGTCGACGACCGCGCTCATACCATCGGCCGTATTGTGCTGGACGCCTCGTTCAGCCCGGTACGTCGCGTCAGTTACGCGGTGCAAAGTGCCCGTGTCGAACAGCGCACCGATCTGGACAAGCTCATTCTCGACATCGAAACGAACGGCGTGATCTCGCCCGAAGAGGCGGTGCGCCAGTCGGCCCGCATCCTGATGGATCAGATCTCCGTGTTCGCAGCGATCGATCCGCACGACGAAGGCGGCAGCGGTCTTGATTCCGGCCGTGTCCAGCAGCAAATCGACCCCGTGCTCCTGCGCCCCGTCGACGACCTGGAACTCACGGTCCGCTCGGCAAACTGCCTGAAAGCGGAAAACATCTACTACATTGGCGACCTTATCCAGCGCACCGAAAACGAGCTGCTCAAGACGCCGAACCTGGGACGCAAGTCCCTGAACGAAATCAAGGAAGTCCTGGCAGCGCGTGGCCTTACCCTGGGCATGAAGCTCGAAAACTGGCCGCCCGTTGGTCTGGAACGTCCCTGATTTGCAACGTATCTGCGCAGGGTTGGGGCACACGCCCTGGCCTTGCGTCTTTCGCCACCCAGCCCGCAACGCAAGTTGATAGAAGAGCTGGCTAACCGATAGCGGGTTCAAGGCTCCGGCCATACCCCGCCGTCATCAAGATTCAAAGGAAACACCATGCGTCACCGTAGCGGTCTGCGTAAATTAAATCGCACCAGCAGTCATCGTCTAGCCATGTTCCGCAACATGGCCGTTTCACTCATTACTCACGAAGCCATCAAGACCACGTTGCCCAAGGCCAAAGAGCTGCGTCGTATTGTCGAGCCCCTTATCACCCTGGGCAAAGACGCCACGCTGGCCAACAAACGCCTGGCGTTTTCCCGCCTGCGCGACCGCGACGCGGTCGTCAAGCTGTTCGCCGAAATCGGCCCGCGCTACAAAGAGCGCAACGGCGGCTACACGCGTGTTTTGAGAATGGGCTTTCGTCAAGGTGACGCCGCTCCCATGGCCTTCATGGAACTTGTTGACCGTCCCCAGGAAGCCGAGGCTGACGGCGCCGAATAAATACCCCATGGCTTGAAAGCAGCCATGGATCCGCGCCCCGATGGCAGGACTCGCGTCCGCTGCATTCCGGGGCGCGTTTTTATGCCGGGCGCGCAAGAAAACGTGATGCGCGTGTGCGCCTGACCTTGAAGCGCGTCTTGCCCATGCATGTTACGCAACGGATGAGTGAAGGCACGCAGGCTGCCCGTAAACACAGAGGAATATCTCACCGAAAATGACGCGGCGAGCTTCCCTCTGAACCTGGCGCACCGTGGCGAAAAGCCAGGCTCGCGGTAGAATAGCGGTGTTTACAACACACGGACAAAACAGTCATGGCGCATGAAGCCGTGGTGGTGTTAAGCAACGCCCCCGATTTGCTGTTGGCCAAGCGCATCGCGCACGTGCTGGTCGAAGAAGGTCTGGTCGCCTGCGTGAGCCTGGGTGCAGCGGGGCTGTCAATGTACATGTGGGAGGGCCGCCTCGAAGGCGCCGAAGAAATTCCCATGACCATGAAAACCACCCGAGCCAGATTGCCCGAGCTGATCGAGCGTCTTGCACAGCTGCACCCCTATGACGTTCCGGAAATTCTGGCTGTCCCGGTCGTGGGCGGTCTCGAAAGCTACCTCGATTGGGTAAGCCAACAGACATTGCCGCAATAGCCCGCCTTCCGGCGGCGCGAACACAAGGAAATAAGTGATGGTGGCCTGGGCAACCAGTTTTACGCAAATAGTGCGGCGGTGCATTCATGCCATGCAAGGCAAGCGTGCCCGCCTTCCCGGTGCCGCACGCCGCGTGTTGCAAGCGTTGTTCACCTGCCTGCTGCTTGCCATTGGCGCGCTTCAGGTGGGTACCGCGTACGCCGAAGACACCTATCTGGACCCCAAGGTCGCCTTTGTGTTTTCCGCGGCAATGCACGCTCCCGATCGCGTTGACGTACATTTCAAAATCGCTCCCGGCTACTACATGTACCGTGAACGCTTCAAGTTTGCCGCTGCACCCCAGGCCGACAGACTTGGGGCGCCAGTGTATCCGCACGGACTCGTCAAGTACGACCCAACCTTCCAGCGCGACCTCGAGGTCTACCACAACCAGGTCACCATCAGCGTTCCCGTAAAGCCCGGCGCATTGCTGCCCCAAACCCTGTCCATTACCGGCCAGGGTTGCGCTGACGCGGGCCTGTGCTACCCGCCCATGACCACCCGCGTAACCCTCACACCCGTCGCCCAGGGCTATACCCTGAGCGGGCAGGGGGTCGTGGCCAGCGTACCCGCCGCGCGCGACGAAACCCCGCCAGGCACCCCTCCCCTCATGCCGGCTAACGCCAGTGCCAGCCCGCAAGCCGCCAATCCCGGCGCCGCCCCCTCGCAAGACACAACCTCGTCCCCAATCGGCGAAAGCGCATTTGGCATGACAGACGTCGGCCTCGCCGCCTTTCTTACAGGCGCCGGCTGGTTCAAAATCATCGGCCTTTGCCTGCTCCTGGGCATACTGCTTACCTTCACCCCGTGCGTCCTGCCCATGGTGCCCATCCTGCTGGCAGTCATCGCGGGCGACACCCGGCATGCCCGCAAATCCCGCGCGCGCGGCCTCGGTGTGGCCGCCACATACGTACTGGGCGTCTCAGTCGTCTACACCATCCTGGGCATCGCCGCGGGCCTCGCCGGAGCTGGCCTCGCCGCTTGGCTGCAAACTCCTTGGGTCCTTGGCATCTTCGCCGTCCTTTTGGTGCTGCTTGCCCTATCCATGTTCGACGTCTTCACCATACAGGCCCCCGTCGGCGTCCAGTCCGCACTCAGCGCAAAAATAGCAAAAATCCCGGGTGGCCATTTTGGTGGCTCCTTCATCATCGGCATGCTCTCCGCCCTGGTCGTCGGACCCTGCGTCGCTGCTCCCCTGGCCGGCGTCCTCCTCTTCATCTCACAGACCGGCGACGTCACACTCGGCGGCAGCGCCCTGTTTGCCCTCGCCTGGGGCCAGGGCGCACTGCTCCTCGTCGTCGGCGCCACCTCCGGCGCCCTGTTGCCCAAAGCCGGTCCCTGGATGGACGGCGTCAAACGCCTCTTCGGCATGCTGCTCATCGCCACAGCATGGTGGATGATCAACCCCCTTCTGCCACAGGGCCTTGCCATCGTCGGATGGGCACTCATTGCCCTGTGCTCCGCCCTCCTCATGGGCGCCTTCACCTCAAGCCACAACCGACCCGCACCAGCGTCCGCACCATCCGGACACCAAGTCGCCCTCGCCGCCTGGCGAACCATTGGCCTTGCCCTCGCATTCTGGGCCGCCCTGCAAATCGTCGGCCTGCTAGCCGGCGGCCGCGACATACTGCGGCCCCTGGCACCATTCACCCAGACAACCACCTCCCCCTTCGCCGCCAACGGCATCGACGGCACCCCCACCTACAAAACAGCCTTCACACGCATCCACTCCGTCGCCGAACTCGACAGCCTTCTCGCCAATACCACCAGACCCGTCATGCTCGACTTTTACGCCGACTGGTGCGTGTCATGCATAGAAATGGAGCGCTTCACCTTCACCAGCCCCCAGGTCGCACAGCTCCTGTCCCGCATGACCCTGGTGCAGGCCGACGTCACCCAAAACACCCCCGATGACCAGGCCCTCCTCAAGCGCTTCAGCCTCTTCGGCCCCCCAGGCATAATCTTCTTCAACGCCCAAGGCCAGCAACTCCCCGCCCACCGCGTAATAGGCTTCAAAAACGCCACCGACTTCACCGCCATCCTGCAAAAAGTGGCCGCGGCTCCCTGAAACTTCAAGAGCCACTCGACGCCCCGACAATCTCCGCCCGGCAACCCGCGAATAGTCTTGGTGTCGTGGCTGGCGAATATGTACTGAGGAACTCAGGTCGCTGCGGTCCCGGCTACGCTGGCACTTCCTGCGCACCAGCCGCTAAAGAACCCCAACAGCGCGCTTCACAACATGTATCTTGCTAGCCGGAACCGGCACGTCTATGCCTGTTCCTTGAGCAGCTTGGCAGCCGCCACCGCAAAGTACGTAAGAACGCCGTCACCGCCGGCCCGCTTGAACGCAATGAGCGACTCCATCATGACCTTGTCGTGATCCAGCCAGCCATTGGCAGCCGCAGCCTTGATCATTGCGTACTCGCCACTGACCTGATAGGCATACGTGGGCATGCCAAACGCGTTCTTCACATCGCGCAGAATATCCAGATAAGGCAAACCCGGCTTCACCATCACCATGTCCGCCCCCTCGTGGATGTCTGCTGCAACCTCGCGCAGCGCTTCATTGCGGTTGGCCGGATCAATCTGATAGGTGGCCTTGCTGGATTTTCCCAGATTGGCGGCCGAGCCAACTGCGTCGCGAAACGGACCATAGAATGCGCTGGCATACTTGGCCGAGTAAGCCATGATGCGGGTATAAATGAACTGATTTGCTTCCAGCGCATTGCGAACGGCGCCGATGCGCCCGTCCATCATGTCGCTGGGCGCCACAATATCCACGCCAGCCTGCGCTTGCACCAGAGCCTGTTTGGTCAGGATGTCGACCGTGGGCTCGTTGAGCACATAGCCTTCGCTGTCGATGACGCCATCCTGGCCGTGGCTCGTGTATGGGTCCAGTGCCACATCGGTCAGCACGCCCAGTTCCGGAAACCTTTGTTTGAGCGCTGTCACCGCGCGTGGAATAAGCCCCTTCGGGTTCGCCGCTTCGATGCCGTCGGTTGTCTTGAGCTCGGGCTCGATGGCCGGGAACAGCGCCAGAACCGGGATGCCCAGTTTGACGCAATCTTCGGCGACGGTGAGCAGAGTGTCGATTGAATAGCGCACCACGCCGGGCATGGACGGAACAGGCTGCCTTACGCCATTACCCTCCATCACGAACACCGGGTAGATCAGATCGTTGACCGTCAATGTGTTTTCGCGCACCAGCCGGCGTGAGAAATCGTCGCGGCGATTGCGGCGTGGGCGTGAAGTGGGAAAGTCGGGGGTAACAATAAAAGAAGTCATGGCACTACCTTGGGAGAAATCCAGTTTTCAATACGGGTTGTTGCCTCGTCGATGCCTATTCGCTGCGTGGCGGAAAAAGGAACCACATCAAGTGCTCCGATTTCGGCCAGGTCCTTCCGAATGGCAAAGACAGCCTTGACACGCTGGCCGTACGGCAGCTTGTCGGCCTTGGTAAGCAGCACCAGCACCGGCTTTTGCGTCGGGGCTATCCAGTGGGCAAGGCGCAGATCCAGATCGGTGACGCCACGCCGTATGTCAATAAGCAGCACGATGCCGGCAAGCGACTCGCGGCTGCGCAGGTATCCGCCCAGCACGTCGGCCCATTCTTCACGCGCTTCCTTGCCAATGGCGGCATAGCCGTAACCTGGCAAGTCCACCAGAAAACCCAGCGCCCCTTCGGGATCCAGCGGGTCCGGGATGCCGAACAGGTTGATCAGGCGGGTGCGGCCCGGCGTTTTACTGGAGAAGGCCAGGCGCCGCTGATTCGTCAGCACATTGATGGCGGACGACTTGCCACAGTTGGACCGGCCGGCGAAACAGACTTCGGCGGTGGTTGGCGGCGGCAGCTGATCGAGCCGGGCGGCCGAAGTCGTGAACGAAGCGCGATGCAGGATGGACAATAGATTACCAGTTAGGGTTAATGTGGGTCGGATTCATACGCTATTGTATAATCACACGTTTGAAGCTGTAGGAGCCTTGTGTTGGCGTCAATTTGCACAGCAACGGCTCTTGTCGGGGGCATTTCTGGCAGCCCCTATCAAGAATAATGATCGGTCGAGGTTTTCATGAAGCGTGTGCTTTCCAGTATTTTCATTGCCGGCAGTTTGCTGTTGGGCACTGTCGTTGCCAGTGCCAGTTACGCTGCTGACGCGCCCACCGTAAAGCCTGATGCCAAAAAAGGCGAGCAGCTATTTGCCAATGGTGACGCGGCCCGTGGCATTCTGGCCTGTGCAAGCTGCCACGGAGCCGTTGGAAACAGCACGATCCCGACCAATCCCAATCTGGCAGCACAGCCCCACGAATACCTGGCCAAACAGCTAAGCGATTTTCAAGCCAAGAATGGCAAGGTACCTTTACGTCGCGGTGTTAACGGTGCCAACACCATCATGAGCACGTTCGCTGCACTGCTTACTTCGCAGGACATGCAGAACATTGCCTTGTTTTTGTCGCATCAAAGGCTTGACTACAGCAAGGCCCCTACGGCCACCAACAAAGATCTGGCGGAGGCCGGCCAGAAAATCTGGCGGGCTGGCGTCGATGATCGCCGTATTCCGGCGTGCGCCGCGTGCCACTCGGCCAACGGTGCCGGCTTACCGGGCGAGTTCCCACGCCTGGCAGGTCAGTTCCCCAGCTACATTGCCGAACAGCTTAAATTATTCCGTAGCGGCGATCGTGCAAATAGCGATATTATGCATGATATCGCCAACCGCATGACCGATGCCGAGATCGCCGCGGTGGCAGACTACGCAGCGGGCTTGCGCTAAAAACATAAAAAGTAAGGCGCAGGTTCGCCCGCGCACTTGTTGGTGCAGTACGCAATGGGGGAGCCGATCGTGGCACCCTCATTTTTTTGCGAATTAGATTGTGAATCAGACTTCTGTTGTTCGTCGCTGGGGTAATGACTTTCTTGAACTGCTGGGATCCATGCGGTTCGCAGTCAGCCTGCTCATGTTCATTTGTGTGGCCAGCCTGATAGGTACCGTGCTGGAGCAGAACGATGCGCCCAACACCTACGTGGATAAGTTTGGGCCGTTCTGGTTTGCGCTCTTCGACAAGTTCTCCATCTGGCATGTTTACAACAGCTGGTGGTTTTTGCTGATCATGACCTTTCTGGTCGTTTCGACCACCATTTGCCTGGTGCGCAACACACCCAGAATGATTCGCGACGCGCGCTCCTTTCGCGAATACGTGCGCGTTTCAAGCCTGCGCGCTTTCCACCATCGCGTCGAACTTGCCAGCGCCATCGCGCCGCAGGAAGTGGCCAAACGCGCGCAGGAGTGGCTGTCTGGCAATGGCTACAGGTGGAAGGCGCGTGAGGACGCCGACGGCATATTGCTGGCGGCGAAAAGGGGTGGCGCCAATCGGCTGGGCTACATTTTTACCCATGCGGCCATCGTCATCATTTGCGTGGGCGGCCTGCTCGACAGCGAATTGCTGTTGCGCGCCGAAATATGGCTTGGTGGCAAGCATCCGATTACCCAGAACATGATGATCGCTGACGTGCCCGCATCCGGCCGGTTGCCTATGGGCAACCCAAGCTTTCGCGCCGACATGTTGGTGCCCGATGGCGGCACCAGCAGCGCCGCCATCGTCAACATTGATAGCGGCGTTCTGGTCCAGCCGTTGCCGTTTTCCATCAAGCTGAAAAAATTCTACATTGACTACTATTCAACGGGCATGCCAAGCAGCTTCAAGAGTGATGTGCAGATTACCGACTTCAAGACGGGCAAGTCTTTCGATAAGGTCATCGAGGTGAATGAACCCCTGCGCTACAAGGGGATTTCGGTTTTCCAGTCCAGCTTTGACGATGGCGGCAGCAAGCTGGACTTGGTAGGCTATCCGCTGCGTGGCGAGAACGACAAGACCTTCGAAGTGAATGGCACCGTGGGACAAGTAGCCAAGTTGCCGGCCTCGGCGGGCATTTCGAACGTCACCGTCAACCTGACGGGCTTGCGGGTAATCAACGTCGAGAACCTTGGCAGCGGCAAGGCACCTCAACCCAAGGATCTGGAGCAGAAGGTGGCGGCCGTGACCGGCAGTGCTGTGAGCGCAAAAAACAAAGACATGCGCAATGTAGGCCCCAGCGTGCAGTATCGCGTGGTTGACCGTAACGGTCAGGCGCATGAGTTCACGAATTACATGCTGCCCATGCATCTGGATGGCAGCGAGGTGTTCCTGGCCGGCGTGCGCCAGTCGGATAGCGGCCCGTATCGTTACCTGCGCATCCCGGCGGATGCCAACCACTCAGTGGCCGAATTCATGAGCCTGCGCGCGGCACTGAATGACCCGGCGCTGCGCGCTCAGGCGGCCGGGCAGTTCGCCCTGCACAATGCTAACGCCGTTGCGCAGCAGCCGCTGTTGCAAAAGGCAGCGGAGGGCGCCCTGGATTCGTTCGCGACGGGTGGTTTCAACGAGATCGTGGCAAGGGTTCCGCCCGCCGAGCGGGAAAAGGTGCTGGGGTTCGCCGTGCCCATGATTCAGCTGTCTCTGGCTGAACTGCGCAATATTAATCGTGTCAGGCAAGGAATGGCTCCGATAAGCCGCACTGGCAGCGGCGCTCAGGCCGCCCAGCGCTGGACCCAGCAGGCACTGCTGGCGCTCGCCAACCTTCCCGATTATCCCGCTCCCGTATTTTTGTCGCTGAAGAACTTCCAGCATGTGCAGGCCAGTGTCTTCCAGGTGGCGCGCAGCCCCGGCAAGAGCATCGTCTACCTTGGCGGCATATTTTTACTAATAGGCGTATTCTCGATGTTCTACATACGGGAGCGCCGCATATGGGTCTGGATCTGCCCGCGCGGGCAGGGCAGCAGTATGCTGGCCGCCATGACGTCCCAACGACGTACCATGGACTTCAATCGTGAATTCTCGCGATTCAAAGACGCTTTCACGCGCCTCTTTACGTAACGAGGTTTTTAGCATGACCGATACGACACTCAATGCGCCAATGTGGCAGGACATAATGGTTTCAAGCGGAGACTCGCGTGGTCACCGCGGTAAGCCCGACTGGACCGACATTGCCTTTTTTGTGATTCTTGTTGCGGGGGCCGGGTATGCGCTGTCGGCCTACGGCAATTACATGAATTACTACGAAAAGGTGATTCTGGGAGGTGCGGCACTTGGCTTCAGCTGGCTGGCCTGGCTGTGGCGTCCGCTACGCACTCTCATGATAGCCAGCGGTCTTACTGCGCTGTTTGCCATTTGGCTGTACAGCAACGGCGGTCCGTTGGACCAGGGCGACATCACGCGCGCCAGTCATGTGTTCTTGCTTAAGTACCTGCTCTCGTCCCAGTCGGCCATTTTGTGGATGTGCATGCTGTTTGCCCTGGCGACCATCTGTTATTGGGTTGGCTTTGCCAGCAAGACAGCAGCATGGATGGGAACGTTCCTGACTTGGGGGGCGGTGTACGCAGGGGTTACCGGCCTGTTGGTGCGTTGGCGTGAAGGCCACCTGCTGGGCCCGGACATTGGTCATATCCCCGTCAGCAACCTTTACGAAGTGTTTGTACTTTTTTGCCTCATTACGTCCCTGTTCTATTTGTATTACGAACGGCGCTACGTCACGCGCGCATTGGGCGGCTTCGTCCTGCTGGTGGTAACCTCGGCGGTCGTGTTCCTGCTCTGGTATTCGTTCACTCGCGATGCTTTCCAGATTCAGCCGCTGGTGCCGGCGCTGAAAAGCTGGTGGATGAAGCTGCATGTGCCGGCAAATTTTATCGGTTATGGCACGTTCTCCCTGGCGGCGATGGTGGGTTTTGCTTACCTGATCAAGGAGCACGGTGAAACGCGGTCCACCGCTAAACTGGCCCCGCTGTTTTTGCTGGGTGCTGTGTTGTGTGCCGAACCATTTGTCTTTGGCTCGCGTGAATTCTCCCCGCTCTGGATGCTGTATTTCGGCATTGGCGCCATTATTGTTGGCGCTATCCTGGCGTTTCGCGGCCCCATTTCCCGCAAGTTGCCCGCGCTTGAAGTCCTGGATGACATCATGTACAAGGCCATTGCGGTGGGCTTTGCCTTTTTCACCCTGGCGACGATTCTGGGCGCGTTGTGGGCGGCTGACGCCTGGGGCACATACTGGCAGTGGGATCCCAAGGAAACCTGGGCGCTTATCGTCTGGCTCAATTATGCCGCGTGGCTGCATATGCGCCTGATGAAAGGCCTGCGTGGGCCTGCTGCGGCTTACTGGGCTTTGGGTGGGTTGCTCGTCACGAGCTTCGCCTTCCTGGGTGTGAACATGTTCCTGTCGGGGCTGCATTCGTACGGCGAACTGTAGCCAACTTCCGGGCGGGTGCGCTGCGGGCCCTAGGTGGCCTTAGGCGTAACCCGCCAGTTCTTTCCTTACGAATCCCTGCACGGTCTTGTCGGTGATGAAGTCGACGCAGCAACTTGCTTGCAGCAAGGTTTCGGGGGACATCGGGTACGAGATGGCGTAGCCTTGAACGTAGTCTACGCCCAGGCTTGCCAGGGTTTCCAGTGTGGCACTGTCCTCGACCCATTCGGCGATACTTTTCATTCCCAGGTTGCGCGCCAGCGCCACAATGGCCTCGACGATGGCGACATCGGCCGGCCGGGCGGTCATGCTCTGGATGAAGGAACCATCAATCTTCAGCGCGTCGGCCGGTAGCTGCTTCAGATAAGAGAACGACGTGTATCCGGCACCGAAGTCGTCCAGCGCCACACGCACGCCGATGCTATGCAGTTGTTCGATGAAAGTGTGGATGTCGTTCAGGTCTCTGAGGGCAATGCTTTCGGTGATTTCGATGCACAGCATGTGCGCGACATGACGGTACGCCTGCAAGGTGCTGAAAAATTCTTCAATGAAATGCGCATCGTTCAGCGACATGCCGTTCAGGTTCAGGCAAACGAAATTCGTGTTGTTCAACTGAGGTTCGTTTTTGTCCAGCCATTCCAGAGTTGTCTGAATGATCCATTTATCCAGTGCGGGGGCGACACCGCCTTCTTCCGCCGCTGTAATGATGGTGGTGGCGGGGACCAGGTTGCCGCTGGCGTCCCGCATGCGCAGCAGAACCTCGAAATCCAGGCTGTTGTAGGGGTCCTTGAGCGACATGATGGGCTGCATGACAAGGAACAGGTTGCGTGGTGAGAATCCCGCGCTGAATTCTCGCAGCAGCTGGAATTCCTGGCTATGCTCGGCCTTTGCCACCTCGGCATATTCGTGCACGACAATCTGGTTGGTTCCATTGCGCCGCGCAAGGCGGCAGGCGCGTGCGGCGGCCGAAATGACGTCTTGAGGGGCCTGCTTTGGATCGGCGACTTCGATCAGCCCCATGGATGCCTTGAGCTGCAGCGCGCGGGCACCGATATAGACGGGCGAGGCCTGCAGGTCGTCCATAATGGAGTGAGCAAGGAGCTGGGCGTCGTCGAAGAACGTGTTGCACAGAAGTATGATGAGTTCCGATCCGCTGATGCGCCCCAGGGAATGGCCGCTTTCCAGTTTGGCACTGACGCGCGCACACGCCTGGCGCAGCACGTCGTCGCCCGTCATGTGGCCATACAGGTCGTTGACCGTTTTAAGGGAAGCGATGTCCAGGTAGCCCATGGCGAAGGGCTCACCGCGACTGATCGCGCGCACGCCGCGCAGTGTGCGCTGTTCGATGCCTTTCTGGTTCAGTGTATTGGTCAGTGCGTCGTGATCAGCCGAGGCGGCGGAGGCAGAAGCCGACTGTTTGCTGCGCAGCGCGCGTTCGGCCTCGGTGGCGGCCAGCGCGATGAGCAGGCTGGAGGAAAAGATGGTCACCCAGTAGACATAGGCGGTGCTTGCGGTTCCGATGTGCAACATGGCACCCAGCGTTTCAAGCACCCCGGCGCCGGCTGCAACAACCATGAGCAGGCTGGCGCTATACCACACAATATTTCCCGAGCGGGCAACGACTCGAAGGCGCCAGATTATGATTGCCGCAGTGATCAACCCCGCCGAGGCGATCCACCACGTCAGCAACACGAAGTCACTGGGAGGCAGGACAAACGCGGCGGCAAGCAGAAAAAAACCCAGTGCCAGGCCAAGGCGCACCAGTCGCGGTTGCCGCAATTGGGCCAGTTCGTGCTCGAACAGCTCGACAAACAACGCGAAGGTGAGCAGGTAATACAAGGCGCTGGTGGCCTTGCGTACGTACGGTACGAGTGCCGGCGAAATATCGTGACCCAGCCATTGCGTGTCCCATCCCAGGGTTGCCGCCGCGATGCGCAGGTTGCCGATCAGCCAGCCCGCAAACAGGATGTAAATCCATTTTCGGCTGGAGGCCGCGAACAGCACCAGTGTAAGCGCCAGCGCAAGTATGCCGCCTTCCAGGATGTAAAAAGCCCGGAACGAGCCAAACTCGAAGTCAAGCCTGTTGTCAGCAAGCAGGTCCAGTACAGGTAGGCATAGGACTGCGGCCGGAAGCGCGAAAAATGTCAGTGTGCGCAGAGTGCGATCGAGCAAGCGAAGCCCTGATGCAGATTGTGCCGCCGCCGCCTCTGAATTTTGCATGTCTTAGCTTGGCCGCGTTCGGTTGGGTGGAGAACGAAAGTTGGGCGCGTTGGTTGTCGTGAATAAGGTGATGTGAGACATTTTTATTTTACATATACATCATACATATTTGGTTAACGGCAACGACGCGGAGGAATAAAGGGATTGATACAATAGTTACATGAGATGATAAATCGGTTTAATAGTATAAACAATTGCCTTGTTTTTTCTCTAATTATTGCTGCTTATTCCATATATTTGAGGACTGCGTGGGGTGCATTTGCGCCGGGGTTATGGCAGCGTTTGTTCACCGGCAAACAGGCTTTCCAGGGTTTCGCGTGGACGCACGACGTGGTAGCTGTCGTTGTCGACCATGATTTCGGCGGCACGGGGGCGCGTATTGTATTGGCTGGCCATGGTGAAGCCGTAGGCGCCCGCCGACATGATTGCCAGAAGCTCACCCTGCTCCAGAACAAGGCGTCGATCGCGCGCCAGCCAGTCGCCGCTTTCACAGATGGGGCCGACGATGTCATAAATCTGTGTGTTGGCGTTCCCCGTTGGGCAAACCTGCTCCACGCCGTGCCAGGCGTCGTACAAGGTGGGCCGGATCAGATCGTTCATCGCTGCATCAACGATGGCGAAATTCCTGGCGTCGCTGTGCTTCAAATATTGGACTGTCGTCAACAATACGCCGGCGTTTCCCACCAAAGAGCGTCCCGGTTCCAGGACGATCTGCAGCGAGTCGAGCTTGTGCTGTGCAAGACGTTTGAACACGTTGTCGAGCAGAGTGGTAGGAGTAAGTGGGGTTTCGTCGGTGTAGCGGATGCCGATGCCCCCCCCCAGATCCAGATGGCTCAGCTTGATGCCCAGGCCAGCCAGAGTCTGGATAAGGATGATGAGTTTGTCCAGAGCATCAAGATAGGGACTGACGTCTGTAATCTGCGAGCCGATATGGCAATCGACGCCAACTATGTGCAGGCTTTTGATTTCGGAAGCACGTTGGTAGATCCGGACGGCATCGTCGATGGCAATGCCGAACTTGTTTTCTTTCAGGCCCGTGGAGATGTAGGGGTGGGTGTGCGCATCCACGTCCGGATTCACCCGCAGCGACACGGGCGCGACGACGTTCATTTTTTCGGCGACTTGACCCAGCTGGACAAGCTCGGCTTCGGATTCGACGTTAAAGCATTTCACGCCCGCTTTCAGTGCCGCCTGCATTTCCCACACCTGCTTTCCAACCCCTGAAAACACCACCTTGCCGGGGTCGGCTCCCACAGCCAGCACACGGGCCAGCTCGCCACCCGAAACGATGTCGAACCCGGCTCCCAACCGTCGGAATTCGTCAAGCACGGCCAGATTGGAGTTAGCCTTCATGCCGAAGCAGACGATTACGTTGCGGCCGGCGATGGCCGAATGATAAGAGTCCCAGGCGTCGTGCAGCGCCTGGCGCGAGTAGACATACAGTGGCGTGCCGAATTTTTCAGCCAGGGTCGGCAGTGGAACGTTCTCGGCATGGAGGATGCCGTTTTTTAAGTGGAAGCGGGAGGCAGCTGTCATGGGAGCGACTTCGTTGCGAGGCCGGAGCGGTTGTTGCCTTGTCGTGGGCATGGCAACCCGCCGGCCTGTGGGTGGCAGGGCGGAATGAATTTATTTGACGGGGCTGGTGGAGGCTGGTGCGGTATTGGCTGGCTGTTTGGCCGTGGCATTGCCGGTGGCTGCTCCGGTGTTGGGCGGCTCGGTGAGCGTTGCGCTGGGTGGGGGTGGCGGCGGAGGCATGTACAGTGCCCCCTTCAGCCCGCACGCGCCTAGCAGTGAGGCCAGTGCCAGGCCGGCAGTGATACGGGCGGCAGACCGGACGGGCAAAGTGATTTTGGGTGCGTGCATGGTGGGCTTCCAGGTTGGGTGAACCGTCATTATGAACGAAACAGGATTTTTGGCTTGACGACGCTACCCCGCAGACAGCGAGGGCCGCCAGCGGTGGCAGCCCTCGGGTATCAGCAGCGGCAGGACAGTGCGGGGCTAGAACTGCACGCGCTGCGTTTGTGCTGGCGTGCCGCCGTTTCTGTCGGCCGTGGTGCTGTTGGTCAGCTGATTGACGAGATTGTTGATCGCGTCCGGAGGCGGGGTCGTGGAGGGTGGTACGTCGTTCGGCGTGGGCAGACCGACACGGGCGACGGCCTGGCCGGGAGGGAATTCCGAAAAATAATAATCGCCGTCAATTTTTTCAAGCCCCGCCGGCATGGGGCCTGGTGGTATTTGTGGCTGGCCCTTCAGGGCGTAGCGCATGTAGTCCAGCCATATGGGCAATGCCGCGCCGCCGCCGGTTTCGCGGCTACCCAGTGATTTGGGCTGGTCGTAGCCCATCCAGGCGACGCCCACCAGTTTGGGCGTGAAGCCGGCGAACCAGGCGTCGTGCGAGTCGTTCGTGGTGCCCGTCTTGCCTCCGATGTCGTCGCGTTTAAGTTCGCGGTGCACGCGCGCACCGGTACCGTATGTGGCCACGCCGCGCAGCAGGTCGTCCATGACATAGACGGTGCGCGGGTCTACGACACGGTTGGCCGAGTCACCCGCCACGATGGGCTTGGCCTGCATGATGACCTTGCCACTGCTGTCGGTGATGTGGTCGATGAGGTAGGGCAGAACGCGGTAGCCGCCGTTGGCAAAGACAGCGTAGCCGTCGGCCAGCTGCAATGGTGTGACGGCGCCAGCGCCCAGCGCCAATGGAAGCACGGCCGGGTTGCGCGAGCGGTCAAAGCCAAAGCGTGTGATGTAGTCCTGAACGTACTTCGGACCCACCGCCTGCATCAGGCGGATGGACACCATGTTCTTGGATTTGTACAGACCCTGGCGCATGGTCAGCATGGGCTCATAGGCGTTGCCGTAATTTTTCGGCGACCAGGCTTTTGAGCCCGTTTGTTCGGCGGTAAGCGTGAAGGGCTCGTCAGAAACCTGGGTGGCGGGCGTGATCCCGCGCTCCAGTGTCGAGGCGTAGATGAAGGGCTTGAACGCCGAACCCGGCTGACGCCACGCCGCCGTAACGCGATTGAACTGGTCGTCACCGAAACTGAAGCCGCCAACCATGGATATGATGGCGCCGTCTTCGGGACGGATGGAAACAAAAGCAGCCTGGACGGTGGGCTTGTTGATGATCTCCCAGTAGTCGCCGTTTTTGTGGATGTATACGACAGAGCCGCGCGAGATCTTGACCTTGTCCTTGGCGTTTTTGACCAGGCCGCGCGCGATGACTTTCAGGGCGTTCTTGTTCGTGACGTCGATGATCTCTTGCGAGCTGCGGGCAACCACAACTTTGTCGGGGGCGGCAGAAAGCACTACGCCGACCAGCAGGCCTTCGTCGTCCGCGTACTTGTCCTGCACGGAATCCAGGATGCTGTCCAGTTTTGTGGGGTCGTTTTCAACGCCGGCCGGCAGGTCGATGGTTTCTTCGGGCCCCGGATACGGCGCGCGGCGGGTGTAGTCGAGGATGCCATCGCGCACGGCGTCATGAGCCGCTTCCTGGTCACCCGATTTGATTGTCGTGTAGATGTTGAAGCCGCGTGAATACACGTTGTCCTGATAGACGCCATAAAGCAGTTGACGGGCCAGGTCGGCCACGTATTCGCCATGGATGGCGTATCCTCCCGCCGGAGTGCCGGGTGCGGACTTGAGCACGATGGGTTGCGCCATGGCCTGCTTGTATTCGGCATCGGTCAGGTAGCCAAGGTCTTTCATGCGGCCCAGCACGTAGCCCTGGCGGATCTTGGCGCGGGAAAAATTGGCGATGGGATTGAAGCGCGATGGCGCTTTGGGAATACCGGCCAGCATGGCCGCTTCGGCAGGGGTGATTTCAGATAATGGCTTGCCGAAATAGGTGCGTGAAGCCGCGGCAAAGCCGTATGCCCTGTGGCCCAGGTAGATCTGGTTCATGTATAGATCCAGAATCTGGTCCTTCGTCAAGGTCGACTCTATCTTGAACGTGAGCAGCAATTCGTAGAACTTGCGTGTGTAGGTTTTTTGCGAACTGAGGTAGAAGTTGCGCGCGACCTGCATGGTGATTGTGCTGGCCCCTTGCACTTTGGACATGTTGGTGATGTTGGCAATCATGGCGCGCACCACGCCAAGCCAGTCGATGCCGCCGTGCTGGTAGAAGCGGTCGTCTTCCGCTGATAAAATGGCAGACTTCATGACGTCGGGAATTTCGTTGAAGCTTAGGACATTGCGCCGCTCTTCGCCGAATTCGCCAATAAGGACTTTGTCGGCGGTATAAACGCGCAGGGGCACGCGCGGGCGATAGTCGGTCAACGCGCTCAGGTTGGGCAGGTTGGGCCACGCTAAGGCAAGCGCCAATGCTCCCAGCAGCGCGCCGCATAGCCCGAGTCCGACAGCGAATACGGCTGCCTTCAGGATGAAGCGCCCGAGCCTTGGGTGAGACGACATAGAGGGATTCTGCGAAGTGGAGGTAGAGGAACTCATTGAGGCCGATTTTAAGTCCAACCGCAGCCGGACTACAGTTTGCATCGTGGGTTTGTGTAACAAATCAATGCAGTGCAGCAATTCGTCGCTGGGATGCAAGTGGGATAATACACAAATGACTGATTCTTTACGTTTTGACGCCGCGGCAGAGCCACAGTGTGGTGCCATCGACGCGGGGGTAACCAACATGGAGTCGTTGCCTTACGACGCACCAATCTTCCTGGTTGGAATGATGGGTGCCGGAAAAACAACGATCGGCCGTCATCTGGCCCGTTCGCTTGGCCGCAAGTTTGTCGATCTGGACCTTGCCCTGCAGGAGCGCTGCGGAGTTCAAGTGGCGACCATCTTCGAGATCGAAGGCGAGGCCGGCTTCCGGCGCCGCGAAACAGCGCTGCTGGATGAGTATTCGCAGTGTTCCAACGTTGTGCTGGCCACCGGAGGCGGTGCGGTGCTGGCCGCCGAAAACCGCAAATACCTGAAGGATCGTGGCGTCGTGGTGTATTTACGTGCGAGTGGCGACGAGTTGTACCGGCGCGTGGCGCGTGATCGCCATCGTCCGTTGCTTCAAACGGAAAATCCGCGCGCACGCTTGTTGGAACTACTTGGCCAGCGCACACCGTTGTACGACGAGGTGGCGGACGTCGTGTACGACACGGGCAGTCTGCCTGTGCCGCACGTGGTGCGTACATTGATTTCACGATTACAAAATTACAGGGCGCCGGCATGACCACTGTCAACGTTGAGGCGCCGGGGGGGCACTACCCCATACACATCCATGCCGGACGGCTGGATCGACTGGCGCAGAGTGTGCCGCACGATGCAACCTCCATTGCCATGATCAGCAACCCGACGGTGGCGGGCCATTACGCGGATCGCGCCAGGAAGAGTCTTGAGGAATCGGGCAAACGCGTGATCTATATTGAGTTGCCGGACGGTGAGGCGCATAAGGACTGGCGCACCCTGAACCGGATCTTTGATGGATTGTTACAAAGCCGTTGCGATCGCAAGACAGTTCTGGTGGCGCTGGGCGGCGGGGTTGTAGGCGACATGGTCGGGTTTGCCGCAGCGTGCTATATGCGTGGTGTGCGTTTCATTCAGGTTCCCACAACGCTACTGGCGCAGGTGGACTCTTCGGTAGGCGGCAAGACGGCGGTCAATCATCCGCTGGGCAAGAACATGATCGGCGCGTTCTATCAGCCCGTTGCCGTCGAGATCGACCCCGGCGTCCTGGAGACGCTGCCGGCGCGTGAAGTCAGCGCTGGCCTGGCCGAGGTCATCAAGTATGGGTGCATTGTTGATGCGGCGTTTTTCGACTGGTGTGAGCACAACGCGGGGGCGCTGCGCGCGCTCGATCATGACGCGGTGTCGTACGCCATTGAGCGGTCGTGCCAGATCAAGGCGCGGGTGGTGTCGCAGGACGAGCGCGAATCGGGGCTGCGTGCCATCCTGAACTTCGGCCATACGTTCGGCCATGCAATTGAATCCGGGCTGGGTTATGGCGAATGGCTGCACGGTGAGGCGGTAGGCTGCGGCATGGTTCAGGCAGCCGAACTCTCGGCGGTGGTGAAGGGTCTTGCCAGTGCCGATGTGCGGCGCGTGCGTGAGCTGGTACGCGCCATTGGTTGCCCGGTTGTGCCACCCAATTTCGGCACGGATCGCTGGATTGAATTGATGCAGGTAGACAAGAAGACCGAGGGCGGTGTGTTGCGCTTTATTATGTTGCCCAGGATTGGCGAGGCGGTGTTCCAGCCCGCGCCGCTTCAGGCGCTGCGCGAGGTGCTTCACAAGACGGCTGTTCCGGTTCTATAGGGTAGTGATATGACGCAACTGGCGCTTTATGCGTGCGACCCGGAGCATACACGCGGCCGTATGCATCCCGAAGAGCGGCCGGTGAATCGCAGTCAGTTTCAGCGCGATCGCGATCGCATTATTCACTGTAATGCGTTTCGCTTGCTGGAATACAAGACGCAGGTTTTTGTGAATCACGAGGGCGATCTGTTTCGCACTCGGCTTACTCACAGCATCGAGGTGGCACAGATTGCGCGTACGCTGGCGCGCAATCTGGGGCTGCATGAGGATCTGACTGAAGCGATTTCGTTGGCGCATGATTTGGGTCATACGCCTTTTGGGCACGCGGGGCAGGAAGAGCTGAATGCCTGCCTGCATGAGTTTGCTCCGGACGCGGGAGGCTTTGAGCATAATTTACAAAGTCTGCGGGTGGTTGACGAACTGGAGGAGCGCTATGCGGCGTTCAATGGCCTGAATCTTTGTTTTGAAACGCGCGAGGGTATTCTGAAGCACTGTTCGCTTTCGCATGCACGCAGGCTTGGTGAGGTGGGAAAGCGCTTTCTGGAGGGAACGCAGCCTTCTCTGGAGGCGCAGATTGCGAATTTGGCGGATGAGATTGCTTACAACAATCACGATGTCGATGACGGTCTGCGTTCGGGGCTGATTACGGTCGGGCAGTTGCAGATGCTCGAAATTTTCTCGACGCATTATTCGCGGGTGATGGGTCAGTATCCGAATCTTGATCGTCGGCGCGCGATTTCCGAGACGATACGGGGCATGATCAATACGCTGGTGGTTGATTTGACTACAACTACGCTGGCGAACATTGAGCGCCGTGGTCCCGATAGTGTCGATGCGGTTCGGTCCGGGAAGCCTCTGGCGGCTTTTTCACCGTCGATGCGGGCACAGGCGGATGCGTTGAAGAGTTTTCTGCTGGCGAATTTGTACCGGCATCATCGGGTGATGCGGATGACCACGAAGGCACGGCGTATTGTGCGGGGGCTGTTCGAGGCGTTCCTGGATGAACCAAGGTTGCTGCAGGATGAGTATCGGCGGGAAGGGGATGTTGCGCAGGCTCGGGCTATTGCTGACTACATTGCCGGGATGACGGATCGGTATGCGATTCGGGAGTATCGGGAGCTGTTTGAGATGTAGTTGGGGGGAGTTGGGTGTGTGTTTGGGTTCTTGAGCGGCGGTTTCGGCCGGGCTGGTTTTGCTCAGGTCGCTGCGGCCCCGGCTGCGCCGGGGCTTCCCGTCCAGCCAAGCCAGATCGGGCGCGCGCATAACTCGCGCGAACGGACAGCCACCGGCTGTCCGTAAACATCGCGCTCGAACAAATGCGCGCTTGCATCCCGATCTGGCTCGACTGGACGGCTTGCTCCAACTTCGCAAAACCAGCCCGGCCGAAACCGCCTTGTTGTGTGTGGCATGCGGCGGCGTCAGGATTCTTCGGTGGCGTTTTCCAGCAGGGGTTTGAGGTATTGGCCGGTGTAGCTTTTGGGGCATGCGGCGATGTCTTCGGGGGTGCCTTGGGCGACGATTTCGCCTCCGCCGTTGCCGCCTTCAGGCCCCAGGTCTATGACCCAGTCAGCGGTCTTGATGACGTCCAGATTGTGTTCGATGATGACGACGGTGTTGCCCGCGTTGACGAGTTTGCTAAGGACGGCGAGCAGCAGCGAGATGTCCTGGAAATGCAGGCCAGTGGTGGGCTCGTCAAGGATGTAAAGAGTGCGTCCCGTGCTGCGTTTGGAAAGTTCGAGCGACAGTTTGACGCGTTGGGCTTCGCCGCCTGACAGGGTGGTTGCGCTTTGGCCAAGGCGAACGTACGAGAGGCCAACGTCCATCAGGGTTTTGAGTTTGCGTGCGATCGAGGGAACAGCTTCGAAGTAGTTGAGGGCCTGTTCGACGGTAAGGTCCAGGACTTCGCTGATGTTGTGGCCGCGATAGCGAATTTCCAGGGTTTCGCGGTTGTACCGTTTGCCGCCGCATACGTCGCAGGGTACGTACATGTCGGGCAGGAAATGCATTTCCACTTTGACGACGCCGTCGCCTTGGCAGGCTTCACAGCGGCCGCCCTTGACGTTAAAGGAGAAGCGTCCGGGGTCGTAGCCCCTGGTGCGGGCTTCGGGTACGCCGGCGAATAGTTCGCGTATGGGGGTGAACATGCCGGTATAGGTGGCGGGGTTGCTGCGTGGCGTCCGGCCGATGGGGCTTTGGTCGACGTTGATGATCTTGTCGAAGTGGGAGATGCCTTCCAGGGATTGGAAGGGGGCCGGCTCGGTTTGGGCGCGGTGCAGTTCGTGGGCGACGGCAGCGGCCAGTGTGTCGTTGATGAGGGTGGATTTGCCGGAGCCGGAGACGCCGGTAACGCAGATGAGACGTCCGGCCGGGATGGCGAGGTTTACGGACTTCAGGTTGTTGCCGGTGCAGCCATCAAGGTGCAGCCAGGGCAGGTCCGGGGTGATGGGACGGCGCGGGGGTATCTCGATGCGCAGGGTACCGTTCAGGTATTGGCCGGTGAGTGAGTCCGGGTTTTGTTCGAGATTTTGGGGCGTGCCCTGGGCGACGATGTAGCCGCCGTGCTCGCCAGCGCCCGGCCCCATGTCGATGATGAAGTCGGCGGAGCGGATCATGTCTTCGTCATGCTCGACGACGATGACGCTGTTGTCCAGGTCGCGCAGGTGTTTCAGGGTTTCGATAAGGCGGTCGTTGTCGCGCTGGTGCAGGCCTATTGAGGGTTCGTCCAGGACGTACATGACGCCGGTCAGGCCCGAGCCTATCTGGCTGGCGAGGCGAATGCGCTGGGCTTCGCCGCCCGAGATGGTGTCGGCGCTGCGGTCCAGCGACAGGTAGTTCAGGCCGACGTTGTTCAGGAATTGCAGGCGCGCTTCGATTTCGCGAATGATGCGTCCCGCGATTTCCTTTTTGGCACCGTTCAGATCGAGTTTCTGGAACCACGTAAGGCAGGCGGCCAGCGGCAGGGCCTCAACTTCGTAGATGGCGCGTCCGCGGCGCTGGGCTTCGCCGGGTTCGTCGCCGATGAGCACGTTGCGGGCTTCGCTGCGCAGGCGCGAGCCAAGGCAGTCGGGGCAGATTCTGGTGTGGCGGTATTTGCTCAGTTCTTCGCGTACGGCACTGGAGTCGGTTTCGCGCCAGCGTCGTTCGAGGTTGGGGATGACGCCTTCGAACGGGTGTCTTTTGACGGTGCTGCGCCCTTTTTCGTTCAGGTACAGGAAGGCGATGTTTTCGTCGCCCGAGCCGTAAAGCACCTGGTTCCTGATTTCGTCGCTCAGGTCTTCGAATGGTGTGTCGATGTCGAAGCCGTAGTGTGCAGCAAGGCTGGTAAGCAGGGTGTGGGTGAAGGCGTTGCGCTTGTCCCAGCCGTTGATGGCGCCGCTGGCCAGGCTCAGTTCGGGAAATGCGACGACGCGCTTGGGGTCAAAGAAGTCGATATTGCCCAGGCCGTCGCAGGTGGGGCAGGCACCCACGGGGTTGTTGAAGCTGAATAGTCGTGGCTCGAGTTCGGCAAGGCTGCGCTGGCAGACCGGGCAGGCGTAGCGGCTGGAGAAGGTCTGCTCTTCACCCGTGTCCATGTTCAGCGCTATGGCACGGCCTTCGGCAAGTTTTAGTGCGGTTTCGAAGCTTTCGGCCAGCCGCTGCAGGCTTTCGGGTTTGGCGCGCAGGCGGTCGACGACGACTTCGAAGTCGTGTTTCTCGGTTTTCTTCAGTGGCCCAAGGTGGTCGATTTCCACCATTTCGCCATTGACCCGCAGGCGCACGAAGCCCTGGGCCTGCAGGCTGGTGCATTCGTCCTCGAAGGTGCCTTTGCGCGCACGGGCCAGGGGCGCGAGGATGGCAAGGCGTGTGTTCGGAGCCCAGGCCATGGTTTTGTCGACCATCTGGCTGACGTTTTGGGCCTGCAGGGGCAGGCCGTGATCCGGGCAATAGGGGGTGCCGACCCGCGCGTACAATAAACGCAAATAGTCATGAATTTCGGTGATGGTCCCCACGGTGGAGCGCGGGTTGTGGCCAGCGGATTTCTGTTCAATGGAAATTGCCGGTGACAGTCCTTCGATCAGGTCGACGTCGGGCTTGTCCATCAATTGCAGGAACTGGCGGGCGTAGGCTGACAGGCTTTCCACGTAGCGTCGTTGGCCTTCGGCATACAGTGTGTCAAAAGCCAGTGACGATTTTCCCGAGCCTGACAGCCCGGTAACCACGACGAGCTTGTGGCGAGGCAGGTCGACGGAAATGTTCTTGAGATTGTGCGTACGGGCGCCCCGTATGCGTATTGCGTCCATCAGGTTCTTTCAGGTATTTCAAAGGCTAACTTGCTACTATAGCGCGCAGCGCGCTTTCATGTGCAGTGGCACGGGCGCAATTAACGTAAGGTTTCACTCATGAGCAACTCCGAAGGCAAGGGTACAGGGCGAAGTGCTGGCGGTGCGGGTCACGCCAAGTTGAAGCTGACGCCGGTGGAGCGCAAGGCAAGCATCACGCTGGCGTTGTTGTTTGCGTCGCGCATGTTGGGTCTGTTCCTGTTGACGCCGATTTTCGCTGTGGCGGCCACGACTATCCCCGGAGGCAACGATACCGCCCGCGTGGGACTGGCGCTCGGCGCCTATGGGCTGACGCAGGCGATCATGCAGATTCCCCTGGGGATGGCCTCTGATCGCTGGGGCCGGCGTTCGGTGATTGTGGCGGGCATGGTGCTGTTCATTGTCGGCGGCGTGGTGTGCGCGCTGGCCACCAATATCAACTGGATTATTCTGGGCCGGATTATTCAAGGGGTTGGCGCCGTGTCCGCGGCCATCACCGCCTGGGTGGCCGATGCCACGCGGCCAGAGGTACGCACGCGCGCCATGGCCATGGTGGGCGGCTCTATTGGGCTTTCTTTTGCCGTATCCCTGGTGCTGTCGCCGTTGCTGGTGGGCGAGTTCGGGCTTTCAGGCCTGTTCTGGGCCATCAGCCTGCTGGGTTTTCTTTGCCTGCTTATCGCCGCGTTCGTGGTGCCTGCGGTGCCGCGCGACAAAGATCCCATTATTCAGGCAAAGCCGCGCGACGTGCTGATGCATACCGATTTGTTGCGTCTGAATTTCGGGGTGTTTTGCCTGCATTTTATTTTGATGTCCATTTTTATTGTGGCGCCCGGCCTGCTGGCCCATCTGGGAGGTTACGATTCAGAGCATCTGTGGGAAGTGTATTTGCCGGTCATTCTGCTTTCTTTTGTACTGATGGTGCCTGCCGTCTTCTATACGGAAACGCGACACGCCCATAAATTGGCACTTGAAGTCGCCGTTGCTGGGTTGGTGGTGGTTCTGGCGCTGTTGCCTTTGGCGAGCAAGGGTTTTGGGCCTACAGTAGTGATGTTCGTCGGGTTCTTCATCGCCTTCAATATTCTGGAGGCGCTGCAGCCATCGCTGGTGTCACGCGTGGCGCCGCCCGAACTCAAGGGCCTGGCACTGGGGTTTTACAATACGGCGCAGTCCCTGGGCGTGTTTGCGGGGGGCGTAAGTGGTGGTCTGCTGGTGTCGCACGGAAATTCTGCCGTATTTCTCGTGGCGGCGGCGCTGGCATTTCTCTGGTTTGTGACGGCCCGCGGCTTTCAGCAGGATAAAAGTGTGACTGCGTAGTAGTGCCGTTCGCCCCGATTAGCGGTAGTGTGTGGCGCCGTTATTGGCGATAATGGCAACATTGCTTTTTACAACTTAGGAACCTTCATCATGGCCTCAGTCAACAAAGTCATCCTTATTGGCAATCTGGGCAGGGACCCCGAAGTCCGTTACAGCCCGGAAGGCGCCGCTATTTGCAATGTATCCATTGCCACGACATCAAGCTGGAAGGACAAGGCTTCCGGCGAAAAACGCGAAGAAACCGAATGGCATCGCGTGGTGTTTTACAACCGCCTGGCCGAAATCGTGGGCGAATACCTCAAGAAAGGCCGGTCCATTTATGTCGAAGGGCGCCTCAAGACGCGCAAGTGGCAAGACAAGGAAACCGGCGCCGACCGTTACTCCACTGAAATCGTGGCCGACCAGATGCAAATGTTGGGCGGCCGTGACGGCGGCGGCGATGCGGCCATGGGCGGCGGTGATTCCGCTCCCGCGCAACAGCGCTCGCGCTCCGCGCAGCCCCGCCCTGCCGCGCCACAGGCCGCGCCGGCGGCGAACCTGGCCGACATGGACGACGACATTCCGTTTTGAGATACACAACTTTAAGAAATGTTTGTAAAAACCAGAGGAAGCCCGTATTTATGCGGGTTTCCTTTTTTCATGCCTTAAAAAAATGTTGACAGTAAGTCAACACATTCTGGGATAAATCCCAGGGAACTAAGCGTTTCCTGGAATTTTCATTGTTTACAGCTATTTTGATTTGCGCTTATTCCGGTCCGCTGGCGGATGCCTGAAGAATATGTAAACAATGTCCTCCCGATATCGCGTCAAGGCTGTTGCGTTCACTTCGGCTGAGGCTCATTCGCGAACAGAACCGTGAGTCCTTCGGCTATCGTCGGGTGCGTCAGGACTGTATCCCGCAATACCGTATAAGGGATGCCGGCCAACATGGCCGTCTGCACGACGGCGATTACCTCGCCCGCCCCTGCGCCCAATGCCGTAAAACCAAGAATCTGATCATTTTGCATGGCGATCAGCGCCTTAAGGAACCCGCCCGTCTCAGACATAGTCCGTGTGCGCAGTACTGCCGCCATCGGAATTTTGGCAAGGCGATAGGCAATGCCGGCTTGTTGCGCTGCCGATTCGTTCAGGCCGACCCGCCCGAGTTCGGGGTCGGTAAACATGCAATAGGGCACGAGGCGGTTGCTGGTGGTTCGATTTCCACCATTCAGGTTGTCTCTGACCAGGCGAAAGTCGTCGAAAGCAACGTGTGTGAACTGCGGGCCACCCGCGCAGTCACCCATGGCCCATACGTTCGGAGCCGTAGTCTCCAGGCGCTCGTTGACCTTGACGTAACCTCGTGCATCCAGCTCAATACCTGCCGTGTCGAGCCCAATCTGTTGCGTGTTGGGCGTGCGTCCGGCGGCAACCAGGATGTCGCTGCCCTCGATGATTTGCGTCCCGGTAGCCGTACGAACGTGCAGACGAACCTGCTCGCCGGAACGCCCTTCGACCTCGATTACCTGGGCGTTGAGCTTGATGTCGATCCCTTCTTGCGTGAACTGCTCCAGCAACGCTTGGGCAACATCGCTATCCTCGCGCGAGGCAAGTTGAGGTCCTTGTTCCACGACCGTGACACGACTGCCGAACCGACGCATCGGCTGCGCGAACTCGAGCCCTATGTAGCCGCCACCAAGTACGATCAGGTGTTTGGGAAGATAATCCAGTTCCAGGGCCTCGACATGAGTCAGCGGCTGCGCCTGGGCAAGCCCCGGTACATTCGGAATCGCGGCATGCGTGCCGACGTTCAGGTAAATGCGCTCTGCCGTCATCCGGCGCGTGCCGCCGTCGTTCAGTTGTACCTCGATAGTCTTGGGCGCAACAAACCGCCCTTCGCCCATGATCAACTCGGCTCCGCTCTCGGCGTAATTGCGCCGATGGATGGCGATCAAATCGTCGACCATCTGTCGTTTGCGACGGCGCACGCCTTTCATGTCTACGCTGATCGGGCCGGATGTAATTCCGAATTCGGCGGCACGATGGAACAACGCCGCAACATGCGCGCTGTAGATGACATTTTTACTGGGCAGGCAGGCAATATTTGGGCAAGAGCCGCCAATCAGCTTGCGTTCGATGACGGCGGCACGGCGACCGGCTTTCGCCATTGTCCATGCCAAGTATTTCCCTGACTCGCCGCTGCCAAGTACAAGTATGTCGTAGTGTTGAGTTTCGGGCATGATGGGCACACGGTTCTTATTGGTTAGTTCTCGAAAACGATTAGTCCCTGGAAACCGTCAAATGAACGGAAGCGATATTTATTGCCTTAACATAGGCGGGGTTTTGTTACCCGTCAAGGTAACAATAGTTACCAGCCCGGCATACCTTACCGTTTGCTGCGCGCCCCGCAGACATTGGCTGCTTGAAATAGCTGACACCGCGCTCAGGCTCATCGCCAACGCCGCAATCAATGGCGATGACAGCCACCCGAACCAAGGTACGACACGCCGGTGGCAAGAGGGATGCGCCGGCGTGTAGTGTCTATGCCCACGACAAGCCCGTGTGGATTACGGGGACACCGATTCGGCCTGGAGCAATTCCAATAGTGGCTCCATCTGAGTGCGCTTAAAGACGATTGGCACCGGCTGTTGGCCATTGGAGGTCAATCGGGCCGCGCTATTGCTCGAATCAAACCGCTGCTGCCGCCGCCGCAAAAGAATTGGTCTTCACCGTTGGACTCCAGCCCCGATACGGCTACGTCGGATGGCATTTCAATGGTTTCCAGAACGTTTCCGCTTTCCGGATCGAGTCGTCTTAAGTCGCTTGTTCCGTCTTCCCAGGTGCCATGCCAGAATTCCCCGTCGACCCAGGTCACGCCGGTCACATAACGGTTCGCGGTGATGGTTCGAAGAATCTTGCCGGTTTCGGGATCGACCTGATGAATCAGCCTGTCATGGTATTGCCCCACCCACAGGCTTCCTTCGGCCCAGGCCAGGCCGGAGCTGCCATCGCTGTTTGGTGCTGGAATGGAGGCCACGACGCTGCCGCTGGTCGGGTCGATTTTTTGTATGAGCCCGTTGGCGATCTGGAACAGATGCTTGCCGTCGAAGGCCGTACCGGCGGATGCGGGAACGTTTATGGAACGCTCTGCAAGCCCGTTCCCGATGTCCAGTGCCTTCAGTGTGTCGCCGGTCGCAAACCAGACGCGCTGGCCGTCGAAGGTAAGGCCGTGCACGGCATCGACGTTTTCGAACGGGCCGTATTCGCGCAGAATTTTCGCAGTAGAGGTTTTCATGATGTCGTCCTGTTTGGTGGTGGAAGGAGCAACTTCATCCTAATCGTCCGGCGGCGTAGCGGGGAGTAACAATGCTGTCGTGAGCCGCACGGTCAGGGCTTGGCCTCAAAGGTGGCGACCGGCGGGGCGGGGAGCAACAATGTTGTCGTGAGGTCGGGCAAAGGTGGGACCAGCCAGCGGCGTGCGCGTCCACGACCGAACGACTGCACCTTGTTGCTGCAGGCCAGTGCATCAAGTGCTCGCTGTACGGTGCGTTGACTGGCACCCAGGGCAAGCGCCAGGGCGGAACTGGACCACGATTCGCCGTCGGCCAGCAAAGCCAGCACGGCGGCGTGTCTGTCTTCGACCAGGCTTGCCAGCACGACGACGTTGTCCGGGCCATGGGGTACCAGGACAAAGCCTTGTTGCGTGGCAAGGATGCCGGTCAGCGGGTGGAGCGCTTTCCTCAAGCGGCCTATTTCAACGCGCAAGCGCGCGCGGTGCGTTTCGTCGGGAAGCATGGTACGAAATGCGCCAGCGATAAGTGTCTCCCTTGATGCGTCGGCGGGCCACGCCTGTGCCAGCAACCGCGCCAGCGAGAACAGCACCGGACGGGTTGCCAGCGGAATCACCATTTCCCCGATACTGACTGTGTTGCGGCAGGCATCCACGATGAGTGTGGGTGTGGCAGATAGCTCTTCTATCTCTTCAAGCCGCAGAGGTCTGTTCTGATTATGTGCGAGCAGGCGTGCGGCGGGACGTTTCAGGGCATGCAGTGCATGTTCAGCCTCTGCCATCAAACCAGGAATTTGTGAGCGAAGCGCGGCTTGCCGGGCACGGATCAATGCGGCATGCGCCGCTTTTATGCGTAGGCGGCGCATCGAGATCCCTGCGGTGATCAGGTGATGGATGGTTCTGGACGCCGGCGAAAGCGTGTCTGGGTCCAGTGCTGCGACGATTTTTTCTGCTTCATCGAGCCGGCCTGAAAGAAGTAGCCGTCGCGCTTCGAGGTGCCGCGCGTGGGCGGCGTTTAACCGGTCGCCATGCGCATCCAGAACGGCTTGCGCACTATGCAGCACTTTCGCCGACCAGGCCAGATCTCGCGAAACCAGCGCGATCTCGGCCTGCGCGACAATGCATCTGGCCTGGGCCAGCGGGTGCCCCGAACCGAAGAGGCGTATGGCCTTGCGCAGCAGTTGGCTTGCGAGGGTAAGATCGCCAAGTTGGGCGACGGCGATGCCTCGCAGCGCAAGCGCTGGCGCATCGTCGCGCAGGGCAACCAGGTTCAGCGCGCCAAGCGCATCACCCGCCGCCAGCGCGCGCGCTGCCTGCGCGATCAGCGAATCCACAAGTATCCGACCATGCTTTTTACACCCCAATGGTTGAGGCCAGGCATCAACGTATCATACGGCGCTGAGCGCCAAGTCTGGTGCATGCGTTGGTAAGCTGAATAGCTGCGGCATACTCAGCGGGTTGTTGCCATGGCCGAATCAGCCGACACCCATCCTGTTGAAACTCTGGCCGAAACCTGCGAGAAGTGCAGGAAGGGCAGAAGGGTGGAAACGCAGGAAACGCGAGAAATGCCGCAAATGCGGCAATCCGGTCGCCTAGAGCAGCCGCTTCAAATTGCGCCCCAGATTGGGTTTGCCCGCAGCAAGCTGCACCAGGTTCTGATCCAGCTCGCCCAGGTCATACAGGTAGTTGACCATCAGGGAACAGGACTGTTCCAGCCCTTTGGCTGAGCGGTCGGCCGCCCAGTTGACGCGTTCCATGCGGGCTCCGTTTCCCAGGTGGAAGCGGGCAACGGGGTCGATGGGCCGCCCATTTTTCAGGGTGGTGAGATAGTGCGCCGCCAGCTTGAGCGCGGCATTCTGCACCAGCTCGGGGGTGTTGCCCACGGCGGCTTCCTGCAGCTTCGCCGCCCAGCGAGCTCCGGCTTGGCTGGGGGTGTGCGTTTCGGTTTCGGTGCGATGGTGCAGGAGCGCCTGCAGGACCTGGCTATCCTGCTTCTTGAGCCAGTCGGCAAAGCCCGGTATGGGCGACAGGGTGGCAAAGAACTTCAGGCGCGGCGTCTCACGCAGCAGTTCCTCAATGACGCGTTTAAGTAGGAAGTTGCCAAAGCTGATGCCGCGTAATCCCGGCTGGGTGTTGGAGATGGAGTAGAAAATGGCCCATCGCGCCTTGCTCAGGCTTTCGGCCGGTGTTTGTGGGTCGAGCAGCACCTGCACGTTGTCCGCCATTTGGTGGGCGAATGCCACCTCCACGAAAATTAGGGGCACGTCGCTCATGCGTGGATGAAAGAAGGCGTAGCACCGCCGGTTGTCGGCCACCCTGTGCTTGAGCTCTTCCCATGATCGGATTTCGTGCACGGCCTCGAACTGGATGAGTTTTTCCAGAAGGGAAGCCGGCGAATCCCAGGTGATGGGCTTGAGTTCAAGCATACCCACGTCGAACCAGTTCGAGAGCAGCGCTTCAAGTTCGCGCTCCAGCACGATGAGGCCGGCAATTTGATTGTGCCAGCGCAACATGTCGGCGCGCAGGTCCACCATCAGCTGCAGGTTTCCTGTTTGGGCGTTCAGCCGCCGGAAAAGGTGCAGGCCCTGATCACCCCGGGGTTCCAGACTGGCGCCTGCTTCCACCAGTTGAGTCAGCAGCGCGCGCCGCCCTTTCCCGTCTGCGGCGATATATTGGGCGCACCATTCCTTGGCCGTGCGATTGGCGCCGGTGTCGGTCAGGCGCGCCGCATACAGGGCACGCAGCTCGGCCGCCGTATGCATGCGGTCGCGGTCCCACCAGCGCCCCAGGCGTGCCATCAGCCCGGCGGAGGACGGTTCCGGTGTTTTGGCCACAGGCAGGGAAGCCTCCTGAGGGGAGGCTTCCTGTGAGTCGGTTGTTCGCGCCGCGTCGTGCGAAAGGGCACTCATTTCATCTCCCATGCTGTCGAACGCATGGTGCTACTTTAGCCCCAATCGACGTGCTGACGCTATCCGCGATATCGTTCCTCGTCATTGGGCAGCAGGAAGGCCGCCACGCCCAGCAAGGGGAGGAAGGCGCTGACCTGATACACGAATTCGATGCTCGTCATGTCGGCGAGGCTGCCCAGCGCTGCTGCGCCGACTCCGGCCATACCAAATGCGAAGCCAAAGAACAGCCCCGAAACCGTGCCGATCTTGCCCGGCATCAGCTCTTGGGCGTAGACGAGAATTGCCGGGAAGGCCGAAGCAAGGATCACCCCGATGATGAAGACAAGAACAATGGTCCAGGTCAGGCTGGCAAACGGCAGCATCAGCGCGAAGGGGGCAGCGCCAAGGATGGAGCTTAGAATGACGCGTTTACGTCCGATGTGGTCGCCAATGGGCCCGCCTGCGATTGTTCCCAGCGCAACGCCGAACAGAAAGACGAACAGGCAGTATTGCGAGTTCTGGATCGACACACCAAAGTGGTGAATGAGATAGAAGGTGAGGTAGCTCGTCAGGCTGCTGAGGTAGAAAAACTTGGAAAATATAAGGATCATCAGCACGGCCAGCGCCCCTTTCACCTGCTTGTGCGTAAGCCCTGTTTCAACCTTCGACAGCGTCGCGCGGCCACGAACGCCGGTCATGTTGGCGGCGTACCAGCGGCCCACATGAAACAATATGAACATGGCCAGCAGGGCGGCCAGCGAAAACCACGCTACGCTTGACTGGCCGTGCGGCACGATAATCAGTGCTGCCAGCAGTGGGCCCAGCGACGAGCCGGTGTTTCCGCCAACCTGGAAAATGGATTGGGCCAGGCCGTGCCGGCCGCCCGAAGCCAGGCGCGCCACGCGCGACGATTCAGGATGGAACACGGAAGACCCCATGCCTATCAGCAAAGCGGCAACGAGCACACTGGGAAAATTCCAGGCCATCGACAGCAGGATCAGGCCACAGAAGGTGGAACCCATTCCTATGCACAGGGAATACGGTTTGGGTCTTTTGTCGGTGAAGTGGCCGATCAGCGGTTGCAAAATCGACGACGCAAATTGGTAGGTCAGGGTAATGGAACCAACTTGTGCGAAGCTTAGGTTGAAGCTTCCTTGCAGCAAGGGGTAAATGGCGATCAGGATCGACTGCATCATGTCGTTCAGCATGTGCGAGACGCTGATCGACGCCAGGATCCGGTAAGCGACGCCCGACTGTTCTGCGGGCTTGGTGGCCGGTTCGGCGACGGATGGGGCCGCGGACACCGGGATGGTTGCTTCGTTCATTGTTGGTTACTCATTAGTAGGGATTGCCACTCATCGAATATAGTCACAATGTGTGTGTCTGCCTTTAGAATATAAGACAACCATCGTAGAATTTCAGCCACAAACTGGTAATCAGCAAACTGCCCCATGCCCCCGCCTGTACCGCAGCATTTTGACCTGATCGAGAACACCGATCGCGACGTCGTGCTTTTTTCGTCGGCCTACCCCAATGGGCATGTCGTGGACGCCCATTCCCACCGTCGTTTCCAGCTGCTATACGTCAGGACAGGCACCATGCAGCTCGAGACAGAATTTGGGGCGTGGATAGTGCCGCCCGGATTCGCCGTGTGGATTCCTCCCAATGTCGTGCACCAGTTGCGTACCATCAACGTCACCACGTGCAATCTGTATTTCAGGGAAAAGGCCGTAAGCCCTGCCCCCAAAAGGTGCCAGGTCGTCGAGGTTTCGCCTCTGCTGCGGGAACTCATCAACGAGGCTCTGTCCGTTCCTGTTCTATACGAGCCCCGTTCCCGGGATTGGCAATTGATGAAAATGCTGTTGCAGGAAGCGGTCATTCAGCCGGTGGTCCCCTTGCATTTGCCCATGCCGCGCGATGAGCGCCTGGCAAAATTGTGCCGCGCGTTTTTCAAGGCTCCCACCCAGGCGTCCACGCCAGCCCAGTGGGCCGGGCAACTGCATATCAGTGGGCGCACGTTCTACCGCCGGTTTGTGGCGGGTACCGGAATAACCTTCGTCAATTGGCGTCAGCAGGCCTGCGTCATATCCGCCATGGCGCGCCTGTCGCTGGGCGACAGCGTAACCCGTGTGGCGCTGGATATGGGGTATGAAAGCCCGTCGTCGTTTTCAGCGATGTTCAAAAAGGCCACGGGGCGCTCGCCCAGCGTTTACGCAAGAAGTTGAGGGTGCGCATTGTTCCGCCCCGCCCCCGCTGGTAACATCAGTCTGAAACTAACGTAGCGGCGGTGCGCGGCAGTGTGCGTTGCGCGCAGGCAAGGCGCTTGAAAAACTAAAGGAAGGCTGACAATGCAACAACGACAACTGGGTCCGTTCTCTGTATCGGCAATCGGCTTGGGCTGCATGAACTTCTGCCATGCCTATGGCGAACCGGTTTCGTTCGAGCAGGCCCAGCGTGTCCTTCTTTTGGCGCTGGACTCGGGGGTGACCCTGTTCGACACCGCGGCGCTTTACGGCTTTGGCGCTAGCGAAACCTTGTTGGGCAAGGTCCTGAAGTCGCACCGAAGCCGGTTTACCCTTGCCAGCAAATGTGGCATGCAGGGCGAGGATGTGGCGGGCGACGGCAAGCTGGTGCGGGTTATCGACGGCCGGCCCGCAACCATCAAGGCTACCTGCGAAGCCGCCCTGCGGCGCCTTCAGACCGACGTGATCGATCTCTATTACCTGCACCGTTGGGACAAGCGGATACCGGTTGAAGAAAGTGTGGGCGCGCTGGCCGATTTGGTCCGTGAGGGCAAGATCCGCAGCATCGGCTTGTCGGAAGTATCGGCGGCAACGCTACGCCGGGCCAACGCGGTGCACCCCATCGCGGCCTTGCAGACCGAATATTCCCTGTGGACGCGCAACCCCGAAATCGCCGTGCTCGAGGCCTGCCGCGAACTGGGCGTGGCGTTCGTGGCGTTCAGCCCGGTTGCCCGGGGATTTCTGTGCGGTGGGTCCACTGATCTGAACCGGCTTCACCTCAAGGATATCCGTCGTGCCATGCCGCGATTCATGGGTGAAAGCTATACGGCCAATCTGAAGCTGCTGCCGCGCTATCTGGAAATAGCCAGGGAAGCGGGATGCTCGCCCGCGCAGTTGGCCCTGGCCTGGCTATTGCACCGCGCGGATCACATCATTCCCATTCCGGGCACTACCAGCGAAGCCCACCTGAAGGACGATCTGGGGGCGGTCGACGTAGTGCTCAACGACGCCACGGTGGCGCAACTTGATGCGTTGATCAATCAGAACACCGTGCTCGGCACCCGTTACGGGGCCAAGAGCGAAAGCGAAGTCGATACGGAACAGTTCTGATCGGCTGCTGAAGCGCCTTGCGGCACGGTTGCCACGTTCTTTGCGTGTGCTATCGCATCATGGCGAATACCGCCCTGGCAAGGTCGCTGCTGGGGTCGCACAGGTCGCACGGCAGGTTGAAGTGGTTGCGTTGTGGGGTTTCCACGCGCCGTACCGCAACGCCATGTGCCCGGCAGGCCGCTTCGTAGGCGTAGGTCTGGTTTTTGAAGCCGTCGGTTTCCAGCCCGCCAACGGCCAACAGTACCGGCGTGCCGGCGGCGGGCAGATGAAATAGGGGGCTTAGATTTTGCGCCTGCTCGGGATGCAATTGCAGCCACTCGTTGACATAGATGTCGCATAAGGGGCGAAGGTCGTACAGACCACTTAGGCTGAGCACCCCCTTGATTGCCGCATCGGGAAGGTTGAATCCTTTTTGCCAGCCCTGGGCGGCGACCATGGCGGCCAGATGCCCGCCTGCAGAGCTGCCGCCCACATAGATGCGGCTGCGGTCCACCCCGTACGCAGCGGCGTTCTGGTACAGCCATGAAATGGCGCTGCGCACTTCCCTGACGGTTTCCGCCAGGGTGGCCTCGGGCAGCAGTGGGTACTCGAGCGTACACAGGGCGATACCGGCATCCGTGAACGCCTTGGCCATGATGGGCGCGTCTTCCTTGGTTTGTGAGTGCCAGTAGCCGCCATGAATGAATATGAATAGTGGTGCCGGACGCCGGGGCAACGTGACGGGAAAGATATCGAGCCGTTCGGCGGTGCCCTGGCCGTACTGCAGGTCGTAAATTCCGACGCATTCCCGTTTGGCCTGGTTGGCGCGCACGGTGTATTCGCTGACGCAGGCGTTGAAATTGGCCACGGAGGCCCGCGCGTTATATTGCTTTGCGCGTTCTTCCGGGCCGGCGAAGGTCAGGTCAAATTCTTGCCGGGTCATCGGTTCAGCGGGCATTCGGCAGCGAAAATATCTTTGGACTCGCTAAGCACCTTGCGCACGACCATTGGCAGAAGCTCACCCTGGGCATTCGGTTTGATTTGCATGAGGTAGTAGTTCTGGATGGGGTGATGATTGGTGTTGAACTTGAAGAAGCCCCGTACCGATTTGAAGTCTGCCTTGTACAGCGCCGCGCGGAAGTCGTCGGCCTTGGACAGGTCGCCTTTGACGGCGTGCAGTCCGGAGGCAATCAGATTCGCTGTGTCGTAGGCTTCTGCGGCGTACTGCGTGGGCAGCCGCCCGTAAGCTTTTTGAAAGGCGGCAACGAAGGCGCGGTTTTGCGGGTTATCCAGTTCGGGCGACCACAAGGCCACGGTGTACAGGCCCTTGGCTGCCGATCCTGTGGCTTTGATCATCCGCAGGTCCATCGAGAAGACGGGCAGGACCATGGGGATGGTTTTGCTCAGCCCCGAGTTGGCGTATTGCTTGGCGAAATTGATGCCGGCACCGCCCGGCTCGAATTCGTAGATGGCGTCGGGCGCCAGTTCGCGCAACCGGGCCAGTTCGACAGAGAAGTCGGATTGACCCAGCTTGGTGTAGATTTCGGCAACCACTTTGCCCTTGTAGTCACGCTTGAAGCCTTCCAGCGCTTCGCGCCCCGCCTGATAATTGGGGGCCACCAGCGCCACGCGTTTATAGCCCAGCTGGTTTACCGCGACACCGCCGGCGGCGTGTGGGGAGGTATTTTCGAACGACGCGACAAAATAGTTCTTGTTGCACTTGGCGCCGGCAAAGGGCGACGGGCCGGCATTATTGCTGATGTAAAAGGCATTTTGCTGCAACACGGTAGGCGCAACGGCCGTCAGTACGTTGGAAAAAATGATCCCGGTAAAGAGCTTTATCTTGTCCTGCAACATCTTTTCGACGATCTGCTTGGCCGAGCCCGGCTTCAGGCCGTCGTCCTCGACCTCGAGCTGGACGGGCACGCCTCCGAGCTTGCCATCGCCCTCTTTGATGGCCAGGTTGAAGGCGTCGCGCGCGTCCTGTCCTATGTACCCGGCGGGGGTGGACAGCGTGGTGATGAAACCGATTTTCACGGGTGTTTGCGCGACGGCCGCGCCGCTGGCGCCAAGAATGGCCGCCGTAATGCAGCCTAAAGCAAGCTTTTGAAACATGATGTCTCCTTCTGGGTATACGTTGGCGCCGATTGCCTTGTGGTGGTGGTTTTGGGTGGTGTTGCACGAAGTGACAGGGGTTTCGTCAAGCTTATTTTGTTTTGCGCAATACGGCAAGAGGTTCAATGTTGCGCGGCGATAAAGTAGTAACATACGTTATTACATGAACAATCCATCTTCGTTCCATTCGTTTGAACAGGCCATGCAGGGTCTTTCCCGGCGTTTGTCGTCGCGTAGTCTGATGCGCGAGTCTGTTACCTTACGGTTGTTCCAGCATGTGGCGCTGCGGCTGAATGATGTCATGGACGCGCCGTTCAAAGAGTACGGGCTGAACGCCACCTTGTGGACGTCTCTGGTGGTTATTTACGCCAGCCCCGATCGTTGTCTCAGGCCTTCGGAGCTGAGCGTGTTCATGAATTCGTCACGCACCAACAGCACGCGTGTGGCTCGGGAACTTCAGCGGCACGGTTTTGTTCATCGGATGACCGATGGCAGCGATCGGCGCCAGGTGCTTCTTCAGCTGACCCGCAAGGGGACGGAGTTTGTCGAGCGGCTCCTGCCAACACGTCGCGCCTACCTCAAGCGGGTGCTGGAAGGCTTCAGCGCCCAGGAAGTCAGCGAGCTTGAACGCCTGCTCAGAAAATTTCTGGATCAGCTGGATTAGTTCTTACGTAAATAGTTTTATCTAAATGGTAACGTGCGTTATTAATTTCAGTGACACACGGACGTTGGCAAACAGGCAATATAGTGGCCGATAGTAGAAATTCGCCCCCCGAACTGAACCGCTTTATGGTTACGGTGTCCATCATGCTGGCCACCATCATGCAGACGCTGGATACAACCATCGCCAACGTGGCGCTGCCACATATGGCGGGTGGCCTGTCCGCATCCGAAGACGAGATCACCTGGGTGCTGACTTCTTACATCGTGGCGGCGGCGATCGCCACGCCCGTAACAGGCTGGTTGTCGGGGCGTTACGGGCGCAAGGCCATTTTCCTGGTTTCCATCGCCGGCTTTACGGTCAGCTCGGTGATGTGTGGCATTTCGGGAAACCTGCTGGAAATTGTCATTGCGCGTCTTTTCCAGGGAGTGTTCGGCGCATCGCTGGTGCCGCTGTCGCAGGCGGTGCTCCTGGACATCAACCCTCCGGAACGGCACGCCCGGGCCATGGCGGTCTGGGGCATGGGCGTCATGCTCGGGCCGATCCTGGGCCCGACCCTGGGCGGCTGGCTGACCGACAACGCCAGCTGGCGCTGGGTCTTCTTCATCAATCTTCCCATTGGCATCCTGTCTCTTCTGGGCGTGTACTACTACGTTCACGAACCGGTCACAAAATTCCTGTCGCGCTTCGACTGGTTCGGATTTTCCATGCTGGCGATTGCTATCGGCATGCTGCAGCTGTTTCTGGATCGCGGCCAGCAACTGGATTGGTGGAGCTCCATCGAGATCCGTGTCGAAATCGTGTGCACGGTCATGGCGTTCACGTTTTTTGTGCTGCATTCAATCAGCGTTGGCGAGGGGTCGTTTCTGAACATGAAGCTGCTGCACGATCGCAATTTCGTCACGGGGCTGGTGTTTTATTTTCTGCTGGGCCTTTTGCTTTACGCGACGCGCGCACTTCTGCCGCCGCTGCTGGAAACGCTGTTGGGCTACCCGGTCATGCTGACCGGCCTGGTTACCGCGCCAACCGGCGTGGGTACCATGCTGGCCATGATGGTGGCCGGACGTCTGGTTGGCCGCATCGACAGCCGCTACATCGTCGCGTCTGGTTTTGGCCTGACCGCGCTCTCGTTGTGGGCCATGGCGGCCTATACGCCGCAGATCACGGAATGGGACGTTGTGTGGCCGGGTATTGTTCAGGGGGTGGGGCTGGGGCTTATTTACGTGCCGCTGACAACCATGACGTTTTCCACTTTGGCCAGGAGCCTGCGATCAGAAGGGACAGCCATCTTCAGCCTGCTGCGCAACATCGGCAGCAGCATTGGCATTTCCGTCATGCAAACGCTTTTTTCTCGCAACACCATCATTGTGCATAGCTCCCTGGCAGCATATATAACCGCGGGCGCGGTGGCAACGCGCCCCGACGCCCTGTCGCGGGCTTTCGATCTGACCACGAAGACCGGGTTGGCGGCGCTGGATGCGGTGCTTAACGCGCAGGCACAATTCATCGGCTACATCGACGACTTCTGGCTGATGTTCTGGATGACACTGCTGGCCATGCCTTTCCTGTGGCTGATGCGCGAACGCAAGGCGGCGGGCACGGACGCCGCCGGGCTCGACAACGTGGCCAGCGTGGAAGTCTGAGCTAGCGCCCTGCAAACCGCATCGGCAGGGGCGGTGTACGTTACCGAGGTGCAACGCGCGATACCCTGTCGTGAACGTTGACATCAATTGGTAACTTTGTTAAAACTCTAGCCAGAAAAAGTGCATTCAGAAAAAGTGCATACATTGCATATGCCTCGTACGCCGTTCAAAGGGATCAGCGGCAGCATTTGATTTTGGAACCGAATTCGATCCGGCGTCATGCCCAAAGGCATCTCCCGTCGCAGGCCAACTGTAACCAAGATAGAGGGAATCATCATGGTATTGAAAACCTGGCTGTATGCCTTTACGCTGGCCGTCGGCGTTGCGTCGATCGGGTCTGCCGCGGCGCAAGAAAAACCCAGTTCTCTCGGAATGGGTATCTTCACGTTCACTTCCGGACCCGCTGCAGCCTACGGCATGCCCGGCAAGGACGCAGCCGAACTGATGATCGACGACATCAATGCCAAGGGTGGTATTGCCGGCGTGCCGATCAAGCCATACTTTGTCGACGAGGCGCAGGGCACACAGGGGGTCATTACCGAATACCGTCGCCTGTCCGCCAATCCGGCGAACCAGGTCATGGTGGCGGCACTGTCAAGTTCGAACTGCCTGGCGCTTGCTCCGCTTGCCGAACAACTGAAGGTCCCCACGGTCGCCTGGAATTGCGACACCCATCAGTTGCTTCTTGGCGGCAATCACCATTACATGTTTCGCCCCAACGGCAATACCATTCCTGAATTCATTGCGTATGCGCTCTACCTTCTTGACCGCAAGCCGGATATAAAGACTGTGGCCATCATCAACCCGGACTACGCGTTTGGGCACGACGGGGCAACCATATTCAAGGCCGCGCTGCATGCCTTGAAACCCGACGTGAAGATTGTGGCCGAGCTTTACCCGAAGCTGGGTACGCCTAATTATCAGACCGAAATTTCACGCATCACTGCGGCCCACCCGGACGTCGTCTTCTCGAACTTGTGGGGTGCCGACCTCGAGAATTTCGTGCGGCAGGCCACGCCACGCGGCCTGTTCAAGTCAAGTCAAGTCGTTCTGGCTGTTGGCGAAACCATCCTGCAACGCGTTCCGCTACCCGACGGCGTGATCGTTGGCGCACTTGGCGACGGATGGTGGGCGTCTCCGGATGCGCTCGCCGATGCGCAGACCCAGGAGTTCGCCAAGCAATACAAGGCGCGCTTCGGAGACTACCCAGTCTTCCCTTCCATGAAAATGGCCAACACGCTCATCTACATCCAGGCGGCGTATAAAACTGCCATGCAGAGAAACGGCAACAAGTGGCCAACCCGCGCGGAACTTGCCGACGCCATGAAGGGAAGTGTGGTCAAGACGCTTACCGGAACAACACACACCCGCGCTGATAATGATGGCCTGGTCGATCAGATTGTCGGGGTCACGGTGAAGTCTCCGAAATACGATTTCCCGGTAATCGGTGACATGGTCCGCTACAAGGGCGAGAGCCTGATGCCGCCGACCGATCAGGACCCAATCAAATGGATCTCCACACTCACCCCCGCGTTTGCGAAAACGTTGCCCAAGCCGGGAAGCTACAAATAGATAGGGTTGCCTGTGTCTTGCATTAGGCAGTTTCAGCAGGTGGGTTGACGTTGGACACACTCATACCGTTGTTGTTGGATAGTTTCGCCAGCGCTGCGTTGATCTTCTTCGTGGCGGTTGGCCTGACTCTCGTCTTCAGTGTGCTTCGCGTCCTGAACGTCGCCCACGGCAGCCTGTATTCTATTGGCGCCTATGTGGCCGCTTCGCTGGGCCTGTTCATCACAAGCCAGCATCTCAATCCGTATCTGTCTTTCGTGGCGCTATTGCTCAGCGCCCTCCTCGTTGCGGCTGTATTTGGCCCGCTCATCGAGCGCACGCTCATCCGGTGGACCTACGGAAAGTCCGAGGCCGTTCAGATCCTGATCACCTTTGGGCTCTTCCTGGTTCTCGAGGATCTGCAGCGCATGGTGTTTGGCGTACAGGCCATCTCTGACGACACGCCCATGCAGTTGCTTGGTACCTCTGAGCTTGGCAGCATTGTTTACCTGAACTACCAGCTCCTGCTTATTGCGATGGCGGTTGTCGTGGTCGTCGGCCTGCGGCTGCTGATCAGGCGTACCCGCCTTGGGCGGCTCATCACGGCGGTGGTGGCCGACCGCGAAATGGCGCAATCCATCGGCATCGACACCAACCGGATCTTCGTTCTTGCGTTCTCGCTGGGTGTGTTTCTGGCGGCGTTGGGTGGCGCCCTGGCCATGCCCGCTTCCGGTGTCGCGCCGGGGCTGGGTGCCGATACCACTGTTCTGGCGTTTGCCGTAGCGGTCATAGGCGGACTTGGTCAGATTGAAGGTGCGGCGCTTGCGTCGCTCATTGTGGGGTTGGCGCGTGTCCTGGCCATCTATTTCGTGCCTTCGCTGGACGCGGTGGCGCCGTATGCGGTAATGCTCATCATCCTGCTGGTGCGGCCTTATGGCCTGTTCGGGTCGATCACGGCCCGTAGAATATGATGCGCGCGCGTTCCATTTTCATTGTTGCGGCAATCATCGTCATTGCTGTCCTGCCGTTGTTTGCCCACTGGCTCCAGTTCGTGCTGATTCTGGCCATCGCAAACGGAATTGCGGCACTTGGGGTTGCGGTGCTGTTGCGGGCTGGCCTGATCTCGCTGGGTCATGCCATGTTCTACGCCGCGAGTGCTTACGGGGTTGCTTTCCTGGCGCGTGCCGGCGTTGGCGATTTTGCGACGCTTCTGGTGTTTTCTGTTCTGGTATCAAGCCTGACCGGCGTTATCGTGGGCGCCTTCCTTATTCGGTATCGCGCCATCTTCTTCGCTATGCTCAATCTTGCCGTGTCGATGGTTTTCTATGCGCTGTTCGCCAAACTCTACAATGTTACCGGCGGCACCGACGGAATACCTGTGCCCATTCCAACCGTTTTTGGTTTCGCGTTCAGCGAACCGGTTTTCAAGAATATTTTGTTCTACCTTGGCCTGACACTGATGGTGCTCGTGGGCTACGGGGTAAGTCGCTACCTGAATAGTCCGCTTGGCCAGGCGCTGTCGGCTGTCCGCACCAACGAGATTCGGCTTGAATACCTGGGTGTTCCGGTCTGGGCAGTCCTGCTTATCGCCTACGTCGTTTCCGCCGCACTGGCCGGGCTTGGTGGCGCGATTGCGGGCTTTGCCATCGGTCGTGTCGTGCCCGATTTCACGTTCTGGACGGCCTCGGGCCATCTCGTTCTGGTTGCCGTGCTGGGAGGAATCGGTGGTGTGGTGGGGCCTTTCATGGGGGCAGTATTCCTCGAATTGCTGCATACGGCGTCGGTTACGGTAACCGACGCCTGGAGCTTCATTGAAGGCGCGGCCCTCATCATTGTCATCATGTTCATGCCAAGGGGGTTGTACGGCCTTCTTGCGCGCCGCGATGAGTCATCGGCGCAATGAATCAGAAACAGCCCATCCTCGAAACGAAAGACCTTGAATTGGAATTCAGCGGCGTGAAGGCCGCTGACGGCATGAACGTCCAGGTTTACGAAAATGAATTCCTTGCAGTCATCGGTCCCAACGGCTCGGGCAAGACAACGTTGCTCAACCTTTGTACCGGCTATTTGCGCCCCACCGCAGGAAGCATCCATCTTGATGGTCGCGACATCACCGGGCTCATGCCCCGTGCCATAACGCGCCTTGGCGTGGCGCGCGCGTTTCAGATACCGCAGCTCTTTTCCTCCCACCGCGTCATCGATAACATCATGCTGGCCCTGGCGGCACACGACGGGTTGTGGACGATGGTGCGTCCACTTGAGACGGCGGCACGGCGTGAGCAGGCCGAGGAATTGCTCCGGCTTGTCGGGCTGTTTGACGACAGAAATCACATCAGCCGCGCCTTGCCGGAAGGTCACCGGAAACTGCTCGATGTCGCCGTGGCGCTGGCGCTCAAGCCGCGCTTGTTGCTGCTGGATGAACCTACCAGTGGCGTAAGTGCGCTGGAGCGCTTTCCATTGATGGAGGCGCTGATGAAGGCGCTTCGCCAGCAGCAGATAACCGCGCTTTTTGTCGAGCACGACATGGATGTGGTTGCCCGGTATGCCAATCGTGTGCTCGTCTGCAGCGCGGGAAGCATCATGGTTTCGGGTAGCCCTGGCGAAGTCTTCAAGGATGAGCGGGTTCTGCAGAACGTGGTGGGGGTGGCCTGATGCTGCGCCTCGACAAAATCCAGGTGTCGATCGAAGGCATTCGCATACTGCGTGACGTCAGCTGCGAGGTTGTCGAAGGCAAGACCACGGTATTGATTGGACGCAATGGCGCTGGCAAGACGACCACGCTGCGGGCGATCATGGGACTTCTGCCGTTGGACAGCGGTAGCATCCACCTTGATTTGGACAACCTGGGCGCCATGTCAGCTTATCGCCGTGCGCACGTTGGCATAGGCTACGCCCCTGAAGATCGTCGCCTTGTTGCGGAATTAAGCGTCGAAGAAAACATCAGGCTTCCGGCGCTGGCATTGAAGCTTGGCTCAGTCGAGGCTGAACGCCGGCTTGATGAGGTTTATACACTGCTACCTCAGTTGCGTGGGTTGCGTTCAAGGTCTGGGGGCGGTGTCTCGGGTGGCCAGGGGAAAATGGTGGCACTGGGCCGGGCCCTTATGGTGGCGCGCAAGGTGCTGCTTCTGGACGAGCCCTTTCAGGGCCTGGCACCCGCGCTGGCAATGGATTACGCGCGCACACTCGGAGATTTGCGCAAGCACCGTCCCGAGCTTGCGTTGCTTATTACCGAGTCCAGTCCGGCACTGCTCGACAAGATCGCCGATCGGACATTGCAGATCGAGCGCGGAGAGGTCCTGGCCGAGCCGGCAGGTGCCGAAGTCACGGATCCGGAATAACCAGGCAGAACACCAGGAAAGCCACGGGCTTTTGACGGCCGCCACCACAGTGTTTGCGGCCCATCGCCTGGCGTCGCATCAAGCTAACCGTTTTGTGCATGAACGGACTGTTGCCTCGGCTTCTGCTCGTCTGAATGGCGGCCATTCATTGGACATAGTCTGCAATGGGAATAAAATGATCATGCCAAGGTTGTCATCCTGCGCGGTATCAGCGGCTTTTCCGCCCGCGCGCGCCTGACTGAGGCATGGTTTTGAAAAGAAGTTGTAAAAGTACGCGCGCTCGCCATTGCCGGATTACAGGGTTCTGGCTTGACGGCGTATTTTTATTTTGACTGTTTGCGTGGCCATCAGCATCTGGCGATTAATCAGAAGAGGAGCTCACACCATGTCGAAAGATGGGAAGAAATACATCGACGAATTGCGGGATGGCCGCGAGATTTACCTTCATGGCAAGCTTGTCGAGAATCATGTCGATCACCCTGCCTTCCGTCACGCCGTTCGTTCGGTGGCGGCAATGTACGACTACCAGGCGCGCCCGGAAAACCTTGAGCAGATGACCTATGCCTCCCCCACGACGGGGGAGAGGGTAAGCCGCATGTGGCAACTGCCCACCTCTTACATCGAACTCGTGGAACGCCGGCACGCGCTCGAGTCCTGGGCCCAGCTTTCCAGCGGTTTTCTGGGGCGCTCGCCGGACCACGTCGCTTCCGTGATTTCGGGCATGTATATGGGCATGGATGTGTTCCGGCAGTCCGGTGAAAAATTCGCCGAGGCGCTGTCGGGGTATTACGAGTATGCCCGCGACAACGATCTCTACCTGACTTACGTCATCATCAATCCACAGGCGGACCGCAGCAAAAGCGCGTCTGAACAGGCAAACAAATTCCTGGTGGCGGGCGTCGTCGACGAAGATCACGAAGGCATTACGATAAAAGGCGCCAAGATGCTGGGCACCGGCTGCCCAATGTCCAACGAAGTGCTCGTGGCCGCCATTCAGCCCCTGAAGCCGGGCGATGAACGTTACAGCTTTACGGCGATGGTGCCACTGAATGCCAAAGGCGTGAAGATTCTGTCCCGTAAATCGTATGAAGAGGCGGCGACGTCGACATTCGATAACCCGCTGTCGTCATCGTTCGACGAGAACGACAGCGTCCTGTACTTTGATGAAGTGAAGGTCCCCTGGGACCGGGTGTTTGTGCACAACGACATCAAGATGGCACAGAGTCAGTGGCACAGCACGCCCGCCCACGTTTATCAGAATTATCAGTGCCAGGTTCGCGTCATGGTGAAAATGCGCTTCCTGCTTGGTCTGGCACGAAAAATTACCGAGACCAACGGCATTATCGGATTTCCGTCCGTCAAGGAAACCCTGGGTCAGATGGCTGCTGAAGTCAGCATGGTTGAAGGGCTGGTCGAAGCCATGGAAGTCAGCGGTTCCATGTATGGCAAATACTTTGTGCCCAGCGCCAAGCGCCTGTACGCCGCCATCGTACTCACGCAGCAGCTGTACCCGAAACTCGTTCATACCTTGCGCGAGCTTGCGGGTGGCGGCATGATCATGCTGCCGTCTTCTGTCGAGGACTTTGCCAATCCGGAGCTTGCCCGGTTGATTGGCGAAACGCAGCAATCGCCGGTGACCGATTCCCTGGGACGCGTGAAGCTGTTCAAATTGGCCTGGGACGCGGTGGGGTCGGAATTCGGCTCGCGCCATTTGCAGTACGAGATGTTTTATTCGGGCGCAACCATGGTTACCCGTGGCCATGCGTTCCGTTCATACGATTGGGATAGGGCAACAGGTATGGTGGACGACGTCATGAAGGGATATGGGCTGCCGCAGGCAGCCGCTGATCAACAGACCAAGGCACACAGTGCTTGACAAGGGCGCCAGCCATATGGAACAGATCGACCCGCGTGCGCTTCGCAACGTACTGGGATGTTACGCAACCGGCGTGGCAATCATTACCGCACGCACGCCCGACGGCGAGCACGTTGGCGTCACGGTAAACTCGTTTTCGTCGGTGTCGCTTGATCCGCCGCTGATCCTCTTTTCGGTGGCCCGCAACACCAACGTCTTTCGCTCTCTCAAGGAAGCACGGAATTTTTCCGTCAACATCCTCGCGCACAATCAGCAGTCGTTGTCCAGCATGTTTGCCAAGCCGTCGACGGCTGATTTCAAGAAGAGCGTCTTCACCGAAGGGCATAACGGCTGCGCGTTGTTTCACGATTCGCTGGCTCAGCTGGAGTGCGATAAAGAGGCCGAGGTCGACGGCGGTGACCACCTGGTATTCTTGGGCCGGGTGACGAACTGTCACCTTCGGACACCGACCAAGCCGCTGCTTTTTTTCCGCGGCGCCTACGGAACCTACTCGCGGGATCAACTCAGAGCCCTGCCGCCGGCCGATAGCTCGCTGAGCGAATTTTCGGTGACCGGTTGGGGCTGATCCACGATCAATACAGGAGAGATGCCAAAATGGCAGTGAACAAGAAGCATGACGAGTTTCATACGATCGACCTGACACGCGGGTGGTCGACGCCGCAGGGATATCCGGAAGGTATCAAGGAACAGATATTGGCCGGCAGCCTTGATTACGAGAACAAGCGTGGCAGTCGCACGCGCCATTTGCGCTTCGACCCGGGCACTTACACAACCGCTCCCTTCGTGCATGATTATTGGGAAGAGGTTTATCTGCTCTCGGGTGACCTGACCGTGGGTAATGATGAACATGGCAACGGCGGCGTCAGTTTCCCGCCTGGTACCTACGCCTGCCGCCCGCCAGGCGCGGTGCATGGCCCGTTCAAATCCGAGAAGGGCTGCATGCTGCTGGAAATCCATTACTACGACGAAAGCGCGGACGCGCGTTGACGCGCCCGCGGCTGAAATCCATCACGTCACCCTTTCCCTGTTTCCAGAGGTGGCAGGGAAAGTGAAGACTGCTTCAGCAGTCGCTGCGCTTCGATCGCGGTGGTATCGGTCGTGACCCCGCTCATCAGGTTGGCCAGTATCGTGATGCTGTCGTGATTGACAGGGGCGCCCGATAGCCGAAAATAACGGACAAGATTGACTGCCGTGATGGCGTCGTCGGCAGCGCCGGCAGGAATGCGCAGTGTCGTGGCGATGAGATAGTGTTCGTGTTCCTCTGCCTTGATCTCCGATGTCAGAACATTGCGATACAGGGTCCCCACCAATTCGGGGGATGACGGAATCCGGGCTTTCAGGAGTCGGCGCACGGATCGCAGCGGGTGAATGACGCCTTCTTTCCATGGCGCCACAATGTCGTCGATCAGCGCGAATTCGTGTGTGGGCAGTTCATGGCCCCGAGCGCCTGCAAACAGGCACAGAAAAAGCACATTGACATCCAGGCCATACCTGTCTTGCAGCGCAAGGCAGGTTGCCGGCACGCCTTCGCGTTTGTAGGCGGCCAGCGTGTATTGCCATAGCGCATCAAAGTGTTTTTTTAGGTCGTCAGCCATGGGCGCCTTCGTTCCTGTGTGGATTGCCTTGAGGCCTGCTCAGCCGATGTGCTTCGGGTCCCAACGGCGCACGGTCTGGGATTCGAGACCGAAAAGATCCAGCACGCGTCCCAGTGTGTGATCGACCATGGCTTCGATCGATTCGGGCTTGGCGTAAAACGCCGGGACTGGGGGGTAGACAATGGCCCCGGCCTCGGTCACTGCGGCCATGCTGCGCAGATGCCCGAGATGCAAGGGGGTTTCCCGGACAATCAGGACGAGCCGCTTGCGTTCTTTCAGGGCGACATCCGCTGCGCGGGACAGCAGGCTGCTGGTGATGCCGGTTGCAATTTCGGATAGGGTCTTGATGGAACATGGGGCGACGATCATGCCGCCGACCTTGAATGACCCGCTTGAAATGGCCGCGCCGATGTCGGTGCTGGTGTAGTTGAAATCGGCCAGCGCCTTGACGTCCGCAGGGGCCAGACCGGTTTCGTACTTCAGGGTTATCTGCGCCGACTTGCTGATGACAAGATGGGTTTCGATGTTCAGGGTGCGCAGCAACTGGAGCAGCCGAACCCCATAAATCGCACCCGATGCGCCGCTTATTCCGACGATAATGCGTTGCCGTTCGTTGGAACTGCTACGGTTCATGGTGGTCTCCATCTACCTGTTAAGTGTGTGCCACGCTACTGTAGCAGCAAACTACCGGCGCGCGGAAAACTTGCCCGCGCCACCACGGTTCATGATGTAACAGGTGCGGGCACGCCGCCTTCGACGAACGCATCGCAGAAAAATGCGTCTGGTGGAAGCTGTCGCTTGGTCGTGAAGTCGTGCCGTGCGGCATTGATCATGACCGGAACGCCGCAGGCATACACCTCGTGGCCCGCCAGGCTTGGGTAGTCGGCCAGCACGGCTGCGTGCACAAAGCCGGCTCGGTCCACGCCATTGTCTTCTTCCGACAGGACGGGAATGAACGTAAAGTGTTCATACTGCTTCGCCCATTTCTGTGGCAGGTCTGCCATGTACACGTCGCTTTTCCTGCGTCCCCCCCAATACAGCGCAATGGGACGCGTGGGTTTGCCCTGTTTGAACAGTGTCTCAAGAATGGATTTGATCGGGGCGAAGCCAGTGCCGCTGGCCACAAAAATCAGCGGCTTGTCGCCGGGGCGCAGGTAGAAGTCGCCGAACGGCGCTTCCACGGTAAGAAAGTCGCCGGCCGCGACGACGGAGTCCAGGTAATGGGAGAACCGCCCGTCCTTGACGTGGCGGATGTGCAAAGAGGCGCCGTCGTTCTGGGTTGAGGGGTTGGACATGGAATAGCTGCGCCGTGCGCCATCCTCGAGCACGACCTGCAGGTATTGGCCGGCCTTGAACGGAATGCGTGTGCCCGCCGGGAAACGCAACTGCAGAAGGCTTACGTCCTGGGTGGCGCGTGTTGCCTTGTAGACCTTGGCCTTCACGGTTTTGATGGCGTTCGGGTCCGTCCTTGAGATGGACCGTACGGCGATTTCGAGATCGGACGTGGGGCGAGCCTGACAGAACAGGGTGTAGCCCGCGGCGCGTTCTTCATCGCCCAGGCCTTCAAGGTTCTCGGGGGCGTCGAAAGTGCCTGCCACGACTTTTCCCTTGCAGCTTCCGCAGACGCCGTTGCGGCAGGAGAAGGGCAGGTCGAAGCCGGCTTTTTTTGCACCCTCCAGAACGGTGGTTTGCGCCTCGCAGTCAAAGCTGAATTCGGACTGTGCGACACGGATCGTATAGGCCATGGGTTGTCAGTTTCTTTCGGAGTGGTTCAGCAGGCCAAGGGTTTCGATGACCGAGGCCGGGTCGGCCACGCCCTTGCCCGCGATGTCGAAGGCGCTGCCGTGGCCGACGCTGGAAAACACAATACCTGTGCCAAGGGTGAGCGCGCTTGAGCGCAAGGGGCTGAGCAGCTTGATGGGGATGTGGCCCTGATCGTGGAACATGGCCAGGTACACGTCGTGCTTGCCTCGGCTAAGCAAAAGGTCAGCGCCGATCGGTCCGTCCACAATGATTCCGCGCTCGCGCAATTGCCTGACGGCGGGCTCGGTAATGCGCGCATCGTCGTCGCCGAACAGCCCATTCTCGCCGGCGTGTGGGTTGATGCCGAATATGCCCAACCTGGGGCACGCGTTGCCAAGTGCCTCTTCAGCCTGCACGGCGGCCAGTGCTGCATCGACGACGAGTGCGGTGCTCAGTCTGTGCAGCGCGCTGCTCACGCTTTCGTGTAACGTGACGTGGGCAATGTGCAGGCCCGCTGCGACCAGCATCAGGAAGGCCTTGTCCTTGGGTGTGTTGGTGAGTTCTGCAATAAGCTGCGGGTATCCCGAGAACGGAATGCCGGCCTCGTGGATGGCCGTTTCCGAGTGCGGACATCCGATCACGGCATCGACCGCACCCGATTGCGCCAGCTGCACGGCGCGCGTGACGTACGCCACGGTAGCCCGGCCGGCTTCGGCGGTGATGGTCCCGGGCTTGAAGTCGGCCTTCGCCAGGGCGTTGGTATCCACGAACACCAGGCCGTTCGTGCTGGCGTCTTCCCTGTCCAGCGGTGTCAGCGGCAAGTCGGGCGCGTAGCGCCGCGCCTGGTCTTCGATGATGTATGCATCCCCCACGAGTATCGGCCGCAGGGGGCTGCCGGCGAAATGGGCAGCGGCCTTGACGGCAATCTCGGGGCCGATGCCATTGGGGTCGCCTAGTGCTACCGCAATTTTTTTCAGGGGGGTCATGGTCTGGGGGCGATTACAGGGGAATTGCCACAAGTGTGTCGAAGCTGATGCTGTCGCACACGACGATGCGCTTTTCCAGCGTCGTCGCGTCATCGGTGATGGCGACTTCGTCAATATACTTGCCCGTGACGAACAGATCCATCTTTCCGCCGCGCATGATACGTGTAACCAGAAAGGGTGTTTCGGCCTGGACGAGCGCCGGCGTCTGTTGGGTAATGTAGGGCGTGCCGATAATGTGGCGGTAGCGTTGCCGCTCGTAGACATTGGCCTTGCGCAGTGCGCTTACCCGATCTTTCAGCATGTTCTGGCTGTCGGCGTAGACGAGCCCCGCGGGCAGGTTGTTGTCGTAGTTCTCGGCCGTCGTGATCTTGTACAGGCAGTGCGTGCTGAAGAACCCGGGCCACGATTCAAGCTTGTCCTCGTCGATGCAATGGGCGTAGGCGGCGTTGAGCGTGTTGAGCCGTTCGTAGAGTGTCGAAGTAGTCACGTTAAATCCCCATGTAGTTCCGGTAGGCTTTCCAGAACCCGCGTACCGATGTTTCGGTGGCCCGATAATCAGTGCTGCCCACCTCTTTGCCGCCCATTTGTATGATGCCGTATTCAGAGCTGGCACAGCAGATGCCACGCTGCACAAAGCTGCCCACCGCACCGTCTTCCATCGAGACAAAGCCCGAGGGACCGATAAGATTCCCCTGCTTCAGCCGCATGGTATCCATGGCGGGCGTGTCGTCGGCAAAGCCCAGATAGGTCCAGTTCAGTTCCGTGCGTTCCTCGCCCTTGGGCAGCACCTGACGCACGGCAATGGAATTTCGGATCTGCTGCAGCACGAACCCCGGAAAGACCGAGAGGATCTGCAAGGTGATGCCGTCACCGAATTCATCGACGCCTTCCAGCAGGCTGGGGTCGGCCAGGCGGTAGTCGCCGATATCGGTGCGCAGCTTTTCGTTGTCATATTCCGAACTGGCGGCGGCTTTTGCCTCGTCGGTGTCGATAAGTGAGTAGCTCGCATGATGCGCGCCGGTTTCGCTGACGATGACACCTCCCTTTTGCGACAGCCGGTTCAGGCGGAATGTGGTGAAGAACGTGTGCAGCAGGCTGGCGTGATAGCTGTCCTTGACGTTCTCGAAATACATCTTCCAGTTGTTCGAGAACATTTGCTTGAACCGGCCTGTTACTTTCACTGGCCGGTTCAGCACGCGTTCGATGCGCGCGGCGATGTCTTCCCCCAGATATTCTTCGATAGGAGGTACGTCTTCGTCCAGGCTGCCGAACACCAGCCCGCAGAATGTGGCGGTGCGAAGCTTTTTGGGGCCGTTGAGCGACTCTTTGGAAAAGGTGCTGGGCATGCCGCCCTTGCCGTTGACGCCGTGTTCGAAGGCAACGCCCTTGAGCGTGCCGGCCAGATCGTAGTTCCAGGCGTGATACACGCAGGTGAAGTCGGGCGTATTGCCGCCATCTTCAAACGCGATGAGAGCGCCGCGGTGGGCACAGCGGTTTTCAAACGCGTAGATCTCGCCGTCGGTATTGCGCGCCACGACAACCGGCATGGCGCCGACGAACGTGGTGCGATAGTCGCCCGCATTGGGAATCTCGACTTCCAGGCAAAGGTAGTTCCAGACAGGACCCTGGTAGATTTTTTCCTGCTCCTGTTTCAGGACGTTCTCGTCCTGGTAAATCCAGTACGGAATCTCGGTACTGTCCCGCTCCCATTTCGGTAGGGCCGTTGCCTGGGCGGCTGGCGTGGCGTCTGTAGTCATGTCTGATGCTCGCTAGAAGTGGCAATACGCCGCAGCGGCCGACAAGATGCCGGCTTGCGTTGTTGACGTACTGCCAAGGATGTATGCGTGAAGTTTAAAGAGCCATTTTGGGAGAGTCAAAGAAAACGGCCAAATTGTTCGCATAGCGAAGTTAGCTATAATCCGCCCATGGAAGACATGACGCACAAACGTAAGCGTGTTGGGACAACGGCCGTGGCGGGGCGGGTTGCGGCCGTGGCACGGGCTGTGCCCCAGCGCAGCAAGGAAGAAAAGGAATATGTTGTCGGCCTGGAAAAAGGCTTGCTCATCATCGAGGCATTTGGCATCAGCAACAAGCCGCTGACGCTTAGCGAGGCGGCCGAAATCACGGGCCATTCGCGCGCGTCCGCGCGGCGCTCCCTCCTGACGCTGAAGCGGCTGGGCTATGTGGAGGGGGATGGCAAGCTGTTCTGGCTGGCGCCACGCGTGCTGCGCCTTGGGCATGCCTACCTGACATCCACCGCGCTGGCCAGGACCATGCAGCCCACGCTGGAAGCCATCAGTGAAAGAACACACGAGTCCAGTTCCTTTGCCGTGCTGGATGGCACCGACGTTGTGTTCGTGGCCAGGGCGGCCACACGGCGCAGCCTGTCGAACGGGTTGGGGCTGGGTTCGCGCCTGCCCGCATACAGTAGCGCGACAGGCCGGGTGTTGCTGGCCGATTTGCCGCAAGAGGAAGCGTTGAGGCGTCTTAATCGTACGGCGCTTACGCCGCTCACGCCGCATACACGAATCTCGATTCCAGAAATCTTGGCGCTGCTCGACGACGTTCGCAAGCGCGGCTACGCCGTGTGTGACGAGGAACTGGAACTGGGCGTGCGTTCGCTTGCCGTGCCCATACGTGAAGGTCGTGGTCGAATGATAGGGTCCATGAGCATTGTCAGCGCCGCATCGCGCCGTACATTGGACAATATGCTTGAGCGTCTGTTGCCTGAACTGGAACGTGCCCGCCGCATGACGGCTTCACTGCTTTAAGGTAGGCGTCAGACGTTCGCAATGCGCACATCGATGCCGGTTTCATTGACATTGGAAACTGGCGCCTCCTAAACTTTTGTCTTTAAATAAATAAACAGACCCCCGGTGCCCGATCGGCGGTCCAGGTTGCAGCGTTTCTGTCGTGGCGTTGTGGCAGCCAATGGTTGTTGCCCTCAACATTGCCACGCAGTGGCGGCTTGCGCTGACCAGGAGATAAGAATGAATTTTCGCAAAGTAGTGGGAATTTCGATGGCGTCGGCGTTGATAGGCGTGGCCATGCCCATGATGGCCCACGCCGAAGGCACGATAAAAATCGGGATGATTGCACCGTTCACGGGTGTCATGGCCGATTACGGGCGGCGGATGCTCAACGGCATCAATGCTTACATGAAGGTGCATGGCGATACGGTTGCCGGCAAGAAGATCGACGTCATCGTGCGCGACACGACAGGCCCCGTACCCGAGATATCCAAGCGCCTGGCCCAGGAACTGCTGACGCGCGACAAGGTGGATTTTCTGGTGGGGTTTGGATTTACGCCTGAGGCGCTTGCGGCCGCCCCGCTGGCCACCGCGGCCAAAAAGCCCATGATCATCATGAATGCGGCGGCATCCAGTATTACAACCAAATCGCCCTATATCGTCCGGGTTTCATTTACGTTGCAGCAGCTCGCCGCCCCCATGGGCGAATGGGCGGCGAAGCATGGCTTCAAGAAAGTCTATTCGCTGGTATCGGATTATCAGCCTGGCCTGGATGCCAAAGCCGGGTTTGAAAAAACCTTTACGGCAGATGGCGGCACGATCGTCGGAAGCACAAGGGTTCCGTTGAACAGCCCGGATCTTGTTCCGTTCGTGCATCGCATTCAGGATGCAAAGCCGGATGCGGTATTCGTATTCGTGCCAGGGGGCGACCAGATTACCGGATTCATGAAGGCTTTCAGGGAGCGTGGTCTGTCCAAGGCGGGTGTGAAGGTTTTGCTCGTCAGCGAGCTGCCCAACGAGGTGCTGCAGGCATTGGGCCCGTCGGCTACAGACATTTATACATCAACGCAGTATCTGGAAGGCCGGGATTCGCCAGTAAACGATACCTTTGTAAAGGCCTATGAGCAAGTGTCGGGCGGCAAGGATCTGCCCGCGCCGTATTCGGTTGCCGGGTACGATGGCATGGCGGCCATTTACTCGGTGGCGAACACGCTGCACGGCGATGTGGAAGACGGTGATAAGGTGGTTGCCGCGTTGAAGAAATTGAAACTGCAAAGTCCGCGTGGCCCAATCAGTATTGATCCCGCGACCCGGGATATTGTGCAGCGTATATATATAGGCAAGATCGTACGCGCCAATGGCGTCAACAAGGTCGTTGAAGTGGCACACTTCAACGACGTGAAAGACCCGGGTAAATGATCGGCAGCAGCCGGCGCAAATTGCTCGAAGAATTCGGTAAATAGTTCGTCGCAGCAGTTTGCGTGAAGTGTGGTTCTCTGTAACCGAGGTAAGGTTGCCGTGGTCGATGTGAATCTTGCACAGTGCAAAAGAATATGGCCCGGCGTAATGCGGGCCATATTCTTTCAAGGCGACACTTTTCAGGTGCGCAATGTACCTTTGGCTTTGGCGGCTTGTGTGGCGACCATATCCATCAGTTCCGGCGACAGGCTGTCGTAGGGTTCCAGCTTCAGTTCGCGCAGCTGTGCGCGTACCGCACCCATTTGTGCCGGTGGTGTGCCGGCTTCGATGACCGAGGAAACAAAGGCGGCAAAGCCCGGAGCGGCCCAGCCGGTTTGCGGTGAGAGCTCGGTGTGCACGAAGGCCAGGCCGTGGAAAGGGTGGTCCTTGTTTTCAATGAGTCCGAACATGTGTGCGCCGCATTCCTTGCAGGCGTGCCGCTGAATGGTGGCGCTTTCGTCCACGATCTTGAGCTTGTCGCCATTGGCGATGACGCTGACCTTCTCACGCGGAACGACAGACAACATGGAGAACATGGCACCTTTGGGCTTCCAGCACTTGGTGCAGCCGCAGGCGTGGTTGTACGCGGTTTGTGAATCGAGCCGCACGACCACTTTGTTGGTTGCGCACAGGCATTCCAGCGTGCCGCCCTTGAAGTTCGGATCTGTTGGCGTTATGCCATGGTCCACCTGCGGATGAAGTGATATTGCACTCATGATTAGTCTCCGGTTGGATGATTTATGCGGCGCTGCGTGGTCGCGTGCCGCCCTTCCCTGCAAAAGTCGTTAATAGTGGATGACGGTCCGAATGGATTTGCCTTCATGCATAAGATCGAAGGCCTCGTTGATGCGTTCCAGCGGCATGGTGTGGGTAATGAAAGGGTCAAGGTTGATGTCGCCGGCCATCGCCTGTTCAACCATGCCGGGCAGCTGGCTGCGCCCCTTGACGCCGCCAAAGGCACTGCCGCGCCAGACGCGCCCGGTTACAAGCTGGAATGGCCTTGTGCGGATTTCCTGCCCAGCGCCGGCCACGCCAATAATGACGCTTTCACCCCAGCCCTTGTGGCAGCATTCCAGCGCCGAGCGCATGACGTCCACGTTGCCTATGCATTCGAAACTGAATTCAACACCGCCGTCGGTCATTTCGGTGATGACCTCCTGAATGGGGCGGTCGTGGTCCTTGGGGTTGACGAATTCGGTTGCCCCCATGACCTTGGCGAGGCCGAATTTGTCGGGGTTGGTGTCGATGGCGATGATGCGCCCGGCCTTGGCCTGTTTGGCACCCTGGATGACGGCCAGGCCAATGGCGCCCAGCCCGAACACGGCCACGTTGTCGCCTTCTTTTACCTTGGCGGTGTTGTGCACGGCGCCGATGCCGGTGGTGACACCACAACCAAGCAGGCAGACCTTGTCCAGAGGCGCCTTGGGGTTGATCTTGGCTACCGAGACTTCGGCCAGTACCGTGTATTCGCTGAACGTGCTGGTGCCCATGTAGTGGTAAATGGGTTTGCCCTGATAGCTGAACCGTGTGGTGCCGTCGGGCATCAAGCCTTTGCCCTGGGTGGCGCGCACCGAAGAGCACAGGTTGGTCTTGCCGGATTTGCAGAACTTGCAGACGCCGCATTCGGCCGTGTACAGCGGGATGACGTGGTCGCCCGGTTTCACGCTGGTGACGCCCTCGCCGACCTCGACGACGATGCCGCCGCCTTCATGCCCCAGCACGGCCGGGAATACGCCTTCGGGGTCGATGCCTGAAAGCGTGTAGGCATCGGTGTGGCAAAGCGCGGTATGGATGATTTTTACCAATACCTCGCCCTTGTGTGGGGGTTCGACGTCGATTTCGACAATCTGTAATGGCTTGCCGGCTTCAAAGGCAACAGCGGCGCGTGATTTCATTTCGTTCTCCTTGGACTACGTGGATTTCAGGGGCAGTATGCCGTGGCCATTGCTGAATGGCGCCGACCGCATTGCCCAATGGCATTACTTCAGATAGGAGCGCACCAGCTCCGCGAGCTCGGTGACGCGTTGGGCTCGCTGGGCTTTGGATGCGGTGGCCGGGCCAAACTCCTCACGGATGTGTGCTTGCATGACTTCGGACATGAGGCCGTTGACGGCACCACGGATGGCAGCTATTTGCTGCAGCACCGGAGCACAGTCGGTATCGGCGTCGAGTGCGCGAACAAGGGCATCACACTGACCGCGTATGCGGCGCACACGCGCCAGCACGCGTTTTTTTTCCAGCACGGAATGTGGCACGAATCATCACCCTGATAATGTACTGGGGGGTAGTATACGAGGCCAAGGGGGGATGGGTCTAGTGTTTTGCGATGCGGCGCCCGATAAGCGTTTGTTACTGCGGGTTGTTGCCCCTGCGCGGGCGGCGGGTTTCCCCGCGTGGAAACCCTGATTCTATTTTTAAGTGCACTGGATATAATCTGTAGAAAATACAAGGGAAGAGGTTGCCGGGGTACGCGCGGCCAGGCTTGGTATATCGAATTTTTGGCGACGAGGCGCGCATGCGCTTCGCCGCTCGATTTCTCGCTTCAAAATCTAAAAGCCAGGGGACAAATTCATGACAGTCGATCGACGAGTATTCCTTGCCGCGCTTGGCGCGGCGGGTGCGGGGGCGCTTGCGCAGCGCGTTGCTTTTGCTCAACCGGCGGGCAAACCCATCGTAATTGGCAGTACGCTGGCATTGACTGGCCCGTTGGCCGCCACGGCAATGGTTCACAAGCTTACGGGCGAGATCTACGTTGAAGATTTGAACAAGCGCGGCGGGTTGTTGGGTCGGCCGGTTCAGTGGTTGCTCAAAGACGACCAGTCCAAGCCCGATATCGCGCGCACGCTGTACGAGCAGCTTATTACGTCCGATAAAGTCGACCTGCTGCTTGGGCCATACGCCACTGGCAACATTCTTTCGGCCATGGGCGTTGCCCAGCGCCACGAAAAAATGCTGGTACACCACACATTCGGCATTCCCAAACTGGCCAAGTACGATCGTCAGTTTTCTTCATGGTCATTCGGCCCCACGCCTGAAATCTCCACGCCGAATCTGGTTCTTGATGCCATGGCCAGTACGCCGCACATGCCCAAGACCGTGGCCATCGTCACCAGTAAATTCCCCTCCTTGCACTTTGTCTCGGTGGGGGCACGCGAGGTCATGAAAAAACGTGGCGTCAAGGAAGTGCTGTATCTCGAATGGGATTTCGGCAATCGTGATTTCGGGCCAATCGCCGGGCGCATCAAAGAGGCCAACCCCGACTTCCTCTGGGTGGGCGCCATTGGGCTCGAAGGCAATCAGCTCATCGACGCCATGAAAAAAATTGATTACGTGCCGCGCAATCAGTTTTATCACTATCCCGCACCGGGCCCCATGCTGAAGGTGCCCGAGGCGAACAACGCCTTGTCGGTGACCATATTCGAATCGCACCCGCCGTTCACCAACGACCCGGTTGCCGCCTGGTTCGTCAAGACATTCGCCGAGCGTGCCGCCAAGGCTGGCCTGCCCGATACGTCTGTCGACACCCAGGCCGCTGCATCGTTCTCGGCCTGGCAAATCATCGAGGCGACGGTCACGGCCAACAAGTCACTCGACGACAAGAAATTGGCCGACTGGCTTCGGGCGAACCGGGTCAAGACCATTCAGGGCACGCTGCGCTTTAACGGGCCAGGCAATTTTGGTGACGACCTAAGCCGCATCAAGCAGGTGCAGGAAGGCAAGTGGCTGGTGGTATATCCGCACGACTGGGCCGCTCCGGGCGCAAAACTACGAGCCTCCTGAGCGGTTGTAATCGATGAGTTTTCCAAGCTTCACGCTTTTGGCCCAGGCTGTCCTGGGTGGAATTTTCACGGGTGCGTTGTATGGGTTGCTGGGGCTTGGCTTAAGTTTGTCCTGGGGCATGCTGCGTCAGATCAATCTGGCGCACTTTGCCCTGGCGTTTCTCGGTGCTTACCTCACGTATCAGTTTTCAACCTACGGAGGCGTCGATCCGCTGCTTACCCTGCTCATGATCATTCCCGTGTTCTTTGTCGTGGGAGTGGCCGTGCACTGGGTGCTTACCCGATTCCGGGTCACGCCGTTCAATTCCCTGCTGGTTACGTTCGGCCTGACCATCATCGTCGAGGCCGTGCTGCAGTGGATCTGGACGGCCGACTACCGGCGGCTTGAATCGACGTATTCCAATCACAAGTTGCAGCTGGGCACGTTGTATCTGCCTGAACCCGAGCTCATTACGTTGGGCCTGAGCCTGGGAATTTCACTGATTGTGTGGCAGGTTCTGCGCCGCTCCGACATCGGCAAGGCCATTCGCGCCGCCGCCGAAGACGCGCCCATCGCGGCGGCCTTTGGCATAAACCAGCGGGTACTGGGGCTGTTGCTTTCGGGCCTGAACGCGTCGCTCGCCGGTATTGCCGGCGTGTGCATTGCACTGGGTTACACGCTGGCGCCTTCGCAGATATACACCTGGATAGGTGTGGTGTTTGCCTGCGTCATGCTGGGCGGGCTGGGGCGGCCCATGGGTCCCATTATTGCGGGGTGCGTCATCGGCGTCAGCGAGGCCATCACCATGGCTGTCGCGTCACCCTCCTGGGCGCCGCTGGTTTCGTTTTCGTTATTGATCGTCGTGTTGCTGGTGCGGCCCGAGAGAATCCAGGCATGAAGAAATCCCTGTTGTTGGTGGCCGTTCTGGCGTTGGCGCTTGGCACGATTCCATACCTTGGCCTACCCCCCTTCTACCTGTCTGTCCTGTACCTTGTGTTCCACTGGGTTGCGCTGGCTACGTCGTGGAATATTTTGTCTGGCTATTCGGGGTATTTCTCGTTTGGGCACGGCGCGTTCTTCGGCATTGGCATGTACACGACGGCAGTGCTTACCAGTCAGTTCGACGTTCCCTTCCTGTGGACGTTGCCGGCCGCCGCTGGCATGGCGGCGCTCTTTGGCATCGTTCTGGGCGTGGTGTCGTTTCGCGTCAAGGCGGTGCGTGGTGAACTGTTCGCCCTGCTGACGCTGGCGGCAACGTTCGTGGTGGCCACCATCGTCCTGAATACGCCTATCGACGGCGGCCCTGGCGTTTATCTAAGTGCCGTGCCCGTGCCGCAAATCGGGCCCTCGGCGTCGGCCACATTCTTTTATCTGGCTCTGGCGGCCGCCGTCCTTACCGTGGCGGTGGCGGTCGTGGTGTTCTACGCGCGCTTCGGCACAGGCCTGTTCGCCATTCACGATGATGAAGATGTCGCCGAAGTCATGGGCGTCCCCACCTTCTGGTACAAGGTTGTCGCGTTTGCGCTGTCGTGCGCGCTGGCGGGTGTAGTGGGCGGTGTGCACGCGCTGTTCGTGTCGTACGTCACGACAGGCGATATTTTCACGGTGCTGCTGCCGATTACCGTCATACTCATGAGCGTCCTGGGTGGCACCAGGCATTGGGCCGGGCCTGCGGTCGGCGCCACGATCATCACCATTCTGCTGTACAGCTTTACGTCGGGTGACAGTGTGGTGCTGGGGAAGGTTTCCATGGGCGTCATTCTGATTGCCGTCATTCTTTTCATGCCCGAAGGCGTGCTGGGGCAGCTGCTGAAAAAATTCATGCCCAGGCCGGTAGTGGCGCAGGCGCGCAAGGCGGCCGCAGAGCAAGATGCGCAGACACCCGCGGCACCGGTGGCACCGGGCCCATTGGCCGCTACGAGCCAGGTTCTTCTGTCGGCGCGCGGCGTCAGCAAGGCATTTCAGGGTGTTCAGGCCTTGCACGAGGTCGATCTGGACGTCATGCGTGGCGAAATTCTGGGCCTGCTTGGGCCGAATGGCTCGGGCAAATCCACGTTCATCAACGTTGTCAGCGGGCACTTTCCGTTAACCTCGGGCAGCATGACCTTCGCCGGCAAGAAGATTTCCGGTATTGGCGCGCATCGTATTGCCGGTTGCGGCATTGCGCGCACGTATCAGATACCGCGGCCCTTTGCACACCTTACCGTGCTGGAAAACGTGGCGTTGCCTGCCATGTTCGGCGCCCGTCAGCGGGAACGCCAGCGGGCCGAGCGCGATGCCTGGCACTGGCTTGAATTCACCGGGCTGGCCGATCGCGCCTTTGTTCTGCCCGAAGACCTGAATCTGCATCAGCGCAAGTTCCTTGAGTTTGCACGTGCCCTGGCGGCACATCCTCAGTTGTTGATGCTCGACGAAGTCCTGTCGGGGCTCACGCCCTCCGAAATCGACGAGGCCGTTGCGCTGATCCAGCGCATACGCGCGCAGGGTACGACCATTGTCTTTGTCGAGCACGTCATGCGTGCGGTCATGGCGTTGTGTGATCGCGTTGTTGTGTTCAATCAGGGCGAGGTTCTGGCCCAGGGGCTGCCGGCCGAAGTCATGTCCCGCCCCGATGTGGTGGCTACTTATTTGGGCAAACCCGCCAATGGTACGCCTCCGTCGGCTTCCGGAGCTCCCGCATATGCTTGAGGTTCAATCCATTCGTGTTGCGTATGGCGCCGCCACCGCGCTGTGGGACGTTTCGTTGACGGTGGGCGACGGCGAGCTGCTTTGTGTGGTGGGCCCAAACAGCGCTGGCAAGACCACGCTTATCAACGCCATTGCCGGTCTGAACCGGCTCAGTGCCGGCAAGCTCGTATTCGATGGTGACGACATCAGCAAATTGGCTCCGCACCGGTTTTGTGCGCGCGGCATTGCGCTGGTGCCCGAGGGGCGCCGCCTGTTCACTGGCATGACCGTCCGTGAAAACCTTGAGCTGGGCAGCTATACGGCCAAGGCAAAAGCCATGCGGGCGCAATCACTCGAGCACGTGTGCGCCCTGTTTCCCGACCTGGTGCCCAAGCTTGCCCATCCGGCTGGTTCGCTCTCGGGTGGCCAGCAACAGATGGTGGCTATTGGCCGCGCGCTCATGGCCAAGCCCAAACTGATGCTGCTCGACGAGCCGTCCCTGGGACTGGCTCCAAGCATTGTGTTGAATATGTTCAAGGCCATCAGCGACATTCACGCTGAAGGCATGGCAGTTTTGCTGGTCGAGCAGAATGTCACCATGGCCCTGCAAATCGCGCAAAACGCCGCCGTGCTTGAAGAAGGTCGCATCGTGGCAACCGGTACGCCGGCAGAACTGCTGGCGCAACCGCATCTGCGACGCGCCTACCTTGGGCTCGAAGAGGCGGCGGACACCGCCGGGTAGACCGCCTGTTGCGCGTTGCGTCCGTTTGAACGCTACCAGCTTGGGCCGCGCTGCGAGTGCATCTTGCGTACATAGCCGTCGAAGAAACGCGTGGCGAACCGGCTCTTGCCGATAAGCATGGTGGTCTGCTCCGTGCATTTCACTTTGACCGCTTCAGGCAGGTGGGTGTTTTCGCCCGGTACAGCAGCGGCGGCACACTGGATTTCAGCGGCACGCTGTACGGTCCACAGCAGGAACATGGCTTTGGCAATACTGGCTTCGGCGACGGCAATGCCGTGGTTGCGCAGCACCAGCACATGCTTGTCGCCAAGGCTGGCTACCATGCGCGGGCGTTCGTCGTCAGAAAGCGTTATGCCTTCGAAGTTGTGGTAAGCGACACGGCCATAAAGCTGTGCGCCATAGAAGTTGTTGTAGTCGAAGCCTTCGCGTTTTTGCGCCACGGCCGAGATGGCGGTGGTGTGAACGTGGATGATACAGCGAATGTCGTCGCGCGCTTCATGCAGCGCGCCATGCAGCGAGAAGCTTGCGGGGTTGGCTTCCCAGGGCGATTCTTCCAGCTTCTTTCCATCCAGGCCCACCTTGACGAGATTGGACGGGGTGACTTCGTAGTAATTCAATCCGAACGGGTTGACCAGGTATTGATGGGTTGGCCCCGGCAGGCGTGCCGAGATGTGATTGAAGATGGCTTCGGTCCAGCCCAGGTAATCCACTAGGTGGTAACACTCGGCAAGTTCGCAGCGCAGCGCCCATTCGTCGTCGCTGCAATGCGCGGGGCGCACCACGGGCTCGGGCGCGATGACTTCGGGGTGGGTGATGGCATTCATTTTGTGTCTCCGTGTTGGGGGTGGGGGGGGTGTGTTGTGCTGTCGCGATAATGCGCCAGCGCGATGATGTCCTCGGTGACCGGCATGGGGATTTCCTGCAGGTGCGCGAGTTCAAGTACGGCATCGCCGATGGCGGCCAGTTCCAGTGGCAGGCCTTGCAGCGAATCCTGCAGCATCGAGGTGCGCACGGCACCCATCGCGGCTGCCTGGGCAATGAACGTCGTGGGGTCGAATTCCAGCCGTGCCCCATACGCGGCGGACAGCGTCATGGCTTCGTGAAGCTGCCTGCGCACGATAGGCAGCAGGCGCGGGTCACTGAACAGCGCTTCGAGTGTCGCACCGGTAAGCACGGACATCGGGTTGGACGTGAGGTTGGCGATGATCTTGGTCCAGAGCGGGTCGCGTATGCTGGCGCTGACGCGTGTAGGCAGGCCGGCTGCATTCAGTGCGGCGGCAATGCCTTGTACTCTGGGCGTTTCGGTGTGATCCAGTTCGCCCAGGATCAGCAGCAGGGGGTTGCGCGACACGACAGCGCCGGGCGCCGGGCGTTCTACCGTCATGAAAACGGCTGATCCAAGGACTTGTTCGGATGGCAGGGCGCGCAGCAGCGCACCATCGGGATCGACTGAATTCACGGCTCGTCCCGCAAGCCGTCCTTCAATGCGCTGAAAATACCACCACGGCACACCGTTGACCAGGGGAATTATGCAGGTCTGCGGCGTGATCATGGGCTTGATGGCCGGCAGCAGTTGTGCAAGCTGGTGGGCCTTGGTGCACAGAAAAAGGATGTCCTGCCCACCCAGTTCCTGGGCGCTGGATGACGCCTGCACCGGCACGTGAATGACGTCTTGCGCGCGCGTGAACTGGATGCCGTTGCGCTGTATGGCCTCAAGCGTGACGCCGCGCGCCAGAAGCTGGATCGGCAGGCCCGTGTGCGCCAGAGTGGCGGCGATGGCACAGCCGATGGCGCCCGCGCCGGCAATGCCGATACGTGGTGGCCTGTCTGGCATGGAAGAGAGCGTCGCCACGAGCTTATTCGTCCTGTACTTTGACTAAGTGTTTGCCAAATCCGTTGCCTTCCAGCATATCGCGCAGCGCGGATGGTGCCGAGGCCAGCCCTTCGTGGATATTTTCGTTGATGCGCAGCTTCTTCTGCTGCAAGAGCCGGACCAGATCAGCGCGGCCTTCGGCAAACTCTTCCCGATGGTCGAACTGCCGGAATCCGTGTACCGTCAGGCCCTTGTACAACACGTCGGTTGCAGTTATTTGCGCCGTCTTGCCCGAGGTGTATTCGCTGTTGTGGCCGCACAGAACAATGTGTCCGCGCGCGTTGATGACTTGCACGACGGCTTCCAGTATTTTCCCGCCCGCATTGTCATAATAGAAATCGATTCCTTTTGGCGCGGCGGCGGTAATGGCCTGCTTCCAGTCGCCCACGCTTTTGCGGTCGATCGTGGCCTGAAGACCCAGCTGCATCAGCGCACGGCATTTTTCAGGGCCGCCTGCAATGCCGATGACGTGAAGGCCGGCTTCCACCCCTAACTGCGCGACGATGGACCCCACGGTTCCGGCCGCGCCGGATACCAGCAGGGTTTTCCCGGCAGTAAGGCGCAGCACTTTGTGCAGCGCCGTCCAGGCTGTAAGTCCGGGGGCGCCAAGAACGGAAAGATGCCAGGTTTTTGGTACATCGGCATGGCTTACCGGAGCGATTGCGGATTCGTTCACGGTAGCGTATTTTTGCCATCCGAATTCACCCGAGACCACTGTGCCGGGCGCCATGCTGCCGGCCATGACGATTCCCACGCCGCGGCCTACCATGCGGGTATTCAGCGCCACCTTGGGTCCCATCACGTCTTCCACGGTGCGCTCGTACAGGTAGGTGTCCATGGAAAGCCACAGCACTTTTATCAGGACCTGGCCCGCCTTGGGGTCTTCCACGGATGTGGCAACCTCGGAGAAATCGAGTGGATCAAGGTGCTTTCCCGGGCGTCGCACCAGGCGGATTTCGGCGTTCTTTGTCTCTTTGTTCATGGTTGATGTTTGTGGTGGCGTTCGAACGTAGCGGTGAAAGCGGATTCGGTCGCGGGGTTATTGGGAGGCGGAAAGGCCTTTCGGCTTGCTGTCGGACTTGGCTGGGTGCGTGTCGCGCCACGCCTTGAAAAAGGCGTCTTCGGAATCGACAAGAAACCGTGCCATGCAATCCTGTGCTTCCAGCACGTCGTGGTGCTGGAATGTCAATAATATCCTGCCTAGCCCCGCCAGGGCGATTTCACGCGTGGCGGCCGATTGCAATGTGTCGAAGCGCACGGCCTGCACGTGGTCGGCGAATCGGTTGATGGTGCTGGACAGGCGCCCGTTGGAAACGGCCTGAAGCCAGACTTGGCGGAAATCCGAATTGGCGCGGATGAATCTTCCGGAGTTGGAGGCGTGGTGTGCCTCCTGCGCCTGGTCCCGGGCGGTGGCCAGCTGCTGCAGCTGTTCATCCTGGATGTCGCGTGCCGCCATGGCCGCCGCACGCGGCTCGAGCAGCTTGCGCACTTCAAAGATTTCGGACATGTCTTCGTACGTCAGTGTTGGCAGCATGAATCCGCGCGACGTCCCCGCAAGGTAGCCTTCGTGCGTCAGTCGCAACAACGCTTCGCGTACCGGCATGCGCGATACGCCAAGATCTGACGCGATTTCCAGGTCGAGCAGGCGGTCGGCGCGTCCGATGGCGCCTTGCTGTATGCGCTCGAGCAAGGTTTCATAGACTTGTGTGCGTAGGCTCTGGGTGCGAACGGGCCGAGTGATTCTGCTGAAAGAAAGCATGCTCTGATCGTTTTGAGGGAACTTTGTAAATATACAATATATTATTATTCGTGTTCAGGCGGTAAGTTTTTTTCGGAAACCGGGATTGCTGGCGTGATTGTTGGCAATTGTTGATAAGTTCTGGCATAAAAATCGGCCATATGCGAGTTTTTCTGGATTGACAGCCAGTATTGCCATAAATAATATTATTCTGAATTCGGTTTTTCGAAAGAGTGTCTGGCGTGGGTTTCCGAACTTGTGAGTTTCCAGGTTTCCAGGTTTCCAGGTTTTCGGAGTTCCGGGTTCTCGATCACTTCTTGTATAGATATCAGAATAAAGCGTGAAAGGTCATGATTGATCCACATTGTCATTCCAGCAGCATTCTGGTCTCCGTGCCAGCACGTCAGGCGTTCGAGCTCATGGCCGACGGGGTAAAGCAGGGGCAATGGGCCTGGGGCAGTTGGCAGCGCCACGAGGTCAAGCCGGGCCTGTTCGTAGGCACGTCCGTTTTCGACGGCAAGCAAACCTTTGTCCGGCTGAACGTCGATCCCGAGCGGCTGCAGGTGGACTACGACGTGGGGCGCGAGGCCGACAAGATGCAGTTTCGCAATATGTCGCGCGTTATTCCCGGCGGCGTGCTGCGGCATGGCAAGGACACGTGCGTGGTAACGCTGCTGACCTGGCGCCTTGCGTCGCAGGACGACAATGCGTGGCAGCAGATTTCCACGGTGCATGAAGCCGAAATGTATCTTATCCGCGGCTTGCTCGAGCGCTAGGTCACCGCCGGACTCACAGTGGATCGAATAAAAGACTGAACCCGGCATGGCGGCGAAACGAAGTCGACACCAAATCGCGGGGTAGGCGTTGACGGTTGCAACAGGGCACGATAACTAAGTACAACAACAGGAAATCAGATGGCCTTTATTTCGCTCAAGCCCTTGCTGTCCGGTCAAGCTCCTATCGACCTGATCTGGCTGTCGCTGGGTAGTGTTGCGCTGGCCGAGCTTGCCGCGCGTGCGCATCCTGGCGCCGTCGTCCTGGATCTGCAGCATGGGCTCTGGGAGCGCAACAGTCTGGAGGCGGCCGTGGGGATTGCGTGCCAGCACGTTCCGGTCATCGCGCGTTGCGCCGGGAATACTCCTCATCAGATTTTCCAGGCGCTGGATTCGGGCGCATCGTCGGTGCTGGTTCCATTGATCGAGTCGGCCGAAGAGGCACGGCAGGCCGTGCAGGCCAGCCGCTACCCGCCGGATGGCGTGCGTTCGGCCGGCGGGTTGCGTCCGCTGCTGGACGGTGTGGACGCCATGCTGCAAACCGGTGCGCAGGTTGCGGTGGGTCTGATGATCGAAACGGTCAAAGGGGTTCAGAACGTGGAATCCATTATGGCTGTTCCTGGCATCGACTACATTTTCATCGGGACGGGCGACCTGGCTCTTTCTTTGGGGACAGGCGACCAGTCGGTGTTGCAGCGTCATTGTCAACAGGTGCTGCACGGTGCGCGTGCAAGGGGCCTGCCCTGCGGGCAGTACACGGGTACGGCCGAGGCGGCGCGGCAGTCGTTCGACGCGGGTTACCGGATAGCCGTTTGTGCCAGCGATGTTGGCGCGGCCAAGTCCGGATTCGCGCAGGCCGGGCAGTTTGGCCGTAAAAAATAAGGCGCGGCGCGTTTACCGCACGAGGGAATTCCGTGTCCGAGCTCAATGCGTTGCATGATCTTCTGAAGGGCCTGGGTGACGAGGTTGTCCGCTCGGGCGAGCGGATCGTAGGTCGGCGCAATGCCGACTGGAGCGGCATACCCGCAGTGCCGCCACTGGCTGTACTGTATCCGCGCACAACACGCGAGGTGTCGCAGGCACTGTCGATTTGTCATGCCCATAACCAGCCCGTCGCCGTGCAGGGCGGGTTAAGTGGACTGGCTGGCGGGGGATGCACGCAGGCGGGCGACATTGCCCTTAGCCTGGAGCGCATGAACACCATTGAAGATATCGATGAAATAGCGGCGACGATGACGGTTCAGGCGGGTGTCACCCTGCAGACGGTTCAGGAGCGCGCGCATGAGGCGGGCATGATGTTTCCGCTGGATCTTGGCGCACGCGGGTCGTGCACGATAGGCGGCAACCTTGGCAGCAACGCCGGCGGCAACCGTGTCATCAAATATGGCATGGCGCGCGCGCAGGTACTGGACCTGGAGGCGGTGCTGGCCGATGGGCGCATCGTTGGTGGCGTGCGAAAAATGGTGAAGAACAATGCCGGCTTTGATTTGCGCAATCTGTTGATAGGCAGCGAAGGCACGCTTGGCGTTATTACTCGGGCGGTGCTGCAGTTGCAGGCCCGGCCCGGTTCGGTGGCCACAGCCTGGTGCGGTCTGGCTGACTTCGACAGGGTGACGGCGCTTTTGCGGCTGACCCGCAACCGGCTTGCAACGGGCATTTCGGCGTTTGAAGTCATGTGGCCGGGCTATTACGAGTACGTCCTGGCCAATGTGGACGGCCTCAGGGCGCCGCTTTCAGCCCGGCACGGTTGTTATGTGCTTCTGGAAAGCGTTGGCGGCGATCCCGCCCGGCATCAGGCCGATTTCGAGAAAGTGCTGCAGGATTGCCTGGAGGCGGGCATTATTGAAGATGCTGTCGTGGCAGCGTCGGACAGCGATGCGCGCGAATTCTGGAACGTGCGCGATGCCCCCACGGCGTTTCCCATTCTTATGCCGCGTCTCATTGCCTTTGACATCAGCTTCTCCATTGCAGATATGGGCCGAGTCTCGCAGGATTGCGTCGCGCGGCTTGGTGCCCGCTGGCCAGGCAGTACCGTGCTGGTCTATGGGCATCTGGGGGACGGCAACTTGCATGTCATCGTGGACATTGTCGGCGCGAGCGATGAAACGGTTCTTCAGGTGGAGGCCATGGTTTACGGTCTCGTCGAAGAATACGCCGGTTCCGTATCGGCCGAACACGGCATAGGCCTGAAAAAGCGTGGTGTGTTGGGGCATACGCGCAGCCGCGCCGATCTTGAGGCGATGCGCGCCATAAAACTGGCGCTCGATCCGCGTGACATCCTGAATCGCGGCAAGATTTTTCCTGACGAGCTATTGACTCGTCGGATGAACGACTGAGTTCGGTTTTGGAAAAATGGTGGTCTGTTCCGTATTTGGCTCAGGCGTGACGGTGATTGGTGATTCCACCGGGCTGGATGAACCTGGACGGGTACTGCTCACGGTCAGGCGCGGTCGCTGGAAGTGCGTGAAATAGAGATGGGCACGCGGGTATTACTTGTCGAACAGCGTCGCGGGCAGTTGCTTCACCGCCTCGTAGGTCAGGCTTATGTGTTCCGCCAGAATTTTGCTGGCATTGTCGGCATCGCGGTTTAACGTAGCATCCAGAATGGCCTGATGTTCTACGTGCAGGTCGCGAGGAATGGGCTGCCGAGTTACCACCAGTCGGCGGTAACGTTCGGTTTGCTGGTTAAGAATACCCAGGAAATGAAGGGTCCATGGCGACTGACACGCGCTGATCAGCGCCTGATGGTATTCACGGTTGCGGTCTTCCCATTCGTTGAAGCGCTCGGAGGGGTTGGTGGCCAGACGTTTCTGTGCCTTATCCAGGCGATGAAAGGCGGCGACAACCTGACCTTCCCAAATGTCGTCACCAAACTGTATGGATTGCCGCAAGGCCTCGCATTCGAGAAGAATGCGGGTCTTGGTGATGTCGTGGAAGTCGGCCATGGAAATAGGCTTCACATGGAACCCACGCTGGGCCTGGCCGATTACCAGGGCATCCGACACAAGCAGTGCCAGCGCTTCGCGCAGCGTGCCGGCCCCCACTCCGTATACGTCTTTAAGGTGTTCAACGCGCAGCTTGGCGCCGGGTGCCAGCCGGCCTTCGATGACGTCGCGCCGCAGGTGGTGGTATGCAACGCTTACTAGAGTTTGTGGTGAAGTGGCAGTCAGACCCTCGGTCTCTGTGGGCGGCAGCGCCGGTACGGATGACGTAAGAGCTTGATTGGGCATAGTGTTTTCGACTATTAAGGGCGCAGGTCGTGGCCGATGGCAAAGTATATATCGGATTTCGGTAAATATAAAAATATTCTATGATTTAACGAAATCTCGATAAAACTTGTTGACTTCGATATTTTACGAATTTATCCTGTCGGAATCGGCAGTA